>NZ_JAINFK010000003.1:0-252500 GCF_019966575.1 Oricola cellulosilytica | reverse complement strand
TCTCGCCCTTGCGCACGTCGATGGTGACGTCCTGCACCGCATGGACGGCCGGTTTTTTCCCGCCGAAGATCGTCCGGCCGCCGCCGAAGACGCGCTCGGCTCCGTCGATCGAAAGGAGCACGCCGTCATCCATGTTCGGCCTCCGCGTTCAGCGGGTGGATGCAGCGCACGGTGCGCCCTTCGCCGAATTCGGTGAGCGGGATCGGCGCGGCGCGGCAATCGTCCCCGGCGCGCGGGCAGCGGTCGGCGAAAGCGCAGCCGACCGGCAGGTCATTGACGACAGGGGGCCGTCCGCCGATCGCATCGAGGCGGCGCTCCGGCTCGCCCAGGACTGGCACGCAGTCGATCAGCTTGGCGGTATAGGGATGCGCCGGCGATGTGAGGATTTCCTCCGTCGTTCCGGTTTCCACGAACTGGCCGGCATACATCACCGCGACGCGGTCGCAGATCGCTGAGACGACGCCGAAATCGTGGGTGATGAACAGGATGCCTGCGTTGCGCTCCTCGCGCAGCGTGTCGAGCAGCGACAGCACCTGCGCCTGCACGGTTACATCGAGCGCGGTCGTCGGCTCGTCGGCGATAATCACGCGCGCGTCATGGGCGAGCGCCATGGCCATACACACACGCTGGCGCATGCCGCCCGACAATTCATGCGGGTATGACTTCAGACGCTCCGCCGGATTGGGGATGCGCACCGTCTTCAGAAGGTCGGCGGCCTTCTTCCTCGCAGCGCTTCCGGAGAGCGGTGCGTGCGCCTGGATCGCCTCGACAAGCTGGTCGCCGACCGTGAAAAGCGGATGCAGCGTCGACAGCGGGTCCTGAAAAACGTGGCTCACTGCCGAACCGCGCAACTGGCGGATGCGTTCGTCGGAGGCGGCGAACAGATCCTCGCCCTCCAGTAGCGCCACGCCGCCGGTTATACGGCCGGGCGGTGTCGGTACGAGCCCCATGATCGACATGGCGGAGACCGACTTTCCCGAGCCGGATTCGCCGACGATTCCGAGGCATTCGCCCTGACCGACCTTCATGTCGACACCGCCGACGGCCTTGAAGACGTCGCCGCCAAAACGGAATTCGGTTTTGAGGTCGCGCACGTCGAGAACCGCCTCGGCATCGGGTTCGATGCCGCCGGGAACCTGGTCGCGCATCACGGCGGTGCGCGCCACGGGCCGGGTCAGCGCGCCCGACTTGAGGCGCGGGTCGAGCACATCGCGCACGCCGTCGCCGAGCAGATTGATGCTCATCACCAGCGCGAAGATCATCACGCCGGGGATAACGGAAACATGCGGTGCGGTGAACAGTATCTTGCGGCCCTCGCCAAGCATCGACCCGAGATCGGCCTGCGGCGGCTGCGCGCCAAGCCCAAGGAAGGAGAGGCCCGCCGTCTCCAGGATCATCCAGCCGATCGTCGTCGACATGGTGATGATGATTACCGGCAGCACGTTCGGCAGCACCTCGATAAACAGGATCTGTGCATTCGACTTGCCGGACAGGCGCGCCGCGTCGACGAACTCCCGGCGCGACAGCCCGAGCGCGATGCCGCGAATGTTGCGGGCGAAGAATGGAATGTTGACGACGGCGATCGCGTAGAGCGCGTTCAGCAGGCCCGGTCCAAGCACGGCGACGATCGCAAGGGCCAGCAGGATGTAGGGAAACGCCATCACCATGTCGATGCCGCGCATCAGCAACGTGTCGATCCGTCCGCCCGCATAGCCCGCGACGAGGCCGATCAGCGAGCCGAAAAATGCGGCGATCAGCGTCGCCGAGACGCCGACCGCGAGGCTCACCTGGGTTCCCCAGATCAGCCGGGAGAGGATGTCGCGGCCGAGCGCGTCGGTGCCGAGCAGGTGCCCTTCGGCAAGCGGCCGCAGAAGCCGGTTTGCTGGCGCCGTCGCGTCGGGATCGGGCAGCGGTAGCAGCGGCGCGGCCACCGCGACGAGCACGATCAGCACGAACACGACAAGCCCCGCGGTCGCCAGCGCGTTGTTCAGGAGCAGGCGGATGCTGTCCGGCCGTCCGCGCTTGCGTTTTGGCAGTTTTTCCCGGCGCGCCGGTGCAGTTGCGGTCGTTTCGGACATCAGCGCAGCCTCGGATCGAGGACGGTCTGAGCGACATCCGCCGCCAGGTTGAAAAGCACATAGGCTGCCGCCACGACCAGCACGCCGCCCTGGACGAGCAGCAGGTCACGCGTCGAGATCGCCTTGACCAGCATCGAGCCGATGCCAGGCCACTGGAACACGGTCTCGATATAGACCGCCCCGCCGAGCACGAAGCCCGCCTGGATGCCGATGACCGGGATCACCGTCACCATCGCCGCCTTGAAGGCATGGCGGTAGATGACGCGGCGTTCCGTCAGCCCCTTGGCGCGGGCGGTGCGGATGTAGTCCTGCCGCAGCACCTCCAGCATGGCGGTGCGCGTCAGCCGCGCGATCACGCCTGTGGCGACGACGGCCAGCGTAATCGCCGGAAGAAACAGGTGATGCAGCAGGTCCGGCAGATCGCCGCCGCCATAGATCGCGAACATGCCGCTTGCCGGAAACCACTGGAGATTGACGGCGAAAACGAGGATCAGCAGCAGGCCGAGCCAGAAGGATGGCACAGAAATGCCGATCAGGACGATAAAGGTGACCGCCTTGTCGACCCAGGAGAACTGCCGCACCGCCGAGACGACGCCGGCGATCAGGCCAAAGACCGAGCACAAGATGAGCGCCGTACCGGCAAGGATCAGAGTCGCTGAAAATCGCTCCATTACTTCATCCAGAACCGGTCGGTTCAACGTATAGGAGCGGCCGAGATCACCCTGCAGAAGGTTGCCGACCCAAATGAAGTACTGCTGGAAAAGCGGCTGGTCCAAACCGAGTTGGCGGTTGAGCCGCTCGACGTTTTCAGGTGTCGCATAGGAGCCGAGGATCGCTATCGCCGGATCGCCCGGGATCATTGCCATGATCAGGAAGACGATGATCGTCAGTCCGAACAGGACCGGGACCGCCGCCAACAGGCGCTTTGCGATATAGGCTGTCACCGTGGACTTGCCCCGCGGTTCGAGGGGGCCGGCGGGCAAGCCGCCGGCGCGAGAGGAGTGGCGTTACTGCGGCTTCGCCACGTCCTGCAGCATCAGGAAGAAGGACGGCTGCAGCTTGAAGTTTTCCACGCTCGCTTTGGTCACGGCATTCTGCTTCCAGTTGGCGACGAAGACCCAGGGCGCGTCTTCCTGCACGATCTCCTGCATCTCCTGGTAGAGCCGGGCGCGTTCGTCCTGGTCGGTCGAGCGGCGCGCCGCTTCCAGCAGTTCGTCCACCTTCGGGTTGGAATAGTAACCAGAGTTGAAGCCGCCCTTGTCCGGCCACGCCTCCGTGCGCAGCGCCAGGAAGGGCAGGGTGTCCGGATCGTTGGTCATCCATGCCATCTCGGCCATGTCTGCCTTACCTTCAAGGCCCGGATTCACCTTGCCGAGGAATGTGTTCCACTCATAGGTCTCGATCGAGACGTCCATGCCGACGGCTTCCAGATCGGCCTGGATGGCCGTGCCCATGGCGATCGGATCGAGCATCCCGGAGCCGCCCTCGGTGACGTAGAAGGTCAGTTCCTCGCCGTCATAGCCGGCCTCGGCGAGTAGTTCCCTGGCTTTGTCGGGATCATAAGGGTAGGGCTCGAGGCCTTCATTGTAGGCCCAGGCGAAGGCTGGCGGCGTCGGGCCGGCGGCGACTTCCGCCGTGCCCTGCAGGATGTTTTCGACGAGTGCAGACTTGTTGACCGCATAGTTGGCGGCCTGGCGAACGGCCTTGTTGGCGAACGGCCCTTCCTTTGCGTTGAGGATCAGGAACCAGACATGCGGTCCCGCCTGTTCGTGGACGACGAATTGGTCATCGGTGCGGAATTGCTGGAGCGAATCCGGCGGCACCTCGACCATGATATCGAGTCCGCCCGACAGCATCTCGGCGATGCGGGTGTTGGCATCGGTGATCGGGCGGTAGATGACGGCCTCGAGCGCCGGGGGGCCGTCCCAGTAATCCGCGTTGCCGGTGACGACCACTTTCGCGTTTGCCTCCCATTCGGCGAATTTGTAGGCGCCGGTGCCGGACGGGTTGCGGCCGAATTCCGTGCCGTGCTGCTCGACCGCGGCGGGCGAGACGATCAGCCCGGTCGGGTAGGCGAGGTTGGACAGGAACGGCGCGTATGGTTCTTTCAGCTTGAACTCGACGATGGAATCGTCGACCGCGGTGACGGTGTCGATCGACGAGAAGAAGAAGGACAGGGGGAATGGCCCGGTGTCGTAGTAGGGATGTTCCTCGTCGAGCATCCGGTCAAAGTTGAACCTAACCGCCTCTGCGTTGAAAGGCGAGCCGTCGTGGAAGGTCACACCCTCCCGCAGTTTGAACGTGTAGACCGTCCCGTCGTCGGAGATGTCCCAACTTTCGGCCAGTGCCGGTTCGACCTCCAGAGTGCCGTCCTTGTAGCGGACCAGGCCGTCATAGACATTCATCAGGATGCGGAAGTCGTTGACCGCCGTGACCGCATGCGGATCAAGCGACTTCGGTTCGGCGATCTGGCCAACCACAAGCACATTCGGCGGGGTTTGCGCTAAGGAAGGCGATGCTAGCGCAAGCGATGCCACGGTAAGCGCGGCAGCCAGAAGTCTCTTCATGGTGATCTCCATCGTTTCCAATGGCTCGCAATTAATCCGTAATATTTATGGTGATGCAAGCATTTATTATGATAAATTTTTGTGCAACCCTCGCGCCGACTGCATCACGAAGCGACAGGGAGACGGCATAGCCGACATGGTTCAACCGACGCCTGCAATCGACATCGACCGCCTGCGTCGATCGCTCGACGGTGTAAACGCATTTGGATTCAACGCGGTCACGGGCGGTTACAACCGCGTCGGGTACTCCGATGCCGACATGGCCGCGCGCGCCTGGTTCGCCGACGAGATGGCGGGCGCCGGACTCCGGGTCTCTCGCGATGCCGTCAACAATCTGTTTGGACGCTTCGGTCCGGCCGACGGACCTTGCATCATGGCCGGTTCGCATCTCGACACCGTTCCCGAAGGCGGGGCCTTCGACGGTTCGCTTGGCGTGTGCGCCGCGTTCGAATGCGTGCGCGCGATGATCGACGCCGGCATCACCCCCAAGACCGCGATCGTTGTGACGGCGACAGCTGAAGAGGAGGGCCGCTTCGGCGGCATGCTCGGTTCGCAGACGATCACCGGCGCCGTGACGCGCGACTGGATCGCACGGGCGTCAGACAGTGAGGGCGTGGCGCTCACTGCTGCGATGCAAGCCCAGGGGCTCGATCCCTTCGCCGCGCCCGACGCTGCGTGGCGGTCGGGCGCGATCCGCGCCTTCCTGGAAATGCATATCGAGCAGGGGCCGGTGCTGGAGCAAAGCGGCATCCCGGTTGGCGTCGCTCATGGGATCTCCGGCGTCTGCCATCTTCAAATCCGCTTCGAGGGCGTCGCCAATCACTCCGGCACCACGCCGATGGACATGCGCGCCGACGCTTTCGCCGGTCTTGTGACATTCGCGGCCGGCATTCCGGCGTTGATCGCGGAACTCGGAACGGACCAGAGTCGCATCACCGTCGGCAAGCTCAATTTGGAGCCGAATTTTGCGCATACCATTCCCGGCACGGCCGAGTTCTCGATCATCGTCCGCGATACTTCGGAGGAGGTCATGCGGCGGCTGCGTACGGCGGCCGAGGCGCGTATCGCCGATGCGGCCAAGGCCCACGGGCTGACGGTTTCGTCCGAGGAGAAAAGCTGGCTGCCGCCGGTGGGGCTAGACTCCGGGCTTCATGCCCTGCTGCGTGGCGAAGCCGAAAGACTCGGTATTGCCTGCCTCGACATGCCGTCCGGCGCCGGGCACGATGCACAGACCATGCAGTCGCTTTGTCCGTCCGGCCTGATTTTCGTTCCGAGCCGCAACGGCGTCAGCCACGCGCCGGAGGAGTGGAGCGACTGGGCCGAGATCGAGAAGGGCGCGTCACTCATGCTCGCAGCGCTGACGCGTCTTGCATGCGAGTGAAACCGGTTGTGCCTATTTGCTCAACGCCTCGTCCTTTATACCCGGCGTCAGCTTCTGTGCGGCCTCGTCGGTCGGCTGGCGGGTGAAGCCGGTCACGCTCGACGTCTCCTCGAAGTCGCGCTTGATCATCACCGGACTCGTCACGTAGGCGGTGACCAGTTCCGCAAGCGAACGCAGTGCATGGGTGTGGATGCGCTCGTAGCCGTGGGAGGCGTCAACGCCGAAAGTGATCAACGCCGTCCGAACGTCGTGACCGGCCTCGATCGCGCTGGCGGAATCCGAGCGGTAATAGCGGAAAATATCTTTCTGGTAGCGGATCTCGTCTTCCTGGCAAAGCGCGACCAGCTTCTTCGTGAGATGATAGTCGAATGGCCCGGTCTGGTCTGCCATGGCGATCGTCACGCCAAACTCCTCGGAATTCTGACCGGGCGCGGATGTGCCGTTGTCCACAGCGATCATTGAGGCAATGTCCTGGGTCAGCGCCGACGATGCGCCAACGCCAACTTCCTCGGCTATCGTGAACAGCCAGTGGGTGTCGACCGGGGTTTCCGCCTCTTCGCCTTGCAGCGCCTTCAGCGCCGCGAGCATGACCGCGACGCCCGCCTTGTTGTCGAGATGGCGTGAGACGATGAAGCCGTTGTCGAGAAATTCCGGCTGCGGATCGACCGCGACTATATCGCCGATCTCGATGCCGAGGCGTTGGATGTCGTCCTTGGTCCGCGCCATCGCATCGATGCGGAACTCGACGTAGTCCCAGCCGACGGGAAGCGTGTCGACCTCGTCGTTAAAGGTGTGCCCGGAAGCCTTAAGGGGAAGGATCGTGCCGCGGTAACCGCCTTTTTCTGCGAAGACGGCGGCGCGCGCGCCTTCCGCGAAACGGGCAGACCAGTGACCTATGGGCACGAGTTCCAGTCGGCCGTTCTCCTTCAATCGCTTGACCTGCGCGCCCAGCGTATCGAGGTGTGAAACGATGGCCCGCGCGCCACGTGTCTCCGCTCCCGGCCGGATTGCGCGAATCGCCCCGCGCCGCGTCAATTCGACTTCCAGGCCCAGCCGTTCCAATTCCCGCGTGACGAAGCGAACGATCGGGTCGGTATAGCCAGTCGGACTTGGTATCTTGAGGAGTTCGTCCAGCATGGACAAGAGATATTCATGATCGATGGGAAGCCGTGACACGTGCTGTCTTCCTTTGCTATTTTTGCCGATTTTGCCGGACCGACGCCGGAACGGAAAGCGGGAAAAGAAGGTCGACGAACCGTTCGGCCGTCGGCTGCGGCTCGTGGTTGGCGAGGCCCGGTCTCTCGTTTGCCTCGATGAAAACGTAGTCGGGGCGGCGGGGCGACTGAACCAGAAAGTCGATGCCCGTTACCGGAATATCGATGGCGCGGGCGGCGGCAACGGCGGCGTCGAGCAGCGTGACGTTGACGCTGTCGGTGACGTCGTGAATCGTTCCGCCGGTATGCAGGTTGGCGGTCTTGCGCACCGCGATCTGCTCTTCGGCCGGCAGCACGCCGTCGAGTTCGTAGCCCGCGCCGCGAACCGTTCGCTCGGTTTCCGCGTCGAGCGGAATCTTGGCCTCGCCGCCGGTCGCCGCCGAGCGCCGGCGGCTCTGCGCGGCGATGAGCTCGCGCACCGTCGCCACGCCATTGCCGACCACCGCCGGTGGCCGGCGTATCGCGGCTGCCACGACACGGTAGTTGATGACGACCAGCCGCAGATCGTCGCCCTTGACATACTCTTCCAGCAAAACAGTATCGGAAACGCTGCGCGCCTTCTCGATCGCGGCTCGGATCTCTTCGGGATCATGGATGTCGATAGAGATCCCCCGACCCTGCTCGCCGCGCGCCGGCTTGACAACGACCGAACCGCAGCGCTTGACGAATTCGGCGATTTCGTCGGGCCTTGCCGAGGCGTCCAGTTGCGCCGGAACTCGGACGCCGGCGGCGCTGACGATTCGCCGGGTTACCGACTTGTCGTCACATATCGACATTGCGACTGCGCTCGTCAGGTCCGACAGGCTCTCGCGACACAGAATCGACCTGCCGCCATAGGTCAGCCGGAAAAACCCCCCCTCGGCATCGACGATCTGGACATGGATACCGCGGCGGCGCGCTTCGCTGACGATGATCTTAGCGTAGGGATTGAGCGCCGCGTCGGTATCCGGCCCGGTGAACAGTGTTTCGTTGATCGGGTTCTTGCGCTTGACGCTGAAAAAGGAGACGCGCTGGAAGCCGAGCTTCTCGTAAAGCGCGATCGCCTGCTTGTTGTCGTGCAGCACGGAGAGATCGAGAAATGCCGCGCCACGCGTTGTGAAATATTCCGCCAGCCGCCGCACCAGTGCCTCGCCGATGCCGGGATGCCGTGCGACCGGATCGATCGCTAGGCACCACAGGGAGGATCCCCTTTCAGAATCGCCGAAGGCGCGCACATGATCGACGCCCGTCACAGTGCCCAGCACCTCTCCGGTTTGCTCATCTTCGGCGACGAAATAGACAATGGTGCGGGCGTCCCGCGTAGCCCAGAAGAAATCCGGTGGAACCGGAACCATCGAACGCGTCGCATAGATCCGGTTGATCGCCTCGGCGTCCGACTGTGAGGTCAGCCGCCGAATGAAAAAGCCCTTCGGTGTTTTTTGCGACGGACGGTAGCGCGAAAGATCGAGCCGGAACATATGCGAGGGATCGAGGAAAAGTTCCTGCGGCGCGTTGGCGAGAAGCACGTGCGGATCACGCACATAGACAGCGATGTCGCGACGGTCCGGCTGTTCGGCGCTAAGCGCCGCGATCATCTTCGTCGCCGAATCGAATGTCTGCGCGAAAACCAGGCGCCCCCACCCGCAGTCGAGGGCAAACTCCGGCTTCATTTCCACTTCGCGCCCGAACTGTGCAATGGGCGGCTTGAGCCCTTGATCGCGCATCCGTCTCAACCGGTGCGAATAGGCGTCGCTGGTGTGCCGCTCGCGGTTGGCTCTGCCCGCCTTTGCTGCATCTTTTCCACTGCCCGTGGACTTGTCCTTGGCCATCCCACGCTCCAAAGTCTAACTGTCGATCGGCTCTAGACGCCGTGCGTTTGCAGCCACATTTCCAGCAGTGCGACCTGCCAGAGTTCCGATCCGCGGAGCGGCGTGATGTGGCTTGCCGGATCGTCGAACAGCGTGTCGAGATAATCCTGGCGGAAGAGTCCGCGTTCGCGCGCTGGGGCCGAGCCGAGTGTGTCCTTCACCAGATCCAGATACTCGCCCTCGATATATTTCAATTGCGGAACTGGAAAATAACCCTTCTTGCGGTCAATCACCTCGTGTGGAACCACGAGGCGCGCGGCATCTTTCAGGACCCCCTTGCCGTGATCACGCAATTTGAACTCCGGCGGAATCGTCGCGGCCAGTTCCACCAGTTCGTGATCGAGGAAGGGCACGCGCGCCTCCAGTCCCCAGGCCATAGTCATGTTGTCGACGCGCTTGACCGGATCGTCGACCAGCATCACCTGCGTATCTAGCCTCAATGCGCGGTCGACGGGCGTCGCCGCGCCAGGGCTGTTGAGATGCTCGCTGACAAACAAGTAGCTGGCGTCGCCATCTGCGATCCAGCCGTCCCCGAGCTGTTTGGCAAGCGTCGTGTGGCTACGGTCGAAGAACACCTTCGCATAGTCGGCGACGACGTCGTTGGAATTGGACAGCGGCGGATACCAGTGATAGCCGCCGAACACCTCGTCGGCGCCTTGGCCGGACTGCACGACCTTGATATGCTTGGAAACTTCCCGGCTGAGCAGGAAGAAGCCAATATTGTCGTACGAGACCATCGGCTCCGACATGGCGCGGATGGTTTCGGGAAGGTTGCCGATCAGATCCTCGGACGGCACGAAGATCTTGTGGTGATCGGTTTCGAAGCGTTTGGCGATCAGGTCGGAATACTGGAATTCGTCGCCTTTTTCGCCATTTGCCTCCTCGAAGCCGATCGAAAAGGTCATCAGGTCCTTCTGGCCCTCCTCCGCAAGCAGGCCGACAATGACACTGGAATCCACGCCTCCCGAAAGAAGCACGCCGACCGGCACATCAGCGACCATGCGCCGTCGCACCGCGACGCGAAGCGCCTCTAGCACGCGGTCGCGCCAGTCGTCGCGCGTCAGGTCGCTGTCTTGCTGCCGCCGTTCATAGGGGGGCTGCCAGTAGAGCCGGTCCCTCGACGCGCCATCGACCGCGATGCGGCGGGTCGTCGCCGGGGGCAGCTTGCGAACGCCGTTCAGGATTGTTCTCGGCGGCGGAACGACGGCATGGAAGGTCATGTAATTGTGTAACGCCATCCGATCGATCGACGTGTCGACTTCACCGGCGTGCAAGAGGGCCGGCAGATGCGACGCAAACCGCAAGCGGTCGGGCGTCTCGGCATAATAGAGCGGCTTGATACCGAAACGGTCGCGCGCGAGCATCACCTCGCCGGTTTCACGCTCATGGATTGCGAAGGCGAACATGCCATGAAAGCGCTCGACGCAGGCTTCGCCCCACTTGTGATAGGCCTTCAGCACCACCTCGGTGTCGCCATGCGAAAAGAAGCGGTATCCGGCTTCCCCCAGTTCTCGGCGCAGCTCGAGATAGTTGTAGATGCAGCCGTTGAAGACGATCGTCAGACCGAGTTCGGGATCGGTCATCGGTTGCGCGGCCTTGTTCGACAGATCGATGATCTTCAACCGGCGGTGGCCGAAGGCGACGCGCCCCTGAGCCATGACGCCGCTGCCGTCGGGCCCGCGCGGCGCCAGCGCATCGGCCATGCGGGCCACGGCGGCCGAATCGGCAAAAGTGTTATCGAAGCGGATTTCCCCGGCTATTCCGCACATATTCCAATGTCTTTCTCGGTCGTTGCGTTTGTGCAGCCGGGAAAACATTGCCGCCGACTACGATTTCATGAGCGGCGGCATTGCGCACGCAAGCAGGAGCATCCTGAACTAACCACCCGGATAACGGAACGCAAACGGCAGATGTTCCCGAGAGGAGGATCCCTTTCGCATCTTCCCGGACCCGCTCGGTCAAGTCACCGCAGTTGATGGAAATCAATTCGTCATGTCGGCGGCGCCGATAGTCTCCCCCGGTTTGGTGTCGAAAGCACACCGCAGGGATATCAACTGCCGCAACTCAAGGAGAAGCCCATCATGTCACTGGATCGCACGGTGCTCGCCTTTGCAGGCATCATGGTTCTGACTTCGGTCGCCCTCACACAGTGGGTATCGCCGCTTTTCGACTGGCTCACAGTCTTCATCGGCCTGAACCTTCTGCAATCCGCGTTCACGGGGTTTTGCCCTGCCGCAGCCTTCTTCAGAAAGATCGGTGTCAAACCCGGTCCCGCCTTCTGAGAGAATTGGTTATGCGTTTTCTTCTTCTTCCGCTGCTTGTTCTCCTGGCCACAGCCCCCTCACGAACCGACACGATGACGCTGGAGCCGCGCCTGCTCACCGAATGGAAGTCGGTTTATGGTCGTGTGGAGGCGAAAGAGACGGTTCCGGCGAGAGCGCGGATCGGCGGAGTCGTGGTTGAGTTGTCGGTCAGTGAGGGTGATCTGGTCACAGCGGGTCAGCGGATTGCGGTCGTTCAGGACGACAAGCTGGCATTTCAGATCGCCGCATTTGACGCGCAACTCGACGCGCTCCGCGCTCAGTTATCAACTGCGGAGACAGAACTCAGTCGGGGGCAGGCATTGGTGGAGCGTGGTGTGGCTACGGTCCAGCGCGTAGATCAGCTGCGTACCTCAGTCGACCAACTCAGGGGGCAGATCGCTTCAACGGAGGCGGCGCGCGATGTGATCATTCAACAAGGCGCGGAGGGCGATGTGCTGGCCCCAGGAGACGGTCGCGTTCTCGATGTACCGGTGACGCGCGGTGCTGTCGTTCTCGCAGGGGAGTCGGTCGCGTCGATAGGCGGCGGTGGTTTTTTCCTTCGCCTCGCCATACCCGAACGTCATGCGTCGTCACTGCGTGAAGGGGCGGACATCAGGATCGCCGCGAGCGGGTCGGAGACAGCCGGAGAGATTGCAAAGCTCTACCCGACGATCGAGAACGGCCGGGTTGTGGCGGATGTTGAGGTGGAAGGCCTCGACACTGAATTCGTGAATGCCCGGGTGCTGGTCGAATTGCCGGTCGGCGAGCGCATGGCGCTTCTGGTTCCGCAGAATGCGGTGGTCACGCGCTCCGGAATTGACTTCGTGACGGTTTTGGCTGGTGGGGAGACCAAAGACCGCGCGGTGGTTCTTGGGGATGCCGTCACACTGGATGAAGCCGATTTCATAGAGGTTCTGACAGGCCTCCGGTCAGGCGAAACCGTATTGGTCCCGTAATGAAGCAAAATTCCCCACTTGGAATTGCTGGCGGTCTGACGCATGCCTTCATCACCTCGCCGTTGACGCCGTTGTTCTTGCTGGCCGCCATCGTCTTCGGTCTCGTGGCTCTCGCCAATCTGCCACGCGAGGAAGAACCGCAGATTTCGGTTCCGATGGTCGACCTTCACGTGCGGGCCGACGGATTGAAGGCGGAGGACGCGGTGAAACTGATCACCGAGCCCCTAGAGACGATCGTCAAAGGCATCAACGACGTAGAGCATGTTTATTCTCAGACATCGGACAACCGCGTCCTGGTCACGGCGCGTTTCGTCGTGGGCACATCCTCCGATACGGCCATCCTGCGGGTGCATGACAAGGTGCAGGCCAATCTCGACAGGGTCCCCGTCGGTGTGCCCGAGCCGCTGATCGTAGGGCGCGGAATTGACGATGTTGCCATCCTGTCATTGACGCTCTCGCCCAACACCGAAGTGGCCGATATCACGCCCAACGACCTGACGCGGATCGCTCGCGAATTGCAGACCGAGGTTTCAAAGATCCCCGATGTTGGTCTGACCTATCTGGTGGGTGAAACCGCGGAAGTCATCCGCATCGCGCCTGATCCGGAGAGGCTGGCGCTCCACGGTGTCACGCTGCAGCAGCTTGCCGGCAAGGTAACAGGCGCAAACCGTGCTTTTCCGACGGGGACGGTGCGGGACGCAGGCGAGCAAATCGAATTTGTCGCAGGCGAAACCCTGCGGACCTCGGAAGAAATCGGCAACCTGCTGTTGACGACCCGCGACAACCGCCCAGTCTACGTGCGTGACGTGGCCGAAGTCGCATTCTCTGGCGATGCGGCCGATGTGCTGGTGGCAACCGTCTCGAAGACCGAAACGGGTGTGCGACGCGTCCCGTCAGTCACGCTGGCGGTGGCCAAACGGGCAGGATCAAACGCGGTCGTCGTAGCCGAAGCGGTCTTACACCGGGTCGAAACACTTGAAGGCTTGCTCATCCCGGACGGTCTTTCCGTCGAAGTGACACGCGACTACGGTGAAAGCGCAAACGAGAAAGCAAACGAGTTGCTCTTCCATCTTGCGTTGGCGACCGTCTCGATCATAGCGCTTGTCTGGCTAGCGATTGGATTTCGCGAAGCCTTGGTCGTCGCGATCGTGATTCCGGTGACAATCCTCTTGACGCTCTTTGCGTCGAACTTGATGGGCTACACGCTAAACCGGGTCTCCCTGTTCGCCCTGATTTTTTCCATCGGTATCCTGGTGGACGATGCGATTGTCGTCATTGAGAACATCTCTCGACACTGGGGCATGGGTGATGACCGTACCCAGAGGAAGGCCGCTGTCGATGCTGTCGCCGAGGTCGGCAACCCAACCATCGTCGCAACCCTGACCGTGGTGGCCGCATTGCTGCCCATGCTGTTCGTTTCAGGTATGATGGGCCCCTATATGAGCCCGATCCCGGCCAATGCGTCGGCGGCGATGATCTTTTCCTTTTTCGTCGCGGTGACGGTAACTCCATGGCTGATGCTGCGCTTTTCAGCTAAGGCACCAGCGGCGCACAATCATGAGAGCCACGGTGGATTGTTGGGCCGGACCTTTGCGGCAGTGGCGCGGCCGATACTTGCGACAAAAGCGGCCAGCTGGAGCTTTTTAATTGTCGTGCTGGTTCTCACGCTTGGATCGCTATCGCTGTTCTATACCCAGCACGTCACAGTCAAACTGCTGCCGTTCGACAACAAGTCGGAATTGTTGGTCGTGATCGATTTGCCCGAGGGTGAGTCGGTTGAGGCGACGGACGCCGTCGCCCAAGCGGTTGCGGAGGTCGTGCTTGCGTTGCCGGAGGTCCGCTCGGTCCAGACGCATGCGGGCACCGCCGCCCCGTTCAACTTCAACGGCTTGGTGCGCCACTCCTATTTGCGCGTCAGGCCCGAACAGGGCGACGTCGCGCTGAACCTCCTTCCAAAGGAGGCGCGAGACCGGTCCAGCCACGAGATCGCGCTTGATATCCGCGAGCGTATCGCCGAAATCCCGGTGGTTGACGGAACGAGCCTCAAGGTGGTTGAACCGCCTCCCGGTCCGCCGGTCCTTGCAACGTTGTTGGCCGAGATCTACGGCCCCGATGCACAGACGCGAAGGCAGGTCGCGGCGAAGGTCGAAGAGGCGTTCCGATCGGTGCCCTTTGTAGTGGATATCGATAATTCATACGGCCAGCCTGCCCGCAAGCTGCGCGCTACCATTTCGACCGATGATGCTGAATTTTTCGCGGTTCAGGAATCGGATGTCTTCGACACGATCGCGATTCTGAATGGCGGAAAGACTGTCGGATACTCGCACCGGGGACAAGGCCGAGCTCCTATCCCGATTAGGATCGAAAGACCGCGAGGCGACCGGACAATTGACGAAGATTTCCTGTCCACCCCGATTCCAGCGAATGTCCTGCCAGGGGATCGCGGTGTGGTCGAGCTGGGCGACGTTGTGCGCGTTTCAGCGGAACGCTCCTCGTTTCCAATCTTTCGCCACAACGGACGTGCGGCCGAGCTCGTCACCGCAGAACTGGCCGGCAGTTTCGAGGCGCCACTCTACGGAATGCTTGCCGTTCAAGACGCGATAGAGGCGCAGGATTGGAGCAAAATTCATAGACCTGAAATCTCACTGCACGGCCAGCCCGAGGATGAAAGCCGCCCGACGCTTCTGTGGGACGGGGAATGGGAGGTAACCTGGATTACCTTCCGCGACATGGGGGTGGCATTCGGCGTCGCACTGTTGGGCATTTACATTCTGGTGGTCGGCCAGTTCGGCTCGTTCAAGCTGCCATTGGTCATTCTGACACCGGTTCCCCTGACCTTCATCGGGATCATCGGTGGGCACTGGCTGTTCGATGCACCATTTTCGGCCACTTCTATGATCGGTTTCATCGCGCTGGCAGGCATCATCGTACGGAATTCCATCCTCCTGGTAGACTTCATTCGTCACGCCGCTGCGCGGGACAGGCCGCTCACCGACGTGCTCATCGAAGCGGGCTCGATACGTTTCAAGCCAATATTGCTGACGGCGCTCGCCGCCATGATCGGGGCCGCCGTCATACTGACTGATCCGATCTTTCAGGGGTTGGCAATTTCGCTTCTTTTCGGTCTTGCCTCGTCAACCTTGTTAACCGTGCTTGTGATTCCAGCGGTCTACAGGGTCCTTCGCACCTAGAGAAGTTTTGGTCCGGTTTGCCCTCGTCGTCGCCCCGATCGGGCCTTAAGTTTGCGCTATCGCATCGCAAGTTTGCAAAATCCTGCTCAGGTGAGTAACCGCTGACGCCATGCAGCATGTCGGCGAGCCAACGGCACGGGAAGAAAGAAAAGGTTTTCCATGAATGACATGCGTCTCCGATCGGGCGCAACGGATGTGCTGCCCGATGTCATCCTCTCCAATGCACGGGTCGTGCTTGGAGATGAGGTCGTTGGCGGCACGGTTGTCATACGCGACGGCGTGATCGCCGATATTTCGGCGGGAGGCACGGCGTCGGCATCCACGGATTTGAATGGGGATTATCTGATTCCGGGTCTGGTGGAGTTGCATACCGATCATCTTGAGACCCACTATTCGCCGCGTCCTGGCGTTCGCTGGGATTCCATCGCGGCGCTTCAGGCCCACGATGCCCAGATCGTTTCGTCGGGTATCACGACGGTGTTCGACTGCGTGCGCCTCGGATCGGATGAGGATGGCGGTTTCGAACGAGGCGAGATGCGCGCCATTGTCCACGCGCTGGTCCGGGCGGGAATCGAAAACCGCTTGCGCGCCGAGCATTTCGTTCATCTGCGCTGCGAAGTGTCGTCGCATGATGTGCTCGAGCATTTTGAGGACTTTGAGACGGACGGCCAGGTTCGCCTGGTTTCGCTGATGGATCACGCGCCGGGCCAGCGCCAGTTCCAGACGCTCGATCAGTACGAGCTCTACTACAAGACCAAGCGCGGACTGAGCGATGCGGCGTTCCGCGCATTCGTGGAAAAGCGGCAGGCCGCCTCGGCACAATATTCCGACCCTCACCGGCGCGCGATTGCCGAGCACTGCAGGGAGCGCGGCATCACGATCGCCAGCCACGACGATGCGACGCTTGCCCATGTCGACGAGGCAAAGGCATTCGGCGTCCGACTCGCGGAATTCCCGACGAGCGAAGCAGCGGCCAAGGCCTCGCACGAAAGCGGCATTTCGGTGCTGATGGGCGCGCCCAATGTTGTGCGGGGCAAGTCGCATTCCGGCAACGTCGCCGCGCGGACCCTTGCGGAGATGGGCGTTCTCGACGTGCTGTCTTCGGACTATGTGCCCTTCAGTCTGGTTCATGCACCTTTCGTCTTTGCCGACGCAGGCGTGATGCCGCTTCCCGAGGCGATATGCCTGGTGACGTCCACGCCGGCGAAAACGGTGGGCTTTGAGGATCGCGGCGCAATTGCTCCGGGCCGGCGCGCGGATCTCGTGCGGGTGCACCATGAAGAGGGCGTTCCGGTGGTCCGCTCGGTGTGGCGGGAGGGCCAGCGTGTCTCCTGAGGGGGAGGCGGAACAACCGGGCGTCCTTGTCGCGGTGGTCGGGCCGAGCGGCGCCGGAAAGGACAGCCTGCTCCGATACGCCAGCGAGCGGCTGGAGGGCGATGACCGCTTCCTTTTCGTCAGACGCATCGTCACCCGGCCCGCCGATCCCGCCAGCGAAGATCACGTGTCGGTTTCCGAGGAGGCTTTCGTCGAGGCCGAAACCGAGGGACGGTTCGCGGTGGCCTGGAGGGCGCACGGACATTCATATGCGCTGTCATCGGAAGTGCTCGAATATGTCGAGGCCGGCGGGATCGCGGTCGCCAACTGTTCGCGCGCGGCGCTAGGACGGGTCCGCGACCGTTTCCGGGTCTTGGAAATCATCACTGTCACCGCGCGTCCGCAGATCATCGCCGCACGAATTGCCAGCCGCGGACGCGAGGATGCCGCCGCGACCGCCCGGCGGGTCGATCGGCGGATCGACGATTTCCCCGGTCGCGGCGATGCGATCGAGATCGACAATAGCGGAGCGCTGGAGACGGCCGGAGAAGAATTCACCGCGGTCTTGCTGCGGCTCGCGCGACGCTGAGCGGATTCAAGTCCGCCAGACCTTCGGCAAGCCGCGCCCGTCGAGCAGATGTTCGAGAACCGGCATAAGCTGCCGGCGTAGCGCGTAACCGGAGGGGGCGGCCATGCGTATGAGGAGCTTCGGTCCGACCGCGCTTGCGCCGGCGGAGCCGGCGAGCAGCGCGCGAACACGGCCCAACCGAAGCGCGCGGACCTCTCCATCTTCCTCCGGTCCGACCCATACCAGCGTCGCGAAGGCGCGGTTCGCGGCGAGGATCGACGGATCATGCAGCGTGTTGTTCGACCTGAGGTCGAGGCGGAGGTCATCGGCATGAAGCAGGTTGCCTGCACGGCGGATCCGCCAGCGATCATGCAGAAAGGCGTCGTCGAGCGTCTCGCCCATCGCTTCGCGGCCGAGCAACACCGCTTCCAAACCCAAAAAGCGGGCATCATCGGCCAGTGAGACTTCGAGTGTGCGCTGAAGGCGGCCGCCCTGAAACAGGATTGTTTCCTGCGGCAGCCAGAAGAGGGATGCCCCTTCATCAACCGTGATCGCGGTTGTCTGACGCCCGTTCTCCCCGAGGCTTTTGTAAATGCGCTCGCAGGCCTGGGTGGTGACGACGGTGGCGGTGTTCATACCGCATTCGACGGTCCAGTTCAGCGTGTCGCCGCCGGTGATGCCGCCGGCGGTGTTGATCAACACGGCCTCGAGGCATTCGGTCCGGGTTTCGGGAATTCGGATTTTCGCATTGCCTGACTGGTGCAAACGGTCGAGACGGGTCCGGTTTGTGACCGACTTGACGGCGATGAGGCCGGCGCCGTGGGATCGCTGCATGACCGCGGGCGGCGGCGCTGCGATCGTCATCCGCCGAGATGGCGCTGACCGCGCTTCTTGGCGAGTTCGATCTGGCGCTGGCGTTCGGCGAAGCGCGCGCGGTCGTCGTCCGTGAGGCGGCCGATGCAATGAGGACAGGAGACCCCTTCAACGTAGGCGTCGGAGCGGGTCTCGTCGGGCGTCAGCGGATGGCGGCAGGCGCGGCACAGCGTGTAGTCGCCCGGCTCAAGACCCTGGCCGACGGCAACGCGCTCGTCGAAGACGAAACAGTCGCCCTGCCACAGGCTTTCGTCGGCCGGCACTTCCTCCAGATATTTCAGAATGCCGCCCTTGAGATGGTAGACCTCCTCGATGCCCAAATCCCTGACGAAGGCGGTCGCCTTTTCGCAGCGGATCCCGCCGGTACAGAACATGGCGACCTTGCGGCCCTGCAGCTCGTCCCGGTGCGCGCGGGCCCAGCCGGGAAATTCCCGGAAACTCGCCGTATCCGGATTGACCGCGCGTTCGAAGGTGCCGATCGCCACCTCGTAGTCGTTGCGGGTATCGATCACCACCGTGTCGGGATCGGCGATCAGATCGTTCCAGCCTTCCGGCTCGACATAGGTGCCGACGATCTTTCTCGGATCGGTTCCGGGCACGCCCATGGTGACGATCTCCTTCTTCAAGCGCACCTTCATGCGGAGGAAAGGTTCGTCATCGGCATAGCTGAGCTTGTATTCCAAGGCGGCGAATTCCGGCTGCTCGCGGAGGAAGGTGATGAGGCGGTCGATGCCGTGGCGGGGTCCGGCAACGGTTCCGTTGATGCCCTCGCTGGCGAGAAGCAGCGTGCCTTTCAGGCCCGCCTCTTCGCAAATGGCTTCGAGCGGCGCTTTGAAGCCTGCGTAGCGGGGGAAATCCGCGAAATGGTAGAGCGCGGCGACCGTGTATGTCGGGTTCTTTGTCATGAGGTTCCGGTTACTGCCGATCCCTGCCGGAGGCAAGGGGAAGGGAGGGTGGGCGCCCGAGCAGCCCGGCCCGACCTGCGCCTTTGCCCCCCTCTCCGTCCCACAGCCTGTGCTTCGGCTTGGCGAAGGCAAGACCCGAGGGGGATAACTCTCCCCACGCTGTGGGGCGAGGGAGGGCGCTGTGCCCTGTATTCCCCTCGTCATCCTTGGTCTGCGGGTTGAACCCGAGAATGACCGAGGATCCACGGCTACACGGCGCCTTTGGTCCATGGATCCTCGGGTCAAGCCCGAGGATGACGATCCGTGATTGGACTTCAACGCAATCACCAGCATCGAGACAATCTCCATCATCGCCACGCGGAGTCGTTTGTCCCGCCCTTAAGCTCCTCATTTCATTCGTCGCTGGCGGGCCCCTTGCTGGCGCGCCTCTTGGTTGCCACGCCCCGTTTCCGGTCTGGCTATTCCAAAGATCAGGAAGACGGGCGGTCGGGGGATCGCTTCGTCTATTGTAGTAGTGCGATCTTCCGACCGCCCCTTCGGCGTTCTTCCGGTTCGGGCCTGCATTGGCGCTGGGAGATCGCTCGTCCCGACTGCCCCGGCGGTTAAACCTTCGGTCCGCAAGCGACGGAACCTCTTGGCCGGGCGGGGATTGAGGAGCTAGCCGTTCCACCGGCGCTACGCCGGCGTCACTGCCGTCGGCGGCAAGCCGCTTTCCGACACACCCTTCAAGCGGCAAGCCGCTATCCGGGCGGGGTCGCTCCAACACCGCAAACCTTCTTCCGGCCCGACGTGGGGGCTCATCACCCAGGCAGGGACCTCTCCCCGCCCCGTCAGGCGCCGGCCTCTCCCTTTGTGCCGGTGTGCACCCAGGCTTCCTGCGAGAGACAGCACCAAGGATAAGGCAGGGGCCAGAAGTGTGGATAAGTTTTTTGCGGGAAAATGTGAAAATCGCGCCGTTTCAAAGGGTTGAGCGAAAAGCGGTAAAAAAGTTATCCACGTTCTTCGGCTCTGGCCCGGCTCAAGGCCGAGCATACGGAACTGAAGACTAATTCCGCGGCCCAAGGCGGGGCGGAACGGCTGAAGTCGGCCGACGGAACCGGCGCTCAGGTGCCCTGGGTTCGCAGGCTACGGCGACGCAGCCACAAAACCGCGAAGAGGGCCAGGATGAGTCCCCCGGGTACGCCCAGGGATGCCGGAAGTACGCCGCCTGGATTGAGATGCGGTTCGTGGACCACGCTCAAATGCAGGCCCTGCGTGACGATCGGCCTGCTAGTCGACTCCTCGTCCGCCACTTCCGGAATCGCGACGATGTAGATCAGGTAATCGCCCTCAAAGATTGGATGGATCGTCCATTCCTGCTGCGACGTCTCGCCGCGCGCAGGCGCCTCCACCACCATCGAGCGTTCCGGCGACCAGTCCTCCGGGTCAACGGGATCGCCATCGGCCTCGAGGTTGACGATGTTCATTGACAGGATGATCACCGGCAGCTCGTCCTCGCCGTCGAAGCGCAAGGTCGTGGTGAAATCGAACTCCTCGCCGGTCTTGACCTCGAGATACTCGGTGCCGACCGAGATGCTCAAGCCAGATTGCCCATCCGCTTCCCCGGCTGCCAGAGCGGGCGGCACGGGCTGCGCGAGGGCCGCGCAGAACAGCATCGCGGCCGCAGGCTGCGCCCAGCGGAACCGCAGGAATTTCGGCGGGTGGCCCTCCAGCGTCAGGCCGCTCCGGGCGAAGCCGAACAGCAGCGCACAGGTCAGGAGGGGCAAAATGACGGGCGCGGCGAGCCAGTCCCACATTTCCTCGAACGTGCGGTTGTTGACGATAACCTTTTCGAGGAACTGGTTTACCGATTCGATCGGATTGATGCGCTTAACGAGCCGCCCCATGAAGCCGGTCTGCGCCGTTCCGGGAAACTGCGTCGGAATGACGAAGAGGAGGTAGACGACGAGGCTTACGAAAAGGCTCGTCCGGTTGGACGAGCTCCACAGGCTGACGACCATTGCGAAAGCGGTGTAGCCGACCACCAGGAGAGTACCCAGCACCCCGCCCAGCAGCAGAACCTGGAGAAAGAGTTCGCTCGACGGCGACAGAACCGCCAGGAAAATGGCGGAGACAGCCAGCGCCGCTGGCCACGGAGATATCGCGGCGAGAAACTTGCCTGCAACGATTTGCCGGCGGCTGACCGGGGCCAGCAGCAGAGCTTCCAGACTGGCGCGTTCGCGCTCGCCGCTGATGCTATCGGCACCGATGAGCAGACCGATGAACAGACCAATGCCGATGGTCGTCTGCATGGTGAGGAAGAGCATTTCGCGCGGCGGCATCAGGCTCATTTCCTGGTTGGTGGCCAGCAGAAAGGCCATCACTGCCAAAAGCAGGCTGAAAAGAATGACCAGGACGATGGCGCGGCCGCCGAGCCAAAGATCGGTCAGTTCGCGCTGGCAGACCAGCCGCCAGGCGGGGCGGGGGCGCCCGGGGGGGTCAGTGGACGGAGACTGAAGCGTAGCCATCGGCGTGCTCCTCGTCAGTGAGTTCGAAGAAGACGTCCTGGAGGCTGCCACCTTCGGCCTGGAGACCGAGGACGGGAATTTGCGCCCGTATGAGGACGTCGAGCATCCGGTTACCGAGAAGCCGATCCTGCTCACCGTCGCCCGGCGCATCGGCAGGACGGGCCTCGATCCAGCCGGACTCCTCCGCGGGCGAAACCAACATCACACCGGAAATGCCGTGGAACAGCTGCGCGGCCTCTTGCGCCGCCTGGGCCGGAACCCTGATTCGCACGACGTTCCCGCGCGACTTCCGGACGATCTCGCCTACCGTACCCGCCGCAACGACCGTGCCCTCACGCAGGATCACAACGTCGTCGCAGAGGGTCGAGACCTCCGGAAGATCGTGGCTGCAGAAGACGACGCCGATCATCCGCTCGCGCGCGATCGACCGGATCAGCGCGAGCAGTTCCTTCTGGCCGCGCGGATCGAGGCCAAGCGTCGGTTCATCGAGAAAAATGACGACCGGATCGTGAATGAGAGCCCGGGCGATCCCCAGCCGCTGGCGCATGCCGCGGCTGTAGCTGCCGATGAGCGAATGGGCGCGGGGACGGAGCTTCACCGCCTCGAGAAGCGCCAGACCGTTCTGGCGAGCCTTCCGCTGGTCGAAGCCATATAGCTGGCCGTAATAAACCATCAGTTCCAGCCCGGTGATCTTCTTCGGAAATCCGAGCGATTCGGGCAGCACGCCCATCCGCCGACGGATCGCATCGGGCCGGCTTGACGCCAGTCCGTCGATCCAGAATGCACCGGATGTGGGTTCCAACACTGTCGTCAGCATGCGGATCGTCGTGGTCTTGCCGGCGCCGTTCGGGCCGAGGAGGCCTAGAATCCGGCCCGCCTGAAGGGAAAAGGAGAGATCCTTCACCGCGGACCTGCCGTCAAAGACCTTGCCGAGGCCCTCGACGCGGAGGACGTGGGAAGTGGCCTGCGCATGGTCGGCACGATCCGCCGCACCTGCCTGCGCACCTGCCTGGCTTTTCTGGAGCATCGGACGGCCTCCTCCTGTTTGCCGGGTGACGCCATCGACCGGATGAGCGGCCTTTCAAAATTGGCGTGGACCGGATTCCGGATTGCTCGCATCAAAAGAAATATGGGGCGCTTGCCGGGGCAAGCGTCGGCTACAAATTGACACCCGGGGGACGGCAGCTTCAATTGACCCAATCGGGCTATTTCTCATCCAAGTCATGCTGCAGAAAAGACGCAGCGTCGTCGAAATCGCAAAATATCAGCAGCGCGCCGACAGCGTCCAGCAGCTTCGGCCGCCGAAATTTTCGGGAACGACGGATGAGTGTTCGAATAACAGCGGGACGCCCCGGCGATCGGTCTGAAAACCTAATCCCTTCGGGCTAATCAGAAGGGAAACCCTGCTGCTATTCCGCCGCTTCCCGCCTCTCCAATTTCGCCACGCGCGCGGCGCAGTACTTGAACTCCGGGATCTTGCCGAACGGGTCGAGCTGCGGGTTGGTCAGCACGTTGGCCGGGGCCTCGTTGAAGCAGAACGGGATGAAGACCATGCCGTCGGCGACGTCGCGGTCGGCGCGCAGCAGCGCCGTGATCGTCCCGCGCCGGGTTCCGACCTCGATCATGTCGCCGACCGTCAGGCGCCGGCGGGCGATCTCGGCCGGGTTCATCGCGGCGATGCCTTCCGGCTCGATGGCGTTGAGCACGTCCGAGCGGCGCGTCATCGCGCCGGTGTGCCAGTGCTCGAGCAGGCGGCCGGTGGTCAGCACCAGCGGGAACTCCTCGTCGGGAACCTCATCTGGGGGCAGCAGATCGGCGGGCACGAGATGACCGCGCTTGTCCTTGGTCGGGAAGCCCTCGGTGAAGATCACCTCGTTGCCGAAGCCGCCGGGCTCCGACACCGGATAGGTGATGCAATCCTCCTCGTTGAGGCGCTCCCAGGTGAGGTGGTCGAGCGAACGCATGACCGAGGCCATCTCGGCATAGATGTCGCCGACGCCGCGATAGGACCAGCCGCAGCCGATGCGGTTTGCGAGTTCGACGATCAGTTCCCAGTCCTGCCGTGCGTCGCCTGGAAGGGGCAGGGCGGGACGGCCGATCTGAACCTGGCGGTTGGTGTTGGTGTAGGTGCCGAGCTTCTCGGCGTGGGCGGAAGCGGGGAAGATCACGTCCGCGTGCCAGCAGGTCTCGGTGAGGAAGATGTCTTGGACGACGAGATGATCGAGCTTCGCCAGCGCGGCGCGGGCGTGGAGCTGGTCCGGGTCGGACATGGCCGGGTTCTCGCCCATGATGTACATGCCTCGGATCGCGCCCTCATGGATGGCGTCGACGATCTCGACCACGGTGAGGCCGCGTTTCGGATCGAGCGTGCGGCCCCAGACATCCTGCATCTCGGCGCGGATGTCGGCGGCCTCGACCGAGCGGTAATCGGGGAAGAACATCGGGATCAGCCCGGCGTCGGACGCGCCCTGCACGTTGTTCTGGCCGCGCAGGGGGTGCAGGCCGGTGCCGGGGCGGCCGACATGGCCGGTGGTCAGCGCCAGCGCGATCAGGCAGCGCGAATTGTCGGTGCCGTGGGTATGCTGCGAGATGCCCATGCCCCAGAATATGATCGAGCGCTCGGCGGTGGCGTAGGTGCGGGCGACATCGCGGAGCGTCTCGGCGGGCACGCCGCAGACCTCGCTCATCGCCTCGGGCGAGAAGTCCTTCACCTTCTCGCGCAGCGCCTCGAAGCCGGAGACGTTGGCCTGGATATACTGCTCGTCATAAAGCTTTTCCTCGACGATGACGTGCAGCAGGGCGTTGAGCAGCGCGACGTCGGAGCCCGGCGTGAACTGAACCGGGTGGGAGGCGTGGCGCATCAGCTCCTGGCGGCGCGGATCGATGACGATCAGCTTCTTGCCCTGCTTGGCAGCCTGCTTGAAATAGGTCGCGGCGACCGGGTGGTTCTGGCCGGGGCGAGCGCCGATGACAAGAATACAGTCGGATTTCATCGCGTCGGTGAAGGGTGCGGAAACCGCACCGGAACCGACGCCTTCCAGAAGCGCCGCAACGCTGGATGCATGACAAAGACGCGTGCAGTGGTCGACATTGTTGGTGCCGAAGCCCTGGCGCACCAGCTTCTGGAACAAATAGGCTTCCTCGTTGGACCCCTTTGCCGAGCCGAAGCCGGCGAGCGCGCCGCCGCCATGTTCGTCGCGGATGGATGCGAGGCCGGAGGCGGCCCTGTCGAGGGCTTCCTCCCAGCTTGCCTCGCGGAAGACGTCGGAGACCTCCATGAAGCGCATGTCGATGTCGGCGGCCTTCGGTGCGTCGTCGCGGCGGATCAGGGGTTTGGTAAGGCGTTCCTTACTCATTGCGTAATCGAATCCGAACCGTCCCTTGACGCAGAGGCGGTTCTCGTTGGCCGGGCCGTTGCGGCCGTCGACTTGGACGATCCGGTCGTCCTTGACGCGCACGGTGATCTGGCAGCCGACGCCGCAGAACGGGCAGACGGAGGCGACCTCGCAGTCAAAGTCCTTGACCGCCCTCGTCCTCCCGGCTTCATCCATTAGCGTCTTCTCGTAGAGCGCGCCGGTGGGGCAGGCCTGCACGCATTCGCCACAAGTGACGCAGGTCGACAGGCCCATAGGATCGTGAATGTCGAAGACCGGGACGGTGCCGGAAGCCCGCGCGGCCATGCCGATGACGTCGTTGACCTGCACCTCGCGGCAGGCGCGAACGCACAGGCCGCAGGCGATGCAGGCGTCGAGATTGACGGCGATGGCGGGGTTGGTGAGATCGTTCTCGGCTTGCTGGCCGCCGTCGAATTTGGATGGGAAGCGCTGTGCGCCGCCGATCCCCATGCTGGACGCCCAGGTCCAGAAGGACGACTTGTAGTCCGGCGAGGCGTCGCGGGCCGGCATGTCGGAGGCGAGGAGTTCGAAGACCATGCGGCGCGCCTTGTCGGCGCGTTCAGTCTGCGTCGAGACCTTCATGCCTTCCGTTGGCATGCGGATGCAGGAGGCGGCAAGGTTCTTCTCGCCGTCGATCTCGACCATGCAGGCGCGGCAATTGCCGTCGGGTCTGTAGCCGGGCTGGTCGAGATGGCAAAGATGGGGAATGCGCGTGCCCTGGCGCTTGGCCACCTGCCAGATCGATTCGTCCGGTCCGGCGGTGACGGATTTGCCGTCGAGAGTGAATTCGATCGGCCCGGGCACGGCAGCCTGCTCGTGTTTATCCGCCACCGGTCCACCGGCTGGCGCCGGGCTTGGCGCGTTTCCCTTGATCTTGTCGTTCACGGGCGCAACTCCCTCACGCCGTCATAAAGCAATTTGCCGCCGAGCGCACCGAAGGCCGCGCCGAATGCGAGTTCGATCCAGCGTGCGAAGCGGCCATAGGTGCGTGTCGCAAGGCCGGTCGAAAACAGGACGGCGTAGGTTCCATAGACCGCCAGTCCAGAAACAGCGCCGACCGGACCAAATAAGAAAACCTGCCCGGGTTCCAGACCAGCGCCGAACAGGAAAGTGGCGACGGCCGCCCACATCATCACGGCTTTGGGGTTGGTGAGCAACACGAGAAATCCCCGATGGAATGCTTGTCGGTCGGTGAGCGGTTCTCGCGCGGCTCTTATCGAGCCAGGTTCATTGCGCAAAGCGGCACGGATGCCCTTGAAGGCGAGCCACAGGAGATAGCTTCCGCCGACGATGCGCATGGCGGTCAACGAATACGGGAACAATTCAAGCACGGTTGCGAGGCCATAGGCCGTCGCAAGTGACCAGACGAGCATGCCCGAGGACACGCCGCCGACGACAAACAGCCCGCTTCTGCGGCCCTGCGCGAGGGACACCGAAGCAACGGCAATCAGGTTCGGGCCGGGAGACGCCTGAGCGGCGAGCACGCCCAGCAGAGTGAGAAAATAGGCCTCGAACATCAGAGATCCTCCCGGAAATGCGTCAGCAGGTGGTTGACCGGGTTGGGCGCGGCCTGGCCGAGGCCGCAGATCGAGGCGTCGCGCATGACCTGTTCAAGATCGCGGATCGCTTCCTCGTCCAGGGGGCCGGATCGAGACAGAAGCCTGACCATCTTTTCCGTGCCCGAGCGGCAAGGGGTGCACTGACCGCAGCTTTCGTGGGCGAAGAACTTCATCAGGTTGAGCGTCGCGTCGCGGGTATTGTCCTTTTCGGAGAGGATAATGACGGCGTGCGAGCCGACAAAGGCCCCGTGGCGGAACAAATCGTCGCCGAAATCGAGCGGGATGTCGTCCATCGACGCCGGCAGGATGCCGCCGGACGCCCCGCCCGGCAGGTAGGCCTTAAAGACGTGTCCGTCCTTCATGCCGCCGCAATAATCTTCGATCAGTTCGCGGACGGTGACACCGGCGGGCGCAAGCTTGACGCCGGGGTCCTTGACGCGCCCTGACACCGACCATGAGCGCAGGCCCGGATGGCCGGGCTTGCCCTGGCCGGCGAACCATTCCGGCCCGTTCTCGACGATGTCGCGAATCCACCACAGCGTCTCGACATTGTGGTTGAGCGTCGGACGGCCGAACAGGCCGACTTCGGCGATGTAGGGCGGGCGGTGGCGGGGGAGGCCGCGCTTGCCCTCGATCGACTCGATCATTGCCGATTCCTCGCCGCAGATGTAGGCGCCGGCGCCGCGCCTGAGTTCGATGAAGCCCGGCTCGACGATTCCCGCCTCCTCGAGCGCGGCGATCTCGGTACGCAGGATCTCCAGCACGGCGGGGTATTCGTCGCGCATGTAGAGATAGACGCGTTCCGCCTCGACCGCATGGGCGGCAATGATCGTCCCCTCCAGCATCCGGTGCGGGTCGGTCTCCAGATAGTGGCGGTCCTTGAAGGTGCCGGGCTCGCCCTCGTCGCCATTGACCGTCATCAGGCGCGGGCCGGGATAGGAGCGGACGAAGCCCCACTTCCTGCCGGCCGGAAAGCCCGCGCCGCCGAGGCCCTTCAGGCCGGCGTCCGAAAGTGTGCGGATCAGCGTGTCGGCGTCGAGATCGCCGCCGCGCACCCGGTCCCAGACCTGATAGCCGCCATATTCCTGATAGGCGTGCAGGGGAATGTAGTCGGGCACGGCGACGTCGAACTCCCCGTCATCAGCCATTTCCAACAGGCGGTCGCAACGCGCATGGTCGACCTCGCGGTCGCCGACGCGGGCGGCGGGCGCCGTGGCGCAGCGGCCCATGCAGGGTCCGCGGACGACCCGGATGTGATCCGGATTGGCGTCTTCCTCGAGCCGCGCGATCAGCGCCTCCGCGCCGGCCATCATGCAGGAGATGGAATCGCAGACCCGGATGGTCAGCGGGGCAGGGTGTTTTTCGCCTTCCTTCACCACGTCGAAATGGTCGTAGAACGAGGCGACCTCGTAGATTTCCGCCTGGCTCATCCGCATTTCCTCGGCGAGAGCCCGCAGATGCGCGACCGGCAGGCAGCCATTGCGGTCCTGTATGCGGTGAAGATGCTCGATCAGCAGGTCGCGCGTGCGCGGCGCGTCGCCAAGCGCGTTCTGCACGTCGAGAAGCGCGGCCTCGTCGAGCTGACGGCCCTTGGGGTGGCTGGATTTGCGTCGTTTTTCCGCGATCACTGGCGTCATCTCGTTCATGCGTCGATACCGGTCCGGTTCGTCTTAGCGTCTGCAGGCCAAGGTAGCGACCCACGAAGTGCGCCACTTTCCCTTTTGCGCCAAGGAGAGGTCGTGATCATTGCGGTCGATCAATGCAAAACCAAACCGCGTTGACCGGGACGGCATACTTGCAGTACTAGGCGCAACAGGCATGAGGCGCCCGCCGCTCACCGGAATTTCCCGACGGTGAAGTCCTCACGGCAGCGTCCGTTTCTTGTGCAGAACCGTTTATTCGCGGCGATGCGGCAAGGTGAGCACCCGTAGCAGCAGCCGCGCATTCGACGGAGAGACTGCATCATGCCCGAACATTTATCCGACAACGGCTTGCCGGTCACGCGCGACCAGGCAAAGGAACGCGCCCGCGCCTTGCGCCGCGATCTCGCGGCGAACGGCGTCAATATCAACCACGGACAGGCGCTGGAGCGCGTGGCGGCCGAACTCGGATATCGCGACTGGAACACAGCCGTTGCCCGGCTTTCCAACGAACCGCCGTTCACGATCCAGGTTGGCGACGCCGTCTCGGGCAATTATCTGAAGCAGCCGTTTACCGCGCGCGTACTCGCCGTTCGCGAAGTGAGCGGTGGCGGATATTCGCATGTCACGCTGCAACTGGACGAAGCCGTGGACGTGGTGACGTTCGACAGCTTTTCCGCGTTTCGCCACCGGGTAACCGCTACGGTCGACAACCGCGGTGTCTCGCCCAGCCGGACGAGCGACGGCGAGCCGCATCTGGTGGTGTGGCCGCATGCGGTGCCGCTTGATGTGGGGGCGTGACGGTGACCATCCGCGCCGCGATGATCGTGGCCCGGATGGTTTGACATAGCCGGCGGGTGAGAATTCAGGCGCTCAGCGTCATTGCTCGCTTGGCGGACAAGGCTGACGTATTTATCTATGAGGTTTGATTAATCGCCCGATTGATTTGAATGCCCTTATTCACTGCGAGATAGGTCGGGTACGGCACTCGTTTTGACGTGTCGATTTCACGCTGAAGCCAATCTCGCGCTTCCAATTGATGCAACGATGTGGACAGGGCCCGATCCGTTATCGTGGCCAAATGTGATTTGATGACTGAAAAGCGCCGAGGCGTGTCCGTCAGCGCCAGAATCGGAACCGTCCAACTTCGTCGAAGCAAGGCAAACTCCGTATCATCAGGGACAGCCCTTACGATCCTGCTGGCGGTTTCGGCGATTTTGACACCCTCTCGAGTTAATCGGAATTCCGGACGCAGCGGATGGCCATGACCCGGATTCCTCTCCAAGAGCCTGAGTTGTACGAGGTGTCCGAGACTTGACGCGAATGACGTTCTGCTTGCGCTCGTTGCCGCCATCAGAGGGGCCTGCCGACCTGGAACACCGGAATGCAACAGGGCCAAGATGTTCAAGCTCCACGCGCGGGAAGTGAGCTTGACAAGGATCGTTATGTCCATAAAGTATAGTTACTGCTTTTTTGGATCGAAGGGAAGTTTCATGCAGCTTGTCTCTTTGAACAACACCATCACGCTCGCGATGTCCGTTCGTGACCGTCATTCCAGTGCAGAATGGTACAGTTCCAAGCTCGGGTTCGAGCTTCTCCATCACATAGATGAAGCAGGCTGGAGCGAGATGCTGACCAAAACGGAAGGCGTGACGCTGGGACTGGGAGAGCAGTCAGAGCCCTCGCCGGGGAATACCGTTCCGGTTTTCGGCGTAGCCGATATCGAGACGGCGCGGGGGTCTTTGGAAGCGGCGGGGGTTCGGTTTGACGGCGAAACCGAGACCATCGAGGGTATGGTCAGCACGGCGACATTCTATGATCCGGACGGCAACGCGTTGATGTTGGCCCAAGATCTAACGGCGCGTGGCTGATACCGCAATGAACCGCCCGTTCCGCGGTCCGCCAATTTGGTTGCTTTGGGCTCCAGACGGCGAGCCGCATCTGGTAGTGTGGCCGCATTCGGTTCCAGTGTCCGCGCGAGCCTAAGCATCCCATAGAACGGAAAAGGCCGGCCCCGAGGGGCCGGCCTGCCGAAAAGAGGTCGTTTTTTTGGAGGTCAGACCCAGTCGGTAAAGAAAGCGAGCATGATAACCAGCCAGAGCGGTACGCCGAGAAGCCAAAGTCCGATCGCACGCATGGCGGGTTCCTTCATCTCGTGGCGCGGGTCCAGCCCGCTGCCATCGGCGAGACAACGCGGGAAGGGGGCGGTGGTTCCAAGGCGAGAGGCAGGCATGTCGCAATCGCCGCGCTTGCCGTCGCCAAACTCGCGGAAGGGGCGGCAAAATCTGGTGTGATAGTCTCCTGATCTCGCGGGAGGCACAGCATGGACACGACCGACCCTACCGAACCGACCGATCCGCTGGTCGCGGAGGCGGTTCCCGTGCGTCACAGGCGCGGCGGCGGCCGGTCCGGCAATGCGCGGCGCGGTGGCGCCGCGATCAAGCAGACGCCGTGGACGGACGTGATCAATGTCGACCGGCCGACCGAGCCCATCCCGCCCGAAGGCGTCGAGGCGATCCACGACGGCGCGATGCGGATTCTGGAGGAGATCGGCATCGAGTTCCTGAATGCGGAAGCGGTGGAGGTGCTGCGGGAGAAGGGTTGCACGGTCGACGGCGAGAATGTGCGCATGGGCCGTGATTTCGTGATGGAGATGGTGCGCAAGGCGCCCTCCCAATTCACCCTGACGCCGCGCAATCCTGACCGGACGATCACCATCGGCGGCAGGCACATCGTGTTCGGCAATATTTCCTCGCCGCCGAACTGCTCGGATATCGACCGCGGTCGGCGCAGTGGCACCCATGAGGATTACCGCAACCTCATCAAGCTGACGCAGTATTTCAACTGCATCCATTTCGCCGGCGGCTATCCGGTCGAGCCGATCGACATCCATCCGTCGGTCCGCCATCTCGACTGCCTCTACGACAAGCTGACGCTAACCGACAAGGCGGCGCATGCCTATTCGCTCGGAACCGAGCGGGTGGAGGACGTGATGGAGATGGTGCGCATCGCGGGCGGCCTGAGCCATGAGGAATTCGACGCGACGCCGCGCATGTACACCAACATCAACTCGACCTCGCCGCTGAAACACGACTGGCCGATGCTGGACGGGGCGATGCGGCTCGCCAAACGCGGCCAGCCGACGATCGTGACGCCGTTCACGCTGGCGGGCGCGATGGCGCCGGTGACGATGGTCGGCGCGGTGACGCAATCGATTGCCGAGGCGCTCGCCTGCATCGTGCTGCTGCAGTGCATAAGGCCGGGCGTCGCCTGCGGCATCGGCACTTTCACCTCGAATGTCGACATGAAAACCGGCGCACCCGCCTTCGGAACCCCGGACTATGTGCGCGCAACGCAGATTACCGGACAGATGGCGCGCTATTACGGCCTGCCGCTTCGCTCGTCCAACACCTGCGCGGCGAACGCGCCCGACAACCAGGCGACATGGGAATCGATGATGTCGATGTGGGCGGCGATTACCTCGGGCACCAACATGGTCTACCACGCCGCAGGATGGCTGGAGGGGGGGCTTTGCGCATCCTACGAAAAATTCGTGATGGACTGCGAGGTGCTGCAGCAGTTCATCGCCTACATGCAGCCCTACACCACCAATGACGAGGACATCGCCCTCGACGCGATCAGGGAGGTCGGGCCGGGCGGGCATTTCTTCGGCGTGCAGCACACGCAGGACCGATACGAGACCGCCTTCTATTCGCCGTTCCTGTCCGACTGGTCGAATTTCGAGAACTGGCAGGACCGCGGCTCCGTGCAGACGGTGGAACGCGCGAACAAGGTCTGGAAGCAGATCCTGGCGGAATATGAGGCGCCGCCAATGGAGGACGCGATCCGCGAGGAGCTTTCCGATTTCGTCGCGCGGCGCAAACAGGAGGGCGGAGCGCCGACGGATTTCTGATGACGATACCAAAAACAATGCAGTGCGTGCTTCTGACCGGGCACGGCGGTCTCGAAAAGCTAAAGGTCGTGAACGATCGCCCGGTCCCCGTCCCCGGCGACGGCGAAGTGCTGATCAAGGTCAGCGCCGCCGGGATCAACAACACCGATATCAACACGCGCATCGGTTGGTACTCCAAGTCAGTGACTTCGGGGACCGCCGACGGGGCGACGGCGGGGATCGAACAGATCGACGAAGACGATGCGAGCTGGTCGGGAGCAGCGCTTTCCTTCCCGCGCATTCAGGGTGCGGATGCCTGCGGTGTAATCGTCGCCATTGGCGCGGGGGTGCCGGAAGGCCGGATCGGCGAGCGGGTTCTCGTGCGGGCGCTGCAACCGCAACCGCTGGACGAAAGGGGCGTCAGCTGCATCACATTCGGTTCGGAAGTCGACGGCGGGTTTGCGGAATATGCGGTCGCGAAATCGGACATGACCGTGCGGGTGGACAGCGATCTGAGCGACGTCGAACTGGCGTCGTTTCCCTGCGCCTATTCGACCGCCGAAAACATGCTGCACCGGATCGGGCTCAACAGCGGCGAGACCGTGCTGGTCACCGGCGCGTCGGGCGGCGTCGGTTCGGCTGCGGTGCAGCTTGCGAAACGGCGCGGAGCGCATGTGATCGCTGTTGCCTCACCGTCCAAGCATGACTTCGTCGCCTCGCTGGGCGCGGACGCGATGCTGGACCGCGATGCCGATTATGGCGAAACGCCGGGCGAGATGGCAGTGGACGTCGTCGTCGATCTCGTCGCCGGGGAAAGGTGGCCCGCGCTCATCCGCTGCATCAAGCGCGGCGGACGATACATCACGGCCGGCGCGATCGGCGGACCGATCACAGAGATCGATATCAGGACGCTTTATCTGCACGACCTGACGCTGGCTGGTAGCACTTATCAGCCGATGGAGGTTTTCGAGCATCTCGTCGGCTATATCGAGCGCAAGGAAATCAGGCCGGTAGTGTCGAAGGTCTACCCATTTTCGCAAATCGCCGAGGCGCAGACCGACTTCATCGCCAAACGCTATCCGGGCAAGCTGGTGCTGGTGCCGGATCGATTGTTCAAGCAGGAAGACTCCGAGTGGGGGAGAACATGAAAACGAATACGCGGGTCGTCGTCATCGGGGGCGGGGTTGTTGGCTGCTCGGTGCTGTATCACCTGGCCAAGGCGGGCTGGACCGACATCATGCTGATCGAGCGCTCGGAACTGACGTCGGGCTCGTCCTGGCATGCGGCGGGCGGCTTTCACACGCTGAACGGCGATCCGAACGTCGCCAAGTTGCAGGCCTATACGGTCGGGCTCTACGAGGAACTGGAGAAGATTTCCGGGCAGTCCTGCGGGCTGCATCTGACCGGCGGCGTGATGCTGGCGGAAAGCCCCGAGCGCATGGATTTCCTGCGCACGCTGCACGCCAAGGGACGCCATCTCGGCATGCAGACCGAACTGATCACGCCTTCGGAAGCGAAGGCCATGTTCCCGCTGATGGACGAAACGAACTTCGTCGGCGCGCTTTGGGACCCGGTGGAGGGCCATCTCGATCCGTCCGGCACGACCCACGCCTACGCCAAGGCGGCGCGGGCGCTCGGCGCGGAGATCGTGCTGCGCAATCCGGTCAAGGAAATGACCCAGGAGCCGGACGGCACGTGGAACGTCGTCACAGAGCAGGGAACGGTGAAGGCGGAACATGTCGTCAATGCGGGCGGGCTCTGGGCGCGCGAAGTGGGCCGGATGGTCGGGCTCGAACTGCCGCTGCTCGCCATGGAGCACATGTATCTTCTTACGGAAGACATGCCCGAGGTGATCGCGTTCAACGAGGAGTTCAGGCGCGAGGTGATCCACGCCGTGGATTTCCGCGGCGAAATCTATACCCGTCAGGAGCGCAAGGGGATGCTGCTCGGCACCTATGAGCAGGCCTGCAAGCCATGGTCCCCGGTTGAGACGCCATGGAGCTTCGGCCACGAGCTGTTGCAGCCGGACATCGACCGGCTGGCCCCGTCGCTGGAGATCGGCTTCAAGCATTTTCCGCCCTTCGAGAAAGCCGGAATCAAGCAGATCATCAACGGACCGTTCACCTTCGCGCCGGACGGCAATCCGCTGGTCGGCCCAGTGCAGGGGCTGACCAATTTCTGGTCGGCCTGCGCCGTGATGGCCGGCTTTTCGCAGGGCGGCGGCGTCGGCCTGACGCTCGCCAACTGGATGACGACGGGCGATCCGGGCGCGGATGTGTGGGGCATGGATGTGGCGCGCTACGGGGAGTGGGCGACGTTGCGCTACACCAATGCCAAGGTGCGCGAGAACTATTCCCGGCGGTTCCGCATACGGTTTCCAAACGAAGAGCTGCCTGCCGCCAGACCGCAGCAGACGACGCCGCTGTACGACACGATGGTCGCCAACAACGCTGTGATGGGCGACAGCTGGGGGCTGGAAACGCCGATGTGGTTCGCGCCAGCGAAGGAGGAGGCGCACGATGTGGTTTCTTTCCATCGGTCCAACGATTTCAAGCATATAGGCGATGAAGTTAAGGCGGTACGCGAGGGTGTGGGGGTCTCGGAGATCGCCAATTTCGCGAAATATCAGGTGACGGGCCCGGGGGCGGAGGCGTTTCTCTCCAGGCTGATGACAAACACCATGCCGAAAACCGGACGCATCGTGCTGTCGCCGATGCTCAACGAATTCGGCAAGCTGATCGGCGACTTCACGATCGCCAAAGCGGGCGAGGATCGCTTTATGATCTGGGGCTCCTCGGCGGCGCAGATCTATCACATGCGCTGGTTCGAACGGCACCTGCCGAACGACGGTTCGGTGCGTATCCATCGCTTCGACCAGACGCTGGTCGGACTGACGATCGCCGGGCCGAACAGCCGCAAGCTGCTCGAGAAACTCGTCGACGTGGACGTGTCGAACGAGGCGTTCCGGTTCATGGATTACCGCGAGATGGCGGTCGGCGGTGCACCCTGCATGGTCAACCGGCTCTCCTACACGGGCGACCTCGGTTACGAGATCTGGATGCCACCGGCCTATGAGCGCCTCGTCTACGCCGCGATCAAGGATGAGGGCGCCGAGTTCGGCATTCGTGACTTCGGCATGCGGGCGCTGTTGTCGATGCGACTGGAAAAGAACTTCCCGACATGGGGCCACGAACTCAGGCCAATCTACGGGCCGTTCGAGGGGGCGATGGAACGGTTCGTGAAGCTGACGAAGAACGACTTCATCGGTCGCGAGCAGGCGGCGAAAGAAAAGGAAGACGGGCCGAAGCGGCGCCGCGTTTCCTTCGTCATCGACGCGGACAACGCCGACGTGATGCGCGACGAACCGGTGTGGGCCAAGGTCGGCGACATCGACTACGGTATGATCGAAAAGCCGCATGAAGCTGGACCGAAGCGCTTCAATGGCTCGGGCGAATATCTTGATCCGCCGGGGATGGCGACCATTATAGACGGCGACTGGCAGGTCGTCGGCTGGGTTACGTCAGGGGGTTACGCGCACGGAGTCGGGCTGTCGATGGCACAGGGCTATGTGCCCACCGACCTATCCGAGCATGAAGGGGAGGGCATGTTCGAGATCGAGATCCTCGGCGTGCGCCGGCCAGCGAAGATCGCCGTCGAACCGCCCTTCGATCCGGCGGGCGACCGGATGCGGGGTTAATGGACGGAGTCGCGGATCGCGATAATCGATTTTCCCAGACCGGCGAATTTCTCGTGCGTGACAGATGCGTCCGGAAACAGCCGTCGCATTTTCAACGTCGACAGGAGCCGATGATGGCGGATGATTTCCAGCGCTTCCTGCGGTGTCTCAATGCGCTCGAAAAAACCCAACCGGTAACGCTGGATCAACGCCGCCCGAACCCGCTCTGGCAGATATTGGAAGCCCGGCGTTCGAAAATGCGGTTCATAGGGAAACCAGTAATTGGGCGTCTGTACATAATACCGGTGTGCCAAGCGGCGGGTATTTGCGGCGAAAGCCTTCATGTTGTCCCATGAGCCCACATGCTCGATCACCGAGTTCGAATGAACCAGGTCGAACTTGCGGTTTGGATAAAGCCCCGGGTCTGCTGCGCTACCCTCAACCGCCTCAAATAAGCCGGTATCACGCACCGACTGTGCTTCCGGATTCAGAAGCGTAATTCGAAGCCTATCGCGATTTGTATCAAGGAACTCCGAACCGGTCAGCCAATAGGTTTCGGTGCCGCCAAGGTCCAGGACCTCGGCCTGACCTCTTTCCGCGATAATTGCCTCGAGCAGCTTTCGCACATGGGCAAAACGCCGAGCGCGGAAGGTGAACTCGATGCTGTTCGTATCGGTATAGGGGTCTGCGGGGGGTGCCGAGAAGATTGCACTGGCTTTCATGATCGGGAACGGTCCCATGAACAACTCCATCATCGGGTCCGGCCGAGGTTAGCAATCCGTTAAGGCAAATGATAAGCGAAACTCGAATTTCGGTTAATCAGAAAGCTTTAATTTGAAGAAAATCGTAGCGTATGGTTAGGGCGAAGCCTGCGATTTGATGCCCCTATCGAGAGCGTTCTAGTTCCGATGCGGCGCGGCATTTCGGAAAGCTGCCATTGAGCGACCGAATTGCATTCGCTTCGACACCTGTCCCTCCCCGAGAGCTTTGTGCTGTCGAGTGAGATTAATCGCCGTTGCATTGATATAACCATTTCTTTATATCGTTATATCCAAGGTTCAACGGGTCCGTATCATGTCCAATCCGCTTTCCGATCTTATCGCCGAAAAAGGCGTGCTTCTTGCTGACGGTGCCACCGGTACAAATTTGTTTGCGATGGGCCTGATGTCGGGCGATGCGCCCGAGTTGTGGAACAAGGAAGCACCGGAGAAGATCACCAAGCTGCATCAGGATTTCGTCGATGCAGGCTCGGACATCATTCTCACCAATTCCTTTGGTGGTACCCGCCATCGCCTGAAACTTCACAACGCCCAGGACAAGGTGTTCGAACTGAACAAGCGCGCTGCCGAGATCGCGCGGGCTGTCGCTGACAAGGCCGACCGCAAGATCATCGTGGCAGGCTCGGTCGGTCCGACCGGCGAGTTGCTCGCGCCACTTGGCGAGTTGACCTTCGAACAGACGGTGGAAGCATTCCGCGAACAGATCGAGGGGCTGAAGGCCGGCGGCGCTGACCTGGCGTGGATCGAGACCATGTCCTCCCCCGAAGAGATTCGCGCCGCCGCGCAAGGGGCGCTAGAGGCCGGGCTGCCCTACACGTTTACCGGTTCGTTCGACACGGCTGGTAAGACGATGATGGGGCTGCACCCCAAGGACATTCATGGCGTCGTCGAAAGTGGCGAAAAGCCGATAGCGCTCGGGGCCAATTGCGGCGTCGGCGCACCGGATATTCTGTCTTCGCTTCTCGACATGACCGAGGCCGAACCCGGCGCCACCATTATCGTGAAGGGCAATTGCGGTATTCCGGAATTCCGCGGCGAAAATATCGTTTATTCCGGGACGCCGGACCTGATGGCCGATTACGTGCGGCTGGCGATTGACGCGGGCGCGACAATCATCGGGGGATGCTGCGGCACGTCATGCGATCATTTGCGCGCGATGCGCACCGCCATGGACACGCATACCCGTGGTAAACGGCCGACAATCGAAGACATCGTCTCGACGGTGGGCCCGCTGCGCAACAAGGCCGCCGCCAATTCCGATGAAGCCCCGCGGCGCGAGCGGCGTAGCCGCCGTCGCGCCTGAGTCAGACGCCGGCGAGCGCCTTCTCGCGAAATTGCGACGGGCTCATACCGTTCCGTTGGCGGAAGGCCCGGTTGAACGGTGCGAGCGAGGAATAGCCGAGATCAAACGCGATGCTGGTAATCTGTTCGCGGGCCGTTTCCGGCTCAGACAACCGCCGCTTCGCTTCTTCGATGCGGTGGTCGTTGATGAAGGCGGCGAAGTTTCGATAACCAAGCCCCTGGTTGATCAACCGGCGCAGCCGGTGCTCCGGCATGTTCATTCTTTTGGCGAGTTCGCCAATGGTAAGCCCAGGATGGAGGTATGCGCCGTCGTTCATCAATTCTTCCAACCGGGCGAGGTCAAAACGATCAGCGGCGGAATGGCCAGAAACGGCCGTCCGCGCAGGGCGGGACGCCTCGGGCAGAAGAGTTTTTCGGATGCCCGCGACGCCAAGGGCAAAGCCCATCGTCACGACAAACATGAGGGCTGAGATCGCATGGGTGCCAATGCGGTCGCGCAGTTCCAGCAGTTCGTATACCTCGATGATGCCGATCGCGAGGCAGACGAATGGAACGAGGATCGCGACGATTCCGGTAAACTGCCTGCGGCTTGCGACCAGATCGTCTTTCAGGCTGCGCCGCGTGAGCATGATCACATGCCCCATCAGGGACAGGGCAATGATAAATTGGGTAACCTTGCTGAACTCCTGCGCAGGCGGGTAGGGGATGCAGGCGAGATAGAGACCGCTCATGGCGACCAGCGGCGCGGCCATCCAGGCGCGGAAGCGGAAGGCGTCGTCGAACAACGCCATGATGAAGAGCCAGAAGAAGCCGGGCGAGAGAATGGCCACCAACTTCAATGGAATGTGCCAAACGCCGAGCATCTGGTGGACCGGATCGAAGGCCACGACAGAATAGACGGCCGCGCCGAGCAGGAACAGGGCGCCGAAGATCGTCACAAAGCGCAGCGGGCGTATTGATAAAAGCAGGACGGCGACCAACACGCTCACCGCAGCAGCGCCCCCGCGAAGGCCGACCTCGATCATCAAGCTGACTGTAAAACCCGGGTTTTCCATGGCCGTATTATACCGAAGCGGCCGGCTCCGGGAAAGAAGCCGGCCGCCGATATCGGGTCAGAGGCCGAAGGCCGGATTGACCGGCGCGCTCGGGTAACCGACGGGTGGCTGTTCGTCCGAGGGCTGGCAGGAAAGCTCTCTGCGCGGATCGGCCGGCGAGCAATCGGGGCGCGGCCGGGTCGCAATGGAACCGGTGGCGGTGCGGTCGATGAGCGTTTCCTGATTCTCGCCTGGCTGGTGAGCGAGTGCAGTCCCGGCGCTTCCGGTCGCAAGTGCGATTGCGAGAAGGGCGGTCGATGTGGTGCGTGCCAAGACGTGAAGCGTGTTCATCTCGAATTCCTTTCGTGTACGCCCCCATGGGGCGATAGTGCGTGTAAACGCTTTGGGCCGGGGTGCTCATTGCCGCCGCGCGCCCTCTCCCTAGTTGTGCGGCCGGGGCCGGAATTGCCGCTCCGATTTCGGAAACGCAGCCAGCTTTTCAGAATCGATCAGCGATTTTCGAAATCGTTCCCTTGATCCTCTCAGGACTGGTTGAGGCAACCTGACCGGTGCGAGCTCCGTCATCTTCGTGCAGGCTTCCGCGAGCAGCGCTCGGGTCTGACATTTCCCAGTCGGCCTACGGTCGATTTCAGCCGTATCTCAGTTCGCGGACAGCAATGTTTCAATTGTTCGCGCGCGGCGAAGATCAGGCATGGTGCAACCGAGAGCTGATTTCATTCGTCACCGTAAGAAGCCTGAAACGACTCCACGTTCAAAATTGCCTCTGCTTGGTCGAGCCGCGCCGGAAACCCGCCGATGCATGGCGGCGGGTTTCCGGGCTCTCTCATTTTCAGATGCCGAAGGATGGGTTTATCGGCACTGACGGAAATCGCTGGGCCGGTTCGCCGTCACCAAAATCGCAGAGGGTTCCCAAGCGGGCAGTTGCCCGATTGCAGATATCTGGATCCGTTGTCGCTATGGAACCGGTCGATCGACGGTCGATGAGGTCCTCTTCCGATTTGGACGTGTCGTGCGCCGCGGCCGGCAAGGCACTAACGAAAGCGGTTGCCAGCGCGAGCAGCGTTGCGGGGACGGGAAGCAGCATTTTTGGTGAGACCATGATCGTTTCCTTTCGGTTTGCGCCGCTGACCGGGATGGGTTCGGCTAAGCGTTGCGCCGAAGAATGCGAAGGGGAGGATCAGCATCGCTCAATCGGACCGGGATGTGCAGCTTTTCGCCGGACGGGCTGGCCCCCTATCTAGGCTTATTCGCGACCCTGACTCGATGATCGGGCTCAGGCCGCGACGAAACAGATATTTGTCACAAGCCGAAAATTCCGAAGGCGACCATGAGCATGGTCAAATGCCAGTTGTCTGACGATAGCCGGCAACGCTACCAGTTGGGACGGTGTTGTAGGCCCCCTTGGTTCGGCCCATCCGCCGCGCACATCCTATCACTCTTCCGGAAGAAATTCGAATTAAAGTTACGTACCGGAAGTTGAGGGGGGGGGTGTTCTTTGCCGGTGAGCGGGCGAGTTTCATTTTCGCATAACTGGAGCACCTCGAAAGGTCGTGAGCGCGGCCGCGGCATAGCCCGCCATCCGCGACGCCCTGATGGCCCATTCACCGGGATTGCTCCCAGCACATAGTCCGTCTAGGTTCGCGCCATGACACCGACTCCGACGACACGGACCCGGCACAGCGAACTGCTGCTGTTGTGCGCGCGCATCGGTTACTCACCGCCGCGCGATTCCTGAACGCGCCGCGCCCGCAGGCGCACAATTCAGCTTTCAGGAGATTTCGATGACTTACCAGAACTATTCGCTCGACCAGTTGCGCGCCATCGACAACGCGCATCACCTTCACCCCTTTACCGATCACAAGGATCTGCGCGCGGCCGGAACCCGCGTGGTTGTAAGCGCCGAGGGGCCGTTCGTTTACGACACGGAAGGGAATGAAATTCTCGATGCAATGGCAGGCCTTTGGTGCGTCAATGCGGGCTATGGCCGCGAGGAACTGGTGGAGGCGGCGACCGCGCAGATGCGCGAGCTGCCATATTACAATTCGTTCTTCAGGTGCACGACGCCGACGCCGACGCTGCTCTCGCAAAAACTGGCCGAGATTTCGCCCGGTAACATCAACCAGGTGTTTTACGGATCGTCGGGATCGGAATCGAACGACACGGCATTGCGCCTCGTTCGCCACTACTGGGCGCTCGAGGGAAGACCGGAAAAGAACATCGTCATCTCGCGGAATTGGGCCTATCACGGTTCGACGATTGCCGGCACCTCCCTGGGAGGCATGGAGGCAATGCACGCGCAGCTTTACGGCGCCGTGCCGAACATCCGCCATGTCATGTGCCCGTATGCCTACGAGAATGCAGAACCCGGCGAAAGCGACCACGATTTCGGACTGCGTGCCGCGAAGGCAGTCGAGGATGCGATCCTGGAGGCTGGGGCGGAGAACGTCGCTGCTTTCATCGGCGAGCCGATCCAGGGTGCCGGGGGCGTGAAAATCCCGCCAGCGAGTTACTGGCCCGAAATTCAGCGGATCTGCGAAAAGTACGACGTGCTTCTGATGCTGGACGAAGTGATCACCGGTTACGGCCGGACCGGCGAATGGTTCGCGGCGCAATCCATGAACATCAAACCGGACACGATCACGACGGCAAAGGGACTGACGTCGGGATACCAGCCGCTGTCGGCGCTGCTGGTCGGCGACCGGATTGCCAATACGCTGGTGGAAAAAGGCGGCGAGTTCTATCACGGCTACACATATTCCGGACATCCGGTCGCCTGCGCGGTAGCGCTGAAGAATATCGAGATCATCGAACGCGAAGGCCTGATTGACCGCGTGCGCGAGGACACGGGGCCTTATCTTGGGGACGCGTTGAAGGCCGGGCTCGGCGATCATCCGCTGGTTGGTGAAATCCGGACGTGCGGCCTGCTTGCCGCTGTCGAGATCGTTCGGGACAAGTCAACGCGCGAACGGTTTCAGCCGGCTGGAAGCGCACCAGTGGTGATCCGCGATCATGCGATCGCCAGCGGCATCATGATGCGGGCGGTGATGGACACAATGATAATGTCGCCGCCTCTGATCTGGACGCGTGAGACCGTCGACATGGCGGTAGAGCGTATCGGGAAGGCGCTCGATCTGGCGCAGGCCGATCTGGCGACGACGTGAACCAAACTGCGCACCGCACGTTTATGCGGTGCGCAGTCATTTCCGGTGCGCAGCCCCAAGGAGCGCTCCCATGGCAGCAAAACGTCGAACCGTCTCCCGCAGTACGGATCTCGGATCTCTCGCGATGAACACGTCGTTCGTCATCTGGATGCGCATGCCGATACTCTATTCGGAGATGTGGCGTTGGAAACCGGGTGCACGTAGCCGTGAAAGCGAGCGTGCGGTTTCGGAGAAGATGTCGGCTGCCGTGGAGACCGCAGGCAAACTGCAGGCGGAATGGTTCGGCCTGTGGAGCAGGCTGGGGCTGCAGGCCATATCGGGATCGCTGATGCCAGCGGCGTCATTCATTCCCGCAATGGAGGCGATCGTGCAATCCGGCCTTGAGCCTTATTCGCGCCGTGTCTCCGGAAACATCAAGCGGTTGGAGAGACGCCGGCGCTCCTAGGGGCGGGCTCCATTATTCGAACAGCTTCGCCAAGCGTTTCTGTTCCCTTGCGTCGAACGCGTTCTGCTCGCGGTCATGGGCTGTGCGATTGCGCTTCAAGGTCCGTTCCGCGGCGGCCTCCAGGCGGTCGCAATCGGGTTTGGGCGGGATTGCCATTAGGTCCTCTTCAGCCTTGCGCGCATATTTTTCGGCAATCCTGATATGTTCCTGCTCATGCTTGCGGGCGTAAGTGGAGATGAAGTTCCAGGCGCTGCGCAGTTCCCGGTCGCGTGAGGCGATTTGCTGGCGCCAACGGGGCAGTGTCACGTTCGCGTCGACCCGGAATCTGGCGCGATGGAAACGGCAGCTCCGCTCTCCCTTCTCGTACTCTACGCTCACGGGGACCAAACGAATTTCCGCGGAGGCTAGCGCATGGCCCTTCATGGGACCTTTTGCGGCGATCTCCTTGTCGAGCTCCGCGCCCGACATTCCGGAAATATTGTAGTAGGTCGTCGTGACGCGGGATGCAGTCGACGTGCATCCCGCCGTAACGAGAAGGACCGTGAGGACGACCGGCGCCGAAACACGGCTTGCCGCGGATGCCCGAATTCCGGGTGTGGTGCGCTTCATGCGCCAAGTGATAAACCATGTCATCGTTTTGACCATCCAAAATCGGCATCGATTGCTGATTGCGCGTGAAGCTGGGCATGCCATGAAACGCGCGGCTGGCGGGTCTGGGGAAGTTCATTCGCGGCATCCAAGTTTTTTCGATTTTAATGAAAAAAAGTCGCAAATTTAGATTTGCTTAAGTCCTCAATAACCTCGTGGTAACGTTGTCAGTCCTAAGGTCCGTGACGAGGCGAGCAGCTGCGGACCTCGCCCTCCGGAGAAGGTACTGCGTACCGGAGCTCTTTGTTTTTCCGCAGCGTTTTCGCGGACTCCAGTTGCCGGCTCGCCGGCCGCCGCAAGCGACCCGCGTGTCGCCTTGCGGTTTTGGTGTTTCCACTTACCGACCGCCCCCAAACATAAACAGCTTCCCAGTTCGCGCGCTTTCGGCTAGCGCAGATTGCATGACGCGCGCGATCATGTTCCAGGGAACGGGCTCTGACGTAGGCAAGACCGTTCTGGTTGCAGGCCTATGCCGGGCGCTGACGAATCGCGGGCTGTCGGTGCGGCCGTTCAAGCCGCAAAACATGTCGAACAATGCCGCTGTTGCAGAGGACGGAGGCGAAATCGGCCGCGCGCAGTGGCTGCAGGCATTCGCCTGCCGAACGGCTCCGTCCGTGCATATGAATCCAGTCCTGCTGAAGCCGCAAACCCAGACCGGCAGCCAGGTCGTGCTGCGCGGCAAGATGTACGGGCTGGCAAAGGGCCGCGACTATCAGCGGCTGAAGGGAGAGTTTCTGCCGGCGGTCATGGAAAGCTTTGAGGCATTGTCGCAGGAGGCTGATATTGTGCTGGTAGAAGGCGCCGGGTCGCCGGCGGAGATCAATCTGCGCGCTGGCGACATTGCCAATATGGGTTTTGCCACGGCCGCTAACGTCCCCGTCGTAATGGTCGGCGATATCGACAGGGGCGGCGTGATCGCGTCACTCGCCGGGACACACGCAATTCTTCCTGCCCGCGACCGAGAAATGATCAAGGGCTATATCATCAACAAATTTCGCGGCGATGCGGAGTTGTTCAAGGACGGCCTGACAGCGATTACCGGCTTCACAAGCTGGCCATGCGCCGGGGTTCTGCCCTGGCTCGAAGAGGTCGCCCGCCTGCCCGCCGAAGATTCGGTGACGCTGCAGCGTCTCGTCGCGCCTCGCGGCAAGGGAATCGTCGTTGCGGTTCCGGTGCTGGATCGGATCGCCAATTTCGATGACCTCGATCCGCTGTCATCGGAGGAGACCGTGGATCTGGTAATGGTGCGCCCGGGCGACCGCATCCCGGCGGAAGCGGCGCTGGTTGTGCTGCCCGGGTCCAAGTCGACGATTGCGGATCTCGCCCGCTTCGAGGAAAACGGCTGGTCGGAGGATCTTCACGCGCATGTCGGTCGCGGCGGGATGGTCATCGGCATTTGCGGCGGTTTCCAAATGCTCGGCCGCAGCGTTCGCGACCCGATGGGGATCGAAGGCGACACGCCGTGCGCGCAAGGTCTCGGGCTGCTGGATGTCGAAACGCAAATGGCCGCCGAGAAACGGACAGAGAATGTCATCGGCAGTTCGGCGATTTACGATGCGGAAGTGCGCGGCTATGAGATACATCTGGGCGTGACCACCGGACCCGACTGCGCCCGACCGGCGACATTGATCGCCGGCGCTCCCGATGGAGCGGTGTCACAGAATGGCTGTGTGTGGGGAACCTACCTGCACGGGATATTCGACAATGGCGCGTTTCGGTCAGCCCTTCTGGCAAGCCTGGGCGCCGTCTCGCACGGCAAGGATCACCGGAACGCCGTCGACGCGGCACTTGATGCCATCGCCACCCACATGGAACATCATCTCGACGTTGACGGGCTCCTGCGTATTTCCGGCCAGTCTTCGGTTTCGTCGCAAGACAAATCGCCGATGTCAAACTCCTGCTGAGGGTCCGCACCCGGTTTCGGCAGGCCGTTGAATTCGCACCGGTTGCGACCGGATTTCTTGGCCCGGTAGAGCGCAGAATCGGCGCGGCGATAAATGGTTTGGTAGCTCGAACCGGGCGGGTAGAGGGCGCCGCCGACGCTTGCAGTGATGCGAATGTTCTCACCCTCGAAATGCGCCTTGTTTTCCTCGATCGCAGCGCGGATCCGCTCAGCGGCGCGCACTGCACCTGAAGCTCCCGAATCGAGCAGGTAGACCGCAAACTCTTCACCACCAATGCGTGCCACATAGTCTCGTTCAAAGACATTGCCGCCGATGCAGACGCTGACCATGCGAAGGACATGATCGCCCGCAGCGTGGCCGAATCCATCATTGACATCCTTGAAATGATCGATGTCGATGAGGATCAATGCGTCCTCCTGCGCTCGCGGGGAAACTGTTGCATTCTGACGCTGCCGGATCTGGTCGGTGAGCGCCTTGCGATTCAGCAATCCGGTTAGGACATCGCGGCGGGCGATCTCCTGAAGCTGCAAGTTCACCTGGTTCAGGCGCAGCGACATGCGAAAGAAGAGAGAGAAGGCCGGAAGGCCTATAACGGTCGCAGTCAGGAAGGAATAGAGGCGCAGGCCTGCGGAATGGTTGTTCCACACATCCGGAAAGAAGTAGCCGAACGAAAGCTCGGCTGAGGCGAGCGCCATCGCGCCGATCGCAAGCGTCCACATCGCAGACTTGCGTATGGCGGCATGCCAATTTTGGGCGATGAAGAGTTGATCGAGCATCGGTGTTTCGGGTTCTGGAGCGACAGGACCTCCCTGTAACCCGTAAACACCTTCAATGTTCATCACGCCGAAGCTTATCGGTGTAAATCATGCGGCGTTTGGTTAACCGGTTATTTGCGCAACACTTAGCTGTGCCATTGCGGCGCGACCTGCTGCGTCGCAATCGCAATTGACACGCCGGCTCAATGAAGCCTATCACGATACACCATGGTTCTTGCCCCGCGCATCAGTGGGGCGGGATGAAAAGGGAACGTGACGGGTGGACCCACGCCGGGCATCCATATCACGGCCGACCCCGCGACTGTAGAATGGCGCGGTATGCATTGCTCCGGTTCGCCGGGGCGCCACTGGAGCAATCCGGGAAGGTAGGCATACCGGCATGAACGCCATGAGCCAGGAGACCTGCCATGCAAAAGTGGGGCGTCTTGCCCCGTATCAAACCTTGAGCAACACGGAGGTTGTCATGCTCGCAACGAATACCCAGTCCGTTTCATGGCCGATTTCGGCGACGGCGCGTCTATACACCGCTATGTTTGCAGGTTCTCTCGGCGTTTTCCTGTTCTATTTTGCCGCTTTCGCGCAATCGGATCTGCTGCATAACGGCACCCACGATACGCGCCACGCCATCGTCGCTCCCTGCCACTAGGGCTCATGTCATGATGATCAGAGTTTTACTGGCCGCGATCCTCGCGGGCCTGCTCGCTGGCGCGTTTGCAACTGTCGCACAGTCGGCGCGTGTGATCCCGCTTATCCTGGAAGCCGAAACATATGAAAATGCGGGCGTCCCGGACCATGGGCATGAGCCGGCGACGGTCGCGCATGACCACGAAGATGAAGCCTGGGCCCCGGAAGACGGCCTGCAGAGGACGTTCTTTACGCTGCTTTCAAACCTTGTCGTCGGGGCATCATTCGCGCTCCTGTTGACCGCAGCGATCATGCTCCTAAACCAGCCGATTTCGATGCGTTCGGGACTGCTGTGGGGCGCAGGCGGGTTCGGCGCCTTTGTTCTGGCGCCAAATTTCGGCCTTCCCCCGGAACTGCCCGGCATGCCCGCCGGCGACCTCCTGGAGCGCCAGATCTGGTGGACCGCGACGGTGGCGATGACCGCCGGAGGGCTGCTGATGCTTGCCTTGAAGCGGCGGCTGCCGTGGATGCTGGCAGGCGTCGCCCTGATCGTTCTGCCGCATATCTACGGCGCACCGCAGGCGGTGTCACATGACTCCGATGTGCCTGCCAATCTGGCAGCACAGTTCGCGACCGCATCCGTGGTCACATCGGCGTTGTTCTGGCTGGTGCTTGGCGGGTTGCTGGGCGCGTTCCTGGCGCGGGCCGTGAAGCAGGAGGACTTCGCCGGAAACCATGCGTGAGGCTCATGGGTCGCCGCCGGGCATCACGCTGGTGCTCGGCGGCGCGCGGTCGGGCAAGTCGGCCTTCGCCGAAAGGCTGGTAGCCGATCTTGATGGGACGCCCGTCTATATCGCCACGGGACGTGTCCGGGACGACGAGATGCGGTTGCGTATCGAGCATCACCGGGACCGGCGCGGCGCCGAATGGCGGACGGTCGAGGAGCCGGAGAATCTTGAACGGGCGCTGACGCGCGAGGCGCGGCCGGGAAATGCGGTTCTGGTCGATTGTCTGACGCTCTGGATCACCAATCTGATGCTCTCGCAAGCCGATATCAATGTGCGCGCCAGTGCGCTCTGCCAGGTGCTGAGCGAGGCCAAGGGGCATGTGGTTCTGGTATCGAACGAGGTCGGACTGGGAATCGTGCCCGACAATGCGATGGCGCGCGAATTTCGCGATCATGCGGGGCGCCTGCATCAGGATATAGCAGCGCTCGCGGATGAAGTATTTTTCGTGGCGGCGGGACTGCCGCTCAAGATGAAGGGCTAGGCCAATGCAGGGGAAGATTCCCGCCACAGTGATCACCGGATTTCTCGGCGCCGGCAAAACAACGATGATCCGCAACCTGCTACAGAACGCCGACGGCCGGAAAATCGCGCTCATCATCAATGAATTCGGCGATCTGGGGGTCGATGGCGAGGTGCTCAAAGGTTGCGGAATAGAAACCTGCGCGGAAGAAGACATCGTCGAACTGAATAACGGCTGCATCTGCTGCACCGTTGCCGACGACTTCATACCGACGATGACGAAGCTGCTCGAACGGGAAAGCCGTCCCGACCACATCGTCATCGAAACGTCGGGTCTTGCCTTGCCTCAACCGCTTGTCGCAGCGTTCAACTGGCCTGGTATCAAGACGCATGTCACGGTCGATGGTGTCGTCACCGTGGTCGATGCAGCGGCGGTCGCGGAGGGGCGGTTCGCCGACGATCACGCCAAGCTCGATGCCCAGCGCAGGGCAGATGGCGCGCTCGACCACGAGAGTCCGCTGGAGGAACTGTTCGAGGATCAGATCCGTGCCGCCGACATGGTGGTGCTGAACAAGGCGGACCTGATCGACGCGGCGCGTCTGGACTCGGTGCGCGGAGACGTGGCCGGGCAGACCGACCGGCCGCTGAAGATCATCCATGCGACCCACGGACGACTTCCAGCCGAGGTGCTGCTTGGCCTGAACTCGGCGACCGAAGGCCAGATCGCGTTGCGCAAGTCGCATCACGAAATGGAGCACGAGAACGGCGAGGATCACCATCACGACCACGACGAATTCGAGAGTTTCGTCGCGTCGGCGGGGGCGGTCGGGGATCCGAAGCGGTTCACTGAAGAGTTGAAGCAGATCATCGCGACGCATGACGTGCTGCGGTTGAAAGGCTTCTGCGATGTTCCCGGCAAACCGATGCGCCTCGTCGTGCAGGCCGTGGGGCAGCGTATCGAAACCTATTTCGATCGCCCTTGGGCGAACGGCGAACAGCGTGCGACGCGGTTGGTCGTGATCGGTCTGCATGACATCGATCAGGCCGCCATCGAGGAGGCGATCGGCAGGGCGGCCGCGTCCGCCGAACCCTGATGCATCTGCTTCTTGCCCAAAAGGGAGAGATATCCGACGGGGACGACGAGGCGATCGATCTCGGCCAGACGCCGGGCGATATTTGCGTGCTGTCGGCGGCGGACACCGAATTGGCGAGTCTTGCCGGCGCGCGGCGGTCCGGATCCGGAGACTGTTTGCTGCGGCTGGTCAATCTGCTGCAGCTCAAACACCCGATGTCGGTTGACAGATGGATCGAGCGAACGGGACAGCACGCCAAACTGATCGTCATCCGGATTCTTGGCGGCGCAGGCTACTGGCCATACGGACTGGAAGCGATCCACGCTTCCGCCATCGCGCGGGGCATCAAGCTCGCCGTGGTGCCGGGCGACGACAAGCCCGATCCGGGACTTGCGCAGTTCTGTACGCTCGATGCCGGTTCGTGCGACCGGCTCTGGCGCTTTTTGGTCGAGGGCGGGGCGGAGAATGCCCGCGGTTTTCTCGATGCTTGCGCCGACGTGCTTGCGGGCAGGGAGATCGAGGGTGAGGCGGCGCCTCTGCTTAAGGCTGGAATGCTCGATATCGGCAATGACCTCGCGGAGGCGCGGCATGCCGGGACGGTCGCCATCGTTTTCTACCGCGCGCTGGTACAGTCAGGTCAGACCGCACCGGTCGTGGCACTGGCGCGAGCGCTGCGCGAACGCCGCCTGAACGTGCTTCCGGTTTATGTGTCCAGCCTGAAGGACCCTGTTTCGGCAGCGACCGTGGAGGCCTTATTCGACGAACCCAAGCCCGACGTGGTGTTGAATCTGACCGGTTTTGCGGTATCGGCACCGGGTGCAGAGCGCGTGTCCACAGTACTCGAACGGGACGGCGCTCCTGTCATCCAGGCCGTGCTTTCGAGCTCGTCCAAGGAAGTCTGGGAGGCATCGCCCCAAGGGCTTAACGCGCGCGATCTGGCGATGAACGTGGCCCTGCCGGAGGTCGACGGACGGGTCCTGTCGCGCGCCGTTTCGTTCAAGTCGGCGGATGTCTTCGACGAAGCGACCGAGTGCAATATCGTCACGCATCAGCCGGTTGCTGACCGGCTGGAGTACGTCGCGGCTCTCACCGCGCGTTGGGTGCGGCTGCGGCGCAAGCCTGCCGGGGAAAAATGCGTCGCGATTGTCCTTGCCAACTATCCGAACCGCGACGGGCGACTTGCAAACGGCGTCGGTCTCGACACGCCCGCCGGTACGCTCGAAGTGCTTCGGGCGATGCGCGAAGCCGGTTTTCCGGCGCGCGGACTTCCGGCTGACGGCGATGCGCTGATTGACCATCTCAAGGCCGGTCCGACCAATACCGCGCGCGACGGACGGGAAATCCGGGAAGTGCTTTCGCTGAGACAATACAAGGACTTCTTCAGTAAGCTTCCGCTTTCGATTCAAGATCAGGTCGTTGAGAAATGGGGCGAGCCCGAGCGCGACCCGTTCTTTTGCGATGGTGTCTTTGCGCTGCCTCTCACGCGCTTCGGCGATACGCTTGTCGGTATCCAGCCGGCGCGCGGATACAACATCGATCCGAAGGAAAGCTACCATTCTCCGGACCTCGTTCCTCCACATGGCTACATCGCCTTCTACGCGTTTTTGCGATCCGTCGTCGATGTCGATGCGGTGGTCCACATGGGCAAGCACGGCAATCTCGAATGGCTACCGGGCAAGGCGCTGGCGATGTCGGAAACCTGTTGGCCGGAGGCGGTCATGGGACCTCTGCCGCATGTCTATCCGTTCATCGTCAACGATCCGGGCGAGGGCACCCAGGCCAAGCGCAGGACTTCCGCCGTCATCATCGATCATCTGACCCCCCCGCTGACGCGCGCCGAGAATTACGGCCCGCTCAAGGATCTCGAAGTCCTGGTGGACGAGTATTACGACGCCGCCGGCAGCGATCCGCGCAGGCTCAAGGTGCTGAAAGTCCGCATTCTCGACCTGGTGCGTGACATTGGTCTCGATCACGATGCGGGGATTGGTGCGGACGATGCGAGCGACGCAGCACTTGAGAAACTTGACGCGTATCTCTGCGATCTCAAGGAGATGCAAATCCGCGACGGGCTGCACGTCTTCGGCAAGGCGCCGGAGGGGCGGCTGCTGACCGATCTCGTTACCGCGCTCGCCCGGGTGCCGCGCGGCGTCGGCGAAGGCGCGGACGCCAGCCTACAGCGGGCAATCGCCGCGGATATGGAACTCGGTTTCGACCCGCTCGATTGCGATATGGCAGCGAAATGGACCGGACCGCGCCCGAACATGTTGCAGACGGTGTCGGAAGACCCGTGGCGGACGGCGGGCGACACGGTCGAGCGGATCGAGCTGCTGGCCAGCGGTCTGGTCGGGGGCGAGACGCAGGCTCCTGCTGCCTGGAAGCGGACGCGGGTGGTCCTGAGCGGAGTCGAGACAACGATACGGCCGTCTGTGGAAGCCTGCGGCAGTGCCGAGATAGACGGCATTCTCGCCGCGCTGGGGGGAACGTTCGTCGCGCCCGGCCCATCCGGCGCGCCGACGCGCGGCCGGCCCGACGTGCTGCCGACGGGACGCAATTTCTATTCCGTCGACAGCCGCGCCGTGCCGACCGAGACCGCATGGGAACTCGGCCGCAAATCCGCGGAACTGCTGGTGATGCGTTACACGCAGGACCATGGTAAATGGCCGGTCAGTTTCGGGCTGACGGCATGGGGCACATCGAACATGCGAACCGGCGGCGACGACATCGCGCAGGCGATGGCGCTGATCGGCGCGAAACCGGTCTGGGACGGAATTTCGCGCCGGGTGACGGGTTACCAGATCATTCCGGTCGCCAAGCTCGGTCGGCCGCGCGTCGATGTCACGCTGCGCATATCCGGCTTCTTCCGCGACGCCTTTCCCGATCAGATCGCGCTGTTCGACAAGGCGGTGAGGGCGATCGGCGCGCTGGAGGAGGACCCGGGCGACAATCCGATCGCCGCGCGGATGCGCGCGGAGGCGGAGCGTCTGACGAATGCGGGAGAGAATGCCGAGACCGCCGCCCGGCGGGCGGGCTATCGCGCGTTCGGGTCGAAGCCCGGCTCCTACGGCGCGGGACTGCAGGCGCTGATCGACGAAAAGGGCTGGGCCGACAAGTCCGACCTCGCCGAAGCCTATCTTGTCTGGGGCGGCTACGCATATGGCGCGCAAACCGAGGGAAGCGCCGAGCGTGGGCTGTTCGAGGAGCGGCTGCGCGGGATTCAGGCCGTCGTTCAGAACCAGGACAATCGGGAGCACGATCTGCTCGATTCCGACGACTACTACCAATTCGAGGGCGGCATGACGGCGGCGGTCGAGACCTTGAAGGACGAAAGGCCGGCGATCTACCACAACGACCATTCCCAGCCCGAAAGACCAGTCATCAGAACGCTTGAGGAAGAGATCGGCCGGGTGGTGCGCGCGCGCGTCGTCAATCCGAAATGGATCGCAGGGGTGATGCGGCACGGCTACAAGGGCGCCTTCGAGATGGCCGCAACGGTCGACTACATGTTCGCATTCGCGGCAACGACCGGCGCGGTGCGGGATCATCACTTCGAGGCGGTCTACCAGGCCTACCTGATGGACGAGACAGTGCGCGGTTTCATCGCCCAGAAGAACCCCGACGCGCTTGCCGACATCGCGGACCGGCTGCGGGAGGCGGTCGAGCGCGGTCTGTGGACGCCGAAGAGCAATTCGGCGATGTTCGCGCTGAGCGAAATGGCGGGAGCGGGACGCGAAAAATGACGCTGGCGTGTATTTTGGCTGAGGCGCAGGACGGCACGATTGCCGGAAGGAGCCTGTCTACAGAGTGACTGCTGTCGACGCCATGCCGAAACACGAAGAACGGAAGAGCTGCTATGACCGAGGAAACCGATAAAGATGCCGATCTCGAACGCCATGCCTCGAAGATGGCCAAGAAAAAGGCCGCGCGCGACAAGATCATGGCGACCAAGACGGACGAAAAGGGCCTGATCATCGTCCATACCGGGAAGGGCAAGGGCAAGTCGACCGCGGCGTTCGGAATGATCTTCCGGCATATCGCACACGGCCGGAAATGTGCGGTCGTGCAGTTCATCAAGGGCGGCATGGACACCGGCGAGCGAAACCTCATTAAGGAGCGTTTCTCCGATCTTTGCGAATTTTACACCATGGGCGAGGGCTTCACTTGGGAGACCCAGGACAAGGCGCGTGACATCGCAATGGCAAAGGCGGCATGGGAAAGGGCGAAGGAACTGATCCGCGACGAGAGCAACACGATGGTTCTGCTCGACGAGATCAACATAGCGCTGCGTTACGACTACATCGACATCACAGAGGTAGTCGAGTTTCTGGCGACCGAGAAACCCCACATGACACATGTCGTGCTGACGGGCCGCAACGCCAAGGACGAGCTGATCGAGATCGCCGATCTGGTTACCGAAATGGAACTGATAAAGCACCCGTTCCGGTCCGGCGTGAAAGCGCAGATCGGGATCGAATATTAGAGGCAGCCTCCCGGATGACATCGCGCCATGATGCGATCGTGCTCGGTGCAGGAATCGTCGGCATCTCGACCGCGATCAATCTGAGAAAGCGTGGCCTGTCCGTGGCGCTGATCGATCGGCGCGAACCGGGCGAGGAAACGAGTTTCGGCAACGCCGGAATCATCCAGCGCGAAGGGGTTCATCCCTATCTGTTCCCGCGCGATCTGCGCACGATCGTGGAGGTCGCGCTCCGGCGGCGGACGGAAGCCAATTTTCACTGGTCTTCGCTGACGTCGACCGCCCCCTTTCTTTGGCGATATTTTCGCGCGTCGACATCGATAGGCGGGAGGCGGACCTTCGAGGCGAATATTCAGCTGTTTGCCCGCTGTCTTTCCGCCCATGAAACGCTGATGGAGGAAGCCGGATCGGCCGATCTGGTGGCGAAGCGCGGCTGGATACGAATTTTTCGCGACGATGGCGCGATGGCGGCCGCGCAATCGCAACTCGACGATCTAGCGGAACTCGGGCTGGATGCAGGATATGTCGACCTCAAGGAACTGGGGGCACTCGAGCCGCATATCGAGACGGGCCGGCTGGCTGGCGGCATCCACTACCGGGATCCGTGGACAAGCAGCGACCCGGGCGCCCTGGTAAAATCCTACGCGGAATTGTTCACCTCGTTTGGGGGCGAAACGATCAAGGCGGACGTGTCCGGCATGTCGCGACGGGACAGCGGTTGGGCGGTGACCGGCGAGGCCGGGGAGTTTCAGGCCGACCAAATGGCGGTAACGCTCGGACCGTGGTCCAAGTCTCTGCTGGACACTGTCGGCATTCGGCTGCCGATGGGCATCAAGCGCGGCTATCACCGCCACTACCGGCCGACGGGCAATGCGTATCTTTCGCGACCGCTGGTCGACGACGAGAACGGCTTCGTACTAGCTCCAATGGCGAAGGGGATAAGGCTCACGTCAGGCGCCGAGTTCGCACGCCACGGCGCACCGAAAACACCGATCCAGCTTGAGAGAGCGTTGCCGCTCGCACGGGATCTCCTGCCGATCGGCGATAGCGTGGAGGACGAGCCGTGGATGGGCGCGCGACCTGTCTTTCCGGACATGCTGCCGGTCGTCGGGCCGGCGCCGGGGTGCCCCGGCCTTTGGCTCAATTTCGGCCACGGACATCACGGGTTTACGCTCGGCCCGGCGACTGGCGAATTGCTGGCGCAGATGATGACCGGTGAAGCGCCGTTCTGCGATCCGGCGCCGTATCGCGCCGAGCGTTTCGGCTAGAGCCAGCGGGGAACACGCTCACGGTATTCGGAATAGGCCGCGCCGTATTTACGGGCGAGCCACCTTTCCTCATAAGGAACCGCAAAGATGTAAAGTGCCGCAAGCGATCCGGCGGCAATCGCCGCCGGCCATGATGCGGCCAGCAGGATCCAGCCGCCACACAACGCCAGATTGGCTATGTAGGTTGGGTTGCGGGAACGGGCATAGGGGCCGGTCGTGACGAGGTTTCCGTCGGCACCCATGGACTGGTCGAGGCCGAGTTGGATGATCGCCCAGGACGATACGGAACTGGAAACGAAGACGAGTGAAAAGCCGATATACCAACGGATCCAGTCCGGCCAGTGCCAAGCGTTCCAGTTCAGCCGTCCGGCCATGTAGGCTCCGCCGATCGCGATGATCGTCACGCTCCAAGTGACCATCCGCGCACCCCAGCCAAAGCGACGTGGGGGCCAGATCGCGCGATCGGGGTGCCTTTCCGACCAAGCGACGATGGCCGCGACCGCCACGCAGCAGAGAAGCGTCAGAAGCGCGGAAACGTAGCTCATATCGATTTCCGATCGGGTCGACCGGATGCCATGTAGGGTGATGTATAACCGCGCCAAGTGCGTCTGCGGGCAGGCGCGTCGCCTCAAATGCGGCGTGATCGTTAACAAGTGGGTTACCCTGCGCCACTATAAGGATGACCCAGCACGAAATATTTGCGTTTGCCGGAGCTGACATGAACTTTGTCTCGCAGATGAGGAAGGCCGGGTTTGAAGTACCCACGGAATGTACGTTGATGTATGATTCCGAGCCTTCTTTTGACGCTCAAGCGCTAATCTCCGGCCTGCAAGCCCTCTCGAACGGCGATGTCGTCTCTCTGGACAGCGACGGGACGGCGGGACCAAACCGCTATCTGCGTCTGAGCACCGGCGGCTGCTCGATCGCGATCGAGGCGGGCAACGACGTCCGGCAACGGGCCGCCTATTTCGAGGCGCTCGACTGGCCCATGCTTCACCGCTCATTCGAAGACGCGGAGGAGGTCGTCCGCGCACATCAGGCCCATATCCACATAACGGTGGAGACCGAGTTCGACGCGGTGGCTAATGCGCTCGGCGTGCGGGCGATGGACACCAGCCTTACCCGCAACAAGCTTGCGGCCAACGTCGCCGCTGCGCTGTGCAGACTTGATATGCCTACCGCTGTCCACTGGAAACCATGCGAGATGCTGTACCGACCGGCGCCATTTCTGCGCGAACTGGAGACCAATCCGGTGGCCATCTTCGTGCGAGTCACGCCATTTTCCAGCAACAAGGAAGTCGCTGGCGTCCGGCTTATCGGCGCCTCCACGCGAGGCGCGGCGGACATTCTCGGCATGGAGGCGGTCCTGGAAGAAGCGCCGATCCCGGTGTTCCCTGCAATGGACCTCCTGCAGAGTTTTGTTTCCCACTGCCACGGACGTGGGGCCTATCTCCCGCACCTTTCGACCTATTCCCCCCAGGATGGCGAGATCGTGCTTGTCCGGCACCTGGAGTCGACGCCGGAGATCGCGGAGGCGCACGTTTCGCTGGAAATCAGGCAATCCGCGGAAGCCGGTTACGACTCATCCGATCCGAACGTCGAAGACATCGCGACACCGCGGACTCAGGCTACATGGGACGGCGGAGAACGGCGAAGCCGGCCCCGGACGGCGAAACCATTTGGACGCCGCCGGTTGACCTGAACCGGACTCGCCGAGGAGCGTCCCGTCCTCTTCACTATCGAGCGTCTATAACATTTTTGATCTGCGCCGGTCGGGACAGGCATGATGTATGTGCCGGCCCTGGAAGAGCGTGGCGAGCTGATCTCCCCAATCGGAATGCCCCTTTTTTCAAATCGTCGCTCCGCGTTTTCTAGCCTGCACGTGAGCGATTGGACGAGATGTGGAGTGATTTGCGTCACCTCACGCATCTTCGATTTCCGCAAGTGATGAGTTGCGCTAGTGTCCAGCCAGGCAGGGGAGAGACGCGTGATTGGCTGGCTGGAAGCGTTGAAGAACCGGTTGGAGCAGGAACGGGTAGTCCGGCTCGTTGCCAACGACGCCGCGCTGACGGCGGAATTGCTATTGTTGTTTCGCGTGATCCTCGCGGACGGGGAAGTCGAGGAGCGCGAACTGGAAGCCTTCAGGCGGGTTTGCCGGGAAAGTTTCGGCATCGAACCGGATGCCATGGACGGCGTTTATCGCTATCTGCAAGACTTCGCTTACGAAACATCTGCAAGTCAAGCAACCTCGGTATTCGCTGACCTGCCGATCGAACGGCGGCAGACGCTCCTCGACCATATGATTGAAATTGCTGGCGCCGACCGGGATATCGACCCTCGTGAGGAGAAATTCGTCAAACGGGTGGCCGACATGCTCGATTTCGAGATCAAGTCAAACGAAGCAGGGTAACCGCCAGTCGAAATTCAGCGCGCCGATGTCGCACGCACGATTGACCGGGTGGACCAGAATCCCTAGTTTGGCGCCGTTATCGGCAGTGCCCCAGACACGTCCCGGGGCCGAAAAGATGTCCGTTGCGGCCGACCCATCCAGGGGGCAGTGCAGCGGAACTGTCGCAAGGTCCGGGTCTGTGCGGGTGCCCCGTCACAACCGGCGCACGTGTTGATAACGCTGACACGGATCTTGAGGAAGCAGATCATGAAAATTTCGAAGCTTGCCGCCGCCGCGGCCATCCTTGGCGCTGCCGCGCCAGCGCATGCCGACCCCGGCCATGTCGCCGACATTGCAGGACACAGTCACTGGATCGCTCTGGCCGCCGCGAGTGCCGCTGCCGCCATCGGTGTTTTCGTGTTTGGCAAGAAGCGCAGCGCCGCAAAGGAAGCCGAAGACGGCGAGGCCGCGGAGGCAGACGCAGTTGACAGCGACACCCAGGCCAAGGCCTGAGTCATGCTCAAAGGACCGGATGGCGGCAAACGCTACGGCATCATGGTGTGCGGCCATGGCAGCCGTAACCAGAACGCAGTCACGGAATTCTCCAAGCTGGCTCAACGGCTGCGGGAGCGGTTTCCGCAATGGCCGGTCGAATACGGTTATCTCGAGTTCGCCAATCCGGTGCTGCACAAGGGCCTGGACGCGCTGAAGGAGAGGGGCGTCACCGACATTCTGGCGGTGCCCGGCATGCTGTTTGCCGCCGGGCACGCCAAGAACGACCTGCCTTCCGTCCTCAACAGCTACCAGGCAAAAAATCCGGATGTAAGAATCGATTACGGGCGCGAGCTCGGGATTGACCTGAAGATGATCCGTGCCGCGGGCGAGCGCATTCGCGAGGCGCTTGCGGCCGCGCCATCCGATGTCGCGCCGGAAGAAACGATGCTGGTCGTGGTCGGACGCGGCGCATCCGATCCGGACGCCAATTCCAATGTCGCCAAGGTGATGCGCATGCTGTGGGAGGGCATCGGTTTCGGCTGGGGCGAGACCGCCTATTCCGGTGTCACGTTTCCCTTGGTCAAACCGGCCCTTGAGCACGCAGCGAAGCTCGGCTACCGCCGCATCGTGGTGTTTCCCTATTTCCTTTTCACCGGCGTGCTGGTGAAGCGGATCTATTCGCAGACCGACGAGGTGGCGGCGGCGCATCCGGAGATCGAGTTTATCAAAGCCCCGTATCTCAACGACCATGATCTGGTGATCGAGTCTTTCGTCGACCGGGTGCGCGAAATTCTCGACGGCGCCAACAATATGAACTGCCAGATGTGCAAATATCGCGAGCAGGTTCTCGGCTTCGAGGCGGAGGTCGGGCAGGCGCAGGAAAGCCACCACCATCATGTCGAGGGTGTCGGTGGTGCGCCGGCGAACTGTCCATGCAATGGCGATTGCGACGGGCGCTGCCGCGACGCGGCGTTCTGCAAGGAGCACGGCCTCGAATGGACGCCGGTACATACCCACGATCATGACCATGGCGATGATGGCGGCCATCACCAACACCACCACCATCACCCGTATCCACACGCCAGTCATCCGCTCGGGCCCAAGAGCATGGAAAAGAGCAAGGCCTAAGCAGAAGTTGATGGACTATATCCGAGAACCGCATGCGATCTACGAGAAGTCGTTCGAGATGATCTCGCAGATTCAGGACTTGCAGGCATTGCCCGAGGCAATCCGCCCGGTTGCAACGCGGATCGTGCATGCTTGCGGAATGCCGGAGATCCTAGGTGATCTGCGCTACAGTGCAGATATCGTGGAGGCGGTGGCGGGAGCGCTGGCGAACGGCGCGGATATCTGCTGCGACGTCGAGACGCTCCGCCATGGCGTGATGGCGCACCTTCTTCCGAAGGGCTGCGAACTCCACTGCGGGATATCGGAACCGGACGTCGCGGCCTTTGCCAAGCAGTACAACATGACCCGGGCGGCCGCGCAGATCGATCTGTGGGGGGAAAGGCTGGACGGACAGATCGTCGCGATCGGCAACGCGCCGACGACGCTATTCCGTCTACTCGAATGGATCGATGGGGGCGGGGCGAAGCCTGCGGCGATCATCGCTTTTCCGGTCGGCTTCGTGGGTGCGGCGGAATCCAAGACGGAACTCGCGGACAATCCGCGCGGGATCCCCTTCATCACGCTGCTCGGGCGCAAGGGCGGAACGGCAATGGCGCAGGCCGCCGTCAACGCGCTCGCCGGAGGACTTTCCACATGACGACGCCATGGTTGCACATCGTCGGGATCGGCGAGGACGGTATGGACGGCCTGACGGCTGAAGCGCGCAGACTTGTTGAGGACGCCGAAGTGATCGTCGGAGGCAGCCGACACCACGAATTGTCGGGAAACGTTACCGCAGAGCGAATTGCGTGGCCGTCGCCGTTCGATGCGATGATTGAAACGATCAAGGCGCAAAAGGGGCGTCGGATCGTCGTGCTGGTGACGGGCGACCCGCTCTGGTACTCGGTCGGCGCGCGCATCCTCAAGGCGATTCCGGCCAAAGAAATCGTTTTCCATCCGCAGGTTTCCGCTTTTCAGTTGGCGGCATGCCGGCTCGGCTGGTCGCTGCCGGACGTCGAAACGCTGACCGTTCACGGGCGCGCCGCCGAACAGATCGTACCGTGGATCGCGCCGGGCGCGCGGCTGCTGGTCCTGACGAAGGACGGAACATCGCCGGGTACAATCGCCGGATTGCTGCGCGAGCGGGGCTACGGCGCATCGCGAATGACGGTGCTGGCCGCGATGGGTGGTAAGGACGAGGCCCGGTTCGAGGGTATCGCGGAGGGCTGGAGCCTTGATGTACCGGATTTTCATCTGCTTGCAGTGGAGTGCGTTGCCGGACCGGATGCCGAGATTTTGCCGCGCACCGGATTGCCAGACGGCGCCTTCACCCATGACGGCAAGATGACCAAGCGCGCCGCGCGAGCGCTGGCGCTCGCAAAGCTGGTGCCGCTGCGCGACGCGGTGCTGTGGGATCTAGGGTGCGGCTGCGGCTCGATCGCCATCGAGTGGATGCGGGCAGCTCCGGAAACGCTTGCTATCGGGATCGAGCCGCAGGCGAAACGTCGCGCGATGGCGGAGGAAAATGCGAGAAAGCTCGGTGCCCCGAAACTGCAACTGGTCGACGGAACTGCGCCAGAGGCGCTGGATTGCCTGCCGACGCCCGACGCGGTGTTCATCGGCGGTGGAGTTTCGCAAGTCACCATAGGGGCTTGCATGAAGGCCATGAAGCCGCATGGCAGGCTGGTCGCGCATGCCGTGACGCTCGAAAGTGAAACCGTTCTTCTGCAGGCCTTCAAGGAGCATGGCGGCGAGTTGCAGCGCATCTCCGTGGAGACGGCCGAACCGGTCGGGCCGTTTCATGGCTGGCGTCCTTCCATGCCTGTCACGCAGTGGGCGTGGACCAAAAGCTCATGACTGCAACATTATACGGGCTGGGCGTCGGACCGGGCGATCCCGAACTGCTGACCTTGAAGGCGCATCGCATCCTTACCGCGTCGCCCGTCGTCGCCTACCCGGCGCCCGACACCGGCCAGAGCTTCGCGCGGGCGATCGTCTCGGGTTTTCTTGCCCCGGAGCAGATCGAGGTTCCGATCGTGGTGCCGATGCGGGTGCAACGCTTTCCGGCGGCCGAAGTGTACGATCAGGCGGCAAGCACCATAGCCGGTCATTTGGACGCAAACCGCGACGTGGCGGTGCTCTGCGAAGGTGACCCCTTCTTCTACGGCTCGTTTATGTATTTGTTCGAGCGGCTGAGCCAGTCCTATCCCTGCGAGATCATTCCCGGTGTCTCGTCGATCATGGCGTCGGCGGCGGCGCTGAAGCGGCCGCTGGCGGCGCGCAACGACGTGCTGGCAGTTCTTCCCGGACCGCTGAGCAATGAAGAGTTGGAAGCGCGCCTCAAAACCGCGGATGCACTGGCGATCATGAAGATCGGCCGGCATTTCAACCGCATACGGGTGCTGCTGGAGCGGCTCGGTCTGGCTGCGTGCGCGGGTTATTGCGAACGCGTCACCCTGGGCGAGGAGCGGATCATGCCGCTTTCCGAAGTATCGGATGAGACCGCTCCCTATTTTTCGATGATCCTGATCTACAAGGGCGCGGAGGACTGGATCCGCGCGCTGCCTGCCGGAAGGCCGACCGATGCCGAATGATGTTCTGCCGCCCGCGATCGTGATCCTGAGCGACGCATCGCTGCCCGTTGCCGAAGCGGTGCGTGACGCCACGGGAGGCATGATCCACGGCGCGCGCAGACGCGTTGCGCAGCGCGAGGGCGTGGTGTTGTTCGATGACGTCAAGGCGCATATGCAATCGCTCTTTTTGGATAGGGTCCCGATCGTCGCGGTGATGGCGTCCGGGGCCGCAATTCGCATTCTTGCGCCGGTGTTGAGCGACAAGCATGACGAGCCGCCGGTTATCGTTGTCTCCGATGACGGCGTAGTGGCCGTGCCGCTTCTGGGCGGACATCGGGGGGCAAACGCTCTTGCTGCGGACATCGCGTTCACGCTCGGCGGCGTCGCGGCGGTGACGACGGCAGGGGATGTGCGTTTCGGGGTGGCGCTGGATGCGCCCCCGGAGGGCTATGTGCTGGCGAACCCGGAGAACGCCAAATCCGTGATGGCGGCGCTTCTGGCAGGTGAGTCCGTGCGGCTGAATGGAGATGCGGCTTGGCTCAGCGATAGCGGACTGCCGATTTCGAAGACCGGCGGCGTGACAATCACCGTAACCGAGAAGCGCTGCGAACCGGGTGCGGACGAGCTTCTGTTTCACGCCAGGAGACTTGCAGTGGGGGTCGGTTGCGAGCGCGGATGCGATGCGGATGAAGCTCTCCAACTGGTGCGCCAGACGCTTGCGGACACGGGGCTAGCGGAAGGTGCCGTTGGCGTCGTCGTGTCGCTCGACGTGAAGGCCGACGAGGCGGCAGTGCATCACGTCGCCGCGCAACTCGGTGTTCCGGCGCGGTTCTTCGATGCCGATGCGCTTGAGGCTCAAACCCCGCGATTGGCCAATCCATCGGACGTGGTGTTCTCCGAGGTCGGCTGCCACGGCGTTTCCGAGGGCGCAGCGCTTGCGGCTGTCGGCGCCGACGGGGAACTGCTGGTCGAGAAGCAAAAGAGCGCGCGAGCGACTTGCGCGGTCGCTGGTGCGCCGGAGCCATTCAAGGCCGATACAATGCCGGGACGGGCACGAGGACGACTGTTCGTCGTCGGTATAGGCCCCGGAGTGGAAGCCTGGCGCTCGCCGGAGGTGAGCCGGATGGTGACGGCGGCGAGCGATCTAGTCGGTTATTCGCTCTATCTCGATCTTCTGGGACCGCTCGTGAACGATAAAAGGCGCCACGATTTCGACCTCGGCAAGGAAGAGGACCGGGTGCGCCATGCCATGGAACTGGCGGGAAAGGGGCGCAAGGTGGCGCTTGTCTGTTCCGGCGATGCGGGAATCTACGCCATGGCGACGCTGGTGTTCGAATTGCTCGACAGGGGCGGCGTGAGCGAGGGAGCCAGCCGGATCGACGTGCAGGTCTCTCCCGGCATCTCGGCGCTGCAGGCAGCCGCCGCGCGGGCCGGTGCGCCTTTGGGGCACGACTTCTGCACCATCTCTTTGTCGGATCTTCTCACGCCCTGGGAGGACATTCAGCGCCGGGTGCGCGCGGCAGGCGAGGGGGACTTCGTCATCGCCTTCTACAACCCCGTCTCCAAAAAACGCCGCACCCAGCTTGCCTGGGCGCGTGACGAGTTGCTGAAGCACAGGCCGGCGGACGCTCCGGTGATCCTGGCGACGAATCTCGGGCGCGAGGGCGAGACCGTGCGGGTGGTTCCGCTTGGCGAACTCGACGTGGACGACGTGGACATGCTGACGGTGGTTGTCGTTGGCTCGTCTGACAGCAGAACGGTGAGAACCGGTGACGGCAGGGCCTGGGTCTACACGCCGCGCGGCTATTCCGGGAAAGCTGGATCGAGGATGGGAAACGCCCAATGACCGTGTATTTCATCGGCGCGGGGCCCGGCGCGCCCGATCTCATCACCGTGCGCGGGCTTCGCCTGATCGAGCGCTGTCCGGTTTGCCTTTATGCCGGATCGCTGGTGCCGGAGGAGATCGTCGAGGCCGCTCCGGCGGATGCGGTCGTGATGGACACCGCGCCGATGCATCTCGACCAGATCATCGCCGAGATCGAGAAGGCGCATGCGGCGGGCCACGATGTAGCGCGGGTGCATTCCGGCGATCCGTCGATCTACGGCGCGACGGCGGAGCAGATGCGGCGTCTGGATGTGCTCGGGATCGGCTACGAGGTGGTACCGGGCGTGCCGGCGTTCGCAGCGGCGGCGGCGCGGCTCAACGCTGAACTGACTCTGCCGGAGATCGCGCAGACGGTCATCGTGACCCGGACAGGCATGAAGGCGTCCGCAATGCCCGAAGGCGAGCAACTGGAAGTGCTCGGCAAGTCCGGAGCGACGCTTGCGATCCACCTGTCGATCCGCAATCTCGACTATATCCGCCGTTCGCTCGAACCCTACTACGGGGCCGATTGCCCGGTGGTGATCGCCTATCGGGCCACATGGCCGGACGAACTTTACATCCGCACGACGCTTTCGGAGATGAGGGAGAGAGTGCGCGAGGCTAAGATCACGCGCACCGCGCTGGTGATGGTCGGCAAAGTGTTCGGCGATGTCGAGTTCCGCGACAGCGATCTCTACAATGCCGGCTATTCCCACGTGCTCAGAAACCGCGGGAAGAAAAAGACCGGCTAGCGGCGACTTCATCGCTGGCGCCACGGCCCCGCGATTGGACTTAGTCGCCGCAGAAGCTCCGAGGATTCATCGGCAGATCGGCAAGTTGGTCCAAGCTCATCCGTTCGAGATCAGGGTGCGATAGCGGATCGCGGCGCCACGGATCGTTTTGCTGGCGGTTGCCCTGACTCGGATCCGTGCCGAGGCTTCGAATGAATATGTAGATAAACTGTATCATTCGGTAAAGATGCGCCCTAATTTGAGCGCGCGAAATCGACTTTCTATAATTTTCAATTTAGAATATCTGAATGAAAATCCTGAACAGGGTTCATCTATCGGGACTTCGCGCTGTCGAAGCGGTGGGGAGGCTGGGCAGTCTCGCGGCGGCCGCCGATGAACTCGGCGTGACCGTGGGCGCCGTCAGCCAGCAAGTTCAGCGCACGGAGGCGAGCCTTGGCAAGACGCTGTTCGTCAGGCAGGGCAAGCGGCTGCGACTCAATGCGGTCGGCGAGGCGGCGTGCTCTCATCTAACAGCCGGGATGACGGAACTCGCATCCGCAGTGCGCTTGGTGAGAAACGAAACACAGGATGTTCTGACCGTATCCGTTGCGCCGCTATTTGCCGGCAGATGGCTCGTATGGCGCCTGAACCACTTTCACGAGGCCTACCCCTCTGTGCGCATTCGCGTGGATGCGGATGTTGCGCTGGTCGATCCAAACACTTCGGATGTTGATGTTTGCATCCGGGTCGGCAACGGCGACTATCCGGGCGTAAATGTCGAGCATCTGCTCGATCACCGGGTGTTCCCCGTTTGCAGTCCGGAAATCGGCCAACGCTTGAAGGCACCAGCGGATTTGGTCAACGTACCAGTCATCCGCGAGACAAAGTCGCTGTTCGACTGGCGAGTCTGGCTCGAACCGAACGGCGTCGACGAAGCGTCGCTCTGCGACGGTCCCGTCTACTCCGACGGGGCTTTGTGTCTCGATGCGGCAATCGCCGGGCAGGGCGTTTTCCTTGCGTGGGAAACGCTGGCCAGCGACGCGCTGGACGCAGGCAGACTGGTCGCGCCTTTTGACGACAGGCGCTCCACCGGTCTCGCCTACTGGTTCATCACGGCGAAGCGCCACAAACCGAGCCGGCACGCAATGGCGTTTCGGGACTGGTTGAAGGCCGAATTGGCGTGAGGCTTCTGAAAGTCGCCTCGTACGGAGTCAGCGTCCGATCACGATAACCGGGAGGCCGAGCGCGCGGGCGGCCTCGATCTTCGCGTAGGCTCCCGGGCCGCCGGAGTTTCGGCAGACGATATGCGTGATCGCGTGGCGTTCCAGCATCGCGGCTTCTTCCGAGGACGCGGCGCCAGGCTTGCCGATGAGCAGATCATGATCAGGCAGCGGCAACGGAGCATTCGGCGGATCCACCATGCGAACGGTGAAATGCACATCGGTACGCGAACCGAAAGGAGCGATGTGCTGGCTGCCAAGCGCCAGCAGGACACGCGCGCCAGCGGGGATCGCGTCGCACGCTTCCTCGAGCGTCGCGACCTCGATCCATTCGTCGCCCGGCTGTCTTTTCCAGGGCGGTCGCGTAAGGGATTCGAGAGGCGCGCCGGTCAGGCGGGACGCCGCATTCGCGTTGGCGGAGATTTGTCTCGCAAAGGGGTGGGTGGCATCGATGAGTCGCGTCACGCCTTCGGCGCGAATGTAGGCGGCAAGGCCGACGACGCCGCCGAAGCCGCCGATCCGAACCTCTCCGGCGACCGGATCGGGTTCGCGGGTGCGGCCGGCGAGCGACGTGATGACGCGCGCGTCGGGGTGATCGCGGACGAGGCGGTCCGCCAGTTCCGAGGCTTCCCGCGTGCCGCCGAGAATGAGTATGATTTCCTTCATTCGAAGCCGGTCCGCGCAAGTATTTCGCCCTTGCGATCGACTATGATCACTTCGACCGCCACCGGCGCCTGCTGAAGCGCCATGTGTGCGACTTCGCGCGCCTTCAACGCGATCAGCGGCGCGAGAGTGAGTCCGTTTTGGCGAGTCAATTCAAGTGCTTCGAGCGCGGTGTTGGCGGAGAGAATCCGGTCGCTCAGAGATTGATGGAGGCCAGCCTCCAGGGCGTGATCCAGCAGGAACTGCATGTCGACTTGGCTTCGGCCGGAGTGCAGGTCAAGGGAGCCTTGCGCCAGCTTCGTGATCTTGGCGAAACCGCCGGCGATGGTCAGCCGGGGGACCGGATGCGCTCTCAGATATTTTAGAACGCCGCCGGCAAAATCTCCCATATCGAGGAGGGCTATCTCCGGAAGTCCGTAAATCGCCTGAGCGGCATTCTCGGAGGTTGAACCAGTCGCGGCCAGCACGTGGGATAGGCTTGCCGCCCGGGCGACATCGATGCCGCGATGGATCGAATGGATCCACGCCGAGCATGAGAATGGATGGACGATGCCGGTCGTGCCCAGGATCGAGAGGCCGCCTACGATCCCCAGCCGGGGGTTCCAGGTCTGCTTGGCGAGCGCCTCACCGCCGGGAACCGAGACAGTGATTTCCAAATCAGCAGCGACGCGGTGCGCCGCACAGAGGACCTCCACCTCCGCGATCATCATCGCGCGCGGCGCCGGGTTGATCGCCGGTTCGCCAACCGGCACGGGAAGGCCTGCCCTCGTCACCGTGCCGACTCCGTCGCCGGAACGAAAAACTATGCCGGTTCCAGGTGGTGCGAAGCTCACCCTCACCTCTATGGTCGCGCCATGAGTCACATCCGGATCATCGCCGGCGTCCTTGACGACGGCCGCTTCCGCGTACGCCTCGGCGAGGTGTCGGTGCGCGAGCGGGAAAGAAGGCGTTTCGCCCTTCGGAAGCGTGATCGTCACGGGATCGGGAAAGCGCCCCAAGAGCAGGGCGGAAAGGGCGGCCTTCGTCGCCGCCGTGGCGCACGCGCCGGTCGTCCAGCCCCGCCTCAGCTGACCGTCCGGCTTCCGCTTGGCGCTTCCCATTTCCGCTTTGCCCGTGACCATGAGCGTCTTATAGGTGAGGCATGAGTAACGCGGAAGCGGGAAGAACAGACGGTATGGATCTGGCCGCCATCACCGATGCATTGCCGCGGTTCGAGCCGGGGCATGTCTGGCTCGTTGGCGCCGGACCAGGCGATCCCGGCCTGCTGACACTGCATGCGATCAACGCGCTGAGAACAGCGGACGTAATCGTGCACGATGCCCTGGTGAACGCCGACTGTCTGGCGCTTGCAGCCGATGACGCAGCCCTGGAATATGCTGGCAAGCGCGGCGGCAAGCCGTCTCCGAAGCAGCGGGACATCTCGCTCCGGCTGGTGGAATTGGCGCGCGCCGGAAAGCGGGTCTTGCGACTGAAAGGCGGCGATCCGTTCGTCTTCGGGCGCGGAGGTGAAGAAGCATTGTCGCTGGTCGAGCATGGCATTCCGTTTCGGATCGTGCCGGGCGTGACGGCAGGAATCGGCGGACTTTCCTACGCCGGTATTCCGGTAACTCACCGCGACACCAACCACAACGTTACTTTTCTCACCGGGCACGATGCCACGGGCGTCATGCCGGACGCCATCGACTGGGCGGGCGTTGCGTGCGGGTCGCCGGTGATCGTGATGTACATGGCGATGAAGCATATCGGGACCATTGCAGCGCGGCTTGTCGCCGAGGGGCGGTCACCGGACGAACCGGTGGCGTTCGTGTGTAATGCCACCACGGCTCAGCAACAGGTACTCGAGACAACGCTTGCACGGGCCGAAACGGATGTTGCCGCCGCCGGGCTTTCGCCCCCGGCGATCGTCGTTGTCGGCGAGGTCGTGCGTCTTCGCGCCGCACTCGATTGGCGCGGAGCGCTTCAGGACGGCCGGACGCTTACGGTCGATCCGCTCAAAAAACGCGCGCGGGACCGGTCTGCATGAAAGGATTTCTCGTCGCCGCGCCGCAATCCGGCTCGGGCAAGACGACCGTCACTCTCGGGTTGCTTCGCGCATTGCGCGACCGGGGCGCCGCGCTGGCTCCCGCCAAGGCCGGCCCTGACTATATCGATCCGGCGTTCCATACAGTTGCCAGCGGCAAGACTTGTGTCAATCTGGATCCATGGGCCATGCGGCCGGAACTCGTCCGTATTCTGGCGGAACGCCATAGCGCGGGCGGGAAGCTTCTCGCTGTCGAGGGAATGATGGGGCTCTTCGACGGCGCGGCCGACGGAAAGGGTTCCGCTGCAGATTTGGCGGCAATGCTCGGATTGCCGGTCCTCCTCGTCGTTGACTGTGCGCGTATGTCGCAATCGATCGCCGCTCTGGCCAAGGGCTTCAACGACTATCGCCGCGACGTGATCCTCGCGGGGCTCGTCCTGAACCGGGTTGGAAGCGCCCGCCACGAGGCGATGTTGCGCAATGCGCTGGAACCGGCAGGTGTCGATGTCCTCGGCGCCATCCGCACCGATCCGGCTCTTGAACTGCGATCCCGTCATCTCGGACTGGTTCAAGCCGAAGAACATTCCGATCTCGAACGCTTCGTGACAGACGCCGCCTTTGCGGTGGCAAGTGGCCTCGACCTCGATGCGATAGCGTCGTTGAGCACCTTCAGGGAGGGCGGTGATGTAATGGCCGCGGTCAGCCGGGTGCCGCCGCTCGGCCAACGGATTGCCGTTGCGCACGATGCGGCGTTCGCCTTCAGTTATCACCATGTTCTCGACGGATGGCGGAGGCGCGGCGCGGAGATATCCTTCTTTTCGCCGCTTGCCGATGAAACGCCCGGCAAAGATGCCGATGCGGTCTATTTGCCGGGCGGGTATCCCGAACTTCATGCAGGAAGGATCGCCGCCGCTTCGGCCTTCCTCGAAGCCGTTCGCGGCAAAGCGAAGAACGGCGTGCCTGTCTATGGCGAATGCGGCGGCTACATGGTGCTCGGCGAGGGGCTAGTGGACGAGGAAGGAAAGCGCCACGAGATGGCGGGACTGCTGCCGGTCGTCACCAGCTATGCCAAACGGAAGCGCCATCTCGGCTATCGCAGGCTGACGGCGCTTGCCGGATCGCCCTGGACCATGCCGTTGACGGCGCACGAGTTTCACTACTCCACCCATGTGGTTGAGGGTGAGGGTGAGAAGCTGTTTCGCGTGACCGATGCCCTCGGCAAAAGGCACGACGATGCAGGACTGCGGCGCGGGTCGGTATCAGGCTCTTATATGCACGTCATCGACAGGGCGGATTGATGGAAGGTCTTTCCCATGGCGGCGCGCTCGACCGGGCAATTGCGCAACACGGGGGCTGTCGCGCGGATTGGCTCGATCTGTCGACCGGCATCAATCCCGTTCCCTATCCGGTTCCCGATATCCCCACGGATGTCTGGCACCGCCTCCCCGACGAAGGCCTTGTGAGCGAGTGCCTTGCGGCTGCCCGCGACTTTTACCGAGTGCCGAAGAATGCCGGGATCCTCGCCGCGCCGGGCACGCAGGCGATTATCCAGTGGCTCCCTCTGCTATTCAATTATCTCGACGATGTCTGTGTTGTTTCGCCTGCCTATGGCGAATATGCGCGGGTCTTTCGAAACGCCGGCGCGCATGTGACGGCACTTGGGGAAATGCCGGGACCGGAGCACACCGGCGGTCTCCTGATCTTCGGACAGCCCAACAATCCCGATGGACGTCAATGGCCGGCAGAGCAAGCCTCCGCGCTTTCCCGCAACGGATTTCGGATGGTGGTCGCTGACGAGGCGTTTTGCGACATAACCCCTGCGCACTCGCTCGTGCCGTATTCGGGGAAGCCGGGGCTTCTGGTGTTGCGCTCATTCGGCAAATTTTTCGGGCTGGCCGGAATGCGCCTCGGATTTGCCATCGGCGATCCGGACGTGATCGAAAGTCTCGGCCTCATGCTCGGGCCGTGGGCAGCGCCCGGCCCGGCATTGCATCTGGCAACCATGGCTTTTCGGGACGGCCAATGGATTGACAATACACGCGCGCGCCTTGGTGCCGACCGTGAGCGCCTCGCAACCATCGTGCAAAAATCCGGTATGGCGGTTGTCGGCGGTACCGATCTGTTTGTTCTGGCCAATCACGACAAGGCCAGCAGCATCGCTGGGTGGCTTGCCGAAAAGCATATTCTCGTTCGAAGCTTCGAATATAATGCGACATGGTTGCGGTTCGGCTTGCCGGGGTCCGAGGACGGTTTCGTGCGATTGGAATCGGCACTTGCAGAACTTGCCTTACGCACGCAGTGAACGCGCGCCATGACCCTCTCGACCAATCTCGTCATTCTGCTCGCCGCGCTGATTGCCGACCGTATCGCCGGCGACCCCGAGGGCGTTTGGGACAGGATTCCGCATCCGGTGGTCGTCTTCGGAAGGCTGATCGGCTTTTGCGACGAGAGGTTCAACAGACCGGATCGTTCAGACGACTGGCGCGAGAAATCCGGGTTCCTGTCGATTGCCGGCCTTCTGGTCGTGGCATCGATCGTTGGCGCGTGGCTTGCCGACATCTTCGATTTTCTGGGCATTGTCGGCATGATTGCCGAGGTGGCGGTGGTCGCCGTTTTCCTTGCGCAGAAGTCTCTTGCAGATCACGTTGGCGCGGTCGCCGCCGGTCTTCGCGATGGCGGGCTTGAGGGAGGCCGCAAGGCTGTCTCGATGATCGTCGGGCGCGATCCGGCCACGCTGGACGAAGCGGGAATTTCGCGCGCGGCGATCGAAAGCCTTGCGGAGAATGCGTCCGACGGCGTGGTCGCTCCGGCATTCTGGTATGGGGTGTTCGGCCTGCCCGGATTGTTTGCCTACAAGATGCTGAACACGGCCGACTCGATGATCGGTCACAAGAGCGAAAAGTACCGCGCTTTCGGGAAGGCATCGGCCAAGCTCGATGATCTTGCCAACTGGGTTCCGGCGCGGCTGAGCGGAATGTTGATCGTCACGGCGGATGCGATGCTGCGCGGCACCGAAAATGCAAAGAAGACGTATGAGGTGATGCGGCAAGATGCAAACCTGCACCGGTCGCCCAACGCCGGCTGGCCGGAGAGCGCCATGGCCGGTGCGCTCGGTATTTCGCTTGGCGGGCCGCGCGTCTATGCAGACGATATCGCCGACGAGCCTTTCCTCAATGCCGCCGGGCGGCGCGACGTGGGCCAGGCCGAACTCGACATGGCGCTTCGCATATACTGGCGAGCTATGACTGTATTTGCGGGCGTGGTGGCCGGTTTGGCCTTGCTAGCCGCCTAGCGCCGTGGACCGCCGTTCGATCGCCCGCTGAAGGTCCGGCGCGGCGGCGAGCAGGCGGCGCGTGGTGTCGGTTTTCGGCGCATCCAGCACGTCCGCCGTGCGGCCCGTTTCGACGATTCGGCCATGGTCCATCACAAGTACATCGTGGGTGATGGCGCGGGCGACCGTCAGGTCGTGCGTGATGAACAGGTAGGCGACGCCCAGATCGTCGTTCAGCTTGGCAAAGAGATCGAGGATCTGCGCGCGGATCGAAACATCGAGCGCTGACACCGGCTCGTCGCAAACTACCAGTTTGGGCCGTGTGATGATGGCGCGGGCAATGGCGAGACGCTGGCGCTGTCCGCCGGAAAACTCGTGGGGATATTTGTGCATGTCGGCTGGCTGCATACCGACCTCCACCAGTGCCTCGGTGGCACGTTCGCGGCGTTCCCTGCGGCTGATGCGTTTGTCCACCAGATGCAGCGGTTCCGTTACGGACCCTTCAATCGTCTGCCGCGGATCAAAGGAGCCGTAAGGGTCCTGAAAGACGACCTGCATCTCGCAGCGTGCGGCGCGCAGCTCGTGCTCGCCGAGAGATGACGTTTCCATGCCCCTGAAGGTGATGGCGCCTGCCGTCGGACGGTCGAGGGCGAGGATCATACGCGCGAGGGTCGATTTTCCGCAGCCTGACTGACCGACAAGCGCCACCGAGTGGCCGGCCTTTACCTCAAATGAGACCCCGTCGACCGCGCGAACCGGCTCGCCGCGCGCGAACAGTCCTCTGCGAGAGCCGGGGAAATGGCGGGAGACCTCGGTGAGCTTCAGTAATTCTTGCTTGCCGTCATTTGGTACTGCGGCGTTTTCCCACACCGGAACATGGGTCGACGCTTCGGCCAATTTGCGGGTGTAGGGATGTTTCTGCTCGCGCAGTATGCGCGTCGTTTCGCCTTCATCCTGAACCTCGCCATGGCGCAGGATGGTAATGCGGTCTGCCATGTCGGCAACGACGCCCAGATCATGGCTGATCAGCAACAGCCCCATGTCGTTCTCGGCGACGAGTTCGCGGAGCAGTTCGAGGATCTGCGCCTGTAACACCACATCGAGCGCGGTCGTCGGCTCGTCGGCTATCAGAAGCTTGGGATCCAGGGCACAGGCCATGGCGATGACGACGCGCTGGCGCTGGCCGCCGGAGAGTTCGTGCGGGTAACGTGTCAGGGGAAAGCGGCTTTCCGGAAGACCGACACGCTCGAGAATGCGCCGGGCCCTGTCTTCCGCCTCGGCCCTGGAGGCCCCGCGATGCCAGCGGATGCCTTCGGCGACCTGCTCTCCGATCATTTTGACGGGGTTGAGGGCGGTCATCGGTTCCTGGAACACCATGCCGATCTCGTCGCCCCTCAATTGGCACATCCGCTCCTCGCTTGTGCCGAGAAGGTCCTCGCCGCGAAAAAAGAGACGGCCCGAAGTTCCGGCGGCGTGTGGCAGAAGGCGCATGACGGTGAGTGCGGTCATCGACTTGCCGGAACCAGATTCGCCGACAAGCCCCACGGTCTCGCCGTTGGCTATCGTCAGGTTCACGTCCTTCAGGATCGGCTTGGTGCCAATCGAAACGGACAAGCCGCGAATATCGAGAACAGGCGATGGCACGATCAATGCTCCCTCCGGAGCTTCGGATCCAGCACATCTCGCAGTCCGTCGCCGAGCAGATTGAGGCCGAGCACGGTAATGATGATCGCCATGCCCGGAACGATCGCCATATGGGGCGCGATCGACATCATCGTCTGCGCCTCGAACAGCATCCGCCCCCAGCTCGGCGCCGGCGGCTGCGTTCCAAGGCCGACATAGGAGAGACCGGCTTCGGCGAGGATGCCGAGCGAGAACTGGATCGTGCCCTGAACGAGCAGCAAATTGGCGATGTTGGGCAGGATGTGCTGCACCGTGATCAGACCCGCGCCCTTACCGGCGGCGCGGGCCGCGAGGATGAACTCACGCGGCCAGAGTGCGAGCGCGCCACCGCGTGCGACGCGGGCAAATACCGGGATATTGAAGATGCCGATGGCGATGATCGCGTTGACCGCGCCGGGGCCGAAGATCGCGGTAATCATCACCGCCGAGAGCAGCGCGGGAAAGGCGAAGATGATGTCGGAGGTGCGCATCAGTATTTCGTCGGCGACGCCGCGCTTGGCCGCGGCCCAGCAGCCTAGCGGTACGCCGGCGGCCATGCCGATGCCGACGGCGATCAGCGCGACGGCGATCGAATTGCGGCTGCCGACCATAACCATCGAGAGTATGTCGCGGCCAAAATGATCTGTACCGAACCAGTGGCTTGCGGTTGGCGCCTGCAGCCGGTCGGCGATTACCAGCTTCGTCACATCATAGGGGGTCCAGACAAACGAGACCAACGCCACGGCTACCACGAAGGCGGTGATGACGGCGCCAGTGAGGAAGGACCGGTTGGCGAGCGCTTTGCGCGCGAAATGGCGCCAATCCTCATGCTCGGGGGCGACGAGTCCGGTTGTCATCTTATCGGGTTCTCAGTCGCGGATCCGCCCAACCATAGGCGAGATCGACCAGGAAGTTCACCACGATGACGGTGGCGACAAGCAGAACCACCACGCTCTCGACCACAATCAGATCGCGCTGGGTGATCGCCTGAAAGACCAAACGGCCGAGACCCGGCAGGTAGAACACGTTCTCGATGATGATGGTTCCGGCGAGCAGGAATGCGAATTGCAGGCCGAGGATGGTGAGGACCGGGATCAGCGCGTTGCGTAGCGCGTGGCGCCAGAGCACGGTGTTTGCGGGCAATCCCTTGGCGCGGGCCGTGCGGATGTAGTCTTCGCTCATCACGTCGAGCAGGGCGGACCGGGTGACGCGCGACAGGATCGCGGCCTGCGGAAGCGCCAGCGCAATGGCCGGCAACACCAGGGAGGCGAGGGCGGGGCCCAATCCGGCGTCCCAGCCGGGGAAACCGCCGGCGGGAACGAGGCGGAAGGTGACCGCGAAGAGATAGACGAGCAGCAGCGCGAACCAGAAATTGGGAATAGCGATGCCCACCTGCGTTGCCGCCATGACGCCGGCATCGGCCGACGTTCCGCGTCTTGCGGCCGAAAAAATGCCAACGGGGATAGCGATGGTGGTCGAAAGGATCAGCGCAAGCAGCGCCAGCGGGAGCGAAACCACCATCCGCTCACGCACCAGTTCCATGACCGGAACGGAGTAGGTGTAGGACCGGCCGAAATCGCCGGTCAACATCCCGCCAATCCATGAAAAATAACGGGTGACCAGCGGTTTATCGAGGCCCATCTGCAGGCGAAGGGCGGCGACGGCGTCTTCGGTGGCGTTGATGCCGAGCATCAGCCGGGCCGGATCGCCCGGCACGATTTCCAGCACCGCGAAGACGACGATGCTGGCGACCAGCAATGTTATCGAGACGAGGAAGAGTCGTCGCAGCGCGTAGAAGAGCATGGATCGGGTTTACCTTTTGGCCGGCGGGAAGGCCATCTTGGGACCGTTCATTTCATGCACGCTTCACGCGAAGAAGGCGCGCAGCCTTTTCGGCAGCGGCAATGTGGTCGATCCGGGCAATGAAGCGGCGGGCACGCGGGACCGGGTGATGCAAGTATTGGTCTGGACCGAGCATCTTGCGTCGGTTCAATTCGCCGGTGCTCAGCAGGTCGAAATCCACGGTCTCGATCATGCAGTCCCATTCGGGATGCCGGCGAGACCAACCCCTGCGATGATGTTCGAGCAAGCGCTCGAGCGTAGAATAGCCACGATGGTCGAACGCGATTTCGCCGTTTGTAACATAGACGTGGTTGCCCGCCAGGCCATCTTCCGGAACAATGCGTTCGGCGCGAAAGGCCAGGAGTGGCGGGCTGGCAAGGTAAGTTCCGGCAAGAATGTGGCATGCACCGTGGCCGAAAAATATCCGGTCGGGAAGCGCCCAGCGCCTTTCCGGATCGCGCTTGATGCCCGGTTTTAAAACGTACATTTCCCTTTCCGGACAAATCAAGGCGGGCACAGCGCCCGCCTCCGCTCAGGTGTCGCGACGCGCTCAGTTCGTCCAGCGGACCTCGGTCAGGTCGTTGGCCTGGACCGGCGAGTTTTCCCACAGGCCCTCGATATCGGCGTCCCAGATTCCGGTTTTCGCGAGTTGGAACATGAAGCCGTTAACGGCGTCGTTGGCGAGGATCTCCTGCGCCTGCCGCATCAAGGCGTAGCGCTCCTCTTCCCCGGCAGTCGCATCCAGCTTCGCCATGACGTCATTGAATTCGGGATTGCGGTACTGGAAATAGTAGTCGTCCCGCGCGTAGATCCCGATGTCGTTCGGCTCGGTGTGCGAAACGATCGTCAGATCGTAGTCCTTCGCCTTGAACACCTGATCGAGCCATTGCGCCCACTCTACCGGGATGATCTCGAGGTCTATGCCCACTTCGCGCAACTGCGCCGCGACGATCTCGCCGCCGCGCCGGGCATAGCTCGGCGGGGGAAGCTTGATTGTCGCCTTGATGCCATCGGGGAATCCGGCTTCGGCAAGCAGTTCCTTTGCACGTTCGGGGTCGTAGGGATAGGTTTCGACCAGTTCGACATAGGCGGGATGATGGGGCGCGAAATGCGAACCGATCGGCGTCCCCTGACCGAACATGGCGCCATCGATGATCGCCTGACGGTCAATCGCGTGGGCAATGGCCTGGCGAACTTCGAGCTTGTCGAAGGGCGGTTTGCCATTGTTGGTGGAGAGGATCGTCTCGCCCTCGGTGGACCCGATCACGACCGCAAAGCGCGGGTCGGCCTCGAATTGCGGAACGGCTTCCGGTGCTGGGAAGTTCGGAAAAGCCTGGACGTCGCCCGCGAGCAGCGAGGCCGTTGCGGCCGCGGGATCGCTGATGAACCTGAACATGGCCTTCTCAAGTGCGACTTGGTCTCCCCAATAGTCGGGATTCCTGACGATGGAGACCGACGATCCTTTCGCCCAGCTGTCGAACCTGAAGGGACCGGTGCCGACCGGATTTTCCTTGTTGGTCTCTGCCGTCTCAGGCGCGACGATAACTGCGTCGCCCCAACCCATGTTGTACAGGAACGAACCGGATGGCTGTTTCAGCGTAACCATCACCGTCAGGTCGTCCACGGCTTCGACCGTGTCGATGGCGGCAAACAGAGCTTTCTGCGCATTGGTCGAATCTTCGGCGCGGGCGCGGTCGAGCGAAAAGACGACGTCGCCGGCATCCAAGGAAGTGCCGTCGTGAAAGGTCACGCCGTCGTGGAGATTGAACGTATAGACCAGTTCATCGTCCGATAGGCTCCAGCTTTCGGCCAAGGCAGGCTCGACTGTTCCATTCGGCCCGATGCGGGTGAGTCCCTCGAAGATGTTGGCGTAAACAATTTCATCGATGGCCGCCGCGGCCCCGGCGGTAGGGTCGAGATGCGGCGGTTCCAGTGCCACACCGAGGGTGAGGTCGGTTTTTGCAGCGAAGGCTTGCGTCGAAAGCGCGAATACAAGCGCTGTGCCGGCCAGAATTGATTTGATGGTCATTGTCATTTACGAGGCTCCCGAAAATCGCTGGTGGATACTAAGCAGGAAGCGGCCGCCTTGTCAGCATACAACGCCGAATGCCCCCCTTGCGTGTATTCGTCATCCTTCCGAAAGCAACTGTCCCAGCGCCAGCGCCATGACCTGGGCTGACTGGACCATGTCGTCGATGCCGATCCATTCGTCGGGACGATGGGCGAGGTCCAGGATTCCCGGACCGTAAGCGACGCAGTCGTAAAGATGGCCGAGGCGCGCGATGTGTTTTTGATCATAGGTTCCCGGCGAGATCACGTAATCCGGCTCGCGGTCGAATATTTCGCGAATGCCGCTCGCGACTGCCGATGCCACCGGCGTGTCCTTTTCGGTCATTAGCGGCATGACCTCCATGATGTCGCGGATTTCGTAATCGAAGTTCGGGCGGGTTTCTTTAAGGCCGTTCAGGATATCGATGACCTCGTCCTTAACGTCCGTGATGGCTTCCTCAAGTAGGAACCGCCTGTCGATAGTAAGCTTGCAACGGTCGGGCACGTTAGGCGAGGGCAGGCCGGTATAGTCGTCGGTTTGGCCGCCGTGGATCGAATTGATGTTCATGGTCGAGCGGCGCGCGCCCTCCGGAACGACGGGCATGCGTGTCTGTTTGCGGTCAAGCGCGGGGAACAACGTTTGTTCGAACTCGTGTAGCAGAGCGCCCATGTGCCGCACCGCGCAGTCGCCCAGAAACGGCATCGAGCCATGCGCGATCTCGCCCTTGGTCTCGATTTCCGCCCACCAGACGCCGCGATGCCCAAGACACACGCGGTCCTTGTTGAGCGGTTCGGGGATGATGACGTGGTCGACGCGGGGTTTCGAGAAATACCCCTTGGAGGCGAGATGAGCCACGCCCCCGAAGCCGCCGGATTCCTCGTCCACAGTGCCGGATATCTCGATCGCGCCCGTATAGTCCGAATTGTGCATGAGGAACGTCTCGACAGCGATAATGGAGGCGGCAAGCCCTCCTTTCATGTCGCATGCGCCGCGGCCATAGATCCGGCCATCGCGCACGACCCCGTCGAACGGATCGACTGTCCAGCCGTCCCCCGCTTCCACGACATCGATATGCGAATTGAAATGAACGCATGGGCCGTTCCTTTTGCCTTCACGGCGGGCAACGACATTGGTCCGCGGAAAAGTGTCGTTGTCTCCGGGCGTGCCTTCTCCGCGTATGTATTCGATCGCGAAACCGGATGTCTTCAGCCTTTCGCCGATGAATTCTGCGCACGGCGTGTAGGCCTCACCAGGCGGATTGACGGTCGGAAAACGGATCAGTTCCCTGGTCAGTTCGGTGAGGGCGTCACGGCTGTCGGCGATCGCCTGCAATGTCTTTTCTTGCATCGTCTCATTGATCACAAACGGATTTCAGAGGGCAAGAGACAATTCGCGGATCGAATGGCCAACTGGTCTTCGTCTTTCCGGACAATACTGGCTATATATTTCGCCGGGTTTGGACCTAACTGATCATCCTGATACATGTCATGCCAGCGTTGCCATCTGGCAGTCCGGGGAGGGAGCGGGACTTGATGCGCGAGCCTGCGCTTAATTTGTCCGAGCCGATCGGCGACGAGGTTCGCAAGACGACGTGCTACATGTGCGCCTGCCGATGTGGGATCAACGTCCATTTGCGTGACGGTAAGATCCGTTACATCGAGGGCAACCGCGATCACCCGGTGAACAAGGGGGTGTTGTGCGCAAAGGGCTCGGCCGGCATCATGCAGCACTACGCCCCGGCTCGGCTGAAGGCGCCGTTGCTGAGGACAGGGCCGCGCGGGTCCGGGCAGTTCAAGGAAATTTCCTGGGAGGAAGCGCTGTCACTGGCAACGAAGTGGCTCGGCGACATCCGGTGCCGCGCGCCGGAAGAGCTCGCCTTTTTCACAGGACGCGATCAGTCGCAATCGCTGACCAGCTTCTTTGCCCAGAATTTCGGCACGCCCAACTATGCTGCCCATGGCGGGTTCTGCTCGGTCAACATGGCGACGGCAGGTATCTATACGATCGGCGGTGCGTTTTGGGAATTCGGCTCTCCCGATTGGGACCGAACTAAACTCTTCATTCTCTTCGGCGTTGCAGAGGACCACGATTCCAACCCGATCAAGATGGGCATCGCCAAGCTGAAGAAGAACGGCACCCGGTTCGTCTCGGTCAATCCCGTGCGTACCGGCTATTCAGCCGTGGCCGACAATTGGGTTGGCATCCGGCCTGGAACGGACGGCCTGCTCATTCTCGCCACCATCCATGAGTTGCTGAAATCCAGGCGGATCGATGTCGACTATCTCATCCGCTACACCAACGCGCCGTGGCTGGTCATCCGCGATCCGGGCGCGGCCGATGACGGTCTCTTCGCACGAGACGCCGATGGCGAACCGCTGGTTCACGACCGCGCGGCGGGCGAGGTGACAGCCGCCGGCAATGCCGGCCGGAACGTTTCGCTGTCCGGCGAATTCACGCTTCCCGACGGGCGCAAGGCCGTGCCGTCGTTCCAACTGCTGGCGGAAAAATATCTCGATGAGCAATACGCTCCCGAGAAGGCTGCAGGGGCGACCGGCGTCAGCGCCGACACGATACGCGGGCTTGCCCGCGAGATCGCACGCATCGCATTCGAGGAGGAAGTCGTCGTCGATCAGCCCTGGACCGACATGAAGGGCGAGCGGCACGAAAAGATGATCGGGCGACCCGTCTCGTTTCACGCCATGCGCGGGATATCGGCCCATTCCAACGGCTTCCAGACCTGCCGTGCGCTACACCTGCTGCAGGTGCTGATCGGTTCGGTGGATTGTCCCGGAGGCTATCGCTACAAGCCTCCTTATCCGAAACCGGTCGACGCCCATCCGGTGCCGCACGGCAAGCTGATCAATGTGCGGCCCAATACTCCTCTGATGGGTCCGCATCTGGGATTTCCGCGTGGCCCCGAAGATCTCGCGATCAGCGCCGACGGGCGGGCAAACCGGATCGACAAGGCGTTTTCCTGGCATGCGCCGCTGTCGGCGCACGGGTTGATGCACATGGTCATATCGAACGCCCATGCCCGAGACCCGTACGGGATCGAGGTCCTGTTCCTCTACATGGCGAACATGGCGTGGAATTCGTCGATGAACACACGCGCGGTCATCCAGATGCTGGAGGACAAGGACGAAAAGACCGGCGAATACGTCATTCCGAAGATCATCTATTCCGACGCGTACAACTCCGAAATGGTCGCCTATGCAGATCTCGTCCTGCCGGACACGACCTATCTCGAGCGGCACGATTGCATCTCGCTGCTCGACAGGCCGATTTCCGAGCCGGACAGCGTGAACGACGCGATCCGCTGGCCGGTCGTCGAACCGGATCGCGATGTTCGCGGATTCCAGTCCGTTCTGATTGACCTTGGAGGGCGGCTGAAGCTGCCCGGTTTCGTCGGCAAGGATGGCGAACCGCTCTACAGGGATTATGCCGATTATATTGTTCGCCACCTGCGCAAGCCCGGCGTCGGACCGCTTGCCGGGTTTCGCGGTGAGGACGGCAAGGCGAGGGGGCGGGGCGAACCGAGTCCGGAACAGATCGACCGCTACAAGGAAAACGGCGCGTTCTTCTCAGCGCACATTCCGCCGGAGGCGCAATACTTCAAACACGCGAACGCGGCCTACCAGGATTTCGCCGTCCGCATGGGTTTCTTCGACAAACCTTCGCCGGTCACGTTTCAGCTCTATTGCGAGGTGCAGCAGAAGTTCCGGCTGGCGGCGCTCGGCCATGGTGAGAACCAGCCGCCGGAGATGTTTCGCGAGCGAGTGCTTCAGGCGTTCATGCCCCTGCCGGAATGGTATGCGCCTCTGGAGGAGGCTGCGGTCGACAGCGAGACCTATCCATACCATGCGATCACCCAGCGTCCGGCGGCGATGTATCATTCCTGGGGGTCGATGAACGCATGGCTTCGGCAGATCCACACAGCCAATCCGATGTTTCTTCCCGCTCCAATATGTGACGAGGCGGGACTGGACGACAGCGACTGGGCATGGATCATCTCGCCGCATGGCCGCATCTGCGTGCCGGTTAAGCGGATGGATGCCGTCAATGGCAAAACGATGTGGACATGGAACGCGATCGGCAAGCGCGGCGGCGCGTGGGCTCTGGACCGCGACGCGCCGGAGGTCAAAAAGGGTTTTCTTCTCAACCATTTGATCCATGAACTTCTGCCTCCGAAGGGCGACGGCATGCGCTGGTCGAACTCCGATCCGGTGACGGGGCAGGCTGCGTGGTTCGATCTGCGCGTGCGGGTCGAAAAAGCCGAGGGGCCGCCCCCCGCGGCGAGTCTTCCGCAATTCGAGCCGACGTGGCACCGGAACGGTGAGGTGCCGGACGAATTGCGCTACGGACAGGAGTGGAGTGGCAAAAGATGACATCGCTGCCACAAGGCTCCAGCTCCAGAAAACTTGGACTTGTTATCGATCTCGACACCTGCGTGGGCTGCCATGCGTGCGTGGTGAGCTGCAAGGAATGGAACACCGGCGGCTACGGCAGTGCACTCTCCGACCAGGACCCGTATGGGGCGGACGTCTCGGGTGCCTGGCTGAACCGCGTCCACACGTTCGAGGTCATTCCCGAGGGTGGAGAGGTGATCGGGGAGGCGGGGGAGGCGCGCATCGTCCACTTTCCGAAATCCTGTCTGCACTGCGAGGATGCGCCATGCGTGACCGTCTGTCCGACGGGCGCCTCCTACAAGCGTGCAGAGGACGGCATCGTCCTAGTCGATGAGGATAAGTGCATCGGGTGCGGGTTGTGCGCGTGGGCCTGCGCCTACGGGGCGCGCGAAATGGATCTCGCTGCCGGAGTCATGAAAAAGTGCACGCTATGTGTCGACCGAATTTACAACGACACGTTTGAGGAAGTGGACCGTGTACCGGCCTGCGTGCGTACATGCCCGGCCAATGCACGGCATTTCGGCGATCTCGGCGATCCGCATTCGGATGTTTCCAAACTGGTCGCCGAACGTGGCGGGTTCGACCTGATGCCGGAGCAGGGCAACCGGCCGGTCAACAAATACCTGCCGCCACGGCCGAGAACCGCTCTTGCGGGGGCAGCCGCCTTGAAGCCGGGCCAGCCGGAAGAGGAAAGCACCGAGGGTGCCACGGGCTTCCTGCGCTGGCTTGACGTGGCGCTGGACCGGATCTGACGCAATGCATCCAGCCTATTCGGTCATCTTTTTTACGGTCGTCTCCGGCATGGGCTACGGGCTGGCCTTTTTCCTCGGGATCGGGCTTCTCGACCCTGCAACCATGGCAGCCAAGGCGGCCTACTTGTCGGCGCTGGGCATGATAGGGGCGGGGCTCATCTCATCGACATTTCATCTGAAGAATCCGCATCGGGCATGGCGGGCTTTTTCGCAATGGCGATCGAGCTGGCTGTCCCGCGAGGGCGTGATGGCAATCCTGACTTTCATACCTCTCACTACCAATGCCGCGCTCTGCGTGCTCTTCGATATACAGAGCCTGCCGCTCGGCATTGCGGGCACCGTGGGCGCGGCGATCACCGTCTACAGCACGGCGATGATCTACGCTTCGTTGCGCACGGTTGACGCATGGCATACCCGCCTGACGCCGGCGTGCTATCTGGCTTTTGCCGCGCTCGGCGGAACGCTTTGGACTCTGTTTTTCGATCTATTGTCCACCGGGAGTAATGCGCTCCAGCTCTCGCTTCTCAGCGGTGCGGCAATTGCCGGCGCACTAGCACTCAAGTTACAGTGGCGCGCAAGAGTTCATTTGCAAGTTCCTAACTCTACACCGGAAACGGCCACAGGACTTGGGCATATCGGTGCGGTGCGGTTGCTGGAGCGGCCGCATGTCAACGACAATTACCTGACCCGGGAAATGGGCTTTCGTATCGCGCGAAAACACGCGGCAAAGCTGTTTCGGCTGCATTTGATCATGGCTTACCTGTTGCCCATTATCATGGTCACGCTGGTGCTTGTCGGCCTGACATTCGCGGGTTTTTCTGCGTGGTACGCTGTGAGCGCCGGCCTCTCGCTTGTGTTCCACACTATCGGCATGTTCGTCGAACGCTGGCTGTTCTTTGCGGAGGCGCGCCACGCGGTCATGAACTATTATGGGGGCTGACGGCCTTAGACATCCCAGCGGCGGTGAAACCACATCCACTGCTCGGGATATTCGCGTACCCAACGCTCGACGATATCGTTCAGCATCTGGGTGGAGGCGGGAACATCGATGTCACCATCGCCGTTGCGCGGCAGGCTGATAGCCTCGCTGAGTTCGAGACGGAAACGTCCATCCGGCAGCCGGATGCAGCGCGCCGGGTGAACCGCACGGTCGAATTGTCGTACCAGCTTCGGCAAAAGGGGGTTGGTTTTCACCGGCCGACCGAAAAAAGTCCCCAGTGCGCCGCGATGAAATTTCTGGTCGACGAGCATGCCGACTGAGCCGCCGTCATCCAGCGCCTTGGCCAGTCCCCATGCCGCCCCGGCTTTCGACGGGACGAGATGACCCATCGCGGTGTGTCGCGCCGACAGTAGTTTCTTTGCGACATAGGGGTTGTTCGGCGGGCGAAACAGCGCGGTCACATTGAGGCCGAACGTGGCGGCGCAGACCGGAAGCAACTCGAAGTTTCCGGTGTGGGCGGTGAAAAATATGCACGAGGCGTTGCCGTCCCGAAGCCGCCGAAAGATTTCCTCGCCTTCCACTTCGATGCGGCCATGGGTGCGGGCGTCCGGATCGAAGTCGAATATCTTTTCCAGATAGACATATTCAGCGCCCAGCCGGAACATGTTGCCCCACATGCCGAGGGCGATCCTTTCGCGCTCCTCGTCCGACTTTTCAGGAAAGGCCTGTCGGAGGTTTTCGAGCGCGAGTTTGTGGCGTCCTGTCAGCGGTCCGACCTTCCGGCCGATCGAGGCCGCCAGTTCGATGGCGGTTCTGGCTGGAAGGAGCCTCGCAAGTCCCAGCAAGGCAAAGACAATTTGTGCTTCAACCCAGTAGCGGGTCCGGTTCGCGTTTTTCCAGAGGCGGTAGATATTCTGTCGCATGAGGGGCTGCTCAGCTGACGCGAAGCAATATCTTTCCGAAGACTTCGCGCGTTTCCATTCGCGCCAGTGCATCGCCGATGCCGTCGAAGTCGACTTCGCAATCGATGACCGGATGGACAATTCCGCGCGCCATCTTCTGCATGGCGTTCGTCATGTTTTCCATCCGGCAGCCGAAAGAGCCGATCAGCCGCAATTGCTGCTGGAACAGCATCATGAGGTTCACGCTGGTCGAAACGCCCGAGGTCGAGCCGCACGTCACAAGGCGCCCGCCGCGTTTTAACGCCAACATCGAACCCGCCCAGGTGTCAGCGCCGACATGCTCGAACACGACGTCGACGCCTTTCTTCTTCGTCAGTTTGCGGACGACGCCTTCGAACCGGTCCTCGCGGTAGTTGATCACGTAATCGGCGCCGAGGGCCTTCGCCGGTTCGATCTTGGCCTCGGCTCCGACGGTCGTGATGACCGTACAGCCCATCTTCTTTGCAAGCTGAATTGCGGCCGAGCCGATACCCGATCCGCCCGCATGGACGAGGATCGTTTCTCCGGGTTGCAGTCTTGCGTTGTCAAAGAGCATGTGCTCGACCGTGCCGAACGTGATCGGCGCGACCGCCGCGCCCGTAGCGTCCACGCCCGGCGGCGCGGGGACGAGATTACGCGCTGGAAGGTTGATCATCTCCTGCGCGAAGCCGTCGAGATGGAAACCGTGCACACCGGCGACATTCTCGCAGAGGTTGTCACGGCCCTCCCTGCACGGACCGCAAAGTCCGCAGGTCTGAGCGCCGAAAATCGCCACGAGCTGACCGGGCTGCAGACCGGCCACGCCCGCGCCGATCGCATCGACGACGCCGGAAGCTTCCGCGCCGACGACCAGCGGCATCTTGCGCTTTGCGAATGCCATGCCGCGCCATCCCCATACATCGATATGGTTGAGAGCAACCTTGCGTATGCGAATGGTGGCCTCCCCGTAGCCCGGCGGCGGGGGAGGCGGCAGGTCCACCTGCTCGAGCTTTCGGTCTTCCACGAGCTGCAGCGCGCGCATGGCTTATCCTTCAAAGGGAGTTCAAGGTGCGGTGGGGAGGGCTTAAGCAGGTTCCGCAGCGATGACAAGGCAGGTGTTCTGCCCGCCGAAGCCGAACGAGTTCGATAAAACCCGGTTCACTGTGGCATCGCGCTTGGTGTTGGGCACGACGTCCAGTTCGATCGCCGGGTCGGGAGTGACGTGATTGATCGTCGGCGGCAGTGTTCCGCTGCGGATCGTCATTAAGGAGAAGACCGCCTCGATCGCGCCCGCCGCGGTGAGCGTGTGGCCGATCATCGACTTGTTGGACGAGATCGGGACCGACTTCATCTTCTCGCCGAAGACCGCTGAAAGTGACAGATACTCCATCTTGTCGTTTTCCGGCGTCGACGTTCCGTGCGCGTTCACATAATCGATGTCGTCGGTCGAAACGCCCGCATCGTCTAGCGCGGCACGCACGGCCGCGATCGCCGGGGAACCGTCGGGTTTGGAGCGGGTGCGGTGAAAATCGTCGGCGCACTCGCCGCAACCCTCGAGAATCCCGAGCACTGTCGCGCCACGGGCCCTCGCGCTCTCCAGGGATTCCATCACAAACGCGGCCGCCCCCTCGGCCATCACAAAGCCGTCGCGATCCTTCGAGAAGGGTTTGGAGGCCTTTTCCGGCGCTTCATTTTGCGTCGAAAGCGCGGAAAGAAGCGAAAAACGCACAAGCGCCTCGGCCGTTACCGAGCCGTCGGTCGCCACCGCGATGACACGCTCGGTCTCGCCGCGCCGTATCGCTTCAACGCCCAGCTGGATCGCGGTCGCGCCCGATGCGCAGGCCGTCGAAAGGGTGATCGGCAGTCCCCGCGTTCCGAGACGTTCGCGCAGTTTCGAGCCGATCGTGGCGAACTGCGCCGACCTGAAAAACTCCTCGTGGGCGCGATTACGTGCCGCGTGCAGAATCCTTTCGTAGCCGGGTTCGTTCACGCCGTTTTCGCCGCCGTCTCCGTCCAGATCCAGACGTTGCCACCATTCCAGTTCGACGGGCGGCGCGGCCAGGAACAGCGGCCCACCGAAATCTCCAATCTTGAACCCGGATTCGGCAATTGCTTCGACTGCGGCAGCTTCAGCGAGCGCGAACGTCAGGGCGGTCGACCCGGCATCGACCGGCGTCATGAAATCCACGGTTCCGGCCATCGTGGTGCGTAGATGATCGCTCGGGAAGCGTTTGATAGCGTGGATGCCGGACTCGCCATTGGTGAGACGGGCCCAGTTGTCCTTCTTGCCATTGCCGAGCGACGAAACGACACCGGAGCCGGTGATGGCGATCACGGGCCGCCCCGCTTGATCGGTGAAGCCGCTCATGATCCGTCTCCTTCGGCGCGTGAAACGCGCACCATCCCTTCGCCGGCATTGTAGCCGAGCGCGATGACACCGACCGACGTCGGAGCTCTTTCTGCCGGCCTTTCGATCTCGGGATCGAACGGCGCGGGGGTGGATCCATGCCGCAACGCCAGGGCCGCCACAGCCACAGCCAGCGGGAACTGGGCGTCGCGCAGGTGGCCAGTGGCTGTCGAGATTCCGCGGAACGGGATATCGGTAAGATTGTCGCTCAAAAAGCTGCGTTCCGCCGAAGTGCGGGCGTGGCTGCCGGATGCGGCGGAGATAATCACATCGACTGATCCAATATCTGCTTCGTCCGCCATTTGGGAGAGCCGATGATGTGTCTTTGTTGCGTCCAGAGGCCCTTGGTCGGCGGCAACGTTTCCAAGCAATGCGTAGACCGGAACGCCTCGTCGCTCCGCACGGGCTCGGCTTTCCAATACGAGGAACACGCCGCCCGAGCCGGTGATGACGCCGCCTCCTTCGCATCGGTCACGCTGCCATACGGGCATCCACGCGTCCCGATGCAAATGATGACCAAGCTCGTAGCCAAGTAGCATGTCGGGATGTTCGGCATTATAGGCGCCGCCAACGAGAGCGTGGGTGCTTTGCCCGGAGCGTATCCGTGCAATCGTCGTCTGCAGGGCGGAAATACCCGCACCTTCCTCTCCCATGAACGTGCGCGAGGACCCCGTGACCTTGTGGACGATGGATATATTTCCTGCGAGGAGATTCGACAGTTGGGCGAGAAAGAGCGTCGGGCGCAGTTCCGTCGTCAGCACTTCGTTGATGAGCACCTCCCGGTCGGGCACTCCGTCGGCGATCCGATTGAGGATCATCGTGTCGACAGCGGTGTCGCGCTCGCCGCCCCCGGCCGCGACGATCATGTCCATTGAAGCGCAAAGCGCCTCGTCGTCCTTTATGCCGGCGTCCTCCAGGGCAAGTCCTGCTGCATAGGTCCCGATCCGCTGCCACGCTTCCATCTGGCGCTGATCGCGTTTGGCGATCTGCTGAGACCAGTCGACTTCGGGAAGGGGATGCACTGTGTAAGGAGCGAAACGCTCCCGCTCGAGCACCGGACCGGCGAAATTCGTCAGCGCTTTCCAATTCGCATCCGCCCCTTCGCCAAGCGAGGAAACGAGGCCTATGCCGGTGATCACGACATCATTTGCAACAGGTGCCTTCAAACCGGGCCTCGAAGGATGCTCGACTGCTGGGGGAGAATCGGATCAGGCTGCGGCCTTTGCGGCGACCAAGGCGTCAATTTTGGCGCAGAGGTTTTTCAGCACGAAGTACTCCTCGGTCGCGACCTTGCCGTCGTTGACGTCCTGCGTCCATTGTTCGAGTGGAATCTTGATGCCGAACTCCTTGTCGATCGCAAACACGATGTCGAGAAAATCGAGACTATCGATACCGAGATCATCAATTGTATGGCTTTCCGGCGTGATCGATTCGCGATCGATTTCACTGGTATCGGCAATGATATCGGCGACTTTGTCGAATGTTGTGGTCACGTCTCGTTCCTTCATGTCGACTGGTCTGCCCGCCGCGCCCGGTCGAACAGCAGTCTTACCATTGACTGTTCCGTTGCGCGCTCTCTAACCTTTTTGACGCTTCAGGAAAAGGCCATACCCGACTCCAATGAGGCTACATTGACGCACCATCGGATGCGGCTACGCGAAGGCGCGTCGCAACAACATCCCGGGTCGCAGAGTACGAGGAACTGCCCTTGACTTTCTGGGGAAATATGGCGTCGGGGATGCCGGTCGAGAGGATCCGAATCCGCGCCGGCGGCTTGACAGCTCATATCCTCACTCTCGGGGCGATCGTTCAGGATTTGCGGCTCGAAGGTCACGAAGATCCGCTTGTGCTGGGTTTCGAGACGCTTGAGAACTACGCACGGCACTCCCCCTATTTCGGGGCGATTGTCGGGCGATTCGCGAACCGCATCGCGAACGGACGCTTCAAGCTTGACGGTCAGACCCACGAACTGAGCCGCAACAATGGCGGCCATTGTCTGCACGGTGGCGTAGACGGTTTTTCCAGCCGGATCTGGGAAATCGAAGATTGCGGTCCGTCACATGTCGAACTGGCTCTGGACAGCCTGGACGGGGATATGGGATTTCCCGGTGCGCTCCGGGCACGATGCCGGTATGAGCTGTCGGCAGGCGGTGCCTTGGGGGTAGCGCTATCGGCGGTCACCGATGCACCAACTGTCTGCTCGATGGCGCATCATAGCTATTTCAATCTCGAGGACGGTGGCGCGCGCGCAGCGACGGATCACGAGGTCATGATCAGCGCCGATCGCTATCTGCCTGTCGATGACGCGCTGATCCCCCTCGGCAATCCCGCGCCGGTCGAGGGAACGGCCTTCGATTTTCGCACTTCCAAGCGGCTTAACGCGCGCGATCCGGCGGCCTCATACGACCACAATTTTTGCATCGGCGCCGCTGCCGGTTCAGAACGCTTGGTCGCCCGATTGCGCGCACCGCGTTCGGGAGTGGCGATGGAGGTCATCACCGCCGAGCCCGGGCTGCAGTTTTTTACGTCTCCCGAATTGAACATACCGGTTCCAGGTCTTGGCGGGCGGCGCTACGGCCATCATGCGGGAGTCTGTCTCGAGACACAGATATGGCCGGATTCGCCGAACCGGCCGGAGTATCCCGGCGCGGTTCTCAGGCCGGGTGACATTCGCGAACAGCGGACGGTCTACCGCTTCAGCAGGCACCAACGCGCGTAAAGCCGGGTACGTCTTCAGGGGCGGAGTATGGCGAGGGATTTCATCGGCAACAGCGCACCATGATGACGTATCACCTTGCCGGCGATCTTGTGAGCGTAAAGCGCAGCGGCCTCGGCAGTCATGCCGGCCAACCGACCGGCGAGATATGCGCCGTTGAAGCTGTCGCCGGCCCCCGTCGTGTCGATGGGCTCGACGCTTTCCGGTGGAGCGACCTCGACCCCCTCGCCGCCGTGATAGACCAGCGCGGCCTCACCGCCTGATTTTACCACGATCTCTCCCGGCCCCTCGGCGATAATCCGCTCAAGCGTTTCGCCCGGGGTCTTGTCGCCGAACAGCGCGCGCTCGTCGTCGAAGGTGGGCAGAACGATCGAGGCGGTCCAATAGCCCTGCCGAATCGCTGTGCGTGCGGCTTCCGGTCTTGGCCACAGGCGAGGGCGATAATTCGGGTCGAATGCGATCGAGGCGTTCTCGTCACGTGCATCCGAAATCGCAGACAGCAACGTCTCGCGCGCGGCATCCGCCAGAATGGCAAGGGTAATGCCCGAAAAGTAGATCAGGCTCGCGCCCGAAAGGCTTTGGGTGAGACGCTTCGGATCGTCGGCCAGCATCCGGGCCGCGGCATCATTGCGCCAGTAGGTGAAGGATCGTTCTCCGGCCGCGTCGAGGGTGATCGCGTAGAGCCCCGGCGTCTTCCCCTCAATGATCGGGCTCTCGGCAATTCCAATCCGGTTCCTGTCGAGGAATTCTATTTGCTGACGCGAGAACGGATCGTCTCCGAATGCGGAGACATAGTCGGTCGACGTTTCAGGGCTCGAGAGCGCTCGCAGGTACCACAATGTGTTGAAGGTGTCGCCGGCGAATCCTTGCCGCCATCCGTCATCAGACTTGCCCGACAACTCGATCATGCACTCGCCGATGGACACGATCCTGTGCAGCATTGCGCGCCGTCCTACTGCCCGGGATACAGGACATCGTAAAGGAAACGCGTGACATCGCTTTCGAGCGGAAACGACAGCATTCCCATCACCGAATATCCCAGCAGCCAAGGCATGAGGTAGAAACGGAACATGAAAATAAACCAAGCGACGTAAAGCGGCACCAAGGGTTGGATCAGGAAGCCGGGCGTAAGCGGGGAAAAAACCTTCAGGATCGGGTTGGTCGCTTTCACGAAGATCCGCATGAAAAACCAGTCCGAGTCCTCGGGCAGGAAGATACTCATCGCTGCTCGGCCGATCAGGGTCCACATCACGACACCGAGAATGTAATCGAGCGCGACAATCCAGAACGGGAATGGTGCAATTGATTCCGGCATGGGCAACCTTTGGTTTCCTGTCGTTCTGTCAAAGAAAACGGGGGCGGAAAAGCCCGCCCCCGAAAATTTGTCTCCGGCCGGCCTAGTGGTCGGCGGAGAGGATGGTTCCGCCCGAAGGAATTCGAACTTCGTCCACCATATCTTGGACTTCCTGGCTCGGAGCCTTCGTCGCCAGGGTGACGACGATCATCGCGATCAGGCTGGCGGCCATGCCGACGATGCCGAACCGCAGATGGTCGAGCCCGAACCACGGGGTCATGCCAGCGGCATAGACCATGTAGAGGTACCAGGATCCCACAGTGAAGCCGACGACCATGCCGGCAACCGCTCCCGGCGTGTTCGCGCGTTTCCACCAGATGCCAAGCACCAGCGGGAAGAACAGGCCGGAGTTCGCGAAGCAGAACGCCCAGGCCACGGCTCCCAGAATCCCGGTCAGCTTCAAAGAGGCCACCAAGGCTGCCAGTGCTGCGATGCCCAGCAGGAGAACACGTGCCACAATCAAGCGGCGGCGTGTGTCTGCCTTCGGGTCGATGATCTTGTAGTAAAGATCGTGCGACAGCGCGTTGGCGATTGCCAGCAGCAGGCCGTCGGCCGTCGACATTGCCGCAGCGAGACCGCCGGCAGCAACCAGACCCGAAATCACATAGGGAAGACCCGCGATTTCTGGGGTGGCAAGCACAACGATATCCGGCCGCATGAAGAACTCGTTCAACTGAACCAGCCCGTCACCGCTTTGGTCCACGACGGCAAGCATGCCGACCGCGCTCCAGTTCTGCACCCATTCGAGGGCGAGCACATCCTCGATGCTCTTACCGATCACTGACGTGGCCAACGCCGGGTCGAGCAACTGCAGCTTCGACAGCGTGGCCAGCGCCGGCGCCGTGAAGTACAGCAAGAAGATGAACAACAGCGACCAGCCCACGGACCGACGAGCCTGACGCACGGACGGCGTCGTGAAGTAGCGCATCAGGATGTGCGGGAGCGACGCAGTACCGGTCATCATCGCGACCGCCAGCGTCACCATCTTCCAGGAGTCCAGGCCGCCTGCCGGCGCGTTGTGCGGTGTCGTCAGGACCGAAAGGCCGGCGACCGATTCGGCGGCCGAATTGAGCCCGTACGTCGTTTCCAACTCTGCAATCTTCTGCACGGCATCACCGTAGGAGAAGTGCGGAATGAGGCCGAAGCCCTGCTTGTTCGACATCCAGATGACCGGCACGAGGTAGGCGATGATCAGCACGATGTACTGAGCGACCTGTGTCCATGTCACGCCTCGCATGCCGCCCAGCATCGAGCAAAGCAGGATGGAGGCCACGCCCAGCCACACGCCGATCTCGAACGGAATGCCAAGTGCGCGCGCCGCAATCGTCCCGGTGGCGTTGATTTGCGCCGTCACATAAGTGAAGGATGCAACCACGAGGATGATGACAGCACACAGGCGGGCGAGGTTGCCGCCGTAACGCGTACCGACGAAGTCGGGGACCGTATAGCAGCCGAATTTCCGCAGATACGGCGCCATTAGTGAGTTGACCAGCACATAACCGCCTGTCCAGCCCACGATGAAGCCGAGATACGGATAACCACCGAAATAGATGCCGCCGGCAAGCGCCACGAACGATGCGCCCGACATCCAGTCGGCCGCTGTGGCCATGCCGTTGTACAGCGCCGGCACTTCGCGACCCGCGACGTAATAGGCGCTGACATCCATCGTCCGCGACAGATAGCCGATGATGGCGTAAATCGCGATGGTGAAACAGAGGAAGAGGATACCGATGGTGCGAGCACCGACACCCATGCTTTCGAGGACGGCCATCAGGCCGAAGAAGACGAGGAACCCGAGGGTATAGAGGCCGTAGACCTTGCCCAGATTCTGAGTGAAACCACCTTGCATCTGAACCCCCTATTCTTCGCCGACGCCGAACTCATCGTCGATCGCGTCCTGACGGAAATTCTGGAACCAGATCAGTGCGACGAAGACGATGAGCGAGCCTTGGACACACATGTAGTATCCAAGTGGGAAACCCAGGAATGTGAAGGAGTTCAACTCCTTTGCGAACCATGGAACGACCATGGCGAAAATGAACCAGATCGCGAGCACGAGTATCGTGAGACTGCGCGTTTTGGCCCAATGCTGCGCGTTTCGCCCAGCAAGTTCAGAAGACATGCCATCCTCCCTTCCTAATTTCCGGCACTATTGCCGACCCTCCAAGGACGAGCGCTCTTGAAAGCCGCAACCGTCCGACATAAGGGATACTCCGGAACCTGGCGCAGGGGAATTCATACATTGGTAGCGTCCACAGAAAGAACTGAAATCAAATGACTTTCTGGGCGGAAGTCGGTCAAACGGCGCTGCGGTATCTTCCGAGATTCAGTTATCTCCGTCGAAGCGATCCGATCGATTCGGTCGATTCGGTTTGCGATTTTGCCTCGACAAGGGCTGCCTTCGTCTGCCAGAAAAAACTCTATGGCTACGTAAAAACCCGTGTCGGAACCCGTTTCCCGAAACTGATGGACGACGAAATCTTCGTTCGATCCCTTAATATTGCAAAACTCGAAGTCTTCGCAGCCTGCCTCGCAGACATGACCTGTTTTTGCGTTGCCAACAGTCTGGTCGAGGCGGAGGTGGGCAACGATGTCATGGGGGGGATAGCAGCAGAGTGCTACGAGCGAGGAATTGCGGCCAATGACGACGGAAGCTGCGGCACGGGAGCTGCGGACAAATGGCGGGCTGCATTCGATGACCGGCTCGCGAGAACCGTTTGGCACACCAATGGCCCGGCGCATTTTACTGACAGCCCGAAGGCGCTGGTGCGCTGGGCGCCGATTGCCGAGGATCTCAAAAAGCTCGACGCCGAGATCGTCGAGAATTCAATTTTGAACGCCTGGATCGAATTCCGCAAGGAGTTCACGGACAGGGTTGATCGGGCTGCCGTGGCATCGTCTGCAAGGGCGTGAGGCGGCCGCTCCCGGACGTATATCAACGCGGAATCGCGCGGCATTGTTCTACCGCGCGCCGGATGTTTGTCATGAGGGACTTGTAGGGCCCACCAGGGCCGCCAACCGCCAATTTTCGTCATGCGCTATGCGATCTATTTCACCCCCCCGAGCGATCTCTTTCTGACGAGGGTTGCATCGTCGTGGCTCGGCCGCGACGCGGTTACCGGCGTGTCGTGGCCACACCCGAAGGTCGCCGGGATGACGCAAAACGAAGTTGCCTGTCTCACGGTGGCGCCCCGCCGCTACGGATTTCATGCCACTCTCAAGGCGCCGTTCCGGCTTGCAGAGCACTTCACCGCCGACGCACTGTCACGAATGGCAGAGCGGTTCTGCAGGGAGGTCGAACCGGTCATTGTTCCGACCGCGAGGATCGAACGCCTGGGCGCGTTCTTCGCCATTACGTCGGAAAACAGGATCGAGAAGTTGGACGCTCTTGCTGCGCGTGTCGTCGCGGTCTTCGACAAGTTCCGGGCCCCCTTGTCGGAGCGCGAGTTCCAGCGCCGCGAACCCGACAGCTTGTCAGCAGCCCAACTGCGTAATCTGCAGAACTGGGGATACCCCTCTGTCTTTGACGAGTTCCGCTTTCACATGACGCTCACCGGTCCCGTTGATGCCGCGGATCGCGGGCGTGTCGCAGCAGCGCTTGAGGAGCATTTCGCCGAGGCTCTTTCAGCTCCGCTGGAGATCGACCGGATCGCCATCTATAGAGAACCCGAGGAGGGCGCTCCATTTGTACTCCAGGAGATGTTTGAACTCGCCGCTTCCAAAAATCGCCGGATTGCCTAGCAGCCGCGGTCAGAACAACTGACGGACGGCAAAAAGCGTGATGAATGGGAATGCCGCCAGAATGACGACACGGATGATGTCGCTGAGGACGAAGGCGGACACAGCGCGATAGGTGTGTCCCAACGGGGTCTCGCTCGACAGCTTGTTGATGACGAAAAGATTCATTCCAACCGGCGGCGTTATCAATCCCACCTCCACGACGATCAGCACCAGCACGCCGAACCAGAGCGCAAACTCTTCCTGTGTCAGCCCGAAGTCGAGCGCGGTCATCACCGGAAAGAAAATCGGAATCGTTAGAAGGATCATCGACAGCGAATCCATCACGCACCCGAAAATCAGATAGATAACAAGGATGCAGGCGAGCACGAGCCATGGCGAGAGCCCTTGTTGGGTAACGAAGAGCGCTGCTTCCTGGGGCAGTTGTGACAAGGCCAGAAAGCTGTTGTAGACCGCCGCGCCGAAAACAATGAAAAAGATCATGGCGGTCGCGCTGGCGGTCGCGAGCAGCGATTGTTTCAGACTCGTTAAGGTCATCCCGCCATTGACGATGGCGATCAGCCCTGTGCCGAATGCGCCGACTGCGGCTGCCTCTGTCGGTGTGAATATCCCCTGATAGATTCCGCCGACCACGGCAATAAAGACGAGCAGCACGGGCCACACCGCGACGAGCGCCCGGAACCGTTCGACGTAGGGAGCCCGTTCGCGCAGTTGATAGCTTTTCGGCCGCAATCGCACGTAGACCGCGATCGTAATCAGATATCCGAGCGCGGCCAGCAGGCCCGGAATGACGGCGGCCACGAACAGCTTGGCAATGTTCTGCTCGGTCAGAATGGCATAGATCACCAGAATGACCGACGGTGGAATGAGAATCCCGAGGGTTCCGCCCGCTGCCAGCGTCGCCGTGGCCAGCGCGCCGGAATAGCCGTAGCGCTTGAGTTCGGGCAGGGCGACCTGGCCCATCGTCGCGGCAGTGGCGAGCGAGGACCCGCAGATCGCGCCAAAGCCGGCGCACGCGCCGACCGACGCCATGGCGATGCCGCCCTTGCGATGTCCAAGCCAGGTTTCCGCCGCGCGGAACAGTGCCTGACTCATCCCGCCGAGCGTGGCGAACTGCCCCATCAGAAGAAAAAGCGGAACGATCGACAGCGAATAGCTTGAGAAGGTCGAATAGGGCAGGGTCTTCAACTGCGACAATATCATCAGCGTCGTCCCGCTGATCAGATAATTGCCGACCATGCCGACGAGAAGCATGGCGAGCCCGATCGGAACACGCAGAAAGATGAGCAGCAGAAGCGCGGGAAAGGACCAGAGTCCGATTTCGAGATTCGTCATGAGAGGGCCGGTTCACTCCCGGCGGGTTCGCTGCTTCTTATATGAGTGATAAAGCACCAGACCGCTACGATGACGAATACCGCCGCGCCGATCATCGATGCCGCATAGGCCCACCAGAGGGGAAACTGCAGAATGAAGGTGGTCTCACCGTAACGCCGGGCGTCAAGCGTTCCCAGCCCGTGACGCCAGAAGAAGAGCAAGGCGATTGCAAGCATCAGCAGATCGGACAGAATCAGCAGTGCACGGTTGAATGATGCAGGCAAACCCATGGTGAAGATTTCGACCGATGCGTGGGCTCGCGTGAGCTGGCACCACGGCAGAAAGGCAAAGACGGCGAAGGCGGTCCCTGCTTCGACCAGTTCGAAATCGCCCGGCACGGGTCCCAATCCGGCGAAGACGAGAGCTCTGCCGGTCACGGAGATGACGGTCAGAAACACCAGTGCGACGAGCACGGCGCCGCCAAGCAAGGCCATTGCTGCGGCCAGCCGGAAGACCCATCTGTCGATCGTCTGATACATCCATCCCCTCGCGGCCGAAACCACAATGCTGGTTAGCCTAGTTGAGGCGCTGGATAAAGCGTCCGGCTGCGACAAATCGGAATGCCATGACCCTAGATCCTGCCGTGGCGCAGCAATGCGGCCCTGTAGGTTTTCGCGGCCTCGCTGCCGGCTTCGAGGGCGAATACGAACGCGTGCGTGTAGAAGAAACATGCCGACTCGATGTCGCCCTTCTGTTCGAGGGCAAGCGCGGCCTTGCCATACAGGACGGACAGGGCACGCGGATCCCCAGCGGCGTCGGCCGCGATGATCGCACTGTCGATTTGGTCGAACGGTTCCACCGATCAGGGTGCGAGCCGGGCGGCGACCCAACGGTGAAACATGTGGGTCGGGTTGTCCATCACGGGAGAAAATCGCCCGCCGTCGAAACGCATCGCATGGCGGCCGCGCTGCATGCCTTCGACGACGAAGATATCCTCTTCGAAGACGGTCTTCCACTGCGCCGCGTTCCGCGCCCGCAATCCGGCATAGGCCTCATCCAGCGCGCTTTGGGCGTGGTAGTAGATTTCGACATGCTCGACCGTGCTTTCCAGACTCGTGGGCTCGAGCAGGATTGCGAACGAGTGATTGCGATGCACGCCAAGCAGCAGGTTTGGAAAAAGCGAAATGTATTCTGCGGCTGTGGCCCATTTTTCGCCGAGATCCGGTGCGTCCTCGAAAACTTGTCCGTTTTCGCCCTCAAGTTGGCGGTAAACGAGCGTCCCCTGTCCCGAAAACGCGCCCGGTTCCTCGATGTGGTAATGATCCTCGAGCCGCGAATAGCTGTTCAGTCCCGGATGGACCCAGGGGAGGTGGTAGCTTTCGCAATAGTTCTCCACGGCCAGCTTCCAGTTCGTCGCAACCTTCAGTTCGAAGCTCGAATCGTCTCCCGAGTGGAACAGCGGATGCTCGAATTCCTTCCAGCGCTCGAGCGCCTTTTCATGAACGGTCTCGAACGGCGGCGCTTCCCCGGACATGTTGACGAATATGACATCGCGCCAGACATGAGATCGGATCTCGATAAGCCCGAGGGAACCACGGTCGATCGCGGCGTGGGCGTTGCGGCCTGGCCCTCCCACATGCGGCGTCGCCTTCAGAGACCCGTCAAGATCGTAGCACCAGGAATGATAAGGACAGCGGATGGCGCCGGATATGCGTTTCGGCTCGCCGACAAGGATCATGCCGCGGTGCCGGCAGATGTTCTGGAACACGCGCACCTTCCCGTCTCGCCCGCGGATGATGACCAGCGGCTGACCGAGGAATTCCAGCGGTTTGGCGTCACCCTTTGCCGGCACATCCTTTGAGAATCCGACTGCCGCCCAGGTGTCAAAAAAGAGCGCGTCTTTCTCCACTTCGAACCATTGAGGGTCGACATAATGCCGGTTGGAGAGACCGTGGGCATGTTCGATCGGCTGCATGACCGGATCGAACTGCCCGTCGGGGTGCCTCTGGTCCATCGGTATGTCCTCCGCTCGATTGTGCGCGTTCCGAGACGATTCTGCGAGGATCGCCATCGCTTGACCATGCGGAATTGAGAAGCAGACGTGTCGGAAAACGACGCGCGGCCAGGGAAACGGAGAATGATTGACGATAAAACCTGTTTGCCATACTCCACTTTTACCATGTCACCGCTCGCCAGATATCCGCACCGTTGCCCCGCCTTCCGCTGAAAACACTCGCCTGGTTCTTCGCCGGGCTCTGCATCCTGCCGATCGCCGCGGTCGGCGTTGCTGCCGCCGGCGGCACACTGGAAACCTGGCTTCGGTTATGGGACACGGTGATGCCGCGTTTCATCTGGAACACGTTGCAACTGGTGCTTTTCGTCGGAGTTGGCACTGCGCTCGTCGGAACGTCCACCGCCTGGCTTGTCACGCTTTGCCGGTTCCCGGGACGGCGGGTCTTCGAGATCGTGCTGGCGCTTCCTCTGGCGTTTCCGGCCTACGTTCTGGCCTATGCGTACACTGATCTTCTCGATCATCCGGGACCGGTCCAGACCTTCCTCCGTGCCGTGACGGGATGGGGACCCCGCGACTATTGGTTCCCGGAAATCCGTTCGCTGGGCGGCGCGTCGCTGATGCTCATCCTGGTTCTCTATCCCTACGTCTACCTGCTCGCGCGGGCTGCTTTCCTTCGCCAGTCGCCGACTGCCTATTTCGCGGCGCGCACGATGGGACACGGTCCGTGGAGTGCGTTCTTCCGGGTCAGCCTCCCCATCGCGCGCCCGGCGATTGCCGGGGGAGTGATCCTGTGCCTGATGGAGACCATCGCCGATTTCGGCACCGTGGCGCATTTCGGCGTGCAGACCTTCGCTACCGGCGTCTATCAGGCATGGTTCTCGATGGGCGACCGTCCCGCGGCATCGCAGCTTGCATTCTATCTGATGCTTGCGGCGCTCCTGCTTGTCGTCCTTGAAACGGCGCAGCGCGGCAAGGCGAAGCACCACCACGCCAGCAACAGGCACGAAGTCATGAAGCCGCATACGCTATCGGGCTGGCGTGCGCTGGCCGCCTTCCTGGCCTGTGCGATCCCCGTTCTCGCCGGATTCGTGATCCCCCTGGCCGTCCTCTTCGAAATGGCCGTGTCATCGGGCCAGAATCCTTTCGCCCCGCGCTATCTGTCGTTCATTCAGAACTCGCTGTTCCTCTCCGCGGTGGCGGCCGTGCTGACGGTCACAGGGGCGGTCTTCGTCGGCTACCGGGTGCGGCTTGCACCGGGCAGGGCGGCCGGCCTCACCAAAACGCTTGCGGGTATCGGCTACGCGCTGCCAGGCGCGGTCATCGCCGTCGGGCTCCTCGTTCCGTTCGCGCGTCTGGACAACGCCATAGACGGTTTTTTCCGCGCAAACCTCGATGTTTCCGTCGGGCTTCTCTTCACCGGCTCGATCGCGCTATTGCTGATCGCCTACATGGTGCGTTTCATGGCCGCCGCCTTGTCCGCCTTCGACACGGGCATGAGCTCCATCCGGCCGAATCTTGATGCGGTCGCCCGCACGCTCGGCGCCACTACGGGAGGGATGCTGATACGGGTTCACTTGCCGCTAATGCGCACCAGCCTGCTGACGGCCGTGCTGATCGTCTTCGTCGACACGATGAAGGAGTTGCCGGCGACGCTGATCCTGCGTCCGTTCAACTTCGACACGCTTGCGGTACAGGCGTACCGGCTGGCATCGGACGAGCGGCTGGCCCAGGCCGCCGTCCCCTCGCTGGTTATCGTGGCTTTCGGTCTGCTTCCCGTGATTGTTCTGTGCCGAACGATCGCGCGTTCGTCCTCGCTTCCCGCCGCGCGCCCCGAAGCCGCGGTTCCCTCGATCATAGAGGCATAAAAAACGCCCGACCGAAGCCGGGCGCTCTCGCTCTGGGACGCGATGTCAGGCCCTACTTGTAGCCAACCTTGTTGTAGATATCCTGCGCCGCGGCCTGATATTCGCCGAGCGCCGACAGGTTGAGATCGTCTGCCTTGAAATCGCCGAGCTTGGTGACCGAAGCCGACCGACCCACTCCCTCGACTGCGGGATACTCGTCATTGCCGGCGGCAAAGTATTCCTGTGCCGAATCCGATGCGAGGTATTCGAGGAACTTGACCGCATTTTCCCGGTTCGGGGCATTCTTGACGACTGCGCCGGCCGATACGTTGATGTGGGTCCCGTCACCGTCCTGATCGGGGAAAACCCATCCGATCTGGTCGATCGAGCCGGAAAGTCCATCGACTTCGGAGCGAAGGGCGCGGGCGAAGTAATAGCTGTTGGCGACAGCAATGTCGCACTCGCCCGACACGATGCCGCGAAGCTGGTCGGTATCGCCACCCTGGGGATCACGTGCGAGATTGTCCTTCAGGCCCCGGGCCCACGCCTCGGCAGCTTCCTCGCCGTCCTTGGCGATCCGCGACGCCAGTAGCGAAAGCATGTAGATATTCGAGCTCGAACGCGCGCAGACCTGCCCCTGGTATTTCGGGTCGGCGAGATCGGCATAGGTCTGTGGCGGTTCGGAGACGCGTTCCTTGCTGTAGAAGACGAGGCGGGCGCGGGTCGAGAAGCCGAACCACAGATTATCCGGATGCTGAAGCGCTTCCGGAATACGTTCCTCGAGCACTTCGCTCTCGACCGGAGCGAGAAGCTCCGCGTCGGCGGCGCGCCATATGCGGCCGGCATCGACCGTCAGCAGCACGTCCGCCGGACTGTTTTCGCCTTCGGCCTTGAGGCGTTCGATCAGCTCGTCGGCCTTGCCTTCGATGCGGTTGATCTTGATGCCGGTCTCTTTCTCGAAATCGGAGTAGAGACGCTCGTCGGTGTCGTAATGGCGTGAGGAGTAGAGGTTCAGTTCGCCGTCGGCGAAGGCCGCCGTGGCGGAAAGTGCGACTGAAGCGGATAGTGCGGCTGTTAGGACGCGCATACGCAGTGCCATGGAAAGGCTCCGTTGTTGGTTTAAAGGTGAGTATTGCACTCATGTTTCAACTGCCTCATAGCGCTTCGCGGTGTCAAGAATAAAGTTGACAAAAAAAGTTTGGTTATCTGGAATGATTCCAAACTATGGGCTATATAGGGCCTAACGGAGAGACCCATGCGCCTGACAAAACAGACGAATTATGCCTTTCGGATACTGATCTACTGCGCCGCCAACGACCGTCGACTGAGCCGCGTTGCCGATATTGCGCGTTCCTATGCGGTCTCGGAGCCGTTTTTGTTCAAAATCCTTCAGCCCCTTAACGAGGGCGGGCTGATCACGACAGTTAGGGGAAGAAACGGAGGCCTCAAACTGGCGCGTCCGGCGACCGAGATTACTCTGCTCGATGTCGTTCGTCTCACCGAAGACAACTTCAACATGGCCGAGTGCTTCGAGAACGAGGATGCCGACTGCCCGCTGATGGATTCCTGCCGGTTGTCTTCCGCGCTGCGCGAGGCGTTGAACGCTTTTTTTGCAGTCCTCGACCGCTACACCGTCGCCGATCTCGCGCGGCCGAGCGACAACATCACGCTGCTGCTTGGTCTCGACAAGCTGGAAGCCGCCGCGATCGCTCAGTAGGCGACTCCGGGCACTTCATCAATTGGCGCAAAGGACCGCCGTAAAGGTCTGTTTCGCCATTCATCTTCTTTCATGGCAATATAGAGGTGCAGCCCGCGCCGTTGCGCGGCGCCATGCCCGTGTTTGTCTGGGAGGATGTGTCGATGGGGACTTTGATAGCGGCGACTTGCCAAGGCTTTTTGAACTTTCACGTCTTGCCACCTGTCGACGCAGCGGTGAGATCCCTCAAGGATCTGCCCGCGGTCCTCGTATTGATATTGCCCGCGGCTTTCCCCGCGTCCACCGCTTATGCCGCCATCGACAACGTCGCCAGGGCTGCGGGCACTCACGAGGGAACGACCGTCGAAACGCCGGACGCGCCTGCCGCCGTTGATGTCGAGCCGGCGGTCGCGACGCTTTCAGCAACAGCCACCGGCGTGCTCGATGTGTCGGGCGGAGAGGATTCGGACGCCGCGGATGCGGGCGACCGCGTCATCGTTTCCGTCAGCGTGCGCAATGAGGGCAACGTTAGCGTCACCGGCGTGCAGGCGGCCGCAATATTCTCCATTGACGGCGTTGCCGCAACGGGAACGCTGTCTGAGTTCGATCCATCCTCCGCAGCAATCGAACCGGGAGCGGCCCAGGAATTTACGGCCTCCTTTACGCTGAGTGCGGCGGACGTGTTCCGTTCGGCCGGGCGCGAGGATGGCATTCTTGCCACGGCGTCCGCCGCCGGCGATGGTCCTTCGGGTGCGGTAGCGGCTGATGCGTCGGCTTCGGTAGCGGTCATGGCAAATCCACGCCTGTCGCTGACCAAGGAGGCCACTCTTGCCAAGGCCGATGGCAATTCCGGCACCGGCGCAGAGACGGGCGACACGATTTCATATGTCTACACCGTTTCGAATATCGGCAACGTGGCGATCACCGCCGTCACTATTTCCGATTTGCATGAGGGAAGCACCCTGCTATCGGCTGAGGCCGGTGGCGTCGAGACCGGGCCGTGGAATGAAACCGAACTGAAGGCCGATGTGCTTGAACTGAATGACGACACAAGCGGAACCAACGGATCGTGGGACGTCCTCGGAGCAGGAGGCGCGATTACCTTCACCTATAACCACACGGTCACTCAGGCCGAGTTCGAGGCGCAGTGAGGGCATCCATCGCGATTTCGCCGATAATCCGGATTACGGACTAGGCCGAACCATGGCGCCGCGATCTTATCGCGCCGTCCGCCGGCTGGTCCTCGGTGCACTGTCGACCTTTGCCTCTGTTGCGGTCGCGGCCGCCGATATCACCAATGAGGCGACGGCGGCGGGAGTTTATGCCGGTCAGTCGCTGTCATCGCCCGTGGCTCGGGTGGAGATCGAGGTTTCGCCGGCGTCGCCGAGGATCCGGGCCGTCAGTAATTCGAAGATCATCGACGATGACGGCCAGGAGGGACTCTCACCCGGCGACAGCGTCGTTCTGGAACTGACCGTGGAAAATATCGGTGACATTGCCGTCAGCGAACTGACGTTCGAGACCGAAGCCGATCAGTCCGGGCGTCCACAGCCGGACCCTTCCGTGGCCGCAAAGGATCAAGCTGCCGCAGGCGGCTTGGCCGTCGGGGCAACTCGTACGTTTGCAGTCCGGCACGAGCTGTCGCGCATGAATATTGAAAGCGGGGACGACATCACGCTGCGCGTAGCGGTGTCCGGAACCGCTGCCGGAGAGCGGGTGCTTGCGGAAACTTTCGCGCGCATAGCGCTGCCGCCACTTCTCGGCATCGATCCGTCTGACCTGGCGATCGCGCTTACGGCCGGGGAGGAGGAGGTCCTTCCAGGCGGAACTGTCGATTTCGCCGTCACCGCCTTTAACCGCAGCGCGGTCGATATGAACGCGATGCTTGTAGTCGAATTTCCGGAGGGGATGGAATATTCCGCCACCTCGGGGGAGGCCGGCGCAGGCCGGCTTCATCTGCGGACAGAGGCCGGCCGCCTGATCGCCAACAACCTCGCCGTTCCGGCGAACAGCACCGGAGAAATGCGCTTTTCGGCGCGCGTCAAGAACGACCTGCCGCCCTCCGTTCTCACCGTGAGGGCCGCTTTGCTCGATCGGCGCACCGAAATCAGACTGATACCGGAAGCGGATGCTTCGGTGAGGACGGCGCCCGATGCCGAGCCGTCATGTGCCGGCGTCGCCCTGCACGTATTTGACGATGCGGATCGCGATGGCGAACTTGATGACGGGGAACCGGGAATCGCCGGTGTCCGTATTGCGCCGGAGATCGGATTGCCGATGACGACCGCACAAGATGGACGTTACGCGTCCCCCTGCGTAACCGCATCGCGTCTCGGCGGAGTCGATCTTGAACTCAAGCTCGAAGCCGAAACCCTGCCCGACGGTTATTTCGTGACCACTCCAAATCCGATGCGCGTCCGCGTGGGGCGCGGCGAGACTGCCCGCATGGCCTTCGGCGCGGCGAGCGCCCAAATCGTCCGCGTGGACGTCAACGCTGCAGCCTTCATCGGCGAGACCGAAGAGCCGGATACGAGCCTAGCGGAGGACATCACCCGATTGATCTCGGTGCTCGACAGACAGCCCTCGCTCCTGCGGCTCACATATTTCGCCAATCGCGAATCGGAGGAACTTGCATCGCGGCGGGTCGAAAAGGTTCGCGATACCGTGTTGCAGCGGTGGCAGGCGGCGGGCCGCCGCTATCCGCTCGAAATCGACACCCGTGTCGTCGGCAAGGGCGGCTGATTCGTCACAGTTCGATTGACGCACGGGATTCCCATCGATAATTCACGATAAGTCGATATGTTGGGGTTGGGGCGATGAACGGCTCGCGAAAATATGCCGCCGAATTCACAGGAACCGCGTTTCTGCTGGCGACCGTTGTTGGCTCGGGCATCATGGCCGAGCGGTTGGCAGGCGGGAACGTGGCGATCGCACTTCTCGGCAACACCCTGCCCACAGGCGCGATCCTGGTCGTCCTGATCACTATGCTTGGTCCGGTCTCCGGCGCTCATTTCAACCCGGCGGTCACGCTCGCGTTTCGCCTTCGCGGCGACATTGGCTTCGGCGATGCCCTCATTTACGTGCTCGTGCAGATTGCCGGGGGATTGATCGGCGTCTGGGCCGCTCACGCGATGTTCGCCGAGCGTATCTTCCAGGCGTCCGCAACGGTGCGTACCGGCGGGGCTCAGTGGTTCGCGGAGACCGTCGCGACCTTCGGGCTCGTGTTCACCATCCTGGCCACGCTGCGCGCACGCCCTTCCGCCGTCCCGATGGCGGTCGGTCTCTACATTACCGCCGCCTACTGGTTCACGGCCTCGACCTCATTCGCCAACCCCGCGGTCACCGTCGCGCGCGGCTTTTCCGACACTTTTTCCGGCATTCGTCCATTGGATGTCCCCTGGTTCATTGGGATGCAATTGACAGGCGCGGTGGCTGCTTGGGCATTTTGCCGCTGGCTTTATGCGGAGAGCGCGGAAAACGCCGGGGCGGCTTGAAGGGCCACCTTCAATCTGGTCTTAATCGCCCGGAAATTTTCGATATCCCGGGAGGAGGCGCCACATGGGCGACTATGTGCTTGCGATCGATCAGGGGACCACGTCGTCCCGCGCGATCGTGTTCGACAAGAACCAGAAGATTGCAGGGGTCGGACAAAAGGAGTTTCCGCAGCATTTTCCGAAGTCCGGCTGGGTGGAACATGATCTCGATGATATCTGGACCAGCGTCGTCGAAACGTGCCGGACCGCGATCGAGGAAGCCGGGATCGGCCCTTCCGACATCGCTGCCATTGGCATCACCAACCAGCGCGAGACAGTTGCCCTGTGGGATCGCAAGACCGGGGACCCGGTTCACAAGGCGATTGTCTGGCAGGACAGGCGCACCGCGTCATTCTGTGATGAGTTGAAGGGAAAGGGCCATGAGACGGTCTTCACCGAAAAGACCGGACTGCTGCTCGATCCCTATTTCTCCGGAACGAAGATCGCCTGGCTGCTCGACAATGCGGACGGGTTGCGGGCCCGCGCGGAAGCCGGCGAAATCGTGTTCGGCACGATTGACGCGTTTCTGATCTGGCGGCTGACCGGCGGCGCGCGACATGTGACCGACGCGACCAACGCGTCGCGCACGCTGATCTACAACATCGCCGAAAACAAATGGGACGAGGAACTGCTCGATATCCTGAGAATCCCGGCGAGCATGCTTCCAGAGGTGCTGGATAGTGCAGCAGATTTTGGTGTCGCAAAATACGACGTTCTCGGGGCTGAAATCCCCGTCTATGGCGTTGCCGGCGATCAGCAGGCGGCGACTATAGGGCAGGCGTGTTTCGAGCCGGGCATGTTCAAATCGACTTACGGGACGGGATGTTTCGCGCTTCTCAACACCGGCGAGGACCAGGTCATCTCGAAGAACCGGATGCTGACCACCATCGCCTATCGTCTCGACGGCAAGACGACCTATGCGCTGGAAGGTTCGATCTTCATGGCAGGAGCGTCGGTGCAATGGCTGCGCGACGGACTCGGCATTCTCGATGATGCGGCGAAAAGCGGCGAGATGGCCGCGATGGCCGATCCGGAGCAGGACGTTTATCTGGTGCCTGCCTTCGTGGGGCTGGGCGCGCCGCATTGGGACGCCAATGCGAGGGGCGCAATCTTCGGGCTGACGCGGGCTTCGGGTCCGAACGAGTTCGCAAGGGCAACACTGGAGTCCGTCTGCTACCAGACGCGCGACCTGCTTGAAGCGATGCGCAAGGATTGGGGCTCGGATGCGCATGCGTCCACAACGCTGCGCGTCGATGGCGGCATGGTGGCCTCCGACTGGACGATGCAGTGCCTTGCCGACATTCTCGATGCGCCCGTGGACCGTCCGCAGGTGCTGGAGACCACCGCCCTCGGCGCGGCGTGGCTCGCCGGATCCCGGGCCGGCGTATGGCCGGATCGCGACGGCTTCGCCAAGACCTGGGCGCTTCAGCGCCAATTCACGCCGGAAATGAGCGCGGAAGAGCGGGCTCGCAAATACGATGGCTGGCAGGATGCCGTGTCCCGCACACTGAGCAATCGCTGACGTGGCTTCACCCGCCGCCGCTGTCACCTTGCTCGGCACGAAGGGCGGTCCCGCGATCTATCCGGATAGCCCGATGCCGACATCGAGTCTGGTTGAAATGGCGGGACTGCAGATCGTCGTCGATTGCGGACTGGGCGTGACGCGTGCGCTCGCCGAACAAGGCGTGCGCCTTCCGGACCTGCGTACCATCGTCATCACGCATCTGCATTCCGACCACTATCTCGAACTCGGGCCGCTGCTCCATACGGCGTGGACGGCGGGGCTGAAGGACAGGGTCGCCGTCTACGGGCCAGCCGCTCTCGCCGAATACTGGCGGCATTTCCTTGCCTCCATGGCGTTCGACATCGAAACCCGCATCGCCGACGAGGGGAGACCCGATCTCGTTCGTCTCGTCGATATCCGAGCGATGGGCGAGGGTGTTTTCATGACCTCCGGCGCGGTGGTCGGCGCCGGTCTTCTCAATCGCCATCCGCCGGTCACCGAGAGCTATGCGCTCTCGTTCGCGGCGGATGGAAGGAAGGTCGTGTTTTCGGGCGACACCGCGCCGTTCGAGGGCTTTTCAGAGTTTGCCGCAGGCGCCGATCTTCTGGTGCACGAGGCGATGCACGAGGATGGCGTCGACCGTCTGGTCGCCCGCGTCGGCAACGGAAGGCGGCTTCGCGAGCATCTGGTCGCCAGCCACACGCCGGCCGCAGAGGCGGGACGGATCGCCACGAAAGCAGGCGTCAAGCGGCTGGCCCTCCACCATCTCGTTCCCAGCGATGATCCGCAGATCGGCCCTGCCGACTGGGAAGAGTCCGTCCGTGCGACATGGGACGGGCCTCTGTTCATCGGCACGGACGGATTGCGGATCGACTTGTCCTGACGTGATCTCAGCGGTCCGGTTTCATAACGCGCTCCAGGATCGCGAGGGCGTCATCGACCGCCTCGCGTTCGCCGTCCGACAGTTGTTCAAGCAGCCCAACCTCGCGTTCTCTCATGCGGTCGGTGAGGCGGTCGTAATGTGAACTGCCGAGCTTCGTCAGCGAAAGATGCTCGATCCGGCGATCGTCATCATCACGGCTGCGCGCGATCCAGCGCCGCTTTTCCAGAGATGCGACGGCGCGGCTGACCTTGGTCTTGTGGAGGCCGGTGCGTCGCACGATCTCACGCGCCGTGAGCGACTCTTCCTGACCGAGATGCGCGAACACCTTCCACTCGGGCCGGGCCATCGCGTGGGCATCGCGGTAGACGTCGGAGAAGTGCCGGCTGACCGCGTCGCTCAGGCGATCGATGCGATAGGGCAGGAAGCGATGGAGGTCGAGGGTCACGTTGCCGCCAGCCCGCCCCGTCCGATCACGAAATCCGCAACGCTCTCTGTGCCCATGCCGCGTTTGAGATCGGTGAACAGGAACGGGTTTTCCCCGCGGCCGGCCTCGGCGTCGCGGCGCATCCGCTCGAGATCCGCGTCGACGTGTGGCGCCAGGTCGGTCTTGTTGATGATCAGGAGGTCGGAACGGGTGATCGCGGGGCCGCCCTTGCGCGGAATGTCGTCGCCTTGGCACACCGAAATGACATAGAGGCTGATATCCGCGAGATCGGGGGAGAAGGTCGCTGCCAGATTGTCGCCGCCGGATTCGATGAAAACGATATCGAGGTCAGGCACCCGCTCGCACAGCCGCTCGATGGCGCGCAGGTTGATCGAGGCGTCTTCCCGGATGGCGGTATGCGGGCAACCGCCGGTCTCCACACCCTCGATCCGGTCCGCGGACAGCGCCTGCATGCGGGTGAGCGCCTCGGCGTCCTCGCGCGTGTAGATATCATTGGTGACGACGCCGACGGAGTAGCGGTCGCGCATCGCCTTGCAAAGTTCGGCCGTCAGGGTCGTCTTGCCCGAACCGACGGGGCCGCCAATCCCGACGCGAAGAGGACCGTGGGGGGAGCAGGTCATGACAAAAACAGCCTCGGTTCGAGCGTTTCGTGGTTCATCGCGGCAATGTCGGCGAGGATCGTGCAACTGCCAAGGTCGCCCGGGGTCGAAGCTTTCGCGCGCGCGGCGGTTTCGGCAATCGCCGGTTCGAGTTCTGACAGCAGGCGCGCGGCGCCGGACTGGCCGACGACGGAAAGCCGGATCGCTGCCTGCAACTGGTTGCTCACCCAGGCATGCAGGAAGGCTGCGAGCGCTTCCTCGGCAGGCATTGATTGCAGGCCGCAGGCCGCGCCGACCGCGACGCACAAGGGAGTAGGTGACGCAGGAAGCGCTCCGGCCTCGAACCAGTTGGCTGCCGCCGCGAGAAATGCCGCGCCCTGATCGAGGGCTTCGCGGTGGCGTTCGAGCGAGCCGGCCATGGCGCGCGCCAGTTCGGAAAGTTCCTCGATCGTCTCCCCATCCGCCGACGAGCGGAAGGCGGCGGCGAAGAGAACCGCGTCGTTCCACGGCGGCCCGTCTTTCAGCAGGGCGGCGATGCGGCCCTTCAGGCTTTGGGCGTCGTGAATCGCACCCCCATGGACCATCTGCTCCAATCCGCCGGAATACGCATATCCGCCCGTCGGGAACACTGGCGACAGCCACGACATCAGGCGAAGGAGGTCAGTGGTGCTGCTCATCACGGTCCGGCGCGCTCTGCAAGGTCGTTCACGTCACCGATTGCCGCATAATGGACTTCACGCGCCAGCTTGAGGCCGGGCCCGACCACAAAGCACGCCGAGCCGACCACGAAGCACCAGATCGCCGCGTTCTCCAAAGACTTGTAGAAGAACATGAATGAGCCGACCAGAAACAGCAAACCGGCGGCAAATTCGATGAACGTGAATGCAAGTTCGTAGGCGGCATAAATGCGCTTGTGCTGTTCCGTCTTGCGGCGGTTTCCGGGATCGAAAAAGGTCATCTGACCGCCTCTCAATGATTGTGACGGGGAGGGTGGAAATGATGCGTATTGCCATAGGCGCCGCCTTCCGGGTCGAAGGGGGCCTCCACATCCTGCACCGTTGCACCCAAACCCAGAAGCATCGCGGCGATCACAGGGTCGCGGCGGATCAGGATGCGGTCGTCGAGAATCTGGGCGGGCAAGTGGCGGTTGCCTAGCTGCCACGCCAGCGAAAGCAGGTGCCGGGCGTCACCGCCGCGTACTTCGCACAATTTCTCTGGTGCAGCCTGGACCACGATGATCCGTCCGTCTTCCAATAACAGCCCGTCGCCGTGGCGAAGCAGCCGGGCTTCCGGAAGATCAAGCAGAAACTCGACGCCGTCGTCAGACGTCATCACAACGCGCCTGCGATGGCGCGCGGCCTCGTCAAGCGTGATGATGTCCGCCGGATCATGAAAATGGCGAACTATCGAAGTGCAGCGCAACAAAGGCTTCGGTCCACGGTCTGAGCTTAAGCTCCTTTTACCGCGATCGGAGGCGGCTTTGTAGGCCCGATTTACGCAGACTTTAGCGCAGGCCAAAGAGATCGCGCAGTTCGCTTTCCCGCGTTGTGCCGCGTTCCTCGAAGATGTGATCCGGGAGTCTACTGAGAGCCTCGGCATGGCGCGCGCGAACGATTGCACCCCCGGTTGCAGAGAGCGCGCGCCCGATGCGGGTTTCCGAGAAACGTGCCATAGCGATTTCCTTTCCTGTCAATGACAAGCTAGGCGGCGTTGTGCAAAGCAACAACGGCCGGTTTGCCATGGCAGCCATGCAAAATTACGGAAACTGGCGCCCGCCGGTCAGCTCTTTTCGAAAACGATCTTCTCAATCTCATCCATCGGATGGTTCGTCAGATCCTTGTCGACCTCGGCGACGATGCGCTTTTCGACTTCCTGATGCAGTTCCTTGCGGATTTCGCCCAGCACCATCGGGGAGGCGACCAGCACGAGGTGGTCGAATTTGCCTGCATGGGCATGCTTGTAGAGCCGCTCGGCTATATCCTTGGCGAAACGTTCCTTGCCGAGACGATGCCAGTCCGTGTCCTCGACGGCGCTGCGATGAGCGTTCGGCCCGTCATTGAACCGGCCGCGGCGGTTCGCCGCTTGCTCGCGGTTCGGCGGATTTTCCTGTTCTAGTTCGCGAAAGACGTCGAGGTTCGGATACTTCTCATCTCCCTCGTTGCGCAGAAACAGCGCCTTTTCGCCATCTGCGACTACCAGCCAGCCGTCGTGCTTGAGTTGAATGCCCGCCATCGATGATCTCCCTTCTGTGCATCTTATTCCCCCTCAACGCGAGAGGAAAGCACCGGTTGCAGTGCGGCAACCGCCTTTCCGACATATCCATGCGATGATGCGCCCAGTCAGGGACCACCGGGAGGCAGGCCTAGAAAAGGAAATATCTTTGCGCCATTGGCAGTACGGTCGCCGGGTCGCAGGTCAGGAGTTCGCCGTTTGCGCGCACCTCGTAGGTTTCCGGATGCACCTCGATTTGCGGGGCGAGGTCGTTCAGCACCATTGACGCCTTGGAGATGCCGCCGCGGGTGTTGTCGACCGCGACAAGTTCCTTGTCGATGGCCAGGCGCTCGGCCAGTCCGTCTTCCATCGCCGCATTCGAGGTGAACAGGACCGAGGAATTCGTCAGCGACTTCCCGAATGCCCCGAACATCGGGCGGTAATGCACCGGCTGCGGCGTCGGAATGGAGGCGTTCGGGTCCCCCATCGGCGCGGCGGCGATCGTGCCGCCAATCAGCACCATGTCCGGTTTCACGCCGAAGAAGGCGGGATTCCAGAGCACCAGATCGGCGCGTTTTCCGGGTTCGATCGAGCCGATTTCGGTCGATATGCCGTGCGCGATGGCGGGATTGATCGTGTATTTGGCGATGTAACGCCGCACGCGGAAATTGTCGTTGTCGCCTTCTTCCTCTGGCAGCGCGCCGCGCTGGCGCTTCATCTTGTCGGCGGTCTGCCATGTGCGGATAATGACCTCGCCGACGCGGCCCATCGCCTGGCTGTCGGAGGCAATGATCGAGAACGCCCCCATGTCGTGCAGAATGTCTTCGGCGGCGATCGTCTCCCTGCGGATGCGGCTCTCGGCGAAGGCGATGTCCTCGGGAATGCGCGCGTCAAGGTGATGGCAGACCATCAGCATATCGAGATGCTCGTCGATGGTGTTGACGGTGTAGGGCCGCGTCGGGTTGGTCGATGACGGAATAACGTTCGACAGGCCGCAGACGCGGATGATATCCGGCGCATGTCCGCCTCCGGCACCCTCCGTGTGGAAGGCGTGAATGGTGCGGCCGTCTATCGCCTCGATGGTGGATTCCACGAAGCCGGATTCGTTCAACGTGTCGGTATGGATCATCACCTGTATGTCGTACTCGTCGGCGACCGACAGGCAGTTGTGAATGGCGGCCGGCGTGGTGCCCCAGTCCTCGTGCAGTTTGAGCGCGCAGGCGCCCCCGACGATCATCTCTTCAAGCGCTCCCGGCAGTGACGCGTTACCCTTGCCGGCGAAGGCGAGGTTCATCGGAAAGGCGTCGGCGGACTGAATCATCCTGCCGATATGCCAGGGGCCCGGCGTGCAGGTGGTTGCAAGCGTGCCGTGGGCCGGACCGGTTCCGCCGCCGAGCATGGTCGTGAGCCCGCTCATCAGCGCTTCTTCGATCTGCTGCGGACATATGAAGTGGATGTGCGAGTCGAAACCACCTGAGGTGAGGATCTTGCCTTCGCCAGCGATCGCCTCGGTGCCGGGGCCGATGATGATGTTGACACCGGGCTGCGTGTCGGGGTTTCCGGCCTTGCCGATCGAATGGATGCGTCCGTCTTTCAGTCCGATATCGGCCTTGAAGATGCCGGTGTGGTCTACGATCAGCGCATTGGTGATCACCGTGTCGACGGCGCCCTCCGCGCGCGTCGTCTGGCTCTGGCCCATGCCGTCGCGGATCACCTTGCCGCCGCCGAACTTCACCTCCTCGCCGTAGACGGTCAGGTCCTCCTCTACCTCGATGAACAATTCGGTATCGGCAAGCCGCACCTTGTCACCGGTGGTCGGGCCGAACATGCCGGCATAGGCGGCGCGGGAGATCTTGGCGGGCATGCGCTATTCCTTGTTCAGTTTTCTTCCATCAGCAGCAGGAGTTCTTCCGTACGCTTCCGGGTCATTCGGGCAAGGCAGCCCGAGACGATCAGCGGTTCGAGCGTTCCTCCGCGCGCGTAGAAACCCTCGACTTCGCATTGACCGTCGCGATAATCGATCCAGGCACGCTGCGATTTCAGCAAGGCGGCCTCCGCCCCCTTCAATCGGTCCTCCTGCCATGAATCGACTTCTTTCATCCGCGCGCGGATCTTGGGCCAGGCTTCGTTGAGCGCGCGGTCGGCGGCTTCGTAATCCCGCATGGCGCACCAGTTCATGCCTTGTTGGGGAAGGTCGTCGGCCTTCGTGCAGTCCCAGTCCTGCGCGGTGGCTGGCGCAATCAAAGCGCACGCCATACCGGCTACGGCTGCGGGCCGGAGCATCAAAGTCCGCCCATAACAGCGCTGCGAAATCCGTAAACGCGCCGGTTCCCTCCTAGGGGCACAAGGGTGACATCGCGTTCCTGTCCGGGCTCGAACCGCACCGCTGTTCCGGCCGCGATGTCGAGCCGCATACCGCGCGCTCTTTCACGATCGAATGTCAGCGCCGGATTGGTTTCGGCGAAGTGATAATGCGACCCGACCTGCACCGGGCGGTCGCCGGTGTTGGCGACCTTCAGCGTAACCACGTCCGCTTCGGCATTGAGAATGATGTCTCCATCGCCGGTGATGATCTCGCCAGGAATCATGGGTTTCTCCTGTCAGCCTAACGTGCCCTTGGGGCAGGTTCTCGATTGAGGCAGCGTTGCAGATTTGTGTCGCTTTCGCGCCATGAAATCTCCGCGAAATGACCTTGGCATTCGGTGAAACCATCGGCGGTCGGCGCCGTTCTCACCGGACCATTCGCTAGCAAGCGTTTGGCGAACCGAAATGCGAAAGGAGCAATTCGATGAAACGCATGACCAGGATGCTTACCGCCGCCCTTATGGCCACCACCGTTGTGGCGGCTCCGGCGATCGCCGACTCCAACAGCAAACTGAAGCTTGGCGCGGAAGCGGGCGCCAGCACGGATATTCTTCCGAAGAAAGGAAACAAGAAAGCCGGCGCAAGCGCTGATGCCGGGCTTGACGTCGCTGGCCAGGGCGTCAGCGTCGGTGTTGAGGGTTCGGCCAATGCCTCGAAATCCGGAACGAAAGGGAACATGTCCGGCGGCATGTCCACGGACATGAAAACCACCGGTAGCATCAACAGCGCAAACAATCAGGGCGAGATCGTCTCCCTGATCCGTTCCAACAAGAAAGCTACCGCCGATCTGAGCGCTGTGACCGCCATCAATGACGTTGCTGTGGTCCGGATCGACTCTGCGTCGGATGCCTCGATGAAGGCGATCGATAACGCCATTCGCGACAACCAGGCCCAGATCGACGAACTCCGCACCTCGATCGAGGCCAACGCAGAACTGGCGAGCAAGCTGGAAGCTGAAGGCGTGGATCTCTCCAGCGTCGTGGCTGCGCGCACCGACGTGGATGGCAAGCTCACCGTCTACGTTCAGTAAGCCCGGGTAACGCCCCACTCCCACTGGACGCGGGTTTCGGCCCGCGTCCTTTTTGTGTCTGCAGGTATTTGTGCCGGTCATCGGCTACCGGATCGGCTCGTGTACCGTGACAAGCTTGGTGCCGTCCGGAAAGGTCGCCTCGACCTGGATGTCGTGGATCATCTCGGGAATGCCCTCCATCACCTGATCGCGCGTGATGACGTGGGCACCTGCAGCCATCAGGTCCGACACCGAGCGTCCGTCCCGGGCGCCTTCGACCACGAAGTCGGTGATCAGCGCGACTGCCTCGGGATGGTTTAGCTTGACGCCACGGGCCAGACGTTTGCGTGCGACTTCCGCCGCCATGGCGACGAGCAGCTTGTCCTTTTCGCGCGGTGTCAGGTTCATCAGACGGTCCGGTGATGTCGGCTTGGAGTTGGCGCATCGTGAAAAAATCCCGCTGAAAGTGCAAGTGTAATGTGCAGGAATGGCTATCCGGTTGAGGTTGCCTAATTCATAGGCAATTTTCGGCCTGCCACGTAGAGGGTGATTTAATTTAATCCTTGAAGAAAAGGTGGTGAACCGATTTAATTCGCGCGCCGGGCCATCGGAGGCGGTGAGGGGAGGGAGCATAAATGTATCTGGGGATCGACCTCGGCACGTCGAGCGTGAAGGCGCTGCTCATCGACGGCGATCAGCACGTAGTCGGTTCGGGAACTGCAAGCGTCGCCGTGTCCCGTCCTCACCCGGGCTGGTCGGAGCAGGACCCTGCCGACTGGATCAGGGCGACGGAACAGGCTCTGTCCGTCCTCCATGCGGATCACGCGGATGCGCTGGGGGCCGTGCGCGGCATCGGGCTTTCCGGCCACATGCACGGCGCAACGCTGCTCGGAGACGATGATGCGGTTCTGCGCTCCTGCATCATGTGGAACGATACCCGCAGCCACGCGGAAGCCGCCGAACTCGACGCCGACCCGAGGTTTCGCGGCATAACCGGCAATATCGTCTTTCCAGGATTCACCGCGCCAAAGCTCGTTTGGGTGGCGAGAAACGAGCCGGATCTTTTTGCCAAGACAAGGAAGGTATTGCTGCCGAAGGACTATCTTCGCCTCTGGCTGACCGGCGAGCATATCTCGGAGATGTCGGACTCCGCGGGTACGAGCTGGCTCGACACTGGAAAGCGCCTCTGGTCGTCTGAGCTGCTCGCAGCGACCGACCTCACTGAAGAGCAGATGCCGGGTCTTGTTGAAGGAAGTGAGGCGGGAGGTCGATTGCGAGCCGAGATCGCAAACCGCTTCGGAATGACTTCGGGAATACCCCTCGCGGGCGGGGCAGGGGACAACGCCGCCGCGGCCATCGGCGTGGGAACGATCCAAGATGGCGCTGCGTTTGCCTCGCTCGGCACCTCAGGGGTCCTGTTTGCCGCAAACGACGCTTATTTACCCAATCCCGAAAGCGCGGTTCACGCGTTCTGTCATGCGTTGCCAAACACTTGGCACCAGATGGGCGTCATCCTGTCGGCGACCGACGCGCTCAACTGGTATGCGAAACTCGTCGGCCAGGACGCGGCCTCGCTGTCCGGAGCGCTTGGCGAGGTTCTGCAAGCTCCGTCGGGTCCGACATTCCTGCCGTACCTTTCCGGTGAACGAACGCCGCACAACGACGCCTCGATCCGCGGGGTCTTCGTCGGCTTGGGTCATGAAAGCGATACGAAGACGCTGACGCGCGCCGTGCTTGAAGGCGTGACATTTGCATTTCGCGACTCGCTCGAAGCGCTAAAGGAAGCCGGCACTAGGCTGGATCGCGTGACGGCGGTTGGCGGCGGATCGCGTTCTTCGTATTGGCTGACACTCCTTGCGACCGTCCTCGGCATCCCCGTCGAGGTGCCTGCGGACGGCGAATTCGGTGCCGCGTTCGGCGCGGCGCGACTTGGCCTGCTGGCCGCGGAAGATCCCGATCCGGCAGCGGTCTGCACGCCGCCCTCCATCGAACAAGTTCACGAACCGGTGCGCGATCTCGAACAGGCATTCGGCGACGCCTACAGCCGTTACCGGTCCCTCTACCCCGCCATCAAGGGAGCACTGGCATGAGCACTGGCTTTTTCGGCGACATCGGCGAAATCAAATACGAGGGGCCGGAGAGCGCCAACCCGCTAGCCTTCCGCTTCTACAACCCCGACGAGATCGTCATGGGCAAGCGGTTGGAAGACCATCTGCGCTTTTCCGTCGCCTACTGGCACTCCTTCGCTTGGGAGGGCGGCGACCCGTTCGGCGGCCGGACGTTCGAACGACCGTGGTATTCCGACACGATGGAAGCCGCGAAGCTGAAAGCCGATGTTGCGTTTGAAATGTTCACGGCGCTGGGTGTGCCGTTCTACTGTTTCCATGACGCCGATGTGCGTCCGGAAGGGGCAAACTTTGCTGAAAACACCCGCAACCTGAACGAGATCGTCGACTATTTAGCGGAGAAGCAGCAGGCCACGGGCATCAAGCTGCTTTGGGGCACGGCGAACCTATTTTCGCACCGGCGCTACATGTCGGGCGCGGCGACAAATCCCGATCCGGACGTGTTCGCGTTTGCCGCCGCGACGGTGAAGACGTGCATGGACGCAACCCGCATGCTTGGCGGTGCGAATTACGTTTTATGGGGCGGGCGCGAAGGTTACGAGACGTTGCTCAACACCGACCTGAAGCGTGAGGATGCGCAAATGGGCCGGTTCCTCAACATGGTTGTCGAGTATAAGCATAACAGCGGTTTCGAAGGCACGATCCTGATCGAGCCTAAGCCGCAGGAGCCCACCAAACACCAGTACGACTACGACGTGGCCACGGTGTTCGGCTTCCTGAAGCGCCACGGCCTGGAAGACGAGGTGAAGGTCAATATCGAGCAGGGCCATGCCATTCTCGCCGGCCATTCCTTCGAGCACGAGCTGGCGCTCGCCAACGCGCTCGGAATTTTCGGCTCCATCGACATGAACCGGAACGACTACCAGTCCGGCTGGGACACCGACCAGTTTCCGAACAACGTGCCGGAAATGGCGCTCGCCTACTACGAAGTCCTGAAGGGCGGAGGTTTCAAGACCGGCGGTACGAATTTCGATGCCAAGCTGCGGCGGCAGTCGATCGAACCGGGCGATCTTCTGATCGCCCATATTGGCGGTATGGATTGTTGCGCGCGCGGCCTGAAGGCCGCGGCAAAGATGCTGGAAGATGGCGCGCTCTCATCGATCGTCGAGGAACGGTATTCCGGATGGAGCAGTGAAGAAGCGCAGAAGATGTTGAGCGGCGGCTACACGCTTGAAGAGATCGCGCGCCATGTCGACGAGTCCGGGATCAATCCGCAACCGAAGTCGGGCCGGCAGGAACTGCTGGAGAATATCGTCAACAGGTATGTGTAAGGTATGGCAAGAATGTCGCCAATCACGTAGCCAGAAAATTCTCCATCGCCGCGTTGACTGCTTCAGGACTCTCGATTGGCGAGGAATGACCCGCATTCGGTATCTTCGCTAATTTCGACGTCGATATCGCGGCATGCATGCGCTTCGACCTCTCAGGCACCGTCGCGGTATCTTCTTCCCCGACAATAATGAGCGTCCTGGCGGTGATACCGGAAATTTGGTCGAGGATACCTTGGCGGTTGATCACGCCCTTCACCGCGCGCGTAATCCCGGTTCTGTCCCGAGAGGCTAGCTCCTTGCGCCAATAGGCACGCTCGTCGACCCGCGAGGGATCGTTCATGAAAGTTCTTCCAAAAAGTATCGGCATTACGCGGCCCACGACGAAACCCACTCCAAGCCATCTGGCGACGAGGTTCAACAGCCGATATCGAGGAAGATTTTCCGGCGGTTCCGGTTCAGCCGACGTATCTATAAGTATCAGCGAATTGAGCAAGTCCGGCCTGCGAAGCGCGATGCGCATGCCCACCATTCCGCCCATTGAAAGGCCGACGAAGTGGCAAGGTGCCGCGTCCAATCGCTCAATTAACCTGATTGCGTCTTCAGTCAGGGTATCGATGTCATAGCCGCTTTTCGTGACGCTGCTTTTTCCCTGGCCGCGATGGTCAAACGTGATGCAGCGATATCGATCTTTGAAATGCGCAATCTGATTTGCAAACATTTCGCCGCTCATGAGCAGACCATGAGAAAATACCATCGTGTTCTCGCCGCTTCCGGCTTCCGTGAAGTGAATGTGAGCTTCCCCGATCTCGGCAACTGCCATGACGGTCCTCCAAGTGCTAAACTATCTCAGCATAACATGGGGTTCCGCGGCGGCGGGGATACAACCCGGGCAGCGCCTACGGCGGGTGGATGTGAGAAACTGGCGCCGCGATGGCTTCACCGGGGTGCGGTGATGGCCGGCGTGACAGGGCCACTCAAACCAGCTCTTCCATCCATTTTCTCAGCTTGTAGGCCGTGGTCGTCTCGTCGACCTCCACGTCACCGAATTTGATCGGCGTGCCATCGTTGATCGGGTTCTTCAGCTTGACATCGTGTGCAAGGCCGAGAGGCAGGTAACCGGCGGCAATTGACGCCTTCATGGGCCGCAGACCGCCCGTGACGGTAAATCCGCCCTCGCCATCGAGGATTTCTCCCGCGCTCAGATCGCGCTTGGCGATCGCCACAACATCTCCCTTGCATGTCGTGGCAACGCCAGTCGCTTCGCCGCGCAAACCGACCGACGCGACGGAAATCGGCAGTTCGAGGCCAATCAGGTGCCAGCGCTTGTAGAGCGACGCGTAGCGCCCGCTCGTGTCCGTCTTGACGTGGTATTCCTGAAAGCAGTTGCGCTGGTATTCCGTCTCTCCCTCGAAGACAACCCAAACGCCTTGGCGGATGTCATAGGGTACCGGTTCGCCCTCGCGCGTGAGCGAGGATGCGACCTCCACCATCCCCTTGTGATCCAGAGCGCCGCCTTCGGACCTCGGGCGCATTATGTTTGCGAGATCTTCCGCGCCGCCGACGGGAAACCGCAATCCGTCGGCCGGTACGTCCAGGCCGGTCGCATTGGCAATCGCCGAAGACTCGATCGCCGGCTTGGAGCCGTCCAGAAACGAGTTGAACATCTTGGGATTGAGCCGCCCGCGTTCGGCATGTGTCCGGCTGATGCCCCAATGATCCCACACGGTATCTGGCGTCGACTTCCTGTATTCCGGCAGCCATTTGTGCCCCCGCCCAGCCGCGACAACGTCGAATCCACAGGCACGCGCCCAGTCGACCAGATCGCATGTCAGCGCGGGCTGATCCCCGTATGCCATGGAGTAGATGACACCGGCCTCCTTCGCCTTGGCCGCGAGCGCGTAGCCGCAAAAGGCGTCGGCCTCGACCGTGACGTTGAGGACATGCTTGCCGTTTCGAAACGCTTCGAGCGCATGGTTGATGGCATGAACCGGCGAACCGGTGCATTCGATGACGATGTCGATCGCGGGGTGGGAGACCAGCTTTTCCCAGTCATCGCCGACATGGGTCTTCCCGCTTGCGGCCGCATCGTCGAGCGACTGCGCCGAGAACCGTTCTGGCGACCAGCCGACATACTTCATGTTCGACATGGCGTTCTCGGGCGACAGGTCCGCTATGCCAATCAGGTGGATGCCGTCCAGCTTCAACACCTGCGAGAGAAACATCGAGCCGAACTTGCCCGCGCCGATCAGGCCTACCCGGATCGGGTTTGCGTTTTCCGCGCGCTCGTTCAGCTTCGCAAACAGGTTCATGGCGTTCCTCGACCGGCGTTGCTTCCGTACGGGTTGCTGCCAAATCCGGTCCACACCTGCAACCATAATTTGCAGGACTGCCCGTTCAGTTCGCACTTACGCCCCCGCCATTCGCCACGGCTCGAGAATGCGACGTGCCTCCGCACGTCCCTTCTCGGTAAGCTGGAGAAGGTCGCCATTGCGGGTAACAAGCCCCTGGTCGATGCTGCGTATCAGCACCTGCGTGGCACGCGCCTCGTCCCACATCAGGTGATCGTGCAGCGCCCTGGTGACATTCTCTGCCGCCTGTTCAGGCTGATCCTCATGGTTGTAGAGATGAACGGCAAGCGTGCGGCATTCGTTCGACTGCTCCAACCCCCGCCGGCGGAGGATCTGGGCAACTAGCCCGTAGCGCGGGCCGAGCAGGAAGGCCGCCATCAGAAAAACGCCGGTCATGACGGCCATCACGCCGCCGATCGACACATTCCACGCGACTGCAAGAAAATAACCGCTGATGCTCGATGCGATTGAGATGATCGATCCGCACAGCAGCATAAGCGTCAGCCGGTCCGTCAGCAGGTAAGCGGCGGAGGGGGGAACGATCACGAAGGCGATGAACAGCACAGCGCCGACGGAATCGAAGGCGGCGACGGCAGTTGCACTTGTCAGCGCCAGCAACGCGTAGAAGATCGCGACGGGCGCGAAGCCGAGCGCCTTTGCCAGCGCTTCGTCGAAGGTCGCCAGCTTCAACTCCTTGAAGAAGATCGTCACGAAAGCGAGATTGAGGAGCGTCATTAAGCTCATCGACAGGAGCGCTTGGGGGACCGGATAACCGGCGATGTCGAGCGTATTGAGCCAGACGAATCCGATCTCGCCGAGAAGGACCATATGCTCGTCGATATGCACGTCACGGGCGTAGACATTCAGCAACAGCACTCCGATCGAAAACAGGACCGGAAATACGAGGCCGATGGCGGCGTCGTTCTTCACCCGCTTGGTCGACGCCAGCAGTTCGCTGAGGAAAACCGTAAAGATGCCCGTCAATGCGGCGCCCGCAATTTGAAAAGGGCCGGTTTGCTGGCGGGTCAGCAGCCAGACGATGACGATCCCGAAGACGATTGAATGGCTGATTGCGTCGGACAGCATGGAGCTTCCACGCAGCACGAGGAACGTCCCGAGCAAGCTGGCGGCAATGCCGACAAGAGCCCCGGTCATCACGATCATGAGGGAAGGGGTCTGGAAAAGGGCCATAAGCACGGGTTAGGATTCCTGCTTGCCGAGATTTGTGAGAATGCTCTCCGCTTCCTCGATCCCCGCCTGTGTCAGCGTCCAGTGTGGTGTCGTCTCGGGTATGTGGGTGACGGGTTCGACCAGCCCGCGCGCTTGCAGCCGTTTCAGCACCGGCGTGGTGCCGACGCCGTGGTACGCGTCGACCATGCCCTGCTCCGAGGGATAGCCGGAGTCATGGTGATGCGCGGCCAGCCGGTAGAGGGTTGTCAGCACCCGTTTGCCGCGCAGATTACGCCGGTTGCGGGCGCGGCGGATGATTTCCCAAAGCAGTCCGCGACCGGGCGCAAACAAAAGCGACACTGCGACGGCCGCCGATGCGGCAAGAACGATCAGCGGTCCGGTTGCCAGACCCGGGCCGAGTGCGCTTACCAGCGCGCCGGATATCCCGGACGCCATTCCGATGAGGGCCGACAGGATCACCATTGTTTCGAGGCGTCCGCTCCATTGGCGCGCGGCCGCCGCAGGCGCGATCACCATCGCGGCCATCAGGACCACTCCGACCATCTGCAGCCCGACGACCACCGCAAGCGCAATCATGACGGTGAGTGCAACCTCAAGCACCAGCACCGGATAGCCGAGCGAAGCGGCGAATACCGGGTCAAACGAGACGAGTTTGAATTCTTTCCAGAGGAGGGAGACGATGCTCAATGCGACGGCCGTGACGACGCCCATCACCCACAGATCGCTGCGCAGAATGGCAGCGGCCTGCCCGAAAAGGAAAGAATCGAGGCCGCCCTGAGAGGCGTTTCCGGTGCTTTGAATAAAGGTGAGCAGCACAACGCCGAGCGCAAAGAACACGCTCAATGCGATTCCGAGACCGGCATCGGTTTTCAGCCGGCTGTTGCGGGTGAGGAGCAGCATAAGGAGCGCCGCGAGCGCTCCGGTGACCAAGGCTCCGGCGAGGATGAACCCGATCTGACGAGCGCCGGCAATGATGAAGCCGAGGCAAACGCCCGGAAGGGCGGCATGGGAAAGTGTGTCTCCCAATAGGCTTTGCTTGCGCAAAACCGCGAAGCAGCCGAGCACACCGCTGATAACGCCGAGCAATGCCGCGCCCAGCGCGACATTCTGGATCGTGTAGTCGCTCAGGAACCCCAGCATCAATTCGGTCCGCGCAGGGGCACCACTTCGGCGTCAGGGGCATCGTCGAGAACGGCATCGCGCTCGAGAAGGGCGATCTGGCCGCCATAGGCCTTGCGCAGATTGGTGGCGTTGTAGACGTCACGCACCGGTCCTTGGGCGATGACGCGCACGTTCAAAATCACCAGCCAGTCGAAATAGCTGCGCACCGTCTGCAGATCGTGGTGGACCACAATTACTGTCTTGCCCTGGTCCCGGAGCTTGCGCAGGATGTCGACAATCGCCCGTTCCGTCGTGGCATCCACCCCGGCCATGGGTTCATCGAGGAAATAGATGTCGGCCTGCTGCACCAGGGCGCGGGCGAGAAAGACGCGCTGCTGCTGCCCGCCGGAGAGCTGACTTATCTGCCGGCTCGCGTAATCCTGCATCCCGACCAGTTCCAGCGCGTGCATGGCTTCCGCGCGTTCGCTGCGGCCCGGACGGCGGAGCCAGCCGAGTTGGCCGTAAAGCCCCATCATGACAACGTCGAGCGCGTTGGTGGGAAAATCCCAATCAACGCTCGAGCGTTGCGGCACATAGCCTATCCGTCGTCGCTGGGCCTGATAGGGGCGGCCGTGAATCGTGACGTGACCGGCGGTCGGCTTGACGAGACCGAGGATTGACTTGATCAGTGTGCTCTTGCCTGCGCCGTTGGGGCCGACAATCGCGGCCATCACGCCCGGCGGTACATCGAAGTCAATGTCCCAGAGGACCGGTTTGGAGTGATAGCTGACCGTAAGATCCTCGACATGAATCGCAAGGTCGGGCTCGTGCAGCGTCGTCGTCATGTCGGTTATTCCGGTTTCTGTGTCTGACCTGGCGCTCATTCAGTTCTCAGCCGCTGCGAGTTCCCATTCGGATGCCCAACGTGCCAACGTTTCCGGGAGGGGAGGCGGCGTTCCGCCGAGCGCTTTGGTGATGTTGTAGGTATTGTTGTAGATCATGCCGATATAGGTGCCGCCCACAGTGCCTGCTTCTCCCATCGCGTCGGAGAAAAGCTCGGCGCCGATCTCGACCGTATGGCCTTGCTGCGCGGCGGCGTCGATGACCGCCTGAATCGTGCGTGGATTAATGGTGCTCTCGATAAACACCGCAGGTACCTGTCGCTCGGCGACAACGTTAGCCATGTCGCGAATGTCGGCAACCCCGGCCTCCGATTCCGTGCTGATCCCCTGAATCCCTGCAACCTCTATGCCGTAGGCGCGCCCGTAATAGTTGAATGCATCATGTGCCGTGACCAGAATTCGTTGCGCCTCGGGAATCGTCGCGATGCTTTCGCGAACCCACCCGTCCAATGCTTCAAGCTGTTGGCGATAGTCATCCGCGTTCGCGTCGATCCTGTCGGCGCAATCCGGCGCGAGCGTCTTCAGATGGTCCGCAATTACCGGAACGATCTTTGACCATAGGGCAGCGTCCATCCACAAGTGCGGATCGATGCCGTACAGGTCCTGCACGCTTATCAGTTCGGCGGGTTCGATCGCGGTCGGGGAAACAGCAACTGTAGGCATCCGTTCCGACATTTTGCCGAGCACCTCGCCGAGCTGACCTTCCAGCGAATAGCCGGAATAAAAGATCAAGTCCGCGGTCTGGAAGGTGCGAACGTCGCGCGCGGTCGCCTGGTAAAGGTGTGGATCGACCCCCGGTCCCATCAAGGTGGTCGATTCGACGCAATCGCCACCCACGCTGGTAACTATATCACCGATCATGCCGATCGTTGAAACGACATTGACGGTTTCAGCGCGGGCCGGACCGGCGAGGGAAAGCGCCGCGATTGTGCAAGTCGCCATCAGGGCGGTCAGCTTGGAAGCGTGTTTGGGCGTTGGCATTTGAGACCCTTCTCCGTTTAGATTACACGATTGAATATGAGAACCATTTGCAAAAGTCAAACTTTTTGCGAATGAGTTGCAACTGCACCTTCCGTCGGTATTCCGCAGGTGGACGCTTCCGCGATACGCGCGTAGACGAGTGGTAAATCACGGGTGGGGCAACGGTGAGACTTTCTGCAAATCTCGGCTTTCTGTGGCGGGAGCTACCATTGCCCGACGCGATCCGGGCTGCGGCCGCTGCCGGTTTTGGTGCAGTCGAGTGCCATTTTCCTTTCGATTTCCCGCCGGCGGTGCTTCGGTTCGCGCTTGCTGACAGCGGAATTCCGATGTTGGTGCTGAACACGAGGCCGGGGGATCCTGTAGCAGGTGATTTTGGGGTGTGCGCCGTACCTGGCCGAGAGGACGAAGCGCAAGCCGCGATAGACGAGGCGATTGCCTATGCGTCCGCTATCAAGTGCCAGGCGGTGCATGTGATGGCCGGCAAGACCGACGGGAGCGCGAAAGCAGAACGGAGTTTTCGGCGCAATCTCGATCACGCCTGCGCCCATGGGGCGGGGGCCGGGCTGCGGATTCTGATCGAGCCGATCAACACGATCGACGTCCCCGGCTACCATCTGTCGTCAATGGATCGCGCTGCCGACATCGTCAAAGCGCTCGGACACAACAATCTCCGGATCTTGGCCGACTGTTATCATCTGCAACGGATGGGGGTTGACCCCGTCTCCGAAATCCGGCGGCATCTGCCGCTGATCGGGCATATCCAGATCGCGGCGGCGCCGGATAGGGGCGAACCGGACCGTGGTGAAATCGATTATAGGGTGGTCGCCGCCGCATTGCGCGACATGGGTTATGGCGGCTATCTCGGCGCGGAATACCGCCCGCGAGGAACCACGGAAGACGGACTGGGGTGGATGACGATCTTCAGGTCTGGCCGGCCTTGAACATCGGCCCGCCCTGATGGCGGGGAAATCCGTACCCGTGCACCAGCGTCACATCGATGTCCGAGGGCTTAAGCGCAATGCCCTCGTCCAGAACGGCGCGCGCTTCGGTCTGCATGGCGGCCATGATCCGGTTCATGATGTCCTCATCCGAGAAATCCTTGCGTTGGATTCCAAGCCGCTCGCTTTCCTCGCGAACGATCCGCTCGACCAGCGGATCCGGGTCGCCGGTCCGCGAACCCTCCGCATAGGAATACCAGCCGGCTCCCGTCTTCTGGCCGAACCGGCCGAGTTCGCAGATCCGGTCGGCGATGCGTGAATAGCGCGCCTCGGGGTCGCGGCTCGCGGCCTGCCGCTTGCGCGTCGCCCAGCCTATGTCTAGGCCCGCAAGATCCTGGACGGCATAAATGCCCATGGCGAACCCGAAGCCGCGCATCGCCGCGTCGATCTGCTCCGGCAGTGCGCCTTCCTCCAGCATGAAGTCGCACTCGCGCCGGAATGCCGAGAAGATCCGGTTTCCGATGAAACCGTCGCAAACACCTGCAATAACTGGGATTTTGTGAAGCATCTTCGCAACGGAAAGGGCCGTTTCCAGCGTTTTCGGCGAGGCGGCTTCGGTCTTGACGATTTCCAGCAGCTTCATCACATGGGCCGGCGAGAAGAAGTGCAATCCGACCACGCGTGATGGATCGCTCGTTGCGTCGGCAATTGCGCTGACGTCGAGATAGGAGGTGTTGGTGGCGAGAATCGCATCGGCCCTGCATACCTTGTCCAGATCGGCAAATACGGCGTGTTTGACGTTCATGTCCTCGAAGACCGCCTCGATGACCAGATCGCAATCCGACAGCGTCTCGTAGCTGGTCTCCGCCGAAAAACGCACCAGCGTTTCGGCAAGTGTCTCGTCGGTCAGGACGCCGCGCTTGCGGCTCTGCTCCAGAATGCCCTTGACGCGGCCGATCGCCTGGTCGACGGCCTCGGCGTCGCGCTCGATCAAGGTGATCGGCAATCCGGCCAACAGAAACGACGCGGCAATGCCCGCGCCCATCGTTCCGCCGCCGATCACACCAACCGATCGGATCTCCGCCGGTTTCTCATTCTTGATCGCATCCGGTCTGCCGGTGTTGCGCTCGGCAAAGAACATGTAGCGCAGGGCGGCGGACTGCTCCGTATCCTTCAGCGCCATGAAGCGCGCACGCTCAGCGGTAAACGCGCCCGCCGCAGGCATCGTGACGGCGTCGCGGACGGCTTCGAGACCCGCAACCGGCGAAATCTGTCCACGCACCTTTGCCTTGATGGAGGCTCTCTGCTTCGCCCAGAATGTCTCGTCAGGATTTCCGACCGGCGGACGCGCGGATAGCGTATCCGGCTTCCCATTGGCGGCCAATTCCCGCGCCAGTTCCGCAGCTTCCTCGACACGATCATTTTTGGCGATCCGGTCGGCCAGGCCGATCGAGACGGCTTGGGCGGCATCGACCGGCTTTCCGCTCGTGATCATGGCGATCGCTTCCTCAACGGGAACGAGCCGGGGCAGGCGGACCGTTCCTCCGGCGCCGGGGATCAGTCCGAGCGAGACTTCAGGCAATCCGAGTTTCGCGCCGGCCTCGACGACACGCGCCGAACAGCCGAGCGCCAGTTCCAGCCCGCCGCCGAGCGCGGTGCCATGGATTGCCGCAACCCAAGGAACGTGGGCATTCTCGATCTCCGCGATCACGTCGGGGAGATGTGGCGGCTGCGGCGGCTTGCCGAACTCGCGAATATCCGCGCCTGCGACGAAGGTTCGACCGGTGCATAACAAGACCACCGCCTGAACTGCATCGTCGGCGTCCAGTCGCCGGACGGCATCGCTCAAACCCGCGCGCACCGCCTGCGACAATGCGTTGACGGGAGGGTTGTCGATAGTGACGTACGCGATATTTTCGTCGACGGTTACGCTGACCGGTGCTGTCATGGATAGGCTTGTCCTGGCTGGTGCGTTCTGGTTATGCCCGGTTGCTGCCGTTCTACGCGGGCCAGACCGCCGAGAATGAGATCGGAGGCGAGAGCGGCATACTCCTCACGCGTCACACCCGCACCCCTACGGTGCCACATGTAGAACCAGTTGAGCATGCCGAAGGCGGACATGGTCACCGGTCTCAGCAATTCGGGGCGGCGGGCGAAGAGCTCGGGCGCGGCCGCTTCGATCGCATCGGACATGATTCCGACCAATCGCCGCTGGTGACTCTTGAGAACCCGCTGGGCTTCGTCGGGCAGGGAGGCCATCGCGTCGAGCTGGAGCTTGTGTTCGGCGTCGGCGTCCCGATAGGCATCGAGCAGCGAGAATGCGATCAGGTGAAGGCGCGCCTCGGGAGCGTCCGGCAGATCCAGCGCTTCGAGGCTGGCGGCCAGACCTCGCAAATGCCCGTCGAGAATGCCGAACAGGAGCGCATCCTTGCTGTCATAGTAATGATAGAAGAGCGCCTTCGACACGCCGCTCGCCTTGGCAAGCTCGCTCATCGAGGCGCGGTCGTAGCCGTGCCGCGCGAAGAACGCCGCTGCCGTCTTGAGCAGGGATGCGCGCTTCTCGTCGTGGTTCCTGGCAATCGAGCGGGCCAACGGGGCGGTTATCCTTTCGCACGGTTGTCGACGATGCGGACGGCCTTGCCCTGGCTCCGGGCCACCTGCTCGGGCGGGGTCACGTCGATGCGGGACGATATTCCGATCACCTGTTTTATCCGTTCCGAAAGATCGGCTGCGGCGGCCGCCCGCGCGGCTTCGTCGGCATGGCCTGCAGTCGCTTCGACATGGACGGTCATTTCGTCCATCCGGCCTTCGCGGGTCAGTTCGATCTGGAAATGCGGTGCCAAGGCCGGAACCCTGAGGATTTGCTCTTCGATCTGCGTTGGAAACACGTTGACGCCGCGAATGATCATCATGTCGTCGGAGCGGCCGGTGATCTTCTCCATCCGCCTCATCGTGCGCGCGGTGCCCGGCAATAGGCGTGTAAGGTCGCGGGTGCGATAGCGGATGATCGGCATCGCCTCCTTGGCGAGCGATGTGAACACCAGTTCGCCCTTCTCGCCATCGGGCAGCACTGCCCCGGTCTCCGGATCGACGATCTCGGGATAGAAGAAATCTTCCCAAATGTGCAGTCCGTCCTTGGTCTCCACACACTCGTTGGCCACGCCCGGCCCGATCACTTCCGATAGGCCGTATATGTCCACCGCATGCATATCGAAAGCCTGTTCGATCTCGATCCGCATGGCGTTGGTCCACGGTTCGGCGCCGAAGATGCCGACCTGCAAGGGGCTCCTTCGCGGGTCGAGCCCCTGCGCCCGATACTCGTCGAGGATCGACAGCATGTAGGAGGGAGTGACCATGATGGTCGATGCGCCTAAATCCTCAATCAGCGTCACCTGCCGGGTCGTCATGCCCCCCGATACCGGCACCACCGTACATCCGAGCTTCTCGGCGCCGTAATGGGCCCCGAGCCCGCCGGTAAAGAGCCCATAGCCATAGGAGATGTGAACGACATCGCCCGGCCGCGTGCCTGCCGCGCGCATGGACCGGGCCACCACATGCGCCCAGTTTTCGATGTCCTTATGTGTATATCCGACGACCGTGGGCTTGCCCGTCGTGCCGGACGATGCATGGATGCGCAGGACTTGGTCGCGCGGGACCGCAAACATTCCGAACGGATAGTTGTCACGCAGGTCCGGCTTTGTCGTGAACGGGAACTTTGCAAGGTCGGCAAGATCCTTCAGGTCGTCCGGGTGAACGCCCGCGCCGTCGAATTTCTGGCGGTAGAAGGGAACGTTCTCGTAGGCGTGGCGCAACGTCCAGCGCATCCGCTCCAATTGCACCGACGCGATCTCGTCGCGCGAGGCGATCTCGATCGATTCAAGCTCGCTCTTGGCCGGCGCGATATCCTTCATGATGCTGTCTCTCCATCCTGCTGGGACGCCTCATCGTAGAGCGTTCCGCCAACGGCCCGCGCCAGTCCGCGAAACAGTGCTATCACCGTACCGTCCTCGCGCCTCACGGTGACATCGTATGTCCCGGAGCGGCCCCGCCGCACGATCTCAACGGCGGTTGCTGTGAGACGGTCTCCCGATCTGGCCGGGGCGACATAGGTGATGCTGTTCGACTGGGCGACGGTCGCCTCGTTGCCGCTGTTGCAGGCGAAGGCAAACGCACTGTCTGCAAGCGCGAAGATCACCCCGCCGTGGCAGTTGTCGTGGCCATTGGTGTGGTGCTTCTCGACGGTCAGCGTCAGTGTGGCCGTGCCCTTGCCGACGCTCTCGATGGTCATGCCGAACCACTTGGACGCGTTGTCGCTCGCCCACATCGCGGCTGTGCTCCGCTCCGCGCGTTCCTGATCGCTCGCCGCCATGCTTCGCCTTACGCCTTGCCCGAAAAGATTGGCTTGCGCTTGTCGAAGAAAGCGGTGACGCCTTCGGCGTAGTCCGGCGTCCGCCCGGCGCGGCCCTGGAATTCCGCCTCGCGGTCGAGATGGGCGTCGAAGCCGCTGGCCCCCGCCTCGTGGATCAGTTGTTTGGTCAGCGCGAAACCGACCGTCGGCCCGGCGGCGAAGCTCTCCGTCATGGCGCGCGCTTCATCCATGAGATGCGAGTCCGGCACCGCTTTCCAGATCAGCCCCCATTCGGCTGCAGTCGCGGCGGGCAGGGGCTCCGCCGTCAGCGCCAGCCCCTTGGCGCGGGCCTCTCCAAGCAGACGCGTCAGCATCCATGATCCGCCGGCGTCCGGCACCAGCCCGATCTTGGAAAATGCCTGGATGAAGGAAGCGGATTCGGCGGCAAGAACGATGTCGCAGGCGAAAGCCAGATTGGCGCCCGCGCCCGCCGCCACACCATTTACAGCGCAAATGACGGGTTTTGGCGCCGCGCGGATCATGCGGATCAGCGGATTGTAGAAGCGGTTCAGCGTGTCGGACAAATCGGGCGGGCCGGACATCTTTCTCCGGTCGCGGTCGCCGAGATCCTGGCCCGCGCAAAATCCCGTGCCGCTGCCGGTGAGCAGGATTGCGCGGCAGGCGTCGTCGGAGATCGCTTCCTCCAGCGCGGCGCGCAGCGCGAGATGCATTTCCTCGTTGAACGCATTGCGGCGTCCGGGGCGGTTGAGGGTGAATTCCACCCAACCGTCGTGACGCCCGATCAGGACCGTGTCGCTCACAGATTTCCTCCCTGTCCGCGCAAAGAGGCGGAACCGATCCTTTGCACAAAGCCGACCGCTCGGTCAATTATGCCCCGATTATTCGCAGCGAGGCTGAAATTTCGTTTCCGTGATCAGTCGAGTTTCGAGATCCTTGAACGGATCAAATGCTCTCGCTGGAGGGGGAAATGCGATCTCTAAGCCACATTCTCGGGCAAGCTCGTCGAAGATGCGCAGCGTCGCGTCGAACCGCCTCGGCGATGCCGGCTTGAACGTGTCTCCGTCGGCGACATTCAGAGGAACCTGATCGTCATCCCAGTGGATCGGGATGACCCGTTTCGCCCCGACTGTCCTGACAACGTCGTTCCAGTAGCGCGAGCGTGCTCTCGGCGGCTTGAACCCCAGCCCGGCAATTCCGAGGAATATGATATCGGCCTTCGTGCCCGCTTGGCGAAAGATATCGCCGATGTCGCCGGCCGACGGCACGAAAAGCATTGTCCTGCCACGGTGGGCGACGAACACGGAAAACGCCGTTCCTTCTTTCAAGGCCCATAAGCTGGAGGGAAACTTCAGAGCGGCGGATGTCGTCCCCGAGAGGAGGGGCGTCGTGGGGTTCTTGCCGTGCGGGGTCTTGATCAGTGTCACGGAGAAGGCACCGGCGGCAAGGTGTGCCGTCTGCGCGCCGTCCGCGAAGGGCGGGATTGTTTTCACGCTCAGCCAGTCGCGCTGGGGAAGCGAGAAGCCCGGATACGCCTGCGATGCCTTCACTACGGACAAGATCGACGGGTCCGCGACCAGCGTTGCGCCGCTCCATGCGGCGAAATAGGGCGCGTCGAGCGCGTGGTCGTAGTGACCATGGGTCGGGATGACGAGTTCAAGTCCACGCCGAGCGACGTTTCGGCAACTCGCCGGGTCTTCCGCTTTTCGTGGCGCGCCCGGCGCCCTGCAGATTCGGTGCTCGGCGATCACCGTCCTTATCTGCTGCTCGGACGGCCCGAACCTGCGAAAATAACGGTGCTTCTCGCGCGTTACGAAACCGTCGATCAGCAGTTGTGTCGTTCCGTCATCAATGAGAAACGAACTCGTGCCGAAGAAGGTCAATCGCAGGCCGCCACCCGGCTCGGCCGGATCAATCTGTTCGTCGATTGCCCGCTGGCGGAAGTCGGTGGTGGAGCAGGCCGAGAGCGTGGTCGCCACGAGAGCCAGGGAAATCGTGGCGATCGAAAAAACGCGCAATGTCAGGTCCTCGTCGTGTGACCGGCGAAGGGGTCGGATGCCGGAGATCACAGCAAACTTCGCCGACCGCACGTTTCAGATCAAGGGCGCGGCTCAAGGCCACCGCTGGGCGCTGATCGCGCGGCTCGTCCGTGTGCGGGCAATGCCGTCAGGAGGAGCGCTCGAGCCGGAAGCCCAATTTGACACCGACCTGGAAGTGGGCGACCTTTCCGTCCTCTCCGACATGTCCGCGAATTTCGGTCACCTCAAACCATTCGAGGTTGCGGACGCTCTTGTTGGCCGCGGCAACGGCGTTCCTGATCGCGCCGTCGATCGACTCGGTCGACGATCCGTAGACTTCCGTGATCGGATAGACGTGGTCCATTTTTGCCTCCTGCGTTGACTTGCGGTGCGACCCTACACCCAATGGGCGGCAAAGACGAAGCGCCGCCGCCGAGGCGGATCATTGATAGTTACAAATGAAACCAATACGATTCCGGCGAAGCCATCGCACGCGATGAGGAGGCTGCAATGCTTGAGAAAGTAAAGGCCGAAAAACGGTTCGCTCGGTCGGAGGCGACGGAACCGGGCTATATGCCCGGCTTCGGAAACGACTTTGAGACGGAGGCGCTGCCGGGCGCGCTGCCGAAGGGCGTGAACAGCCCGCAGAAATGCGAATACGGGCTCTATGGGGAGCAGCTTTCCGGCACGGCGTTCACCGCGCCGAGCCACCAGAACGAGCGGACATGGTGCTACCGCATCCGCCCGTCGGTGAAGCACACTTCGCGCTTTGAGAAGATCGAGCTGCCCTACTGGAAGACCGCGCCCCATGCCGTCGACGACGTGATCTCGCTCGGTCAATATCGCTGGGACCCCGTGCCAATGCCCCAGGGCGCGGAGGCGCTGACATGGCTGACCGGGATGCGCACGATGACGACGGCCGGCGACGTCAACACGCAGGTCGGGATGGCGAGCCACATCTATCTCGTCACTGCGAGCATGGAAGACGCCTATTTCTACTCCGCCGACAGCGAATTGCTGATCGTGCCGCAAGAGGGGAAACTGCGCTTCTGCACCGAACTCGGCGTCATCGACCTGGAGCCGAAGGAGATCGCCCTCATCCCGCGCGGTCTCGTCTACCGGGTCGAGGTGCTTGACGGGCCTGCGCGCGGCTTCGTCTGCGAGAATTACGGCCAGAAGTTCGAATTGCCGGGGAGGGGCCCGATCGGGGCCAATTGCATGGCCAACCGGCGTGATTTCAAGACGCCGGTGGCCTATTTCGAGGACCGCGAGGCGCCCTCGACCTTGACGATCAAATGGTGCGGGCAGTTCCACGAGACTAAGATCGGCCATTCGCCGCTCGACGTCGTTGCCTGGCACGGCAACTACGCGCCCTGCAAATACGACATGCGCAACTACTGCCCGATTGGCGCGATCCTGTTCGACCATCCCGATCCGTCGATCTTTACCGTGCTGACGGCGCCGTCCGGCGTCGCGGGCACTGCCAATATCGACTTCGTGCTGTTCCGCGAGCGCTGGTCGGTGGCGGAAGACACGTTCCGGCCGCCCTGGTACCACAAGAACGTGATGAGCGAGCTGATGGGCAACATCTACGGCCAGTACGACGCCAAGCCGCAGGGCTTCGTGCCGGGCGGCATGAGCCTGCACAACATGATGCTGCCGCACGGGCCGGACCGCCATGCCTTCGAGAAGGCGTCGAACGCCGATCTGAAACCGGACAAGCTCGACAATACGATGAGCTTCATGTTCGAGACGCGCTTCCCGCAGCACCTGACCGAATTCGCGGCGAAGGAAGCGCCTTTGCAGGACGACTACATCGATTGCTGGGAGAGCCTGGAGAAGAAATTCGACGGAACAAAGGGGAAGAAGTAGGCTTGCGCCGCACAAATGTGATCGCCGGAGCAGCGAAGAGGCATTCTTCCAGCGCATTCCCGTGGTAGCATCCGCCGTCTTCAGCTTAGGGCGGATGAAATGAGCGAGAGCAGCGTCACGGTTCTGGTCGGAACCACGAAGGGGGCGTTTCTGATCTCCGGCGGCGCGGACCGGAATGGGTGGGCGGTCAGCGGCCCCTTCTGCGACGGCTGGCCGATCAACCACATCATCGGCGATCCCGAAACCGGCACGCTTTGGGCCGGCGGCGGCAGCGACTGGAACGGCGCCGGCATCTGGCGGTCGGACGACGGCGGCGAAACATGGGAAGTGACGCGCCTGACAAAGGGCCAGGTGGACGAATGGGCGGCCAACGACGCGGATTTGGCGGCGATGATCGGCTGGACCGAGGAGCCGTTGCCGTTCACGGACCAGTTCTCGCAGATATGGTCGCTTGGCTACGCGCACGGCATGCTCTACGCCGGCACCAAGCCGGCCAATCTGCTTGCAAGTGGGGACGGCGGCAAGAGCTGGGAGCGCCTGGAGGGACTGAACAACCATCCGTCCGCCGACAGCTGGAACCCCGGGGCGGCAGGCCTTGTGCTGCACTCAATTGTTACCGATCCTTCCGATGCGAAGAAGATATGGATCGGCATCTCGTCGGCGGGCGTGTTCGCCACGGAGGACGGCGGCGAGAACTGGGAGCGCCGCAACCGGCTGTCGAATGCCAAAACCTGCGGCCAGCACGATCATCCTGCTGCACCGCGCGACGGCGAGATCGGCCATTGCGTCCACAACATGATGCGCGCGCCGGGCAACGGCGACCTGCTCTACCAGCAGAATCATCACGGCGTCTGGCGCTCGGCCGATGGCGGGAGAAGCTGGGACGACATTACGGCGGGGCTCCCGTCGACCTTCGGTTTTCCGATCCGGGTCCACCCGCGCGATCCCGAAACGATCTGGACGCTTCCGTTGAATGGCGACATGGCGGGCCGCTTTCCGCCCGACGCAGCGGCGGCCGTCTGGCGGTCGCGTGACGGCGGGCAGAACTGGGAAGCCATGCGCGAAGGCTTGCCGCAGGAGAGCTGCTATTTCACCGTGCTGCGCCAGGCGATGGGCGGTGACCGGCGCGATCCCGCAGGTGTCTATTTCGGCACCAACAGTGGCTCGGTCTTCGCCTCGGCCGACGAGGGCGACAACTGGAGCGAGATCGCCCGGCACCTGCCGACCATCCTGGCGGTGGAGGTTGTGGAGCGAGGGTAGAGCGCGCCGCAGTGCCGTTCTCGCGCAGCCCGAAGTTTTCCGGCCGACCTTGTTTGGCGCTCGAGGGCCACTACTGTTGGGAGATGAGTCTCTTCGTCTACGGAACTTCCGGAGCTACCGTCTTGTCTCGACTACTTTCCGTGATCTGCGCCATGCTCCTGCTGGCCGCCCCCGTCCTGGCCGACGCAAAGCAGAGGGTAGCGGCGCTCGCGCCCAACGGATTGGTGCTGGCGGTCGACGGGGAGGGCAAGGAGCTGGTCGCCCAGAACGCTGATGAAGCCTTCGTTCCGGCCTCCGTCGCCAAGATCGTCACCGCGTGGCTGGCTATGGAGGTTCTCGGCGGCGACTACCGCTTCCAAACCCGCTTTTACGTCGATGACGATCGTGTGCTTTATGTGCGCGGGGGCGGCGATCCGTTCCTGATCTCCGAGGAACTGGCGCTGCTGGCGCCCAGGCTCTTCGCGGAAACCGGCACGGAGCCGTTCACCGGAATGGTTCTCGACGCGAGCTACTACCCTGCCGACATCCGCATTCCCGGCATCGAAGACACCAACGAGGCGTACGACGCCCTGAACGTGGCGCTTGCGGTGAACTTCAACACCATCAATGCTGTCAGGAGTGGCAAGACGGTCCGCTCTGCAGAGGAGCAGACGCCGATCACGCCGCTCGCGATCAGCGAGTTCCGGGCGCGCGGCCCCAACGGCAGGGGCCGCATCAGCCTTGCGCAGGCAGATCCGAGCGTGAGCGTGCGCTACGCCGGCGAGCTCATCGCAGCATTCATCGAAAAGGCTGGCGGCAGCGTCGGCGGCGAGATATCGACCGGCTCCGTTCCCGACGGACTGGAACCGGTCTATGTTCACCGCCAATCGCGCGACCTGTCGGAAATCCTGCGGCTGATGCTGATCGGCTCGAACAACTACATCGCCAACCAGGTTTTCCTGGAAATCGGCGCCTCTCGCCTTGGCGGGCCGGCCAGCCTCGAAAAATCGCTCAAGGTCGCCGCCGAACTCCTTGCCGAACACGAACTCACGGACGCCATCCAACTGGTTGAAGGCTCCGGCATCAGCCGCGACAACCGCTTCACGGCGAGGGGGCTTGCCAAGGTGCTGGACCTGTTTGCCCCGCATGCCGGCCTGATGCGCAGCACTCGCGCCGGTTCCCGCTACAAGACCGGCACTTTCGACGGCGTCCGCACGCTGGCAGGCTATGCCAGGACCACTGACAGTGGCGATGTGCGTTTCGTTATCTCGCTGAGGGGCGGGGGCAAGCTGCGGTTCCGGCTGCTCGACGCCATCGAGAAGGGGCTGTAGAGGAAGCGGTGGGCGCTCAAGTCCTCAGATGTTCCCGCCTTTCACTCCCCCGGGGGATACCAGTACATGGCCTCGTCAGCGCCTTTCTCGATGACGACGAAATTGTTGGCGAAGACGCGGAAGGGGGCCGACCATTCGCCGTCCGGCCACTGGATGCGGATCTCTGCGCGCTCGGCGACGCCGGTCCCGACATGGACGAAGCCCGCGGATCCCGAGGCGTGGCCGCCGCCGATCTGGATTTTTCGCGTGCGCGTCTCGTTTCCCGACTTGACGAGGATCGTCGCGCCGACGGCGTTGCGGTTCGCGCCCTTCTGGGAGAGTTCGATCTGCAGCCAGTTGCCCATCGGGCGCGTTCCTGATGCGGTCTCGCCGCCGGTGTTGCGGAACAGGCTGAGCGGCTCGCCCCGGTTGACCACAGCGAGGTCCAGCATTCCGTCCATATTGAAATCTGCGACCGCCGCGCCGCGCCCGCGCCGGGGCAGGGCGATGCCGGCGGCTTCGCCAGCTTCGTCGAATGTGCCGTCATATCGCCCGAGCAGCAAATTATCTGGATCGTAGGCGGCGAAATCCGGCATCTGCTCGACATTGCCCTTGGCGATGAAGAGATCGAGCCTGCCGTCATTGTTGAAATCGGAAAATTCGGCGTGCCACCCGGTCGAGGGCTTCAGGTCGTCGCCGGCATAGGGGCGGTGGGCCGTGGCGTTGCGGTCATAGGCGATGTCGCGATAGACGGGCCGATCGTGGTCGGCCTCGTCGTCTAGCGTCTGCAGCTTGGTGTCGCCCATCGAGGTGAGCGCGTATTCGGGATAGCCGTCCGCGTCGAGATCGGCCTCGGCGATGCCCATTCCCCAGATCTGCACGCGGCGCCAGCCGTCTGAGGAGCGGTAGGGGCGCGGCGGGCGGCCCGGCGAAACGCGCCAGAGCTGCTCCTCGCCCTCGCGGTAATATTGCCGGTCGTTGGTGATGCGAAGCGCTGGCTCGCCGGACCGGTTCCAGTCGGTGAACAGCATCGACAGCGCGCAGTAGCCGGGCGTCAGTACGGTCTGCTCGGAATAGTCCGGTCCCTCCGTCCCGGACGGGCGGATCAGCACGTTGTCGTGACAGGTGCCCCAGGGCGAACCTGGCGCCGAACGGTCCACGTAATTGCCAAACGCGAGTGACGGGAAAGCGAGGTCGGGTTCGAAAGTCGCCGCGAACGCTGTGGTCCAGGCGCGGCCGCCGTCGAAAGCGAACGCGCGGCTCGCGTCCTCGAAGGTGCAGTCCGGACCGCCTTTCAGGATCACGTTCTCGCCGACGCGCAGCGCAACGAGGTCGCGCACCCCGTCATTGTCGATGTCGAGCGGGTAGAAGCCGGTCACGCGCTCGCGCACCGGTTCAGGGATCGCGTCCGCCTTTTCCTCGAACCGCAGTTTGCCCGCGGTTGCGCTTCGGTTTACAAAGATCGCGGCCGGTTCGGTTCCGCCGGCGACGGCGAGATCGGGAAGCCGGTCGCCATTGCAGTCGAATGCTGCCGCACCGCCCCCGACGAAGTATTCCCAAGGACCCGTGTAACGATGATCGATACCCGCATCGGCTGCCTGCTCAACCAGCGTCGGAACGTCCATGTCGAAGCCGTTCGCCGCCGCCGGAGTGGTGACGAGACCCAGGAGAACGGTCGCGAACCTCTGGAACCGGGTCATTCCTTGATCTCCAGCGTCTTGAGGAAGGCGATCAGCGCGCTGCGCTCCCCGTCGGCGCGTTCCAGATAGGCGTCGCGGGCCGCCCGCGCATCGCCGCCATGGGCGCGGATGATACCGTCGAGCGTCGTGAAGTCGCCGCGGTGGCCGTATGGAGCGCTTGATCCGACGCCCCACAATTCGGTCGTCTGGAACACGTTGCGCTCGACGAAACGCTGGCCGAGCAGTTCGTTGCTGAGCGCGGCGACCTGCCGGTCCGCCATCACGTACCGTTTGAGATCGCCGAACAGCGGCACGAGGTAATTGCCGTCTTCATCCTTCTCCAGCGCCGCCGCCCAGTCCAGCAGGCCAAGATCGTAGGAAATGCCTGCAACCTCGCCTTGGCGAAGCGTGCCGGCCGCGTCGAGCGGGCCGGGATCGGCGAAGACCAGGCTTTTCAGCGGCAGGGCGCGGCGGTGACAGTTCGCGCAGCCGATCTCGTCGAACAGTATGCTCCCCGTTGCCGCCGCTTCCTTCCAGGCACTGTCCGCTGGTTCGCTGACTTTCGGCGGGGGCAGGGTCGCCTGCCAGGCGACGAGCGCAGAGATGTCGCCCTCGGTCAGTTCAACGGGATTGCCGTCGGCGTCGAAATCATCCTCTCCGGTCCAGCGCGCGCCGAAGCGCTCGGCGGCCTGCATGCCGTGATGGTGGTTCATGGCGTTGACCGTGAACTGGCGCAGCGAGGTCATCACGCCCTTCTGGCTGAAGGGACGGATCACCAGATCGGTGTCGACCCCATTGATCTCTTCCAGATCCACGATTCCGTCCGGCATCGCGGTGAGCGCGCCGAAATCGACGCCCTTCGTGACCAGTCGCGCGCTCACCGGCTCACCATTCGCACGAGCCTTGCGCAACGCGTCGCGCCGGATGGCGTGCAGGTCGGCGGTCATCTCTCGCGCCAGCAGTTCGACCAGCCCCGCGCCCATCAGGTGGTTGGTGTTGCGCTCGTTGGAGAATTGCGGATCGGTTGTGTCGAAATCGGCGTTGGCGAAGCCTTCGGACACGAAGACATTGACCGTGAAGTCGCCGGCACCGCCGATGACGGGCTGGTTGTGACAGCTCGCGCATGAGTTTGCGTCGAGGCCGGCGGTGCGGTGGAACTCCTTGTCGGTCGGCCGCTTGCGTTTTGTCGGGATGATCGCCTGCGTCGCCATTGGCCGGCCGGCGCCATCGAGGTCGGTGAACTTCGCGCTGAACAGAACTTCGCCTTGCGCAATCAGGTCGTGGAGCGCTTCGCTACTCAATGCGCCGGAAAGTTTTTCCTGGTCGACATGCTCGAGAATGGCGCGTTCAGTCCATGCCGGTTCACCGGCGGCGGTCGTACTGGTGATGAGGCTACACACCAGCACCACGGAAAATCTCTTCACCATCCGCACGGCCTCAGGTCCTCACTGGCTCACCGACCTGATCAGCCTGCGCTGCATCGATCTCCGTGAGCGCGTCGATGCCGCAACCTTCGAGAATGAGCGGCAACTCTTCTGGAAACAGGTCGATTGGGATGTCCTCGGCGGACATGGCGTTGCAATTCTTCAAGGTTCTTCGAATGGCGTCCTCCATGAGATCGAAGGCTTCCGCGCCATGGCCGACAAGCACTATCCGGAAGGGATCGACCAGTGCGAACATGCCCGCAAGACCCGAACCGATCGCTCGCCCGGCGGCGTCGAAAGTCCTCACGGCCCGAACATCGCCGGACCGCGCCGCCTCCGCAACGCGGTCGACCTCCGCAGGCTCTACTCGCGGGGGCGGGGGGCAGTCATCGATCTGCCCGGAATAGCTGCGTATCAACGCGTAATCGCCCGCGTAGGCTTCGATGCAGCCGCGCGAGCCGCAGCGGCACAGCGCGCCGTCCGGCATGTACATCATGTGGCCGAATTCCGTCCCTGAGGAACGCGTTCCGTTAACGATCTGGCCGCGAAGAAACAGGCCCATGCCGACACCGTGTGCGAGAAGGATCGCAGCAAAATTCTCGTGGTAGATTTCGGGTTCGCGGACATGCAACGCTCTGGCTATCAGATCGCAGTCGTTGGCAAGGCGAACCGGCACGCCGAATTCGTCGCGCAGCCAGTCGCCTATGGGAACCTCGGTCAGGGGCGTGATCGGCGACCATAGCATCCGGCGCCCTCCCGAGCCGGTCACTCCCTGTATGCCGACGGAGATACGGGCGAGCAATCCGTGATCCAATCCCGAAGCCGACCATGTCTGCCGGATCTCGGCGGTCAGCTTGCTTCGGAATTCCGGCTGGGTGATTGATGTCATTTCAAGTCGGAAATCCTGCTGCGCCACGACAGCACCCGCGTAGTCGACGATCGCCACGTTGACCGCTCCGGTCTTCAGGATCAGAAGCACCGCATAGCGAAATTCCGGATTCATTGATAAGCCGACGCTCGGCCGTCCGCGCCCTGTACCGGCGGGGTTCTCGCCAGTTTGCGAAATCAGGACGCCCTCACTGATGAGATCACTGGTGATGGTGGAGACGGTGGCCGGACTCAAAGCCGCCGCCTGCGCGATCTCGCTGCGGCTGATCTCTTTCCGTCTCCGGACGATTTGCATGATCGTCAGGCGATTGCGCCTGCGCATGTCATCGGATCGAAGAACCATGGTCATGGTTACCGGTCCGCCTCCTCACGTTCCGGCTGCAGCGCAACTGACCGAAGCTGGTTGCACTTGATTTAATCGATTGTAATTCATGTTGACATGGAAGCGCTTTTGAGTCACGATTTTTTTTGAGGCTCGAATTAAAGAGTTTCAGGGACGGACCCGGAATGCATTGCCGGGTCTTTTGTGACAGTTGCATCTTGATGCACCGGGAGGAATATCATGAAAAAGTTTGCGAGCGCGCTCCTGGCGGGCGCGGTATTTACTGCATCGCTGGCCGGCGCCGCTTGGGCCGAGGGCAAGACCATCGGCGTATCCTGGTCGAATTTCCAGGAAGAGCGCTGGAAGACCGATGAGGCCGCGATGAAAGCCGCAATCGAGGAAGCGGGAAACAGCTACATCTCGGCTGACGCCCAATCTTCCGCCGCCAAGCAGCTTACGGATGTGGAGAGCCTGATTGCACAGGGCGCCGACGCGCTCATCATTCTGGCGCAGGACGCCAGCGCGATCGCTCCCGCGGTCGAGAATGCCGTCAATGAGGGCATTCCGGTGGTGGGCTACGACCGCTTGATCGACAATCCTGACGCCTTCTACCTGACCTTCGACAACATCGAAGTCGGCCGGATGCAGGCGCGCGCGGTTCTGGAAGCAATGCCGGAAGGCAACTACGCCTTCATCAAGGGTTCATCGGCCGATCCGAATGCCGACTTCCTGTTCGGGGGGCAGATGGAAGTCCTGAAGGAAGCGATGGACTCGGGCAAAATCAAGAACGTCGGCGAAGCGTACACCGATGGCTGGAAGCCCGAGAACGCGCAACGGAACATGGAGCAGATCCTGACCGCCAACAACAACGAGGTCGACGCAGTGGTCGCATCCAATGACGGTACTGCCGGCGGAGTTGTCGCGGCACTGGAAGCACAGGGGCTTGCCGGTTCGGTTCCGGTCTCCGGCCAGGATGGCGACCATGCAGCGCTCAACCGCGTGGCACTTGGCACGCAGACTGTTTCGGTCTGGAAGGACGCGCGTGAACTCGGCAAGGCGGCCGCCGAAATCGCGGGTGAGCTCGCGGAAGGAACGGCGATGTCGGACATCGAGGGCGCCGAGCAGTGGACCAGCCCGAGCGGCACCGAACTTTGGGCCAGGTTCCTGAAGCCGGTTCCGGTGACCCAGGACAAGCTCGCCACGGTGATCGACGCCGGCTGGGTCGAAAAGGACGTGGTCTGCCAGGGTGTATCTGCGGGAAGCGTTTCCGCCTGCGAGTGATCGCAGTGATCATACGGCCAGTTTGACCGTAATTGCGCCGCGGCCGAGGAGTTCCCGGGCCGCGGCGTTTCGATAAGGTACCAGAGCAGGGGATGGCAATGAGCGAAGCCACGGCCAACACCGACAAGGCGCGGGCGTCCGACCTTGGCCCGGTCGAGCGTTTCATAAAGGCAACCGAGCTGGACACGCGCATGCTCGGCATGATCGGCGCGCTACTGCTGATCTGGATCGCATTTCACATTTTTTCCGGAGGATTGTTCCTGACACCGAGGAACCTCTGGAATCTGTCGGTCCAGTCCGCCTCCGTCGCCGTGATGGCGACCGGCATGGTGCTGGTCATCGTCACCCGCAACATTGACCTTTCCGTCGGCTCCATCCTCGGTTTTGTCGGCATGATCATGGCGGTCATTCAGGCCGAAATCCTGCCGGGAATGCTCGGTTTCGGCAATCCGATGATCTGGGTAATTGCACTGGCGGCCGGAATCCTGGTCGGGGCGGCCATTGGCGCGCTGCACGGCTTCATCATTGCCTATATGGGTGTACCTGCCTTCATCGTGACGCTCGGCGGTCTGCTTGTCTGGCGCGGCGCGGCCTGGTGGGTAACCTCGGGTCGTACCGTCGCCCCGATGGACGCAAATTTCCGGTTGTTCGGGGGTGGACCGAATGGCGCAATCGGCGCTACCTGGAGCTGGATTATCGGGCTGATCGCGTGTGTGGCAATCATCGCGATCATCGCCATGGGACGGCGTCAACGCCAGCGGTTCGATTTTCCACAACGGCCGATCTGGGCGGAGGCCTTTCTTGCCACCGTCGGTTGTGCGGTGGTCCTGGGTGCCGTATGGGTGGCCAATTCCTATCCTTGGCCTGTTGGTATCGTGCGGCGCTATGCCGAGGCCAATAGCATTGCCATTCCTGATGGCGGGCTGTTCATCGCGCACGGCATAGCCATTCCGGTTCTTGTTGCCATCGTGGTCGGGATCGTGATGACGTTCATCGCCACCCGCACCACCTTCGGACGCTATGTGTTCGCGCTCGGGGGGAACCCGGAAGCCGCTGAACTCGCCGGTATCAAGACACGCTGGGTGACGATGAAGATCTTCATCCTGATGGGTGTCCTTTGCGCCATCGCGGCCGCCATCTCCACTGCGCGCCTGAATGCGGCAACCAATGCGCAGGGCACGCTGGACGAGCTGCTGACCATCGCGGCGGCGGTGATCGGCGGAACGTCGCTTGCAGGGGGTGTCGGCACCATTGCGGGTGCGATGATCGGTGCGGTGGTCATGCAATCGCTGCAGTCCGGCATGGTGCTGATGGGCCTCGACACGCCCTTGCAGAATATCGTCGTCGGCATCGTTCTTGTGATCGCGGTATGGCTGGATTCGCTTTACCGGCGCGGGAAGGCTTAGGGAGGAGCAGGACCATGAATGTTCACGCAGGAATGACACCGCTCGTCGAGATGGAGAACATGTCGATCTCCTTCGGAGGAATTCACGCCGTCGACAATGCGTCGGTCGATCTCTTTCCGGGTGAGGTGGTCGGACTTCTCGGCCACAACGGCGCCGGAAAATCCACATTGATCAAGATTCTCTCCGGCGCCTACAAACGCGACAATGGCGAAATCCGAATCGACGGAAAGACGGCCACGATTCATAACCCGCGCGACGCCAAGGGCTACGGCATCGAGACAATCTACCAGACGCTCGCGCTGGCCGATAATGTCGATACTGCAGCCAATCTTTATCTCGGACGCGAACTGAAAACGCCATGGGGAACACTCGACGATGTCGCCATGGAGGCGAAATCGCGCGAAGTGATGGGGCGGCTCAATCCGCGTTTCCAGCGCTTCAAGGACCCGGTTAAGCAATTGTCTGGCGGTCAGCGCCAGTCGGTGGCAATTGCACGCGCGATCCTTTTCAACGCCCGCATTCTGATCATGGACGAGCCGACGGCCGCACTGGGGCCGCAAGAGACGGCGCAGGTCGGAGAACTGATCAAGCAACTGAAGGCCGAAGGCATCGGCATCTTCCTGATCAGTCATGACATTCACGATGTGTTCGATCTGGCTGACCGCGTGGCGGTCATGAAGAACGGCCAGATGGTCGGAACGGCGCGCACCGAGGATGTAACCAAGGACGAGGTCCTGGGTATGATCATCCTCGGCAAGTGCCCGCCCGGGGCGACGCCCGGTCCTGGCGCCCTCTAGGCGCGAGTAAGCCTAATGGTCTAACGGAGCCGGGCTTTTTTCGCCGGGCTTCGGCTTACCGCGACATATGATCTCATGTAATAGATAGTCTCAGGCGAATATGTTGTGCCGGAGATTGGCGGGGAAGCGGATCAAGATGAACAATGCGCGGAAGGATATTCACAATTCGGATATTCCTGTCCTGTGCCGCGCATGCGAAGCGCGCCATCGCGGCATCTGCGGGGCGCTGACGCCTGCTCAGCTGGTCAAGCTGAACCAGCATACCAAACAGCACAGCTACAAGAGTGGACAGGAGCTGCAGTCCGCCGACCAGGAGGTGGAGCGATACTCCAACATTCTGCGCGGCGTGGTGAAGCTGACGAAACTGCTGGCTGATGGCCGTCAGCAGATTGTTGGCCTTCAGTTTGCGCCGGATTTCACCGGTCGTCCGTTTCGCCGCGAAAGCCACGTAATCGCGGACGCGGCAACGGACATTCAGGTGTGTTCTTTCCCGAGGAAATCTCTTGAGGAACTGATCGGCGAGTCGCCTGAGCTCGAGCACCGGCTGCATACGCAGGCGCTCGAGGAGCTCGACGAGGCGCGCGAGTGGATGCTGACATTGGGCCGCAAGAATGCCGGTGAGAAGGTTGCAAGCTTCCTGTTTCTGATCGCTTCGCATGTCGACCCTGAAATCGACGAGCGTGACGGACCGATAAGTTTCGAACTGCCACTCAAACGCTCCGACATCGCGGATTTCCTTGGCCTGACCATCGAGACGGTCAGCCGTCAGATCACGAAGCTGCGCAAGGCCGGCGTGATCGAAGTTGAGAACAACCGTACGGTCATAGTGCCCGACTTGGACCGGCTGCGTTTTGCCTGTGAACGAGAGACTTAGAAGCTTTTCCTAAACCGCTTTCGAGTAACGCACCCAACTCTCGCTGAGATAGGCGTCGAAGCGGCTCGCCACAATCCGCGCGAAGGGCCGCGCCTCATCGGGAATGGTCACGCCGTGTCCGGTAACTTCGGAAAGTCCGAAACGATCGTTCGCGCATGCCAGCCTCGCCTCTGCGATGTAGGACCGCGCGGCCGAGCCGAAGCGGCGCTCGATATGCGAAAACGAAAGCGCGAAATCGCACATCAACCGTTCGATCATGAAGGCGCGGATCTGATCGTCCAGCGTCAGCCGAACTCCCCTCATCGCCGGCAGCGTCCCGGCATGGACCGCTGTCTCGTATTGCGAGGTCGGAACGATGTTCTGGACGTAGGCGTTGCCGTAGAAGCTGATCGAGGATGCGCCGAGACCGACAAGGGTCCGGCAGGGGTCGGCCGTGTAGCCCTGAAAGTTCCGGTGAAGGCGGCCCGCACGGGCGGCCTTGGCAAGACCGTCATCGGGTTTTGCAAAGTGGTCGATGCCGATCCGGTCGTAACCGGCGGCGGAGATTAATTCGGCCGCGCGCCGCGCGTGGTCGAAACGTGCGCGTGTACCGGGGAGATCTTGCTCGCGGATCATGGTCTGGTGCTTCTTCAGCCAGGGCACATGCGCGTAACCGAACAGCGCGATGCGGTCCGGCCCGAGCGAAAGCACTTTGCCGATGGTAGTCTCAAGCCTTTCTAGCGTCTGCAACGGCAGGCCGTAAAGCGCGTCGATATTGAGTGAATCCACCCCGGTCGAGCGCAATTCCGCAACAACATCGCGAGTTTGCCCGTAGGTCTGCGGACGGTTGATCGCCTTCTGGACTGCCTCATCAAAATCCTGGACGCCGATGCTGGCGCGGGTGACGCCGAGAAGCCTCAACCCGTCCAGCGTTTCGGGCGTCACGTCCGACGGATCGATCTCCACGCTGATTTCGGTTTTCTCGTCTATGAGGAAGCTGGTGCGCAGGGCTGTCGACAGGCGGTCGAATTCCGGCAGCCGCAACATGCTCGGGGAGCCGCCCCCGAAATGCACTTGCCCGGCCCTGAGACGCTTGCCCGCGCGTTCGCGCGCCAGCGCGATCTCGGCGACGAGAGCCTCGACATAGCGCTGCACCGGCTCGTATTTCAGCGTGTGTTTGGTGTGACACCCGCAGAACCAGCACAGGCGGTCGCAATATGGCACGTGCAGATAGAGCGATACCGGGCCGTTTTCCGGTAGTGTCGCCAGTCGCTCGTGCGCGATGGCGAGCCCCGCCTGATCGGCGAAATGGGGCGCGGTCGGATAACTGGTGTAACGCGGAATGGCCCGCTGGTTCGAGAGGATCGCATCGATGTTCAGAGTCATTGGGGCGACTCCGACGTCAGCAGCGGGAGGATGTACTCGCGCTCGAACGCGATGTGGCGGCGGAGGCCCTCGAAAAATCCGCGCAGCATGTAGGCGAGCGTTTCCGGATTCGACGAAGCGCGATCGGTGACGAAGCGCTCCAGCCCGTCGCTGACCTCGTCCGCATAGCTCTCGTCCTCCCAGTGCTCGTAGCGCAAGCGCTCGATTGTCGCGCCCAGCCTTTCGTCATCGTCATGCGCCGCAAGCAGCATGGGGAACAAGGTCCGCTCCTCATGCTCGTGCGCTGTGCGAATCATCGCATTGATCTGCTTGGCGAGCCGCAGGCACGACTGGGTATCCACGACATCGGGCAACTGATCGGCCAGATCCTCCAGACGGCGGCAAAGCGCAATCTGTTCGTCGTGGTGCCTGACAAGTAGCCGGCACGCCTCGACGGCGCCGCTCGCTTCGGAGATGTGCATTCGAACCACGTTGTGTCCGGGGGGGTGGGTGGGTGTCTTCATTCAGACGGCCTCGGTCTTCTTATGAAATAACAATCCGTTAGCCGGCTCGAACCGGCATTGATCCAGGTCAAGGCATTTGCGCATCGCGATCTGACATATCGACCGTGCCAGATTGGGTCGGGCGGCGTGGACGGCTGCCGAGGGGCCAAGACGCATGTCCGAAGGGAAAAACCCATGAACAATCAAACTGTAACCGTGCTGGTCGGGGTGGGAGCGTTTCTCGCCCTGCTTGGCGCAGCCTTCGCGCAGGACGCGGCCTTCGAAGCGCACGCGTGGGTGTTATTTTTCGTGCTGGCGATTTCCACTGTCGTCATGCTGCGGCAGATGCGGTTCGCGCCTGCCGGGGCCGCGGCCCGCGTTCTCGACGACGATAGCGGAGGTTATCTTGACGGTGTGGTCCGCTGGGGCGCGGTCATTACGCTATTTTGGGGTATCGTCGGCTTTCTGGTCGGGGTGATTGCGGCGTCGCAGCTTGCATGGCCGGTCCTCAATATCGAGCCGTGGTTCAATTTTGGACGCATCCGTCCGCTGCATACCTCGGCGGTCGTATTTGCGTTCGGGGGTAACGCGCTGCTCGCGACTTCCTTCTACGTCGTGCAGCGCACCTGCCGGGCGCGCCTCTGGGGCGGTGATCTGGCATGGTTCGTGTTCTGGGGCTACCAGTTGTTCATCGTCATGGCGGCGACGGGCTATCTGCTGGGCATAACGGAGGGGCGCGAATATGCCGAGCCGGAGTGGTATGTCGACATCTGGCTGACAATCGTCTGGGTCGCCTATCTGGCGGTGTTCGTCGGCACCTTGGTGAAGCGCAAGGAGCCGCACATCTACGTGGCGAACTGGTTTTATCTAGCCTTCATCGTTACCATCGCCATGCTGCACGTCGTCAACAATCTGTCGATGCCGGTGTCGCTGCTAGGCGCGAAGAGTTACTCCGCCTTCGCCGGCGTCCAGGACGCGCTGACGCAATGGTGGTACGGCCACAATGCTGTCGGTTTCTTCCTGACGGCGGGCTTTCTCGGCATGATGTACTACTTCGTGCCGAAGCAGGCGGGCCGGCCGGTCTATTCGTATCGGCTGTCGATCATCCACTTCTGGGCGCTGATCTTCCTCTACATCTGGGCTGGCCCGCACCACCTGCATTACACCGCGCTGCCGGACTGGGCACAGACGCTCGGCATGGTGTTCTCGATCATGCTCTGGATGCCGTCATGGGGCGGCATGATCAACGGCCTGATGACGCTGTCGGGCGCCTGGGACAAGCTGCGTACCGATCCGATCCTGCGCATGCTGGTGATCTCAATTGCCTTCTACGGAATGTCGACCTTCGAGGGGCCGATGATGTCGATCAAGGCCGTCAACTCGCTTTCCCACTATACGGACTGGACCATCGGACACGTTCACTCCGGCGCGCTTGGCTGGGTCGGAATGATCTCGTTCGGTGCGATCTACTTCCTGGTGCCGAAGCTTTGGCAGCGCCAGCGCCTCTACAGCCTGCGGCTCGTCAACTGGCACTTCTGGCTCGCCACGCTCGGCATCGTCGTCTACGCGGCGGTGATGTGGGTCTCTGGCATCACGCAGGGCCTGATGTGGCGCGAATACGATGAGCAGGGCTACCTGGTCTATTCCTTCGCCGAGTCGATCGCCGTCATGTACCCGTACTACGTGCTCCGTGTCCTGGGAGGTCTCCTGTACCTCGCCGGCTCGCTGGTCATGGCCTTCAATATCTACAAAACGATCCGCGGCGACGTTCGTGCCGAGGTGCCGATGGGCGCCGAGGCCGAGGCGCTCGTGCCTGCCGAATAAGGGAAGGACCAAAAGATGTCCGACAAGAAACAAGACCCGGCGCTGGAAGGCGCGCTGCCCGAACTCAAGGCGGACCCGGTCTCGCGTACGATTCTTGCCAATCACGGGAAGATCGAGCGGAACGTGACGCTGTTGCTCGCCCTGTCGCTCGCAGTCGTATCGGTCGGCGGTGTCGTCGAGATCGCGCCGCTTTTCTATCTCGAGAACACGATTGAAAAGGTGGAAGGAATGCGGCCCTATTCGCCGCTCGAACTGGCGGGCCGGAACATCTACGTCCGCGAAGGCTGCTATGTCTGCCACTCGCAGATGATCCGTCCGTTCCGCGACGAGGTGGAGCGCTACGGCCACTATTCGCTCGCCGCCGAGAGCATGTACGACCACCCTTTCCAATGGGGTTCCAAACGCACCGGGCCGGATCTCGCCCGTGTCGGCGGCCGCTACTCAAACGAATGGCATGTCGAGCACCTGATCAATCCGCAGGCAGTGGTGCCGGAATCGATCATGCCGTCCTATGCTTTTCTTGCGACTACGGAAGTTTCGGCCGGCGATTACTCGGCGCATCTGGTTGCGAACCGCCGCGTTGGCGTGCCCTACACGGACGAGATGATCGAGAACGCCACGGCCGATCTTGTCGCCCAGGCCGATCCCAACGCCGACACATCCGGCGTTGAGGAACGCTATCCAAAGGCGGTGCTTGGCGATTTCGATGGCGACCCCGCGCGTGTGACGGAGATGGATGCGCTCGTCGCCTACCTCCAGATGATGGGAACGCTGGTCGATTTCTCGGTCTACGAACCCGAACAGAACTACCGGTAGGAGACGGATATGGATTTCGAATACCAGTCCATGCGGACTTTCGCCGACAGTTGGGGACTTCTCTACATGTTCATCGTCTTTGTGGCGGTGGTGATGTGGACGCTGCGTCCCGGTGCCCGAAGAAACAGTGAAGATGCGGCCCGCATCCCGTTCAAGGAGGACTGACCCGTGGCCGATAATGACAAGAAAGAAATTGATGAACTCTCGGGTGTCGAGACTACGGGTCACGAATGGGATGGCATCAGGGAACTCAACAACCCGCTGCCGCGCTGGTGGCTGTGGACATTCTACGCAACGATCGTCTGGTCGATCGGCTATACCATTGCGTATCCGGCTTGGCCGCTGATCGACAACGCGACCGCAGGCGTGCTCGGCTGGTCAAGCCGGGCCGACCTGGCTGACGAAGTCTCGCAGGCCGCGATGCTCAATCAGGACAAGATTTCCGCAATTCAGAGCGCCGCCGTCTCCGAGATCGCAGCCGACGAGAACCTTCGTCAGTTCGCCACCGCAGGCGGCGCCTCGGCGTTCAAGGTCTATTGTGTCCAGTGCCACGGTTCGGGCGCGGCGGGCAGTGCCGGTTACCCGAACCTCAATGACGATGACTGGATCTGGGGCGGAACGGTGGACGACATCTACTCGACCCTGATGCACGGCATTCGCTACGACGCCGACGCCGACACGCGGTTCAACGACATGCCGGCATACGGCGGCGACGAAATCCTGACGCGCGCCGAGATCTCGGATGTTGCGTGGTATGTGCGAAAACTCTCCGATCAGGACTTCGATGAAACGGCGGCCGCGAACGGCGAAGCGATCTACGCCGACAACTGCGCGGCATGCCATGGCGATACAGGGGAGGGAGTCGCTGAACTCGGCGGACCGAACCTGTCGGATGCGATCTGGCTCTATGGCGGGACCCATGCGCAGATCGCCGCGCAAATATCGAACCCCCGCATGGGCATGATGCCGGGCTGGGGTGAACGGCTCGGCGAGGCGGCTGTCAAGCAACTCGCCGTCTACGTTCACGGCTTGGGCGGTGGTGAATAGCACTTCTGGGGGCGGTGCGCTGCCCCCTCAACCCATGGAGGTCGGCGCCGGCCCTCGCGAATGGAATTTCGCCCTGTCGCGCCGGCCGCTCCAAATGGCGATCGCCGCCCAACTGGTCACGTAGAAAATCCCCGTGACGAGCACCAGGACTCCGGGAACCGGGCCGATATCCGCGCGGCTGACGAATTCCTCGACCGAGACGACCCCGCTCGGATGAACCAGCAATTTGCCGATATAGGCAACCGTCTGGATCAGCAGAATCCAGAGGTAATTTCGCCGGATCCGACGGCCGATCGCCGTCATCAGACCGACGTGATAGACCGGGCGGCGGTAGTCCTCGGCAAGGGTGTGGGTCCAGCCGGAATCGGTCCTGAGGTCGCCGTCTTCCAGCAACGGCGCGTACATGTTCGTCTCCATCCAGCGGGCGCGGGCTCGCCAGACGTTGAAGTAGCGGTAGCGGCGCGCTTCCAGAAGGAGGAAGAACAGGATCAGGATACCGACCAGCACCAGCGGCAGCGGTGAAGCGTTTGGAGAGGAAAAGGCGATCGACAGCGCGATGCCGAGCGTCACCACCGCCCAGTTGGTTGTCGTGTCGAGCCGGGTACGCCAGATCGTCGAGCGGTAGACCTCGCCGCGATAGAGATGGGCAAGGGCTCCCATCTCCGGACTGGTGAATGCACGGGCGTCACTCCGGTCGATAGTCGTTGTCATGGGTTCCTCCCGCAAGGCGTTCGTCCGCACTGGGGGAACTGTCTCACGGGACCGTCACACGCGTCAAAATCGTCTTGATCTGCGTCAAGGATCGGGCGAGCGTTGCAGGCGAAAAGGACGTGACAGTGAGAGCGGCGCGTCCGCTGAACCGGAGCACGTTTTGGATCAGCCCGCAGAGATAAGTGCGATCAATGTTCAGGCGATCAACGCCGGGGCAAGGCAGAAGTCCGAGCCACTCTATGCGGCCCGGCAGTCGATCCATCCCAAGCGTGCGGAGGGCACATTCCGGCGGTTGAAATGGATCGTCATGCTGGTCACGCTCGGCATCTACTACGTGACGCCGTGGATCAGGTGGGACCGGGGCGAACACGCCCCCGACCAGGCCGTGCTGATCGATGTGGCCAACCGCCGCTTCTACTTTTTCTTCATTGAGATATGGCCACAGGAGTTCATCTATGTAGCCGGCCTTCTGGTGATGGCCGGTATCGGGCTTTTCCTGATCACCTCGGTCGTCGGGCGCGCCTGGTGCGGCTACACCTGCCCGCAGACGGTCTGGACCGACCTCTTCATCGCGGTGGAAGAATTCTGGCAGGGCGACCGCAATGCGCGCATTCGTCTCGAAAAGGCGCCGTGGTCGTTCGACAAGATCCGCAAGCTGACGCTGACCCACATATCCTTCCTGCTGATTTCCGTGGCAACGGGCGGCGCGTGGATCTTCTACTTCGCCGATGCACCGACATTGCTGCAGGACTTCCTGACCGGGGAGGCGGCCTTCATTGCCTATTCCACCGTCGCGATCCTGACCGCCACGACCTATGTTTTCGGCGGCCTTATGCGCGAACAGGTCTGCATCTACATGTGCCCATGGCCACGCATTCAGGCGGCAATGCTGGACGAGGACTCACTCGTCGTCACCTATAACGACTGGCGCGGCGAGCCGCGCTCCCGGCATGCCAAGAAGGCGGCGGCGGAGGGCAAGCCGGTCGGCGATTGCGTCGACTGCAACGCCTGCGTGGCCGTCTGTCCAATGGGGATCGACATCCGCGACGGACAGCAACTCGAATGCATCACGTGCGCGCTGTGCATCGACGCCTGTGACAACGTGATGGACAAGACCGGTCGCGAGCGCGGCCTGATCTCCTACGCGACGCTTCGCGAGTACAACCATAACATGGCTGTTGCGGTGAACCCGCAGACGGCGCAGATCGAGCCGTCGCGGGTGCGTGACGCCACCGGCCGCTTGGTCGACGCCATCAGGCATTTCGACTGGAAGATCGTCTTCCGGCTGCGGTCGCTGATCTACTTCACCGCGTGGGCGGCGATCGGCCTCGTGATGCTGTTGTCGCTGCTAGGCCGCGATCGGCTGGAGGTCAACGTCCAGCACGATCGCAATCCGGTATTCGTGCAACTCAGCGACGGCTCGATTCGCAACGGCTACACGGTCAAGCTGCTCAACATGATCCCGGAGCCGCGCGTAATCTTTTTGTCGCTGGAAGGGCTGCCCGGCGCGACCATGAGCATCAATGGCATCGGCCAGCCGGACGGCGTAAGCTTCGCCATCGAGGTCGCGCCGGACAAGCTCCGTTCGTTGCGGGTTTTCGTGTCGCAGCCGCCGGAACAGGTTGAGCCGGGGCGGACCCATTTTAGGCTCATCGTCGAGGACAAGCAGTCCTTCGAGACAGACACATACAACGCAATATTCGAGGCGCCGGATTTATGAGAACCATCGAGAAGATTTTCGCTGTCCGCGAGTTCACCGGCTGGCACATGATTGGCGTGATGGTCCTGTTCTTCGGCACCATCATCAGCGTCAATTTGGTGCTCGCCTTCTACGCAAACTCCAGCTGGACCGGCCTCGTTGTCAAGAATTCCTATGTCGAGAGCCAGCGCTTCAACACCGTGACGGCCGAAAAGCGCGCGCAGCAGGCGCTTGGCTGGAAAGCCGTTGCCGGCTATGGCGACAATACGCTGTCCATCGATCTCACCGATGCGGCGGCTGCGCCCATTCGCAATGCCATCGTGACGGCAAGGGTTGGCCATCCGGCGCACGAGAACAACGACCTCACCGTTACGCTTCTGGACGAGGGCGGGGCAAACTACGCCGCCCCGGTCGAGCTTACGCCAGGGCTTTGGGCGGCTCATTTAACCGTAACCGGGCCGGATGGAACGGTCTGGACCCGCGAAATCCGTTTTACGGTGGAAACGCTCTAGGATGGGATGCTGCGGCGCGGATATTGCGGTCGACGGTGTCGTGGACGCGGCTAGTACGGGTGACTTTGCCCGCATCGAGGAGGTCCTGCGCTCCGGCCATCGTGAGGATGACGGGTCGGTGCGCTACGTACTCTCGGCCCCCGATATCCATTGCGGGCAGTGCATATCCGCTATCGAGCGCGGTCTGTCCGGCCTCGAGGGTGTCGTCTCGGCGCGCGTCAACCTTTCGCTGAAGCGGGTCACCGTCATTCTCGATAATGCAGAGCGGACTCCCGCCGAGGTGCTGAGGACGCTCGATACCCTCGGCTACCGGGCGACGCCAGTCGATTTCGGCGACCTTGAGGACAGCCCGCAGGCCCGCCAGACAAGCCGTCTTCTCAAGTCGATGGCCGTCGCCGGCTTCGCGGCGGGCAACATTATGCTGTTGTCGGTCAGCGTGTGGTCCGGTGCGGAAGGCGCGACGCGCGACCTTTTCCACCTGATCTCCGGCCTGATTGCCATTCCCGTCGTCACCTATTCCGGCCAGGTGTTCTTCTCGTCAGCCGCCCGGGCGCTCGCGGCGGGCCGTCTCAACATGGACGTGCCGATCTCGCTCGCAGTCATCCTGGCCTTGGTGATGAGCGTGTATGAGAGCCTGACAGGGGGTGCGGAAGCCTATTTCGACGCGGCCGTGACGTTGCTGTTCTTCCTCCTGATAGGCCGCTATCTCGACCAGTTGATGCGCGATCACGCGCGCAGCGCCGTGCTCGGGCTGTCGAAGATGACCGCGCGCGGCGGAACGGTAATCGCGCCGGATGGCCGCCCCGCCTACGTCCCGGTCGACGAGATCGAGCCGGGGATGACGCTCCGGGTCGCTGCAGGTGAGCGCATACCGGCCGACGGGACGGTGTTGAAAGGCGCGAGCGATCTCGACCGGTCACTTGTGACCGGCGAAAGCGCGCCCGTTGCGGTGGCGGCCAACAGCGGCGTCGAAGCCGGTACGCTGAACCTCACCGGCCCGCTTGACATCACAGTCACCCGCAAGGCGGAAGAGTCCTTCATCGCCGAGGTGATGCAGATGATGGAAGCCGCCGAGAACGGGCGAGGGCGCTACGTACGCATCGCCGACCGCATGGCGCAAATCTACGCCCCCGCCGTCCACCTGCTGGCGCTGTTTGCCTTCGCAGGCTGGATGATCGCCACTGGCGGCGACTGGCACGCTTCGCTCTACACGGCGATCGCCGTGCTTATCGTTACCTGCCCCTGTGCGCTCGGCCTTGCCGTTCCGGTGGTGCACGTGATCGGCGCGGCGCGGCTGTTCGGCGACGGCATCCTGATGAAGGACGGCTCGGCGCTGGAGCGTCTGGCGGAGGCCGATGCCGCGATCTTCGACAAGACGGGGACGCTGACCACCGGCGCGCCGGTAATATCCGATGTCACGATCGATCCGGATGATGCGCCCGGCGCCAAGGCGCTCGCCGCCCACTCGATTCACCCCGCCTCGCGCGCCATTGCCGCCTTTTTCGCCGATGTCGACGCCGCCGATCTTGCAGAGATAAGAGAGGCTCCAGGCCATGGCGTCGAGGGCATCTGGAACGGGCGGAAGGTGCGGCTCGGGCGCGCCGGATGGGTTGCGGAGATTGCGTCCGGCACGGCTGGTGGCGCAGTCGCCCCCGGTATCGCGTTTGCCGTCGAGGGCGGTGCGCTCGCCACCTTCGCGCTCGCGGAAACCTTGCGCGCCGGCGCGACCGAGGCGGTTCGTGCACTAAAGGACGCCGGAATGCCGGTCGAATTGCTGTCCGGCGACGCCGCGCCCGCGGTGGAAACCGTCGCGCGAATTGGCGGCATCGATCATTGGCATTCCGGTGCGACGCCGTCCGCCAAGATCGCGCGGATTAGGGAACTGCATGCCGATGGCCGAAGGGTGCTGATGGTCGGCGACGGGCTGAACGACGCGCCGGCGCTCGCGGCGGGTCATGTCTCGATGGCCCCCGCGTCAGCCTCCGACATTGGCCGCATGGCCGCCGATTTCGTGTTCACGCGCGAAAGCATGGACGCGGTTCCCTTTGCGCACGCTGTCGCCGTCAGGGCGGGGCGTCTGGTGCGGCAGAATTTCGGCTTGGCGCTGATCTACAACTGCATCGCCGTGCCGCTCGCCGTCGCCGGACTGGTGACGCCGCTGGTCGCCGCGCTCGCCATGTCGGGCTCCTCCATCGTGGTGATCGCCAACTCGATGCGGCTGGCGCGTGGCGGCAAGTTGCTTCCGGGCTTCAAGGGCGCGCAGGAGGTTCCCCAGACAAGCGAGGCGTTGGCATGAACGTGCTGATCTATCTCATTCCGGTGGCGCTCGGCCTTGGCGCACTCGGCCTCGCCGCGTTCCTGTGGTCGATCCGCTCCGGCCAGTATTCCGACCTCGACGGCGCAGCCGAGCGCATCCTCGGCGAGGAGGTGGACGAGCGGCCGAAAGCTTAGGGCGGTCGATGAAGGCGCCGCGGCGCATCGCCTACCGTCCGCAATTTCTCAGGACTGTCCTGGCAAGCCGTGGTAATCTCGGAAGCGGGAAATGAATTCCCTTGGGGGCAGGCAAATGGACTCTCAGATCCGCAGCACGTTGTCGCTCGCGCGGCAGACGCACTATTTCGACGTCATGAGGACGACGATCTTCGCCTTTGTCGGGCTTGCCGCAATCATCGAACTCGGTCCGGAAGGTTATTCCGCCCCGCTGACCATGCTGGTGATTTCCGTGACGGCTTTTGGCATTCTGGCCGGCAGTACGGCATTGGAAGACGTCAGGAACTTGATCGCCGACCTGGATACCGAGATGGCCCAGACCAACTTTGGAAAGGGGATCAAGGCGCGAAACGTCAAGGCGCTCAAGGCGATATCCGCGATATTGATCGGGCTGATAGGGGTTGCGGAGCTGTACGCGATTTTCACGTGAGCAGTCCAGCATCCGCCAGTCCGCCCCGGAAAGGTATTTTCGTCGAGGGGGACGAGCTGTCGAGAGGATAGGTGCGGTCAACGAGTGCGACTGCCGCGCACGCTAGCCGCTGATGGCGTAGTCGATCGGCTTGAAGCGGAAATTGTTCGACTGCCCGGCGGAACACGCGGTCAGCGCCACCACGAGGTCCATTTCGGCACGGAACACAGTCTTCTGGCCCGGCTTGCTTTTAGGCGGCAGAACGGTGAGCTGGCCGCTTTCGGAATCGACGGCGACATGCATGAACACGTTGAAGGCGATGGGTATGTCGTCGCTCCCGATCCCCCAAGGCGCCAGGGCCTGTTCAAGGTTGCCCTGGCAGCCGTGATGGGGATCGTCGTCGCCATAGATGATGCGGAAGGTGTCCCGCGAACAGGGCGTCAGAGTGAAGTCGTGGCGTCCCACCTCGTCCTCGACAATGGTGAGCATCGGGTTGGACCGGTTGGAATAGAGGATGTCATCGGTCGTCAGAAACAGCCGCCCGGCGTAATCGATGGACCGTCCCGAGGAGATGTATTCCCTCGTGTCGGCGATGTGGAACGCCACCATGTCCGACACCTGTTCGCCTTCCGGATCGGCCACGGTGAGCAACTGTCCCTTTCGCAATTCGAACGCCGTGCCGCTGCGCGGCGGTATCCGCTCCATCATGCGGCCTCCACGAAGGAGAACGGGCATTTCCACGTGCCGTCGACTGCCCGGCCGCTGTACTGGCGCGCTTCCGAGGCGTCGCCATAGTCGCTGAGCATCGGGTTCACGCCGCCGGCAAGCTCGGCGTCGCGCTTGCGGATGATCTCCTTCATCTTGTCGAAGCGGCCGTCGGCACGAAGCTTCTCGAACTGGTTGTGCGAGTTGAAAACCAGCGCCGGATGGCGGAAGCGCCGGGCCGGCCGCGACGATTGCGGATGCAGCCCGATGACGAAATACGGTTCGCCGCCGAGGCTGAAGGAAAAATGCGGCGACTCCGGATCGTGATCGACCGTCCCGTTCCAGTCCTTTCCGCCCACCACGTCGAGATTGTGCAGGCATTGCAGCCTGTTCCACAGGGTCTTTTCGAACGTCTCCTCGTCGAGGTCATCGGGGCCCGAAAAGATGACGACGAAGGACCGGACCACCGGGCTGTCCGGGTCGAGGCTCTCGCCGAAGGCGCATAGCTGCCGATAGATGTCGACGTCACATGCGGCGCTGTCTATCGCGCCCGCCTCGAACATCGTCAGCGCATCGCGGGCAAGCGCGGATTTCGCGCCGACGCACGGGAATTCGGCGCTCTTGACGAACGAGTGGAACTGCCGTCCTGCTAGTGTGTCGGTCATCTTCGAAATCTCCGTCGGCCCTCTGTCGAGGTCTGCCCTTGAACGGATGAGAAGCGAAGCCGGTTCCGTGAGGAATTACGGGAACCAAACCGCCCAATTGGCGTTTATGCCGGCGCCGCCGCAAGAGGCAGAAGCGGAGATAGTCCGCTGATCGCCGGTCCCATTTCCTCCTCCCGCGAAAGCCTCTAGACTGATTTCGTAATGCGAAAGACGCGATTGACCTTCGACCGCAGGTTTTGCCAATAAGCCGCTGGACGCGAAGTGAAAACGGGAGGGGCGTGCGGTGCAGGAAATTCTCGAACAGCTCGAACAGCATCGCGAGGAGGCGCGCCTCGGCGGCGGGCGCAAGCGCATCGAGGCCCAGCACGCCAAGGGCAAGCTGACCGCCCGCGAGCGGCTGGACGTACTGCTCGACGAGGGCTCGTTCGAGGAATACGACACCTACAAGACGCACCGCTGCACCGATTTCGGCATGGGCGAGCAACAGATCCCCGGCGACGGCGTGGTCACCGGCTGGGGCACGATCAATGGCCGTCCCGCCTATGTGTTCTCCCAGGATTTCACGGTGTTCGGCGGCTCGCTGTCGGAAACGCACGCGGAGAAGATCTGCAAGGTGATGGATCTGGCCATGCAGAACGGCGTGCCGATCATCGGGCTGAACGATTCCGGCGGCGCGCGCATCCAGGAGGGTGTCGCCTCGCTCGGCGGCTATGCCGAGGTATTCTGGCGCAATGCGCAGGCGTCGGGCGTCATCCCGCAGATTTCCGTGATCATGGGGCCGTGCGCGGGCGGTGCGGTCTATTCGCCGGCGATGACCGACTTCATCTTCATGGTGAAGGACACGAGCTACATGTTCGTCACCGGCCCGGACGTCGTGAAGACCGTCACCAACGAGATCGTCACGGCCGAGGAACTGGGCGGCGCGTCGACCCATACGCGCAAATCGTCGGTCGCCGACGGGGCCTACGAGAACGACGTCGAGACCCTGCTGGAGGTGCGCCGCCTGTTCGACCTGCTGCCGGCCTCGCACCGCGATAAGCCGCCGGCGATCCCGACCGCCGATCCCGCCGACCGGCTGGAGCCGAGCCTCGACACGCTGGTGCCGGCCAACGCCAACCAGCCCTACAACATGCACGAGGTTGTCACCAAGGTCGCCGACGAGGGGTCGTTCTTTGAGATCCAGAAAGATCACGCGAAGAATATCCTGACGGGCTTCATCCGGCTGAACGGCTCCACCGTCGGCGTCGTCGCCAACCAGCCGATGGTGCTCGCCGGCTGCCTCGACATCGATTCCTCGAAGAAGGCAGGGCGGTTCGTGCGGTTTTGCGACGCCTTCAACATCCCGATCCTCACCTTCGTCGATGTGCCTGGCTTCCTGCCGGGCACCAGCCAGGAATATGGCGGCATCATCAAGCACGGCGCGAAGCTGCTGTTCGCCTATGCGCAGGCGACCGTGCCGAAGGTCACCGTCATCACCCGCAAGGCCTATGGCGGGGCCTATGACGTGATGGCGTCAAAGCACATTCGCGCCGACGTCAACTATGCCTGGCCGACGGCGCAAATCGCGGTGATGGGGGCCAAGGGCGCGACCGAAATCCTCTACCGCTCCGAACTCGGCGATCCGGAAAAGATCGCCGCGCGCACGAAGGAATACGAGGATCGCTTCGCCAACCCGTTCATCGCCGCCCAGCGCGGCTTCATCGACGAGGTGATCATGCCGCATTCGACCCGCCGCCGCGTGGCGCGGGCGTTCGAGCTCTTGAAGGGCAAGCAGGTCGACGGCCCGGCGAAGAAACACGACAACATTCCGTTGTGAGGGAGGTAGGGCGAAATAATACTTCGGTTTCAGACAGTGAGTCGCAAATTCCTTCCCTGCAATCGCCCCGCAACTACGCTCTATATCCCGGCGTGACCGCACACGCTGACAAGGACAATTCCGTATGACCGACGAAAGCAACTTCCCGCCCGAGAACAACCTTCCCGCAGGCTACGTGCCGCCGAAGGTCTGGAAATGGGAAACCGAAAGCGGCGGCAATTTCGCAAAGATTAACCGGCCGATCGCCGGTCCGACCCATGGCAAGGAATTGCCGGTCGGAGAGCATCCGCTGCAACTCTATTCGCTTGGCACGCCGAACGGTGTCAAGGTGACGATCATGCTGGAGGAGTTGCTGGCGGCGGGGCACAGGGGTGCCGAATACGACGCCTGGCTGATCGACATCGGGGAGGGCGACCAGTTCGGCTCCGGCTTCGTCGCAATCAACCCCAACTCCAAGATTCCGGCGATGATGGACCACGCGCCGAAGGGTGGCGGAGGGCCGCTCAGGCTGTTCGAATCCGGCTCGATCCTGCTTTATCTGGCGGACAAATTCGGCGCCTTCGTGCCCACCGATTTGCGCGGCCGCACGGAAACGATGAACTGGCTGTTCTGGCAGATGGGGGCCGCGCCGTTCCTCGGCGGCGGGTTCGGGCATTTTTATGCCTATGCGCCGATGAAGATCCAGTACGCCATCGACCGCTATGCGATGGAGGTCAAGCGCCAGATGGATGTGCTCGACCGGCATCTGAAGGATCACGAATACATGGCGGGCAAGGACTACACGATCGCCGACATGGCGATCTGGCCATGGTATGGCCGGCTCGCCGCCAAGGCCGCCTATGACGATGCCGGCGACTTTCTTTCCGTGGATGAATACGAGCACGTGCAGCGCTGGTCGAAGCAGATCGCCGAGCGGCCAGGGGCAAGGCGTGGATCGATGGTAAACCGTACTTACGGCGATCCGGCGAAGCAGTTGCGTGAGCGTCACGACGCGTCCGATTTCGAGACCAAGACCCAGGACAAGATCGGCGAGGCGGCGGAGTGATCGGCAGACGCGCGATAGAGCATGCGGCTGAGCGCCCTGCCTCCCCCCTGTGGGGAGGCGGGAGAAGCAAGCGCAGCGCCGCTGATCCGGTGGGGGTAACAAGTCGCCGCGATGGAGGTTTTTACCCCCACCCGGCTTTGTCTCGTTTCACGCGCCAGTCGCCGGCCTCCCCACAAGGGGGAGGCGGGGGACATGCGGTCGACATTCGTTCCGGGAAAATCTGATGCCCAAGCTCCCCGACATGACCAAGCATCGCGGTTTTCCGTCCGGCCTGCCGGGCACCGGCTACCAGTTCACCATCCGCCGCGCCAACCCGAAGGGCGTCTCGCCCATCGTCGAGCGCAAGCGCCAGCCGGACCGCGATCCGACCGAGAAGCTTGCCGATACCGCCTTCCTGCACGCGCTGTGGCACCAGTTCGGACCTGAGCCGTTCGAGCGCGGCAATCTGGACGCTCGCCGTCTGTCCTTCCTGTTCAACCGGGAGGTCGTGCCGGCGGAGAAGCCTTTCGACCCGGCTTCTTACGAAGCGATGCTGATGATCGACGTGGACGTCGCGCGGGCGAATTTCCCCGAAGCGTTCGAGGATGTGCTGGAGGTTTAGCTTGATCCGAAATCGCGTGTCATTGTCCGCCGGAGTCTCCCTCTCCGACCCGGGCTCGCGCCTGGGCCACCTCTCCCCCGCGGGCAGGGGAGAGGAAGCGGGGGGCGTCTGCAGCATTTTTCCTCGCCCCCACCGCTTGGGGAGAGGTGTCGAGCCCTCGGGTCTTGCCTGCCGCAAGCCCAAGGACAGGCTTCGCGAGACGGAGAGGGGGGCTGGCGCGGAAACCGGCAGGCTGCCCTCAAGGGGAGAGGGAGGCAACACCCATGAGCAGCACTGAACTCTTCTCGAAAATCCTCGTCGCCAACCGGGGCGAGATCGCCTGCCGCGTTTTCAAGACCGCCAAGCGTCTCGGCATCGGCACCGTCGCCGTCCATTCCGAGGCCGACAAGGATGCGCTGCATGTCGAGATGGCGGACGAGGCCGTCGCCATCGGTCCGCCCCCGGCATCGCAAAGCTATCTTGTCATCGACAAGATCATTGCCGCCTGCAAGGAAACGGGAGCCGACGCGGTCCATCCCGGCTACGGATTTCTTTCTGAACGGGCCGAATTCGCCGAGCGGCTCAAGGCCGAGGGCATCACCTTCATCGGCCCGCCGGTTAAGGCCATCGAGGCGATGGGCGACAAGATCACCTCGAAGAAGATCGCCGACGAGGCCGGTGTCTCGACGGTTCCCGGATATATGGGGCTGATCGACGATGCCGAGCATGCCGTCGAGATTGCCTCCGGCATCGGCTACCCGGTGATGATCAAGGCGTCGGCGGGGGGCGGCGGCAAGGGGATGCGCATCGCCTGGACCGACGAAGAGGCGCGCGAGGGGTTCGCGCGCTCGAAGTCCGAGGCCGCGTCCTCCTTCGGCGACGACCGCATTTTCATCGAGAAATTCGTCACCGAGCCGCGCCATATCGAGATCCAGGTGCTCGCCGACAGCCACGGCAACGCGATCTATCTGGGCGAGCGCGAATGCTCGATCCAGCGGCGCAACCAGAAGGTCATTGAAGAGGCGCCGTCGCCCTTCCTCGACGAGGAGACCCGCCGCGCCATGGGCGAACAGGCCGTCGCGCTCGCAAAAGCGGTCGGCTACGCCAGCGCCGGCACGGTCGAGTTCATCGTCGACGCAGAGCGCAATTTCTACTTCTTGGAAATGAACACGCGGCTGCAGGTCGAGCACCCCGTCACGGAACTCATCACCGGCGTTGATCTGGTCGAGGAAATGATCCGCGTCGCCGCCGGGGAACGCCTGTCGCTGATGCAGGATGACGTCACGCTGGATGGCTGGGCGGTCGAAAGCCGCCTCTATGCCGAGGATCCGTACCGCAATTTCCTGCCCTCCATCGGCCGGCTGACGCGCTACCGGCCGCCCGCCGAAGGCGAACGCGGGGACGGCACGATCATCCGCAACGATACCGGAGTTACCGAGGGCGGCGAGATCTCGATGTTCTACGACCCGATGATCGCGAAGCTGTGCACGTGGGGGCGGACCCGCGTTGACGCGGTGGAGGCGATGCGCGATGCGCTCGACGCGTTCGAGGTTGAGGGGATCGGCCACAATCTGCCGTTCCTGTCCGCGGTGATGGACCATCGGCGCTTCCGATCGGGCGACATCACCACCGCCTTCATCGCCGAGGAATATCCCGACGGTTTCGCCGGCGCCGAACTGGAGGACGAGGCGCTCAGGCTGGTCGCATCCGGTGCCGCGATGATGCAGTGGATCACGGATCGCCGCGCCTCCTTCATTTCGGGGCGGATGGATGCGGGGAGGAAAATCCGGCCCGCCGACGCGCCGCTGGTGGTGAGGTCTGCCGGCGAATGCTTCGACATCACCGTCGATCACGAGGCAACCGCCGGCTTCCACGATCTCGATGACCTGACCACGCCGGATGGCGGCGAGTGGGGAAGCCCGGTGTGGCTGTCATTCGCCGACGAGGATGCCGCGCGCGCCTACCGGATCGCCTGGCGGCCGGGCGACCGGCTGGCGCACATCTTTGCCGTCGAGGGCGATGAGGGTCAGTGGCGGGAGATCGCGGCCCTCAAGGCGAGTCCCGCCCCCGGCGGGTGGCGCATTCGCCATCGCGGAGCCGATCTGAAGGTCTCGGTCCTGCCGCCGCATGTCGCGAAACTCGCAGCACTGATGCCCGAGAAAGTTGCGCCGGACACGTCGAACCTGCTGCTGTGCCCGATGCCGGGCCTGGTCGTCGCGCTCCATGTCAAGGAGGGCGATGAGGTGCAGGAGGGTCAGGCGCTTGCTATGATCGAGGCGATGAAGATGGAAAACGTGCTCCGCGCCGAGAAGGCCGGCACGGTCGCCAGCATTCCGGTCGAGGTCGGCGACAGCCTCGCCGTCGACGCCGTGATCATGGAGTTCGAGAGATGAGCAGGACAAAGCGAGACTGGCTCGATCTCGCCTCAAAGGAGATCAAGGCCGATCCCTCCACCCTCGACTGGCAGACGCCCGAGGGCATCACGGTCAGCCCGCTCTACACCGCCGACGACCTGCCGGACGGCGCGGCGGACGAACTTCCCGGCTTCGCGCCGTTCACGCGCGGCATCCGCGCCACCATGTATGCCGGGCGGCCGTGGACGATCCGCCAGTATGCTGGCTTCTCGACGGCGGAGGAATCAAACGCCTTCTACCGCCGCAACCTCGCCGCCGGCCAGAAGGGGCTGTCCGTCGCCTTCGATCTGGCCACCCACCGCGGCTACGATTCCGACCACCCGCGCGTCACCGGCGACGTCGGCAAGGCGGGTGTCGCCATCGATACTGTGGAGGACATGAAGATCCTGTTCGACGGCATCCCGCTTGGCGAAATGAGCGTCTCGATGACCATGAACGGCGCGATCATCCCGGTGCTCGCCATGTTCATCGTCGCCGGCGAGGAGCAGGGCGTCAGTAAGGATCAGCTTACCGGTACGGTGCAGAACGACATCCTCAAGGAGTTCATGGTCCGCAACACCTATATCTACCCGCCGGAACCGTCGATGCGAATCGTCGCCGACATCATCGCCTACACGGCGGCCGAGATGCCGAAGTTCAATTCCATTTCGATTTCCGGCTACCACATGCAGGAGGCCGGCGCGACGCTCGCCCAGGAGCTCGCCTACACGCTCGCCGACGGCATGGAATACGTCCGCGCCGCCATGTCGCGCGGGCTCGACGTCGACGCGTTCGCCGGCCGCCTCTCCTTCTTCTTCTGCATCGGCATGAACTTCTTCATGGAGGCCGCCAAATTGCGCGCCGCCCGCCAGCTCTGGTCGAAGATCATGACCGATTTCGGCGCGAAGTCCGAGCGTTCGAAGATGCTGCGCACCCACTGCCAGACGTCCGGCGTCTCGCTCACCGAGCAGGACCCTTACAACAACGTCGTGCGCACGGCGTTCGAGGCAATGAGCGCGGTGCTCGGCGGCACCCAGTCGCTGCACACCAATTCCTTCGACGAGGCGATGGCGCTGCCGACCGATTTCTCCGCCCGCATCGCCCGCAACACCCAGCTCATCATCGAGCACGAGACGGGTGTGGCCAATGTCGTCGATCCGCTCGGCGGCTCCTACTATGTCGAGGCGCTGACGAAGGAGCTTGCCGACAAGGCATGGGAGCTCATCCAGGAAGTCGAGGCGCTCGGCGGCATGACGAAGGCCGTCGAGCAGGGGCTGCCGAAGATGCGCATCGAGGAGGCGGCGGCGCGCAAGCAGGCGCGCATCGACCGGGGCGAGGAGGTGATCGTCGGCGTCAACCGCTTCCGCCCGGCCGATCCCGACAAGGTCGATATCCTTTCGATCGACATCTCGAAGGTGCGCGCCGCGCAGATCGCCAGGCTGAAAAAGGTGCGCGAGACGCGCAACCAGGAAAAGTGCACGGAAGCGCTGGCGGCGCTTGAAAAAGTTGCGGCCTCGGGCGAGCGCAACCTGCTGGAGGCGGCGGTCGAGGCGGCGCGGGCGCGCGCCACGCTCGGCGAGATTTCCGACGCCATGGAACGGGCGTTCGCCCGCCACCACGCCGTCACCCGCGTCATCTCCGGCGTCTATTCGGACGCCTATGAGAGCGATCCGGAATACAAGGCCATCTGCGCCAAGATCGCCGATTTCACCAGGGCGCGCGGCGAGAGCCCGCATATTCTCGTCGCCAAGATGGGCCAGGACGGCCACGACCGCGGCGCCAAGGTGATCGCCACCGCATTCGCCGACATGGGCTTCAAGGTCGATCTGTCGGAGATGTTCGAGACGCCTGCTGAAGTCGCCGCCAAGGCCGCGAAGATGGGCGTCGACGTGATCGGCGTGTCGTCGCTTGCCGCCGGCCACAAGACGCTGGTGCCCGAACTGATCGACAAGCTGAAATCGACGCCGGGCGGCAAGGACATCATCGTCGTTTGCGGCGGCGTCATTCCCGAGCAGGACTACGCGGATCTCCGCGCCGCGGGCGTCGCCGAAATCTTCGGCCCTGGTTCCAACGTGCTGGAGGCCGCCAACGCCGTGCTGCAGCAGGTGGAGGGAGTGCGGCGGAACCGGTGAAGGAGAAAATCCCGCACCCCGCGCACCCGGTATCCGCCGTTCAGGTCTCCGCGTCGGGTAGCGGCCCGATCAGTTCGATGTCGAACCTCCGGCAGGCCTCATCGATCATCGCGTCGTCGATCGGCTCGGTGGCCGGCGTCCCGCCCGGGCCCGGCGGGCGCGAGATCGCCCGGTAGAACTCGCCGTGGTGCGGCGTCGTGTAGAGCAGGTAGCGCGCCGTCCCGGATTCGACCCTGAAGCCGTGGATCGAACCTGCGGGGAAATGGGCGAACGCCCCGGCGGCCGCCCGCCGGGCCGGGGCATGGTTCAGGAAAAGGCTCAATTCGCCATCGACGACGTAGATGGATTCGAGGTCGCGCGGATGCCGGTGCAACGGCACGGTCTCGCCGCGCCTGGCCGTTTCGTCGATCAGGCAGAAGGCGCCGCCCGTCGTCTCGCCGGTCGCGAGGAAATGCGTGCGGGTCTCTCCCGACCATCGCAGCTCCGCTTCGCCCGGGCCGCGGAAATAGCCCCGTGGGACAACCTCATCACGCGCGACGTCAGACATGGCTGGCCTCCGAAATTTCCCGTGACAATACGCTCTCACCGGTCGGTTTGAAAGCGGCCTTCGCGTGCGGCGGCGTCATCCCCAAGCAGGACTCTGCCGAACTCCGCGCCGCCGGTGTCGCCGAAATCTCCGGCCCGGGCTCGAATGTGTTGGAGGCGGCGAATGCGGTGCTGGCGCAGGTGGAGGGGGTGCGGCGGAACAGGTGAGCTCGCACCGCCCTAAAACACCCAGGCGATCAGCAGGAAATTGAAGCAGAAGAACAGGAAGAACGCCGGCAGCACGAACTGGATCTCACCGATCAGGCCGTCGCCCGCCGCGATCAGCAGCACTACCAGCACCGCGACGGTCAGCCCGAACGACAGCATCGCCGCGGTTCTCAGCCCCAGCCCCTCGTTGAGATAGTCGCCGAGCGACGTCACCGCCATCGCGCCGACGATCAGCAATATCGCGGCGGCCATCGCCGCAAGGAGCCCTTTTCTGAACGGTGTCATCGGCGGCCTAACCGCTCAGCAGCGTGCGGATCTCGTCCGGATCCGGCATGCCCTTGACGACGATCTCGGGGCTGTCCCCGGCAGTGAAAATGGCGAGATCGCCCGTGCCGAACATCCTTTGAAAGAAGGATTGCGACATCTGAACGCTGCGCACGCTCGAATTGCTGATCTCCGTGTATTTCTTGTTGAGTATTCCCTGCTCGAAGCGGAGCCTGGACTCCGTGATCTCGAGCAGCTTCGATTTGCTCTGAATATACCAGCCCAGAAGCAGGATGATGCCCAGCCCGAAGGCGGGAATCAGCAGCACGCAGACGATGAACGAAATCGGTCCGTTGCGGAACATGGGCGGATTGGCGCGGTAAAGGACGTCTGACATCTTTTCCCCTTGGTTGCGCCGACCATGCAGAACTTGCCGCGATTTGCCAATCCCGTGAATTTTGGCATCGCGGGAGGCTGCGTGCGCGGGCGTGCGGCATTCACCGCCCCCGCCGCCTCACGCTCAGCCGAAGCTGCTTCTCCACCTCGATGATCGCAAACAGCGCGACGCCGGTCGCGACGATCAGCACCCCGTCAAGGAACGGAACGCTCTTTGTGGCGAAGACCGCTTGGAGCGGTGGCAGATAGGTGACCAGAAATTGCGCCGCCACGACGATTGCCACCGTGATCCAGACGACGCGGGTGCCGCGCACCGCCTTCCAGGTCAGTGATGTGCCGTAGATGTTGCGGATGAAGAACAGGTGGAAGATCTCCATGACGACAAGCGTGTTCATCGCCATGGTACGAGCCAGCTCGACCGGATATCCCCGGTCGATGGCGTAGGCGTGGATGCCGAACACGCCGCCGAGAAAAAGCACCGAAACCAGGACGATGTGCCAGGCGAGTTCGCCGTTCAGCAGCGGTTCATCGCGGGGGCGGGGCGGCCGGCGCATGGTGTTTTCCTCGGTCGGCTCGAAGGCCAGCGCGATGCCCAGCGTCACCGCTGTGACGAGGTTGATCCACAGGATCTGGATCGGCGTCACCGGCAGGGTCATGCCGAACAGCAGGGCGACGATGATCGTCATGGCTTCGCCGGCATTGGTCGGCAGCGTCCAGCTTATCACCTTGCGGATGTTGTCGTAGACGGTGCGGCCCTCGCGCACGGCGGCGGCGATGGAAGCGAAGTTGTCGTCGGCAAGGACGAGCTCGGCGGCCTCCTTTGCGGCCTCGCTGCCCTTGCGGCCCATGGCGATGCCGGCGTCGGCCCGCTTCAGCGCCGGCGCGTCGTTGACGCCGTCGCCCGTCATCGCAACGGTCAGCCCCTGCGACTGCAGCGCCTTGACGAGCCGCAACTTATGCTCCGGGTTGGTGCGCGCGAATATGTCGGTGGCGGTTACGGCGGAGGCCAGGTCGGCTTCGTCTAGCCGGTCCAGATCGGTGCCGGCCAGGATGCGGTCCGGATTTTCCAGACCTATCATCCGGCCGATCGCCGCGGCGGTGCGGCCGTGGTCGCCCGTGATCATCTTGACGCGAATGCCCGCCTCGCGGCACTCAGCAACGGCGGCGATGGCCTCGGCGCGCGGCGGATCGATGAGGCCGACCAGACCGATCATGGTCAGCGTTCCCTCGACATCCTCCGGTTTGAGGTCGGTCTGCGTGTGGTCCACCTCGCGGGTTGCGATCGCCAGCACGCGCTGGCCCCGTGCGGCCATGACATCGGCCGCCTCGTGCCAGTAACCTTCATCAAGCGGCTCCTGTTCGCCGCTCCTGTTTCGTTGCCCCTTGCACATGCCGACAACCTTCTCCGGCGCGCCCTTGACGAAGATGTCGGCGTGGCCGGGATGATCGTGGTGCAACGTCGCCATGAAGCGGTGCCGGGCATCGAAGGGAATCGTGTCGGTGCGCGTGCGGGCCGAAAGCTCGCGCTGCACGTCGACGCCGACCTTTGCCGCCAGGGCCAGCAACGCGCCTTCCATCGGATCGCCCTCGATGGTCCAATGGCCGTCGCGACGATGCAGCGAGGCGTCGTTGCAGGAAGCGGCGGCGCGCGCGAGTTCGGCGAGATGGATGTGATCGAGCGCGCGGACCGGGACCTCGGCGAGCTTTACCGCGCCTTCCGGCTCGTAGCCGTTGCCCTCCAGCGAGAAGACGTGTCCGGACACCGCCACCGATGCAACCATCATCTCGTTGCGGGTCAGCGTGCCGGTCTTGTCCGTACAGATCACGGACACGGACCCCAAGGTCTCGATCGCCGGCAGTCGCCGCACGATCGCGTTGCGGCGCGCCATCGCCTGCACGCCGACGGCCAGCGTGATCGTCAGCACGGCGGGCAGGCCCTCGGGGATCGCGGCGACCGACAGGCCGACAACGGCCATGAACATTTCCGCGAAATCGTGATGCCCGACGTAATATCCGAACACCAGCAGGACCGCCGCAACCAACAGGATCAGCACGGTCAGCCATTTGGCGAACACGTTCATCTGCGCGACGAGGGGCGTTGTCAGCACTTCGACCGTCGCCAGCATGCCGCTGATCCGGCCGATCTCGGATTTCGCGCCGGTTGCCGTGACCACGCCGCGTCCCTGGCCGCTGGTGACCAGCGTGCCGCTGAACGCCATGCAGGAGCGGTCGCCGAGCGGCGCGCCGGCGGAAACCGGGGCGAGGGACTTTTGAGCCGGTACGGATTCGCCCGTCAGGATCGCTTCCTCGATCTGCAGGCCGTGGGCCCGGATCAGCCGAAGGTCGGCCGGGACCCTGTCGCCGGCCTCGATCAGCACCACGTCGCCGGGAACCAGTTTGGCGCCGTCGACCGTCCGGCGCTCGCCGCCGCGCAGGACCGCCGCCCGCGGCGCCAGCATGCCGCGTATCGATTCCATCGCCCTTTCGGCCTTGCCTTCCTGGACGAAGCCGATGACCGCATTGGCCACGACCACGGCGATAATGACGGCAGTGTCGACCAGATGCCCGAGCGCCAACGTGATGAGTGCCGATCCGAGCAGCACATAGATGAGGATATTGTGAAAGTGCGAAAGGAACCGCAGCGCGAGGCTGCGTTCCGGCGGGGCGGGCATGCGGTTCGGGCCGTGTTCCGCCAGGCGGGCCGATGCCTGCTCGTCTGAAAGCCCGGCCGGGACGGCGTCGAGCTTTTCCAGCGCCTCGTCGATCTCGATCGCGTAAAATTCCTGATCCATCGGGCCCATGCCGCCTTAAGTCAGATCCGTTGATTTCCGGCTGCCTCTATACCGGCTCTGCCGGCACGGCGGTTTGATCAAGCTCAGTCGACCGGCAACAATTTTCGCCGGGGGGCGTTCGAGCAGAGAGCAGAGTGGCTTGGACGTTCCTTGGCATTCCCTCGAAGGATTCCGGGACGTTGATAAGTTTTTTGTCCGGTTTTCTCTAACCTGTTGTCCCGTCTCGTTATTTTATTTTTTCCGCCGGTTTCCCATCAACACCTCCGAAACCTCCCGCATACTTGTGGCACGTTCCTCCACGGGAAGCCGGGTTCATGGACCGGATGGCCAGGCGGAGGGATGCGGTGCCGGCTGGGGCGTGCGGTTCACGCCTGGCAAGAGCTTACGGCCGGGCCCTAGCCTTCAGCTTTTCGGCCGGTCCTGCGGGACCGCGAGCCGTGGCCGGGAGGCGGGTGAGCAGCCGGCGGGCGGTCGATCCGATCGCACCAAACCATTCATAGAAGCGTGACGACGACCGCCCGCTTCCCATGAATGTTTCAATGGCCAGACTGGAGACAGGGCGTGGCAACGGAGAGGCATGTCCCGACCGAAAGCGCTGAGCGATACCGCGTACGAACAACACCACGAGGAGGAGCCCGATGGCCCGCAAGAAAAGAAAACTCCCGGCACCCGACATCCGCCTGCCCGCAAGCTTCCGCGTGCGGCGCGAGATCGACGACGCGTTCTTCGGCGATCCGCCGACGGAGAACGCGCTCCGGTATCTCAAGGTGCTGACGGCGGCGGCCGCCGGCGAGTGGAAATTTTCCCGCACCTGTCCGCGCACCGTCTGCCGCAAGGCGGGATGGTGCCAGCCGCGTTTCGACGGAAAGGACGTCACCGCGATGTGTCCGGCGATCGTGCGGGCCGGGCGGGTGGACGCGCTGGAAGGGTGCATCGTGGCCTGCCTCGAGACCATGCGGCTGCTCGATGTCGAGCCTCCCTCCAGTGTTGGCGCCACGGATTTTAAGGCCGAGAGCAGGCTTTGAGCCCGCTTCGCCGTCCCCAAATCGTGTGGAGAGTGCACTTTTGGCAGGTTTGCCACATTCTCGCCCAACACGTCGTGTTTGCCCGGTGTTAGGGGTTGGTTAGGGTTAACAAATTGTTTCCGGCGACGGAATGGAGGGTGAGTGCGGCTTTCTCGAGGGGAAGACAGCCACGCTAGACGGGGAGTTCGGATCGCGGCACTGATGGTGACCGCGATTTTCGCGAATCTGGCGCTGCCGACGCAGGCCGCTTTGCCCCAATTGAGCGCGATGGACTGGACGGGGCCTGCGACCGGGGAGAGGACGGCACGGCTGCCAGCGGCGCTGCCCATGCTTCCCCCGATTGTCGAAATCGTCAGATCACGAGTCAATGGTGGCGAGAAGTCCGCGCGCTGGTGGGCGGTCCGCCGTGCGCCGATCGAGGCCGTCGGCCCGGACCTGGCCGGCCCGCGCCAAAGATTCGCCGGTCTCGCGCCGGTGCCTGCTGCTCTGGCGACAGCCGAGACCGCGGGCGCGTTCCAGGTCGCGCTGGCGCCGGCGGCGCCCGGCCGGATCCTTCTCGCGCCGGCCGAGCCGCTCTCGGCGACTGACGGAATGATGGTCGCTCCGCCGGTGCGCAAGGGCGACCACAAATGGATGCGCCGGCCGCTTCCCGCGGAGACGCTTTCAGCAAAGCAGCAGCACTGCATCACAACCGCAATCTATTTCGAGGCGAGGGGCGAGACGGTCAAGGGCCAGGCGGCCGTGGCGCAGGTCATCCTGAACCGCGTGCGCAACCCTGCCTATCCGGACTCGGCCTGCGGGGTCGTCTACCAGAACGCCGAAATGCGCAACCGGTGCCAGTTCTCCTTTGCCTGCGACGGAGCGTCCGAGCGGCTCAAGTCGGAGCGCGCCCGCAAGCAGGCCGAATGGATCGCGAAGGCGGTCACCAAGGGGGAGTTGTTCATTCCCGAGATCGGGTCGTCGACGCATTATTTCGCCGATTACGTGCGCCCCAAATGGGCCGGGTCGATGGTGAAGATGGCGAGTATCGGCGCCCATCATTTCTTCAAGACCCGCAGGGGCGGGTGGAGATAGGCGCGGCGGCCCGTTCCCGTCGCATTTGTAGCCAAATAAAAATCCATTTCTGCCCGCGGTCCGAATTCGGCAAACCCCGCCCGCATTTCGCGGCATCGCCGGTGCTGGCGTTCCGCAGATCGGGCAAGGAGGGCATGACGTTCCCGCACATCGCGCCCGTCCGGACCGCAAACCCTTTGATTTGTGCCCCAATGAGGATCAAATATCGGTCAGAGAAGGGCGCGCATGGGCGCAGCCCTGCTATTGCATGCCCAGGAGACGAACCATGAAATCCATCGGCACATTTTTGGCGGCCGGCGCCGTGACGCTTACCTCGGCTGCGGCCTACGCCGCGCCGCAGGGCTGGGAACCGCTGCTCGAACCAGCAGAGCTTTTGCAAATCCTTGAGCAGAACGACGACGTCCGTGTCATTCAGATCAGCGGCGAGGCTGCGCATCCGCATATCGCCGGGACGGTCTACAGCAAATACGCCGACTGGCGCGGTCCGGCCGAGAACCCCGGCGCGCTGCGCGACGTCGACACCTTCGAGAAGCTTGTCCGGAGCCTCGGCATCAACGCCGATACGCCGGTGGTCGTCGTCAATGAGGGCAAGGACCAGACCGACATGGGCACCGCTGCGCGCGTCTACTGGACGCTGAAGTCGCTCGGCGTCGAGGATCTCGCGCTGCTGAACGGCGGCCTGAAGGCGTGGGTCGACGCCAAGCTGCCGACCACGACCGAGACCACGACGGTTCAGCCGAGCGATTTCGACGCGCAGTGGAGCGACCAGTGGCGCGTTTCGACGACAGAGGTCGAGCAGCTGGTCGAAAGCGGCGATGCCCGCCTGATCGACGCTCGCCCGAATGGGTTCTTCGAGGGCAATGTGTGGACGATCGCCCGGCCCGGCACGATCAGGGGCGCGGGCAACCTGACCTATGACGTCTGGTTCGACGGCGACAGGATGGTGGGTCCCGGCAAGGCCCGCGAGATCGCGAACAGTTACGGGCAGGAGGACGCGCCGGTGACGGTGTCCTTCTGCAATACCGGGCACTGGGCCGCCATCAACTGGTTTGCCCTCAGCGAACTCGCTGGTGTCGAAGACACCAAGCTTTACGCGGAAAGCATGGCGGAATGGACGCAGACCGCACGTCCGGTGGACAACAAGCCCGGCACGGTGAAATATTACTGGCTCTCGACCAAGAAGTGGGCTTCCGACCTGCTCTAGGAACTGACTCCAGGCTTCTGAAACGAGGGTGATTTCCGTGCTGACGACGCGCCTGGTGCTACTCGTGCTCCCGCTGCTCTTGGCGGGAGCCGTTTTTTCGACGGCCGGCCCGCGCTCCGCCCTGCTTCTGCTGGTGGGCGTCGGATTCGGGCTGGTGCTCGAGGGGTTGCGCTTCGGCTTCGCCGGTCCTTGGCGCTTGGCGGTTACCGAGCGTGACGGGCGCGGCGTCATCGCTCAGCTTGTCGCGATCGGCCTGACGGCGCTGATCGCCATCCCGCTTCTCGATTTCGCCCCGGGCGAACTGGCGGGCGCGCACGCGCCGATCGGCCTTGCCATGATCGGCGGTGCGTTCGTCTTTGGCGCGGCGATGCAGATCGTGATGGGGTGCGGATCGGGCACGCTGGTCAATGCCGGCAGCGGCAATCTTGCCGGCGCCGTCGCGCTGGTGGGCTTCATCATCGGCAGTTTTGCCGGCACCCTGCATCTGGACTGGTGGACGTCGCTCGGCAGCTTGCCGGTTCTCACCATCCAGGACCTCGCCGGCTCGAATGGCGGGCTGGCCGCGACGCTTGCCGGCCTGCTGGCAATTGCCGTCATCTTCTTCCGGCGCTCCGACCCGGGAAAACGCTTGCCGCCCGGGCGGCTCTGGGTCGCCGCCGTTCTGCTCGCCGTGCTGGCCGTCCTCAATCTGGTGATTGCCGGCCAGCCCTGGGGCATCGTCTATGGCCTCGGCCTGTGGGGCGCGAAGGCGGCGCAGGCCGGCGGCATGGATGTGGCCGCCAATGTGTTCTGGTCCAACCCGACCAATACCGGCAGGCTGAACCAGAGCGTTCTGACCGATTTCACATCGCTGACCAATTTCGGCATTGTCGTCGGTGCGCTGGTGGCGATGCGCTGGCGTCCCGTCTTGGCGAAGCAGGTCACGAACTTCGCGGCTTCCGGGTGGGCCTCGATCGTCATCGCTGGATTGCTGCTCGGCTACAGCGCGCGGCTTGCGTTCGGTTGCAATGTCGGGGCGTTTTTCAGCGGCATTTCTACAGGCAGCCTGCATGGCTGGGTCTGGTTCGCGGCAGCATTCGCCGGATCGTTTTATGGCATTCGATTGCGGCCGATCCTGTTGCGCCTCGCCGAGTCGCGGCAGGCAATCGGGAGGGCGGCGTGACTCCGGCGCATCCGAACAGGCTTGTCGTTGCCTTCGGCACGCTCCTTGCGCTGGTCGCTTTCGTCTTCGCCGACGTGGCGGGCTCTCCCGCGATCGATCCCTTTCAGGCGCCCGCGCCGGTGGCGCTGGGATCGGGCCAGGCTCCGGGCGGGGCGCACTGTTCGCAACTCTGATCTGATCCTCGCGGCCGCCTCTCACGCGTGGAAACATACGCAATTTGAGAAAAATGCCGCTAATGTCCTGAGCGCGGTCTTCACTCCCTCGATGCAGAATGTGCGGGCAGGGGAGAACCGCGTTGAATACAGTTGCAGCGATATCGTCAGGTCTGCCGGCCCGGAAAACCGCCGGGGTCACGGACGCGGAAGCACGTGTCGAGGAAATGCTGCTCAGGCTCGAGGACGACGCTCTCAGCCACAGGATCGCGCTTCGGGTACAGGAAGTCGGCGCGTCCAGTCAGCCGCTTGCAAGGATCGACGTCACAGATCTCGCACTGATGATCGTCAGCGGAAATGCGATGTCGCGTGCCCGGGATGCGGTCGCGGCCGGCTCGCCGGTTCCTCCCCCCTACCGCTCCGGCTTCTAGAAAATGCTAGCGCGGCGCCATGCGGATGGCGCCGTCGAGACGGATGACCTCGCCGTTCAGCATCTGGTTCTCGCAGATGTGGATCGCCAGCGCGGCATATTCGGCCGGTTCGCCGAGACGTGCCGGGAACGGCACTTGCGCGCCGAGCGCATCCTGCACGTCCTGCGGCATCCCTTCCAGCATCGGCGTCTTCATGATGCCCGGCGCGATCGTCATCACGCGAATTCCGTGCTGGGCGAGGTCGCGGGCCATCGGCAGGGTCATGCCGACAACGCCGCCCTTGGACGCCGAATAGGCAATCTGGCCGATCTGGCCGTCATAGGCGGCAACCGAAGCTGTGTTGATGATGACGCCGCGCTCGCTGCCACCGCGCGGGTCCGTTGCCGCCATGCCGGCTGCGGCGGTCGAAGCGCAGTTGAAGGTTCCTCCGAGATTGACCGAAATCGCCTTCATGAAGAGTGCGGGATCGTGGGGCAGGCCGCGCGACACGGTCTTGGCGGCGGGCGCGATGCCTGCGCAATTGACCAGGATTTGTTCTGGGCCGTTGATCTGGCGGGCATGCTCGAAACCGCGCGCCACGCTTTCCGGGTCCGAAACATCGACCTTGACGAACACCGCCCCGAGTTCGGCGGCTTTCGCCTTGCCAGCCTCCTCGTTCATGTCGAACAGTGCGACCATGCAGCCCTTGTCGGCGAGCGCCTTGGCGGTGGCCGCGCCGAGACCCGATGCGCCGCCGGTGACAACGGCGCTGATGGAGGAGTCGAGTTTCAAGGTCAGATCCTTTCGATTGCAACGGCGGTGCCTTCGCCGCCGCCGATGCACAGCGAGGCGATGCCCGTCCGCTTGCCGTGTTTTTCCATCGCATGCAACAGGGTGGCCAGAATGCGTGCGCCGGAGGCGCCGATCGGATGGCCGAGGGCGCAGGCCCCGCCATGAACATTCAGTCGGTCGCGGTCCATGCCGAGTTCGGCCATCGCCGCCATGGGCACGACCGCGAACGCCTCGTTGATTTCCCAGAGATCGACATCGGAAATCTGCCAGTCGAGGCGCTCCATCAGTTTCCGCATGGCCGGAACCGGAGCAGTGGTGAACCAGTTCGGTTCCTGCGCGTGGCTGGCGTGACCGAGTATGCGGGCGCGGATCGGCGCGCCCTGCGCCTTCGCATCGCTCTCGCGCATCAGCACCAGTGCGGCCGCGCCGTCGGAAATCGATGAGGAATTGGCGGCTGTCACAGTTCCGCCCTCGCGGAATGCCGGCTTCAGATGTGGAATCTTGTCCGGGCGGGCCTGTTTCGGCAGTTCGTCCTCGGCGACTACGGTTTCGCCGTTCCGTGTCTTCACGGTGACCGGGGCGATCTCGTCCGCGAAGCCGCCGGAAGCCGTCGCTTCCTGGGCTCGGGCCAGCGATTCCAGGGCATACGCATCCTGGGCTTGCCGGGTGAACTGGTACTTCTCGGCGCAATCCTCGGCGAAAGTGCCCATGGCGTGGCCGGTGTCGTAGGCGTCCTCGAGCCCGTCGCGCATCATGTGGTCGATCACCGTTGTGTGGCCCATGCGCACGCCGGCGCGCGCCCCAATCAAGAGGTGCGGAGCGTTGGTCATCGATTCCATGCCGCCGGCGACGACAACCGTGCCGTTGCCTGCCTTCAACTGGTCGTGCGCCATCATCACCGCCTTCATACCGGAGCCGCACATCTTGTTCAGCGTCACGGCGGGCACGTCCTTCGGCAGACCGGCGTGGAATCCGGCCTGGCGGGCGGGTGCCTGGCCTTGGCCGGCGCCCAGCACATTGCCCATCAGCAGTTCGTCGATGTCCTCGGGCGCAACGCCGCTGCGCTCGACAGCGGCGCGGATCGCCACGCCGCCGAGTTCGTTGGCGGTGACGCCGGTGAAATCGCCGAGCATCGAACCCATGGACGTGCGCGCCGCGCCGACAATGACAACCGGGTCGCTCATGACTTGCGTTCCATCGTGCCGAGAAAGCGGATCATCGCCGAAAAATCGTCGCCGCCCATACCGGCGTCGTTCATGGCGGAGTAGAGGTCGGCGGCATGCCTGCCGAGCGGCGTCGGTGCGTCCGCCGCATCGGCCGCCTGCTGCGACAGGCCGAGGTCCTTCAGCATCAGCGCGGCGGCAAAACCCGGCCGGTAGTCGTTGTCGGCGGGGCTCTTCGGGCCGACACCCGGCACCGGACAATAGGTGTTCACCGACCAACAGGAACCCGACGAGGTCGATATCACGTCGAAGAGCCGTTCCTGCGACAGGCCGAGCTTTTTAGCCAGCGCAAAGGCTTCGCAGGCGCCGATCATCGAGATGCCGAGCAGCATGTTGTTGCATATCTTGGCGGCCTGGCCGGCTCCCCCTTCGCCGCAATGCACGGCCTTCTTGCCCATGATGTCGAAGAACGGCGCGCCCTTGGCAAAGGCGCCACCCGATCCGCCGACCATGAAAGTCAGCGTACCGGCCTCCGCGCCGCCCACGCCGCCAGAGACCGGTGCATCGAGGCACAGCACGCCTTGCTCGGACGCCAAGGCGTCAATTTCGCGTGCAGAGTTGACGTCGACCGTTGAGCAATCGATCAACAGCGCGCCTTTGCTCATCGCGGGAAGGACTTCTGACGCGACCGCCTTGGCGATCGCTCCGTTCGGAAGCATGGTGATGACGACGTCGGCATCCGTCGCGGCTTCCGAATTGCCGGCAGCGATTGCTATGCCGGCCTCGGTCGCTGCTTCACGCGCCGCGGGGACGACATCGAAACCCGTCACTCGGTGTCCCGCCGCGGCAAGATTCTTCGCCATCGGCAGCCCCATGTTTCCAAGCCCGATGAAACCGATATTCATGCGACGGCCCTCCCTCCGGCTGCGGCCAGCGACCACTCCTCACCGGGCGGCAGGGGCGCAAAACTCGCCGCTATCATCTCGCTCGTCACGTCTTCCAGCCTCGCCGGTGTCCATTTCGGTTTGCGGTCCTTGTCGACCAAAAGCGCGCGCACCCCTTCCTGGAAATTCGTACCGTCCATCATGTTCCAGGCGAAGCGGTATTCGAGCGCCAGGCACTGTTCGATGTCGGGAAAGCTCCGCGCCAGATGCGCGATCTCGTGAATGGCGGCCACCGAGAGCGGGCAGGCGTAATTCAACGCGTCGAGCGCCTTTGCCGCCCACTCGGCGCCTTTTTCCGCTTCGGCCTCCAGCGCGCCCCGGCAGCCGATCGCCGTGTCCTTCGAGAAGATCGCATCGATCGCGTCGCGGTGTTCCGCGATGTGACCCGGCTCCGGCGCCTGCGCGAACTGGCCGCAGACATCGTCCGGATCGGCGCCGCCGACCAACGCGTTCGCGACCTTGCCGAGATTGTCGCGGGGAACGCGATGGGTGGCAAATCCGGTCAGGATCGCATCGTCGGCGCGCATGCGGGCGGCCGTCATGCCCAGGTAACGCCCGGTTTCGCCCGGCGCGCGCGACAGGATCCAGGTGGCCCCGACGTCCGGGATGAAGCCGATCGACACTTCCGGCATCGCAAGGAGCGCGTTTTCCGTCACGATCACGTGGGAGCCGTGTGACGACACGCCGACGCCGCCACCCATGTCGAAGCCGTCGACCAGCGCGACATAGGGCTTCGGGTAGTGCTTGATCAGGTGGTTCAGCCGGTACTCCTTGAACCAGAAGGGCGCGAGGTCCTTGCCATGCTGAAAGATCGGCATGACGTCCCCGCCGGCGCAGAACGCCTTTTCTCCCTCGCCTTCGATTATGACGCATTTGACGCGGTCGTCGTCGATCCACGCCAGCAGGACGTCCTCGATCGCAAGGCACATATTATGCGTCAGCGCGTTCAGGGCGCGCGGCCGATTGAGCCGGATGCGCCCTGCCGTTCCCTCACGCCAGACGATCAGTTCGTCTCCGGCGACGGTGTCGATCCTCATGGCCGGTACTCCTCCAGCAAGTGGCGCGCCACGATCAGCCGCATGATCTCATTGGTCCCTTCCAGGATCTGGTGAACGCGCAGGTCGCGGACAATCTTCTCGATTCCGTAGTCGGCGAGATAGCCGTAACCGCCATGAAGCTGCAACGCTTCATTGGCCACCTTGAAGGCGGTGTCGGTGACGAAGCGCTTGGCCATGGCGCAATGCTTGGTCGCGTCGGGGGCCTTGCTGTCGAGCTTGAAGGCGGCCTGGCGCAGGAAGACGCGCGCGGCCTGCAATTCGATTTCCATGTCGGCCAGCCGGAATTGAAGCGCCTGCATTGCGGCGAGCGGCTTGCCGAAGGCGGAACGCTCGTGGAGGTAGGCCGCCGCCTTCTGGAGTGCGGCCTGCGCGCCGCCCAGCGCGCAGGCGGAGATGTTGAGCCGCCCGCCGTCGAGGCCTGCCATGGCGTAGGAGAAACCCTGGCCTTCCTCGCCGACCATGTTGGAGGCCGGGATCCGGCACTCGTCGAACTGCACCTGCGCCGTCGGCTGGACGTGCCAGCCCATCTTCTTCTCATTCGCCCCGAAGGACAGGCCGGGCGTGTCCTTCGGCACGAGGAAAGCCGAGATGCCTTTCGGCCCCTCGTCGCCGCTGCGGGCCATGACCAGATAGATGTCGGAGGCGCCGCCGCCCGAAATGAACGCCTTGGTGCCGTTCAGCACGAAGTGATTGCCGTCGCGTTTCGCGGTCGTCCGCAGCGCCGCCGCATCGGAACCGGATCCCGGCTCGGTCAGGCAGTAGCTTGCGACCGTCTGCATCGTGCAGAGAGCAGGCATGACTTCGGCGCGCATCTCTTCTCCGCCGAAACGGTCGATCATCGAGGCGACCATGTTGTGTATCGACAGGAAGGCGGCCGTCGCCGGGCAGGCGAGTGACAGGGCCTCAAAGATCAGCGTCGCGTCGAGCCGTGACAGGCCCGAACCGCCGTGCTCTTCCGAGACGTAGATCCCGGCCATGCCGAGTTCGGCCGTCCGGCGGATCACATCGAGCGGAAAGTGCCGCTGCTGGTCCCACTCGGTGGCATGCGGCGCGATATGCTCTTCGGCGAAGGCTTTCGCCATGTCGTAAATGGCCGACTGCTCCTCGGTCAGCGAAAAGTCCATCCTTTGCGCCTCAGCTCATCGTCGGGATGACGAAATCCGCGCCCTGGCGTATGCCCGATGGCCAGCGCGAGGTCACTGTCTTCGTCTTGGTGTAGAAGCGAATTGCGTCCGGGCCGTGCTGGTTAAGGTCTCCGAAGCCGGACCGCTTCCAGCCACCGAATGTGTGGTAGGCTAGCGGCACGGGGATGGGAACATTGACGCCCACCATGCCGACCTGCACGCGCGCCGAGAAGTCCCGCGCGGTATCGCCGTCGCGGGTATAAATGGCCACGCCGTTTCCGTATTCGTGGCTCGTCGGCAGGTCGAGGGCTTCCTCGTAAGTGTTTGCGCGGACCACGGAAAGCACCGGCCCGAAAATCTCCTCCTTGTAGATGTGCATGTCCTTCGTCACGTGATCGAAAAGGCAGCCGCCCATGTAGAAACCGTCCTCGTAGCCCTGCATCCTGAAGTCGCGGCCGTCGACGGCGAGCGTCGCGCCTTCCTCGATACCGAGTTCGACGTATGAGCGGACGCGGGCGAGCGCTTCCTTGGTGACGAGCGGGCCGAAATCGGCCGATGGGTCAGTCGAGGGACCGATCTTCAGACTCTCGACCCTTGGAACGAGTTTTTCCATCAGCGCATCGGCGGTTTTCTCGCCAACCGGAACCGCGACGGATATGGCCATGCACCGCTCGCCGGCCGAGCCGTAGCCCGCGCCGACCAGCGCATCCGCAGCTTGGTCCAGATCGGCGTCGGGCATGATGATCATGTGGTTCTTGGCGCCGCCGAAGCACTGCACGCGCTTGCCGTTCGAACAGCCGCGACCGTAAATGTATTCGGCGATCGGTGTCGAGCCGACGAAGCCGATTGCCTGGATGTCCGGATGATCGAGAATGGCGTCGACGGCTTCCTTGTCACCGTTGACGACATTGAGGATGCCCGCCGGAAGTCCCGCTTCGAGGAAAAGTTCGGCGAGCCGCATCGGTACGCCCGGATCGCGCTCGGACGGCTTCAGGACGAAGGCGTTTCCGCAGGCGATGGCCGGTGCGGCCTTCCACAGCGGGATCATTGCGGGAAAATTGAACGGCGTAATGCCCGCCACCACACCGAGCGGCTGGCGCATGGAGTACAGATCGATGCCGGGACCAGCGCTTTCCGAATATTCGCCTTTCATCAGGTGCGGCACGCCGATTGCGAATTCCACGACTTCGAGGCCGCGCTGGATGTCGCCGCGTGCATCGGCAACTGTCTTGCCGTGCTCGCGCGCCAGCAGTTCCGCCAGATCGTCGTAATCGCGGTGGACTAGTTCGAGGAACTTCATCAGAACGCGGGCGCGCCGCTGCGGGTTGGTCGCAGCCCATTGCGGCTGCGCGGCCTTCGCGTTCTCGATTGCGGAGTCCACTTCCTGCTTGCTGGCGAGCGCAACACGCGCCTGAACCTCGCCGGTCATCGGCAGAAAAATGTCCGATTCACGACCGCTGGATCCTGCTACGGCTTCTCCGCCGATGAAATGCCCGATTGTGCGCATGAGCGTATCTCCTCTATTGGCTGGACAGTAAAGCGTCGGCCGGGCGCTTGGAAAGGGTCGCAATTTCGTGTTTCATTGTGCATATTTGCACAAGAGAATGAGCACGTTGAGCGAAAATGAATTGGGATGATGTCCGCTATTTCATAGCCGTGGCACGCACCGGACGCTTGACGGCCGCGGGCCGTGCTCTGTCAGTCGACCATGCCACCGTGTCGCGCCGCATCAGGGCGCTGGAGGAGGCGCTTGGCGCCACATTGTTCGACCGGTCTCCCGGCGGTTACGCACTGACGTCGGCCGGCCGCGAACTGCTCGAAGTTGCGGAGCGCATGGAGGCAAGCGCCGCGATGGCGGAAGGTGCTGTCAGCGGCGAGCGAGGTCATATTTCCGGGCCGGTTCGCGTGGCTGTACCAGAGGGTGTCGCCGCGGCGATTGTGGTCGATGCCGCTCATCGGTTGTGCGACGCCCATCCGCAACTCGAAATCCAGCTCCTGACGGACTTGCGAACCTATTCGCTGTCCAAGCGGGAGGCAGATATCGCCATAACTGTGTCGCGCCCGCGCCAGGGTCGCCTCAAGGTTCAGAAAATCGGCGATTACAAGCTTGGTCTTTACGCTTCGCGGGATTACCTCGTCCGCACAGGCCCGATAACCAAGATCGAGGACCTGCACCGGGTGCGTGGGATCGGCTACGTCCCCGAGCTCATACCCCACAAGGAACTCGACTACATTCCGCTGGTCGATCCGAGTTTCCGACCGCATCTCACCTCGACCAGCGTCCACGTACAGGCAAACGCCGTATTGCGCGGGGCGGGCATTGCCTTCATGCATGAATTCATCGCCGAGAAACACGACACGCTCGTCAAAGTGCTTCCCGACCAGATCGGATTCACGCGCACCTTCTGGAGCGTGGTGCATGAAGACTACGCCGAGGTCGAACGGATCAGAACCGTGTCCTCGGCTATCGTTCAGCATATGCGCGCCGAGTTGCACTGACGCGTTGCGGCGGAGACGGTTATTCCCCGAGCGCGATCCCTTCGCGCCGCGGGTCCGCGCCGCCTTGAAGGCCGTCGGGGGTGATCGCTATGCCGTGCAGGCCGGAGTTCAGATCCCGGACATTGACCTCGAATCCGATTTCTTCAAGTGCGTCCTGCATCTCGACCGCATCGGTGCCTTCCTCCAGGTCGTATGTGCCGAACCGGTTCACGCGATGGGGCATGTCGATCGCCTCCTGGATGTCCATGCCCCACGCCAGATGGGCGATGATCGTTTGCGCGACGTAGCCGATGATGCGGCTTCCGCCAGGTGCCCCGATGGCCAGCACAGGCTTGCCGTCGCGAAGCACGATGGTGGGCGACATGGACGAGCGGGGACGTTTGCCCGGCTCGACCCGGTTGGCGATCGGCCAGCCGTCGCTGTGGGTCTTGAAGGAAAAATCGGTCAGCTCGTTGTTTAGCAGGAAGCCGTTGGTCATCAGCCGTGACCCGAACCCGTTCTCGACCGTCGTCGTCATGGACAGGACGTTGCCTTCGGCATCGACAATCGAGATGTGACTCGTCGAGGGCAGTTCGATGGAGACATCGTCTGCGAGATTTAGCGCGTGATCATAGGCCGGCTCGCCGGGCATGACCTCGGGGAGAGCGTCATCGCCATCCAGCAGCCGCGCGCGTTCGTCGAGGTAGGCATCGTCGAGAAGGCCCTTGACCGGTACCGGAACGAAATCGCTGTCGGCCATGTATCGGCCGCGATCGGCGAAGGCGAGGCGGGACGCGTCTCCAATCAGACGCCACGCTTGCGGATCGTCCGGCGCGATGGCGTCGAGCGGGAAGCGGTCAACAAGACCGAGTATCTGTCCGACGGTCAACGCGCCGGAGGAGGGCGGCCCCATGCCGCAGACGTCGTGACCGCGAAAGTCGGCGCACACTGCAGGACGCGCCTTGATCGCATAGGTCTCTAAATCCTTCATCGACAAAACGCCCGGGTTGCCGGGCGCGTTTCTCACCGTCCTGACGATCGCCTCGGCAATCGCGCCGGAATAGAAGGCGCTCGATCCTCCTCGCGCGAAAGCACGCAGGGTATCGGCATAGTCGGGATTCTGCAGCCGCACACCTTCCTTTAAAGGCTCGCCGCCGGGCAGGAAGTAACTGGCCGTGGTCTCGAAGCGCGAAAGCCGCTCGGCATCGTCTGCGATCAAACTCGCGAGCCGGGTTGAGACGGGAAAGCCCTTATCAGCAAGCGTGATCGCATCGTCGAAGAGTTCGGCCCAGTCGCTCTTGCCCCACCGCTTATGCGCTTCCACCATCAGCATGGGCGTGCCCGGCGTTCCGACCGAGCGTCCGCCCACGACCGCATCGAAAAACGCCAATGGCTCGCCGTTCTCGTCCTGAAACAGCGTCGGCGTTGCTTCGAGGGGGGCGGTTTCGCGGCCATCCAATGTCGTGATGTTGCCGGAGGCGGCATCGTACCAGACGAGAAACGCGCCGCCGCCGAGGCCGGAGGATTGTGGTTCGACCAGACCGAGAACGGCCTGGACTGCAACCATGGCATCGGCTGCGCTGCCTTCGTTGCGCAAGATCTTTGCACCCGCTTCGGCGGCCAGCGGATTTGCCGCCGCCACCATCCATTTTTTCGCCTCCACCGGCTTGCCGGCCAGTTTGGCTCGTATGGCGTCGCGGATTTCCGGCGATGTCACAATTGTCGTTTCGCCGGTGCCCGCTTCCGGAGCAACGGCGTCCGAGGCCTCCTGTGCCATCAGCGATGCGCTGGAAAAAATCAGTGCGGCGGCGGTGAGACAATTACGGGTGCGAAGCATGAAAGTCTCCTTCTTCGATGTGTCTATAAGCCTGAGATGACGCAGTGCGACGTAGCCATGTCCGCAACGGGCGCGGTATCATTCCCAGACGACGTCGCCGACGAACAGATAGCCCGCGCCATAAACAGTCTTGATCAATTTCGGATTTTGCGGGTCTTCGTTCAGCTTGGTGCGAAGTCGCGATATTCGCACATCGACACTGCGGTCGAAGTTCTTGTCCGGGTCGGCTTCCAGGGTGTCGAGGATTTGTGGGCGGGACAACAACCGGTTTGGTGAATCAAGGAACACCTTCAGGACCGCCATTTCGGCAAGGCTCAGGGTTTCCGAACGTCCGCTGACATGAGTCAGGATGAAGTTGTCGCAATCGACCGTCCAGTCGGCGAAGCGTACGCGCCGCCGGCCGGTTCGGTCAGCCACTGCCGATGCGCTTCGCTGCGCACGGCGCAGAACCGATCTGACGCGCGCGACGATCTCGGCAGGCTCGAACGGCTTGGCGACATAGTCGTCGGCTCCCATTTCAAGGCCCACGATCTTGTCAGTCAGCGAACCGCGTCCGGAAATGATGATCGTAGCGATAGACGGAATGGCCTCGAGTTTTCTGACCAGGTCCAGCCCGTGCGTGTCGGGGAGCCCGAGGTCGACGAGGCACATATCGGGCATATAATCCGGCATTGCGTCGAGGAAATCCTGGCAACGCGAAAAGTGCCGGCTATCGAATTCCTGCTCGCGCATGGTTTCGGTGAGGATCGACGCAATGTCCGGATCGTCCTCTATGATCGCGATGCGGATTGCGCCGCGCGTCATGCCGGTTCCTTCTCATCTTCGACCAGTTGCGCCAGAAGTCGTGTGAACGTGATCCTCGTAAACGGTTTGCGCAGAATCCTGTGATGTCCGCCAAGGGCTTTGACCGTTGGATCAGCGGCTGGAAGGCCGGTCACGAATGCCAGCGGCACCGCGCCGCGCAACCGCTCGTCCAGATCGGCCGCCAGGATTTCTCCCGGCATTGTGATGTCGGAAACCACGGCCTTGATTTCGGGAATTTTTTCCAGAAGTTGCAGCGCTTCTCCCGCACATTCGGCTTCGATGACCGAAAAGCCTGCCTCTGCTGCAAAGTCGCGCATCAGCACGCGCATCTCCGGATCGTCGTCGGCGATCAGCACGAGGCGGCCCCTGCCGAAACTCAACGGTTCGCCTGCCTCCGTGTAAGCCCCGGCCGGAACCGCGGCGCCTTCATCGCGGCGCGTTCGCACCGGGATCGACAATGTCACGATCGCACCCCCGTCTGCCCGGTTCTCGATCCGGACGGCACCTGCGGACTGTTCGGCAAAATTCTGCACCATCGCAAGTCCAAGACCGCTGCCCTTGCCTTGAGGCTTTGTGGTGAAGAACGGCTCTTGCGCCTGTTTCAGCGCTTCTTCCGAGAAGCCGGGGCCCTCGTCGGCCACCGAGACCTCAAAGCTCCCCCCTGCTGGCTGAAGGGTCAGTGTGATCGTCCCGGTTCCCGTTCCGCTTTCCAACGCATCGCGGGCGTTGAAAAGGATATTAAGGACAGCGTCCTGAAAGGCGCTTTCATCGATGTATGCGTCGAGATCGGTCGCGGGCAACTGAAGATCAAGTGTTAGCCGCTCGTCAATCGAGGCGGCAAAGAGACGCGCCAGTTCGCGAAGCAGTCGGCTGACATTCGTCTCCTTGGCATGCAGCCTCTGGCGAAAGAGAAAGTTCATCAGGTTGTCGATGATACGGGTGCCTCGCCTGGCCGCTCGTTCGGCCGCGGTCACCAGATCACTTCGCTGGCCTTCGCCCAGATCGACTTTCGACAACCGCGACAGGTTGCCGAGGATGACCGTCAGAATGTTGGAAAAATCGTGCGCAAGCCCGCTCGTGAGTTGGGCAGTCGTTTCGAGTCTTTTCGAACGTACAAGAAGTTCGGTCGCCGCTTTCTCGTCGGAGACGTTGAGCGAAAGCACGAACACGCCCTCGACGGTTCCGTCGTCGGAAATCTCCGGCGTGAAGATGGTGCGGATCGAATGCAGCGTTCCGTTCTGGCCGATTATCTCGTATTCGGTGGTTACCGTTTGCCCCGAAAATGCGCGCTCGAGTTGCGGTTTAACGGTCTCAAACACGTTCGGCGGAAAGACATCTGTAAGGTTCTTGCCGGTCAGCACTTCGCGATCGAGGCCCATAACGTCACCAAACCGGTTGTTGGTGAACCGGTAGACATAGTTGCGGTCGAGATAGGCGATGTGCGCCGGCATTGCCTGGGTGATCACGCGCATGCGCTCTTCGGAGGCTTGCAGCGCCGCTTTCGTATCGGTGAGGGCCCGGTTTGCCGCGGCAAGTTCACGGTTGGATTCGGCGAGCTTGCCGGAATGATGCAGCAGTCTGTCCGAAAGGAGGTCGCTCCGGGCTCTCAGCAATTGCTCCTGCCGATGAGACTCGGTGATGTCGGAGTAGATCGCGATCCAGCCGCCCTGCTTGAGGGGGTTGCCCTCGACCGATATCCGTCGTCCGTTTGGCCGGGTGCGCTCGAAGTAATGCGGCTCGAATCGCCGTGCGCGCTCCACGCGCTCTTCGGTCAGGGCCCGCGGGTCGCCGGGGCCAAATTCGCCCCGTCTTGCCAAATAGTAATTGATGTCGTGGAAACTGATGCCGTGACGAATGAAATCCCCAGGCAATTCAAACATTTCGAGGAATCGGCGGTTCCAGCTTATCAACTGCATATCGGCGTTGAAGATGGAGAGACCCTGCTGGATCAGTTCCAGCCCCGCCGTGACCAGAGCGTGGTCATCGACCTGCGATACATCGGGCAGCAATTCATTCGTCAATTGCGGCAAGCGACGCCTCCTCCCACACGCACACTCCAAGGGTCAAAGTGAAACCTTCACCGCGGGAAATCAACCGGCCCGATCTCCGCTGACGCTGAAACATTTCGCAACATTCCTGAAATCGTGGCGCAAAGATCGGCGGCTAATCACCTCCTCGAGGAGACGCGTGTCCGAACCGGGTGCGTGGTAATGGGAGGCCGGTCCGCCATGCTTTTAGAGGTGGAGAACGTATCGCTTTCCTTCGGCGGGATTCAGGCGCTGAAGGACGTCTCCTTTTCCGTCGATGAGGCAGAGCTTTTCTCGATCATCGGACCGAACGGTGCCGGCAAGACCTCCATGCTCAATTGCATATCGGGACGTTACACACCGGATTCGGGCGATATCCGCTTCAAGGGCAGGAGTCTCAGCGGCCTCAAACCCAACCATCGGCCCGATCTCGGCATCGGGCGCACGTTCCAGAACCTCGCACTCTTCGACCACATGACGGTGCTCGACAACATTCTTGTTGGTCGGCATCACCTGATGAAGAACAATTTTCTGACCGGTATGGCGTATTGGTTCGGGGGCGCACAGCACGAAGAGCTCGAGCACCGCCGCGTGGTCGAGGATATCATCGACTTTCTCGAGATTCAGCATATCCGAAATGCCGTCGCGGGTACGTTGTCGTATGGCCTTCGAAAACGTGTCGAACTGGCTCGCGCCGTCGCTCTGCGCCCGCATCTGGTGCTGCTCGACGAGCCGATGGCCGGCATGAACATGGAAGAGAAGGAAGACATGGCCCGCTATGTCGTCGACCTCAACGAGGAATGGGGGATGACGGTGGTTATGATCGAGCATGACATGGGTGTGGTCATGGATATCTCGCATCGCGTGATGGTGCTCGATTTCGGTGCCAAGGTCGTCGACGGTCTCCCGGACGAGGTCATGGCGAACGAACACGTCAAACGGGCCTATCTCGGCGCCGATTTGGGCGAGGCGGCCTAATGACCCGGTCCGAGATCTCAAGGGACAACAAGGGCCTAAAGACGTTTCCGCGCATTCTGGCGCATAATGCGCGGCATTTCGGCAGCGAAACCGCCTTGCGTGAAAAAACGTTCGGGATCTGGGTGAGCCAGACCTGGTCGGATTACAATGCCAATGTGCGCCGCATCGCCCTGGGCCTGACCGCGCTTGGTATCCGCAAGGGAGATATTATCGGCCTGATCGGCGACAACCGCCCCGACTGGGTTGCGGCCGAGATTGCGGCGCACGCATGCGGAGCTCTCTCTCTCGGTTTGTACCGGGATCTGATGGAGGCGGAACTCGCCTATCTGGTCAATTATTCGGAGGCTCGTTTCATCTTTGCCGAGGACGAGGAGCAGGTCGACAAGTTCCTCCTGCTCGGGGACGGCATCTCGTCGGTGGAGCGGATCATCTTCGAGGATCCGCGCGGCATGCGCAAATATGACGACCCAAGGCTCATGTCGCTGGAAGATTTGCGCGCCAAGGGGGACGAGTTGCTCGCGGCAGACGCCGGGAGCTATGACCGCATGGTCGAGGAGACGGACGGCGAGGCGCCGGCGATCCTGTGCACCACGTCCGGCACGACCTCGCATCCCAAGCTCGCCGTCCTTAGCGCGCGCAGCATCATCGATCACAGCCATGACTATCTTTCGGCCGACCCGAAGGGGCCGGACGACGAATATGTTTCCGTGCTGCAACTGCCGTGGATCATGGAGCAGATCTATGTGTTCGGTCAGGCGCTGATCTCCCGGATGAAGGTGAATTTCGTCGAGGATCAGGAAACGATGATGGCCGACATGCGCGAGATCGGCCCGACCTTCATTCTTCTTGCGCCACGTGTCTGGGAACAGATCGCGGCAGACGTGCGCGCGCGTATCATGGATTCTTCCTGGCTGAAGCAGAAACTCTACGACTTCTTTATGAACATGGGCCTCGGCGCGTTCGAGAAGGGCAGGACGTCGCGGGCCGCGCAGTTATTCCTGTACAACGCATTGAAGGACCGGATCGGACTGACGAATGTGCGCTCGGCTGCAACCGGCGGTGCGGCGCTGGGTCCGGACACGTTCAAGTTCTTTCTCGCGATGGGCGTGCCACTCCGCCAGCTCTACGGCCAGACTGAGCTGCTCGGCGCCTATACGATTCACACCCCCGACGATGTCGATTTCGACACGGTCGGCGTACCGTTCACCGGGGACATCAAGGTTCGAATCGAGGCACCTGACGCTGAGGGCATCGGCGAGATCGTGACTGCTCACGGCAACATGTTCATGGGCTACTACAAGAACGAGGCCGCGACCGGTGCCGACCTCCGCGACGGCTGGATGTATACCGGCGACGCGGGATACTACAACGACAAGGGCCATCTCGTCGTCATCGACCGCATCGCCGACCTTGCCGAGATGACCGGCAACCGGCGCTACTCGCCCCAGTTCATCGAGAACAAGCTGAAGTTTTCGCCCTTTATCGCCGAAGCCGTCATCCTGGGCGACAAGCGCGATTATCTCGCGGCGATGATCTGCATCCGGTATTCGATCGTTTCCAAATGGGCCGAGAAGAACCGCATTTCGTTCACCACCTATACTGACCTTTCATCGCGACGCGAGGTTTACGATCTCGTCCACCGCGAGATCGAGGCGATCAACGAGACGCTGCCGGAAGCGCAGCGTTTGCGCAAATTCGTGCTGCTCTACAAGGAACTCGATCCCGACGACGGCGAACTGACGCGGACGCGCAAGGTGCGGCGAGCCGTCGTTGCGGAGAAATACGGCGACATCATCGACACCATCTATTCCGGCCAGGAAGACATTGCGATCGACACGATGATCTCGTTTCAGGACGGAACGCAGCAGCGGATCAGGACGACGATCAAAGTGCGCAATGTCGGCGCCGAAATCGAAACGCCGGCGCTAAAGGCGGCGGAATAGGGGGCGGAAGAGGAATGAACTGGTCACTGCTCGTTCAATTGCTGGCAAACGGCCTCATCGTCGGAATGCTCTACGGCGTTGTCGCGATGTGTTTCGTGTTGATCTATAAATCCACGCAGGTGGTGAACTTCGCCCAGGGTGAGTTCCTTGTGCTCGGAGCGTGGGTCTGCCTCTGGTTCATCACCGACATGCAAATGCCGTTCATTGTCGCCTTCCTGTTCACGCTGGTGTTCATGACTTTGTTCGGCATCATGATCCAGGTCGTCATCCTGCGGCCGCTGATCGGCGAGCCGGTGGTCAGCGTCATCATGGTGACGATCGGCCTTTCGATTTTCCTGCAGGCGCTGATGAACTGGATCTTCGGCAATTCGGCCGAGCGGTTTCCGCAGGTATTCGAAACGGAGTCGGTCAATGTCGCCGGCCTGAACGTCGAGTCGGCCTATCTAATGAGCCTTGTGATGTCCGTGCTGATCATGGGCGGCTTCTATCTGTTTTTCCGCTTCTCCAAGTACGGCCTTGCCATGCGGGCGACAGCTTTCAACCAGCAGACGGCGCAAAGCCTAGGCATTTCGGTGCGGCAGGTTTTCGCGCTTGCATGGGCGATCTCGGCCATCGTCTCCGGGGTCGCCGGCATCATCATAGGCATGGTGAACTCGGTTTCCTCGTCGCTCGCGATCATTGGCATCAAGGTCTTTCCGGCGGTCATTTTGGGCGGGCTCGATTCGATCGTCGGCGCGGTGATTGGCGGCATCATCATCGGCCTTCTAGAGAATTTCGCCGAGTTCGTCGACGGCCAGTTCCTGAACTGGGGCAACCTGTTCACGATCGCGCCCTTTTACGTCCTCATCATCATCCTGATGATCAAGCCGTACGGGCTGTTCGGGACCAAGGACATCGAGAGGATCTGATGGCAACCACCTCGCTTCGTCCCTGCGGCGACTTCCGCACCACCTACAAGGCGGACCAGTTTTTGCTGCAGACGCGCTGGATCGCCATCTGGACGATGCTCGCGATCGCGCTCCTTGGAGCCGCGCCGGCGCTTGTCGACGGCTATATCGTCAGCCTGATGATCCTGATCGGAATTTACGGCATCGCCGCACTCGGGTTGAACATCCTTGTCGGCATGACCGGGCAGATCAGCCTCGGACATGCCGCCTTCTTCGGTTTCGGCGCCTTTTCGTCCGCCTGGCTGAACTCGACGACCGGAATTCCAGTGTTCTTCACGATCCCCCTCGCGGGCTTGATGACGACGGCAGTCGGCATGATCTTCGGCCTGCCGGCGGCGCGCATCAAGGGGCTCTACCTGGCCATCGCGACGCTTGCCTCGCAATTCATCCTGCAGGACTTCTTTGCTCGCGCGAACTGGTTTTCGGGCGGCTCTTCCGGCTCGCTCGCCGAGACGGTCACCATCTTCGGCTTTCCGCTCGACAGCGACGAGCGCTATTACTACCTCGTCCTGTTCTGGACCCTCATTTCGCTTTTTGCCGTCGCCAATCTGAAACGCAGCCGCGACGGGCGGGCGCTGGTCGCGGTCCGCGACCATTACCTCTCAGCCGAGATCATGGGCATTAACCTGACCAAGTACCGGATTCTCGCCTTCGGCATTTCGTCCTTCTTCGCCGGGCTCGGCGGGGCGCTGTTCGGCCACTATCTCGGTTACGTCTCGGCCGAGGGGTTTACCATCCTGCTGTCGATCCAGTTTCTCGCCATGATCATCATCGGCGGGCTCGGATCGGTCATGGGCACCATTCTCGGCACGGCCTTCATCGTCCTGCTGCCGCAGTTCATGGAAGCGTTTACCGGAGGAATGCTGGACATCTTCCCCAATGCTCTCGCCGGTCTGGCTTCGGGGCAGGCCTACATCAAGGAAATGTCGGTCGGCGCGGCCATTATTCTGTTTCTGATTTTCGAGCCGGAGGGTCTCGCCCACCGGGTCAAACTCATTCGTCAGTCGTGGAAACTCTATCCGTTCAGCTACTGATGAACTTCGCCCGCATCGGAGGATTGGGCACAACTCGCGGCGCGCAACGCACCGCTTCATATCGTGGAGGAAAGATATGAGAACACTGATTGCAACTGCCGCCGCGGCCACGCTTCTTGCCAGTGCGTCGATGGCGATATCGCAGGAGAGCGTATTTGTCGGCCAGTTGGTGGACTACACCGGTCCAACGGCTTTCGTCGGCAAGACCTACGGACCGGGCATCAAGGACGCGATCGACTACGTCAACGCCAATGGCGGTATTGACGGCACGACGATCGAACTCGAGCAGGTCGATTACGCCTACAAGGTGCCGGATGCCATCGCGACCTACAAGCGCTGGGAAGCCCGCAACAACATGGTTGCGATGCAGGGTTGGGGAACCGGTGATACCGAAGCCCTGATCTCATTCGTGGCGAAAGACAAGATCCCGGTCTGGTCCGCATCTTATTCGGGTCATCTGACCGATCCGACCGGCAAGAACCCGAAGACCGAGAAGCCGGCTCCCTACAATTTCTTCTACGGGCCGAGCTATTCGGATGGCTGCCGGGCGATGGTCCAGTGGGCGGCTGGCGATGCCAAGGAAAAGGGCATCGAAAGCCCGAAATTCCTCCACACCGGTGACAATCATCCCTATCCCAACGCACCCAAGGCAGCCTGCGCCGAATATGCGGCGGAACTGGGCTTCGAGGTGCTGCCGCCGGTCGTTGTTCCGCTCGCGCCCGGCGACTTCAAGGCGCAGTGCCTGTCGATCAAGGAGAGCGGGGCGAACTACGCATTCGTCGGCAATCTCGGCGGCTCCGTCGTGTCGCTGTTGTCGTCTTGTGGCACCGTTGGCACCGATGTGACCTTCCTGGCGAACATCTGGGGCGGCGACTACAAGACCATCCAGGCGGCTAACGCGCAGGGTTACATCTTCCCGAGCGCATCGCCGTTCTGGGGCGCCGATGCGCCCGGCATGGAACTGGTGAAGAAAATCCATGAAGCCGGTTCGATGGACAAGTCCGAAGCGCCTACGCACCACTACATCCGTGGCATCTGCTCGGCCTATTACATGATCGAAGCGATGAAATGGGCGAAAGCAAATGGCGGGATCACCGGCGAAAACATCAAGCAGGGCATGTACCAGAAGGCCGACTGGGTTCCAGAGGGTCTGGAAGGGGTCTGCCTGCCGTCGACATGGACCGATCAGGACCACCGCGGCACCACCACCGTGACCGTCAACCGCGGCTCCGCCGTGGATGGAAAGGCCCAGATCGAGAAGGTTGCGGAAGTCGAACTGCCGCGCCGCGACGACTGGATCGGTTACTAACCGAGAATGATCGCTCCCCGCTCCGGCGGGGAGCGTCCGCACCTGACAAGCGAGGCTTGAGGCGATGTTACAGACAGTTCCGGCCAGTTCCGAAAAGGCCGACGCGCCGAAGGACACGATCCTGTCCGTCGACAACATCGAAGTGGTCTACAATGAATACGTGCTCGTCCTGCGCGGCCTCAGCCTGACGGTGGAGCGCGGCTCGATCACCGCACTTCTCGGCGCGAACGGCGCCGGCAAGTCGACGACCCTGAAGGCGATCAGCGGATTGCTGAAGTCCGAGGACGGCGAGATCACGCGCGGCTCGATCACGTTCGACGGCCAGATCATCAGCCATCAGGAACCCGAGCGGACGGTGCGATCAGGCATCTTCCAGGTCATGGAAGGCCGACGGATCATCCAGGACATGACCGTTCTGGAAAACCTCAAGCTCGGTGCCTTCACGCGGTCGGATGGCGGGGTCAAGGACGACATCGATCTTGTCTATTCATACTTTCCGCGGCTCAAGGAGCGCACCGGCCTCGCCGGTTATCTTTCCGGTGGCGAGCAGCAGATGCTGGCGATCGGTCGGGCGATGATGGCGCGGCCGAAGCTGATCCTGATGGACGAACCTTCGATGGGGCTGTCGCCGCTGTTGGTGAAGGAGGTTTTCGGTATCATCAAGCGGCTGAACGAGGATTTCGGCGTGACAATCCTCCTCGTCGAGCAGAATGCCGCGATGGCGCTGGCCTGCGCCCGGCACGGTTACATCATGGAAAACGGCAAGATCGTTCTCGACGGCCCGGCCGAGGAGTTGCGCGAGAACGAGGACATCAAGGAGTTCTATCTCGGCGGAAGCGGCGAGCGGAAAAGCTTCAAGAACATCAAGTCCTTCAAACGGCGCAAAAGGTGGCTGTGATGAGCGGAAGTGCCTTTCACGCGGCGTCGGCGCATTCGGACAACGGTCTCGATCCGCGCGAAACGCGCTCGCATTCCGAGCGCACGGAGGCGCAATTCGTTGCCCTGCGCGACGTGGTCGTCCGCGCGATGCGCGAGCCGTATTACCGGGCGGCGTTTTCCGGGCTCGATGTTGCATCCCTGCGCACACCGGAGGATCTTGAAGGCCTGCCGCTGCTCCGGAAGGACGATCTTGTCGGCATCCAGGCGGCTCATCCCCCATTTGGCGGGTTGATGGCTGGCGGAAGCCGTGCCGATCATCTGTTCGTCTCACCCGGACCAATCCACGAGCCGGGCTTCTCGAAAACCGGGTTTTGGCGGCTGGAGCGGGCCATGCGTGCAGCGGGCTTCGTGGCCGGCGACATCGTTCACAACACGTTCTCCTATCATCTGACACCCGGCGCCTGGATACTCGATGCCGGCGCTCGCGCGCTCGGATGTTCGGTGATCCCGGCCGGCAACGCGCCAATCGAACAGCAGATCCTTGCTATCTCCCAGTATGGCGCAAGCGCGTATTGCGGGACTCCGGATTTCCTGAAGACCCTCGTGGAGGCGTTTCAGAAGGCCGACCGCGGGCCAGTGCCCTTCACCAAGGCGCTGGTGACCGGCGGAGCGCTCACGCCCGGTCTTCGTGCCTTCTTCGACGCCAGCCGGATCGGGGCACTCCAATGTTACGCGACCGCGGAACTCGGTCTGATCGCGTATGAGACCGCTCCCACAGGTCACATGACCGTTGACGAAGATGTCATCGTCGAGATCGTTGATCCGGAGACGGGCAGGTCCATGCCTCCGGGCGAAGTCGGCGAGGTGGTGGTTACGACTTTGCGCGAGGATTATCCGCTGATCCGCTTTGGAACAGGTGACCTCTCGGCCTTCGTCGAGCTTGACCGGAAGAACGGCCGTACCGGCCCGGTTCTTGCCGGCTGGCTGGGCCGGTCCGATCAGGCAACGAAGGTGCGCGGCATGTTCGTGCGGCCAAGCCAGATTCACGCGCTGCGAGAGCAGGTCGACGGGCTGCGGCTCGCGCGGCTGGTCGTTGATCGGTCCAACGAGAAGGACGACATCATGCTGTTCTGCGAATTCGATCCGGAGCACGTCCTCGGCGACGCTGCGCAGGTTCAGGCGAAACTTGCGGAGGCATTCCGTGCGCTCTGCCACTTGAAAAGCAACATCAGTATTGTACCGGAAGGAACCCTCCCTGACGACGGCAAGGTAATCGTCGATCTGCGGTAACCGCCAAGAGCAATCGGATCACACCATGTTTGACAAGACCATGAACTTCGGCCTCGGCGAGGATATCGAGGCGCTGCGCGAGACCGTGCGGCGTTTCGCTGCCGACGAAATCGCGCCGCGCGCGGCCGAGATCGACACGAAGAACGAATTTCCGGCGGATCTGTGGGAGAAGATGGGCGCTCTCGGCCTGCACGGAATCACGGTGCCGGAAGTCTATGGCGGGTCGGAAATGGGTTATCTCGCCCACTGCATTGCCATCGAGGAGATCACTCGCGCGTCGGCCTCGGTTGGCCTTTCCTACGGAGCGCATTCGAACCTGTGCATCAACCAGATCCGCCGCAATGGAAGCGAGGAGCAGAAGAAAAAATATCTGCCGAAGCTGATTTCCGGCGAGCATGTCGGATCGCTCGCCATGAGCGAGCCCGGCGCCGGGTCTGACGTCGTGTCGATGAAATTGCGCGCCGAGAAGCGGAACGATCGTTTCGTCCTCAACGGCAACAAGATGTGGATCACCAACGGTCCCGACGCCTCGACGCTCGTCGTCTATGCCAAGACCGATCCGGACGCGGGTCCACGGGGGATCACGGCTTTCCTGATCGAGAAGGACATGAAAGGATTCACGACAGCGCAGAAGCTCGACAAGCTCGGCATGCGCGGTTCGAACACCTGCGAGCTGGTGTTCGAGGACTGCGAGGTGCCGTTCGAAAACGTGCTCGGCGAGGAGGGCAGGGGCGTCAATGTGCTGATGTCTGGCCTTGACTATGAACGCGTCGTCCTTGCCGCCGGCCCGCTCGGCATCATGGCGGCGGCGTTGGATGTGGTTGTGCCCTATGTCCATGAGCGGGAGCAGTTCGGCCAGGCGATCGGTACGTTCCAGCTCATGCAGGGCAAGCTGGCCGACATGTACACGACGATGAATGCCTGCCGGGCCTATGTGTATGCGGTCGCGCAGGCCTGCGATCGCGGAGAAACGTCACGCAAGGACGCGGCCGGCTGCATTCTCTACGCGGCCGAGAAGGCGACGCAGGTGGCTCTTGAATCAATCCAGTGCCTTGGAGGCAACGGCTATATCAACGAATACCCGACCGGCCGGCTGCTGCGCGACGCCAAGCTTTATGAAATCGGCGCGGGGACAAGCGAAATCCGCCGCATGCTGATCGGAAGAGAACTCTTCGAGGAAACGGCGTGAGTGAAACCGGCGACGCTTCGTCTGTGTTCGGCGCGGCGACAGCCTGGCTCGAGTACGCCGCAGGGGCGATCGACCTGTTGTCGATCGCGGTACTGCTTATCGGCGCGGTTCGTTTCACGGCTTGGATCCTTCGGGCCGAATTCTCCCGCAGCAAGGAGGACCGGCTCGTTCGGATGAATGCGGCAAGGCGTGAACTGGGAGGCTATATCCTTGCCGGACTGGAACTTCTGATCGTTTCGGACGTCATTCACACAGCCATCACATTGGAGCTTGATGGCTTGATCTTCCTGGGTGGCCTCGTCGTGATCCGATCGATCATCAGTTTCTTCCTCGAGCGCGAGATCAAGGAATTATCGAGAGCCCAGCGCCCCAATTAGCAGAGGAACTTGATATGACGAACGCCAGTTTTTCCGGGCTCAAGGCCCTTTTTATCAATTGCACTTTGAAATCGACCGCCCAGGGTGACTCTCACACCGAAACCCTGATGAAAGAATCCATCGCGATCATGGAAGAGAACGGCGTGCACGTCGATTATCTGCGCGCCGCCGACCATCAGATCGCATTCGGAATTCAACCGGACATGCGCGAAGAGGGTGCGGATCAGGATGCGTGGCCGGAAGTTTTCTGGCCGAAGGTGCGTGACGCCAACATCCTTGTCATCGGAACGCCGATCTGGCTCGGTGAGGAATCATCGATTTGCAGGGTCATTATCGAGCGTCTCTATGCACACTCCGCTCAGAAGAACGACAAGGGCCAGTACATCTATTACGGCAAGACCGGCGGCTGTGTCGTCACCGGCAACGAGGACGGCATCAAGCACGTGGCGATGACTTGCCAGTATGCGATGGCGCATATCGGCTATACCATTCCGCCTCAGGCAGACTGCGGCTGGATCGGCGAGGCCGGTCCGGGTCCCTCCTATGGCGACAAGATGGACGACGGCAGCCGAGCTGGTTTCGACAACGACTTCACCAAGACCAATCTGAGGATCATGACGTGGAACCTGATGCATGTGGCGAAGATGATCGCCGACGCCGGTGGCATTCCAGCCGAGGGCAATACGGCGTAGGCAGGGAGCATCCTGGACGTTTCCACCACGCGAACCCGGAAGACAGATGACAATTCTCACCTCCACTGTTTCCCACGCTTCCCCCGAATTCGCTGCGAACCGCGCGGCGATGGAGAGGCAATGCGAGACGATCGCGCAGGAGGCCGCGCGCATCATGCAGGGCGGGTCGCAGGCATCTCGCGACCGCCACCAGGGACGCGGGAAGTTGCTGCCCCGCGACCGCATCGCCGGATTGCTCGATCCCGGTTCGCCGTTTCTCGAAATTGGACTGTTCGCGGCAAGCGGCGTCTATGAGGACGACATTCCGGCGGCGGGCGCGATCGCCGGCGTCGGGCGTGTGGAAGGGCGCGACTGCATGATCCTCTGCAACGATGCGACGGTGAAAGGCGGGACCTACTATCCGCTGACGGTGAAGAAACACCTCAGGGCGCAAGAGATCGCAGAGGAAAACCGCCTGCCTTGCGTCTATCTGGTCGACAGCGGCGGGGCGAACCTGCCGAACCAGGACGAGGTGTTTCCGGATCGCGATCATTTCGGTAGGATCTTCTACAATCAGGCGCGCATGAGCGCCAAGGGCATCGCACAGATCGCCGTAGTGATGGGTTCATGCACCGCTGGCGGCGCATACGTCCCGGCGATGAGCGACCAGACGATCATCGTCAAGAACCAGGGAACGATCTTCCTTGCAGGGCCGCCGTTGGTGAAAGAGGCGACCGGGGAGGTCGTGGACGCCGAGACGCTCGGCGGCGGCGACACGCACACGCGGCTGTCCGGCGTCGCGGATTATCTCGCCGATGACGATCACCACGCCCTGGCGCTGGCCCGCGAAATTGTACGCAATCTCGGACCCGCCCCTTCGCCTGACATAGCCCTGCAACCCCCATGCCCCCCGAAATTTGATGCCGCCGAGATCATGGGCATCGTTCCCGCCGATGCGAGGACGCCGTACGATGTGCGCGACGTGATCGCCCGCATCGTCGACGGCTCGGACTTCGCGGAGTTCAAGCCGCGTTACGGCACGACGCTGGTCACCGGCTTTGCCCATGTCGACGGAATGCCCGTCGGCATCCTTGCCAACAATGGCGTGCTGTTTTCGGAAAGCTCGCTGAAGGGCGCGCATTTCATCGAGCTGTGCTGCCAGCGCAAGATCCCGTTGCTCTTCCTGCAGAACATCACCGGTTTCATGGTCGGCTCGAAATACGAGGCGGGCGGCATCGCCAAGGATGGTGCCAAGCTGGTCACAGCCGTCGCGACGGCCGCAGTGCCGAAGGTGACCGTGATCATCGGCGGGTCTTACGGCGCGGGCAATTACGGCATGTGCGGGCGCGCCTACGGGCCGCGTTTCCTGTGGATGTGGCCGAATGCCCGCATTTCCGTGATGGGAGGGCCGCAGGCGGCGGGTGTATTGGCGAACGTCAAGCGCGCCGGCATCGAGGCCAAGGGCGGAAGCTGGAGCGCCGAGGAGGAAGCGGAATTCAAGCGTCCCACGCTGGAGATGTTCGAGCGCCAGTCGCATCCGCTCTATGCGTCGGCGCGGCTGTGGGACGACGGCATCATCGATCCGCGCAAGACACGCGATGTCGTGGCGCTAAGTCTGAGGGCCGCGCTCAACGCGCCGGTGGAACATACGAAATTCGGCGTGTTCAGGATGTGAGATGACCTTGATGTTCACCAAGCTCCTCATCGCCAATCGTGGCGAAATCGCCTGCCGCGTCATCCGGACGGCGAACCGAATGGGCATCCGGACCGTCGCGGTCTACTCCGACGCTGACGCGCATGCGCTGCATGTGGAAATGGCGGACGAGGCGGTGCATATCGGCCCCCCGCCGGCGGCGGAGAGTTATCTGAACGCCGAAAAGATCATCGAGGCCGCCAAGGCGTCGGGGGCGGAAGCCATCCATCCCGGCTACGGATTCCTTTCGGAAAACCCGGATTTCGTCGAAGCCGTCGAAGGGGCCGGGCTGTTCTTCGTCGGTCCGTCGGCCAAATCGATCCGGGCGATGGGCCTCAAGGATGCCGCCAAGCGACTGATGGAAAAGGCCGGCGTGCCGGTCGTGCCGGGGTATCATGGCGAAGCGCAGGAAGTCGTCGTGCTGGCCGCCAAGGCCAACGAGATCGGCTTTCCGGTCCTCATCAAGGCGCGCGCCGGCGGCGGCGGCAAGGGCATGCGCTTTGTCCAAAGCCCGGGCGATTTCAAGGATGCGCTGGCTGCGGCGAAGCGCGAGGCGCGGTCCTCGTTCGGCGACGACCGGGTGCTGGTCGAGAAATTCATCTCCTCGCCGCGCCACATCGAGGTTCAGGTGTTCGGCGACGACCACGGCAACGTGGTTCATCTGTTCGAGCGCGATTGCTCGCTGCAGCGCCGCCACCAGAAGGTGATCGAGGAAGCGCCGGCTCCGGGCATGACGGACGAGGTGCGCGCGGCGATGACCGGCGCGGCGGTCAAGGCGGCCAAGGCGATCGATTATTCGGGCGCCGGAACGATCGAGTTCATTGCGGACGGCAGCGGCCCGCTCAGGCCCGACGGCTTCTGGTTCATGGAAATGAACACCCGGCTGCAGGTGGAGCATCCCGTCACCGAGGCGATCACCGGACTCGATCTCGTCGAGTGGCAGCTTCGCGTTGCGTCAGGCGAAAAACTGCCGCTTTCCCAGGATGATATCGCGATGTCCGGACACGCTTTCGAGGCGCGGCTCTACGCCGAGGATCCGGCCCACGGTTTCCTCCCGCAGACCGGAACACTTCATCATTTTTCGTTCAGCAAGAGCGCACGCAACGATGCCGGCATCCGCTCCGGCGACGCGGTCACGCCCTACTACGACCCGATGATCGCGAAGATCATTACGCACGCCGGGACCCGAGAAGAGGCGCTCGCCGCGCTTGGCGACGCGCTTGCCCAGACGCATGTGGCAGGCACAATCACCAATGCGGCATTTCTGCTGGCGCTTTCGCGTCACGGCGGATTTGCGGCGGGGGATGTGGATACCGGCCTGATCGACCGCAATATCGCCGTCCTGACGGCTGCGGAACCGCCGGCAGAGCACGTCATCGCCATGGCGGCGCTGATCGCGCTTGGCATCGACCCGAACGCCCCCATGACGGGCTGGCGTCTTTGGGAGGACGCCGGTCACACGGTGCGCTTCCTTTGCTCGGGGGAGATGATCGAACGACGGCTTTGTCTGCATGGCGACGGTTCGCTCACGTTGGAAGGTGGTCGCGATGGGGTGACGATGCGCGACGTTGCTCGCGGCGGGGACCGCATGTCGGCGCGCGCCGGCGCGTTCGGGACGCGCGTCGAGGCCCGTGTTGCGGAATACGCCGATCCGGCCGGCCGCGCGGTTTCCGTTCTGGCGGACGGCCGTGCCCACGCCTTCGTTCTTCCGGATCCGCTGCTAGCGGCGGCGCATCACGCAGATGAGGGGGACGCCATCCTCGCGCCGATGACCGGCGTCGTCCGTTCCGTGAACGTTTCCGCCGGCGCGGCCGTCTCCAAGGGCGACAAGTTGATTGTCCTCGAGGCGATGAAGATGGAAACGAGCCTCGCAGCGCCACGCGGCGGCATGGTCAGCGAAGTGCTCTGCGCCGAAGGAGACGCCGTCGAAGGCGGCTCCGTGTTGCTGCGCTTCGAGGAGGCAGCGGAATGAGCCATGTCCGCATTTACGAGGTCGGGCCCCGCGACGGGTTGCAGAACGAGAAGGCGATCATCCCGTCCGGGAAGAAGATCGCGCTGATCGACCTTTTGTCGAAGGCCGGCTTCGAGAAGATCGAGGCGACGAGCTTCGTCTCGCCGAAATGGGTGCCGCAGCTTGCCGACGCCGAAGCGGTGATGGCGGGCATCGCACGCGTTCCGGGCGTTGCCTATGCGGCGCTCACGCCGAACCTGAAGGGTTTCGAGCGGGCGCTGGCGTCGGGCGCGGACGAGGTCGCGATCTTCGGCTCGGCGTCGGAAACGTTTAGCCAAAAAAACATCAACTGTTCAATCGCCGAGAGCCTCGAGCGGTTCAAGCCGGTGCTCGAGGCGGCGGCGAAGGCCGCTATTCCGGTCCGGGGCTATGTCTCCTGCGTCGCCGGGTGTCCGTACGAGGGTGACATCGCGCCTGCCGCAGTGCGCGAGGTCGCTGCCAGGCTGCTTGAGGCCGGCTGCTACGAAATCTCGCTCGGCGACACGATCGGCAAGGGGACGCCCGACACCATTGCCGCCATGCTGGACGATGTTCTGACGGCAGTTCCGGCGGAAATGCTGGCCGGCCACTATCACGACACGAACAACCGGGCGCTCGACAATGTGCGCGCAAGTCTCGATCTCGGTTTGCGCACTTTCGACAGTGCCGTCGGCGGTCTTGGGGGCTGTCCTTACGCCCCGGGCGCCAAGGGCAACGTCTCGACGTCGGGGCTAGCGAAAATGCTGGCGGAGGAAGGCTGGCAAACGGGGCTCGATCTTGAGCGGCTCGCGGTCGTCGAAACCTATCTTTCAACCCGGATCGCGGTGACCACCTACCGCGGGGAGGCCGCGTCGTGAACTACCGGACTATCGCGCTGGACATCGATCGCAGGGGCGTAGCGGCGGTGACGCTCGACCGGCCCGACAAGCACAATGCAATGGATGCCGACATGATCGGCGAACTGACCGGAGCGGCTACGTCGCTTGGGGCGAACACTGGCGTCCGCGCTGTCGTTCTGGCCGCCGCCGGGAAGACGTTTTGCGCGGGCGGCGACCTGAACTGGATGAAGGCTCAGGCCAAAAAGGACCGCGAGGGCAAAATAGAAGAGGCCCGGGCGCTGGCGAACATGCTGACAGCTTGGCACAGCTTGCCGAAGCCCGTCATTGCGCGGGTGCATGGTCCCGCCTATGGCGGTGGTGTCGGCATGATCTCGGTGTCGGACATAGCGGTGGGGGTCGAGGGCGCCAAATTCGGGCTCACGGAGACCCGACTGGGCCTTATCCCCGCGACAATCGGCCCTTTTGTCGTCAGACGGCTGGGCGAGGGCTTCGCCCGGCAGATATTCTTCAACGCCAAGACCTTCGACACGAATTTCGCCCTGCGCTCGGGCCTCCTGACGCGTGTCTGTGCGCCGGAGGATCTCGATGCGGCAATCGAGGAGGAAGCGGCGGCTTTTCTGCAATGCGCACCCGGCGCGGTGGCGGACGCCAAGGCGCTGTGCCGGCGGCTGGGTGGTGAGGATCTTGGAAGTCTCGTCGATTTGACGGTCGCCGCGCTCGCAGACCGCTGGGAGACAGCCGAGGCGAACGACGGTATCGCCGCTTTCTTCGCCAAGAGGTCACCTCCTTGGCGGATGGACTGAACTGGTTTTTTCCTCTGCAAGCGCCTCCATCGCTTCGGCCCCGATCCGGAATGACTGCAGCCGCGCTTGGTGATCGTGGATATGCCCCGTGAGAATGACTTCGTCGGGCTGGTAAACTTGGATGTAGTCCGCAAGTTGGGATTTCACGCTCTGTGGCGATCCGACGGCGGTGACCTGAAGCGCTTCGTCGACCATCGGCCTGATCTCCCGGCTGATTTTCGCGTCGATATCGTCGGTCGGTGGAGGTAGCTTTCCGGGCATGCCGGTGCGCAGTCTCGCAAATCCGAGTTGCATCGACGTCCTGATGAAATGACCCTCGGCGTCGGTCGGAGCCCCGAACACGTTGATCGCCATCATGAAGTGCGGTTTGTCGCGAAATTGCGAGGGACGGAAAGTGCGACGATAGATCTCGGCGGCCTGTTCGAGAGCCGCCGGTGCGAAATGTGACGCGAATGCGTAGGGAAGACCGATATGGGCGGCTAGCTGCGCCCCGAAAAGACTCGATCCGAGAATCCAGATTGGAACGTTCGTACCGGCACCCGGGATGGCGCGAACTTTGGCATCGGGGTCGGGCTCGCCGAGATAGCCCAGCAATTCTACAACATCGGACGGGAAACTTTCCGCGTCTTTTCCACGCCGCAGGGCTCGTGCGGTTGTCATATCCGTTCCTGGCGCCCTGCCGAGACCCAAGTCGATTCGGTCAGGATAGAGCGTCGCGAGTGTCCCGAACTGTTCGGCGATGACCAGCGGCGCGTGATTGGGCAGCATGATGCCGCCAGCGCCCACCCGGATCGAACTCGTGCCGCCGGCGACGTGGCCGATCAGCACCGATGTCGCGGCGCTGGCAATGCCGGCGGAGTTGTGATGTTCAGCAAGCCAGTAACGCTTGTATCCCCACCTTTCGGCATTGCGGGCTAGTTCGAGCGTGTTGCGCAGCGCGTCCCCCGCCTCGAACCCTTGCGGGATTGGCGACAGGTCGAGCAGTGAATAGGGAATCATTGGGGGTGAGTCACCTTCGATCGATTGCCGTCATTCCAGTTATGGCCGTGACGGCGCTCATTCAACCGCGCGTCCGAATTGGGCGGGGAAAGAGAATGGTTGGCGTTCGCCTTCCGAGACGCTATGTGGCTCCCGCAGTTTGCAGAATGAACAGTTCGTTCGGGAGGACTTTTGGCATGGAATTGCAGGACGAAGTGAGGATCTCCGCGCCGCGCGACGAGGTCTATGCCGCGTTGAACGATCCGGAGATACTGCGCCAGTGCATTCCTGGTTGCGAAGAGCTGATCAAACACTCCGATACGGAACTGGAGGCCAAGGTCCTGCTGAAGATCGGTCCGGTCAAGGCGCGCTTTGGTGGCAATGTCACGCTCGACCCGAGCCAGGCGCCTGAGCGTTTCTCGCTTAGGGGCGAGGGAAGCGGCGGGGCTGCTGGCTTCGCCAAAGGCGGCGCGGATGTGGAACTGGTCGAGGAGGGTAACGAGACGATCCTGCGCTACGATGCCAAGGCGGATATTGGCGGCAAACTCGCGCAATTGGGGAGTCGGCTCGTGACCAGTACGTCACGCAAGCTGGCCGGAACATTCTTCAAGAACTTTGCCGAAGTCGTCTCTGGAGAAAAGCCGAAAGCCGCATAGCGCGAAGCTCACACGTCCCGCAGAGGACCGTCTTTTACGGCCTGCATTGAAACGAAGGTGGAAGTGTTGGATACGTGCGGGAGCGCCGAGATGATCTCTCCGAGCACACGACGATAGGAGCCGATGTCGCGGGTCCGGACCTTTAGCAGAAAATCGAACGAGCCGGCGATCATATGGCACTGCTCGACCTCCGGGACGTCTTTCACGGCCGCGTTGAATGCGGATAGTGCTTTTTCCGTCGTGTCTGACAATTTTACTTCTGTGAATGCGATATGCTGGCGGTCCAGCTTCGCCATGTTCAGGACCGCGCGGAACCCGAGAATGTAGCCGTCTTCGATGAGCCGCTTGAGGCGCACCTGGCAAGGGCTCTTGGAAAGCCCGACCCGTTTGGCCAGTTCCGTAACCGGCATGCGTCCGTCGCGCTCTAAGGCGCTCAAAATGAGCCGGTCGAAACGGTCGAGTTGATCTGAATTCGAGGTAATTTCGGTCATTGAAGAGGCTTTATACTGAACTAAAAGGAAAAATGCCTGTAATAGTTGAATTCTAGGGAAGTCTGCCTTGTGTATCAATGGTAGGCTGGCGCCGACCTTGAATACGGAGACGGTGAATGGATTCCATGAGCAGTGCGGCTTCAATCCGGCAGGCAATGCGCGCCGCCCACCGTGCGGATGAGGAGGAGCTTCTCAAGGTCCTGATCGCGCAATCCGCGCCCGATCCGCAAACAAGGGGGGCTGCCGTTGAACGGGCGGCCGATCTGGTGCGGGCGATCCGTTCCGAGAAAAGTCCCGGTCTTATGGAAGTTTTCCTCGCTGAATACGGTCTTTCGACCGAGGAGGGAGTCGCGTTGATGTGTCTTGCCGAGGCGTTGTTACGCGTGCCCGATGCGCCGACCATCGACGATCTCATCGAGGACAAGATCGCGCCCTCAAAATGGGGCGTCCATCTGGGCAGGTCAAACTCCTCACTGGTCAATGCTTCGACATGGGCGCTTATGCTGACCGGGCGGGTTCTTGATACCGAGGGCACGGCTGGGATGGCGGGCTTGCTTCACGGAGCAGTCAAGCGTCTCGGCGAACCTGTGATCCGCACCGCTGTGCGGCGTGCGATGAAGGAACTCGGCAGCCAGTTCGTGCTCGGCGAGACCATCGGTGCGGCGATGGCCCGAGGCGCCGGCATGGAGGCCAAGGGCTTTACATATTCCTACGACATGCTGGGGGAGGCGGCTTTGACTGCCGATGACGCCCAATATTACTTCAACTCATATTCCGCCGCTATTTCAGCTATCGCCAGCCGTTGCGAAGAGTCCGATACGCGACGAAACCCGGGTATCTCCGTCAAGCTTTCGGCCCTGCATCCGCGTTACGAAGTGGCCAAGCGCGAGCGGGTGATGAAGGAACTCGTTCCGCGTTTGATCGAACTTGCCGCCATGGCGTCGAAGGCGGGGATGGGATTCAATATCGACGCTGAAGAGGCCGATCGCCTGGATCTTTCTCTCGACATTATCGAAGCTGTCCTGTCGGAAGACCAGTTTGCCGGGTGGGATGGGTTCGGGGTCGTCGTCCAGGCTTACGGAAAACGCGCACCCCATGTTATCGACTGGCTTCACGATCTGGCCGAGCGGCTCGACCGGCGGATCATGGTGCGGCTGGTCAAGGGCGCTTACTGGGACACGGAAATCAAGCGCGCGCAGGTGGATGGCGTTCCGGATTTTCCGGTTTTCACGCACAAGGCGGCGACTGACATTTCGTACATCTGCTGCGCGACGAAGCTGCTTTCCATGACTGATCGGATCTATCCGCAGTTCGCGACACACAATGCCCATACCGTCGCGGCGATCCTGGAGATGGCAGACGACGCCGAGAGCTACGAGTTCCAGCGGCTGCACGGCATGGGCGAGGCCCTGCATCGCCTGGTTATGTCGCGGGAAAACACGCGCTGCCGCATCTATGCTCCGGTGGGCGCGCACCGCGATCTGCTCGCCTATCTGGTCCGCCGGCTCCTGGAGAACGGCGCGAACTCTTCATTCGTCAACCAGATCGTCGATTCGAGCGTTCCGGTGGGTGCGATTGTTGCCGATCCGTTCGAGAGCGTCGGCGAGCCGCGTGCCACCGCTCCGATACGCAAGCCGGCGGCGATCTTCGAACCGGAGAGGCTCAATTCAAAGGGCTGGGATCTCCGCAATGTTGCGGATCTGGAAGCGATCGATAGCGCCAGGGGACCGTTCCGGGATGATAAATTCGAAGCTGCGCCCATTATTGCCGGTTCGTCAGCCGCGAAGGGCAGAAAGGGCGGGAAGGCGATGTTCAACCCGGCCAATGGGGCGGACCGGGTCGGTACGGTGAGAAACGCCACAGCCAAAGACGTCGCGGCGGCGCTCGATGCGGCGTGTGAGTGGAGATCGGCCGGAGTTAAGCAGCGGGCGGAAATCCTGCGCAAGGCATCGGATCTTTACGAAGCGAATTACGGAAAATTTTTCGCGCTGCTTGCGCGTGAGGCCGGCAAGACGCCGCTCGATGCGGTGGGGGAACTGCGGGAGGCGGTGGATTTCCTGCGCTACTATGCAAGTCAGATCGAGGCCCGCAAGGGGGTAAGCCCGCGCGGGCTATTTACCTGTATCTCACCGTGGAATTTTCCCCTCGCGATATTTACGGGCCAGATCGCGGCAGCGCTTGCAACGGGGAACGGCGTGCTCGCAAAGCCTGCCGAACAGACGCCGTTGATCGCCGCGTTCGCGGTCGGGCTTTTGCACGAGGCCGGCGTTCCGCGGCAAGTTCTGCAACTCCTTCCCGGCGACGGGCCGACTGTCGGCGCGGCGCTCGTTTCCGATCCGCGGATCGGCGGCGTATGTTTCACCGGGTCGACGGAAACCGCCCAGGCGATCAACCGCGCCATGGCTGCCAATCTCGATCCCGACGCGCCGCTCATCGCCGAGACGGGCGGCCTCAACGCGATGATCGTCGATTCCACGGCGCTGCCCGAGCAGGCCGTCCGTGACATTCTCGCCTCTGCATTCCAGTCGGCAGGGCAGCGGTGCTCGGCGCTGCGCGTCCTCTATCTCCAGGAAGACGTCGCGCCGCAGATGCTGGACATGCTGCTCGGCGCGATGGAAGAACTCGAAGCAGATGACCCCTGGAACCTTTCGACCGACATCGGGCCGGTGATTGACGAGGACGCTCGGCAAACCATCGTCAGCCATATCGAACAGGCACGCGGCGACGGACGGCTGCTCAAGCAACTGGAAGCGCCAAAGGATGGCACACATGTCGGACCCGCCGTGATCCGTGTGAACGGGATCGGCGATCTGGACCGCGAGATATTCGGGCCGGTGTTGCACGTCGCGACCTACCAGGCATGGCAGATGGGTTCCGTGATCGACGCCGTAAACGCATCAGGCTACGGGCTGACCTTCGGACTTCACAGCCGCATCGACGACCGCGTCGAGCACGTCACATCGCGGGTTCGCGCCGGCAACATCTACATCAACCGCAACCAGATCGGGGCGGTGGTCGGCTCGCAACCGTTCGGAGGGGAAGGGCTGTCAGGCACCGGACCGAAGGCGGGCGGGCCGCACTATCTCGACCGGTTCCTCCTGAAATCGAGCCACAGTGAGAGCGTGCAGCCGGGGAGCGCCGCTGATCCCACCGCCGTGCAGGCGCGCCTCCACCAGTTGCAGCGCAGCGTGCATTCGGCCTTCGGCACGCAGGCCATGCCGGGCGTGACAGGTGAATCGAACCGGCTTTCCACCTACGGGCGGGGCGTCGTGCTTTGCCTCGGCCCGTCGCGCGAGGCCGCGGATCAGCAACTGCGGCTCGCACACGCCAACGGGTGTTCGGCCCTCGCCGTCGTGCCGGGCGGTGCGAATGCCGGCGGAATCCCGTTTTTCCTCAAGCGCGAAGCCCTCTCGACGCTGCATGGCATCGATGCGGTGATGCTCTGGAGCGATGCGGAAGATCTCCGGGCCGTGCGCCAGGCGCTGGCGTCGCGCGACGGGCCCCTCGTTCCGCTGATCACCGAGGAAGAGCCCGGGATGCGTCTGCGTACCGAGCGGCATATCTGTATCGACACTACGGCTGCCGGTGGAAACGCCGCGTTGCTGGCCGCAAATGCCTGAGACTTCGCGACCAGGGCAGCGCCGCTAAAAAATTTGACCTAATGATAAAATTCGGTCATCTTTCCTCTCTGGGTAGGAGAGACGCATGCCTCTGGCGTGCGGCTGCAGACGGAGGAAGACCGAATGAGCGAAGCACCGCGCGAACGTGACGTGAAGCCGGGCCGCCTTGACGCCGATAGCTATCTCGAACTGTTTTCGGACCTGCATCCCCCGCTCGACCGCCACGAAGCGCATGTCGAGGCGGATCGCTGCTATTTCTGCTACGACGCGCCGTGCATGACGGCGTGTCCCACCGAAATCGACATTCCGCTCTTCATCCGCGAGATTTCAGCCGACAACCCGCTCGGCGCGGCGAAGACCATCTTCGACCAGAACATTTTCGGCGGGATGTGCGCCCGCGTCTGTCCGACCGAGACGCTCTGCGAACAGGCCTGTGTGCGCGAACTTGCGGAGGGCAAACCGGTCAAGATCGGGTTGTTGCAGCGCTACGCCACCGATACCGCGATGGCGCAGAACAAGCATTTCTACGTGCGCGCGCCCTCGACCGGCAAGCGCGTCGCGGTCGTGGGCGCGGGTCCGGCTGGACTGGCCTGTGCCCACCGTCTGGCGATGCGCGGCCACGAGGTTGATGTCTACGAGGCGCGCGAAAAGGCGGGCGGTTTGAACGAATACGGCATCGCCGCCTACAAGACGCCCGAAAATTTCGCGCAGGCCGAGGTGGATTACATCACCGCCATCGGCGGCATCACCATTCATGAGGGTAAGGCGCTTGGCCGTGACATCGCGCTCGAAAGGCTGACCCGGGATTACGACGCGGTCTTTCTCGGCATGGGCCTGGCGGGCGTCAATGCGCTCGGTGACGCCGACGCCGAAGCCGAGGGCAGCCTCGATGCTGTTGGCTGGATCCGCGATCTGCGCCAGACGACCGATCTGTCGACCGTGCCGGTCGGCCGACGCGTCGTCGTCATTGGCGGCGGCATGACGGCGGTCGACGCCGCCGTGCAGGCGAAATCGCTCGGCGCCGACGAGGTGACGATTTGCTATCGTGGCCCCAAGGAACGAATGAAGGCGTCGGAATACGAGCAGGAGATCGCCAAGATCCGCGGCGTGACGGTGCGCTACGGGATGCTGCCGAAGCGGATGATCGCATCCGGCGGTGTTGTCACCGGCATGGAGTTCGAGCGCGACGGAGAACGTGTCGTTATCGAGTGCGACGAGGTCATGAAGGCCATCGGCCAGTCGTTCACGCCCGAGGCACTGAACGGTTCGGGTCCGTCGATTACGCTTGAGCGCGGGCGTATCCGCGTCGATGCCGAGGGCCGCACCTCGATGGACAAGGTCTGGGCGGGCGGCGACTGCGTCAATGCCGGCGACGACCTGACCGTCACCGCCGTCGCTCAAGGGCGCGATGCGGCGGAGAGCATTCACACCATGCTGAGCAGCGGAGCGTCATGATCACACACATCAGTTTCGACAGCATTCCGGCGACGGATGTTCAGCGGGCCCGCGATTTCTACGTCGAAAAGCTCGGGCTGGCTGTCGGAACCGATGCGCCTTTCGGCGAAACGCGCTGGATCATGCTGGAGATACCCGGCGCACGCACGCAGATCCATCTCGACCACGTCGCAGCGATGCCGGAGGCGGACAAACCCGCACTGGTGCTGATCGACGACGATGTCGCCGGAACGGTGAAGCGGCTTCGCGATCGGAATGTCGAGGTGATCCGCGAGCCCGGTCCGGCGGAATGGGATGCGCAGACCACCTATTCGCTCTTTCGCGACAGCGAAGGAAACATGATCTTGCTGGCGTCGCGCTAGCGCGACGAACATCATTGGGAGGAACCGATGGCCAATCTTTCAACCGAATTTCTGGGAATCAGGTCTCCGAACCCATTCTGGCTGGCCTCCGCGCCGCCGACCGACAAGCAGTACAATGTCGAGCGCGCGTTCGAGGCTGGGTGGGGCGGTGTCGTCTGGAAGACACTCGGCGAGGCAGGGCCGCCCGTCGTCAATGTCAACGGTCCGCGCTACGGCGCGATCTGGGGTGCCGACCGCCGCCTTCTCGGTCTGAACAATATCGAACTCATCACCGACCGCGACCTCGAGGTCAATCTGCGCGAGATCAAGGAGGTCAAGCGCAAATGGCCGGACCGGGCGATGATCGTCTCGCTGATGGTGCCGTGCGAGGAAGAGCCGTGGAAGAAGATCCTGGCCCGGGTCGAGGAAACCGGGGCCGATGGTGTGGAACTCAATTTCGGCTGCCCGCATGGCATGAGCGAACGCGGCATGGGCTCGGCCGTCGGGCAGGTGCCGGAGTACATCGAGATGGTCGCGCGCTGGTGCAAGCAACACACGCGCATGCCGGTAATCGTCAAGCTGACGCCGAACATCACCGATATCCGCAAGCCGGCCGAGGCAGCGAAGCGCGGCGGCGCCGACGCCGTCAGCCTGATCAACACGATCAACTCGATCACGGCGGTCGATCTGGACAATTTCGCGCCGGAGCCGACGATCGACGGCAAGGGCTCGCATGGCGGCTATTGCGGGCCGGCCGTGAAGCCGATCGCGCTCTCGATGGTTTCGGAAATCGCTCGGAACCCGGAAACCCATGGGCTGCCGATTTCCGGCATAGGGGGCGTGACGACGTGGCGCGATGCCGCCGAGTTCATCGCGCTCGGCTGCGGTTCGGTTCAGGTATGCACGGCGGCCATGACCTACGGTTTCAAGATCGTGCAGGAGATGATCGCGGGCCTCTCCAATTACATGGATGAGAAAGGCTACGAATCCATCGAGGACTTCCGCGGCAAGGCCGTGCCGAACGTCACGGATTGGCAGTATCTCAACCTCAATTATGTGACCAAGGCGCGGATCGACCAGGATCTCTGCATCAAGTGCGGCCGTTGCCACATCGCTTGCGAGGACACGTCCCACCAGGCGATCACCAACATGGTCGACGGAGCGCGCCATTTCGAGGTGATCGACGAGGAGTGCGTCGGCTGCAATATGTGCGTCAATGTATGCCCGGTCGAGGGCTGCATTTCGATGGAACCGATCGCGGGCGTCGATCCGCGCACGAAGAAGCCGGTCGATCCGGATTACGCCAACTGGACGACGCATCCGAACAACCCCGCTGTGTGGGCCAAGGAAGCAGCGGAGTAGGCTTCGTCACTCGCCGAGGATGAGGAGATTCTCGGGCTTGGCCGTCTTGACCGGCGCGATCGACATGCGCCGGTCGAATGTCACCAGTCGGCCGCCGTTCTTCGCGGCGAGCGCCAGCAGATAGGCGTCGGTTATCTGGCCGGGGCCTTGGAGATGGCTGAGATCGAATATTTCCGGATCTGCGATGCTGATGTCATCCAAAATGAAGGTGTGGTGTTCGTCCGAGACCAGTCGATTGAGAACCGCCGTTGCCGTTCGAAAGCCGACAAAGCCCGGAAAGGTTGGCTGGGACAAAATGCGGAGCATGCCGTTTTGCGAGATCGGACACGAGGCCCAGCCAAATTCACGCTCGCTTTCCCACCATCTGCGCGCCGAAGCATGGAATTGATGATGGATCGTGGAAAGCGCCAGAAGTGCGCTGATATCGAGCAGCGATATTGGCTTCACGGATAATTTTCGAACTCTTGGTTGAGCAACCTTTCAACCTGCTCGACGGTGATTGGTAGTCCGTTTCCCTCTATAAGCGGGAACCCGTCTTTCCATTTGATGTCTTCAAATGCTGTCTCGACCAAGCCCTTTTTCACGAGCTCGGATATGACCTTGCCCGTGGAAACCTTGCGGGTGCGGGCCATCTTCTTGGCCGTTTCGAGTATGTCGTCGTCAATATCGAGGGTCGTGCGCATGACGCCAATATAGTCACCGAGGCATCATGATGCAATGATGCATTGATGCATTGATGCGCTGATGCGCTAACGGGGCTTGATGCCGTTCAGGATGATGGTCAGCACGGCCTGCGCCGCCTGTTCGGAAAATCCCGGCCGTCCGGCCTGGCTGCCGGCGACCGCCCGGATCTGGATATCAAAATCCGCGTAGTGCTGGGTCGTCGCCCAGATCATGAAAATCAGGTGATAAGGGTCGATGGGCGCGAGTTTTCCCTCGCCGACCCAATGGCGGATCACCTTGGTCTTCTCTGTAACGAGATCTTTCAACGTGGTTTCCAGAAAGGAACCGACGACGGGCGCGCCGTGCAGAATCTCGTTGGCGAAGAGCTTGGACGCTTCCGGCCGCTTTGACGACATCTCCAGCTTCGCCGTGATGTAGCGGCGCAATTCCTCGACCGGATCGCCCTCCGGATCGATTGCCTCGAAAGGTGCGAGCCAGTCTTCCAGCGTCTGTTCGAGAACTTGTTGATAAATCTGCTGTTTGCTTTTGAAATAATAAAGCAAATTCGGTTTTGACATGCCGGTTCTCGCGGCGATCGCATCAATGGTTGCGCCTCGAAATCCGGACGTCGCGAAGACGTCGAGCGCAGCGTCGAGTATGGCCTTCCGGTTTGCCTCCTGGATTCGCGAGAGCGGTTTCGAGGCTTTGGCGTCCTTGCGCTTTGTCTGGTTCAAACGATTCTTCCCCGCGCTGCCGATGGATTGTGCGGCCGATCGCACGGTAAAGTCACTTGACCGGCCTCGAAAGCTCTTTTAGCGTTCATTTTGACCAAACGGTCAAGCAAATGCAAAGCTTCGTCAAGTCCGGTCGGCAGTGGGCGGCGAATTCTTGGCCGCGCATCATATACTGTTTCGATCGCTGGGGAGGGTGATCAGAAATGTCTCAACGGGCAGTCGCGCCGAACGATCTTGAAGCGTTCTGGATGCCGTTCACGGCAAACCGCCAGTTCAAGTCCAACCCGCGCATGTTTGTTGGCGCGGAGGGTATGCATTACCTTACGTCCGATGGCCGCAAGGTGCTGGACGGAACAGCCGGCCTCTGGTGCTGCAATGCCGGACACAAGCGTCCCAGAATCGTTGAGGCGATCCAGAAGCAGGCCGAGGAACTGGATTACGCACCGGCCTTCCAGATGGGCCATCCGAAAGCGTTCGAACTGGCGGCGCGGCTCGCCGCGATGCTGCCCAAGCCGCTGGATCACGTGTTCTTCACCAATTCCGGTTCGGAAAGCGTCGATACGGCCCTGAAAATTGCGCTCGCTTACCAGCGCGCCATCGGGCAGGGCACGCGCACCCGCCTCATCGGCCGCGAACGCGGCTATCACGGCGTCGGCTTCGGCGGAATCTCGGTCGGCGGCATTGTCGCCAACCGCCGCACCTTCGGCACCATGCTGACCGGCGTTGATCACATTCGTCATACACATGACCTGGAACGCAACGCGTTCACCCGCGGCGAGCCCGAACATGGCGAGGAGTTCGCCGACGACCTGATCCGCGTCATCCAGTTGCACGATCCCTCGACCATCGCCGCCGTCATCGTCGAGCCGGTCGCCGGATCGACGGGCGTGCTGGTTCCGCCGAAAGGCTATCTCAAGCGACTGCGCGAGATCTGCGACCAGCACGGCATCCTGTTGATTTTCGATGAGGTCATCACAGGCTTTGGCCGTCTCGGCACACCTTTCGCGACCGACTATTTCGAGGTGGTTCCCGATCTCGTGACGACGGCGAAAGGCCTGACCAGCGGCGTAGTCCCGATGGGAGCGGTTTTCTGCGCCAGCGCGATCTACGAAGCGTTCATGAACGGCCCCGAGAACATGATCGAGCTGTTCCACGGATACACCTATTCCGCCCACCCGCTGGCATGCGCCGCCGCGCTCGGCACCCTCGACACCTACGAGGAGGAAGGTCTTCTCACCCGGGCCGCGGAACTCGCCGGTTACTGGGAAGACGCGGTCCATTCGATGCGGGACTGCCCGAACGTCATCGACGTCCGTAATCTCGGGCTGATTGGCGCCATCGAACTCGAGCCGATTGCGGGCGAGCCGACAAAGCGGGCATTCGCGGCGTTTCTGGAAGCCTATGAACGCAACGTTCTGATCCGCACCACCGGCGACATCATAGCGCTGTCGCCGCCCTTGATCATAGAAAAGAGCGATATCGACGTGTTGTTTGACACCCTCCGGGGTGTGCTGAAGTCGATTCCATGAATCCAGCGGAGACGAGACGCCATGGAAACCATTTGCAATGCGATCAACGGAGCGGTCTCGGCATCGGCGTCGTCGCGCACGCAGCCGGTCTTCAATCCGGCGACCGGAGAGCAGTCGTCGGTCCTGCCCTTGTCCACCGCCGCTGAGCTTGACGATGCGGTGAAGGCGGCCAAGGCCGCGTTCCCGGAGTGGCGCGACATGCCGCCTCTCAAGCGGGCGCGCTACATGTTCAAATTCCGCGAACTGCTCGACAAGCATGCCGACGATATCGCCCGCGCGATTTCGAAGGAGCACGGAAAGACCCATGCCGATGCGCTGGGCGAGGTCTCGCGCGGCACGGAGGTGGTGGAGTTCGCCTGCGGCATTCCGAACCTTCTCAAGGGTGAGTTCAGCCGCAATGTCGGACCGGCGATCGATTCCCACGCGGACCGCCAGCCATTGGGCGTCGTTGCCGGCATCACGCCCTTCAACTTCCCGGCGATGGTTCCCTTGTGGATGTATCCGATGGCGATCGCCTGCGGAAACACATTCATCCTGAAGCCGTCCGAGCGCGATCCGTCCGCGCCGATGCTCGTCTACGACCTGTTCCGCGAGGCGGGCTTTCCGGACGGCATTCTCAATGTCGTGCACGGCGACAAGGAAGTTGTCGACGCGATCCTCGATCATCCCGACATCAAGGCGGTTTCGTTCGTCGGTTCGACGCCGATCGCCGAATATGTCTACACGCGCGGCACGGCCGCGGGGAAGCGCGTTCAGGCGCTGGGCGGCGCCAAGAACCACATGGTCGTGATGCCGGATGCCGACATCGACAAGGCGGCCGATGCGCTGATGGGCGCGGGTTACGGCTCGGCCGGCGAACGTTGCATGGCGATCTCGGTTGCGGTGCCTGTCGGTGAAGAGACGGCCGACAAGCTCGTTACGGCGCTGAAGCCGAAGGTGGAATCGCTGAGGATCGGCCCGGCCACCGACGCGGACGCCGATATGGGGCCACTGGTGACCAAGCAGCATCAGGAAAAGGTGCTCGGCTACATCGACGAGGGCGTCAGGGAAGGCGCGGAACTCGTCGTCGACGGGCGAGGCTTTTCGCTGCAGGGCTACGAGAACGGCTATTTCGTCGGCGGCACGCTGTTCGACCGCGTGACGACCGACATGAAGATCTACAAGGAAGAGATTTTCGGCCCCGTCCTCTCGGTCGTGCGCGCCAATTCCTATGACGAAGCCGTCGGTATGATCGACAAGCACGAATACGGCAACGGCACCGCGATCTTCACCCGCAATGGTGACGCGGCGCGCGACTTCGCCGACCGGATCGAGGTCGGCATGGTCGGGGTCAACGTGCCGATCCCGGTGCCTGTCGCCTATCATTCCTTCGGCGGCTGGAAGCGGTCGCTGTTCGGCGATCACTCGATCTACGGGCCGGAGGGCGTGCGCTTCTACACCCGCCTGAAGACGGTGACCGCGCGCTGGCCGGACGATTTGCACGAAGGGGCGGTCTTCACCTTCCCGAGCATGAAATAAGCAGACAGGAGCGTTCCATGGCAGCCACCCCCGCACCTCCCGGCGAAAACCTCAGGATCAACGGAGACCGGCTGTGGGATTCGATCATGGAAATGGCGAAGATCGGCCCCGGCGTTGCCGGCGGCAACAACCGCCAGACGGTGACCGACGAGGACGGCGAGGGCCGCAAGCTGTTCCAGCAATGGTGCGAAGACGCCGGCCTGACCATGGGCGTCGACCGGATGGGCACGATGTTCATGCGCCGCGAGGGAACCGACCCCGACGCGCCGCCGGTCTATGTCGGCAGCCACCTCGATACCCAGCCGACGGGCGGCAAGTATGACGGTGTGCTCGGTGTGCTTGCCGGGCTCGAGATCGTCCGCACGCTGAACGATCTCGACATCCGGACCAAACATCCGATCGTCGTTACCAACTGGACCAACGAGGAGGGCACGCGCTTCGCCCCGGCGATGATGGCGTCCGGCGTGTTTGCCGGCGTGCTCGACCAGGAGGATGTGTACGTACACACGGACCATGACGGAAAGAAATTCGGCGACGAGCTTGAGCGCATCGGCTGGAAGGGCGACGAGGAGGTCGGCGCCCGCAAGGACAAGATGCGCGCGTTCTTCGAACTGCACATCGAGCAGGGACCGATCCTCGAGGCCGAGGGCAAGGACATCGGCGTCGTCACGCACGGGCAGGGACTTTCGTGGACGCAGGTCACCATCACCGGCAAGGAGGCCCATACCGGCTCGACCCCGATGCCGATGCGCAGGAACGCCGGGCTGGGCATGGCGCGGGTGCTCGAGCTCGTCGACGAGATCGCCTGGAGCCACAAGCCGCACGCCGTCGGAGCGGCCGGCCATATCGAGGTCTATCCGAACTCGCGCAACGTGATCCCCGGCAAGGCTGTGTTCACCGTCGATTTCCGGTCGCCGGATCTGGCCGTGATCACCGACATGGAGCAGCGCCTGAAGATCGGCGCGAAGAAGATCTGCGAGGAGATGGATCTCGGCATCGAGTTCGAGAAGGTCGGCGGGTTCGACCCCGTCGAGTTCGACAGGGATTGCGTCAAGGCGGTGCGCGACGCCGCCGAGCGGCTGGGCTATTCGCACCGCAACCTGATCTCGGGCGCCGGGCACGACGCCTGCTGGATCAATCGCGTTGCGCCGACGGCGATGGTGATGTGCCCGTGCGTCGACGGCCTGTCGCACAACGAGGCCGAGGACATTAGCCCGGAATGGGCGCGCGCCGGCGCCGACGTGCTGTTCCACGCGGTGGTGGAATCGGCGGGGATCGCGGAGTGATGCCGGCCGGAAGCGCCTCAATCGACGAAATCGGGAGTAATCAATGTCCAAAGTCATCCGAAACGGAACCATCGTCACCGCCGACCTGACCTACAAGGCCGACATTCTCGTCAAGAACGGCAAGATCGCGGCGATCGGGCCGGACCTGCACGGCGACCACGAACTCGATGCCACCGGCTGCTACGTGATGCCGGGCGGGATCGACCCGCACACCCACCTCGAAATGCCGTTCATGGGGACCTATTCGTCCGACGATTTCGAGAGCGGCACGCGCGCCGCGGTCTCGGGCGGCACCACCATGGTGGTCGATTTCGCGCTTCCGTCTCCGGGCCAGTCCCTGCTTGAAGCGCTGCAGATGTGGGACAACAAGTCGACGCGCGCCAATTGCGACTATTCCTTCCACATGGCGATCACCTGGTGGGGCGAGCAGGTCTTCAACGAGATGGAGACCGTCGTCCGCGACAAGGGCATCAACACCTTCAAGCACTTCATGGCCTACAAGGGAGCGCTGATGGTCAATGACGACGAGATGTACGCCTCGTTCCAGCGCTGCGCCGAACTCGGCGCGCTGCCGCTGGTCCACGCCGAGAACGGCGACGTCGTCGCGCAGTTGCAGGCCAAATTGCTGGCGGAGGGCAACAACGGCCCCGAGGCACACGCCTATTCGCGGCCGCCCGAGGTTGAGGGCGAGGCCACCAACCGTGCTATCATGATCGCCGATATGGCGGGTGTGCCGGTCTATATCGTCCACACCTCGTCGGAACAGGCCCACGAGGCGATCCGCCGGGCGCGCCAGAACGGCATCCGCGCCTATGGCGAGCCGCTAATCCAGCACCTGACGCTGGATGATAGCGAATATTCGAACCCGGACTGGGATCATGCGGCGCGCCGCGTCATGAGCCCGCCCTTCCGCAACAAGAAGCACCAGGACTCGCTGTGGGCCGGCCTGCAGTCCGGCTCGCTTCAGGTGGTGGCGACCGACCACTGCGCCTTTACCACCGAGCAGAAGCGAACCGGGGTCGGCGATTTCACCAAGATCCCGAACGGCACCGGCGGGCTCGAAGACCGGATGCCGATGCTTTGGACGCATGGCGTCGAGACGGGCAGGCTGACGCCCAACGAATTCGTGGCGGTCACCTCAACGAATATCGCCAAGATCTTGAATATCTATCCGAAAAAGGGTGCAATCCTCGTCGGGGCGGACGCCGATATCGTCGTCTGGGACCCGAAAAAGGAAAAGACGATCACGGCGGACAAGCAGCAATCGGCCATCGACTACAACGTGTTCGAGGGCAAGCACGTCAAGGGCCTGCCGCGCTACACGCTGTCGCGCGGCAAGATCGTCGTGGACGATGGCGCAGTGAAGACCGAGGAGGGCCACGGCGAATTCGTCAGGCGCGAGCCGTTCCAGGCAGTCAACACTGCTCTTTCCACATGGAAGGAACTGGTGGCGCCGCGCCCGGTCCAGCGCTCCGGCATTCCGGCGAGCGGGGTGTAATCGCCGGATGCTCGCACCTGATCGCATGATGGAAACCGTCATCAGGGCCGAGGGGCTCGATCTCACCTTCCAGACCAATGACGGTCCGGTCCAGGCGCTTTTGGATATCGATCTCGACATCCACAAGGGCGAATTCGTGTCGCTGATCGGCCCGTCCGGCTGCGGCAAGACCACGCTTCTCAGGGTAATCGCCGATCTCGAGAAGCCGACCGCCGGAACCATCACCGTCAACGGCATGACGCCGGAGGAAGCGCGGCTGAAGCGCGCCTATGGCTACGTCTTTCAGGCCGCCGCGCTGTTTCCCTGGCGCACCATCGCCGACAATGTCGCGCTGCCGCTGGAGGTGATGGGTCTCGACCGTGCCGAGCGTGAGCGGCGCATCCGGGAAAACCTTGCACTGGTCGATCTTGCCGGATTCGGGAAGAAATTCCCCTGGCAATTGTCGGGGGGGATGCAGCAGCGCGCCTCCATCGCCCGCGCGCTTGCCGTCCAGCCGGAGATGCTGTTGATGGACGAGCCGTTCGGCGCGCTTGACGAGATCGTCCGCGACCACCTCAACGAGCAGTTGCTGAAGCTTTGGGCCGCCACCCAGAAGACCGTCGTCTTTGTCACCCACTCGATTCCGGAGGCGGTGTTCCTGTCGACCCGGATCGTCGTGATGAGCCCGAGGCCGGGCCGCATCCATGACATCATCGACTGCGATCTCGGCGACGACCGTCCGCTCGATATTCGCGAGTCCCCCGAGTTCCTGAAGATCGCCCACCGCGTCCGCGACGGTCTCAGGGCAGGGCATGCCTATGAGGGGTGAGGTAAACTTTTGAGTTTTCGCAGCGACATGGAACCGTGGATTATAGCGGCCCTGAATCTGCACAAGGGGCGTGCAAACGTGACCGCCATTGCCAAGTATATCTGGGAGAATCATCGAGAGGAAATCGAGAAACACCCCACAGCGCTATACACATGGCAGTACGACATGAGATGGGCCGGCCAGAACCTCCAAAAGATGTCTGCGGAGCAACGAGAGGGGAGTGAGCATTGATCCGCGCCCGCATCCTCCCGGTTCTGACGATCGTCGCGGCGATCATCGCGATCTGGTATGCCGCCGCGGTCTTGCTCAATGCGCCGTTCGAACGCGACCAGGCGCGCCGGGCCGGAAGCGACATCGCCTTTAGCCAGATCCTCACCAATACGATGGCGCAGGAGCGGCCGGTTCTGCCGGCGCCGCACCAGGTCGCCGCCGAGATCTGGGACACCACCGTCAACAAGAAGATCACATCGAAGCGCAGCCTCGTCTATCATGGCTGGATAACGCTGTCGGCCACGCTGCTTGGTTTCGTCATGGGCACCGTGCTCGGCATCCTGCTCGCCGTGGGAATTGTCCATAGCCGGGTTCTCGACAAGTCGCTGATGCCCTGGATCATCACCTCTCAAACGATCCCCATTCTCGCCATCGCGCCGATGATCATCGTCGTCCTGAACTCGGTCGGCGTTACCGGGCTCGTGCCGAAAGCGCTGATCTCCACCTATTTGTCCTTTTTCCCGGTCGCCGTCGGCATGGTGAAGGGCCTCCGCTCGCCGGAAGCAATGCATCTCGACCTGATGAAGACCTACAATTCCAGCCGCTCCGACGTTTTCTGGAAACTGCGCTGGCCGTCTTCAGTCCCGTTCCTGTTCGCCTCCATGAAGGTTGCCATAGCGATCAGCCTGGTCGGTGCGATCGTCGGTGAACTGCCGACGGGCGCCGTTGCCGGTCTTGGTGCGCGGCTGCTGGCGGGTTCCTATTACGGCCAGACGGTGCAGATCTGGTCGGCGCTCATCGCCGCGGCGGCCATGGCCGCTGTTCTCGTGACGATTGTCGGCATGACGGGCGCTTGGCTTAACCGCCGGATGGGAATTCGCGAGGCGGCGCAATGAGCGGGATCGGAATTCTCGTCGCGTCGCTCGTCTTCTGGGTCGCCGCCTGGTTCGTCAACAGCCGGCTTGCGCTGATTCATACCCGCAATCGGTCCGTGATGACCGCGGTCAATCTGGCGATACCGCTTCTGTTCGGGCTGGCGCTGCTGGCCCTTTGGGAAGGCGTTACGCGCGGGCTGAATGTCCCAACCGTGCTTTTGCCTCCGCCCTCGATGATCTGGGAGCGTATCGTCAATTCAACCGCGATACTCTGGGCCGATTTCCGCCAGACGTATCTCAAGGCCGTTATCGCCGGTTATCTGCTCGGATGCGGCTCCGGCTTCGTCGTCGCTATCCTTGTCGACCGGTCACCCTTCTTCAAGGCCGGAGTCATGCCCGTCGGCAACCTGGTGTCGGCGCTACCGATCATAGGCATCGCGCCGATCATGGTAATGTGGTTCGGCTTCGACTGGCCGTCGAAAGCCGCGGTCGTCGTCGTGATGACGTTCTTTCCGATGCTGGTGAATACCGTTGCCGGGCTTGGCGCGGCTGGTCACATGGAGCGTGACCTGATGCGCACCTATGCATCGAACTACTGGCAATCTCTGTTCAAGCTTCGCCTGCCGGCGGCGATGCCGTTCATCTTCAATGCGCTGAAAATCAATTCCACGCTGGCGCTGATCGGCGCTATCGTGGCCGAATTCTTCGGCACGCCGATCGTGGGGATGGGTTTCCGCATCTCCGCCGAGGTGGGCCGTTTGAACGTCGACATGGTCTGGGCCGAGATCTTTGTCGCCGCACTGGCCGGATCGCTCACCTACGGGCTCATTGCCCTGATCGAGCGGTCGGTAACCTTCTGGCATCCGTCCAACAGAAACTGAGCACAATAAGACGGGATGGCGGTGCCACCACGTGAGAGTTCACAAAGGGAGAACGGAAAATGAGGAAATGGATTGCACTGGCCGCGGGGGTCGCCATTGCGGCAACCGCTACAACCGCGCAGGCGGCGGAGAAACTGACCCTGCAGTTGAAATGGGTTACGCAGGCCCAGTTCGCCGGCTACTACGTCGCCAAGGACAAGGGCTTCTACGAGGAAGCCGATCTTGACGTCGAGATCAAGCCGGGCGGACCGGATATCGCACCGCCGCAGGTGATCGCCGGTGGCGGCGCGGACGTCATTCTCGAATGGATGCCGGCCGCTCTCGCGGCGCGGGAAAAGGGTGTGCCGCTCGTCAACATCGCCCAGCCTTTCAAACGCTCGGGCATGATGCTCACCTGCCGCAAAGAAACCGGCATCGAAAGCCCTGAGGACTTCAAGGGCAAGACGCTCGGTGTCTGGTTCTTCGGAAACGAGTTTCCGTTCCTTTCATGGATGAGCCAGCTCGGCATTCCGACGGAAGGCGGTGAGGATGGCGTCACGGTTCTGAAGCAGGGCTTCAATGTGGACCCGCTGATCCAGAAGCAGGCCGACTGCGTTTCGACCATGACCTACAACGAGTACTGGCAGGTCATCGACGCGGGTTTCGCGCCGGAGGATCTCGTCGTCTTCAACTATACGGACCAGGGCGTGGCAACGCTTGAGGACGGCATCTACGTTCTCGAGGAAAGCCTGGAGGACCCGGAGATGGTCGACAAGCTTTCGCGCTTCGTCAATGCCTCCATGAAGGGCTGGGACTATGCCTGCGAGAATCAGGACGAGGCCGCCGAGATCGTTCTCGATAACGATGCGACCGGCGCGCAGACCGAGAAGCACCAGAAGCGCATGATCGGCGAGATCTGCAAGCTGGTCGACGGCTCCGACGGCACACTCGACGTCTCGTCAGCGGAAACGACCGTCGAGTCGCTGCTCAGCGGCGGTTCCGATCCGGTGATCACCTCGAAGCCGGAAGGCGCCTGGACCGACAAGATCACCTCGATGATGCAGTAATTCCGGGTGGTATCCGTGAGAGGGCGGCGCTTTGGCGCCGCCCTTTTTCGTTCCGGTCGAATTTGGTGGACACCGGGTCCTGATTTGCGCGACTATTTCAAGGCGTTGATCGTCCATTAGATGGATGGAGTACCGCACATGTCCACGGTTGAAAAAAACCAACCCCGTGTATCGGGAGTCGAGACGCTCCAGTTGGAGATGGACCACGAAATCATTGGCGGGCTCGATGCCTATGCGGCGACACTGAGGGACACACCGTCGCGTCCCGAAACCGTCCGCCGGATTGTCCGCGATTGGCTGCGCGCACACGGCCACATGCGGCCCGCCGGATCGCGCGGCGGCACGAGGCCCGAGGATCTGAACTCCGCCAACGACGACTGAGCAAATAGGTCATCGTGGCGGTCGCAGCATCGTCCGGTTACGGATCGACCGCCGGCATGGCCGCGAAAAGGTGGATAAGTTTTTTGCCCGGTTCTCGCTAACGCATTGTCCTGACTGGTTATTATATTTTTTCCGCCGAAAACTTATCCACACCTCCCCGGCCTGCCGCATACTGTTCCCGTCTCTCGCAGGAAGCCTGGGTGCACACCGGCAAACAGGGAGAGGCCGGCGCCTGACGGGGCGGGGAGAGGTCCCTGCCTGGGTGATGAGCCCCCACGTCGGGCCGGAAGAAGGTTTGCGGTGTTGGAGCGACCCCGCCCGAAAGGGTGTGTCGAAAAGCGGCTTGCCGCCGACGACAGTGACGCCGGCGTAGCGCCGGTGGAACGGCTAGCTCCTCAATCCCCGCCCGGCCAAGAGGTTCCGTCGCTTGCGGACCGAAGGTTTAACCGCCGGGGCAGTCGGGACGAGCGATCTCCCAGCGCCAATGCATTCCCGAACCGGAAGAACGCCGAAGGGGCGGTCGGAAGATCGCACATACATACTAGACAGAGCGATCCCCCGACCGCCCGTCTTCCTGATCTTTGAAATGGCCAGACCGGAAACGGGGCGTGGCAACCAAGAGGCGCGCCCGCAGGGCCCGGTCGCTCGCTGACGGCGGGACAGACGACTCGCAGCGGCGATGGAACCGGGTGGGCAGATCGATGAACGAACCTAGCCGCTATCCCTCTCGCGTGAGGACGATGTCTGCGTCGGCCGAATTATCGAGAACGTATTGGGCATTCGGGATATCATTTTCCATCGCCCGCCGCTCCGCCTGTTCTCTCGTGTGGTCGTGACCGAGCCAGCGGTCGATCAGGCGGCGCTTCAGCGTTTCCATGCCGGGATTGAGGAATACGGTCAGGTCGAACAGCGGGAGCATTTGCGACCACGGCTCCTCGTCGAGCAGCAGGTAGTTGCCTTCGACGACCAGTATACGGTCATCGATTCCGGCCAGCCACGCGCAGTTGATGGAGATGTCGCGCCTGCGGTCGAAGGCGGGAATGGCGACCCGGTCCTCGCCGGCGCGCAGGCGTTTCAGCAGGCTTAGGAACCCGGCGGCGTCAAATGTGAAGGGTGCACCCTTGCGGGGCCGGATTCCCTCCGCGTCGAGGATCGCATTGTCGTAGTGAAACCCGTCCATGGGAACGGTGACCGCGCGTTCGCCCTGGGCGCGCAGTTTCCCGGTGAGCGCTTCCGCGAAAGTGGATTTGCCGGCTCCCGGCGGACCCGCCACCGCGACAATCACCCGATCTGCATTTTTTGCTTTGTTCTGAATCGCTTGCGCGATGTTGCTGATATCGCGATTCAAGCCGCCAGCATCTCCGGATCGGGCTCTTTCGCGCCGGTCATGAATGCCACCGCATCCGACATGGAATAGTCCCCCGGCTTGATCACGCACAGGCGCTTGCCGAGCCGGTGGATATGGATGCGGTCGGCCACTTCGAACACGTGCGGCATGTTGTGCGAGATGAGGATGATCGGAATGCCGCGAGACTTCACGTCGAGGATCAGTTCGAGGACCCGGCGCGATTCCTTTACGCCCAGGGCCGCAGTCGGCTCGTCGAGAATGATCACCTTCGAGCCGAACGCCGCGGCGCGGGCCACCGCAACGCCCTGGCGCTGGCCGCCTGAAAGGGTCTCCACCGCCTGGTTGATGTTCTGGATCGTCATCAGGCCGAGTTCCGAAAGTTTATCCCGCGCGAACTTCTCCATCGCCGGGCGGTCGAGCTTGCGGAACCACTTGCCCATGACCCCAGGCTTGCGCAATTCGCGGCCCATGAACATGTTGTCGGCGATCGATAGAGCCGGCGACATGGCAAGCGTCTGATACACGGTCTCGATGCCTGCGCCGCGAGCGTCTAGCGGGCTCGCGAACTTCACCTTCTTGCCATCGAGGAAAACTTCACCTGCATCGGGTGTCACGGCGCCCGACACGGCTTTGATAAGCGTCGACTTGCCGGCGCCGTTGTCGCCGATCACGCCAAGGATCTCGCCCGGATAGAGATCGAAGTCGCAATGATCGAGGGCGGTCACCTTGCCGTAGCGCTTGACTAGGTTGCGGCCTTTGAGAATCGGTTCCATCAGACAGACACCTTTCTGATCCACTGGTCGACCGCGACGGCGGCGATAATGAGAAGCCCGATCAGCAGATACGTCCACTGGGCGTCCGCGCCGAGCAGCCGAAGTCCGAGTGTGAAGACGCCGACGATGAGCGCGCCGAACAACATCCCCATGATCGAGCCGCGACCGCCGAAGAGCGAGATGCCGCCGATCACCACGGCCGTGATGCTCTCGATGTTGCCGAGCTGGCCTGAAGTCGGTGAAACCGATCCGATGCGGCCGATCAGCGCCCAGCCGGCGAATGCGCAGATGAGGCCGGATAGCATGTAGACCGAAATCAGAGTGCGTTTGACCTGCACGCCTGAAAGCTCCGCCGCCTCGGGATCGTCGCCGACCGCGTAGACATGACGTCCCCAGGCCGTGTGCTTGAGAACGTATGCCAGCACCACCACCAGCAGCACCATGAAGATCACCCCGACGGTCAGCACTGCCCCGCCAATTTGGACCTTTGCGCCGAACAACTGAAGCATCGGCGCTTCCGCGGCGATGTCCTGGCTCCGGATGGTCTCGTTGGCGGAATAGAGAAAGTTGGTGGCGAGCACGATCTGCCACATTCCGAGCGTGACGATAAAGGGCGGCAATTTGACCTTCGCGACCAGCCAGCCATTGATGAAGCCGCACAGCGTCCCGCAGGCAAGGCCGAAGGCTATGGCCATCGGTGCGGGTATCCCGTACCGGAAGGTGAACTGCCCCATCACGACGGAACTCAGCACCATGATCGCACCGACCGAAAGGTCGATGCCGGCGGTGAGGATGACAAGGCTTTGAGCGGCACCAAGGATGCCGACGATCTGAACCTGCTGAAGGATGAGCGTCAGCGCAAATGGCGAGAAGAATTTTGATCCGAGAAGGATGCCGAAAATGATGATCGACAACAGCAGCACGATCAGAGGGACAAGGGAGGGGGTCACATGCAGCGCGTGCTGCACCTTGTGAATCAGACCATGGCGATCATCGTCGAATTCGGCGATGCCTTGTGCGCTCTGGCCGATGACAGATTCGTAGTCATCACTCCTCGAGGTTGTCTCGGACATCTCGCTCCCCATTCTTCTCAAGCGGGCATCTTACGATATTTCGCGTAAGTTCACAGACAGCCTCGACCAGTCGCGGAGGCTGTGGGGGAGGGGCGCGCCTAGAGCGGCCCCTCCGCGGCAATGAAAATCAGGCTAGCGGGATCAGCCCCAGCACTTGTCCATGCCTTCTTCGACGGAGATCGAGTCGACACCATCGACGGGTTCGTCCGTGACGAGAGCAACGCCAGTGTCAAAGAAATCCTTGCCTTCCGTCGGCTGCGGCTTGGAGCCGTCTTTTGCCCAGGCAGCGATCGCCTCGATGCCGAGCGAGGCCATAAGCAGCGGATATTGCTGCGAGGTTGCGCCGATGACGCCGTCCTTGACGTTCTGAACACCCGGGCAACCGCCATCCACGGAAACGATCAAGACGTCACCCTCGCGACCGATCGCTTTCAAGGCCTCATAGGCACCTGCTGCGGCGGGCTCGTTGATCGTGTGCACAACGTTGATTTCGGGATCGGTAGCCAAGAGGTTCTCCATGGCCCTGCGGCCGCCCTCTTCGTTGCCGTCGGTCACGTCGCTGCCCACGATGCGTGGATCGCTCTCGTCGCCAATGACGTTCGGATCAGCCAGATCGATGCCGAAGCCGTCGAGGAAGCCCTGGTTGCGGAGAACATCCACAGTGGGCTGGCTCACGTTCAGATCGAGTGTTGCGATCTTTGCGTCCGCAGCCGCGTCGCCGAGCTTGCCCTTCGCCCACTCGCCGATGAGAACGCCTGCCTTATAGTTGTCGGTGGCGAATGTTGCGTCGGCGGCATCGATCGGGTCGAGCGGCGTGTCGAGGGCGATCACGAGAAGTCCCGCATCACGCGCCTGTTTAACAGCGCTGACAATGGACGAGGTGTCGGAAGCGGTCAGCAGAATGCCTTTCGCACCGTCGGCAATGCAGGTTTCGATAGCCGCGACCTGCGTTTCGTGGTCACCGTCCACCTTGCCGGCGAAGCTCTTGAGTTCAATGCCGAGCTCCTCGGCCTTGGCGGTCGCGCCTTCCTTCATTTTCACGAAGAACGGGTTGGTGTCCGTCTTGGTGATGAGACACGCGCCGATCTTGTCCTGGGCGCTGGCCGGAACGATCGCCGCGACGCTCATGGCAAGGGCGGCAACGGTGGTGGCGAGTATTGTCTTTTTCACGATGTTCCTCCCGGAGTTTGTCAGGTATCCGGACCAATCCTGAGCCGGATGAGGTGCCTGCTAGGGCGCGCTTGGTCGAGGGCGCCTTAGCAGTGAACCCGAACGTCAGGGAACACCAAACAAAGTCACCTGTCAATAACTAATTCATGTTGATTTAATTATTGACAGGTATGGCGCCGCGCTGCATTCTTTCCTGGCGGAAGAGCGCAGGTCGGGGCGGGTGAGGGCTTGCCGAATTATAGCGTTTTCCTCGCGGGAGGTATCTGATGAATTCATCGGACGTGGGCGGCCGCAGCGTGGCGGAGGCGGGTTCGGGCTTATTGCGCGGAACCAATCAGAGCGGCGTGCGCGCCCACAACGAAAAGCTTGTCTTGACGATTCTCGGGCGTTCCGGACCGCTCGCAAAGTCGGAACTGACGCGAAGAACCGGACTTTCTGCGCAGACAATTTCCGTCATTATGCGCCGGCTGGAGGCGGACGAGCTTGTCATGCGAGGTACGCCGCAGCGGGGCCGCATCGGGCAGCCGTCGACGCCGATGGCGCTCAATCCAAACGGCGTCTTCTCAATGGGGCTCAAAATTGGAAGACGGAGCACGGATCTCGTGCTGACGAATTTCCTCGGTGAAGTAATAGATCGCGCTGCCCGGACACATCGCTATCCCGACCCGGATCAAACGACCAGATTCGCTCACGAGGCCATAGCGGAACTAACCGGCCGTCTCAGCAAATCGGAGCAATCCCGGATTGCCGGTCTCGGGATTGCGATGCCATTCTATATGTGGAGCTGGGCCCAAGCGCTGGGCGTTCCGGACGAGACAATGGTCGGCTGGCGGACCGCCGATATACGCGGGGATCTCGCGTCGCGCTACGAGTTTCCTATTTACCTCGAGAACGACGCATCATCTGCTTGTGCTGCGGAAGTTGCGTTTGGGCAGTCCAATGGCCCTGACGATTATCTCTATTTCTACGTCGGATATTTCATTGGCGGCGGGGTCGTCTTGGACGGCGCATTGTTTACGGGACCCGGCGGAAATGCTGGGGCTCTGGGGCCCATGCCGGTGCCGGGAAAGGACGGCAGGACCTGCCAACTGATCGAAGTGGCCAGCCTGTCCGAACTCGAACGCCAACTTGCGAAGGGTGGTTTGGAAACGAGTTCGCTCTGGGAAAGCTCAAGGGACTGGGAGGTCGATCCGGATATTCTGGAAAACTGGATCGCATCGGCAGCCGCGGGGCTCGCCCATGCGATTACCGCCGCATGTTCGGTGATCAATTTTTCGGCAATCGTCGTGGATGGCTGGGTTCCCGTCGCAATCAGGGCCCGTCTCGTCGAGGCGGTAAAGCATGAACTCGGGTCTCTCAACATGACGGGCCTTGAAACTCCCGAAATCCGGGAGGGCTCCGTCGGAGCCGATGCGAGGGCGCTTGGCGCTGCCAGCCTCCCGCTGTTTGACCGCTTCATGGTGGATCGCAGCGCATATCAGATGACTCCCGCCTAATACCGTCAGATCGGCGCGCGTGGAGACATTGACAGCGGGGGGGCGGTTGATTTCAGTGCGCGATCACTGCGACCGGATCTCGAGGAACCCCATGGACAGGGCCGAACACGTGCACGAGCGCTTTCTTGAGCGCGTGGGTGCCGCTGACTTTCCGACTGGCCTGTGCGTTGGCGAGGATGTCGTGGGCCGGGAGCGAGCCATCGGCATTTTCCGCTCGCAATGCGTCTCGCGCCATCTGGACCGAATGGGCCGCAAGATGCAGAAGGCGGGACAAGGCTATTACACGATAGGTTCGTCCGGCCATGAAGGCATGGCCGCTGTCGCAGCGGCACTGCGTCCAGACGACTTGGCGTTCTTGCACTACCGGGATGCCGCTTTTCAGATCGAACGCTCGTCGCAACTGTCGGGAGTGGATCCCGTCCGTGACATACTCCTCAGCTTTGCATGTTCGGTAGATGATCCGGTCTCAGGCGGCCGGCACAAGGTGCTCGGTTCCAAGGAATTGATGATCCCGCCGCAGACCTCGACTATTGCAAGCCACTTGCCCAAGGCGGTTGGGGCAGCCTATTCGATTGGACTGGCAAAGCGGCTGAAGCCTGAGCATCAGAGGCTCGCGCCAGACAGTATCGTCATGTGTTCGTTCGGGGATGCGTCGGCAAACCATTCAACGGCACAGGGCGCGTTCAATACCGCTTGCTGGACCAGTTTTCAGTCCGTTCCGATGCCGCTTCTCTTTGTCTGCGAAGACAATGGCATCGGCATTTCGGTGAAGACTCCGAGCGGCTGGATCGCAACCAATTTCACGGCGCGACCCGGCTTGAAATATATGCGTTGCAATGGCCTCGATCTATTCGATGCTTATCGCGTCGCGAAAGAAGCCGCCGATCACGTCCGCACCCACAGAAAACCGGTTTTCCTGCATGTCGAGACTGTGCGTCTCTACGGGCATGCAGGCTCCGATCTCGAAGCGGCCTACCTGTCGCGCGAAGACATCGAGCGCGCTGAGGCGAACGACCCTCTCGTTTGGTCGGCCGGCCTGTTGGACTTGGCCGGATATCTTTCGCCCGATCAGGCTGTTGCGATCTATAATGAGACTGAAGCGGCTTGCGAGCGGGAGATGTCTGCCGTCATCACGGCCCCACGACTGCGCACCGGAAAGGATGTTGCGGCAAGTCTCATTCCGCCGGTGAGATTGTGTAACGTAGTAAATGGATCGGCCGGCGAGGCGCGCGCAAGAGCATTCGGGGCCGACGCCAAGGCATTGGCAGAGCCGCAACCGATGGCAAAACTGATCAATTGGGCGCTGACGGATCTGATGCTGCAGCATGGCGAGATCGTCGTTGCTGGCGAAGATATCGGTGCGAAGGGCGGCGTCTACGGCGTCACGCAGAAGCTGGCCGACCGGTTCGGCCGTCATCGGGTGATAGACACAATTCTCGATGAACAATCGATCTTGGGTCTCGCGATCGGAATGGCGCATAACGGACTCATCCCGATCCCGGAAATTCAGTTTCTCGCCTATCTCCACAATGCCGAGGACCAGTTGCGCGGTGAGGCGGCGACGCTGTCGTTCTTTTCGAACGGACAGTTCACCAATCCCATGGTCGTCCGCATCGCCGGGCTGGGGTATCAAAAGGGGTTTGGCGGGCACTTCCACAACGACAATTCGCTCGCGGTTCTGCGCGACATCCCGGGCCTGATCGTCGCATGCCCGTCCAATGGCGCTGACGCGGCGATGATGCTTCGCGAATGCGTGAGGCTGGCGCGCGAGGAACAGCGGGTTGTCGTGTTCATCGAGCCGATCGCGCTTTATCCGATGCGCGACCTTCACGACGAGAAGGACGGGCTTTGGATGCGGTCGTATCCGGTACCCGGCGAACGGATTCCGTTTGGACAGGTCGGTGTAGACGGGGAGGGTACCGATCTGGCGATCGTGACCTACGGAAACGGTTGCTATCTCGCTCACCAAGCACGCTCCATGATTGAAGACAAACTCGGAGCAACGGTCCGGATCGTCGACATTCGGTGGCTGGCCCCGCTGCCGGAACCCGGCATCCTCAAGGCGATCGAGGGTGTAAGCCACGTTTTGATCGTAGATGAATGCCGTCGAACGGGCAGTCAGTCTGAAGCCCTTATGGCTCTCTTAGCTGAAAACGATATTGGGTCGTTCTCGCGTTTGACGGCGGACGATTGCTTCATCGCAACGGGGCCGGCATATGCTGCGACCCTGCCCTCCACGGACGGCATCGTAGCCGCAGCCCAGGCACTGCTTGCGGGCGGCTGAAGATCGGGGCACCAAGCGACCGGATCCACTACTGTTCCGAATATCGTCCTCTGTTTCGGTTTGAGATTTGGTGGAAAAACCCGCTCAATTCAGTTAATGACACACGGGTCATTAACGTGTATGCTTCCCGTTACCCTAACTCCGTATTGACGGCCCGAACATGAACGTGTCGATGCCAAATAAGAAGGTAACCGATCGACCTTCCAGCACACTTGACCTGCCGCTTGTCGTGGTCGAGCGCGATGTCGGGGGCGCTCCAGCCGGGAAGGCGCGGGCCCGGCTGGCTCGCCGGGTTGTGATCATTCCGATCGCGATGGCTGTTCTGTTTTCGGGCGCTGTAATCGGGATGTATTTCCAGCCACCCGCACTAAGGCAGTTTTTCCAGATCACCGGCCTTGTGCCAGGCGGGGGAACTGGTGTGCCGATCGCGGTTCCTGCCGTGACGTCGGATGAACCACCCACCACGATGCGGGATGTTGTGGCTCTCGGACGTCTGTTGCCGCGTGGCAAGCTAATAACCGTTGCACTACCCTTTGGGGCGGGCGACGCGCGCATCGCTGAAATGCGGGTACGCGAAGGAGACCGCATCGATGCGGGTGGGGTCATCGCCGTTCTCGATAACCTCGATCAGTTGAAAAGCGCGGTCGATGCCGCCCGCGCCACAGTCAAAGTGCGTGAGGCCACATTGATCCAGACACGCTCGGCGGTGCGAGCGAGCCTGGAAGAGGCGCGCGCTTCGCTGCAACGGGCGGAGGAAGCCGCGGTGAACACTGATGCGGATTTGGCGCGGGCACAGACTCTGTTCGATCGCGGAATCATAACGACTGCCGCATTGGAGAGGGGGCGCCTCGCGGCGACACAGGCCGAACGGGATGTAGAACGCGCACGCGCAACGGTGTCGCGCTTCACCGAGACAAGTGAGGACCTTCAGCCAGACGTGCTTGTCGCCGAGCGGAGCTTGGATGCCGCCAACGCAGAACTGGCGCGTGCGGAGCGCGACCTGTCAAAGGGATATGTACGAGCTCCATCCACCGGAACGGTGATTGCGGTCCACGTCCGTGCTGGCGAGAAGCCAGGCCAGGACGGTGTTGCCGATATCGGCAATATCGACCAGATGACGGCCGAACTAGAAGTTTATCAATCGATGATCGGCAGGATTTCCATTGGCGACAAGGTTATCATGGAGGGTGATGCGCTGCAGGAGCCGTTGACTGGTACGGTTTCCGAGATCGGATTGGAGGTGGGTCGACAAACCATAGTCGCGGACGAGCCCGCGGCAAACACCGATGCGCGCGTCGTCGACGTTACCGTTGAACTCGACAAGGACTCCTCGCAGCGCGCCTCGCGGCTGACGAATCTGGAAGTTGTTGCGCACATCACCCCCGGTGAAAGCCGTTGACGAACGCACTCGCGCGTGTGCTTGGCCGCTTGCCCATCGGTTGGTTGCAGCTTGTGCATAGCAAAACGAGGCTCGCCGCCGCCGTTGCAGGCGTCGCATTCGCCAACGTCCTCGTCTTCGTGCAACTCGGTATTTTTGGCGCGCTCAGCGAGACGATTCTGGTAACGTACGAGTTGTTCGACGCGGATATTCTCATCTCGGCAAATGACGCCAATACATTTCTCGAGGGAAGTAACGTGGCGCGCCAACGTACATATCAGGCGCTCACCGTGCCGGGCATCGCCGCTGCTCTACCTGTTTACACCGCGCTCACGGAATGGACCCAGGACGACGGCAATACGAGTTCTCTGCAGGTAATCGGAATCGATCCCGGCGCGGCCCGGTTCCTGCGGCAGGATTTGCGCGAAAGGATCCCGGAACTGGCGATACTCAATACGGCGCTACTCGACGTTAACACTCGAGGTGTTGACGCGGAACTGATGGACACCGTGAAGAGCGGACGATCGATCGATTTCGAACTGAACGGGCGCACCATTACGATCCGAGGGGCGGTATCCTTCGGTGGTGGGTTCACCGCAGACGGTTACCTTTTCGTGTCGGACCAAACATTTCTCCGAATATTTCAAAAACGAATTTCCGGGGCGCCGGACCATATTCTCCTCAAGGCGACAGCCGGTGCGGGTGTCGCGGCGATCGTCGACCAACTGAATTTGATTTTTCCGCGAGACAATTTGCGTGTTCGAACTCTGGAACGGGCGGCGCAGGAGGATCTCGCTTATCAAACGACGGAACGTCCGATCGGGCTGATCTTCGGCTTTGGCGTGGTCATTGGCGTGATCGTGGGCATCGTAATTGTCTATCAGGTGCTCTCTACCGATGTGGCGGACCATATGCGAGAATACGCGACCTTCAAGGCGATCGGATACCGCCAGCGGTTTTTCCTCGGAATCGTTCTTGAAGAGGCGGTTATTCTTGCGCTCTTCGGTTTTGCTCCCGGCATCTCTATTAGCTGGTTCATATATGGCGTTCTTGGCCAAAAGTCGGGGCTTCCGCTAGAAATGAGCGTTGCGACGGCAACGATGGTGCTGATCGGCACAATCCTGGCTTGTACTTTTTCTGGCGGCATCGCTACACGTCGGCTCGCCAGTGCCGATCCCGCCGATCTTTTTTGATGGCAAACGTGATGAACGTGCACTCCTCTGTTCCGACAGACGCCGGATCGAGACATCCGGTGGCGATTGCTGGCTTAAATCACTGGTTCGGAGAGGGAGAGGCGCGCAAGCAGGTGATTTTCGATGTCAATATGCGGATCGAAGGAGGCAGCCTTACCATCCTGATGGGTCCCTCCGGGTCCGGAAAGACCACGCTGCTGACGCTTGCGGGTTGCCTTCGGGACGTTCAGGAGGGCAGCGTCAAGATGTTTGGACAGGAACTCTACGGGGCGTCCGAGCGCGAGCTGGTTGCGAACCGTCGCCGGATGGGTTTCATCTTTCAGGCGCACAACCTGCACGAAAGCCTCACGGCGACGCAGAATGTCATGATGGGGCTTGAGGTCCATGGGCGCGACGATCGAGGTCGTTATCTGGAGGCTTCCCACCATCTGCTTGGGCTGATGGGGCTTGGCGATCGCTTCGACTATCTGCCTTCAAACCTGTCCGGGGGGCAGAAACAACGCGTGGCGGTTGCACGCGCACTTGTCGGCAATCCCGATATCGTCTTCGCGGACGAGCCGACAGCAGCTCTCGACAAGGACTCCGGCGGCAGGGTGATCAGGATGCTTAAGCGCCTGGGCGCCGAGCGGGGAACAACCACCGTTATGGTGACGCATGACAATCGCATCCTGGAACTTGCCGACCGTGTCGTCACACTCGAGGATGGGAGGGTCGTCGATGATTCCGCTCACTGATACCTTGCTAATCCGGCGTCAGTTCGGCTGCTTGGGAACCGCTCACGCATCGGAAAGTTGCCTTTCAGAATGTCTTACCGGATCGAAACCGAAGAATGCCTGATCGGAATTTCAACGAAGCATCACATGCTCCCAAGCGTAGGCGGCGGCGACGCAAGGAGGCGCGACCGGCAGAGCTCATCGAGGCCGGATTGCTGGAATTTTCAGAGAAGGGATTCGCCGCCACCCGACTCGAAGATGTCGCTGCCCGTGCGGGCGTGGTGAAAGGCACCATCTATCTATACTTCGACAACAAGGAAGCGTTGTTTCGGGCGGCCGTCCGGTCGAACGTATTACCCGCAATTGACAGCGTCACCCATCTGCTTGACGCTTACCAGGACGACACCGAAAGTCTGCTCAGGCTGGCCTTTCAAACTATCTACGCAAGGCTGATCTCGGGGGAGGTCCGCATCATCCTGAGGATTGTGCTCGCGGAAGGACCGCGCTTTCCGGAAATACTGGAATTCTACCACGCGAACACGATCTCGGTCGCTAAGCGGCTTATTCGCAGAATTCTTGAACGCGGCGTGGCACGGGGCGAGTTTCGTGCGGATCTCGATGTGGAGCAACCGCTCGTCGTCGCAGCTCCCGCAATCGTGGCTGGATTGTGGATGACGACGTTCGATCGACTAGAGCCACTCGACATCGAGGCATATTCAAGGGCGCATGCGGACATCATTATGAATGGGTTGTTGCGCCGTCCGTGACAATCGTTGAACATCACCGTGATCGGCGGCAAAGGAGCGACGATCTTCGGGAGGACCCATGAAGCTTGCGACCCTTAAGAACGGTTCGCGCGACGGCCGGCTGGTCGTCGTCTCGCGCGATCTTACGAAATGTTCGGACGTCCGTCATATCGCGCCAACGCTTCAGGCTGCACTCGACAACTGGGCAACGGCCTCACGACGACTCGAGAACGTGGCTGAGGGGATCGAAGCTGGAGCGCAGCCCACTGAGCGCTTCCACGAGCATGATGCGATGTCTCCTTTACCGCGCGCCTTCCAGTGGGCCGATGGCTCGGCTTACGTGAACCACGTGGAACTGGTGCGTAGGGCCCGCGGCGCCGAAATGCCTGCCAGCTTCTGGACCGATCCATTGATGTATCAGGGTGGTTCCGACAGCTTCCTTGGCCCGCGTGACGCTATTTGCATGCCGGACGAGAACTGGGGAATAGACTTCGAAGGGGAAGTTGCCGTCGTAACGGGGGATGTCCGGATGGGAGCCGGTCGGGATGAAGCGCGAAAGGCGATACGATTGCTGATGCTGGTCAATGACATCAGTCTGCGCGGCCTTATTCCGGCCGAGCTCGGCAAGGGTTTCGGTTTTTTCCAGTCAAAGCCATCAAGCGCCTTCTCGCCTGTCGCGGTTACGCCGGACGAGCTGGGTGAGGCTTGGGATGGCGCCAAACTTTCGCTGCCACTGAACGTCGACTTCAACGGAAAGCCATTTGGCCGCGCAAACGCGGGCATCGACATGACCTTTGATTTTGGCCAGTTGGTCGTTCATGCCGCAAAGACCCGCCGGTTGGGAGCGGGCACAATCATAGGTTCGGGGACGGTTTCGAACAAGGTTGAAGGGGGGCCTGGCAAGCCCGTTTCAGAAGGCGGAGCCGGATACTCCTGCATCGCCGAAATCCGGATGATCGAAACGATCGACGATGGAAATGCAGCTACCGATTTCATGACGTTTGGCGACACAGTTCGCATAGAAATGAAGGATCCCCAGGGACACTCCATTTTCGGAGCAATCGAACAGACAGTTGAGAAATATGACGGCTAAGCAATTCGCCTCAGCCGGCGATCTCGCCGATAGAGCGGTATCCTTCACAGAGATTGGACCTGATCTGTGGGCCTTTACGGCCGAAGGCGACCCGAATTCAGGCGTCATTATCGGCGATGATTGCGTCATGGTCATCGAGGCTCAGGCGACCCCGCGTCTGGCATCGAAGGTAATCGAAAAAGTTCGATCGGTGACCGACAAGCCGATCACGCATCTTGTTTTAACCCACTATCATGCCGTGCGGGTGCTCGGCGCCTCCGCCTATGGCGCCCAACAGGTCATAATGAGCGAAAAGGCCCGCTCAATGGTCGCTGAACGGGGGCAGGAGGACTGGGACTCCGAGTTCGCCCGGTTTCCCCGGCTGTTCCAGGGCCACGAGAGCATTCCGGGCCTGACGTGGCCGACCACAACGTTCAATGACCGTATGACGGTCTACCTCGGGAACCGTCGTGTCGACCTGATATTTCTCGGTCGCGCCCACACGGCCGGCGACATCGTTGTTTATGTGCCCGACGCAAACGTGATGTTCACGGGCGACATCGTGGAGTACAAGTCTGCCTGTTATTGCGGAGACGGTCATTATCATGACTGGCCCGCGACGCTCGAGCGTATCCGCCGCTTCCAACTGGACTCGATCGCGCCGGGCCGAGGTGACGCCTTAGTAGGGCCGGAAATGGTGAACAGTGCGCTCGACTCGACCGCTGACTTCCTTCGTTCCAGCTACAGTCCTGCCGCGCGCGTTGCGCTTCGCGGAGGGTCTTTGAAAGAGGCTTGGGACGCGGTGCGTGAAACCTGCGATCCGAAGTTTTCCGATTTCGCAATTTACGAGCATTGCCTGCCGTTCAACGTGGCGCGCGCCTATGATGAGGCACTCGACATCGACACGCCGCGAATCTGGACCGCAGAGCGCGATCGCAGAATGTGGGACGCATTGCAAAGTTAAGAGATGTTCTGGCTGGCTTATCTCGCCCTGACGGTCATCGCGTTGTTCGGATATATCCGGCTACTCGCGATCGCCTTCAGGTATGAGAAAGTGCGAAACCACTGGCCCGAGGAGGCTGCGTGGCAATGGTTTCTTTCAATGCCGCGGCCCGACAAGCGATGGCACTATCTGACCGTCACTCTCAAGGAGGCAGCCCGTGCCGAAGGCCGCTCTGGTGCGTGGAGGTCCGGAATGGGGTGCCTCTATCTCGCGTTTTTCGGAATGATCGGTGTCGGGATTTTGCACGCGGTTAAATCAGTTTGACGACCCAAGCGAGTGAGGGCACAGATGGCGAGATATGCTTATGAGCCGTTTCCCTATGAAATGCCGCCAGAACTGCGTGGGGGCGCAATGGGCGATGCGCCAGTAGCGATCATCGGCGCCGGACCGATCGGATTGTCATTGGCGATCGATCTCGCACTCCAGGGCGTGAAGAGCATTGTTCTCGATGATAACGATGTTGTGTCGATCGGAAGCAGGGCGATTTGCTGGGCAAAGCGTACGTTGGAAATTTTCGACCGCCTCGGTGTTGGGGAGCGAATGCTGGAGAAGGGGGTAACCTGGAAGGTCGGACGCCTGTTTCATGGAGACAGGGAAGTCTATTCGTTCGATCTGCTGCCTGAGAACGGGCATAAATATCCAGCCTTCATCAACCTCCAGCAATATTACGTCGAGCAGTATCTCGCCGAACGCTGCCGCGATTTTCCTGATCTGATCGAACTTCGCTTCAAGAATGAGGTCTTCGGACACAGAGATTACGGAGACCGGGTTGTTGTGCGCGTCTCCACTTCCGATGGTCCTTACGAGCTTCAGTGCCGCTATCTCGTGGCTTGCGACGGTTCACGCTCGCCCACGCGGCAACGCATGGGTCTGACATTCGAAGGGCACAGTTTCGAAGAGCAGTTCCTTATCGCCGACATCGAAATGGATGAAAGTCCGTTCGGCAGCGATGCCGCTGAGCGCTGGTTCTGGTTTGAGCCGCCGTTCCATGATGGACAATCGTCCCTGCTGCACAAGCAGCCTGACAATATCTACCGGATCGACCTGCAACTTGGCCCTGACGCTGACGTCGAGCGGGAACTGTCGAACGAGACAGTGGTGCCGCGGTTGAAGCGCATTTTAGGAGACAAGCAATTCACGGTCGACTGGTTGAGCATTTACAAGTTTACCTGCGCGCGACTTGAGCGGTTCGTGCATGGTCGCGTGATTTTCTGCGGAGACAGCGCACATGTTGTTTCGCCGTTCGGGGCGCGGGGTGGCAACGGCGGCATTCATGATGTTGATAATCTGGGCTGGAAGCTTGCCGCTGTCGTGAAGGGAACGGCGGATGAGGCGCTGCTGGCGAGTTACGACAGGGAACGTGGGTACGGATCGGATGAGAATATTCTGCATTCCAGCCGTGCCACCTCTTTCATGACGCCAAAGTCGGATTTGGAGCGGTTGTTCCGGGACGAGGTGCTCGGTCTCGCTACAGATCATTCCTTCGCGCGCAGACTGATCAATTCCGGCCGGTTGTCGGTCCCATGTTCGTTGGAGGCTTCCGATCTTCAGACCCCATCTGAATTCGCTTTGGTGCGTCCGGGAATGCCCGTCGTTGATGCGCCACTTGAGACAAAAAATGGCCCCCGCTGGCTCGTAGAACTTATAGGCAATGATTTCGTTGCCGTTTCGTTTGGCAACGGCGACGATCCCGAGTTGCGTGGCGTCCCGCACATTCGCGTTCACCCGAAAGGCTCCCGGCTCGACCATACCGGTTTTGTTGATGTGACGGGGATGGCTCTTGAGCGCTACGGAGAAGGTCTGACCTACCTGTTCAGGCCAGATGCTCACGTCGCTGCGGCTTTCCGTCACCCTGGCTCGAAGGCCATCCTGAAGGCGCGCCAGCGAGCCGTTGGGCAGAAAACTCTCCAGGCGGCGGTATAGATCGATGGAAAAAAACCAAATTAATTTGTCGGAAGACCGCCTAGGGCCGCATGGCGATGAATTCTACCAGGAGTTGCTTGACGCTCATGAGGGCCTGTCTCTCGAACAGTCGGTCCGTCTGAATGCGCGGCTGATCCTGCTGCTTGCAAATCAGGTGGGTGACATCTCGGTGTTGAGGGCCGCGCTCGCGACTGCTCGCAGGACAGCCACGTAATCGCTTCCACCGTTCAGGGGAATTGAATTACCGGCGGGCGCTCTCAGAAACTGCGCTTGTGAATTCGTAACCTCAGGCTCGGTGCGTTTCTGTGGCAAAAGCTTGGGTTGGGCGGCGCACATTGGGGCTTGACCTTCCAGTGACTGGAATAATTATATCGAGCAAATTGCTGCGAAAGGATCCGCCAATGAGCGCGCACGACCATTCCCATCATTCCCATAACGATGGATCGCATGAGGCATCGGGCCATACCGGCTGCAACCATGAGCCCCATTCAGAGAATGCGGTTCTCGGACCCGAGGAGGGAACGGCTATCGACTCCGTATGCGGCATGACAGTCCGTGTGGACGCCGGCAAGCCCCGTCACGAATACAAGGGCGATGAGTATCACTTCTGCAGTCAGAGATGCCATGACCGCTTCGAAGCGGATCCGTATTTTTATGTCTCGGGGAACCACAAGAAGAAGACGACGACCGAGCCGAAGAGCGCCCTTTACACCTGCCCGATGCATCCCGAAATCGTCGAGGAAAAGCCAGGATCCTGCCCGATCTGCGGAATGGCGCTGGAACCGATGAGCGGTACCTCCGACGAGCCGAACCACGAACTAATCGACTTCACGCGCCGCATGTGGGTGAGCGCCCTTGCAGCCGTGCCCCTGGTGATCCTGGCGATGGGGCCGATGATCGGCTTGCCGGTGAGCGAGTGGATTGGCAAGGAAGTCTCGATCTACCTCGAATTTGCCTTGGCGACCCCGGTCATCCTCTGGGCGGCATGGCCGTTCTTCCATCGGGGTTGGTCGTCGATCAAGACCTGGAACCTGAACATGTGGACGCTGATCATGATCGGCGTCGGCGCGGCATATGCGTACAGCGTGGTTGCCACGTTCTTCCCCGGCCTATTTCCGCCCGGGCTTCTGATGGAGGGCGGCCATCCACCGGTTTATTACGAAGCGGCTGTCGTTATCGTCGCCCTCGTTTTTGTCGGTCAGGTGCTTGAACTGCGCGCCAGGGAGCGGACCGGCGATGCGGTGAAGGCGCTACTCGATCTCGCCCCGAAGACGGCTCGCCGCGTGACGCCGGATGGTGATGAATACGACGTGCCACTCGAGAACATCCTGGAGGGTGATCTCGTTCGCGTCCGGCCTGGTGAAAGTGTGCCCGTAGACGGTGTGGTCGTGGAGGGGCGTTCCTCCGTGGACGAGAGCATGCTCACCGGCGAACCGCTGCCGGTGGAAAAGATCGAAGGCGAGCCGGTTACCGGGGGCACGATGAACAAGAACGGCTCTCTTGTTGTTGAGGCGGGCAGGGTTGGGGAAGAAACCATGCTTGCGCGTATCGTCGCGATGGTCTCGTCGGCGCAGCGCTCGCGCGCGCCAATTCAGGGGCTGGCCGACAAGGTCGCCTCGTACTTCGTGCCAACCGTCGTCGCTATCGCCGTTATTGCATTCGGGGTCTGGATCACTTTCGGCCCGGATCCGGCCTTCATCTTCGCAATCGTCTCGGCGGTGTCGGTGCTGATTATTGCCTGCCCCTGTGCACTCGGTCTCGCAACTCCCATGTCGATCATGACCGCCACGGGCCGGGGCGCACAGGCCGGGGTCCTTATCAAGGATGCCGAGGCGCTGGAGCGCATGGCAAAGGTCGACACGCTGGTTGTGGACAAGACTGGAACGCTCACAGAAGGCAAGCCGAAACTTACCGATGTGGTCGTGGCAGGAGACTTCAGCGAGGAAGAGGTGCTGAAGCTGGCAGCAGCGCTCGAAAAAGGATCCGAGCATCCGCTCGCGGAAGCGATCGTCGCCGGAGCTGAGGATCGCGGAATAAAGGCCCCGAAGGCATCGGAGTTCGAGGCCATCACTGGAAAAGGTGTGAAAGGCCACGTCGGCGGCCGGACGGTCGTCCTCGGAAACATCTCCATGATGGATTTCGCCGGCGTGGACCCTGCTTCGATCTCGGTGGCGGCCGACCGCCTTCAGTCGGACGGAAAGACGGCCATGTATGTCGCTATCGAGGGACGGATCGCCGGCATCGTCGCGGTCGCCGATCCGATCAAGGAGACGACCGCGCAAGCGATCACGGAACTTCACCGGGCTGGCCTGCGCATCATCATGGCGACCGGTGACAACGAACGCACCGCGCGAGCGGTGGCCAAATCGCTGGGCATCGACGAGGTTCGCGCAGGTGTCCTGCCGGAGGACAAGCAGGCCTTGGTCGACGAGCTCCACGCCAGCGGCAAGAAAGTTGCGATGGCGGGTGACGGCGTCAATGATGCGCCGGCCTTGGCCTCAGCCGAAGTCGGAATCGCGATGGGCACAGGTGCGGATGTTGCTGTCGAGAGCGCCGGTATCACATTGCTTCGTGGCGACCTGCGGGGAATCGTGAGGGCGCGTCGCCTTGCCCAAGCGACGCTGTCGAATATCAAGCAGAACCTGTTCTTCGCCTTCGCCTATAACTCGCTCGGCGTGCCCATCGCGGCGGGGATCCTCTATCCCCTGACCGGCACACTGTTGTCGCCGATCATCGCGGCCGCGGCGATGAGTCTGTCATCGGTGTCGGTGATCGGAAATGCGCTGCGCTTGCGTAGTCTAAAACTTTGACGGGTTCGGAAGGAAGGAGAAATCGCCATGAATATCGGAACAGCATCGGAACGGTCGAACCTGCCGCCCAAGACGATCCGCTACTACGAAGATATCGCGCTGGTTTCGCCTCAGCGATCCACGAATGGATATCGCGACTATTCCGACGCCGATGTGCACCGTTTGCGCTTTCTCCAGCGGGCACGCAGCCTTGGCTTCACGATCGAGGAGTGCCGGCTATTGCTGTCGCTTTATCAGGACAAGGAGCGGGCGAGCGCCGATGTGAAGCGGATTGCGCTCGAAAAGGTGAAGGAGATGGATGCCAAGATCGTGGAATTGAGATCTCTGCGGCAAACACTCGCGTCGCTGGCGGAACACTGCCATGGCGACGACCGGCCGGAGTGTCCGATCATTAATGATCTTGCCGGGAAGAAAGGTTGATGGGCAGGCGCGTTACGATTTCTGTCCTGGCGGTGGTAGCTGTACTGGCCGTGGTGTCCATCGGTCTCCGGAACCGGAGTGAAATGGGCGAAGGTGCACCGCCGCGTACCGGACCCGCGATGGTCTCTGTGAGCGTCCCGGTACTGGCCGGGGTGGCGAAGGAAGGCGAGGCACTGTTCGCAGCAAATTGCGCATCTTGTCATGGCGTGAACGCAGCGGGTCAAGAGGGTATCGCGCCTCCGCTCGTGCATATCATTTATGAGCCAAACCATCACTCGGATGCGGCCTTTCATCTTGCAGTCCAGCAGGGCGTGCGTGCCCATCACTGGCGTTTCGGCAACATGCGCCCAGTCGATGGCGTGAGCGAAGACGATGTAGAAATGATCGTAGCCTATGTACGTGCGCTCCAGCGGGAGAACGGAATCGAATAGAAGAACCGTGTGCTCCAGGCGCAATATGTCCTAGGTCGACGCGGCTGTTCTTGTAGCCGCGTGGTATTCCCCCGAGGGCGAGTCGCCCGTCGATCCGGCGTTGGGATAAGATAGAAACTGCAAATCCTTGGCCGGTACGCCTTCGATCGAGCGCATCACGCACGTCGCCAGATCCCGCCCGGCGAGTTTCACGTCCTCCATGAAAATCTCGATTCCCGGTCGGAACCTCTTGAGGATGCTGGTGTGCTCCTTGGAAACAAGCTGGATGTCGGTGCCGACCGCAAGCCCTGCCTGTTCGATTCCGGTCGCGGTCGCGATGGCGGCGCTGCCGCTGCCGCAGACGAAGCTGTCCGGTCGTCTGGGGGAGCACATCAGTTCGTAAACTTGCGCCTGAATGGTATCGAGGCTGTCGTCCACCGTGACGTTGCCCGATGCGATCTCCTCCAGACCGAATTCGCGAAGGCCGGCGGCGAAGCCCGCCTTCATGTGACGGGCATAGGTGAGATTGGCAGGCGGGGCGATCAGGGTCAGCCGTGTGGCGCCCTTGGATGCGACGCTGGCCACTGCTGCGTGGGCAAAGCGTTCGTTATCGAAATCATGCCACGGGTGATCGATTCCCATATCCGTGCGACCGTGGGTCGCGAACGGCATGCCACGTTCGCTCAGATACTGAATTCTACGGTCGTGCAACTCGGTGCGCGACAGGATGATTCCGTCCGCGGAGCCGGTTTCGACGACGTATCGGACCGGATCCATCGGGTCATTCTCGTGGGAATAAGGCGTGATAACGAGATGGTAGGGTGTATCACGCAAGGCCTCCGAGATGCCGAAAACCATCTCGGACGTCAGGCTCATGATCTCTTCCTCTGTGTTCAGAACGAGACTGATGACGTTGGTCTTGCCGGTGCGCAGGCGCACGCCGGCGCGGTTTGGCCTGTATCCGATCTGCTTGGCGACAAGACGCACCCGCTCCTTCGCCTCCGCACCGATATCGGGGGCGTCGCGCAGCGCTCGCGAAACGGCGGTCACGCTGTAGCCGGTCATGTAGGCGATTGTCTTGAGCGTCGGTGGACCGGTTTCTGCCGCAGTCCTTTCCATTGCGCCTTCAGGCTGCTTGTTTGCCATTTTGCCCGTATCCCTTCGGAGTGACTATAGGCTCACCCCATCGTCTGCTTCAACCAGCGGAAGCCATTTTCGCAAACGATAAAGTTTGAGGCGTTGCATCCTATGGTGTGCGCCGTGCAGTGTGCGCAAGAGCCTTGCCTTGGAGTCTAGTTCAGACAAAGTGCTGAAAATATACAGGAAAGCGAAAATTTTACACAGCTTCGATCTGATGCCTCCCCCTGCGGAAGGAAATTTTCCGTACGATGGTTGCGCGAAAATGGACGTTGCCATAAAGTCTTTACTGCAACGTTACAGTTCCATGGGAGGAATAGATGCGTCTTCGTTCAACTCTGGCGGCGCTTGCGGCGTTCGTCACATTGCCGGCCGCCGGTGCTCAGGCGACCGAGCTCGAAGTAACACACTGGTGGACGTCAGGCGGCGAGGCGGCTGCGGTGGCCGAATTCGCCAAGGCATTCGATGCAACGGGCAACAAGTGGGTTGACGGTGCCATCGCGGGGTCCGGAGGCACCGCGCGTCCGATTATGATCAGCCGGATTACCGGCGGTGACCCGATGGGCGCCACGCAGTTCAACCACGGCCGTCAGGCGGAGGAACTCGTCGAAGCGGGGCTGATGCAGGATTTGACCGAGCTGGCGGAAAAGGAGGGTTGGCGTGATATCGTGCATCCCGTTTCGCTGCTTGACAGTTGCACGGTCGACGGCCGCATCTATTGCGTGCCGGTGAATATTCACTCGTGGCAATGGATATGGCTAAGCCACAAGGCATTCGAGGATGCCGGAGTCCCGGTTCCAACCAATTGGGACGAGTTCGTGGCGGCAGCTCCCGCGCTAAAGGAGGCCGGGAAAATTCCGCTCGCCATGGGCAATCAGCCATGGCAGTCGTCCGGTGCATTCAACGTGATGTCGATCGCGCTGGCTGGCCTCGACGCCTGGAAGGCCGTCAATATCGAGAAGGACGCCGAAGCCGCTGCCGGGCCCGAATACGCGAAGGTCTTCAAAGCTGCGGCCGATGCGCGCGAATTCCGCAAGGACTCGAATGTTCAGGACTGGAACCAGGCGACCAACCTTGTGATCACCGGCCAGGCCGGCGGCCAGATCATGGGCGACTGGGCGCAGGGTGAGTTTCAGGTCGCCGGCCAGGTTGCGGGCGAAGATTACTCCTGCCTGCCCGGTCTGGGCGTCACCGAGGTTATCTCGACGGGCGGTGATGCATTTTATTTCCCGAAACTGGACGATCCTGAGAAAACCCAAGCGCAGATGGAACTCGCTTCGCTGATGCTGTCCAAGGAAGTGCAGGTTGCTTTCAATCTCAAAAAGGGTTCGCTGCCGGTCCGGGGCGACGTCGATCTTGCAGCCGCCAACGATTGCATGAAGAAGGGACTGGAGATCCTGGCAGGCGGGAACATTCTTCCGGACACCAACCAAACGCTCTCGCCTGACACGCAGGGTCAGATCGAGGATCTGATGACCGAATTCTGGTCGAGCGACGCGATAAGCGCCGAAGATGCGCAACAGCGTTATGCTGAGATCATAGCCAACGCCGATTGATCTTCGGCCCTTGATTTCTGCCGCCGTGCCGGAATGCTCCGGCCCGGCGGCCCTCCGACAGTGAAACTGGACCCAAATCGGCAGAGGGGATGTTCATGGCGCGTGATGGGCGTCCATTGCAGCTTTTCCGTAACCTGAACGCAAAGATCGCTGCGATTCCCATGATCTTCACCGCTGTTGTGATCTTCGCGGGCGGCACGATCTGGACGGTCGTCTACTCGTTCACCGACTCCAAGCTGCTGCCGCGCCTGCGCTGGGTCGGGCTGGACCAGTACGATCGGCTTTGGAATACCAGCCGGTGGATCATCTCGATCGAAAATCTGATGATCTACGGCGTTTTCTCGCTGGTCTTCTCACTGGTCATCGGGTTTGTGCTGGCAGCGTTGCTCGATCAGAAAATTCGTTTCGAAAACACCTTCCGAACGATTTTCCTTTATCCCTTCGCCCTCAGTTTCATCGTGACCGGCCTCGTCTGGCAATGGATACTCAATCCCGATTTCGGTGTTCAGAGTGTCATACGGGACCTGGGTTGGGAGAGTTTCACATTCGATCCGCTCTACACTGCGGACATCGTGATCTACGGCATTCTGATCGCCGGCCTCTGGCAGGGTACGGGCCTGATCATGTGCCTCATGCTGGCCGGACTCCGCGGCATTGACGAGGATGTCTGGAAGGCGGCGCGAGTCGACGGCATTCCGATCTGGAAAACCTATCTCTTCATCATCATTCCGATGATGCGGCCGGTCTTCATCACTACCCTTGTGCTGATCGCCTCCGGGATCGTCCGCGTTTACGACCTGGTTGTCGCCCAAACCAGCGGCGGCCCCGGCATCGCTTCCGAAGTGCCCGCAAAATATGTCTACGACAAGATGTTTCTCGGGCAGAATCTGGCCCAGGGTTTCGCCGGTTCGACAATGATGCTGTTGACGGTGCTGATCGTCTTGATCCCTTGGGCCTATCTCGAGTTCGGGGGTAAACGCCGTGTCTAATCCCGGTTCTCTCAATATCGCCGCCGCAAGCCTGGATGCGGTCAAGGATCGAATCGACGGTGGCCCGAGAGGACCGCGGCCGCGCAAGCGGATTTCTCGCCGCAACATCTTCATCTACGGTACTCTACTGGTGGTCGCGATTTACTATCTTGTGCCGCTGTACGTCATGCTCGTCACCTCACTGAAGGGCATGCCGGAAATCCGTCTCGGTAACATCTTCTCGCCGCCGGTCGAGATCACCTTCCAGCCTTGGGTGAAGGCCTGGGCTGAAGCCTGCACAGGACTCAATTGCGACGGGCTTTCGAGAGGTTTCTGGAATTCCGTGCGGATTACGATCCCGTCTGTTGTGCTATCGATCGCCGTGGCGTCCGTGAACGGCTATGCGCTTGCGAACTGGCGTTTCAGAGGCGCGGACGTGTTCTTTACGATCCTTATCTTCGGGGCATTCATCCCCTATCAGGTGATGCTCTATCCGATCGTGATCATCCTGCGTGAGATGGGCCTTTACGGCTCGCTGTGGGGTCTCGTCCTCGTTCACACGATCTTCGGAATGCCGATTTTGACGCTGCTGTTCCGCAATTACTTCACGTCCCTGCCGGAGGAACTCTTCAAGGCGGCGCGTGTCGACGGCGCCGGCTTCTGGAGTATCTATTTCCGAATCATGCTGCCGATGAGCCTGCCGATTTTCGTCGTCGCCATGATCCTGCAGGTAACCGGCATCTGGAACGACTTCCTGTTCGGGGTGATCTATACGAAGCCGGACACCTACCCGATGACGGTTCAGCTCAACAATATCGTCAATTCCGTGCAGGGCGTTAAAGAATACAACGTCAACATGGCCGCGACGCTGCTGACAGGCGTTGTTCCGCTCGTGATCTACTTCATCTCAGGAAAGCTGTTCGTGCGCGGTATTGCCGCCGGCGCTGTAAAAGGTTGATTGTCCATGGAAAGCGTTTCGATCCGCGATGTGAGTCTCAGTTTCGGAGCCGTTCATGTTCTGGAGAAACTGAATCTCGATGTGAGGGAAGGGGAGTTTCTTGTCCTGCTCGGACCTTCCGGCTGCGGTAAATCGACCTTGCTCAACTGCATCGCCGGGCTGCTTGATGTCAGCGATGGCCAGATCTTCATCAAGGATCGCAACGTCACGTGGGAGCAGCCAAAGGACCGCGGCATCGGAATGGTGTTCCAGTCCTACGCTCTCTATCCGCAGATGACAGTGGAGGGAAATCTAAGCTTCGGACTGAAAAACCAGCGGCTGCCGGGCGACGATATCAGGGCGCGGATCGACCGGGCCTCGAAAATCCTGCAGATCGAGCCTCTTCTCAACCGGAAGCCGGCGCAGCTTTCCGGCGGTCAGCGCCAGCGCGTCGCCATCGGGCGGGCGCTGGTTCGCGATGTCGACGTGTTTCTCTTTGACGAGCCGCTGTCGAACCTCGATGCGAAGCTGCGGTCGGAACTACGCGTCGAAATCAAGCGGCTGCACCAGAAGCTCGACAACACGATGATCTATGTGACGCACGACCAGATCGAGGCGCTGACGCTTGCCGACCGGATTGCCGTAATGAAAGGGGGGGTCATTCAGCAACTCGATGAGCCGCTGACGATCTACAACCGTCCGCGCAATCTGTTCGTCGCCGGCTTCATCGGGTCGCCTGCTATGAACTTTCTTGCCGGCGCGGTCGTGAAATCTGGTCACGGCCATGCGTTCCGAGCCGGGGGCCATGAGATTGCGCTCGATGGCTACGAGCCGGATACTGCCATCGTGGAAGCACCAGACGCGCTGCTCGGCGTTCGGCCGGAGCATGTCGAGATCAACCGGGAAGCGGGCGCGAACGGGGCGGTCTCCTTTCCGGCGACGGTCGATCTGGAGGAGCCGATGGGCGCGGACAGCTTGGTCTGGATATCGCTTGGTGATCAAACATTGTCTGCTCGCGTAGAGTCATCGAGGCGATTCAGGCGCGGTGACACGGTGCATGTGTGTTTCAACATCCCCATGGCGTCGCTGTTCGACGCCAAGTCCGAAATCAGGATGTGAGACGAACACAAATGCTGAATGTTTCGGGTCCTGTACGGCCCATTATGAAACGTTCGTCCGTCGCCCACCTCATCCGCGACCACCGGCTGGGACATCACCGATCTCGGGCTGTTCGACCCGCTGCGCCTTCTTGTTTCCGAGCGCGTCACATGGCTCCGCCGAGCCGCATTGGAGGATATGATCAATGACCGATTTTTCCTATCAGCTTTATAGCTCCCGCAATTTCCCGCCGCTTGCCGACACACTGAAAATGGTCGCCCGCAACGGCTACAAACAGGTCGAGGGCTACGGAGCGCTTTTCAATGACGAGGCTGCCGTCAATGAACTGGAGGCCAACCTCGCGGCGACCGGTCTGACCATGCCGACCGGTCATTTCGGCCTCGACCTGATCGAGGGTGATCCCTCGCGCGGTTTGGCGATCGCCAAGGCGCTTGGCATTACGAACGTCTTCGTTCCCTTCCTGATGGCCGACCAACGCCCTGCGGACAGCGAGGGCTGGAAGGCATTCGGCAAGCGCCTGCACGCGGCGGGCGCTCCGATCCGGGATGCCGGATTGAACTTCGGGTGGCACAACCACGATTTCGAATTCCGGCCGACGGGGCAGGGCGATTTACCACAGGACCTGATCCTCGCCGCCGCGCCGGATCTGGTGGTGGAACTCGACATCGCCTGGGTGCAGAAGGGCGGCGGCGACCCGCTTACCGCAGTCGCGAAATATGGCGACCGGATCGTCGCGGCGCATCTCAAGGACATCGCACCTGAAGGCGAATGCGCCGACGAGGATGGCTGGGCCGATGTAGGTCACGGCGTGATGGACTGGCCGGCGATCATGGCCGCTTTGCGCAAGACGAAGGCGCGCTACTTCATCATGGAACACGACAATCCGAGCGATCACGAGCGTTTCGCGCGCCGATCCATCGAAACGGCACGCAAGCTTTAAGGGTAACGAAAATGAAAAAACTTGGTGTCGGAATCATCGGATGCGGCAATATCTCTACGTCTTATCTCCGCTTGGCGCCGCTTTTCAAAGCCTTGGAGATACGGGCCGTCGCGGACATGTCTATGGAGGCAGCGAAAGTTCGGGCAAAGGAATTTGGCGTCGAGACGATGACCGTCCAGGACATGCTCGCGTCAGACAAGATCGATGTGGTGGTGAACCTCACCATTCCCGACGCGCATTTCGCCGTCACGAAGTCGATCCTTGAGGCGGGAAAGCATGCATACTCGGAAAAGCCGCTGGTTCTGACGCTCGAAGAAGGCGAGGAATTGCGGGCGCTGGCCGGTGTTAAAAATTTGCGGGTCGGCTCGGCGCCTGACACCTTCCTCGGCGGCGCCCACCAGCTTGCGCGCGCCAGGATCGACGAGGGATTGATCGGCAAGGTGATTGCAGGCACGTGTCACGTCATGTCGCACGGCATGGAGCATTGGCATCCAAATCCGGATTTCTTCTTCCTGCCGGGTGCCGGCCCGATCCTCGATATCGGACCCTATTACATTACCAATCTTATCCAACTGCTCGGACCCGTGAAGCGGGTCGCCTCGCTCGCGACTTCGGCTACGACGACGCGGACCATTCTGTCGGAGCCGCGAAAGGGTGAGCAGATACCCGTGAAGACACCGACCAACATTCACGCGCTTCTCGATTTTGCCGACGGTGCCACCATCACCCTTTCGGCGAGTTGGGACGTCTGGGTCCATCGGCATGCGAGCATGGAACTCTACGGGACGGAAGGTTCGATGTTCGTCCCGGATCCAAACTTCTTCGGCGGAACCGTTGAGTCGGCGGGGCGAGACGGCCTGATCAAGCCACTCGAGGCGTGGAGCCACCCCTTCGGCATCGCCAACCAGGAGCATGCCAACGGTCCTCTGGCAAACTATCGCACGGCCGGACTTGCCGACATGGCGCAGGCGATTGTCGAGGGACGCGAACACCGGTGCTCCCTTGACTTGGCGCTGCACGCGGTTGACGTGATGACGGCCATCCTCAAATCGGGCGACACCGGCTCATTCGTGGACATGACCACGAGTTGCGAGCGCCCGGCGGCCCTCGGTCCCGAGGAGGCGCGTCAACTCATGGGCTAAAGCCTTGTGCCGTCCGGTGGCAGCTGACTGAAAAGGAGATGAGAGAATTGACCTACGTTCCCGCAGAGGATCGCTACGAGAAAATGGTCTACCGCCGCTGTGGGCGGTCAGGTCTCGATCTGCCAGCCGTTTCGCTCGGGCTGTGGCACAATTTCGGCGGCGACACGCCCCATGATCTGAAGCGGTCGCTTTGCCGCACAGCGTTCGACCACGGGATTACCCATTTCGACCTCGCCAACAATTACGGCCCGCCGCCGGGTAGCGCAGAAGAGGCGTTCGGTGAAATCTTGCGAACCGATCTCCGCGGCTATCGCGACGAACTCGTTATCTCGACGAAGGCCGGATATGAAATGTGGCCTGGGCCGTATGGCGAGTGGGGAAGCCGCAAATACCTGATTTCATCCTGCGACCAGTCGCTGAAGCGTTTGGGCCTCGATTATGTCGATATCTTTTACTCGCACCGCTTCGACCCGGAAACGCCGCTAGAGGAGACCATGGGGGCGCTGGACCAAATCGTGCGTTCCGGCAAGGCGCTCTACGCGGGGATATCCTCCTACAATTCCGAGCGCACCCGAGAAGCTGTGAAGATCCTCAGCGATCTCGGAACGCCCTGCCTGATTCATCAGCCATCCTACAACATGCTCAATCGGTGGGTCGAGCGGGACGGGTTGAAGGACACGTTGACCGAACTCGGGGTCGGCTCGATCGCATTCACGCCGCTTGCGCAGGGCATGCTAACGAAGAAATATCTCGGCGGCGTCCCCAAGGACAGCCGCGCGGCGCAGGACAAATCGCTTAATCCGGATTTCCTCACCGATCAGACTATCGAGTGCATCCGCAAGCTGAACGAAATCGCCGAGCGACGCGGTCAGACGCTCGCCCAGATGGCGCTCGCATGGGTGCTGCGCGCCGGCGGGATCACCAGCGCGCTGATCGGTGCATCAAAGCCGTCGCAGGTCATCGACTGCGCCGGGGCGGTCGCCAATCTGGAGTTTACCGCCGACGAGCTTGCGGAAATTGACAAATACGCTCAGGACGAGAGCATCAACCTGTGGGCGAAGTCGTCGGAGACGCAGGAAGGCGCCGCCGAGCGATGATACGAAATCCCGTTCTGCCCGGCTTCAATCCGGATCCGTCGATCTGCCGGGTGGGAGAGGACTACTACATCGCGACCTCTACATTCGAGTGGTATCCGGGGGTGCAGATCCACCAATCCCGGGATCTGGTGAACTGGAGACTGGCCTCGCGGCCATTGAACCGGGCGGCGCTGCTGGACATGCGCGGAAATCCGGATAGCTGCGGCATCTGGGCGCCATGCCTTTCCTACGCCCATGGCCGGTTCTGGCTAGTTTATACGGACGTCAAGCGTCTCGACGGAAATTTCAAGGACTCCCATAACTACGTCACGACGTCCGACGCCGTCGACGGCGAGTGGACCGATCGGATCTACGTGAACTCTTCCGGATTCGACCCGTCACTCTTTCACGACGACGACGGCAGGAAATGGTTTATGAACATGCAATGGAACCACCGCGGTCCGGGGACCGGTGGCAATCCGGAGCATGCGTCGTTTGACGGAATTCTTCTGCAGCAATGGAACGAGATTGAGGGCCTGAGTGGGCCGGCCATCAATATTTATCCCGGGACCGCGCGAGGGCTCACCGAGGCTCCGCATATTTTCAAGCGAAATGGCTGGTATTACCTGACCACCGCGGAGGGCGGCACCGGCTACCGGCATGCCGTGACGATGGCCCGCTCACGCTCAATCACCGGCCCATATGAAGATCATCCGCAGAAGCATCTGATCTCCTCCGCCGCTGCGCCGCGTCATCCCATCCAGAGGGCCGGCCATGGGCAATATGTGGAAACCCCCGATGGCGAGACCTATCACACGTTCCTGATGGGACGACCGATTTCCGGTCCCGGGAAAAGCGGTCGCTTTTGTCCTCTTGGTCGCGAAACTGGGATCGAGCGCTGCGTTTGGCATGACGACGACTGGCTCTATCTGGAACAAGGCGGGCTCTTGCCGCGCGTCGAGGTCCCTTCGCCGACCGATGTCGAGCCTGACTCGCCGCGGTCAGTGCGACGGACTTTTGATGGTGATGCGCTCCCACCTGAGTTCCAATGGCTGCGGACCCCGGAAAAGGACCGGATTTTTCGCCTTGGCGATGGCTCACTCACTCTGATCGGACGCGAGAGCATCGGAAGCTGGTTTGAGCAGGCGCTCGTCGCACGGCGCCAGGAGCACCTGGCCTATGTCGCCGAGACCATGGTCAGCTTTGATCCTGTGACCTATCAACAGGCGGCTGGGCTGACGACCTACTACAATCGCTACAAATTTCACGCGCTTTTGCTCACGCATGATCCGGATGCCGGCCGCGTCCTCTCTATTGTCTCGTGCAACGGAGACTGGCCGGATGGGAAACTCACAATGGCGCTCGACGCGCCAGTGAGGGTTTCGGATGCACCTGTCGAGATGCGGGTCGAGGTTAATCACGCCTCACAACAATTCTCCTGGCGGCAGAGCGGGGGGGCCTGGAAGGAGGTCGGTCCAGCGCTAGACGCCTCTGTTATCTCCGATGAGGGGGGACGCGGAGAACATGCGTCCTTCACCGGTGCTTTCGTTGGAATGATTGCATTTGACCTGACGGGGCAGGGCGCTGAGGCACGGTTCAGCCGTTTCGATTACGAGCCCAGGGGTTAGAGGAGATACTTCTACGCGTATGTGCCGCTTGCTGCTCAGCAGAATTTTCAGCTCGTTGGACGTGCTCGCTCCCAAAATGAGTCATATGCTTGGTAACGTCGCTTGGCGGCATGCACGCAATTGTGTCGGCCGATTGGGTTGACGGGGCGCAGCCGCTGTCGCATGGTCGTGCCATACATAGGAAAAACGCTATGGATTACGAACAGTTTTTCGCGGATCGTCTTGGCGGTTTGAGGGATGCGGGCAACTACCGTGTGTTTGCGGATCTC
>NZ_JAINFK010000002.1:420331-618289 GCF_019966575.1 Oricola cellulosilytica | reverse complement strand
TATCGTGAGCGGCCGAAGACACTTGTCGGCGAGACGCTGAAGGACTGCCACATCCTCGCCCTCGACGCCCTCAACAGTTCGTGAGCAGCCAAAAACCAAAAAGTGTTTGAAAGACCGGCTTCGAAGGCGAGGCGCGGTGAAAATCTCACTTGCCCTTTCCCTCCCCCTTGTGGGGAGGGATGCGAGGCAGCGAGCCCTCGGATCCTGCCTTCGGCAAGCCCAAGGACAGGCCGCGCGAGCATGCCGCAGCCGGGTGGGGGTATCCATCACCGGCGCTCATTCACCCCCACCCAGCCGTCGCTAATTCGCTGCCGCTCACAAGCTCCGGCAATCCCTCCCCACAAGGGGGAGGGAAAGCACCGGACTCTCCCGCAAGGGGAGAGAGGGAGGTCCGCACCCAACCACCCTCAATCCGCTTCCGGCAACCGCCAGTCGATCGGCTCGCGGCCCTTCTCCTTCAGGAACGCATTCGCCTTCGAGAAGGGCTTCGATCCGAAGAAGCCATTATGGGCCGAGAGCGGCGAAGGGTGCGGTGATTTCAGAACGAGGTGCCTGGATCGGTCGACGAAGGCGGCCTTTCTCTGCGCGTAGGAACCCCACAGAATGAACACCACCGGTTCCTCGCGCGCGTTGACGAGGCGGATCACCGCGTCTGTGAATTGCTCCCAGCCCTTGCCCTGATGGGATGCGGCGCGGTGCGCTTCGACGGTCAGCACCGCGTTCAGCAGCAGCACGCCCTGTTTCGCCCAGCTCTCCAGATTGCCATGCCCGGGCGGTTCGATTCCGAGATCGTCGCGCAGTTCCTTGTAGATGTTGACGAGCGACGGCGGCACCCGCACCCCCGGCCGCACCGAAAAGCAGAGCCCGTGCGCCTGTCCCGGCCCGTGATAGGGGTCCTGTCCGAGGATGACGGCCCGCACGTTTTCCAGCGGCGTCGCATCGAGCGCGTGGAACCACTCGCCTCCGGGCGGGAAGATGCGCTTGCCGGCTTCCTTCTCGCCGACGAGAAATTGTCTCAGCGCGGCCATGTAGGGGCTGTCGAACTCGCCCTGCAGCGGCGTTCGCCAGCTTTCGTTGAGCTTGACCATCCCGGTCCCCGCAGCATCTCTCGTCCTCGCCGTCATATATCCCGGCGCGCTCCCCTTGATAAGCGCCGCGCAGGGCCTGCTTGTGGATGGTTGCCGGGGAGCGTAGCATCGAATTTTGGAGAGGGCAGACGTCGCGGCGTGCGCGCCGGCTTTCCGGCGCGGCCGTTGCCGCGCGGGAGGTGTGCGATGACCGTCTATATCCTTCTCATCAACTGGACCGAGCAGGGCGTCAAATCCGTTCGCGATTCCCCGAAGCGGCTCGATGCCGCCAAGAAGGCGCTGGCCGACATCGGCGGCAAGTTCAGGGAGTTCTACCTGACGATGGGCGACTACGACATGGTCGCTGTGGTCGAGGCGCCGGACGACGCTGTGATGGCGCGTTATGCCCTGCAACTGGGCATGATGGGGAATGTGCGCACCCATACGCTGAAGGCTTTCCCTGAGGCGGCCTACCGCGAGATCGTCGCCTCGATGGCCTGAGCGCGCGCGGCGTCCCGCCGGCGCTGGCCTTAGAGTTCCCGCACGACGCGGGGCTGGCCGACCGGGCAGTCGAGCGCCGCGCGGTCCCAGTCCGCGAGATCGGCCGCGGCATCGTAGGTGGATTGCAGAAACGCCATCAGAGCGGCGTCCGGATCGTCAGCTCGCCGAACCGCGTCGTAGGGGAGCAGGAACTCGCCTCCCTCTGGGCTCCAGAAGGCCTCTCTCGGTCGTATCGGCGCCTCTTCGAATCCATCCGGGGTCGGATAGGCGTAGGCGTAGAAAGCCGCCTCCTCGAAGCCGTCGCCTCCGGGCCAGAACCCCGCCGAACTGACCTCATGCGAATAGGCCTCCCGGGAGATCTCGTCGGGAAGGGCTGGAAGGCCGCCCGGATGAAGCGGCGCTCGGCGTCCCGAGAACCGGGTGACGGCGGCGTCGAAGCTGCCCCAGAAGAAGTGCACCGGGGAAACCTTGCCGAGGAAGCCTGAACGGAAGTGGGTGAACACGCGGTCGACATTCACCATCGCGTGCCAGAAATCGCGCGCCGCCTCCGGATCGTAGTCGCCCGGCCAGGTCTGCTGCGCGAAGGGCACCGGATCGGGAATCTCGTTGGGCGCTCCGTGAAACTCGGTTGCCGCACCGGTTGACTCGAGCATTTCCAGGAAACGGGCGTGGAAGGCCGCCACCGGCATCGTTTCCAGAACCATCGTTTCGCTGACGCCGAGGGTGTTCGAAACGGTCAACTGATGGTCAAGAAAATCGAACTGCACCTCGTGACTTACATGGCTGCCGGGAACCAGGCCGGTCGTCAGGCCGCGGGCGTTCACATACAGGGTGGCATGCCAGGAATGGTTCACCCACGGTGACTGCGCCAGCCGGAACTTTCCGACGATCTGCGTCCACATGTGAAGGCTTCCGCCGGTTCCACGCCAGCGTGCATAGTCCAGTCTCGGCCAGCCACCCATGCCGTGACGTTAAGGCAATGGCCGAGGTTTCGGCAAACGAAAGTCCCGCGGACCCTTCGAACAGGCTTGCCTGTCTGCAAATCCCGCTGGCCGCATTTGAATCAGTTTGACCGAACATTCCGCCAGGCTTCTGAAAGGCCTCGTCTTTTCTACCACTAGGCTTCGGCTTGAACGGCGCCCCCGGTGCCTTCCCACAGGGGCGGAAGCATGACAGGAAGGGGCATGGCTCCGATCCTCTATTCTTTTCGCCGGTGTCCCTATGCAATCCGGGCTCGCCTCGCGATCAGGGTGGCGGGCATGACGGTGGAACTTCGCGAGATCCTGCTACGCGAAAAGCCCGAGGCCTTCCTTCAAGCCTCGCCCAGCGCAACCGTTCCGGCCCTCGTCACCGGAGACGGAACGGTTGTCGATGAAAGCCTCGACATCATGCTGCTGGCGCTGCGGGAAAACGATCCCGAAGGCTGGCTGTCGCCGCCCGCCGGATCGCTCGACACCATGGTCGCGCTGATCGACGAGATCAACGGCGGCTTCAAGAGCGATCTGGATCGGGCGAAATATCCGAACCGGTTTCCGGACGCCGAGCCCGACAGGTCGTGGGAGAGGGCGATGGCCCGCCTCAACGGCTTTGCGCCGATCCTCGCGTGCCATGGCGGCTGGCTGTTCGGCGACCGCGCTTCGCTCGCCGACATGGCGATCCTGCCCTTCGTCCGCCAGTTCGCGCACATTGATCGCGGCAGATTCGACGCCGCCGCCGAGCCGCCGCTGCGGGAATGGCTGGACGGATTCCTCCGGTCGGAGCCGTTTGCCGCGGTGATGGAGAAATATCCGGTATGGAACCCGGAAGAGCCAGGAGTTCGTTTTCCGTAGGACAAGAGCGCGGAGGTGAGGACAGATCATGCAACGAGAAATCACCGTCCGGACGAACGGACCCGGCCTTTACGAATTCACGGACGAGGTGTCCGCGTTCGTCCAGGAAAGCGGCATCGCGGAGGGGCTGCTTACAGTCTTCGTGCGCCACACGTCCTGCTCCCTCGTCATTCAGGAAAACGCCGACCCGGACGTGCGCCGCGACCTCAACGAGTTCTTTCGGCGTCTCGCGCCCCCGGCCGACGATCCCTCGATGCGCTGGGTTACGCACCGCTCGGAAGGAAATGATGACATGCCCGCCCACATCAAGGCGGCGCTGACGCAAACCTCGCTTGGCATCCCGGTGACCGATGGCCGGCTTCTGCTCGGCACGTGGCAGGGTATTTATCTGTTCGAGCATCGCGACAGGCCTCACCGCCGCCGGATCGTTCTGCATCTAACCGATTGAACCGATCGTTCTTTCGTGCGTAGGTTGTCCTGTGGTGAGGGGGCGAGACCGATGGATCCAATCAGCATCATTTACAAGCAGATCAACGAGATCGCCCGTGGAGCGGTAGCGCTTCTTCCCCAGATTGCGGTGGCCATCGCCGTCATCGTCCTCACTTGGCTGGTAGCGATGGGTGTCCGGGCACTGCTGCGGCGTGGGCTTGACCGGACCTCCCTGCGCCAAAGCCTGAAGAACCTGTTTTCGCTCCTTGCCTCGATCGGTATCTGGATCCTCGGCCTGATGATCGCCGCAGTCGTCGTCTTTCCCAACCTCACCCCCGCCAGTATTCTCGCGGGTCTCGGCATAGGGTCCGTGGCGATCGGTTTCGCCTTCAAGGATATCTTCGAGAACTTTCTCGCCGGCATCATTATCCTCTTCCGCAAGGAGATGCGGATCGGCGATTTCATCGAGTGCGAGGGGCTCGAGGGCAAGGTCGAGAACATTTCGATCCGGGAAAGCCATATCCGCCAGACCGATGGCCAGTTGGTCGTCGTGCCCAACGCGATGTTGTTCAAGAACCCGCTTACAATCCGCACCGACCTCGACCAGCGGCGCACGAGCATTGTCTGTGGCGTCGCCTATGACGAGGATGTCGACAAGTGCCGCGACATAATCCGTGGTGCGGTGGAGGGTTGTGGGACGGTTATCAGCGACAACCGTCCGGTCCAGATTTTCGCGCAGGAATTTGCCGATTCCTCTGTCAATTTCGAGGTGACCTGGTGGACCGGTTCAAAGCCCGTCGACATCCGCAAATCGCGTGACGAGGTGATCTCGGCCGTCAAACGTGCGCTCGACGATTCCGGCATAGAGATCCCGTTCCCCTACCGCACGCTGACCTTCAAGGAGAGCCTTTGCCTCGATCACGCCGGCGATGAACGCGAGAACGCGGGCGCTGCGGTGGAGTGACGCGGAAAGCGCGGCATTGCGGGAGACCATAACGGGATTGTGACGATCTGCGGCGCTAACGCAGGGTATTTAGGCCATGGTCCTGCCACGTTCCCTGACATATACCGGCTCGAGACCTTTGAAGCAGGAAGATTATCCATGACCAAGACTCTTTTCACGCGCCGTTCAGCCTTGCTCTCCGGCGCCGCCGTTCTCGCAACGGTCGCGGTGCCTCAGTTGTTATGGGCGCAGTCCGCGCCGTCGCCCGAAGGTGAGGTCGATGTCGACAAGCTGATGGAGACGGGCCCGCTCGAGGAGATCGTCGTCGGATCGGAGGACGCCCCGATCACCGTTGTGGAATACGCATCGATGACCTGCGGTTTCTGCGCCCGCTTCCATACCCAGACCTGGCCCGCGATCAAGGAGAAGTACATTGACACGGGCAAGGCTCGCTTCATCCTGCGCGAATTCCCCTTCGACCCGCGCGCGGCGGCAGCCTTCATGCTGGCGCGTTGCGCGCCCGCCGGCAAATACGTGCCGATGATCGATGTACTGTATAAGCAGCAGGACGAATGGGCCCGAGCGCAAAATGCGCGCGCTCCGCTAATGAACATCGCCAAACTGGCTGGTTTTACACAGGAGAGCTTCGAAGCCTGCTTGACCGATCAGAAGCTTCTGGATGACATCAACACGGTGCGGGAACGCGGATCGGCGGAATTTGGCGTCAATGCCACCCCGACGTTCTTCATCAACGGAAAGAAGTATTCCGGGGCGCTAACAGTTGAACAGATGTCGGCCATTTTCGACGACTTGCTCTGACGGGGTGCTTGAGCCGCGTGTGCCTTGTGGCACGCGTGGAATGGACTGTGACGTGAGGGGGCGGGTGCGCTGATGCGCTTTGAAAAGCTCCGCCTCCTCGGTTTCAAGTCGTTCGTCGAACCGACCGAATTCATCATCGAGGGCGGCCTCACCGGCGTGGTCGGACCGAATGGCTGCGGCAAGTCCAATCTTGTCGAGGCGCTGCGCTGGGTCATGGGCGAAAGTTCTTACAAGAACATGCGCGCCTCCGGCATGGATGACGTCATCTTTTCCGGCTCTGGCGGCCGGCCGTCGCGAAACACCGCCGAGGTGTCCCTGTTCCTGGACAATGCCGACCGCACCGCCCCCGCGGCATTCAACCAGGATGACACCCTCCAGGTAACACGGAGGATCGAGCGCGAGGCCGGCTCAGCCTACAAGATCAATGGCCGGGACGCCCGCGCCAAGGATGTTCAGCTTCTGTTTGCCGATCAGTCGACCGGCGCGCGGTCGCCGTCGATGGTCGGACAGGGTCGCATCGGCGAACTGATCCAGGCCAAGCCGCAGGCCCGGCGGGCGCTGCTGGAGGAAGCCGCCGGGATTTCCGGTTTGCATTCGCGCCGCCACGATGCCGAACTTCGCCTGCGGGGTGCCGAGACCAATCTCGAGCGGCTGGAGGATGTCGTCGGCGAACTCGAAAGCCAGATCGAGAGCCTCAAGCGTCAGGCACGGCAGGCCAATCGCTTCAAGGCGCTGTCGCGCGATGTCCGGCAGGCCGAGGCGACACTGCTGCACCTGAAGTGGACCTTGGCAAAAGCGCAGGAGGCCGAGGCGCAAACCGCCCTTGCCTCTGCCACCTCCTTGGTCGGCGAGCGCGCGCAATTGCAAATGGAAGCGGCCAAGGTGCAGGCGATCGCGCAGAAGAAGCTGCCGGAGCTGCGCGATGTCGCGGCTTCGGCGTCTGCCGCATTGCAACGCCTGACGATCGCCCTGAACCAGCTTGACGAAGATGCCCGCCGCCAGGAGGCGCGGCGCGGCGAGCTGGAGGCTCGGATCGCGCAGCTTGGCGCCGATATCGAGCGCGAGGAGGGCATGAAGCGCGAGAACGCCGAAGCGATTGAACGGCTCGCGGCCGAAGAGGCGGAACTGACCGCCGAGGAAGCGGCGACCGGCGATCGCGAGGCGGAGCTGAAAAAGCTTTTCGAAGCTGCCGAGGCAGCGCTGGCACGCAGTGAAAGCGAGTTGTCGCGTCTCACGGGGGAGCGGGCGGAGGCGGGCGCGCTCCGCACACAGCTTGAACGTCGGATCCGGGAGACCGGCGAGCGGGGCGAACGGCTTGCCAGGCAGTATGACACACTGGTCTCGGAGCTGTCCGCAATCGAGGGTCGAATTCGGGATCTTGCCGACCCGACCGAGAAACGTGCGCTCCTCGACGCGGCGGAAAGTGCTGCGGCGGACGCGGAGGCCGCGGTCACACAGGCGGAGAGCACCTTGGCCGCGGCGCGTGAAGCGGAAGCCGAGCGGCAGCCCGCGTTGGCAGAAGCGCGGACGCGCCTGAACGGGCTGGAAACGGAGGCGCGGACCCTTTCGAAGATGCTGAATGCCGGCTCGGCGGACCTCTTTCCGGCTGTGGTCGAGCAAATTAAGGTGGAGAAAGGTTTTGAAGCCGCGCTCGGAGCAGCGATCGGCGACGATCTCGATTTGCCGCTTGACGGCAACGCTCCCGCCTATTGGTCCGGCGCTGCTGCGCATTCCGACGATCCCGCGTTGCCGCAGGGTGTCGAGGGACTCGGCGATCATGTCAAGGCGCCCGATGCGCTTCGGCGACGGCTCAACCAGATAGGCATAGTCGAAGACCATGAGCAGGGGGCCTCCCTGGCGGAATCGCTCAAGACCGGCCAGCGTCTGGTTTCGTGCGATGGCGCGCTATGGCGGTGGGACGGTTACACCGCCCGCGCCGATGCGCCGACGCCTGCGGCCCAACGTCTCGCCCAGAAGAACCGGCTGGCTGAACTGGACGCGGAGATCATCGAGGCCACCAAGGCGCTCCGGACTTCCGAAAACGCAGCCTCCGAGGCCGGCGCCGCGACTGCCGCCGCCGCTGATGAGGAGCGCCGGTTGCGGGAAGCCGTGAAGGGGTCGCAGACGGAAGTGCGGTACGCGCGCGAGGCGCTGGCAGCCGCTGAACGGGCGACCGGGGAATTGTCGAAGCGCAAGGCGGTTCTGGACGAGGGCCTCGTTCGCGCAAAGGCTGATATGGACGAAGCCGCCGGCGTGCTCGCCGAAGCCGAGACGGCGCTTTCGGGCGAGCCTGATCTGACGGAGCTGGACGGCAAGGTTGAACGTCAGAACGCCATCGTCCTCGCCGAACGGGCGGCATTGACCGAAGCGCGGGCAAATCATCAGTCGCTCTCCCGCGAGAAAGAGGCCCGTCAGCGCCGGTTGGTCTCGCTGCGGTCGGAGCGCGAAAACTGGCTGTCGCGGGCCGCCAATGCCGATCGGCAAATCGAGGTTCTAACGGCCCGCAAGACGGCGACCTCCGGCGAACTCGCGGCAATGGACGATGCGCCGGACGAAATGCCCGAGCGTCGTCGCCAACTTGTTCGCGAAATCGAGAAGGCCGAGCAGGCTCAGCGCGAAGGCGGCGACGCGCTCGCCCTGGCCGAGACGGCAGCCCGGCATGCAGACAGCGCTGCCACGGATTCGATCACCGCGCTCTCCGCAGCCCGCGAGGAGCGCGCGCGATCGGAGGAACGATTGACCGCCGCCGCCGAACGCCGCAAGGACATCGAGACGCGCATCCGCGAGGCGCTGAATTGCGCTCCGCACGAAGCGTTCAAGATGACCGGGCTGACATCCGGAGACACCATGCCCGACGTCGATGTTGTGGAACGCAGGCTCGACAAATTAAAGATCGAGCGCGAGCGTCTTGGCGCTGTGAACCTGCGCGCTGAGGAGGAACAGGCGGAGCTGGTCGAGAGGCTCGAGTCGCTTGTCAGGGAACGCGATGATGTCATTGAAGCGATTCGCGAATTGCGCACGGCAATTTCGAGTCTCAATCGCGAGGGACGGGAACGTCTCCTGGAGGCCTTCGAAATCGTGGACGCGCATTTCAAGCGGCTGTTCACGCATCTGTTCGGTGGCGGCACCGCGGATCTGCAACTGATCGAAAGTGACGATCCGCTCGAGGCCGGCCTGGAGATTGTCGCGCGCCCGCCTGGCAAGAAACCGCAGACAATGACCCTGCTCTCGGGCGGCGAGCAGGCGTTGACGGCGATGGCGTTGATCTTTGCCGTCTTTCTCACCAATCCGGCGCCGATCTGTGTCTTGGACGAGGTGGACGCACCGCTCGACGATCACAATGTCGTACGGTTCTGCAATCTGATGGACGAGATGTCGCGAGAGACTGATACACGCTTCGTGATCATTACGCACAATCCGATCACCATGGCCCGCATGGACCGGCTGTTCGGCGTGACGATGGCAGAACAGGGCGTTTCGCAGCTCGTGTCGGTGGATCTGCAGCAGGCGGAGGAGCTGCGCGAGGCAAGTTAGACTCGGACGTGAACTGTTCGGCTCTGCCTCAGGTCCCCGCGAAGAGCCACTCCGGCCTTGCGATCCTCATCGGTGGGGTTCTTCACCTAGTGCAGTAGGCAATCGGTATTATTTTCGCGCTGCCTTTCGCCCCGGCCTCGCGTAGGCCTTTTCGATCGCCTCATGCATGGCGGCGTGAACAGGGGCATCGCCTTTTAGCAACTCCTGTCTCTTGCTTGGGCGGGCGGTCTGCCGGCGCGCTGGCCGCTGGCTGCTCCTCGGACGATACATGAAACTGACAAGAAACTGCGTAGCCAGGGCAGTAGCGCCGACAAGCGTAGCATAAACGCCGAGGATCACATGGGCCGGGACGACGGTGTTCAATTCAGGCGTAAGTCCGAGCACGAAAGGCGTCATCCAGCTCACGGTAGAGATCGCGCCAAAAGAAAGGATCGCTGTCTGCTGGAAACTCGATACATTGTGAAAAAGCGGATGCTTTACGTTGTTTCGTATGAGCGGTAGCGCGACGGTCTCAATGAATAGCGAGTTAAGGGTCAGGACGACGACAATGACGAGCTTTGCCTGCACTTTCGGGTTGGATAGAACGGAGGCAGGTCCGTCCGGGGCGATACTGAGGATGATAATGCCCGTCGCCCAGATCGCGATAAGACCCGTCTTCACCAAGGCACTCATGAAGTTTACAAACTCGACGTCCTGCCCCCTGATCACACGGCCGCGAATGTGCCGGAGGAGGTAGATATCAAGGATCAATGCGCCACCTACGCCGAAGATGACAGCAAGCAGATGGCTGATGATGACCAATGACTTCATTGCGACGACTTTCGGTTCCTTGGATTTGAATGAGGACAGCCCCAGCCTCAGACTGGATCAGGCTGGAATGCGAGCCCGTTCTCGGACGCGATCGATCAGGCGGCGTGTGTCGCGAGCACATCGAGGAGGACTGAAAAGATATCCCTGAACCTCATTGCAGCCCTCTATCTGCAGTTGCTTCAGTTGCGCACGCGTCTCAACGCCCTCTGCTGTAATCTTCATGCCGAAACTGGCCCCCAATCCCGTAACGGCGCGCACAATTGCATTCGAGCGATCCTCCTCCGACATGTTTCGCACGAAGCATTGGTCGATCTTGATTCTGTCGAAAGGAAATTTCTGAACGTAATTCAGCGAGGAGTAGCCGGTGCCAAAATCATCCATGGAGATCCGGCATCCGAGCGATTTTAGTTCGTGCAAAGTCTGCAGGGTCAGCACGTTGTCATCCAGCATTGCAGCTTCCGTAATTTCGAGTTCGAGCCGGCTTGGCGGCAAGTTGGTTTCCCCGAGCGCCGAAATCACACTCAAAACGATAAGCTTGCTGTTGAACTGGACCGGTGAGATATTGACGGCGACCTTCAGGTCGCTAGGCCAAGTGGCGGCCTCAGCGCAGGCCGACTTGAGAACCCACGCTCCAATCGAATCGATCAACCCGATTTCCTCGGCGATGCCGATGAACTCAGTAGGGGGAACAACGCCCCTCGTCGGATGATTCCAGCGGATCAAGGCTTCAAAGCCGCAGAGACGGTTGGAATCCAGGCTGATAATCGGCTGATAAAAGAGCTCGAGTTCATTGTTGTTTATCGCACAGCGCAAATCCATCTCCAGCGCCAGACGTGACTGGAATTCTGCGTCCATCACCTTTTCGAAAAAGCGGTAGACACCCCGTCCGTCATTCTTCGAGCGATAGAGCGCCATGTCAGCATGCTTGAGGAGTTGGTCGGCGCTCACGGTCTTCTCCGTGGACATCGAGATACCAACACTCACGCCCGTTGCGACTTGGCGCCCATGGATATAGTAGGGATGGCTCAGCGCATGGATGACGTCTTCCGCCAATTTCTCGGCGACAGCGCGATCTGAAGCATTCTGTTGAATAATCGCGAATTCGTCGCCACCAAGCCGGGCGATCTTGTCGTCCGCTCCCAATGAGCCTTTAAGGCGTTTGGCGACTTCGACCAGGAGAGCATCGCCAACCGGGTGACCGAGCGTATCGTTGACCGCCTTGAAGTTGTCGAGATCGAGACAGTGGACCGCGAAATCGCCCCCGACGCGCCGGTCTTTCAACGCTTTTTCCAGCTCGATCTGAAAGAGGGTCCGGTTCGGTAGGCCCGTGAGAGAGTCATGATGTGCCATGTGGCGGATTTTTGCCTCCGCCCTGGCCCTTTTTTTGGTTTGCTCCTGGAGAACGAGTAGAGAACGTGCCACCAGGCCAAGTTCATCATGCCTGCGAACGTGTGGAATCTCGGATTGGTCCGAACCTTGAGCTATGTCCCTGATCGAGTTTGTTAATTGTCGCAGCGGGCGCACGAGGCGCTGACCAATCACCAGAAGGGCGATCAGGAGGGCGACGCCACCCGCGACGGTTCCGCCAACGAGGGTCCAGGAGAGGCTTTTCGCGCCATGCGTTACGTCATCGATCGGGCGCTCTACTTCGATCAGTCCCCGGACGTCCCCGACTTTCCAGTCGCGTTTCGGCGAAAGAGGATTGGCATTGTGGCAGGCGACACAGGATTCTTTCATCTTGTCAGCAACCGCGACACGCAGGGTCTCACGACCATCGATCATCTCGCGTCTGACAAACTTTCCGCTCGGGTTCTGCGTGAGAAAGGCCCACGCTTCCAGCTGATATCGATCGAGTTGTCGATCTTGGCGGCCCGGCCACGGATATGGGCTTACCAGATCCACTTTGATGTCTTGGTTGCTGAAGGCCTTCGCAACGTCGAGAAGAAAAGTAGTCGGCACCGGTATGGCAAGAGGATCCGATTTGTAGTTTGGTGATGCTCTCGTCCCGGCTGATGTGGCCCTTGAGACGACGCTTTCCGAGTAGAATGCTCGCATTGTTTGCATCTGCTTCGCGGTTGTTTCCGCTCGCAGAATCGCTTCGTGCAAGGCATTATCTATAATCGCCGTCGGGGTATAATAGGCGATCCCTGCCACCAGGATCCCGACGGCGAGCGCCGTGGGCACTGCGAGGATCCAAAGCAGCGAACGTCGAACTCCGAGGTCCAGTGTCGACATTCCCGAAAATGTTGGACTGTCAATGTGGTTCAAATCGGGTTCACGCACGTTGGGCTTTTCTGAGGGATGAAAATCCACCTTGAATGAAAAGAATTAAGATCAAGCTTTTCGCAGCGTTCGGATTTTCCCGGCTCTGTTCACGATTGGTTTTGGCGCGCATCTGGAACGTGAACCTGCGAAACGTCGTTTAACTAGGGCTTGTCACGGTTCCCCCGATCCGCAATTCGGCTCGAGCCTCATCCAGAAGTTGGCCCTTCGCTCAGTGGTTGGGTGCGGGCTGATCGCCGCCGCGCTGGGCGGCCAATTTCTTGCTGCAGTGCGGCAAAAATGATCCCAAAACCTGAGCAAAATGCGCTATGCGTTCTCTCGGAGATTGCCTCCGGCTGACGCCGGCAAGGGGAGAGAGCGCAGGGCACATGGCCAACTGGGTTTACAGTTTCGGAGCCGGAAAGGCGGACGGGTCAGCACGCGATCGCGCCCGGCTCGGTGGGAAGGGTGCAAGTCTGGCCGAGATGGCGCGTTTGGGGTTGCCTGTTCCCCCCGGCTTTACCATCGCCACGGACCTTTGCCAGCATTACTACAGCAACGGCAAGTCGATGCCAGACGGCATTCAGCGGCAGGTCGAAACCGCGCTGCAAGCGCTGGAGCGCGTGACCCGAAGAACGTTCGGAGCAGGCGATCACCCGCTGCTCGTTTCGGTTCGTTCCGGCTCGCGGGACTCTATGCCGGGGATGCTCGATACAGTGCTCAATCTCGGCCTGAACGACGACACCGTGGAAGCGCTGGCACGGTCGACCGGCAATACGACATTTGCCCATGACAGCTATCGCCGTTTCATCCAGATGTATGCGAGTGTCGTTATGGGCCTCGAGCAGTCGATGTTCGAGGATGTGATCCATTGCGTGAAGCGCAAGATGGGAATGACCCGCGATGCCGATCTAGGCGCCAGGGACTGGCAGGCGATCATTGCCCGCTACAAAGGGCTGGTCCGCGATGAACTGGGAGAGGAATTCCCCCAGGACCCGTTCGCGCAACTGTGGGGTGCCATCACTGCCGTCCTTCAAAGCTGGATGAGCCCGCGCGCCATAACTTACCGCGCGCTGCACGCAATTCCCGCGGACTGGGGAACTGCGGTGACGGTGCAGTCGATGGTATTCGGCAATATGGGCGAGGGGTCCGCGACCGGGGTCGCGTTCACCCGTGATCCCGCGACGGGCGACGACAGACTCTATGGCGAATTCCTGCCGAACGCCCAGGGCGAGGATGTGGTCGGCGGCGCGCGAACCCCGCATCCACTCACCAAGGCCCAGTCAACTGATTCCGGACGGGCCGCGATGGATATCGCTTTACCGGTGACGTTTCAGGAGCTGAAGGATGTCGCCAGGCGCCTTGAGAACCATTATCGCGACGTTCAGGACATCGAGTTCACCGTTGAAACCGGAAAACTCTGGCTGTTGCAGACCAGGACCGGAAAGCGAACGCCGCGCGCCGCCGTCCGCATCGCCGTCGATATGGCGGAAAAGGGCTTGATCTCGAAACCAGAAGCGCTGCGGCGCATCGACCCGGCTTCGCTTGAGCAACTGCTTCATCCGATGATCAGTCCGGATGTGGAGCGCACGGTCATCGGCCGCGGCCTTCCGGCGTCGCCCGGAGCCGCGTCCGGGGCAATCGTCTTCACGTCCGAGGAGGCGGAGGAGGCGCGTGCGGTCGGCCGCAGGACCATTCTCGTTCGCCCCGAGACGAGTCCCGAGGATATCCACGGGATGCATGCGGCGGAGGGTATCTTGACGATCCATGGAGGGACGACCAGCCACGCGGCCGTCGTTGCCCGTGGCATGGGCAAGCCTTGCATTTCGGGTGCGAATTCTGTCCGGATGAATGTCTCGAAAGGTATCCTGATCACCGGCGGTCGCACGCTGAAGTCCGGCGATGTCATCACCCTCGACGGCACCAGGGGCGAGGTCCTGCTGGGTGAACTGCCCACCGTGCAGCCGGAGCTTTCGGGAGATTTCGGCACACTCATGGAATGGGCCGACGAGATCCGGCGCATGAAGGTGCGCACCAACGCCGAAACGCCAGACGAGGCCCGGGTTGCGCGCGAGTTCGGCGCAGAGGGCATCGGCCTCTGCCGCACCGAGCGCATGTTCTATGACGACGATCGCATCCGTGCGATGCGAGCCTTCATCCTCGCGTCGGATGACGACGCGCGGGCGCGGGCTATCGATACTCTGCAGGACATGCAGAAGGCGGATTTTCTCGAATTGTTCGAGATCATGAGCGGTCAGCCGGTGACGATTCGATTGTTCGATCCGCCCCTGCACGAATTTCTTCCGCGTTTCGGCCGCGAAATGGAGGACACGGCGCTGGCGATGGGCGTTGAAGTCGAGCAGATCAGGCAAAAGGCGGAGGAACTGCACGAGGTCAATCCGATGCTGGGCAATCGCGGTGTGAGATTAGCCATTTGCTATCCGGAAATTATCGAGATGCAGGCGCGGGCCATCTTCCAGGCTGTATTGGAAGCGGGCAAGAAAACCGGTGAAACCGTAGTGCCGGAAATCATGGTTCCGCTCGTCGCGTACGAACGCGAACTCAAATACATCAAGGACCGGATCGACGTCATAGCCAAGGCGGCGATCGAAGAGTGGGGGCGCGAATTCAAATATCTGGTTGGAACGATGATCGAATTACCCCGCGCGGCAATCCGGGCGGACCGGATCGCCGAAGGATCGGAATTCTTCTCGTTCGGCACCAACGACCTGACCCAGTCGACCTTCGGCATTTCGCGTGACGACGCGGGAGTGTATCTGAACGAGTATCTTCAGAAGGGCATCATCGACCGCGATCCGTTCCTCACCATCGACGTTGAAGGTGTTGGAGAGTTTATACGCATGGCGTGCGAGCGCGGCCAGCGGACCCGGCCGGACATCACGCTCGGCATTTGCGGCGAGCACGGGGGCGACCCCGCATCGATCCAGTTCTGCGAGGCCGTCGGGCTGCACTACGTATCCTGTTCGCCATACCGCGTGCCGGTGGCGCGGCTCGCCGCTGCACAGGCAACGCTTGCCAACGGCGGCGGCTGACCTGGTGTGCGCGGGAGACGGATCAGCTTTCCGGCTGACCGAGCTTGCTGAAGAGGTCCATAAAGGCCAATGCAAAGCTGGTGATTTCCGGCCGCATATCCTTTTCCTGAACGATTTCCACATCGTTGCCGGCGTCGTTGAGGACGGCGAAAAGAAGCTTGCCGTCGATCCCCGTGGAAAGAACCGCGATGCGCTGGCCCGGGATCTGGTCGAAGACCGGAAGCTGGAACAGGAAGTCGAATTGGGTCGCCGCGCACGCCTCTTGAAGACAGTGTTCGAAACCGAATTCCTGCAGGAGTTGGTGGTCGAGCGCCAGTTCGAGTTCGACGACTTCCAGGTCGACGAGGTCGCTCTTCGACGGTTGGCGTTCTCGCTCGGCGGGTTCGGGATTGGTGGTCGCGGTGTGCATGTCAGCGGACGCCATGTCTGCGTCTCCCTTGTTGACTGTGGACCCCTCCAAGCTGGCCGCAGTGAGACTTCGCATTTTGTCAGCAATAGGGCGTCCGGCTGAAGTGTCCCCTGGATGACGATTGGCTTTGCACGCGGTTACGTTTCGCGCTAACCGCTTGCCATGGTCTTCGCCCGATCCAGACGATACCGCGAACCGCTCTATCTGCGCCGGCTGCCGTCGCGGCCGCGTTCGCGGACGGCGTTCTGGGCATTGCGTTTCGCCGCCTTCGCACCCCTTCTGGCCTTGGTCTCCATTTTTGCGCTGAGAACTGGCATTGCCGACACGTCCGTGTTTCTTGTTCTGGGAGCATGCGTCCTGGCGGCGGCCCTCGCCGGACTGATTCTGATCGCCGCCGCCCTCCAAAGCTTGTGGTCGCGGGGGACCAGGGGTGGCCGCGCGGTCATATGGGCGATCTTCTTGTCGGTGCTGACATTCGCGCCCTTCGCGGCCGGCGGCTTTCTTTGGACTGCGCGGCCTCGGCAGGCGGAGGTTTCGACGGACCTCGTCGACCCGCCGCTTTTCGCTTCGGAAACGCGAAACATGTCGGGCGCATCACCGGCGGTTGTCGCAGCAACGCTCAAGGATGGATATCCGGGATTGACTGGCCGACGCTATCGCGCGGCGCCCGACGCGATCCACAAGACGGTGACAGAGGTGGCGCAGACGTTCGGATGGACCCTGCAGTCAAGCGTTGGACGCATTGGCACCGATGACGAGCTCGTTCTAGAGTTTGCGTCGCAGGCTCCCGTAATCGGCATCCCCGGACAAACCGTTCTGCGTGTGACCGACGAGGGGGAGACGAGCTATCTCGACATTCGCTCGCGCACCCCTGGGGTGCCGCATGATCTGGGCTGGAACGCGCTTCTCGTCGAGCGCTTCCTGAGCCGGTTGGATTTTGAGTTGGTCGGAATCGTCAAGGCGGATCCGGCCTAAGCAGGGGCGAACACCCCATCAATGGCCGCGGGGCCGTCCGTCACTACCAGCCCGCGGGAGACCAGATCTTCCAGATGGGCCAGCACCGAAAGGGCGGCTGCGCCATGCAGGCGCGGATCGGTGTCGCGGTAAATCTCCGCTACCATATTTGCAATCGTCCGGTCGCCTTTGCGGATACGTTCGAGAACGGCCCGTTCGCGCATTTTTCGGTGCGCCTTCAGTGCTCGGACGAACTTGTCCGGCTTCGCGACCGGGCCACCGTGGCCGGGAAGGTAGCGCGCGTCGTCCCTGGCGGCGAGCCGGTCGAGCGACGCCATGTAGTCCGCCATCGCGCCGTCGGGGGGCGCAACAATGGAGGTCGCCCAGGCCATAACGTGGTCCGCCGAAAACAGTGTGCCGGTTCCCTCTAACGCGAACGCGAGATGATTGGCCGTGTGCCCTGGGGTGGCGATGGCCTCGATTGCCCATTCGCCGGTATCGATGCGGTCGCCGTCGGCAAGACGGATGTCCGGCGCGAAGGCTGTGTCGGAAGATGCGTCGAGCGGATTGACCTCGCCGATATGCAGCGGGCGCGCTGCCCGATGCGGGCCTTCGGCAGCAACAATAGCGCCGGTGGCCTGCTTGAGTTTCGCGGCCAGCGGTGAGTGGTCGGCATGCGTGTGGCTGACGAGGATATGGCTGACCGGCCGTCCGCCGATGGTAGTGAGCAATGCGGCGAGATGGGCATCGTCATCTGGACCCGGATCGATTACCGCCAGCGTGTCGCGCCCGACGATGTAGCTGTTCGTGCCGTGGAAGGTGAAAGGCCCTGGATTGTTCACGGTCACCCGCAGGATGGCCTCTCCCGCCGGCACGGCTTCGCCATGGGCCGGCTCGAATGCGCGGTCGAAGTTCAGGTCGTCCATGGTCCGACTGGTGTCCTGTCAACATTGTGCCCATGCAGCGGCCTTGCTGACTACCAGCTTCGTCGCTATAGGCAAAGCGGCCGCCGTCTCCCGGCGCGGGTCGTCTAAACAGGGAAAAATCATGGCATATTCCACTGCTCATCAATCGCTTGTCGTGCGCGCGCTTCCGCAGGAAAAGACGCTGCGCTACGCAACCTACGCCTTTCTCGTGCTTGCCGGATCCGCGCTGATCGCCATCGCGGGTCAGGTCAAGGTTCCGATGTGGCCCGTTCCGACGACGCTGCAGACCCTGGCGATCTTCACAATCGCCGCTGCCTACGGGCGGAATCTCGCGATCGCCACGCTGCTCGCCTATCTCGCGGAAGGCGCTGTCGGCCTGCCGGTATTCACCAATGGCGGCGGACTTGGTTATTTCGCGGCCAGCGCGACGACCGGCTATCTCGCCGGCTTCGTGGTTGCTGCAGGCCTGACGGGATGGGCGGCCGACAAAGGGTTGTCACACAACGCATTCAAGCTGTTCGGCGTCAACCTGGTCGGAACGGCAATCATTCTCGTACTCGGCGCGCTGTGGATTGCCTTCCATCCGGCTTACGGGGTCGAGAAGGCTTGGGCCTGGGGCGTCGGCCCGTTCATCGTGACCGACGTGATCAAGGCGGCGCTGGCCGCTTGCCTCGTACCGGCTGTCTGGGCACTCCTCCGCCGCAAATAGTCCGGCAACCATATCTCTGAAAAAAAGCCGCGGCATCGTCCGCGGCTTTTTTACTTGCGGACGCGGTCACCGCGAGGCAATTTTCGACCATGTATTCAAAAAACGACTATCCAAGAGATATGATCGGCTACGGTCGGACACCGCCCGATCCGCAATGGCCGGAAGGCGCGAAGCTCGCCCTGCAGTTCGTCGTCAACTACGAGGAGGGCGGCGAAAGTTGCATCCTCGACGGAGATTCGACTTCCGAAAAGCTGCTGTCGGAGATCGTCGGAGCGGAGGCCTGGCCCGGGCAGCGCAATCTCAACATGGAGTCGCTTTACGAGTATGGATCGCGCGCCGGTTTCTGGCGTCTGTGGCGAATGTTCACGGGTCGGGCCATGCCGGTGACCGTTTACGGCGTGGCGACTGCGATGGCGCGCAATCCCGAGGTGGTCGCCGCGATGAATGAAGCCGGCTGGGAGATCGCGAGCCACGGCCTGCGCTGGCTGGAATACAAGGATTTCGACAAGAAGGCCGAACGCGCGCACATTCGCGAAGCGGTCCGTCTGCATACCGAAATCGCGGGCGAGCGTCCGCTCGGCATTTACCAGGGCAAACCCTCGTCCAACACTCTGGACCTCGTCATGGATGAGGGCGGCTTCGTCTATTCGGCGGACTCCTATGCCGACGAGTTGCCCTATTACGTGGATGGGCCGAAGGGACCGCATCTGATCGTCCCATATACGCTCGATGCCAACGACATGCGTTTCGCCACCGCACAGGGTTTCAATTCCGGGGACCAGTTCCTGACGTATCTGAAAGACAGCTTCGACGTTCTGCTGGCCGAGGGCCGGGACGGCGCGCCGAAGATGATGTCGGTTGGCCTTCATTGCCGGCTCGTCGGGCGGCCGGGCAGGGCGGCGGCGCTCGCACGCTTTCTCGACTACGTGCAATCGCACGAGGATGTCTGGATCGCGCGGCGGATCGAGATCGCCCGCCATTGGCTGAAGACGCACCCGGCGAAAGCGGGCTGATCCATGCGTGCCGAGGCGCTTCCCGTCCGAGCCCTGACAAAGGCCGCATTCGCGCCCTATGGAGAGGTGGTTGAAATCGCGGGCGCGGAACGCCGGCTGATCAACCAGGGCTCGACGGAGCGCTTTCATGCCTTGGCCAACGTAGACGTTGCCGATGGCGGTGGTCGGCCTATCGTGAGCATTTTTCGCGGACAACCCTTCGCACCTCCCATCGAAATTGTGATGATGGAGCGGCATCCGCTCGGCAGTCAGATGTTCTATCCGCTGTCGGACCTGTCTTTTTTGGTGATTGTCGCGCCCGATCGGGCCGGAACTCCGGGCATGCCCGAGGTTTTCATTTGTTCTGCGGGCACTGGGGTGAACTATGCGAAGAATGTCTGGCACCACCCGCTGGTTTCGCTTGGCGCGGAGAGCGATTTCCTGATCGTTGATCGTGAGGGTCCGGGGGACAATCTCGAGGAACACACCTATTCTGGCATTCGCTACCGAATTGACGCGATCGCCGGTGCAGAGGCAGAGTCAGAGGCATAATGAACGCAGAAACCAAGGCCGCTGAAGCGATCCGTTTCGTGCTGAACGGAAAAACCGTCGAGTTCGCCGTGCGCCCGGATACCACCGCGCTCGACCTCGTTCGGCTGCACGCCGGCCTGACGGGAACAAAGGAAGGCTGCGCGGAGGGCGACTGCGGCGCCTGCACGGTATTGCTTCGCCGTGGCGACGGTCCGCGCCAGGCGGCTAACGCCTGTATCATGACGGCCGCCCAGCTCGATGGAACCGAACTCACCACCGTCGAGGGTCTGAAGCACGATGGCGCCCTAACGCCGCTCCAGGACGCGATGGCGCAGAACGGTTCGTCGCAATGCGGTTTCTGCACACCCGGCATCGTCATGGCTCTCACTGGCCTAATTGAGGAAAATCCCGAGCCGGAGGAAACTGCAATCCATGACGCGCTTGCCGGCAATCTCTGCCGCTGCACCGGCTACCGGCCCATCGTCGAAGCGACGAAAGTGGCTGCGAAGGCCAAACCCGCTTCCATCGCGAGATCGGTACTTCCACCGCTCCGCAGCGAGATCGCGGTTGGTGGCTGTGTTCTGCACCAGCCGGGAGACCTCGCCGGCTTGTTGGAGCTACGCGGGAGATATCCGGACGCCGTTCTTCTTGCGGGCGGCACCGATCTCGGCGTTGCGCGGGCGGACTACCATTCCGGCTGGGACCGGATTGTGTCGACCGCCCATGTGCGCGAGCTGCGCGCAATAACGGCAACCCGTGACGAGTGGACGTTCGGCGCCGCCGTGACCTGGGAAGAAGTTCTGGCGACCGTCGCTGACGACTATCCGAGTCTTGCCACGTTGATCCGACGCTTCGGATCAACGCAGATTCGGTCGATGGGAACCATTGGCGGCAACATTGGCACGGCCAGCCCGATCGGTGACGGTCCGCCGCCGCTGATCGCGCTGGGCGCGACGATCACGCTGGCCTCGAGGGCAGACGGTGAACGCTCCATCTTGCTTGAGGACTTCTTCCTCGACTACCGCAAGACGGCGATGCGTCCCGACGAGGTGATTATCTCGGTCACGCTGCCGAGGCTGAAGGACGGTGAACTTTTTCGCGTCTACAAACTGTCGAAGCGATATGACCAGGACATATCGACTGTGTGCGGTGCGTTCTGGCTTAGAATGGAGGGCGACACAGTGAGCGAGTGTCGCATCGCCTATGGCGGCATGGCGGCGATTCCGAAGCGTGCAAAATCCAGTGAAAACAAAATCATCGGACGTCCTCTTGACTCAGAATCGACGCGTGCGGCGGTTGAGGCGCTTTCCGACGACTTCTCTCCGCTGAGCGATTGGCGCGGTTCCGCGGAGTATCGCATGAAGGCCGCCGGTGCGCTGATCCAGCGCCTGGCGCATGATGCCGCTGGTGAAACCGTGGAGGTGATGGCGCTGTGAACATCGACGTCAGATCCGTTCAGCGCGCAACGGTCGGGCGGGGCATCGCGCACGATAGCGCGAGGAAGCACGTCGCCGGCGAAGCCGACTACATCGACGACATGCCGGAACTGCCGGGTACGCTCCACGCAGCGCTGGTGACCTCCCCGGTCGCGCACGGGAAGCTCATCGCGCTCGACCCCGCGGGCGCGCTCGCGATAGAGAGCGTCGTTGCATTTTGCGGGCCCGATGATATTCCCGGCCACAACGACATCGGCCCGATCCTTCCCGGGGAGCCGCTATTTGCAAGCGAGATCGTGGACTATGTCGGCCAGCCCCTGGGGGTCGTGGCCGCCGAAACGTTCGAAGCTGCGGTAAAGGCGTCGCGAGCGGTTCATGTGGACGTCGAGGAACGCGAGCCCGTGCTCGATGTCGAGACGGCGCACGAGGCTGAAAGCTATGTGATCCCCTCTCAGACCGTCGCTGAAGGCGACGTGGAGGCCGGTCTGGCATCGGCGGAGCAGCTCATCGAGGGCCGTCTCGAAATTGGCGGTCAGGACCATTTCTACCTCGAAACCCAGATCGCCTACGCCATCCCCGGCGAAGACGGCGACATGACGGTGCATTCCTCGACGCAGCATCCGACCGAGGTGCAGCATCACGTCGCGCATGTCTTGGGCGGCCTTGCCAACTCGGTCGATGTGTTCGTTCGCCGCATGGGAGGCGGCTTTGGCGGCAAGGAAAGCCAGGCCACCATCATCGCAGCCGCGGCCGCCCTGCTGGCACGCAAGACCCGGCGTCCCGTGAAGCTGCGCCTGAAGCGGTCAGTCGACATGAGCGCGACAGGCAAGCGCCACGACATGGTGGCGACCTGGAAGGCTGGCGTCAGGAAGAACGGGCGCATCGAGGCGTTGGATATCGAATATCTCGCGCGGGCAGGCAACACACCGGACCTCACGGGTCCGGTCATTACGCGCGCGCTTACCCACAGCGACAACTCCTACTTCATTCCGGCAGCCCGCTTTGTCGGCCATGCCTGCAAGACCAACACCGTTTCGAATACCGCCTTTCGCGGCTTCGGCGGCCCGCAAGGTATAATCGCGATCGAGACCATCATCGATCAGGTAGCACGTGAATTGACGCTCGATCCGAATGTGGTACGCGCGATCAACTATTACGGTCCGGAAACCGGAGAAGTGACGCCCTACGGACAGCCGGTCGAACACAACCGTCTTGTCGAAGTGACCGAGACGATCCTAGCGACGTCCGAATGGCAGCGCCGCCGCGCCGAGATCGACGCTCACAACGCGACGTCGCCGGTTCTGCGCCGCGGCCTCGCGATGATGCCGGTGAAGTTCGGCATTTCCTTCAATCTCACCTCGCTCAATCAGGCCGGCGCGCTTGTCCATGTTTATCAGGACGGCTCGGTCCACCTGAATCATGGTGGAACCGAGATGGGGCAGGGGTTGTTCATGAAGGTTGCCCAAGTTGTGGCCGAAGTGTTCCAGGTCGACATCGAGACGGTGAAGATCACGGCGACGGCCACAGGCAAGGTGCCGAACACCAGCGCGACGGCGGCATCGACGGGTTCCGACATTAACGGAATGGCCGCCTACAATGCGGCCACGGCGATAAAGGGCCGTATGACGAATGTAGCGGCGGATCACCTCGAGGTGCCGGCGGAGGAGATCGTTTTCCGCGAGGGACGCGTTCACGCGGGCAATCGTTCGATCAGCTTTGCCGAACTGGCCAAACATACTTGGGCGGCGCGGGTGCAATTGTCTGAAGCAGGCTATTACGCCACGCCGAAAATCCACTGGGACGTTAAGACGCTCAAGGGGCGTCCATTCTTCTATTACACTTATGGCGCGGCGGTGGCGGAGGTAGCGATTGACACGCTGACCGGCGAGAGCCGCTGCCTGCGCGCCGATCTCTTGCAGGACTGTGGTGCGTCGCTGAATCCGGCGGTCGATCTCGGCCAAATCGAGGGCGCCTTCGTGCAGGGCATGGGTTGGCTGACTTGCGAAGAACTTTGGTGGGACGAAAAGGGGCGGCTTCGCACCATCGGCCCGTCGACCTACAAGATACCTGGTTCGCGAGATGTGCCGAGAGACTTCAACGTTGCGATCCTCGAAAATGCTCCGAACGGGGAGGAGACGGTGTTCCGGTCGAAAGCCGTCGGCGAACCCCCGCTGATGCTGGCGGTTTCGGTTTGGCTCGCAATTCGAGATGCGATTGCGTCCTGCGGCCAACCCGGCATCTCGCCAAAACTCAAGGCGCCGGCGACCCCAGAGCATATCCTCGAAGCAGTCGACGACATCCGGGCCCGCGGTTCGGCGACGGGCGTCGCATGAGCATTTCCCTGTGCAAACTGAATCAGGTCTCCCAAGATGAGTTCATCGACAAACTCAGCGGGATCTTTGAGCATTCGCCTTGGGTGGCGGCGGGCGCGGCTGATGAACGGCCGTTTGCGAGTGTTGACGAGCTTCATGCGGCCATGGTCGCGGCGGTCGATCGCGCTGATGAGACATTGCGACTTGGGTTGATCCGCGCGCACCCGGACCTTGCCGGAAAAGTCGCAATTGCCGGAAAACTGACGCCCGAGTCGACATCAGAGCAGAAAGGCGCCGGCCTCGACAGCCTGACGAAAGATGAATATGCCCGCTTTCATGGATTGAATCATGCCTACACGGCGCGGTTCGGATTTCCGTTCATTCTCGCAGTGCGCGGCCACGACAAGCATTCAATCATGGCCGCCTTCGAACGAAGGCTGGAAAACGACGCGGATGCCGAAATGAGGGAAGCCCTGGCCCAGATCGCCCGCATTGGCCATTTCCGGCTAAACGATCTGGTAGAGGAGTAGCAATGGCCGGAAAACTCTCGACACATGTGCTCGACACCGCAAACGGACATCCCGCCGCCGGAATGCGCCTGACGCTCTACAAGGCTTCGCCTGGCGCAGAGAAGCTGGAGGTGGTGAAGAGTGTGGTCACCAACGCCGATGGCCGGACTGTCGATCCGCTGCTCGCAACCGGCGAAATCGAGAAGGGCACCTACGAGATCCATTTCGAGGTAGCTGCATATTATGCCCACCGACCCGGCGCGAACACTTCCGACGCGCCATTTCTGGACACCGTTCCGGTTCGCTTCACCATCGGCGATCCGGAAGCGGGATACCATGTGCCGCTTTTGGTCACACCATGGAGCTACGCTACATACAGGGGAAGCTGACCGAGACTGGCCTGCAAAAACTGAATTCAGCCTAGCGCCTCGCTCCGAGAGTCGTAAAATGGCGCCGAGACCCGATACCGCATGATTCGACGGCCTGAGGGCCATTGCCTGGAATCTCGATGACGCCATCACCAAATGCGAAAATGCGGCGCGCATTCGTCGAAATTGGCGTTTTCTCCTTCTTCACGAACATCCTGCTGCTCGTCATGCCGCTGTATATGCTGCAGGTTTACGATCGCGTCCTGCCGTCATCGAGTCTCGACACGCTCGCATTCATTACAATTTTGGCAGTGGGAGCGCTCGGACTCCTTGCTGTCCTCGAGGTTGTCCGGGGAATTTACGCAAATAGAATTGCGGCCACGCTGGACATTGCCCATAGCCGCCAGGCCTTGCAGGCGGCCATGGAATCGTCACGCGCGAGCCTGGGCGATATCCAGTCCATGAGAGATCTTTCCACCGTGCGCGCTTTCATCGGGTCCCGATCGGTCTTCGTGTTGTTCGACCTTCCGTTCGCCCCGTTGTTCATCGCATTGCTCTGGCTGGTCCATCCGCTGCTGTTCGGGATCACAACCGGCGGCGCGGTGCTTTTGGCGACAATTGCGTTCTTGAATCAGAAGGCGACGGCGTCGGACATAAAATCGGCCTCCGAACGGGCCATCGCGGAGATGATCACCGCGCAATCGTTTACAAGAAACGCGGAGACACTCCGTGCAATGGGAATGATGGACAACGCGTTGAAGGCCTGGGCGACACATCACGTGGCCTCACTCGCGGCGAACGACAGCATAGCCCGCACGAATTCCCTCTTTACGGGATTATCGCGGTTTGTTCGCATGGGCCTGCAGATCGGCGTATTGGGAGTCGGGGGGTGGTTGGTGCTTCGTGGCGAGATGACCGCCGGAATGATCTTCGCATCTTCGATAATTGCCGGGCGCGGTCTTCAGCCCATTGATCAGATCACGGGAAGCTGGCGTCAGATAACCGACGTGAGAGGCAGTTGGCGGCGGTTTTCCGACACTGCCGGAACGCTCCCGAAGCCCCGCAACTATACGGAACTTCCGCCGCCCGAAGGCCGGCTGGACCTTGAAAATCTCGTGTACTTCGCGCCGAATGCCACGTCCGGAAGCGAACCGGTCCTGAAACGAGTTACCGTGCATGTTCCTGCCGCGTCCGTCATCGGTATCGTCGGGCCGAGCGGAGCGGGAAAGTCAACACTGGCGCGGCTGATGGTTGGCGCTGTCAGGCCATCGGCCGGAGTGGTACGGATCGATGGCGCGGACATTCGGAACTGGGATCCGAACTTGCTTGGCCGCCATATCGGGTATCTGCCGCAAGAGGTTGAAATATTGCCCGGTACAATTGCGCAGAACATCGCCCGTTTTAATCCAGCCGCGGATGGCGCCGCAATACTTGAGGCTGCACGGCGCGCCCATGTCCACGATCTGATTCAGTCGATGCCGGCCGGCTACGATACCGTGATCGGACCGGCCGGCGTGACCTTGTCGGGCGGCCAACGCCAGAGGATCGGCCTTGCAAGGGCTTTCTACGGCGATCCGCGAATTCTGGTCCTCGACGAACCGAATTCCAATCTCGACGATGCCGGAGACGCAGCCCTCAACAAGGCAGTCGAGGAAGCGCGCAAGAACGGCACGACCGTCCTTTTGATCACGCAGCGGACCCTGCCTGCCCAGATGTTGGACAGCCTGTTGGTTCTCAATGACGGGAAGCTGGACGATTTCGGCCCTCATGAAGAGGTATTGGAACGCCAACAGAGAAAACTTGCCGGTCAATCCGGGCCGCGCATCATTGCCGGTCGAGGAAACGAGGAAGGCGCGAACCGTTCGGTGCCCGAGCCCAGTAGCAGTGCGATATCGCCGCGCAAAAAGTCGCCGTTTGCCTCGTACGGCCCCGGCCTTCGTCCGCTGAAACGGGGTAACGACACGGAGTGATATCGGTGTTGCAGATGGGTATCCACGATGCTTGAAGCCGGAAGAGTTCAGCCGGAAGACTGGGCGCGGGACGTCAGGACCGGAACCGTCCGCATTGCCGGTCTCGGCTATCTCGCGCTTGTGCTCTTTGCCGCAGGATTCGGCTACTGGGCTGCAACCGTTCCGTTGTCAGGTGCGGCCATCGCAAGTGGAATCATCGCTGCTGCGGGCCAGAACCAAGCCGTCCAGCATCTGGAGGGGGGAATAATTCGGAAAATCAACATTCGCGAAGGAGAACTCGTCAAGGCGGGTGACCCGCTATTCACGTTGGACGACACGCGGCAGAGGGCGGTCGTCAACTCGCTCGCAAGCCAGCTGATAAGTCTTCGCGCACGCAAGGCGCGTCTGGAGGCGCAGCGCGATCGGGCGCCGCGAATTGCTTTCCCAGAGGAATTCGTTGCCCGGGCCGAAGGCTATGGTCTGGAAAGAGTGCTCAAGGAGCAGCAAGACGAGTACGCGGCCCGCCTCGACCGATACACCTCGGAGATCGCAATCTTGCAGCAGCGTGCCGCGGCGTCGGAGCAGGTGATAAAGGGTCTACAAAGCCAGCTGCGCTCGCTGCGTGAGCAGCTGGGCGTTGTAGAGGAAGAGACCGCTCGCAAGAAAGAATTGCTCCAGCAAGGCCTTACCAATCGTTCTGAATACACTGCCTTGCTTCGCACTCAATCGGATCTCGTAGGACAGATCGGGGCAATCTCTGCGCAGATTGAAGAGGCGCGGTCCCGTATCACCGAGGCCAAGGAACAGCTTGTCAGGCAGGAAACACGATGGGTGGAGTCCACCCTTACTGAACTGAATGAAGTTTCCGCTGGGATAACGGAGACCGAAGAAGAAATGAGGGCGGCGGAAGATGTGGCGTCCCGTTTGACCGTGCGTGCGCCGTCCGATGGGGCTGTCATTCGAATCTATCACAATTCACCTGGCAGCGTGGTTCGACCGGGCGAGAAGTTGGCTGATCTACTGCCGACAAACTCCGAACTCATCGTGGAAGCACGTCTGGACATTTCCGACATAGATTTGGTGCGGATCGGACAGCACGCCGAGCTGCGCTTCATCGCGTTGAATGCCCGCACTACGCCGCAAGTTTCTGGAACCGTGGCATTCGTTTCGCCCGATCGCTCCGTGGACCAATCGACACAACAGGCATTTTACGTCGCCCGTCTGCGTATCAATGAAGATCTGCCTCCGGAAATAAAACGTGATCAGATCTATCCCGGAATGCCTGTGGAGGCCTTTATATCGACCGGCGAACGGACCTTTTTCGAGTATCTGGTGAAACCGATGATGGATTCTTTCAGTCGTGCCTTTCGGGAGGAATAGCAGAGTTCTTGGGCTGTTCAGCCACGTAGGTTGAGCGAGTGGGTGGGGCGGATGATCCCGGATCGCCGAACCGGGCTAAGTCGGTTGACTCCGCTTCGCCGTCACGCAGGAACGCACCGACGGGCTAGATCGCACGCAGAACCGGGTTGATCCCGAAATCTGATCCGGGCTATCGGGTGGGCGTTATTCGGATCGCGTATTCCGAGAATTGCAGCGCTCACCGGAACTCCCATCACAGCATGATGGTCACGAGCGGCGGTCTCCGCGTTTCAGGCGCCGCCGGTTTCATACGTTCGCAACGGTTGTCTGCGGCAACTGGAAAGAAAGAACTGAAGGAAACGATGTGAAAGGAGTCGATTGCCGGCGGCAATACGACGGTTACGAACCGTGCGGCATTTACAGCATTTGTGTCCGAAACCCAATGCCCGCCAAAGAGCCTTGACACGAAAATGCGGCGCCTATACCGGCTGGTCAGCGGTACGACGCTGCGATTGGTTGATCCGAAGCAAGTCGGTTTTCATGGTGGCAATGCAAGTGCGATCGGAAAAAGCCGCGAAACGGAATTGGGGCGTAGCCAAGCGGTAAGGCAGCGGTTTTTGGTACCGCCATGCGCTGGTTCGAATCCAGCCGCCCCAGCCAGACATCCACCGCATCAGTTCAATTCGTATTCCATTCGCGTTCACCAACATGCTGCCCACGGTCAGAAAAGACGAGCGGTCCCATTGGATGTCGCTCTAACTTCCTGGATACAGAGTTCTGCGGGCTCGGTAGACAGGTTCTCTGCCCAGCGTAGATTGTCGGTCAACCCGTAGGAATTGTGGACTTAAAGAAAGTAGGTTGGAATTGCGTGGATGTTCCTTTAGTGGCCAATGACATCGGAACGAAGGTGCCATGGCAATCTCGAACACATCACTGAAATTTGGCACTAGCGGCCTTCGCGGGCTGGCGGTCGAGTTGGCTTCCGGGCCGGCTTACGACTACACGGCCGCGTTCCTCGGCACCGTGGCCGGCCGCGGCGAGATTCGCCGCGGCGGCACGGTTTGTATTGGACGTGATTTGCGGGACTCGAGCCCCGAAATCGCCGCGCTCTGCATGGAGGCGATAACCGATTCCGGCTTTTCTCCCGCCGATTGCGGTGCGCTGCCCACGCCGGCACTGAGCCTTTATGCAATGAACCTGGGCGCGCCGGCTATCATGGTCACCGGCAGTCACATTCCGGCCGATCGCAATGGGCTGAAATTCTATCGGGCGATGGGCGAAATCGACAAGGTTGACGAACAGGCTATCGTCGCTTGCTGTCAGCAGATGAGCGGGAACCGGCCACAGGGCGCCGGCAGGGCTCGGGAGATCGGCCCGCAGACATTGGAATCCTATCGGGCGCGTTACGCTCAGTTTCTGGAACCTCGCGCGCTTTCCGGTCTGAAGGTCGGCGTCTATCAGCATTCTTCCGTCGCGCGCGACCTGATTATCGATATCCTTTCCGACCTTGGTGCCGAAACCCGCCCTCTGGGCCGGTCGGACCATTTTGTTCCCGTTGATACCGAGGCGCTGGCGCCTGAGGACCGTGAACGACTTGCCGGCTGGGTCCGCGATGGCGGCTTCGATGCTATCGTATCGACGGACGGCGATGCCGATCGTCCTTTGATCGCCGATGAGCTAGGGCGGTTTGTGCGCGGCGATCTGGTCGGCGCCATCACCGCGTACTGGCTGGGTGCTGACTGCATTGTTGTCCCTGTCACCGCCAATTCGGCCCTCGAGGCCTGCAGTCGCTTCGGCAAGGTGATCCGCACGCGTGTCGGGTCCCCCTATGTCATTGCCGGCATGAACGAGGCCGTCCAGGGCGGTGCGGCTTGCGTTGTCGGCTTCGAGGCGAATGGCGGCGTATTGCTTGGCACCCCGGTAGTCAGGTGCGGACGCGCCCTTGCGGCACTGCCGACTCGCGACGCCATGTTGCCGGTCCTGGCTTGTTTGAGCGTGGTTACAGAGCGCGGCAAGCCACTATCCATCGCTGCATCAGAGTTCGGCTTTCGAACCGCCCTCAGCGACCGTCTTCAGGACGTTCGCCCTAAGGTCAGCGCCGCCTTTCTGGCCAGCCTTGGCGAGGGCGAGGGGCTCGGGACGCTCGTTCAGCATTGCGGGCCGGTCACATATTGTGACCGGACAGATGGCGTCCGTTTAATTATGGGATCGGGCAGCGTCGTCCACTACCGCCCATCGGGCAATGCGCCCGAATTGAGATGTTATGTCGAGGCGCCGGATTACGACGAGGCGAGCCGGCTGTTGGCGGGCGGCATCGCTCTGGCACGAGAATTTGCAAGCGGAGAACAATGACACTTGTACCGGTTATCATCAGCGGCGGCGCCGGCTCCAGGCTCTGGCCCCTATCGCGGGAAATGCATCCGAAGCCCTTCATCGAACTGCCCGATGGCGGCACGCTGATCGGCCGGACCTACCGACGCGCGGCAGCGATCGACGGTGTCGGCGAGATAGTGACCGTGACGAACCGCGAGTTCCTGTTCCTGACGGCTGATGCCTACGACGAGGCGCCTGTAGCCGGGACGCGCAATACCTATCTGCTCGAACCGGTCGGGCGCGATACCGCCGCCGCGGTCGCCCTGGCTTCGGTTCACGCGGCCGAGGCCTGGGGCGACGACGCGATTCTGCTCGTTCTGCCGGCCGATCATCTGGTTGCTGACGAAGGGGCGTTCCGTTCTGCTGTTTCGAGAGCCGCGGAATTGGCGCGATCGGGAAAGATCGTGACCTTCGGCATCGTGCCTGAACGGGCCGAAACAGGTTTTGGGTATATCGAAGTCGACGGCGAAACCGTTCTGCGCTTTGTCGAAAAACCGGATTTTGCTACCGCGGAGGAATATCTAGCGAGCGGGCGTCATTTCTGGAATTCCGGCATGTTCTGCTTTCGCGCCGGGACGATGCTGCAGGCGATGGCCACCTATTGTCCGGAAATCCTTGAGCACGTGAAACCGGCAGTGGCCGAGGCTCGCAACGGAAGGCACGGCGACCACGCGACACGCGAAGTTGTCCGGGAACATTTCGCCGCGACGCCGGCAATCTCTCTCGATTATGCCGTTATGGAAAAAGCTGAAGATATCGCTTGCGTCCCGGTTTCCTGCGGCTGGTCCGATATTGGTTCTTGGGCCGCGATGGCCGAACTCGTGGCGGCGGACGCGGATGGCAACCGTGCGACCGGAGATGTGGTGCTGGAGGAGGCTACCGATTGCTTCGTACATTCGGAAGACCGCCTCGTTGGACTCGTCGGCGTCTCTGATCTTCTCGTCATTGACACGCCTGACGCACTGCTCGTTTCCCGCAAAGACAAGGCTCAACATGTAAAATCCGTCTTCGCCCGCCTAAAGGCGCAGGGACATGAGGTGTCGAAGCTTCACCGCAGAGCCCATCGCCCGTGGGGCACCTATACGGTGCTGGAGGAAGGCGATCGCTTCAAGATCAAGCGCATAGAGGTCAAGCCCGGGCATCGCCTGAGCCTTCAGGCCCACCATCACCGTGCGGAGCATTGGGTCGTGGTTTCGGGCACCGCCAAGGTCGTGAACGGGGACCAAGAGATTCTTCTGTCTACAAATCAATCGACCTACATTCCCTGCGGCCACAGGCACCGCCTGGAAAATCCGGGCATTCTACCCCTGGTGCTCATCGAGGTGCAGAGTGGGGAATATCTGGGCGAGGATGATATTGTGCGGTTTCAGGACGTCTACGGACGGTCGTGACACTTAAGATTGTGGAGCAGCTTGTGAATAAGACGGCACTGGTTACGGGCGTGACGGGACAGGACGGAGCCTACCTGTCCAAACTTCTGCTTGAGAAAGGATATCGGGTTCACGGCCTCTTGCGTCGCAGCGCTTCAGCCGATGTGGTGGGCACCCGCCTGAATTGGTTCGGAATCCAACAAGATATTCAGTTGCACGATGGTAATCTGACGGATCTGTCCGGCCTGATCCGCATCGTTGAAGAAATTCGTGCTGACGAAGTCTACAATCTGGCGGCTCAGTCCTTCGTCAAGTCGTCATGGCAGCAGCCTCTCTTGACCGGGACTGTGACCGGACTTGGTGCCGCCAACATGTTGGAGGCAGTGCGCTTGGCTTGTCCCGGCACCCGCTTCTACCAGGCCTCTTCATCGGAAATGTATGGCCTCATTCAGGAGCCTGTCCAATCCGAGAAGACGCCGTTTTATCCACGCTCTCCCTATGCCGCCGCCAAGCTCTATGCCCATTGGATGACGGTGAATTACCGCGAAAGCTTTGGCATGCACGCCTCGAGCGGCATCCTTTTCAACCATGAGTCGCCCTTGCGGGGTATCGAGTTCGTCACCCGCAAGATCACCGATGGCGTTGCACGTATCAAGCTGGGCATGCGAGACAGGCTTGCCTTGGGCAACCTCGACGCAAAGCGGGACTGGGGCCATGCGCGCGACTACGTAAAGGCGATGTGGTTGATGCTGCAACAGGAAGTTCCGGATGACTATGTAATCGCGACCGGACGCACTGTTTCCGTTCGCGATTTCTGCGAGCTAGCCTTTGGTCACGTTGGTCTGACCATGGAAGATCATGTCACGGTGGACGAGCGCTATATGCGCCCGGCGGAGGTGGATGTGCTTCTGGGCAATCCGGCCAAGGCCAAGGAGCGGCTTGGCTGGGAGGCGGAAACGCCTCTGGAAGACATGGTCGCGGAGATGGTGGAGGCCGACCTCCTGCGTTTGAAGCGACACGAATGCCTTTAGGAACGCCGATGGCCCAGACGCGGGTACTGATTACAGGCGCTGCTGGTTTCGTGGGCCCTTATGTAGCGCATGCCTTACGCTGTATGTTTGGATCTGACATCGATTTGTTGCTTACTGCCAAGGTGGAAGTCGGAGGCACTGAAGCACTTGATGTGACTGACCAGAAGTCAGTCAATGATATTGTTGCACGATATCAACCAACTCACGTGGTTCATTTAGCTGGCATTGCTGTGCCGTCGGTTGTCGCGAGCTCTCCAGAGGTTGCCTGGCGCGTTCACTTGGACGGTACCCTTAATGTCGCTGGGGCAATTCTTGCGAACGCGCCGGATTGCTGCCTCATCAATGTCGGTACCGGCTTGATCTACGGTGCGAGTGCCAAGACTGGTCTGCCGCTCAATGAACACACGCTTCTGGCTCCTCTCGACGACTATGGAGCGACCAAGGCGGCGGCTGACCTTGCGCTTGGCGCACTTGCACAGCGCGGTCTCAAGTGTATCCGCATGCGTCCCTTCAACCATATCGGTCCGGGACAATCCCAAGATTTTGTTGCGCCGGCATTTGCGACACAGATCGCCCGTATTGAAGCGGGGCTGGCTGAACCAGTCATCCGCGTTGGTAACCTTGCCGTGGAACGGGACTTCCTCGACGTTCGTGACGTGGCGGCAGCCTACGCCCTGGCAGTGGCGAAGTCGGCGATGGTCGTGCCTGGAACGATCCTCAACGTCGCTTCGGGCGAGGGACGCCCCATCTCTGAAGTGCTGAACATACTCCTCTCGCGCAGTTCTGCCACAATTCGGGTTGAACAGGACTCTTCCCGGGTTCGTCCCAGCGATTTGCCTCGCATTGTGGGCGACGCAGGGAAGGCGCGGAACCTGCTAAGCTGGGAGCCGAAGCAGCAGTTAGAGCAGACGCTAACCGACGTGTTGGTGTACTGCCGGACGCGATTGGCGACGCACTGATCAGGACAGGTGGGCTAATGTTTACTGCGCTCTGGCGTTTCAGATATTTCGTTCTTGCCTCAGTCGTCGGTGAACTGCGCGGCCGTTACGCACGCTCGAAACTTGGCCTTCTCTGGTCCGTACTTCATCCGCTTGCCCAGGCGGCGATCTTCGCTCTAGTTTTGGCGGAGGTGCTGGGTGCCAAGCTCGCCGGCATTGAAGACAAGGCGGCCTATCCGATCTACCTCTTGTCCGGCTTGGCCGCATGGACGCTGTTCAGCGAGATTCTCAATCGCTGCCTGACCGTGTTTGTCGACTATTCCGGCACGCTCAAGAAGATCGCCTTTCCGCGTATCTGCCTGCCGGTCATCGTGTTCGGAGGCGCCTTGCTCAACCACGTGCTGCTGCTGGCGGCGATCGCGATCGTCTTCCTCTTTTTCGGCCACCCACCGGGAGTGGCGTGGCTTGCTCTGCCGCTTGGCGTTTTACTGATCGCCCTGTTCGCCTTTGGTCTGGGCGTGATCCTCGGAATATTCAACGTGTTCTCGCGCGATGTCGGGCAGGTGATGACGGTAATCCTCCAACTCTGGTTTTGGCTTACTCCTATCGTTTATCCGAGGAATATCGTACCCGAGCATTTGCTATGGGCGCTTGAGATCAATCCCATGGTAGCGCTTGTCGGCATTTACCAGGATGCACTTCTCCTCAACCGTTGGCCTGATCCAGTATCGCTTTTCGGGCCGATGGCGACAGCCTTGGTGCTGTTCGGACTTGCCTTTGTTCTTTTTCGGCGCGCCAGCCCCGAACTCGTGGATGTTCTATGAGTGGGCCTGTTCTCACCGCTACTGATGTTTCGAAACGCTACGCGAGCTACTCGACCAGTTTCGGCCGTTTCGCTACCTGGTTCGGCCTTCCGGCCAAGCCGGTGAACGAATTTTGGGCAGTGCGGGATGTGAGCTTTTCCTTGAAGCGCGGCGAGGCGCTGGCGCTGATCGGCCAGAACGGAGCGGGCAAATCGACGCTGCTCAAGATGATCACCGGCACGGTGCGCCCGACGACCGGCGCCATCGGCGTCAATGGCCGCATCAGCGCCATTCTCGAACTAGGTCTTGGCTTCAATCCGGAGTTCACCGGAAGGCAGAATGTCTATCAGGCCGGCGGGCTGATGGGATTTCCCCGTGAAGATCTTTTGCGGCTGATGTCCGGGATAGAGGATTTCGCCGAACTCGGAGAGTTTTTCGACCAGCCGCTGCGCGTCTATTCCTCGGGTATGCAGGCCCGCCTCGCCTTCTCGCTGGCGACGGCGGCGCGGCCGGAGGTGCTTATCGTGGATGAGGTGCTGAGCGTGGGGGACGCCTATTTCCAGGCAAAGTGCTTCGAGCGCATCGCTGGTTTCAGAAAAGCCGGAACGACGCTTCTCTTCGTTACCCATGCGATGGATACAGTCGTGAAGCATTGCGACCGTGCTATCTTCATGAAATATGGCCAGGCGGAATTTGATGGCGCGCCACGGGATGCCTGTAATCTGTATTTCGACAGTCTATTCGGTAAGAGGCAGGCGCCGAACTCAAAATCCGACGATACTGCACCTGTTATGTTGAGCAGAGAACAGGAATGCTTTCATACACGTTTCGGTTATCGCAAGGAAGAACATCGATGGGGCCACGGTGGGGCGCGCATATTGGACTACCTTGTCCGTTCGGGACAGAAGGACTATCCGCATACTATTGAAAGCAACGCTACAACGGATTTCTATTTTTCAGTTATATTCGAGCATGATTACGACGACATAACGCCAGGTGTGCTTCTGAAAAGCCATGACGGCCTATTTATCTATGGAACAAATTCTTTTCTGGCGAGCCAAGGACGCACCCACATTGCCGCCAAAGCCGGGGAGCGTCACATGTTCCGATTTTCCATGCCTATGCCCCTCAATGCAGGGCACTATCTCGTTTCCTTCGGCATATCGACTGGGCCGCAAGAAAACCTCCTGCCGTTGGACCGGCGCTATGATTCTGTGCTCGTGACAATTGAACGTAAAATGGGATTTTGGGGGCTGTGCGACTTTAACGCACATTTCGAGACATTGAATGGATTAGCTTATGACGATTAGTGAGCTCGTAAATGCCCTTCCAGAAGTCTATCAGCCTGTTTTTGGGTATCCGGAACTTTCTGTGGGCGTATCGCGCAATTGCGAGGATCGTTTCGGGCGTATCGCTCCGGTCTTTGAGGCGCTCAGGAAAGAACTCAACCGTCCAGTACGCGTGCTTGATCTCGGCTGTGCGCAAGGATTCTTCAGCCTTGGCCTGGCTAAACTCGGCGCGGAAGTGAGCGGCATAGACTATCTCGATACGAACATTTCTCTCTGCAAGGCGCTTGCCGAAGAAAATAGTGACCTTTCCGTGTCATTCGAAACGGCGCGGATCGAAGACTTTCTGCAGACTATCGGATTCGATCAGTACGACCTCGTCCTTGGTTTCTCTGTTTTCCATCATATCGCACATGAGAAAGGCGTACCTTTCGTGCGCGCGTTGATTGGTGAACTGTGCAGAAAAACGACCGCTGCGTTGTTCGAAATGGCTCTGTCGGAGGAGCCTCTTTATTGGGCCGCAGCGCAGCCGAAGAGCCCGCGCGAGTTTCTGGCGGACGTCGCTTTCGTGCATGAGCTTGCCCGCCACCCGACGCATCTCTCCTCCTTGCAGCGGCCGCTCTATTTCGCCAGCAATCATTTCTGGTATCTGAATGACAACCTTCAGGCATTCAAAAGCTGGACGAATATTTCCAACAAGGTAGCCCCTGATGTCCACGAAGGCAGCCGCCTCTTCTTTTTTTCGGATCGGCTACTGGCCAAGCAATATTTTCTCGATATCCCAAAACAGTTTGCGCCAAACAAGACCGAATTCGGCAATGAGGTTTCCTTTTTAACAAATCCGCCGCCGAATTTTGGCGCCCTGAATTTGCACTGTCATGGCGAGAGCGAATCCGAATCGTGGCTCGTTCGCGACTTGGCCGAAGGCGAAAGCCTAGATCGGCGTATTGCGTCGGGAGATGGCGGATATGATCCGGTCGGGATCATACGCGATGTTCTGGAGCAGCTTTGCGTTCTTGAAGAGGCAGGGCTCTATCACAATGACGTTAGAACCTGGAATGTGCTGATCGGGAAGGATGGGCGCGCAAGGCTTATCGATTACGGAGCAATTTCGAGTAAGCGCAAGGATTGCGTTTGGCCGGACGATCTTCTGCTGTCTTTCCTGATTTTCCTCCGGGAAGTGCTGACAGGCTTACCTGCCGCTATTGTTCCTGTTCGTTCCGCCTGGTTCGACCCGGAGGCGTTGCCCGAGCCTTATCGCTCCGCAGCGAGGGTCATTCTTCGTTTGGAGCCCGGCAAGGCGAGCTTTGCGCGCTTCCTGAAAGAAATCGAACGCGGCAGCCCCCCAGTCGAAAGGCGTTCCAGAAGCTTCCGTGATCTGGCGTCCCTCGCGTTATCAGCTGCCGAAACCGCGTTGGAGGCTGCAAGTAAAGAGTTCCATGACATCCAACAGTCCAACCATCATCATTACCAATTGGAGGAATCGCGCGCGGCCGAAATTGCAGCGCTCACGGAGCGTCTGACCACGGAACGCCACGCCAAAGCCTCGCTCGAAAGCAGTTTCGCCGCCGCCATGGAGAAGGCCCTGGCAGCTCAGGCGGCGGAGGCTGCGAACAATCGAGCTTGGCTCGATGTGGCGCTGCGGGAGGTGAAAACGGCACATGCTGCGACGACCGCCGCTCTGGAGTCGACCCGCAAGGAGCTTCACGAGATTCACCAGGCTAACCACCATCATTGGCAGTTGGCTGAAGCGCGAGCAGCCGAGATCCATGAGCTCAGGAACAGCATGTCCTGGCGCCTCACAGCTCCGCTGCGAGGTGCGTCACGTACTATTCGCTGGCTCTTGAAAGTACCGCGCTGGATTGCGCACGGCGTATGGGCGTGGGTGACGCTGAAGCCAGGAACACGTCCAAGACGTATTGCAAGATCGATGTTATTCACGCTTGCAGTAAATATTCGCAGGCGCGAACGCTTATCTGCGCTAGCGAAGCGCTTTTTGGCGCGCTTCCCCGCGCTCAACAATCGTTTGCACTTAATCGTTCTTTTCGAGCGAATGAAAAAGTCGCAAAAATCAACTTCATTGGTGAAACCTAAGCTTCACAACCTTCAACTGCAGAAATCTGCGAATAAAAGAACACATTTTGTGCCTGCCGAAAAGCGGGTGTTTTATGTCTTTGTCGATCACACCATTCAGTGCCCGGTCAATACGGGTATGCAGCGGGTAACGCGCGGCATTGCGGGTGCGCTGGCGGCGCTTGGTGAGCGGGTGCGCTATGTCAAATGGGACGATGTGGGAAAATCCTGCGTTTTGATCAACGAGGATGAGCGGCGCTATCTGGCAAAATGGAATGGACCTGAGTTTACCTCAGGTGATGCGGAATTGCCTTCACAAATAGACGGCGGCTGGCTGATCGTCCCAGAGGTCACGCACATCACGCCGCACTCCGATGCAGTGACGCTTGACCTGATCGGTTGGGCGCGGCGTCAAGGGCTGCGAAGCGGTTTCGTATTCTACGATGCAATACCGCTGCGTCGTGGCGAATATGGCAAGATGGCCGACAAACATGCGCGTTATATGCAGCAGATTCGTCTTGCAGATATGGTTTGGCCTATATCTCGCTGGTCTGGCGATGATCTGCAGGCCTATTGGCGCACGCATGAACGCGCTGATACAAACACGATGCCCCCCGTCCGTCCGTTGCTCTTGCCTGCTGCCCCGCTTGCGGGCGACCCCGAACTGCGACTAGAGGAAACAAAAGAAATCATCCTCTGCGTCGGCACGATTGAACCGAGGAAAAATCAGCTTGCACTAATACATGCGTTTCAAAGCTACCTAACCAAGAATCCTGATAGCCCGTGGCGGCTTGTTCTGGTTGGCAATCTTCACTCAGATACTAAAAATGAAGTGCTTGCCGCGACAAGTAAAGCAATCATCAACAAAGGCAATGTCACCGATGCAGAATTGGCGGCCCTTTATGAAGATTGTTTTTTTACGGTTTTTCCCTCGCTCGAAGAAGGATTTGGACTACCCATTCTTGAATCTCTATCTTACGGTAAGCCTTGTATTTGCGCCGATTTTGGCGCGATGGGAGAAGTGGCGTCGGGTGGCGGCTGCCTTGGTGTGGATGTGCGCGATCCCCAGGTGTTGGAAGCCGCTATTGCCCAGATGATCGAAACACCAGATTTACACCTCCGGTTGACGCAGCAGGCAATCGCGCGCGCCAAACCGTCGTGGAGCGATTATGCGAGATCAATGCTAAATGAGATCGGAACGCTCGATCAACCAAAGCACAGGTTAGGGGCTATTTACTACTGGATCGATCATACACGCAATTACGAAAATAACACGGGAATTCAGCGTGTTACCCGTATGCTGGCCCGCAGTTTTATGGCGCAGGGGCTGCGGCTGATCCCCGTCATTCGCGGTAAAGATTTTGGCCAGTTTGTGCCAGCATCGCATGAGGATCTGCTGCATCTCGCCAAGTGGAATGGCCCGGAGCCTGACCGGTGGTCGTCCTGGGTAGAGCCAGAGGAAGCAGGTGCGGGCGCTTGGTTCGTTATGCCGGAACTTCCATCCAACCTATCTGAGAACGAACAAATTGCACTTGTATCGAACGTTGCTAAATATGGACTTAAATCAGCGATTGTATTTTATGACGCAATTCCGTGGAAGATGCATAATATTTACCACCAAGTCATCCGTGAAACGCACCGAGTTTATATGCGTACGTTGATAAATTATGATGTAGTATTGCCAATTTCCGAGCACTCAAGAATTGATCTTATATCATTCTTGCAACGAGAACCTAAAGCTGAAGGGTTTGGCGAGCATCGCATTATTGCGGCGCCTCTACCTATGGAATTTTCGGACTCTAAAAGGGTAAGAGAAACAAAGAAAGGTAGGGAAGATAAATTCGTCCGGATATTGGCCGTTGGATCATTGGAGCCGCGGAAAAATCATGAGACCCTCCTCAAGGCATTTAATTTGGCAAGTGAAAAGACGAGTCAATCGTTGCGATTAGTCATTGCTGGGCGCGAGGATACGCTTGACCTTGCATATTCTCAGCGGCTGAATGATCTCATTGTCGCTACTCCAAACGTTGACTGGATAAAGAGCCCAAATGACGCAGAATTGCGACAGCTTTACAATGATGCAGATTTTACAATCTATCCATCGGTCGAAGAAGGCTATGGGCTTCCCATAGCGGAAAGCCTGTGGAACGGCAAGCCATGTATTTGCGCCAACTTTGGTGCGATGGCTGAAGTTGCCCAGGTTGGGGGCTGCCTGACAGTAGATGTGTGCGATATACATGAATTAGCCGGGGCCATCCAAACTCTATCCGATGACATAGAGCTGCGAAATAACCTAGCGCAAGAGGCGGTTACGCCCGACTTTAAGACATGGGGTGATTATGCGTTCGAGGTTGCAGGGCATATGGCTCAGGCCACCGCGCCTTTGCCCAAGGCTCCCTTATCGATGAGCGAGAGCGACATTGCAGAGCGAGCTCAGGCGATGCGCCTCACGCCACGCCCGAAGCTATCCGTTTGCATCAGCACCTATAACCGCGCGCCGTGGCTGGATGTCGCACTGAAAAACTGGGCGCGTCTCTATCCCGAACCTCTCAAAGATGTCGAACTTCTGGTTTGCGACAATGCATCTAGCGACGGTACGTCCGACATTGTGCAGCCCTATTTGGCGCGCTCTGATTTTCGCTATCAGCGTAATCGCGTCAATGTTGGGATGCTCGGTAATCTGCGCGAGACAGCCCACAGCGCGCATGGGGATTATATCTGGATATTGGGTGATGATGACCTGATTGTGCCAGGTGCGATTGAACGGGTTCTATTCGCGATTGACGAGCATCCAAATATAGCACTTTGCTATCTGAACTACAGCTTTACGCGGATTGATGACGCACGAACGGTGAATAATTTTGACAAATTTTTTACCGAGGCGACCCCTATCGTTCCGCCAGAGCCTGATATGGCGGGGGAGGTGCGTGATTTTTGTGCGCGAAACGAGAACTTTTTCACCGCTATTTATACGCTGGTTTTTCGCCGAGATCATGCTCTGCTTGCATATTCGCAAAACACGGAAGGACGGCCCTTTTCAACGATGCGGACGTGCATTCCGACAACGCATTATGTTCTCAACCATATGATGAATGAAGCTGGGGTATGGGTTGGGACGCCGCAATTGGTCGTAAATATGAATGTATCATGGATGAAATATGCGACGCTATGGATATTAGAACGTTTGCCCGAAGCCTATGAAACTGCTGAATTGATGGGAGGTGATCGCGAGCAGATTGATAGGTGGCGAACCTATTATACTCCGCATATTACTGATTCATTTTGTGAAATATTTTGCAAGGATGACCCCGAAGGCAACGCCGAATATTTTTCTCCCGCACGGCTGGTGCGCCGATTCAGGCATTTGCCCGCATTTCAAGCGGCTTGCCGCGATCGCCTCATCCCTATCTATCAAGAGGCACATGAAAACGGTCACCCCGCTGCATCCGAACCCGCAGAGGATGTTTTTGCAGGTCTTCTCGATGTCGAGCAACCGCAACCCCTGCAACTCGCTGTATAAAGGAGATCCCGAATGTCCGACGTCAATTACACTGCCATAAGATCTTGCCGCGTCGGCAAATCGGAAGACTTGATATCGGTTCTCAATTTGGGCCACCAGGCGCTCACTGGTGTCTTTCCGAAATCATCCTCTGAGCCAGTTACTGTTGGGCCTCTAGAACTTGTGTGGTCGCCGTCAAGCGGGCTGTTACAGCTCAAGCATTCCTACGAAGCGAGCGAAATGTATGGCGATAACTACGGGTATCGATCCGGCCTCAATCAGTCGATGGTCGACCACTTGACCAACAAAGTGCGCTATCTTGAGCGGCTGACGTCAATATCCGCCGGCGATGTCGTACTTGATATCGGGAGCAATGATTGCACGACCCTCAAGGCATATGCGGTTCCGGACGTGAGGCGAATCGGCATCGACCCTACGGGAAAGAAGTTCGCGTCTTTTTATCCTGACGATGTGAAGTTGGTCTCGGACTTTTTCTCGGCAGATGCCTATCGCAGCGTCTGTGACAAAGGCGCGAAAATCGTGACCTCGATTGCAATGTTTTACGATCTCGAAGATCCGGTCGCCTTTGCCCGCCAAGTCGCCGATGTGCTGGCGCCGGATGGAGTGTGGCATTTTGAGCAGAGCTATATGCCGTCGATGCTGCGGCTCAACTCGTACGACACGATATGCCACGAGCATATCGAATACTATTCACTCGGCCCGATCCAGAAGATACTCGATGCTGCGGATCTCAAGATCGTTGATGTTGTTATGAACAATGTCAATGGCGGAAGTTTTGCAGTAACTGCCACCAAGAAGAGCAACAGCCGATTTGCCGCTAACCATGCCGTCATAGACTGGCTTCTGGGGCAGGAGGATCGAATGGGACTCAGCACACCACGTCCATATCGTGACTTCGAAGAACGGGTGTTTCGTCACCGCGAGGACCTCAGCAACTTGATCGATGCGCTGGTGGCTGATGGCAAGAAGATCCTTGGCTATGGAGCGTCCACCAAGGGAAACGTCGTCCTGCAATTCTGCAATCTGACCGCTGCACAGATTCCCGCAATCGCGGAGGTGAATGAAGAAAAGTTCGGGCGTTTCACTCCAGGAAGTCACATTCCGATCATTTCGGAAGAGGAGGCCAGAGCCATGGAACCTGACTATTTTCTAGTCCTCCCTTGGCACTTCAAAGACAGTATTCTGCGCCGCGAACGAGACTACCTCGCGAGCGGAGGGAAGTTCATCTTTCCGTTTCCGGAAATAGAGATCATATGAACCCGCGCTTCCAACCAAGCCTGGCCCTATGAGTTCCTGTGCATATCGGCGTTGACGTCCGCAATCTCACGGTTCCCGCGATCACGGGCATTGGTCGCGTTCTAGTCGAGACCGCGCGCGCCCTGTCCGAGAGAGGCGTCTCCTTCACTTTCTACTGGCCGGCCAACCGCCACCCTTCGCCGCTCGATGCGATCGCCGCCGCTAACCACGTCACAAGCGCTTTTTCCGGAGGGCCGGGACGCGTTGTCTGGGGGGAAACAGCTCTTCCTCTTGCTGTTCGGAAGGCACCTCCAGACGTTTTTTGGGGACCAGCACACCGGCTACCGCCATTTCTTCCGGCTTCTGTGCCCGCGCTGGTTACGATCCACGATCTGGTTTGGCACCGCTACCCGGAAACCATGACGATCGGCCGGCGACTGGCCGACCAAGTCCTGATGCGAGCCGCAGTTGCGCGCGCTGACTTCATCGCCGCAGATTCCCACGCCACTGCACATGACGTCAAAGCTGTCCTCGGTCGGGATGCAAAAGTAATCTATCCTGGTGCGTCGTATACTGCGCCCACCGACTGTTTGGACCTCTTCAGCCGCCTAGACCTGCAAGACGGACCGTATGCTCTTTTCGTCGGCACGCTGGAACCTCGCAAGAACCTGGTAGGACTTCTCGAGGCGTTTTCCCGTGCTCGGCGAGCGGCGTGTGCGGATTGGCGCTTGGTGATCGCTGGTGGTGACGGTTGGCGCGATAGCGCGATCCGGCAAGCGCTTGACCCCTTGCTTGCCGCTGGGCATGTGCGCCTTGCAGGCCGAGTGGATGACCCTGAATTGGCCAACCTCTATGCCGGCGCGCGGTTTCTGGCATTTCCGTCTCTCTATGAAGGCTTCGGCCTGCCCGTTGTCGAGGCGCAGCAGTACGGCGTGCCTGTCCTTGCGTCCAATCGAGGATCATTGCCGGAGGTGACGGGCGCGGGCGGCCTGCTGGTCGATCCTCTCGACATAGGAGAGATGGCGCAAGGGATTCACGTCTTGTTCACGAGCGACGAAATCCACGACAGATTGGCTGCCGCGGCAAGAGAAAACGCTCGGCGCTTCTCTTGGGATGCCGCCGCCAACCGGATGCTCAGCCTGTTCCAAGCCGTACGACGGCGTCAGGTCCTGAAATGAAAACCTTTTTCTCTTCCGCTTTTTGGAGAGCCTCGGGTACCGGTCGGTCAACCGTCATGGCCGTTATGCAAGCATAATGCCGTCGTCCATATACGACTCAGAGAAAACCTTGAATTCCGTGGAATTGGAGAATCCGATGAGCATGTCTGCAGTTGTCACCTGACCGTTGTCCAGCGCTAATACCCAATAGTCCAGTCCCGGTTGATCTGGCTCTCTGTCCAGTGCGTTGTTGTAGAGCAGCGCCACGAAATCTGTATGGCTGAGCGAACCATATTTCGCTGCAAACTCAGCCGAATTGACGAAGCTCTCTGCAATATTCTCAAGTCGTTGCCCCTCCTTGTAAGAGGCAATCCACTGAGACAGGCCATCCGCGTCCGGGGCGCGATCAAGTGCTACATTATAGAGCCTTGCGATTTCCATAGCGTTGTCGTCGCCGAGCCAAATGGAACCCGAGACCCGATCGCTCGCCATAATGGATATGTGCTCGACCGACTCCGAGATCCCGTATAGCACTTCCGCCCGGCTGTTCGAACCAAAGTCCAGCAGGTCCACCCAGTAATCAAGGCCCGGCTGATCAGGCGACCGGTCCAGCACATTTTCATAGAGAAGAGTGACGAATTCGGTGTTTCCAAGTGCGCCATAGGTCTGCGTGAACTCCTGCGACGTTACGAAGTACTCGGCTAGGCCGATACCGCCCAAGCCGGCGTCGAGGCTAGCGATCCAATTGAACAATCCTCCATAATCGGCATCGCGGTCCAATGCGGAGTCGTACATGCGGGCTACAATTGCCGCATTGCCGGAAAGGAAATAGCCATCCACGAACGACAGTAACTCGATGCTCGAGAGACTATCCGTACCGCCCCCGGAAACGGTGCCTCTCCCGTTGCTGCCGCTCCAAGAGATTGAGTGGGTCCGCGAAAGGCTATCATAGGCGGCAGTATCGGTCCCCGCGCCACCATCGTTGACATCGTCGCCGTCGCCGCCAACTAGCGTGTCACTTCCGCCCATGCCGTAAAGAGTGTCGTTGCCACTGTTCCCTGTCAAAATATTGTTGGCCTGATTGCCTGTAACCGTATCATTTCCAGAGCCACCGATCGCATTCTCGATCAGTGAACGCACATCGTCCTGGTAGAGCTGGGCATTGAAGATGTTCCCCCGTGCGTAGTTGCCGTCTCCGAGATTGGCGATTTGGACGGCACCGAAATATGAGTAACCCCCCGGCTGAAGGTCGATGGTCAGGTTCGTGGAATAAGTGCTCAGATCGTAAGTGTCGGTGCCGCCGCCATCCCAGATCGTGGCGAAAATCCGGTTGGCGCCCGGATTAATCGCGACCGCGCCGTTCACCAACGTGTCCCCGGAAGACGGGTTCCACTTGTAGACCGTATCGCCGTTGTTTATCGCGAAGTTCGCGCCGTACATATGCTGCAGCGCCGCGATATCGGCCATCATATAGGTCTGAGCATACCCCCATGTCTCATTGGAATAGCCGCCGCTGAGAGGATCTCCCACATAGGAGCGGTAAGTCATGACGGAATATTCCATCGAATCGTAGCTTGACGGCAGGGCGCCATAGACGCTCGTTTCTTGACCGTGCTTCAGGCCGAGGGCGTGGCCGATCTCGTGCAGATGGGTGTGCCAGACGTAGTTCCCTGCCTGTGGCGAAGTGTAGTTGTAGCTCGTGCCGACCCAGACGTCGCCGCCCCAATCCCCTGTCGAGGGATAATATGCATAGGCGGTCAAGGGATCGTCGGACTGTGCGAGGCGGATGTGGGCGTCGGTCGTGGTCGTGTGGACCACATTGAGGCGGGTGAAACCCTCCAACGAGAACCCGTCGTTCGCGCTGCTCCCTTGGGCCGTATTGAGCGCGAAATGGGCGGCGGTCTTCTGCATCGTCGAGGTGACCGGCGCAAATGTGGCCGGCGCGCCCGAATAGTCGTACTCGGCGTCACTTGCAGGGAAAGAATAGTAGAGTGTCGAATCACCCCATTTGACGCCGCTGAGAAGGCCGTCGACAAACTGACTGCCCGTTGTGCTTACGCTTGTGTTTGTGTGGCCCGTTCCGCTCATGAGACGTCCTCTTGCTAACGTTCCTCGCCGTCAGGTGCCCCATCCTGATCGACATTCCTTAACAATACGTCCCGCCTCTGCCGCGCTTTAGCGGCCAATTCATGATACGGATGCCGCGCGATGAAGAGGTCGTAGGCTGCAACCGTATCGAGCACTATGGCCGCTTCGTATTCCTCGCGGATCGCGATATTGCCGTCGCCGGCCGGCGCTGCATTACTGGATGCGTGTTTTGGCACTGTTGAGTCCTTCGCTACGTAGTCCTCCGGTGAGGACCGCCTTGCTTGTGCGGGAATGAATCGCTGATTTCGTGGTGGATTCGATTGCCAGGACGCAAATAGCGGGGATAACCACGTGTTCGTCCATCGAACGGAGATAGTAAATGGGCCGGGCCGCTGGCGAAGCTGGTCGACGGCTCTGAAGGAGCAATTGGTTTCGGAAACGCTGGAACCGGGTGTCACGGTGACGGAGGTGGCTCGTCGCCACGATATTGTTCGTTCGCTGCTTTACCGATGGCGTTTCGCCGTCGGCGTGAGGCACAATCACGGGCCCGGCACGTTCTTGCCGGTGGAGGTGACTGCGGAGACGAAGACAGCCGATCGGCTTTCGCCCGACGATGCCACGGCAGCGGCGCTGGCAAAGGGACGCGGTTTGATGGAGATCGATCTCGGTCCGGATTTGTGCGTGCGTGTAGACGCCGAGGTCGATGGCGATGCGCTGGCTCGCGTTCTTGCGGTGCTGGAGCGGCGATGATCCCGTTTCCCAGTGGCGTGCGGGTCTGGCTCGCGAAGGGGCCACACCGACATGAGAAAGGGCTTTCCCGGTTTGTCGCTGGTGTTGAAGAAGATGTTGCAGCGCGATCCCCACAACGACACCTGTTCGTCTTCCGCGGCCGCCGCGGCGATCTGATCAAGGTTCTGTGGCATGACGGCCAGGGCGCCTGCCTGTTGTCCAAACGGCTTGAGCGCGGGCGCTTCATCTGGCCGTCGCCGGCCGACGGGGTCATCACGATCACGGCGGCGCAGCTCGGCTATCTGCTCGAAGGCATCGATTGCCGGATGCCGCAGAGAACCTGGCGGCCGGCCTCATCGGGCCGATGTTTTTGCTTGGTACCTGGCGGTGGATGTGATTCCATCGCTGTGTGTCGACCGCTGAATTGCTCTCTTCCGACCTTGCCGCTGCCCATGCGATGATCTTCGCCGAGCGTGCCGCGCGTATCGAAGCCGAGGCGCTTGCCGCCCGTGCGACTTCGGTCAAGTCCAGCGCCGATGCGATGATTGCGCGGCTGAAGCTGGAGATCGAGAAGCGCAGGCGCAGGCTCTACGGCCATCGGTCCGGGCGCAAGGCACGGCTGCTTGATCAACTCGAGATGCAGCTGGAGGATCTGGAGGCGAACGCCACCGAGGACGAACTGGCGGCGGAGCAGGCTTCCCGATCGACCGTGGTGACGTCGTTCGAGCGCAAGCGCCCCTCGCGCAAACCCTTCCCCGAACATCTGCCGCGCGAGCGCGTCGTCATTGCGGCGCCGGAGAATTGCCCCTGCTGTGGATCGACGAATCTGTCCAGGCTGGGCGAGGACGTCACCGAGACGCTGGAGGTGATCCCGCGCCAGTGGAAGGTGATCCAGACGGCGCGCGAGAAGTTCTCGTGCCGGCAGTGCGAGACGAACACGCAGCCCCCGGCGCCGTTCTACGTCATGCCGCGCGGCTTTGCCGGGCCAAACCTGCTTGCCATGGTATTGTTCGAGAAGTTCGGTCAGCACCAGCCGCTGAACCGGCAGAGCAAGCGCTATGCCCGCAAAGGCATCGAGCTCAGCCTGTCAACGCTGGCCGACCAGGTCGGGGCGTGCACAATCGCCTTGCGGCCGTTGCATGCCCTGATCGAGGAGAAAGTGCTGGCGGCCGACCGGCTTCACGGCGACGATACGACGGTGCCCATTCTGGCGAAGGGCAACACGACCACCGGCCGGATCCGCCAAGCTCAACGATGTCGATCCGCAAGCCTGCCTCGCCGAGTGCTCGCCCGCATCGCCGACACGCCGCAAAACCGGCTGGCCGATCTCCTGCCGTGAAACCGGAAGCCGCAATCTGCAAGACTGGAGGCATGAGCCATGTCGACCGAATTGCCCGTGTGAAGATCCAGCTCGATGACTGGCAGCCCGCCATCTGGCGGCGCGCCGAGGTAACGCTGACGGCAACGCTCAAGGCCTTGCACGATGTTATGCAGGCGGCCATGCCGTCCGAGGACTGTCACCTGTTCGAGTTCCGGACCCATGGAAAACGATATGCCATCTCCGATCCGGAATGGGACAGCCAGTGGGACAGAAACTACTCCGCGAAGAGCATGAAGCTCGGCACGCTCATTGATCTGGGCGTCACGGAACTGACCTACACCCACCACTTTGGAGACAACTGTCAGCACACGATCACGATCGAGGCGATCACCGATGCCGATACCGCTGTAGAATACCCCCGCTAACTACATCGACGGTGCCGGTCGCGCCCCGCCGGACGACGTCGGTAGCGTTCCCGGCTTCGACGTGTTCGTCGAAGCCATGGCCGATCCACAGCACGAGCAGCATCCCGACCTCATGCGCTGGTTTGGCCGTCCGTTTGATCCGGAAATGATCGAAGAAGACGAAATCCGCAAAGGGATCGAAAAACTCGGCCCGTCGCCGAACCCTCGGCAAAGCCGAGGTCGCAAAGAGACATAACCGCACCCACTAATGAGTACGTTCAGGCGGCGGTCTTCATCGGATGCTTACTTCGCTACTACGGAGGTACCGGATGTAGCTTCAGGATGCTCCGAGGCTCAATGCGCCCCGCCCGATGGTCCACTGACCGATTGACAACAGCGAGCAAAACAGCGTCCGGGCCGGCATCTTCGGTGCGGTCATTTCATCGGTGTGTGCGACAGGGCGCTTGGCATCCGTAGAGACTGCCCACACAGGAGTTGTTCAGTACAGATGAGGTTATTTCAATCGAGTATGACCTCGGCCCCCCGCGGCTTCAAGCGGAAGTTGGGAATTCGTCGGTGCTATTTGTCACACGGCAATAGATGTCCCTATATGAATCGAGCATCCTGGGTATTTGAAAAAGGCTGTCGTATCGCATACGCGCGCTCTTCCCCATCGCGGTTGCCATGTCCGCGTCCTTGGCCAGCCTGCGCATGGCGTTCGAAAGCGCTTCGGCATCGGCGGGTGGAATCGTCAGTCCGGTAAGTTGATCGATATTCACATAGCTCGTTCCGGTTCCGATCTCGCAACTGATCATCGGTTTTCCGGCGCGGGCGGCTTCCAGCAGAGCAACGCCAAATGCCTCCGACCGGAGGTGGGAAGGGAAGACGAAGGCACGGCACAGCGACAGAAGCGCCTCGCGATCGTCGTCTGAAACGGCGCCGACGTATTTTACATTGTCCGGCGCATCCGGCGCAGCTCCCTGTCCTGCCACCACCACGGGGATGCTGGTCCGTCGCGCTGCTTCGATGAGGAAAGGCAGGCCTTTGTAATAGCGTAGATCGCCGACAAACAGGAAAAAGCCATCCTCCAGCCGCCTACGCCACTTTTCCAGGTCCTCACTGTCGGGTGGCGTCCTCTCAGGAAGGCCGATGGGGATGATGGAAACCTTGTCACGATGCCGCTCCAGTACCGGGCTCGTTCCCATGTAGTTCGGCGACGTGGCGACGATCGCGTCCGCAGCCGAAAGGAAACGGTGCATGATTGGTCTGTAGAACGGCAGGAGCAAACGTTGCCGGACAATATCCGAATGATAAGTAATGATGGTGGGTTTGCCGCGGCCGTGCAAGAAATGCAGCAGGTCGCCCATCGGCCAGGGAAAATGATAATGCACAACGTCGGCATCGCGGGCGAGGTCGCGAAACCGGTAGAACGCAGATATCGACAAGCTTGTCGATGCGATGTGAATGTCGCGTTGCGCCACGTGCAAATGATGACTGCCTATCATGGCCGGTGCGCGGTCCGGCGTATCGGACAGCGCAAAGACATGGCTCTCCACGCCAAGCGGCGTCAACCCCTCGGCGATCGCGTGGATAACGCGGGGAATGCCGGTGAAATCCTCCGGCAGGTAGGTCTTGAAAACATGCAGGACTTTCATCGGCGAAGTATGGTTTCTCTATCTATGAGGGCCAAGGAGTATCCGTCTAGAAATACTATCGCAACTAAATCGTTGCGCCTCTTCCGGTTTTGAAGCGCTACCGGATGCACCCTCGGCGGACGCTAGAGTTTTCGGGTCCTGATCAGCAACACGGGCTGGTTGCGTGTGCCGGTTTCATTGCGACACCATTTCGCCTGTGACCTTTCTATACAGCTCTAATTAATTGGGGCCTATATACGTGTGTGACCCGCATTATTAAAAAATAACAATTTAGAAACTATAATATAATTAGTCATTTAAGGAGAAATAACAATTTGTATATCAATATAATTATCAACACAAGAGAGATATAAGAAGATATAGTAATGAATATCCCACCGTATAAATCGTTTAACACTAAAAAATCATGCAAACAATCCAAACACACGTGTCACGGCCCCTAGATTTATCCATTCATTAAGTTCCGAGATCGAAAACTCGTCTCGTCATCTGACCAGATTCGCCTCTGGACAGCAAGAAAAGTGGTGTCGATCATCGCTTCCAATCGGTCCCTGCCCATCCTGATCGGCCACCAATTTAAAAAATCTTTTGCGGCGGAAGTGCCAAGATCCATCGTAGCGTCGGTTGAATACCTACTTCGCGCATCTGCTATTCTCGAGATTTCTTACAGGAGGAAAAATTCTTGCAACTTCGTCCCTTATATCTCCAAGGCTTCCGCAATGGCACGGCTGACGGTGGATTGTGAAACTCCGTGGGCTGTGGCGATTTCGTACATGTCTTTTGCCTTTCCGGTGGCGAGCAGTGCAAACCATCGCCTACCGTTTTCACGGCGGTTGCACGGAGTTTGAGTCCTGTGAATGATGCGGTGTTTCGGAGCGTCGGACCGATAGGCGAGGATCGGATCGCTCAGATCGATGACATGTGTGTTGATTGCTCTCGGCTCCGGTAATCGGTCCTGGCCAAGGATGTGCCGCATCAGATAATCGGGATTGAGGATCAATTTTGCCCTGCCGTCTCCGATCTCGGCTCTCTCGACCAGCGAGAAGACAAGGTGGTCCCGCTCGACGCGATCTTCCGGGCCCCGCCAGTTTATGAACGTGTGGAAGGCGTCCGGGGGAAGTCCGGCAGCGTCAGCCCACTCGGTGCGACGTTGCGTATCCGATATCAGCGGCAGGATTCGGTCTCGAACCATCGATTCCAGAATATCGCAGCGAATGCGTAGCCTGGCTCGGGATCGAGTGTTTCGCGTGGAGTCGGCGGATACGTAGTAGGTGTAGCGCGTACCGTTCTTCTTTCGCGTATGCGAACGCGTCAGACGATGTCCGTCCTCGTATCTAGATTCCCTGTTATGGAAAAATCTTTCCCTGTTTTGAGAAGTAGGGAAACCGTCCTAAAGCATTGGAATTGCAAGGCGATTGCCTCCAAGTTCACCAGAAATGATATGATATTGAGGATTTTCCCTGTTTTTTCCCGCGAAACAGGGAAAACGGCCAGATGCTGGTTCGACGCAGACTACATCCCCAGCCAACATCACCGTTCGAGCGCCCTGGATGCAATGCCGCCCGATCGCCACCGGTTCGCTCGAACATGGTTGTCAACCCGGCCTGTTTCAGCGATCTTGCTCCCAATTCTGCTTGTACACCCAGTTTCCATGCCCTTGGCAGGGAAGGAGGGGGCCGGATGTCGGGAATTCTTGCCAGGCTGAGCGCAGTGTTTGGGCTGATCTGCGCCTTGACGCTGGGGACGGTATTTGCGGCGGGAGCGGAGACGCTGCGGTTTGATCCCCGCACGGGTCGCTGGATATCCGACCCGGGCAGCGGGACTTTCCAGCTTTCGGTTCGCCCCCGTGACCGCGCTGTCAACTCTCCACAAGTGGTCGCGTTCCCGAGCAAATACCCGCCTCGCACGATTGTCATCGAGACATCCCGCAGAAAGCTCTTTCGCGTCGTCGATGGCAGCAAGGCAGTGATGTATTCGATCGGTGTGGGACGCGAAGGGTTCGAATGGAAGGGATCCGAGCGCGTCAGCCGGAAAATGGAATGGCCGGCTTGGACGCCGCCCGCCGAGATGAGAAAACGCGAGGCGGCCGCCGGACGGATACTCCCGGCAAGGATGGAGGGGGGTGAAGGAAATCCACTTGGGGCCCGCGCCATATACCTGGGTGCGACCCTGTATCGGATACACGGCACCAATGAGCCCTGGACGATCGGCCGCGCCGTGTCGTCGGGGTGCATAAGGCTACTCAACGAAGACGTGATCGACCTCTACGAGAACATCAGGCTGGGCGACCTTGTGGTTGTTCGATGAGCGGAGCGAACGGCCTTATTGTTGTTACATTGCCACACAGACGGAACATGCTTGTCGTTACGTAATGTTTTTGTTGGGCGTTGGCGTCAAAAATTGCTACATCCTATCGAAATTGGTGAGATTCCAGCCATTGGCGAACTGGCGGTTTGATCTGAGGAATGGATAATAATGCGATCTCCGATTAGTTTTCGTGTTTTGAGAACTGCAACGGCTATCCTTGGTGCGGCGTCCGCGCTGGTCTCGTTCAATGCGGCAGCGATGACGTTGCAGGAGGCGATCGCGGTCGCCGTCGAGGCAAATCCGCAAATCGGACAGGCGGTTGAAAATCGGGAGGCCATCGAATTCGAGCTCCGACAGGCGAGAGGACTTTATCTTCCCAGCGTCGACCTCGAGGCTTCCGCCGGTGCACGCCGGCTCGACAATCCGTCGCGCCGTGCGCTTGGAATCGAGAACGACAGTCTCTCTCCCGGTGAAGTCTCGGGTGTGGTAACGCAGAAGCTCTTTGACGGCGGGGGACGCCGCGCCGAGCTGGAGCGGCAGGCGTCGCGCGTGGACAGCGCCTCGTTCCGAGTCCTGGAGCGCAGCGAATATATCGGCCTCCAGGTGGTGCGCGAATATCTCGAATATCTCGTGCAGGCGGGAATCGTAAACGAAGCCGTCAGGAACCTTAATTTCCATCGCTCCATTCAGGGCAACATATCGTCCGGCATTGCCGGCGGTACATTGACGGAAGCAGACCGACAGCAGGTTCGCGAGCGGGTGCTTGCCGCGGAGGCGCGCCTAAAGCAGAGCGAGCAGGATCTGGCCGCCGCTCAAATTCGTTTCCTAAGGCTGGTGGGTAAGCCGTTGGAAAACGTGGCGGTTCCTCCGTCCGTTGCCTATGCGCTTCCCAGGTCGCTTGATGACGCAATCGGCCAAGCTCGCACGAACAACCCGCGCATCCACCTGGCCAACGCCGATATCGACGCGGCAGACGCTCTCGTCGATGCGGCAAGGTCCAAATTTGCCCCGGAAATATTTCTTGAGGGACGCGCCCGCGCCGGACACGATATCGATGGTGCGGACGGTTCGACCACCGACCTGCAGGCCCGCATTGTCGCAAAATGGAACCTCTATCGAGGGGGTATAGACAAGGCCAATGAACAGGAGCAGATCCGGCGGGCCAGCGAGCAGCGACTGGTGCTGCATGAAGTCCATCGCGATATCGAGGAAAGCGTACGTCTGGCCTGGGACGAGCGTCAGCGGCAAAGCAGTCTCGCGGGCACCCTCAGGCAGCAAGCTGCACAAAACGCCGGGCTCGTAAACTCCTATCGCCAGCAATTCACCATCGGCCAGCGGTCATTGCTCGACGTTCTCGACGCCCAGAATACCCGGTTTAATGTCGGCGTTCTGGAGGTGACGGCCAGATATGCATCACTTTTTGCCGAGTATCGCCTTATGGCCGCGACCGGTCGGTTGCTGAGTCATATGAACGTACAACCGCCCCAGCAGGCGGAGGCATACGCCAGAACCGAATTCCAGGTTCCGGAAACGCCTCCGACGGAAACCTATGCGCGCGTACCCTCGCGACAGGTCAACGAACTTCCGATGGATCTGCTGAGCCCTGTGCGGAGAAAGTGAACTGCCGGTATGGTGACGGTCATTGAAGCGATCATATGTGGAGGCAGGTGAACTCCACGAGTCACCGGTCCAAACGGTAGAGTTTCGCGACGCTGTCCAGGCGATAGCCGGTTATTTCAATCGTCCCAGCTCGCTGACGGTCCTGTTCGATGGCGTTCCGGCACCGGAGGAACGCCTGCAACTTGAAGACGTCGAGCGGGTGGCGCGCCGAGCGGGTCTTGCGGTTGTCAGGATGTCCGGCGATGCGCTGAGGCCGGGTCGCCTCGAACTGCCGGCTATCTTCGAACTTTCCGACGGGCGTTTCCTGCCGGTAGTGGCCGAACCTCATCCCGGTCATCTGGAAATACCGACGGCAGGCGCGATCGAGGGATATGAAGCCTCTTTCGACGATCTCCGTCGTTTGGGCATAGATCGCGCCTTCGTCTTTTCGGTTGCGTATTCCAACGCCGCCGAACGGGCCGAACTCGGCGAGGCCGAAGAAATGGAGCGACCGCATTGGCTGTACGCCACACTCGCTCCTTTCTGGCGCTCCTATGTCGCCGTGGCGGTAGCGGCGTTCTTCATCAATCTGATGGCCCTGGCCTCACCGATCTTCATCATGAATGTCTACGACCGGATCTTACCGAACAAGGCCACCTCGAGCCTGCTCGTTCTTGCCGTAGGCGTTGGTCTTGCCGTGTTGTTCGATCTGCTGCTCAAGGCCGCGCGCGCTTCGATCATCGACAGCACCGGACGGGCGGTGGACGTGAAACTCTCCTACGCGCTGTTCGAGAAGGTGATGTTCACAAGTCTGTCGGCATACCCCGCGTCGACCGGCGAATACGCGAACAGGATTGGTCAGTATGAATTCGTGCGCGAATTCTTCACGTCCAACACGATCGCCACCTTTATCGACGCATGTTTCATGTTCGTCTTCCTGTTTGTTATCTACCTGGTGGCCGGGTGGCTGTTTGTCATACCGCTAGGGGCCTTCTTTCTCGCGGTCGGGATTGGCCTCGTCGCGCAGTACCGCATCGGCAAGCGGGTTTCACGCGCCGCCAACGAAGCAGCCCAGCGCCAGTCGCTTCTCGTGGAAACCATTTCCACGATCGAAACCGTCAAGTCGCTGCGTGCGGAAGTACCCCTTTTGCGGAAATGGTCGGAATTGACTAAACGCTCCTCCAAAACGGGGGAGGAGATAAAGCAGTTGTCGTCCGGCGCGACACATTCCACCCAGTTCGTTCAGCAATTTGTTACGATCCTGGTGGTCATAGCGGGGGCCTTCGAGTTTGCGGCCGGCCATATCACCACCGGAGCAATAATTGCCACCGTGATGCTCTCCAGCCGGACGGTCGGTTCCCTTTCGCAAACCGCACTTACCCTGGCGCGTTTCCGCCAGGCCAGTTTGTCTCTGCGCATTCTGAACGGCATCATGCAGCAAGCTGAAGATCGCCCGAGTACCGTCGGCTTCGTGAACCGCCAGGTCACGACCGGCGATCTGGCGTTTCGGGGCGTGGGCTTTCAATACCCCCGGAGCGATGCATGGGTGTTGAGAGACCTCAACATATCGATCAAGAGCGGCGAACGCGTCGGGATCATCGGTCGCATCGGCTCGGGTAAGACAACCGTAGGCCGATTGCTTTGTGGCCTCTACACCGCTCAGGAGGGTCGCGTTCTACTCGATGGAATCGATCTGAAGCAGTTCCATCCCGCGGAAGTTCGATCGGCGGTTTCGTTCGTCGGGCAGTCCATTGACCTGTTTTCGGGGACATTGAAGGAAAATCTTCTGCTCGGCAGAGAAGATGCCACCGACGAGGAAATCGTGTCTGCCGCGCGTAGAACCGGCGTCGACGAGATGGCGGCGCAGCATCCGCGCGGCTATGATCTCGCAGTGGGGGAACGAGGTTCGAGTCTGTCGGGCGGCCAGAGGCAAGCCGTCGCCCTCACGCGGCTGCTGCTGACCAGGCCGAAAATCGTGTTCCTCGACGAGCCATCCGGAGCCATGGACATGGCTTCGGAAAAACAATTGATAAACACCCTGAGGGTCGCGCTCGAACCCGAGGTGACCTTGCTGATTTCCACTCATCGTTACAGTCTGTTGGAATTGGTCGACCGCCTTGTCGTGCTGGATCGTGGAAAGATTATTGCCGATGGTCCGAAGGCAAAGGTTCTCGAAGCCCTCTCGGCGCGCGCAGAGGGGGCGCAGACGAAAGGATGATATCGGGAGCGGGACGTGAACCGGAGGCGTGATAACGTGGCAGGCGCCGCAAAGACCTTGATTGGTCTGATTGTGGTTATCATCCTCAGTTTCGGCGTTTGGGCATATCTCACGGAGATCGATGAGGTCGCCCGCGGAGAAGGGCGCGTCATTCCGGCGGGTAAAACACAGATTGTTCAAGCAACGGAGCCGGGCGTGGTCGCGGAAATTGCCGCGCGTGTCGGCCAGTCGGTAAAACAGGGCGATCTGATCATAAGGCTGGATGATTCAACATCGACCGCGGGCCTGGGCGAGGTCGAGGCCCGTGCCCGGTCCCTTACCGCAAAGGCGGCAAGACTGTATCTGGAGGAGATTGGCGACTTTGAGACAGACTATGCTTGCCCCAAGTCTGTAGAGACCGTTGCTTCGGGAATTTGCGAGAGCGAAAGGGAACTGCTCGCGGTCCGCAGGCAGGCGCAGAGAAACACGCGTTCCGTGCTTGAGCAGCGCGTAATTCAAAAAGAGCGTGAACTCGACGAAGCCCGTGCGAATCTGGCGCGTCTTGAAGGCAGTCTCGCGATCAACCAGAGGGAACTCGACCTGATTGGACCGCTGGCAAGAAGGAAACTCGTAGCGGAAACCGAACTCATTCGGGTGCAGCGCGCTGTAAACAACGACCGGGGCGAGATCAGCGTGCTGAAGGAAACGATACCGCGCATCGAGGGCGCGGTGAGGGAGGCCCATTTCCAATTGCAGGACCTGGACCTGCAATTCAGGCAGGAAGCTCTCAAGCAAAAGACGGAAGTGCTGGCTGAACTATCGGTTCTCGAAGAATCCGCACGCGGAGAATCCACCAGAGTGGAGCGAACGGAAATCCGAGCGCCGGTGGATGGCGTCATCAATACGATGGAGATCAATACCCTTGGATCCTTCGTCCAGCCCGGTACCGTGGTTGCCGGTCTGGTTCCGAGCACTGACGAACTCCTGGTGGAAGCCCGCATTTCTCCGCGGGATGTGGCTTTCGTCGTACCGGGACAGGAAGCCCTGGTGAAAGTGACGGCATTCGACTTCTCGATATATGGCGGGTTGGAGGGCGAAGTGGTCAATGTCGGTTCCGACAGCGTGACTGATCAGAAGACCGGAGAGGCATATTTCGAGGTTCGTGTCCGCACGGCGTCTTCCCAGCTGAGCCGTGATGGAAAAGCCTACAGCATCACGCCCGGGATGATTTGCGCGGTGGACATATTAACGGGCAGAAAAACCATACTGTCCTATCTCCTGAAACCCATAAACAAGGCGCGTCTCGAGGCGCTTACAGAGCGTTAAAGAGTGTCACCAGCCATGCCGGATAGCTTGCGAGAGGCAATCATGGAGACCACTGGGGAGGAGCATTCGCCCTTCTTTCGTGCCTTGAGTTCTTCGGGAAGGCGCTATGGTCTGAAGCTGGAGCGCGTCTATTGGGATGTTTTGAAAAGGATATCCGATGAAGAACACATTCCCTTGGGAGATATCGTTTCGAGTATCGCCGGATCGCCGGATGAGAAAAATTTCAACCTGACGGCCAAGGTCCGCTCCTTCGCAATCAGTTGGTTGGAGCGAGATGTTCGCAATTTTCGCGATCGCAATTCGATGGCCAATGTCCGGGCGATGGTGGCGGCGTGTCCGTCTCCGGTCTTCGTCCTGTCGACGGCCCGCCAGGTCCGCGCCCATAATCCCGCCTTTATTGGCTATATACGCGCGAACATGCCGGCGGCGGAGGTTGATAAGGTAGACAATCGCTTGCGGCTGCAACTTGATATGAACATGGATGAATTGGTCGAGCGTCTCAAGCTTGCAAACCAATCGCCCTTGTCTCTCGGATTCGCGCTCGGCCTCAATGATCGCCGTGTCAGGGGCAGACTCAACGCCGTCCTCGCTCCTTGCTGGGTCGAGGATCTCGTTGTCGGCTACATTGTTTCATAGTCACCCGCGAAGGCTGGCCGTTCAGGGGCGAAAGACCGGCCTCAGGTCTGAGATCAGGCTGGGCGGAAGAGGCGCCTCAACGGTGGTGAGGACGGCGCTTTCCCCGGGACTGACATCCCCGACGAACCGCGGTGCTCCGGCCAGTTTCTGATCACTCTGCACGCCATGGATCCAGGATCGCCCGTCGGAAAAGGAATAAAGCGGCTGGTAATTCCGGATGCGGACGTCGGGCAGTACGGCGTCCCGAACGTTATCGAGAATGAAGTTGCCCTTGTTTGTGCTCACGGCGAGGACCGCGTGATAGAGATTGCGGGCGGTATCGCGCAAGATCACGAGTGACAAGCTCCGCCCCGGCACTCCCAATTCCCGCAGCATTGCGTATTTGAGGATCGCGAAGTCCTCGCAATCACCACGCCCGAGCGTCATCGTTTCGGCGGGTGAGGCCCAGTAGTCTTCCACACCACGAATGCTGTGGTCACTTTCGTATCTGATGGCGTCGTTCACGTAGCGATTGACAGCCGTCAGCTTTTCGTAAAATGCGCCGTTCTCTGCCAGCCGCAGCGTGGCTTTCGACAGACCGTTGCGTGCCTCGCATACCGGGTCTCCCTTGCAGGGTGAAGCTGAAATACCTGCATTCCTGACCTTCAGCCAGCTGGCTTCACTCGCAATGCCGGAAAACGGAATGGCGACAGTTCCGAAGAAGCCTGAACCGGCAGTTCCGGTGGATCCCGAACCGGCGTGATCGTCGATGCCGCTTCTCGTGCTCGAGCGGGACAATACCGGAGATCGCGGCGGTGCGGAAGGAGAGGGCACCCGACTGAGGGCAATCCGCCTTATAGCATGATCGGGACTTGCCGTGTCTGCGGCAATGGAGAAGACACCCGCGACGCGATAGCCCCAGCCCTCCGCGAGCCGGGAGTCTGGCTCACCCGCCGTAGCGCCGGCGGCAGCGCCAGCCATCACAAGCCCAAGGCCCGCGGCCCGCAGATGTTTCGCAGCATGTTCAAGTTTACGCATGACGCTGTCCCTGGATTTTTTTGGGACAGGTTACGGTTCTTCCCTTTAGGCGCTCTCAAGGGACGCGGTGAACGAGGTGGAAACGAAACGCGTAAAAGTGGAACGATCGGGCGGCAGGACGACATAAAATAATATGCCGATATGTTAACCAACGGTTAATTTTTTAACCCAACGCATTGCATGTTATGCGCTTCCGTTACGAAAGGATTGCCACCCCCCAAATCTTGCTGCTTGGATATCGCCGGGTATTTGGGGAGTTGAGTAATGGCGATCGACAATTTTCGCGGTGACGCAGATGGCGATTTCCGGCTTGATGGTGAGGAAAGCGTTAACCGCCCCGGCCTCTCTGGTGCAGATGAAATCGTCGTAGCCCAGGCAGACGATGCCCCGGCGGGCGAATTCGACGATCTGGCGCCGGTCGACGCGGCTCCCGAACCCGATCCGGAAGCGGAGGCGGAAACCGCGGAAGCCGAAGTGCCTTCCCAGATCATTCCGGGACCCGGCAATGTCGTGCGATTGCCAAGCGGCGTGTCGCTGGAGAATGTTCGCGTCGTCGGCCGCGATCTGGTTCTGCGCCAGCCGGATGGCACCGAGATCGTCATCGTCGGCGGCGCGGTCAATATCCCGACATTTTATCTGGGCGATATTCTGCTTCCGCAGGAAACGCTGGTGGCGGCTCTCGATGCGAGCGGCATCGACATTGCTGCCGGACCCAATGGCGCGCTCGTGGCGGTTTCCGGGAATCCTTCAAGTTCCGGCGGCGACTTCGATGCCGTCCAGGGCGGCATCGGTCCCGCGCCCGGAATTCTCGGCCTGCTGCCGCCGACCGCGCTCCAGTTCCCCGAGCTTGAAAACCGGGAGCTTTTCGCGGGGCTGGCGGAATCACGTGAGGCGCTGAGTATCATTCGGGTGAACCCGGACGTGCCGGTCGTCTCGGACCGCGGGCTGGTGGGAGGCACCGACGAGCCTCTCGACACCGAGAACGATACGGCCGATGTCGTCATTCGCGCTGGAACGTCGCCGGTCGTGGATCTTCGTTTCGGGTCCAATCTGACCGGAATCGCCGTTCTCGACTCAAACGGCGCTGTCATCCTCGACGCCAACGGAGACCCGGTGGTGTTCAACTGGGTGCTCGCTCCGGACGGACAAACCATCTTCGGATTCGTGAACGGCTCCGCGACTCCGTTCATAAAGATCACAGTCGGTCTTGCCTCGAACATACCTGCCGGGACCGAAGGCGCAGGCGTGATCGTGATCGAGCTCCTGCAGGGTTTCCCGCATCAGTTTGGCGTCGATGCCGACAATTTTGCGATTATCAGTGGCGTTCCTCTGGTGGCGGAGGACGGAGACGGCAACACTGCGCAAACGACCTTCAACTATGTAAACATCGACGATGTGCCGTCCGTCGCGCTTGTGGCCGACGCCGAGTCTCCCGTGTTTGTCACCGACGACACAGACGTCGTCGACGCGGCGGGGCCGGTTTCCTTTGCCGGCCTGTTCAGCCCCGCTTTCGGCGGCGATGGCTTCCTGGATCTCAATGATGACAACGTTCCGGACGCCGGCGCGCTGGTCTATTCGCTGGGAATCGCCGGCGGAAACGGGACGTCCAGTGGTCTTTTCGACACGCTTTCGGGCGATGCCATCCTGCTTCGCGTCAATGGCGGCGGGGATATCGAGGGCTATCTGGCGGGCGCCACCGGCACGGTGGCCTTCACGATCGACCTCAATCCGGCGACCGGCGAGGTGACGCTGATCCAGAACCGGGCGATCCGTCACGACGATCCGGCCGACCCGGCCGAGACGGGGGCGGCTGCCGAGACGATGGCGGCGGACCTGATCGTGCTGACGGCGAAGATCACCGACGGCGATCTCGACACCGCCACTGCTACCGCCGAGATCGGCGGTGCGTTCCGTTTCCAGGATGACGGTCCGGCAAACAATGCCGTTACGATTTCGAACCCCGTCCACGAGGATGCGCTCGACAATTACAATCCGGCGGTGGTTCTGCCTGGCATCGAGGGCTCGACCGGCAATGACGAGGGTGGCAAGACGACCACGGTGGTGCTGACCTACGCGGCCATCGCGACGCTGGTCAATTTCGGCGCCGACGGCGCGGGCGCCATTACACTCAACAACGATCTAGTCTCCTTCGACGGCTCGACAGTGACGGGCATCACGTCCAAAGGGGATGCAATCACATGGAATGTGGTGTCGGCGACCGAGATACATGGCGTTGCCGACGACGGTCGCATCATCTTCAAGATCAGCCAGACGGGCGGGACCGGTACGCCGGACAATCCGGCGGACGACCAATTCACGTTCGAACTGCTCGACCAGGTGGATCACCTGACCGCACTTGGAGATGACGACCGGTCGGTCATCATCGACATCTCTACCGGATTTGTCGCGGCAGACGGTGACGGGGATACCGTCGTCATCGACGCCGGCTCGCTGACGGTGAAGGTCGAAAACGACGTGCCGGCAATCTTCTATCCGGAGGCGAGTTTCCTTTTCAATTCAGGCGCTCCCGGCTCGGGCGATGCGCAGACATTCGAATTATCCTTCGCATCGGCGGTGGGGGCTGACGAACCGGGCAAGGTCGAATTTGACACGGCGCTGATCAATGGCCAGCAAGTGTTTGATAAAAGCGGTCAGGCGATCAAGTTCGGCGGTGAAACGCTATTCTATCACATCGTTGCGACAGCGAGCGGCGATACGATTGTCGAGGCGCGTGCATCGGGCACCAATACGCTTGCTTTCACCATTACGCTTGATCCGGCCACGGATACCTATATTGTTGACTTGGAAGGCCAACTCCGCATTGGTGCTGAGTTCGACTCAGCAAGTCTGGTCGGGATTTCTGGTGGGAACAAGCCCGGCTACGCATTGACCCAAGAACCAATTGATGACGGCACGGGTTCGGACGGCGTTATTGCGACCGCAGCCGACAATGGCGTTCTGTCCACTGTAAACACGAGCAACGGTCGGTTTGGCGTGGGAGGCGGGCAGAGCCTCGACAGCAACGATGTTATCCGTTTCGATTTCGTGACGAATGTGCTGCCTCTTGCTACGACGCAAAACGGATTCGATTTCGATACGCATGATCCGATCAAGGTCTTTTATCAGGAGATCAATCGCATTAACGGGAAGGCCAAGGCGAACTTCACGATTAAGGCGCTCGACGCCGATGATGACAACGTGCTCATTCTTGATGGATCCGGTGATTCGACCATTGCGCTTTCTCTGAATGAAGTCTCGTTCTATTCAGCAGAACCGGACCTTAACAACCTCTCGCTCAACCAGCTTAGCCTTGTGATCTCGGGCGGCGGAACGATCTACACTTGGACCGATCCTAATGACAATACAGTGTCGATTGTCACGACTGTTGACGCAAACGGGATCATATCCGTGGTAGGCCTCCCGGAAGGCTATTATTATCTGATTAATTCGAACACGCCGTTCGACGCGGTCGAGATCGCGGGCAGCGCGAGAACAGGCAATTTCACCTTGGGCGGATTTACCTTCGAGGTGGATGCTGCGCTCCAATCAATAGACATGGAGCTTCCAATCGTTGGGTCGGACCATGATGGCGATACGGTGAACTCCTCCATTGATATCCATATCATTCCAGATGACGGAACCAACCAGATAGGTACGGATGGCATCGATTCACTAACGGGAGATGGTAACAATAATATACTTGCCGGCTTGGGTGGCGACGACATCCTGTCGGGCGGGTCCGGCGACGACATTCTGGCAGGGGGGTTGGGAGCCGACACGCTGACGGGCGGAACCGGCAACGACACATTCCTTTTCGAGGCGAGTGCGGTCGCCGAGGCGGGACTGGGAATACACGATGTAATCGTGGATTATGCTGCCGGCGACATTGTCGACCTCACGGACATCCTGCCCGACATCAGCGCGTCTGGTCTCAGCGCCTACGTCCGGTACGACAGGGACGGCAGCGGGGCCGACACGAATGCAGGCGATCTCCAGGTGGATGTCGATGGTGCGGGAACAGGCGCTGACTGGGTGACCATTGCAAACATTCAGACGCACCCCACGGCGGTCACCATCCTGTTCAATGACGACGATCCGGCGGCGCCGGTCACGGTGTGAGTGGGCGCACGCGGTGGGTGCAGATCAAGCATTGAACTCGTTGCACTCCTGCAACGAGTTCGGGAAATTCGAATTGGGTGCGATCCGGCCGTGGCAATCCGGAAGCAGTCGCATATACTGTGTTTCGCACGGGCCGCAGGGGAAGGGCAGGTATGAAGAAAATCATTCTGGCACTGACACAAGTTATCGCGCTCACATCGGTGACAAGCGCAGCCGATCTTCTTCGGTATGGAGCGATATGCCCGGTTGTCGACTCCTCGGCGATGCTTCTGATCGAGGACCCCGGTCAATTGACCGGCGAAGTCGTTCTGCGGATGACGGAGGCGGTCAACGTCGCCGCAAGTCCGGCCTGGATCAATTCGCGCAGCCCGGCATTCACCTGGGCGTCCGAGACGAAGGTCGCCTGCGGCAAGGCGTACGGGTATCTCCGCACCGGATATCGGGACGAAGAATACATAAACAAGTGCGACTGCTTCTATCAGAGGATGCAGCAATACATGTACTGACGCCAAGCGGGAGAGGTTGATGGCGGCAAGGCGCAAACTGCTTGTCTTTTTCCCGTCGGCCCTGCTCGCCGGAACTCTGGCCCTCGCCCTGTCGTCACTGAGCGGCCACGCGGATACTCTGGACATGGCTTTGGTTGCGCTTGAGGTACCGCCCCGCCCGGACGCCCCTGTTTCGAAAACGCCGGTCGACACCGGGCAGGGCACATCCGAAGCTGCATCCAGTGTTTCCACCTACAAGAGCATGGCGGAGGATTTCGCCCGACAGGATGGCCTTCCTGCGCACATTGCCCACGCGGTGATGGAAATAGAAAGCAATTTCAACCCCAACTCGCGTGGCGCGGCGGGTGAGGTCGGCCTGATGCAGATCATGCCTCCGACAGCGGCCATGCTTGGTTTTTCCGGCACCCTCGATGACCTAGCAGATCCGAAAAAGAACATTGAACTCGGTGTGCGTTATCTCGCACAGGCCTATCGGCTCACGGGAGGCGACCTTTGCGCGACGGTGATGAAGTATCGGGCCGGACACCGCGAGACCCGATTTTCCGTCCGCTCCGTCAACTACTGCAAAAAGGCCAGGGCGATTCTCAAGCGTGAGGGTTTTGGCGTCACGGGCATTGTTCCCAAGGCGACATTCGGTTTTTCAACACCCGTGTCGACTGCCTCGCCAAAGATGAGAGTTGAGTCTTCCCGAAAAGTCGAAGCCTATCAGGTTTGCGTCACTCGAAGTTTTGTGGCCGGCCCCGGCTACCGGAAATGCCTGAAGACGGCGACTGTTCGCGTGGCGCGCCACGCAATCGAACAGAGAAAGAAACTGTTCGATTGACCGGGCCATTCGGGCCACAGCAATATGTAATCGCCGAAAATTATCTTGTGATCTTTCCAATGCCCATCCGGAACCTATGCTGGCCTGTCATTGCAGTTCTTCTTGCCGCTTCGGGGTGTCAAACTTCCGCTCCGCTCGATGCCCTTTCAATCGAGGAGGCGGCAGCCGGTTTGCCGCAGCCGGAGTTGATCGGGGAGGGAAGTTCGCGCATCGCGCTGGCGGTGCCGCTCGTTGGTGAGGGCGAGGGAACCGACATACGCCGTGGCGCTGAGCTTGCAATAGAGGACCTGGGCGGCGGGGCGCTGACTCTGGCTGTCTATGATCTGGCCGCCGACGATGCACCCGTGGCCGCCGCAGTGAGCGCGGCTACAAAGCAGGATACGAAACTGATGGGCGTGCTCGGCGATTCAGCACACCTGAACAAAGTCGAAAAGCGCGCCTTCCCGGTGCTGGCTTTTGGCCCTTCGGATTCCAACATGGGAGGTGCGCCGTTCCCGTTTCGCCCGTCCGTCGCCGACAGCCTGGTTTACGGCGTGCGTTTCGCCCTCGCCTCCAAACCTGGTTCGGTGGTGCTCTTCGTACCGGAAGGCCAGGGGCGGGATGCGGAAAAGCTTGCGGCTCGCATCGGCGAACTCGCCCCGGTAGGGACGATCAGCTATTCTCAATCGCAGACATCCGTTCAGATCGCCAAACGAGCTGCAAAAGGTGTTCGCGAGGCATCGGTTTTGGCATTTGCCGGAAACGACAGCAAGATTGCTCGCATCGTCGAATCGGTGGGCACGAGCAAGACCAGAGACAAGGCAATTGTCGGAAATCTTTCATGGGATGAGGGACTGGTCCGCGCCGAGCCGCTGAACGGCGCGCTCATCGCGACAATCGACCTGGCGAACCGCGAGTTCGTCGCAGCCCCGTATCGCGCCAAATACGGCAAGGATCCCAGCCTGTCGGCGCTGATGGGATATGACTTCGTGGCGGTTGCTGCGGGTATCGTTCGCAGCGGCGGCCCTCAGGCGCTGACCCCCCAGGCGGTCACAAATCAGGCAGGTTTCCTGGGTTCGACCGGCAGGTTCCGGTTTCGCCAGAATGGGGACGTCGAAAGAATATACGAACTGTCGATCGTAAGAGACAGTCAAATCGTTCCGTTCAGCCCACCGTTGGAAGGGTTTTAGAGCCGGTTGAAGTCATTTCCGGCATCATACTCAGCCAAAGCCCGAAATGCGCTTAACTAATCGTGTGGATAAGTCCGTTCTCAACTTGAGCCAGCAGACGAGATAATCCGTGATTGGAAATGCTCTGCGCTTCCTGCCAAGAGAATCGGTTAGTATGACAGCTATTGCATTCAAGGCGCAGATCAGCGGGTTGAGATCACGGGCGGGCGGCAGGTGATCGGGTTGCGCATGACACAGCCTCTCTTCCTGAAGAGCAGGAAACTTGCCCGGGCGATCTCCGCGCAGTTGTCGCGCGGAGAGAAGCAGGCGCTCCAGGTCTTCTTCGACGTTATAGCATTGACGCTCGCCGCGGCGGTCGCATTCAAGCTTCGGCTTGGCTTCGACTACGTTTTCAATGCCGGACAGCTGGCCTCGCTTCTTGCCGCACCGCTGACCGCGATTCCGGTCTTCATCCGCCTCGGGTTGTACCGGGCGGTCATGCGGTATTTGCCCGAGCGCATCTTGTGGACGATCATCAAGGCGATGACGATCGCAGCACTGGTCTGGACGGCCGTTGCGTTTTTTTCCGCCAGCTACGGCGGCACCGGTGTTCCGCGTTCGGTGCCGATACTCTACTGGCTGCTGGGTTTCATGATCGTTCTCGTGAGCCGGTTTTCCATGAAATGGCTCCTGTTTTCAACCGACGATGGCGCCGAGGGCCGGAGAACCCTGATCTATGGGGCAGGTCAGGCAGGCACCCAGCTTGCTGCGGCGCTTCAATCGGACGGACGCACCAAGCTGCTCGGTTTCATCGATGACAATCCCGAGCTGCATGGCCGCGACGTTGCCGGCCTTCGGGTCTTCCCGCGCGACCATATCGAGACGCTGATCCTCAATCTCGGCGTTGAGGAAATCATTCTGAGCCTTCCATCGGTTTCGGGCGCCAAGAAGCTGGAAATCGGTTCGTATCTGGGCCGGATGCCGGTGAAGGTGCGGGTTCTGCCTTCGATTTCGGACATCGCTGCAGGGCGTTACGACGTTGGCAGCTTGCGTGATTTCGATATTGGCGAGTTGCTGGGGCGTTCGACAGTTCCTCCCGACGTGGCGCTGCTGGAGAAAGTGGTACGCGGCAAGCGGCTGGTGATCACCGGGGCGGGCGGTTCGATTGGAAGCCATTTGGCGCGTCTGGTCGATGCCTATCATCCACGAGAGGTGTTCCTCGTCGACAACAACGAGTTTGCCCTCTTTCGCATCCTTCAGACCCTGAACTCATCGCAAAGCGCCTACCCGCTCCACCCCGTGCTCGGTTCCGTATCCGATGAAATGCTGGTCGAATCGCTGTTCCGTGACAATTCTATCGACCTCGTCCTGCATGCGGCGGCCTACAAGCACGTGGATCTGGTAGAGCAAAACATTGCCGAGGGCATCCGCAACAATGTTTGCGGAACCGAAGTGCTTGCCAGACTGGCCTACGAATCCGGGGTGAGGCAATTCGTTCTCATATCGTCCGATAAGGCAGTCAATCCCACGAGCGTCATGGGTGCGACCAAACGCCTGAGCGAATTGCTGGTGCGCAAGTTCGCGGAGTTCGCCGCGGCAAACGGAACTGGTCAGGTGTTTCTGGCCGTTCGCTTCGGCAACGTGGTCGGATCCAGCGGCTCCGTGGTTCCTCTGTTCAAGCAGCAGATCGAAGCTGGTGGCCCCGTTACCGTGACCGATCGCAACATGATGCGATACTTCATGGCGATCTCTGAAGCCGCCGAGCTCATTGTCCAGGCCGCCGCATTGTCAAAGGGTGGCGAAACCTTTCTGCTCGATATGGGCGAGCCGGTATCGATATATGAACTCGCCCGCAACATGATCGGGCTGGCCGGTCTCCGGCCGAAGACCGAGGAAGATCCCGGAGGCGACATCGAGATCAAGGAGATCGGAATGCGCAGCGGGGAGAAGCTCACGGAACAATTGCTGTACGACGTCGCTTCGGCCACTCCGACCGAGCATCCCAAGATCATGAAGGCCAAGCGGTTTACCAAGGCCCACCTGCGAATCGACGAGATTGTCGCGCAACTGATGGAAGCGCTTCCGAAGGCAACGCCATCGGAGTTGCGCGCGCTCCTCTTCGCCCTGATCGAGGACTTTCACAAGCACCAGTACCCGGACCTTGTGGCGATGGGAAATGTCGCCGTACTGCCGGTGAAGGGCCAAGGCCGCCGCTGAACAACGGCGGCCTTTCGTCATGTGCTGACAATGCCGCGGCGTGTCAGTTCCCTCAATATCTCGTCCGCCGCCTCACTGGCCGATGTCGTCGTGGTATCGATACGGATTTCCGGGTTTTCCGGTGGTTCGTAAGGGGAATCAATGCCGGTGAAATTCTTGATCTGGCCCGCGCGGGCCTTTTTGTAGAGGCCCTTGGCATCGCGTTGCTCGGCAACCGCCAGGGGCGTATCGACGAAGATCGTCAGAAACTCATCATCCGCCATGAGGTCGCGCGCCAGGCGTCGTTCGGCCCGGAAGGGCGAAATGAATGACACCAGTGTGATAAGGCCAGCGTCGGTCATCAGTTTTGCCACCTCCGCCACGCGCCGGATATTCTCCACGCGGTCGGCATCGGTAAAGCCCAGATCCTTGTTCAGTCCGTGCCGGACGTTGTCCCCATCGAGCATCATGGTGTGGGCGCCGACGGCGATCAGCTTCTTGTCGACAATGTTGGCGATGGTGGACTTGCCCGATCCGGAGAGCCCGGTGAACCACAACACCACCGGTCTCTGCCCCTTAATCGCGGCGCGCGCAGACCGGTCGACCTCGAGGGCCTGCCAGTGAACGTTTGACGACCGGCGCAAGGCAAAATGGATCGTGCCCATCCCAACCGTACCGTTGGTGATCTTGTCGATCAGGATGAACGCGCCGGTGTCATGGTTCTCGGAATAGGGATCGAATGCAATCGGACGATCGGTCGAGATGTTGCATACACCGACCTCATTCAGATCCAGGTCGTTTGCGGCTTCGTGACCGAGCGTGTTGACGTTGATGCGGTATTTCGGCCGGGTGATGGTGGCATTGACGGTCGAGGTGCCGATTTTCATCACATAGGGGCGGCCGGGAAACATCGGCTCGTCGGCCATCCAGAGCAATGTGGTCTCGAACTGGTTCGCCACTTCGGCGGGGTTGCCAGCGCTGCAAATCGTGTCGCCGCGCGAAACGTCAATTTCGTCCTTGAGCGTCAGCGTGACCGACTGACCGCTTGCCGCCTGGGAGAGATCGCCATCCATGGTGACGATCCGCGCAACCGTGCTTTCCTTAGCGGAGGGCAGAACCTTGATGCGGTCGCCGGGCGCGATTTTTCCGCTGGTGATAAAGCCGGAAAAGCCGCGAAAGTCTAGATTCGGGCGGTTCACCCATTGCACCGGCATGCGGAAGGGCTTGGCCTGGCTGTCATCGCGCACGGCGACGGTTTCCAGATGCTCCATCAGCACCGGGCCGTTGTACCAGTCCATCCGTTCGCTGCGCTCGACGATGTTGTCGCCCTCCAGCGCGGACATCGGAATGGCGGTGATGTGCTCGATGCCGCCGAGCTCCCTGGCAAAGGCGCGATAGGCGATCTCGATGTCGCTGAAGACCTGCTGCGAGTAGTGGACAAGATCCATCTTGTTGACCGCCAGAACGACATTCTTGATGCCGAGCGTCGAGACAATGAAGGAATGGCGCCGCGTCTGGGTCAGGATGCCCTTGCGCGCATCGATCAGAATGATCGCGAGATCGGCGGACGAAGCCCCGGTCGCCATATTGCGGGTGTATTGCTCGTGCCCCGGCGTGTCGGCGACGATGAACTTGCGCTTGTCGGTGGAAAAGAACCGGTAAGCCACGTCGATCGTGATGCCCTGTTCGCGTTCCGAAGCAAGTCCGTCGACGAGAAGGGCGAAGTCGATCTTGTCGCCCTGCGTGCCCATCTTCCTGGAATCGGCTTCCAGGGCGCTCAACTGATCCTCGAAGATCAGCTTGGATTCGTATAGCAGGCGGCCGATCAGCGTCGATTTTCCGTCATCGACGCTGCCGCAGGTGATGAAACGCAGCAGCGACTTGTCTTCCTGGGCTTTCAGATAGGCATCGATGTCGCTGGCGATGAGGTCGGATTTGTGTGCCATCAGAAATAGCCTTCCTGCTTCTTCTTCTCCATCGACGCCGACTGGTCGTGGTCGATGACCCGCCCCTGCCGTTCAGACGTCGTAGTGAGCAGCATCTCCTGGATGATGTCGGGCAGGGTGGCCGCATGGCTCTCGACGCCGCCGGTCAACGGGTAGCAGCCGAGCGTGCGAAAGCGGACCATCCGTTCTTCCGGCACTTCGCCGTTGCGAAGCGGCATCCGGTCGTCATCCACCATGATCAGCGCGCCGTCGCGCTCGACGACGGGACGTTTGGCCGCGAAGTAAAGCGGCACGATATCGATCTTCTCCAGATGGATGTATTGCCAGATATCCAGCTCGGTCCAGTTCGACAGCGGGAAAACCCGGATCGACTCGCCCTTGCTCTTGCGGGCGTTGTAGAGCCGCCAGAGTTCCGGCCGCTGGTTCTTCGGATCCCAGCGATGATCGCTCGTCCGGAACGAGAAGACGCGCTCCTTGGCGCGGGATTTCTCCTCGTCGCGCCGCGCGCCGCCGAAGGCGACATCGAACTTGTATTTTTCCAGAGCCTGTTTGAGAGACTGGGTCTTCATCACGTCGGTGTGCAGCGCCGATCCGTGGCTGAACGGGCCGATGCCCTGCCGAATGCCGTCCTCGTTGATGTGAACAAGAAGCTTGAGGCCGTAGCGCTCCGCCACCTGGTCGCGGAAGCTGATCATCTCGCGGAACTTCCAGGTGGTGTCCACGTGGAGTAGAGGGAAGGGCGGTTTGGACGGATAGAACGCCTTCATGGCCAGGTGCAGCATGACGGCGGAATCCTTACCCACCGAATAGAGCATGACGGGATTTTCGGCCTCGGCGGCGACCTCCCGCATGATGTGGATGCTCTCGGCCTCAAGTCTCTGCAGATGAGTGAGGGATTTCATGTAAAAGGTGTCTCCGGGAGATCGCTGGCCCGGCGCACCCGTTTTCCGGGATCAGGCTCTCTTGCCAGGCGCGGGGATCGAATAGGTTGCAGTCAGCGAGGAAGCGATAAAGAAAGGATTCCTGAATTCGGGTTTGCCGTAGCTAAGCGGCGCGCCTTCGCAAGTCAAAACCTGTCCGCCCGATGCAGCGAGAACCGCGTGACCGGCGGCAGTATCCCATTCCATCGTGGGCCCGAGGCGGGGATAAATGTCCGCCTCGCCAGCCGCGACAAGGCAAAATTTCAGCGACGAACCGGCGTTCACGCAATGCTCGATTTTATTTGCTGAAATGAACGCTTTCGTCTCCGGCGTGAGGTGCGAGCGGCTGGCTATGGCCGTCATCGACCCGCTGCATTGGCGGACCCGGATATCGCGTCTCCGGCCGGTTCGCGAGAGTTCGCGCGCCCCCGAGCCGATCTGGCCGACAAAAAGCCTGTCGACGGCGGGTGCGTAGACGATTCCGGCAGTGGGCGTCCGGTTCTCGATCAGCGCGATGTTGATGGTGAACTCTCCCGTACCGAGGATGAATTCCTTCGTCCCGTCGATAGGATCGACGAGAAAGAATGGTCCGTCTCCGGACGCCGCTACCTGAGTGGAGATCCTCTCTTCGGTGATGACGGGTATTGCGGGAAAGCGCTCGCCAAGAGCGGAAACGAGGATGCGGTCGACGGACAGGTCCGCCTCCGTCACCGGTGAAGCATCCTCCTTGAGCGCGACTTCGTGATCGCGCCCGTAGATTTCCATTGCTGCGTCGCCGGCGGCAAGCGTCACATCCACGATATCGCCGATTACGAACTTGCTCATAGTGATCTCGAGAAGCCGTGTCCGTTGGGTTCGTATCGCGGTCTGCGCATCAACCGCGCTTGAAGGGATATATGGCCGTCCATGTGGCAACTATTGAAGAGTACGCCCGAATACAAGCGTCAGGGAGCCCTGGGACACAAGGCCGTGGTTGTGACGCCTTTCATCGTCTCCCGTGTTAATGGAACTTTGGGTTGGCGTGTCTAGTTTGCTTCGGTGATAGACAACACCCTACCGCAAGGAGAAACACTTCGTCATGTCCCAACGCGTCCGTAAAGCCGTCATCCCTGTCGCAGGTCTCGGAACGCGGTTTCTTCCCGCCACCAAGGCGATGCCCAAGGAAATGCTGACGGTGGTCGACCGCCCGGTGGTCCAGTATGCCGTCGATGAGGCTTTCGAGGCGGGGATCGAGCACGTCGTGTTCGTGACAGGGCGCGGCAAGGGACTGATCGAGGATCATTTCGACTTCCAGTTCGAACTGGATGCCACGCTTCGCGAACGTGGCAAGGAGGAGGCCCTCGCTCAACTGGAGCGTGACCAGCCGGACGCGGGCCAGATCTCGTTTACCCGCCAGCAGAAGCCGCTCGGCCTCGGCCACGCCGTGTGGTGCGCGCGCGACATTGTCGGCGACGAACCATTCGCAGTCTTGCTCCCCGATATGGTCATGGACGGAAAGCCTGGCTGCCTGAAGCAGATGATGGACGCCTACGAAGCGGTCGGTGGAAACATTATCGCGGTGCAGGAAACGACGCCGGACATGGCGCACAATTACGGCATCGTCGCCACCGGCGCGGAAAAGGGGGCGGCCTTCGAGATCACCGACATGGTCGAGAAACCGGCTCCCGGCACTGCGCCGTCGAACCTCTACATCAACGGCCGTTATATCCTTCAGCCCAGGATCATGGACCTGCTGGCCAACCAGTCGACGGGCGCGGGCGGAGAAATCCAGTTGACCGACGCGATGCTGGGCATGATGAAAACCGATCCGTTTTTCGGGGTCGCGTTTACCGGCCGCACCTTTGATTGCGGCTCCAAGGCAGGTTTCCTCGAGGCCAACGTCATGCTGGCGCTGAAAAGCGACGAGACACGCCAGGAACTGGCGGAACTTGTCCGTTCGCTCGACCTTTGAGCCCGACTCCGGTCAGGCGGCGATCGCCCGGCGCAGTTTCCATTGCACGATCGCCGATACCGCGATCGCCGGCAGATACGCGCCGGCCAGCGCCGCGAACGGGCTGAGCGCACCTGTTGCCGCGAGCCATCCGAGCGGTGCGAGCCAAAGGAGACCGGCGAGCCAGAACGCGACGAGCGGGGTGAGATGAGTGCCGGTCTTGCGGGCCGCCAACTGGTAGGCATGGGTCCGGTGCGCCGCCCACCAGCGCTCGCCCGCCAGGAAGCGGATCGCAAGCGTCAGCGTGGCGTCGGCCACCGAAGGCGCGAAGCCCACGGCCAGGAGAAGGCCGGACATGGCGGGATCCGGCGAAAACAATGCCGTGCCGGCGAGCAGAACGGGAATGGCGAGGCTCCCGGAATCGCCCATGAACAGCGACGCGCGCGGCCAGTTGAAGATCAGAAAGGCCGCCGCCGCGAACATCAGGGCGACGAGCGTTGTTCCAACTTCCGCGCCGGCCTCGACATGACCCGCCGCACCCGCCGCGACCAGCGGAAAGACACCGAAAATCGTCTGGCTGGCGGCAAGTCCGTCAGAACCATCGATGAAGTTGAAGAGGTTCACGAACCAGAGGATTGCGACGAGGATGACCGGCAGGGCCGCCCATGGAAGCCATGTCTGGTATCGGTAAGCAGACGCCAAAAGCGCTGCGATTACAAGGATCTGTACTGCCAACCGGAACCTGGCTGATAGCCCCTTTATGTCATCGGCCAGTCCGGTCAGCGCCATGACGGCAGCGCCTGTCATCACCGCGAAGAGGTCCGCTTCTCCGCCAAGCAACACGGAAACGAACCATGCGGCAATGGTCGCGGCGATGATGGCAAGGCCGGCCGATGTGCGGACGGGAACATCGTGCAGGCTGCGTGCATTGACCTGCGCGACCGGAAAAAAGGCGAGCTTCCCCGAGCGCACAGCGAGGCACAGCAACAGGCTCGCGAGGGCTGCAATGACTGGCGGCAGGATGGTGAGCAAATTCGGAACCGCTGTTGAGTGGAAGGCGATGACTTTCGTTTCGTGGATTTTCAGTCCGGTGTAAACCGGGACAGGTGTTGCGTTCGGCTGCGCTTTGGCGGAGAAACCGGGCGCGCGGCACCGATGCTCCGCACCACTCAGAGATCAGATGCCAATTTCACCACCCAATGTCGCCCTGACCGGACTAGCCGCTGAGCTGCGCGAGCGCGAGCTTCAGGGCAAACCCATCCGCATAGGTCTTGTCGGAACCGGCGAGATGGGAACCGACATTTTCACGCAGGTGGCACAGATGGACGGTGTGCGCGTGGGAGCGGTCGTCGAGCGGACGCCCGGCAGGGCGGCGGCGGGGGCCGCGTTGGCCTATGGCGAGCCGGGCCGGACGCGGGAGGTCTCGACCCACGACGAGATGTCGGCGGCTATCGAAAGCGGCAAGATCGCCGTGACGAACGATCTCGATCTCGGCTTGTCGCACGGTTTGATCGATGTCGTGATCGATGCGACGGGGGTGCCGGAAGCGGGTGCCGACATCGGCATGCGGGCGATCCGGCACGGAAAGCATCTCGTCATGATGAACGTCGAGTGCGACGTTTGCATCGGTCCCTATCTCAAATACGAGGCGGACAAGGCCGGCGTTGTCTATTCGCTTGGCGCCGGCGACGAGCCGTCCGCCTGCATGGAACTGATCGAGTTCCTGACCGCGATGGGGCATTCGGTCGTTTCCGCGGGAAAGGGCAAGAACAACCCGCTCAATTTCGACGCGGTTCCGGACGATTTTCAGGAAGAGGCCGACCGGCGCAACATGAATGTGCGCATGCTGGTGGAATTCGTCGAGGGCTCCAAGACGATGGTCGAAATGGCGGCGATCGCCAATGCGACGGGCCTCGTTCCCGATATACCGGGGATGCACGGGCCGAGCGCGACGGTCGATCAGCTTTCCTCGGTGCTCATTCCCGAAGAAGACGGCGGCGTGCTCTCCAAGCCCGGTTGCGTCGATTACACCATCGGCAAGGGCGTTTCGCCGGGCGTGTTCGCCGTCATCAAAGCGGAACATCCGCGCATTCATGAGCGCATGGCCGACCTGAAAATGGGGGAGGGGCCGTATTTCACTTTTCACCGGCCCTACCATCTGACCTCGCTGGAAGTGCCGTTGACCGCCGCGCGTATCGTCCTGCACGGACGCCGCGACATGGCGCCGTTGCCCAAGCCCGTCGCGGAGGTTTGCGCCGTCGCGAAACGCGACATAGCGGCCGGCGAGAAGTTGGGCGCCATCGGCCTCTACGACTATCGCTCATGGACCATGACCGTCGCGGAAGCGCGTTCAAGACGTGCCGTGCCTTGCGGATTGCTCGAGAACGGAACCGCAGTGAAGGCCATCGCAAAGGGTGACCTGCTGACATGGGACAACGCGAAACCCGCAGACGGATCGCTGATCGCGAAGTTGCGGTCGCGGCAGGATGCTTTGTCGGGCTGAGCTTCCCCACCGTCTTGAGGGGAGAAAACGCCGTGCTTGTGATTGCCCGGCGATTTCGGCTATGCCGGTGCCGAACATGGACATAGCCATTGAGTACGTACACACCCAATACGCCGCTACTGGACACGGTCACCGATCTCTCGAAGCTGCGCGCGATCGAGGACCGGCAGCTTCCCGTTCTTGCCGAGGAACTGCGTGCGGAGATGATCGACGCTGTTTCGCGGACCGGCGGGCACCTTGGCGCTGGCCTGGGTGTGGTCGAACTGACGATCGCCATCCATCACGTATTCAATACGCCCCATGACCGGCTGATCTGGGATGTCGGACACCAGTGCTACCCGCACAAGATCCTGACCGGACGGCGCGACCGCATTCGCACGCTGCGCCAGGAGAATGGGCTTTCCGGCTTCACCAAGCGCGCCGAAAGCGAATTCGATCCGTTCGGCGCGGCGCATTCCTCCACGTCTATCTCCGCCGGGCTGGGCATGGTCGAGGCGGCTCGGCTGCAGGGAGTCGAGCGTCAGGTGATCTCGGTGATCGGTGACGGCTCGATGTCGGCGGGCATGGCCTATGAGGCGCTGAACAACGCCGGTTCGCGCGAAGCGCGCCAGATCGTCATCCTCAACGACAACGACATGTCGATCGATCAGCCGACCGGCGCCATGAGCGCGTATCTGGCGCGGCTGGCCTCGGGCCGGGCCTATATGGGCTTCCGCGAGTTCGGCAAGAAGCTGACGGCCTATCTCGGCAAGCGGATGGACCGGGCGATCACCCGGGCGGTCGAGCATGCGCGCGGCTTCGTCACTGGCGGGACCCTGTTCGAGGAACTCGGTTTTTACCACATCGGGCCGATCGACGGCCATGACCTGCCTACGCTGCTGGCGGTCCTGCGCAATGTGCGCGACAACATTTCCGGCCCGGTCCTGATCCATTGCGTGACCCAGAAGGGCAAGGGGTACGCCCCCGCCGAAGAGGCCGCCGACAAGTATCATGGCGTCGCCAAGTTCGACGTCATCACCGGCGCGCAGGCCAAACCGAAACCGAATGCGCCGACCTACACCAAGGTTTTCGGCCAGTCGCTGGTGCAGGAGGCACGAGACGACGACAGGATCGTCGCAATAACGGCGGCAATGCCCTCGGGCACCGGGGTCGACATCTTCCAGCAGGTCTTCCCTGATCGAACCTACGATGTCGGCATCGCCGAGCAGCATGCGGTGACATTCGCCGCCGGTCTTGCCGCCGACGGCATGAAACCGTTCGCCGCGATCTATTCGACATTTCTTCAGCGCGGCTACGACCAGGTTATCCACGATGTCGCGATCCAGAAGTTGCCGGTCCGGTTCCCGATCGATCGGGCCGGGTTCGTCGGCGCCGACGGCGCGACCCATGCCGGCTCGTTCGACATCGCCTATCTCGCATGCCTGCCGGGCTTCGTGGTCATGGCGGCCGCCGACGAGGCCGAACTGAGGCACATGGTTCGCACCGCCGCCGTCTATGACGAAGGTCCGCTCGCCTTCCGCTATCCCCGCGGGGAGGGTGTCGGCGTGGATCTGCCCGAACGCGGCGAGATCCTGGAGATCGGCAAGGGGCGGATCGTCCGCGAGGGCTCAAAGGTCGCGCTGCTCTCGCTCGGCACGAGGCTCAACGACGCCATGCTCGCCGCAGAGGAACTCGAAGGCTACGGCCTGTCGACGACGGTTGCCGATGCGCGCTTCGCCAAGCCGCTGGACGGGAATCTGATCGCACTGCTGGCGCGCGAGCACGAGGTGCTGATCACCATCGAGGAAGGCTCGGTCGGCGGCTTCGGTTCGCATGTCATGCAGTTCCTGGCGACGAACGGCCTGCTCGACGGCGGACTGCGCGTGCGGCCGCTGGTGATGCCGGACGCCTTTGTCGATCAGGCCAGCCCCGCCCGCATGTATGAACTTGCCGGCCTCGACAAGTCCGGCATCGTCCGCACGGCGCTGTCGGCGCTGGGCATGGATCGCATCAAGACAACCACCATTCGGGCCTGATCGCATCCATGGACATCTTTTCCCGCACGCGCGCGCAATTCCATCTGCCCGAGGGCGTGACCTATCTCGACGGGAACTCGCTCGGCCCCCTGCCGGTGAAGGCCGCCGCACGCGCCGCCGAGACGATTTCCGCCGAATGGGGCGAACTGCTGATCCGCGGCTGGAACGCGGCCGGATGGATGGAGCAGCCGCGCCGGATCGGCGACCGGATCGCCCGGCTGATAGGCGCCGCGGACGGCACGGTCGTGATGGGCGACACGTTGTCGATCAAGGTCTTTCAGGCGCTCTCGGCGGCGCTCGAAATGCGGCCCGGCCGCTCGGTCGTGATCTCCGACAGCGGCAATTTCCCGACCGATCTCTATATGGCGGACGGGCTGATCCGCTCGCTCGGACGCGGGCATGTGCTCAAGGTTGTCGAACCGGAGGCCGTCGCCGAGGCGATCGACGAGAGCGTGGCGGCGGTGATGCTGACCGAGGTGGATTACCGCACCGGCCGCCTGCACGACATGGCCGCGCTCACGGCGAAGGCGCACGAAATGGGGGCGGTCGCGATCTGGGACCTGGCGCACTCGGCTGGCGCGCTGCCGGTCGATCTGCAGGGTTGCAACGCCGATTTCGCGACCGGCTGCACCTATAAATACCTGAACGGTGGTCCGGGGGCGCCCGCCTTCATCTATGTCCGTCCGGACCATGTGGAAGGCATTGAACCGATCCTGTCGGGCTGGCTCGGCCACGAGGCGCCTTTTGCTTTCGACCGCGACTACCGGCCGGGCGTCGGCATCGACCGGATGCGCGTCGGCACCCCGCCGGTGATCCAGATGTCGATCCTGGAGGAAGCTTTGAAGATTTGGGACGGCATTGACATGAATGCTGTCCGCGCGCGTTCGATCGAACTATGCGATCGTTTTATCGAGGCGGTGGAACGTCAGTGTCCAAGCGTAGAACTCGCCAGTCCGCGCGACGCGCAGAGGCGCGGATCACAGGTCTCGTTCCGGCACCCGGAAGGATATGCGATCATGCAGGCGCTGATCGAGCGGGGCGTGATCGGCGACTTCCGCGCCCCGGACGTGATGCGGTTCGGCTTCGCGCCATTATATATTTCGATCCAGGACGTGGAAAATGCGGCAGCCGCGCTCGCCGACATTATCGGCTCGGGGGCCTGGGACCGGCCGGAATTTCGCCGGAAGGCTGCGGTGACCTGAACGCGGCGGGACGCCCGTTCTCTTTGGACCGCCTTTTCCCGTTTTCTTTCCCTCTCTCGGGACATCGATGGCGCGCGACCCGCGGGGCGCTCGCTGCGAGGGCCGCAGATAGGACATTCCGTTCGCGATCGCGATCAAGGTGAAGGCGACCATTGCGGCTATCAGCAGAAGATCCAACATCTCCATCTTACCGTCTCCTCATGAGCCGGGACATATGGTCAACGTTGACGCAGGGGAAGACGTTCCGGCTACGACCCGCGGGCTTCCGATGTGGTTAAACTTAGGTAAACCGCATCGAGAGTCAGTAATCTTTCTCGAAGAATACGCCCAGTTTTGAATCGCCTTGGGTATCGACCGTTCCCTTGGCGGTAAGGCTATCGGTAATGTCCAGGTTGATGGAGGCTTCAGCGCCTGTGCTGCCGGCCTGGACGTCGAGATAGACGTTGTCCTGAATGTACTTGCCGGCGCGTATCGCGACATTCCCGTCGCTGTCCTGCACCACGTCCAGATCATCGACGCCGATACCTTCCCGGATTTGCCCGGCCAGACCAGCGCCGCTTCCCCCGCCGGCAAGCGAGGCGACCGCGGTCGCGAGGTTTGCGATCTGCAGAGGGGAGAGGTTCGTAATACTCTCTCCGAAAAGGATGCGAGCCAGGATCTCGTCCTCCGGCAGTTCGGGCGAGGCTGACAGGTCGAGACTGAGATCCGATGCCCGCCCGCTCAGCCGGATCGAAGCGACGATGTCGTCACCCTGCACCTGTGCGACCAGATCGATCAGCGGATCGAGCGATCCGGTAAGCGTTATACGTCCCTCGGTCAGTTCCAGTCTCTTGCTGAGGATCGCCAGCCGCCCGCGGATCAGGTTGAACGAGCCCACGGGCTGAAGCGCCGTCAGCGGACCAGTCACACGGACCCTGCCGCCGAATTCGGCATCCACACCTCGTCCGCGCACGAAAATCCGGTTTGGCGAGTTCACGGTGACATCCAGGCGCACGGGAGCCCGCGGGGCGCCGCTGCCGCCCTTGGGAAGAGCCGCCTCGATACGCCTCAGGGTGGCAAGCGTATCCCTGTCCGGATTGACGTGGTCGATCGGCAGAAGGTCCGCATCGCCTGCCAGGGTCTCGGGCAGCGTTATCTCGGTTTCCTCAAGGTCGACCCGTCCCGAAATCAGCGGTCCGTTCGCCAGCTCGCCGGAAATTGCGAGGTCGCCGGAGAGCCGGGTGCGGACGAGTTCCCCGTCACTGTAGACCGCGTCGCGAAGGGTGATCCGGAGATTTGCCGGCAAACCGCCTCCAATGCCGACTGTTCCGCCGACCGTGATCGCCCCGCCACCGGCCAGCTGTGCGGACAGCGAATTGATCGAGATTGTGTCGCCGCGCAGACCGGCAACGCCGCCCACCTGAGTCAGCCGAAGGTTTGAGAGGGGGTCGGTAATCGATGCGCCGGAAAGCGAAAACAGGCCATCGGCATTCGGAGACGAAAGGCTGCCGGTGACCGAGGCGTCGATCCTCAGCGTGCCGCCAAGGCTGGTGCCCCGGCCGGCCAGGAAACGTTCGGCAAAAGTGAGCGGCGCCGTGCCGCTTATCCTGAGCGCAAGGCCCGACCCTGAAAGCGGGATTGTACCGGCGCCTGAAAAATCCAGGTTCTGGCTATTGCTGGCGTTGAAGGAGGAGAGTTGCACCGTTCCATTGCCATATTCCCCGGATGCGGTCGCATCGATAGGCGCGATCCCTGCCGATTCCAGCGCCGCCGCGCTCACCGATGTGGCGCGCGCATCGAAGGCAACGCGCGGATTGCCCGGCGTTCCACGCGTATTGAATGTGCCCGACAGGGTGCCGGCGAGGCCGACATCGGGGCGGAAACTGTTGGCGACCGATAGCGGCAGTGCATCGATGTTCGCCTGAATATCGAGTGTTTCTCCCACCGTGCCCGAAGCCGCTATCCGCCCGCCTGCGACATCGGCGCTGAAACTCTCGATACGCGTGACACCATCCGCATTGCTAATCGACGCCGGCCCCAGCAGGCGGATATCGCCGTAGCGTGACTGCACCGACAACTGCTGAATCTGCGCGTCGAAACCGTCCCGGGTTGTCTCGATATTGCCGGTCGTTTCCACCAACGTGCCATTCTGCAGAGTTGCGTCGGCGTCGAAATTGGTGACCGCGCCCGAAGTATTCGCACTCGCGACGATCCGCTCGATGAGAACGCCCGCTGCCTTGATATGATTACCTGTGACCGTGGCATCTATAACGGGCGTTCCTCTAACGTCGACAAGTGTCGCGTCGATATCGGCTTCGCCGATGCGATACTGGTTGAAGCGCGCGTTGAGTACGAGAAGGTCGGCGACCACATCCTGCTTGCCGTTTGTGCTTGCCAGCTTCACATCGCCGTTCACGGAGCCTTCGGCGTCAATCAGCGCCAGGGCGGCGAGGCCCGATATGTCATTGGACGAAATCGACAGTTCGCCCTCGGCCAGCCCATCTTCCCAAGCGATATCGCCGTCCAGCCTGCTCAGGCCCACACGCGCGAGGAACCCGTCCAGAACGAGTCGGGCTTCCTCCTTCCTGAATGTGCCGGAAATGTCGATCGTTTCACCGCCAACCGAGCCTGCGCCCGATATCTGGCCGGTAATCTCCGGACCACTGATCTTGCCGTCGAACGAGACACTCGCGCGCGGCACCGAGCGCGCCTGCAGCCGGGCGTCCTTCAGTGTCAGTTCTGCCGTGACGTCGAGAGGCGCGTCGCGCCGCGAGCCCGCTGGCTTGTCGATCGCGGCGGTAAGGGCGAGGCTGCCGGTCGCTTCCGGCTGCAATACAGAAATGCTGAAGATGTCGGCGTTCGCGCGAAGGTTTGCTTCGGTCGACGCATACAGTCCGTCGACGGAGATCCGCGCCTGGTCGTTGAGAATATGCAACCGAGTGAATCGGAGGCCCTCGTCGGACCGCGCCGCCTTTCCTGAAAGCGTGCTCGTACCGGCGAGCAGCCGGTCAGCGGTCTCGTTACCCAAGCTCGGATCGGAAAGCGTGCCGTCGAGAGCCAGATCGAACGCCCCGCCCACCAGCGCCGCGTCTCCGTTCACTGCCAGCGAGGCCGATCCCGCCAGATCGCGGTCTGCAATAAGTGAAAAGGCGGTCAGGTCGCTCGCCTCGACCCGGGCGGTCCCGGTGAAGGTGAGGGCGGCGAGAGTGCCGCTGGCTTGCACGCGAACCGCATCCGCGACGACTGTCGCCTCGTCGAGTCTCACGGGCTGGCCGGAGCGCCAGGCGCCCCTCGCTTCCAACGTCAGCGTTTCGCCGAGGGCTTTCGCCACGCCTTCATCGGCCGGGCGGACCCCCTCGGCTTTCACGTCGAGCGTATAGTCAATGGCGCGTTCGTCCGGGCTCCGCAATCCGGTCACGTCGCCCGCGCTGCCAATCTCAATCTTGTCGATGGCGATATCCGGCGCGTTCACATCGTCGAAATAACCGGTAAGCAGCCATCCGTCCGAGGTTTCGGTTCCGTATCGCAGCTTCAGATTGCCGCGGCCAATCGTCACCGGCTCTCCGGAAAGCGGGAGCCGGACGGGCTGACCGTCCTGCGATAGCAGGTTGATGTCGGCAGTGATCTCTCGCGGAAATCCGTCATCGAGGGTCGAAGCCGACGCGGTTATGTCCAGCGCGCCGGAATCGAGTTGGAGGTTCCTCAGATCAATGCCGCCGCCGCTGCGGAGCGTGACGTCCGCGGAAAGCCGCGTCTCGTCCCCGAAAAACGCCCTATGCTGCTCTGGGAGTATGCGCTGGATGGGCCCCGACAGAACCAGATCAGCGCGAAGGTCGTCGGAAAACAGCGGCTCGTTCATTTCGAGAGAGCCGGAGGCGATACGTTCTCCGTCGACGTCAAAGGCAAGCTCGATGTTCAGGTCGTTGACTGGCCCCGTGCCGTTGATGGCGAGCCGTACCGGCGGACGTTCCGGAATGTTGAGAAGATTAGCGACGACACCATCGGCGGGTTCATCCAGCGAAAAGTCGACATTCAGCGTTTCCGTTCCGCCGTCATAGGTCGCCCCTAGGGCCATTTGCCCTCCGGGACCATCCAGACGCCTGATGTCGAGACCGGCATCGAGGTTCCCGTCCTCGAGAGCGATGCTTCCCTCCAGCGAGAGCACCGAGGCAAGGCCGAAGACAGGCTGGCCGAATTCGGCTTCCGTGATCCGCAATTCCTCGATCACCACGGAAACCGGAAGTTCGGGAATTTGGAAACCGGAGGCCTCGGGCGCAGGAGCGGCTTCGTCCCGCGCCGGCATGCGCGGCCAGTCGATGCGCTCGGCCGTCAGGCTCTGTATGTCGAGTTTGCCGCCGAGAAGCGAACGCCGCTGCCACTCGAGCGTTGGTTCCACGATGGTCAGCCAGACGCCATCCTCGTCCGAGATCGTGATGCTGTCGAAGGAGACATTGGAAGACAGCGTACCCTGGATGCCGTTCAGCCTGATCTGTCTTGTGGGCGTCGACAGTTGCTCTTCGACATAGCGTATGAACCGCGATTTCTCCTCTTCCTCCTGCGCGCGCGCGGCGCTGCCCGCACAGACGAACGCGGTCACGATCAGAAAAAGACGCGAAAGGGCTCGCAAACCGCGCATCAGAATGCCTGTCCAATTCCGGCGTAGATCGCGAAGGCCGGATCGCCGGGCTGCCGGTTGAGGGGCACGGCCACGTCGAGGCGGATCGGCCCGAGGCCGGTATTGTAGCGAACGCCAAGGCCTGCTCCGACGCGGATGTCGCCGGAAAAGTCGGGTATCGATCCGGCATCCACCTGCGCCGCATCAACGAACCCGACCAGCCCGATCGACTTCGTGATTCCCTGGCGGATTTCAGCCGATGTCTCGAACAGCGACCGCCCGCCCGATATGCCGCCTCCAGGGGCCGGAACCCCGATGCTCCGGTAGGGATAGCCGCGAACCGAGGTGCCGCCGCCCGCAAGAAACAGTTCGTCCGAAGGAATTTCCACGATTGGCGCGCCGACGATCGAACCGACCTTCAATCGCGCCGCGAGCACCGTGCGGTCGTCCGGGCCAAGACCAACAAACATGCGCGCTTCGGCCTCGGCCTTGCCGATGGCGTTTCCGAATTCCCATTCGTAGAAGGGCTTGGCAGCCAGATCGACCAGAAAGCCGCGCGTCGGGTCAAGTTCGTTGTCGCGTGTGTCATATCTCGCGCCGATCTCGCCTCCCACAACGCCGAAGCGGCGAACGCCGAAGACATCGTCGTATTCTCCATAACTGACGAATTTACCCGCGCGAAGCGTAACCTCGTCGCTGTAGAAATGCTCCGCATAAACGGACCCCGCGAGCCGATTCTTGGTATAGAGATCGAGCACCTCGCGTTCCGCGAAGGTCTTGATCGTTACATCGGTGTCAGGCGTGAAGCGGCCCGGCAGGGTAAGGGTCGAGCCGAGATAGTAGTCGAATTCCTTGTAGTCGATCGTGTCGCCGATCCCCGAAACACGGGCGTCGAAGCGAAGACGTTCGGCGCGCCCGAACAGGTTGCGGTGCAACCAGAATGCTTCAGCGCCGACGCCGTCGATGGTCGATACGGTCGCACCGATGCCGATCCGGCGCAGCTTGCGCTCCTGGACCGTAAGCGAAAAGGGAAGGGTACCGTCCGGCCCGATATCCTCGTCCTCTTTCAGCGAGATCGAACGGAAGACGCCCAGTCTCTGAAGGCGCTCTTCAGCGCGCTTCACGTCGTCCGGATCGTACTCCTGACCCTCAATCAGCCCCGTCTGCCGGGCAACGAAAGGCGCGTGCATGCGCTTCGTCCCGGAGACGCTAACGGGGCCATAAACGGCGCGCGGTCCCGGAGCGATGGTAAGCCGCGCGTTCAAAAGCTTCTCGTTATGGCGCGCCGTGATCGCCTGGTCGGTAACTTCGGCCTTTGCATGGCCCTGTTGCCGCCACGCCCGGACAGCAAGACGGCCTGCGCGCTTGACCGTTCCCGCATAGGCGGGCTCACCCGGGAGGAAACCTTCCTCGGCCGGGGACGCAACCCGGTCCCGCCGGTCGAGGGAGGGCGGAGCCGGGTTCACGATGTCGGCCACCCCGAACGCAAAGCGGTCCTCTGCGTTGACCAGCACCTCGAATTGCGCATTCTCTGGAAAGTCGGTTCCCGCCGGCAGGCCGGACACCTCGCGGCCCTGCCATGTAATCGAGATCTCCCCGGAATACCGCGCGTCGTTGTAGAGCGCGGCAAGGATGCGCTTGTAGTCAGCCTTCGCGCGCGTGAGCAGTCCAGCTGAGCCGGCGGCGGGTTTCTCTCGCTCCAGCCACAACAGCGATGCATTCTTGACGGCCTTTTCGAGATCCCGGTCTTCCGCGCCGTTCACCAGAACGGTCATCGTCAGATCATACGATTTGGGGTCGATCAGCCCGTCGCTTTCGTCCTTCGGCGTGCACTTCCCAAACAGGCACAATCCGAAAAGTTCCAGCGCGGCCGCGGGTGCGGGGACCCAAACCACCGAAAGGCTGGCGAGCGCCAGCACACCGAATGTCGCCGCGAAGCGCACCTTCAGTTGTTCGCGGCGCCGAGATCTCGGTCGCAATGTCGCGTAACGTGTAGTCAATCCGGCGCTCGTGTCCTGTTGCCCGCTACTAATACATCCGCTTGCGACAGAAAAGCGGCGGCGACGCAGTGCGCGTTCGCCGCGCGAAACACCGGACACCCGACTGTCAGGCTGCACTATATAGAGGCGGGCGGGGAAAATAACGAAAAGTTTAGGAATTGTGTTAACGCCTCTGTGATGCCGGGTCGCTGCGGGGTACAGGTTGCTGTGGGCGCATAATCGGTTAGGTCTGGCTCCGGACATTTCCTGACGACACGGATCTCATGCTGGCCACGACTCCTCCTTTCCGCTTCCTGGTTCTGGTTCTCTCGGTTTGCCTCGCCGCGGCGATGGTTCCTGCGTCGGCGCAGTCGCTGTTTACGTCGAGCGACGGTGTGTCGGCGGAGACCGCGCCCGAGGTCGGAAGCGCGATCGACACCCTCGTCGACATCATCAAGGATGACGCTGCACGCGCCGAATTGATCGAGCGGCTGGAGGGACTGCAGGCGGAGGAACAGGCTGCATCCGGCCCGGAGGCTGCAACCCAGTCCGCGGATTCGTCTCTGGTGCGTTCCGTCGCCGAGGCGACGACCGGCATGGTGCAAGGGGCTTACGCCAGCGTGCAGCAGGTCTGGCGTGACCTGCGGGGAATCGAAACGCTTTTTGCGACGCTTCCGGACGAAAAGCGCCGACGCATGAATGAAAATGCGCTGCCGCTCCTCGGCACGATCGTCGCCACCGTACTGGTTTTCTGGCTCGCCAGTTTCATCCTGGCGCGCCTGATCCAGCCGCAGAAATGGATCCGGGCGAAAACCAGGGCGGTAAGGGCGACCCTGACCGTCCTGATCAACCTTCTGGCTGACGGCTTGGCGCTTGCGATCGCCTATGCGGCCGGCAACGTCATTGCGATCACGGCCTTCGGCGGCGGACTGATCACCGTGGAGCAGTCGCTTTATCTCAACGCCTTTCTGGTTGCCGGCGCAGTCGGCATCGTCATTCGGCTCTTCGTGCGGCCGCGGCGCCCGGACCATGCCCTGCTCAATTTGTCGCAGCCGGTGCAGGCCACCGCCTATCGCTGGCTCTCATTGATTGCCGGTCTGCTGGTCTACGGCCTGACGGTTGCCGTTCCGATCGCCAATTTGTGGACGACTTTCCTGTTCGGAAGGTCGCTCCGCCTGATCGTGGTGACACTTGCCGCCGGCCTCGCAATTTTCGCGATCCGCCAGGTGTCGCGAATGATTCGCGAAGATGCCCTGGCGCAGCCGGCTGAGGGTACGCCGCCTCAGGAACCCGCCGATGCGGAGGCCGGTGACCGCATTCCGCTCTGGCAGAAGCTCTGGCCGCCTCTTGCCTATTTTTATGTCGCGGTGTGCTACGTGATCGCCGTCGTTTATCCGGCGTTGATGGGGGACCTGATCGGCGGCGCAACGGTGCGCACCGTCATCGCTGGTGCCCTCGTAGCGCTTGCGTTCCGCTTTATCGGAACCCCCGCCCGCGCCCGGATCGCTGCGCCTGCCTGGCTCGAGCATTCGCTGCCCGGCTTCGGCGGCAAGCTCAACGTCTTCATGCCGTTGATCTTCAGAATCGTTGCCGTCTTCGTCGTGCTGGCCGCGATGATCTACGTTCTCGACGCATGGCGCGCGATCGACGTCGAATCCCTCCTCGGGCGCGATCAGGCGCTTGACTTGTCGGGACGGTTCATGAGCGCGATCCTGATTATCGCGGGCGTTCTCGTCGTTTGGGCTCTGGTCGTCTCGTGGATCGACAATCGCCTGACGCTCGATCTTCCGGGCAAAAACGTGACTGCCAGAACGCGTACCTTGCTGTCGCTGTTCAAGAACGCCTTCAGCGTGGTTGCCGTCGTGTTCGGTTCGATGATGGCACTCTCGCAACTCGGGATCGATATAGCGCCGTTGCTGGCCGGCGCCGGCGTTATCGGCCTGGCCATCGGCTTCGGAGCGCAGAAGTTGGTGCAGGACATCATCACCGGAATATTCATCCAGCTCGAAAACGCGATCAATGAAGGCGATGTCGTGACCGTCGCAGGGACGACGGGCGCCGTTGAAAAGCTGACGATTCGATCAGTCGGTGTGCGTGACCTGAACGGCGTCTACCATATCGTGCCGTTCAGCGCGGTCGACACTGTCTCGAACTTCATGAAACGGTTTGCCTACCACGTGGCGGAAATCGGCGTGGCCTACAAGGAGCACGTTCCGGCAGTGAAGGAGGCTATGGAAGAAGCATTCGAGCGGCTCAAGGCGACCGAGCACGGTGCGTCCATCTCCGGGCCGTTCGAGATGCAGGGCGTCGTGGCTCTCGCCGACAGCTCGGTCAACATTCGTGCCCGCATAAAGACGCGGCCCGGCCAGCAGTGGGCAGTTGGCCGCGCCTATACCGAGATCGTCAAGGGCGTCTTCGACGAGAAGGGCATCGAGATTCCCTATCCGCACCGCGTGTATGTGCGGCCCCCGGAGGAGCCGCAACCCGCAACAATCGAAAAACAGCCCGCCGGGAAAGTGACGGAGACAGAAGACTGAGGCCGGACAGTCCTTCGATTACTTGTCGAAGGCGACGGCTCGAACCGGGGGTTGAAACTCGGAAAAGGTCCCGTAAACCTCTTCGGTGCCATCGGCGCGCTTCCGGTAGCGCCCGTTCGACTTGACGAGCTTATAGGTGCCGCCAGGCCTCCTGAGGCGGAGCACGAACCGGAACCCCGACTTCCGTTTCGCTGCCTGATCGACGCAACTGGTAACCAGTTCCCGATCGTCCGGATGGTACGCCTCGATAGCGCGTCGCAAATCCACAGGACCCTTTGCGTATGACATCTCGTGGATCTTGAAGACGTCAGGTGACCAGTAAAGGAGGCCTGTTTCCAACTCGAGCCGCCAGACGCCGTAAAGGTCGAACTGGGATAGCGCGTCGAGGAGATTTGCGTCGGAAAGGCCGATTTCCTCCAGGGATTGAGGCTCCCTGGGTTTATCGACGACTTCTATGTAAAGTTGCGGATCAGCGGACTCTGTCATGCTGTTGTTCCGAAAAGGTCACTAATCGAGGAGGCCGGACCTTATGGATTTTGCAACCGCATGGGCCCGATTTACTGCCCCCAGCTTTTGGCATGCCGCACTTAAGTAATGGTTAACCGTATGTTCGGAGAGCTCGAGAATTGCCGCGATCTCGGCACTTGTCTTTCCGGCCGACGTCCAGACGAGACACTCGCGCTCTCGCACGCTCAGCAATTGTTCCGGCGCTTGCGCGGGAGCCCTGATCTCGACGACTCTCTCGTACAGAAGGTTGGAGAGGTAACTCAACTCCATCATCTCTGTCTCGGTGGGCGCGTCCCTCGTGCCAGAAAATGAAATGGTGCCCCGTCTCCCGGAGGGTTCGTGGGTGGAGAAGAATACTCCCTTCTTCAACCCGAAGGTCGAGAACAGGTCGTAAATCATCGCGCCTTTTTGGCCGGAACTGACGTCTGCCACATCCTCGAGATTCCACACCAGCGGACGGGTGCTTTTGCGCAGGCCCTCAAAGATTGAGCAGTCGTCCAGAAGTCCCAGTTGATCGAACGTGCTTACAAGTTCAGGCGGCCAGTTGCTGACGATCGACAGGTTGGACAAATATCTCTCGTCTCCGGTCGGCAAACGCGAGATCGAAAAAAAATCGTAGCCGTGCTGCTTGGTTATTTCCCGGGCAAGCCGCAATATGTCGTAGCTGGTTTCGCATTTCGCGATCTCGCTCACGAGATCGGCATCGGATATGTCGTTCAAGGCACCAACATTTTTAAGCATGAGGATATGGTGGCTCTGGATCGTTGCCAAATACCAACGTTCTGAACGTCTCCCCGAGGATGTCAAGGCAGAAAGGAGCATCGAGACACAATTTCGGTTAACTAACTGCATTTCGGAGAAGTTGCATTTAATATTTGCTAATCGAACGCACCGCCTTACGCCCGGGAATATGGCTCCGTAGAATACTTGATTTAGTTTTATCTCTAATCAAGCCGGCAATTTACCTCCGGGTTTTGGCGGAATTTTTGATGACCCAGTGAGGTAATCGTTCTTAAGATACAGAAATTCCTGGATTTTTTCCGTCGTCAGAATTGTGCGGTGCAAGATGATGAATGATTCGCTTGACTTTGATGAAGACTTGCCACGCTCCGGCCAGTGTGGGTTATTGTGTTGATTTCACTATGTCTCTTACGACCGCGCACTTGAAGTTGTTTCCTCCGCGCATGTCTGGTGATTTCCTTCGTCTTGTGCGCCGCAATCTTCATTGCCGCCCCGCGTCTGGAGGGGAGGCGGATGCGGATCGATGAACCTTTATTCGACCGAACTGTTGTCCGGGATTTTGACGTGGCTGGAGGAGGCCGGTGAACCTGCAGCCTTCCCCTTTCCCTCTCATCCCGTTTTAGCGATCGCATTTGAGGCGCGTGCCTCCCGCATAAGCCGTCCGTTTCTTGTTTCGGCATTGCAGCGCGCCTGTGAACTCCCGGACATGTTCGAGCTGCCGGTGCCAGGTGCTTCGAAACTGACCTCGATTGGGGCGACGATGCCGTCGGCCGACAGCTCGGAGAAATCGACCGGAGCGAACGGGATAGGCTTCTCGCCGGGCGAGGCGTTTCTGGCCTGCATCGGCGAGTCTTTCGAACATTTGGCCACCCGATCGACTGGCACAGTTTTGCAGGTGTTATCAGGTTGGGAAGGGGGGATAGCCCGCCTCGCCGAGCCGACGCCGGAGCAGAAGGAGAGATTTCTTCGCTTTCGTGCTCGAAATTCGCGCCAACCGCCCAGCGAGGGCGCAGCGGTTCATGCGTCGCTGGAAAAGGCGCTGTTAGCGGCAACACTCGAACTCGTGGAGCGGGATGCAGCCGCCCGATGGTGGCGCGAAGGAGTGCCGGCGAGCCCTCTCGACCTCGGGCGTGATGGCGGCGCCGATCTGGCCGGTCGGTTGTCAGGCGCGGCCGGCCCACTTCTCCGCACGACCACGTTTTTCCGCCTATCGTCCGAATATCCTGCCCATGTCGTGGCAGCCGCCCATATCGACCGTACAGGTCGCGCGAGGGCAATCGGCTACGCTGCGCGATTGTCCGTGGCTGAAGCCGTTGGCCGGGCGTTCCTGGAAATGGCACAGGTGAATTTGGCAATCTCGCTCACACGGTTGCGAATGAGGCATGAGCCCGGAGTCCCGCCGCCACACACGCATCTGCCCTTTCTGGAAGGTCTTGACTTGCCCACGTTGGGGCCGCCCGACGTCTCCCTGATCCAGCCAGCGAGTCAGCGTGAGAATGCCTTCATGGACACGGTCATGCGCAAGACGGAAAGCGTATTCGTCCAAGTGCCTGATCGGGCACCGTCCGGCGTCCATGCCGTCCGGGTGACCTGTCCGCAGTTTCTTTCATCCCGGCTGGGCCATTCTTCCGTCGTACCCGGCGGGCGGAAAAGGCCGCCCGTTGAAGGCGGACTTTGGAGGGACGTTCCATTGATATAGGCTTCCCTGTGGTCAGGTAATTCGGTACTCCCAGATGAACTATGAGTGGATGCGTGGTCAAATGGTGGACATGACCCCTGAAGGCGTATCGGCTCCGAAGCGTCGGCTGAAACTTGCTCTCGCTCGTGGTTTTCAGCTCACTGACACTGAGGGCAACAGGATCGTTCTGCCCAGCCGCAAAGCGCAAGCGATGGTCGCTTACCTTGTCCTGAGCGGAACCTTTACCGAAAGCCGTGAACGTCTCGCCCATTTGCTTTGGAGCGCGAGCGATCCGGACCATGCGAGGTCCTCGCTCCGGCAATGTCTGAAACAACTCAAGAAAGCCTTCGAGGATCACGGGCTAGATCCGCTGGATGTTGATAGGTCGGACGTCAGGCTTCATGAGGATGCGTTCGACACCGATGTCATTTCCGCAGAGCGTCAGCTTGGGGTCGGTGAAATCTGCGCTCCATTGCGGTCCGGTCAGATTCAGCCTGACAATATCCTCGAGGGCTTCGACGATCTGGACGAGGAGTTCCAGATCTGGCTGTCAGTGAGCCGCCAGCGCTATCGCACCCAGATAAGCAAGGCTCTTGAAGGCATGGTTCGCAATTCAGGGGGTGAACCGCTCGCAGAAGCTGCCGCGGAGGCACTGCTCGCAATCGATCCCAGCCACGAGGAAGCGCACCGCGCCGTTATCGAGAGCTACGCGCGCAAAGGCAACACCGCGGCGGCAATCCGGCAATATACCGAACTCTGGGATCACCTCGCGGCCGAATACGATATGGAGCCATCCGAAGAAACGCTGGCACTTATCGCCCGTGTGAAGATGGGCAGTTTTGAACCAGTGTCATCGGAGAACGGGCGGCCGAAGAAAAAGACCAAGACGGCAACGGTGGAGGATAGCCTGGCGCTGCCGGTTATTTCAGTGAATTTTTCCATGCCTCGCGAGGGAGACCAGCTTGACCATTTCGTTGCATTTGGCTTCCGTAGTGAACTTATTACTTGCCTCAGCAAGATCCGCGAGTGGGTAGTCGTCGAGGCTGATTCGACTGACCAGGCGGTGGACGGGCACGGTCCCGACTACCGCCTCGAAGCCAGCTTCGTGAACCACGGCAACGATGTTGCGATCTCGATCCGCCTGGTCGGCACGTTGCGGGGGCGGATGTTGTGGTCGGAGATGTACTCTTTCTCAGTCGACGATTGGGGCAAGCGTCTCAACGACATAACGCGCAGGATCGCCGCGACGCTCGACGTATATATCTCCGCCGATGCCTTGCGCCGGGGTGTTGGTAGCCATGATTACGTGCAGAGGCCGTACATGACCTGGCTTAAGGCGCAGCACCTCATGGGGTTCTGGCAGCCGAAGTCCGAATTCGAGGCCGAAAAGCTGATTGAGCAGGTGATCGAGGAGTGGCCGGCATTTTCGCCGCCTTACAGCAGCCTGGCCAACATCTACAATTCGCGGCACATCGTGTTGCCTGGACTGATGCGCGACGAGGCGATCCACGAGAAGTCACTGGATCTCGTGCGCAAGGCGGTAGAACTGGATCCGCTGGACGCACGAAGTCATCTCACTGCCACCTGGTGCAACATGATGCTGCGCCGGTTCGCGCGCGCGGAGATACACCTCGATCTGTGCCAGCAGCTTGATCCCAGTAGCCCATCTCTGCTGATGTCGGCGGCGCAGGCGGCAGCTTTCATGGATCGCCACGAGACAGCCGAACGGCTGGTTGGGAAGGCGACTCTCCTCACGCCGTTCCTCCCGCAGCCGCACTGGAGCTATCTGGTGGGGATCAGGTTCATGGCCGGCGATTATGAAGGTTGCGTCATGGCGGCCGGAAGGGCAAGCCCCTCGATATCCAATCTGCCGGGATGGAAGGCCGCCGCCGAGGGTCTGCTCGGCATGACGGACGAGGCACGACAAACCGCTCGTCTGTTCGTGCGCGATACGCAGCGGTTATGGTCGGTCGACGTGGATCCGACCGAGGAACGCATCATGCAGTGGTTCCTGCAATGTTTTCCCATTCGCAACAGGGACACGTGGCTGCGTCTGCGATCAGGGCTCCAGGCTGCCGGTCTCCCCGTCGGCGACGAAATCTTGTGGCAACCGGAAATCTGATGCATGAGTGAGCGCCCGTCAGGACGACGGGAGGCAAATCCATCCTGACGGGCTGGCGCGGCCGATGCCTATCTGCACTGGCCGAAGGTGTAATCACCCACCCGGAAATAGAACATCTCGAGCGCATCGAGCGCATCCTCATCCCCCATAATCTGGCTGCGATACTCGTCCGGGAGAGGGTAGGGACCCTCGCTTTCCGAGTATTCCTCGATCCGGCTCCGCATCAACTCGGCAGGCGGGAGAACGATGTAGAGCGCCTCGTCGCGGCTGACGAACCGGATTTGCTTGCCGGAGGTCGTGAAATTCTCGAGTTCAATCCCGTGCGCCGCGAGAAGCTGAAGCGCATCCTCGTTGTTCTCCGGTTTTGGAACATTGCCAAGCGCCAGGTCGATTATCAGCCGCCCCGCCGCCTCGCGATCGCTCATCGTCATCTCGATGGGGGCCGGTGAGTCCGAATGTGTCATGTCCTGTCCTTCCTTCCTCGTTAAGCCATTGTTTGGGAGCCTGGCCGTCCCGCTCTCCTTTCCGTGTGTTCGGCGTCGACATAGCGGATGATGCCCCGCATGGTCGCAGGATGGGTTTCTCCAAATATCTGCCGCTTCCAGAAGCCGAGTTGCCGCGGCGGTTGCTCGGCGGCACGGTCCAGCAGCGAAAACAGGATGTCGGCGATGATGGCCGAACCGAGCGCGCCAAGCCGGCGGCCGCCATTTTGCACTTCAGCCTCGCGCAGCAGATACCATTCCAGGGGGGTGTCATCCGCCAACGCGCCGATAGCGTCGAAATCGGCTTCCTGGAGCGGGTTCTTGATGCTGGCGCCGTACATGCCACGAAGTCCGGAGCGATCGTCGCCAATCAGTTCCGAGCGGCTGAGATGTGGCACCCCGAACATCGCGGCCAGGTACTGGCTGTTGGGCAGGCCCCGCAGATACCCCCTCGCCAGATCGCGGAAGGGCACGCCGCCGAGCCGCTCGTAGAGGCTCCGAACACCCTCCAGGTCCGCCGGTTGGAGCGATTTGCCGGAATAGAGCGCCCGCGCGATGGCCGGACGGATCCGCCGGCTGGCGATGACAGGCTCGTGGTCGTCGGCGGCGAAGAATCGATCCAGATCGACCAGCCAGTCGTTGGTTACCGGCTGTCCCGCGACGTTTTGCGGATTGTGCACGTTCGCGCGCCGGAAGCTCATCACCGTGGCCAGCGAGACCGGCTGCGGCTGGACGCCGTTTATTTCGTAAACCGGCTGTGCCATCGCGTGGCCGATGCGCATGGCGCCAAGCCAGAATTCCGACGGCAGCGGCGTCGTGGGGTCTATCGCGAGGCGTTTTGCATAGAAGTGCTCGCCGCGGGCTTGCGCCTTCTGCTGGACCATCCACGTGCGCGGCTCGAGGATGTGGCTCAGGTAATCGTTACGCACTATGTGGCGATAGGTGTCGATCACAACCATTCGCGCAATCTCGAATACCTCCTTGCCGGGACGGATATCGGATTGGCCTGCCACTTCCGCGCACACCTTGTTGTGAAAACGGTGAAACAGCACGCAGATCTGCGAGAGGATGAGGTTGTTGTCGTTGCGCGGGTCGCCGATCAGGCGGTCGGCCGGGCATCGGCCCTGCGGATCCTTTTCGGGCACTTCGGACGAGCTGGTCGCCTCGGGGCATAGAGAAAGGCCGGGCAGATCCATCGCGACGGGATCAGCCGAGGCTGATGGATGCTTGCTGCCGGTGTCGGGGCCCCTGTAAGCCCGGCCCGAGGTTTTGCCCATCCGCAGTAGACACCTTTCATCGGCGTCCTTGGCCCATGCGTAGATTATCGGAGACCGTTCGGGCCCGCCCCTGTACAGGCAGTCCAGATCAAGGGCAGGCGAGGCAAAAGGGCGTTCGTGTTCCTCGCGCTGGCCGGCAAGATCGGCGGTGTTGTTGAAGATCACGTCGTGCGCGATCAGTTGTCCGAGATAGGTATAGCCGGCGGGGACGTCGGGATTATTGGAGTCGGGGCCGACGAACATTCCGTCGAGCGCCATTTTCCTGGCAAGGCGCTGCAGGACCTCAAGAACAAGTTCGGCTTTCGGCTTGCCGCGCCTTTCAGCCTCCATGCCGAGACGCCACCCGAATATCCCCTCTGTGGGGGGCGTTTCCCCGCTAAGATAGAAAACCGGGCTCATCAGCTGCTGGACCGGTTCGTTATATCCGTACGTCCTGGATGAAAAAGAAGCCCCGTGCGCCATTCGGCCGCCTCCACTCGAAAAGCGAATGGAGGAAGGGTATTCAAGCTGCGTGATTTCTCCGTGAATTCGGTCGAAGTTGCGGCGGTAAGGCTACTTCCTGTCGTATGTTTCCACAGTTCCGGTCACCGGCTCCGTCCCAATCTCTGCACAACGGACAGGGCTGCAGGCGCTCGGGCTGCTCAACCGCTCGCGCCCCATGGTCCGTGATACTGGCCTGGCCGATCGATCCGTTCGAAACCGTGCGCCCCGAAGAAATCGCGCTGGGCCTGGATCAGGTTGGCGGTCGAGCGTTCCGTGCGCATGATGTCGAAGTAGGCGAGGCCGGCGGTCAGTGCGGGCATCGGAAGGCCGTTCTGCGCCGCAGCCGCGACCGTCGTGCGAAGCGCCGGATGCTTGGCCTTCAGCAGGTATGAGAAGAAATCGGCGAACATCAGGTTCCTGTCGGGATTGGCCTCGAGCGCCGTCGCCATATCGTTGAGCATCGACGAGCGGATGATGCATCCGGCCCGCCAGACCCTTGCGATATCGGGCAGCGGCAATGCCCAGCCGAATTCGGCGGAAGCGCGTGCGATCATGGTGAAACCCTGCGCGTAGCAGACGATCTTTCCGGCGATCAGCGCTGCCTCGAGGTCGTCGATCGACAAGGCTCCATTCTCCAGAACCCGCGGCGCGGCGCCGAAGATCCTTTCGCCTTCGGCCCGCACCTCCGACGCCGCCGACATATTGCGTGCCGCAACCGCCGCCTCGATGGCCGTAACCGGAGCCGCCAGGTGCTGGGCCTCGATAGCCGTCCACCGGCCGGTACCTTTCTGGCCCGCCCGGTCGGCGATGATATCGAGGACAGGATTTCCGGTTTCCGGATCCGAAGCCTCCCCGATCCGAGCTGAAATCTCGACCAGGTAGGATTTCAGCAGACCCTCGTTCCAGCGCGCGAAGACCTGGCCGCATTGCGGCGCCGACATGCCCATTCCGTCGCGCATGACGCCGTAGACTTCCGCGATCATCTGCATGTCGGCATATTCGATGCCGTTGTGCACGGTCTTGACGAAATGTCCGGCGCCACCTTCGCCCATCCACGTTGCACACGGCGTGCCTTCATATCGCGCTGCGATCGCCTCGAAAATCGGGGCCACGCGATCCCAGGCCTCCCTCGGCCCTCCTGCCATGATGGACGGGCCGTGGCGGGCGCCTTCCGCACCGCCCGAGACGCCGATGCCGAGGAAGAGCTCGCCGTTCGTTGCCGCCTCGACCGCACGTCGGTTGGTGTCGTGAAAATTCGCGTTGCCGGCGTCGATGATCATGTCGCCGTCCTCGATCAGGGGGCGCAACGCGGCGACTTGCTCGTCCACCACGGGTCCGGCGGGAACCATCAGGATGATCGCGCGTGGCGGTTCGATCGCCGCGACAAGCTGCTCGAGCGTCTCGCACGCGACGATCCGTTTCGCCAGCGGTCCTGCGGCGCGGGCGAATTCGTGCGTTGTCTCGGTCGTGCGATTGAAGATCGCGACCGGCACGCTGTTCTCGGCGATATTGAGCGCCAGATTGGAACCCATGGTCCCAAGGCCAATCAGGCCGATCCCTGCTTTGGCTGCATCTGTCAAAATTCCTGACTCCTTATCGACGGAAACGGTTCCCCGAGCTTGGTGGCGGCGATAAACACTGAACACGAATAGTGCAATTTTGACGCGAACGGAATTCGCCGGGCCATCCGGACTGGCGCGGGCGCGATGGGGAGGAAGAGCCATGAAGATCGCGTTTCTGGGAACCGGCCTGATGGGTGCGCCGATGGCGCGGCGGCTGGCGCAAGCAGGCAACGAACTGCGGTTGTGGAACCGCTCGCGCGAGAAGGCGGAGGCGCTCGCCGACGTGGCATCGGTGCACGGCAGCCCGGCCGAAGCGGCGGAGGGCGTCGAGGTGGTGGTATCGATGCTGTTCGATGGCGCGTCGACCGAGGCGGTCCTGAAGGACGCGGGCGCGATCGAGGCCGCCGCTCCCGGAGCGCTGATCGTCAATATGGCGTCCACGGAACCCGAGCGCGACCGCAGCCTTGCCGCCTGGACCCGCGATACCGGGCGCGATTTTCTCGATTGTCCCGTGTCCGGCGGGGTGGTCGGGGCGGAACAGGGCACACTCGTGATCTTCGCCGGCGGCGAGAAAGACGTCTTCGAGAACGCCAAGGATGTGTTCGTTCCGATGGGCCGGGCGACATGGCTCGGACCCTCGGGAGCGGGGCAGGTCGCCAAACTCGCCAATCAGCTGATTGTCGGAGCCGCCATTGGGGCTGTCGCCGAGGCGTTCATTCTGGCCGAGCGGGCCGGATGCGACCTGAAGAGCCTGCACGCGGCGCTCCGGGGTGGCTTTGCCGACAGCCGGATACTCGAACTGCACGGCAAGCGGATGATCGCGCGCGATTTTACGCCCGGCGGGAAAACTACCGCGCAACTGAAGGACCTGCGCAATGTGATGGCGCAGGCGGAGACGTCCGGCTTGCGGCTTCCGATTGCGGCGCAAACCGAGGCGGCATTCGCGGATCTGGTCGAGAACCGGGACGGGGCGGACCTCGACCATTCCGCCTATTTCCGCTGGCTTGAGCTGATCAACCGATAGGCGTCGAGCCTGGCGCGGAGGCAAGCACGCCACCGGTCTTCGGCTCTTCGACCCCGGTTGTGTGCGGGTAGCTGATCGGCAGGCGCCACACCGACCGCATTGCGAGATAGGCAAAGCATTCGGCTTCGACCGCATCGCCGCGCAGGCCCACCGCTTCGGCTGGAACCGCCTCGACCCCGGCGCGCTCTGCGATGTCCCGCATCATGGTGGGGTTCCTGCGCCCGCCGCCGCAAACGACCAACCGCGTCGGGCGGCGCGGCAATAGATCTAGCGCCCGTCCGACGGCGCCGGCAGTGAATGCGGTCAGGAGCGCCGCACCGTCGGGCAGGTTCATTCCGTCCGCCATCGAAGCCGGAAAGTCGAAGCGGTCCAGTGACTTGGGGTAGGGGGCCGAGAGATAGGGGTGGTCCAGGAGCGCCTGCAATCGGGTTTCGTCGACCCTCCCGCCCGCGGCGGTCTTCCCGTCGACGTCCATGTCGGCGCCGCCATGCCGCCCGATCCAGTCATTGACGGGCGCGTTGGCGGGGCCGGTGTCGAACGCAATCATCTCGTCGCCGTCGCACCACGTGACGTTCGCCACACCACCGAGATTGAGGATCGCGGTGTCGGCGCCCGCGCCGATCTTCTTCAGCATCGCCCGGTGATAGACGGGCGAGAGCGGCGCGCCCTGGCCGCCGGCCGCCATGTCGGCGGAGCGGAAATCGTAAACGACGTTCGTGCCGGTGATCGCGGCCATCCGGCGGCCGTCGCCCAGTTGGCGCGTTCGGCCAGGTATGCCGTTCTTCGGCGCGGAATGCAGCACCGTCTGTCCGTGAAATCCGACGACCGCTATGTCCGATGCCGCATATCCGTGTTTCTTGAGGAAATCGTTCACCGCATGGGATTGCGCTTCCGTAAGGGCTTTCTCCGCCTCACGGAAGATTTCCGGCTCGGGACCGCTGAATTGCCATTCGCGCGCCGCCTGGAGCGTCCTTTCGAGAAGGTCGCGAATGCCGGGAGGGTAGGGGGCGAGCTCCCACGGTCCGAAAGCCTCGATCGCCTGGCCATCCGTTTTGACCATCGCGATGTCGATATTGCCGTCGAGGACGGTCCCGGTCATCAGGCCGATAGCCCATGCTGCCTGCATCTGCGTTCGTCTCCCCTCCCGCAATTATCATTGATGGAACGTTTGTCGTGTATTGCAGGTTCGACCCGCGGGCGAAACACCGCAAGCAGTGCCGCTGGGTAAGTGCAGTTTGTTGAGGGGATTTTGGTCGGAGTGGCAGGATTTGAACCTGCGACCCCCTCGTCCCGAACGAGGTGCGCTACCAGGCTGCGCTACACTCCGTGACCAAGCGGTTGCGGTCTATAACGCCCCACACTCCTTCCCGCAAGCCGGAGATTTGGATGTTTCGACGTTTTCGCTCCGCCCGTGACACGTAAGGAAGATGTCAACCCGGATCAGCGATAACTCTCCCTCCACGGCTGCCTGCACTACGCCGGAGAACGACCAAACGGAAGGCGAAAGATGAAGCCGAGCACTGACCTGTCGCCGAATAGTTTTGAATTCGAGACCCGGCCGCTCGTCAAGCCGACGGGATTCCGCGAATACGATGCGCGCTGGTGGTTCGGGCATCCGGCTTCCGGCAAGCCGCCGGAACTGAACCTGCTCGGCGTGCAGGCGCTCGGCATGGGGCTCGGCACGCTGATCCGCCGGCTCGGCGCCGGGCCGGATATCGTCATCGGTCACGATTTCCGCTCCTACTCGCTTGGCATCAAGCTGGCGCTGGCGCAGGGGCTGATGGCGGCAGGCGCCCATGTCCGGGATATCGGACTGGCCCTGTCTCCGATGGCCTATTTTGCCCAGTTCGCGCTCGACTGCCCGTCCGTCGCCATGGTGACCGCCTCGCATAACGAGAACGGCTGGACCGGCGTCAAGATGGGCTGCGAGCGGCCTCTGACCTTCGGCCCCGACGAAATGGCGCAACTGCGCGACATTGTGCTTGGCGGCGATTTCGACCTGACCGGCGGCGGCACCTATGAGGCGGTCGAAGGTTTCCGGAATCGATATATCGACGATCTCGTCGAAGGCGTTGAAATAAAACGAAAACTGAAAGTCGTCGCGGCCTGCGGCAACGGCACGGCGGGCGCGTTCGCGCCGCAGGCGCTGGAGCGCATCGGCTGCGAGGTGATCCCGCTCGACACTGAGCTGGATTTCGATTTCCCGCGCTACAATCCGAACCCGGAAGACATGGAGATGCTGCACGCCATCCGCGATCATGTGCTGGAGACCGGCGCCGACGTGGGTCTCGGCTTCGATGGCGACGGCGACCGCTGCGGCGTGGTCGACAACGAGGGCAACGAGATCTTCGCCGACAAGGTGGGCGTGATGCTCGGTCGCGACATTTCGGGCGTGTATCCGGCCTCGAATTTCGTTGTCGACGTGAAGTCGACCGGCCTGTTCATGACCGATCCGGTGCTGAAGGAAAACGGCGCCGTCACCGACTACTGGAAGACGGGCCACTCCTACATCAAGCGACGCGTCAAGGAACTGGGCGCGGTCGCCGGTTTCGAGAAGTCCGGGCACTTCCTCTTCAACCCGCCGATCGGCCGCGGCTACGATGACGGGCTGGTGACGGCTATCGCCGTCTGCCAGATGCTCGACCGCAATCCGCGAAAATCGATGGCCGAACTCTACCGCGACCTGCCGCTGACCTACGGTTCGCCGACCATGTCGCCGCACTGCGCCGACGAGGTGAAATACGAGGTGGTGGACCGGGTGGTGAAGCGGTTCGAGGCGATGAAGGCGGCAGGCGAGAAGATCGCCGGGCAGGGGATCGCCGACCTGGTGACGGTTAACGGGGTGCGGGTCGTCGCCGATGACGGCACCTGGGGGCTGGTGCGCGCCTCGTCGAACAAGCCGGAACTGGTCGTCGTCGTCGAAAGCCCGGTGTCGGAGGAACGCAAGATCGCAATGTTCCGGGCCGTCGACGCGGTGCTGCGCGAGAACGAGGAAGTGGGCGAGTACAACCAGTCGATCTGATGGGCCTCGCTGCAGCCGCCTGTTGTCGGGGCAGCCCTGTCACTCCAATGCGGGAGCGTAGAGGGCGATCACCTCCGCCGCCGTCATCTTCCTCGTTTCATTGGCAAAATCGTAGAAGTCCGGCTTGCGGTCCGTGAACACCTGAAGCGACATGCGCAGCTTCGACTGGTCGTCGAACAGGCCGGCCGCCATCTGGTGATCCCCGCTGTCGACGAGGTGATAGAAAAGGTTGGAGCCGCACTTCGTGCAAAAGCCGCGTTCGGCCCAGTCCGACGACCGAATCCGGCCGATATTGTCCTGGTTTTCGAACGTCACGGCTTCGCAATTGAGCGACATGAACGGCCCCGCCGACCATCGGCGGCACATGTCGCAGTGGCAAACGGAGACTCTGGGCCTGCTGGCGGTCGCGTCAAAACTGACTGCGCCGCAGAGGCACCGTCCGCTCAGTTCCAGTTTCTCGCCCATCGGTCCTCCATTGGTTGCAGTCCGTGCGCTAAAACCCCACCCTGCCGAACGCCGGTATCTTGAGGGCAGGGTGCAGGATATCGATCCCCGCCGTCTGGCCGAGCAGATGAATTTCGAACCCGCTACGCAGACCCGCGGAGAGACCGGCGAGACCGAAAAGGGACAAATGGACGTCCCTCCCGTCCGGGTCGACGGAGAAGAAGTCCCCGCCGGGAAGATAATCGCGGCCAACCGCGTTCGGCGGGAGAACCGCTCCCAATTCCGGCACCTCGCGCAGCACGTGGGCGACGAAACTGTTGGAGTTCGGGCCGGGCCAGATGCGGTAGTCACCATTGTTGGAATGGGGATAGGAGGCGATGGCGGTCCGTATGCGGGGCATCGCCCGCGCGGCTTTGTCACCCGTCAGTTTTGCGACGATCCAGGGCTTGTTCGAATACCAGGCAGCGTCGGCGTCATAGCCGTCGCGGCGGATCGGGCTGCCCCAGCCCACCTTGTCGTATCGCGTGTGATGCGTGGCGCCGCGTTCCCTAACCACGATCCAGCTATGAACGGAGAACGCTCCCTTGAAGCCACCTGTGCGTGCCGACAGGACATAGATTGCCGCATCTTCGCTGGTCACCGGATCGGGCAGTAAGCCGGTCGCCGACCAGTCGGCCGAGCGCCAGGAGGATGGCCGGTCGACGGTTGACCACCACGCAGCCGCGCCCGCCATCGGCGCAAGGAAGGCGAGCAGGATAAATACGGCAATAAACCTGATCATACGCATCGGAATTGGTACCGAACTGGTGTAGCGGTGTCCGCTGGCCGGAAACATAGTCGGGCGAGGAGAATAAGAATGCAATCGCGGATGCAACCGAGGACAGGCGAAGAGGCACGATGACGGCAAATCCGGTACTGGTTGAATCGACGCGCGGCGGTGTGGTCGAAACGCGGCACAGGGGGGCAATAGCCGTGTGCGACGCCGACGGCGGTGTCGTGTGGTCGGCCGGCAAGATCGACGACCTCGTCTTTCCGCGCTCCGCCGCAAAGCTGGTCCAGGCGCTTCCGCTGGTCGAGAGCGGTGCAGCCGACCGCTACGGTCTGACGGATCGGGAGCTGGCGCTTGCCTGCGCCTCCCATTCGTCCGAGGAGGATCATGTCGCCACGGCGAAGTCGATGCTCGAGAAAGCAGGTTTGTCGGAGAGCAATCTCGAATGCGGAACGCACTGGCCACTGTTCAACCATAAGCACCTGATCGACTTCGCCGGCGCAGGAAAGAAGCCGAACCAGTTGCACAACAACTGTTCGGGCAAGCATGCCGGATTCCTTTGCGCCTGTGCCCACCAGGGTATCGAAACCGAGGGTTATGTCGGGCGCGACCACGCCATCCAGCGCCAGGTAAAGGCGGCCCTGGAGGACCTCACCGGGACACAGATTGGTGAAGCCCAGTGCGGCGTCGACGGCTGTTCCATCCCGACATATGCGGTACCCTTGCGTTCACTGGCGCACGGCTTTGCCAAAGCGGCGACGGGCCACGGACTCGGCAAGGACCGCGCGGTGGCTGCCAGACGGCTGATGGCGGCATGCATGGAGCATCCGTGGTACGTGGCGGGAACGAAACGCTTCTGCACTGAGGTCATGGAAGCGGGCGAGGGCTGCATCTTCGCTAAGACGGGAGCCGATGGGGTTTACGCCGCCGCAATCCCCGAAATGGGACTCGGCCTCGCCATCAAATGCACTGACGGATCGGGCCCGGCGACAGAGATTATGCTGGCATCGGCGCTAGCGCGGCTGTTCGATGAGGCCGATGCGCGTTACGAGCAGCTGCAGGCGATGACATCCCGCAGGATCAGGAACTGGAACGGCACCGAGGTCGGCGAAATGCGGGCGGTTTACAAGCCGGACTGATCGGTCACGTCGCCGTGTTGTCGGCCACCGTGACGTTGGCCGGGGCGGCGGCCGGATCACGGGCGAGGTCGGGGCCGAGCGGCTCGCCCCACGCATGCGCCACGATCGCCGCCTCGCGCGCCGACACGACATTGCCGCGGATCAGCGCCCGGCCGGCGCCCTCGGCCGCCGACACGCCGATGCCGTAGCGGGCGTCGCGCACGGTGTTGGCCGATATGACCACGTCGCGCAGGAATGGCCCCCAGCCGGCATTGATGCCGAAAAGTGGCGCGCCTTCGATGATGTTGCCGGTAACCGTCGCGTCGGCCTCGACGGCGATGCCGGTGCCGAAGCCCGGCGCGTCGGGAACATAGGGACCGGTAGCGACAAGGTTGCGGACGATGTTGCCGCTGACTGTCCCCGCGCGCCCGCCATGGTCGAAATTCGTCACCGAGATACCGTTGGCGGCACCGTCCACAAGGTTGTTGGCGATCACCGCGTTCTCGAAGGAGAACTCCGCATAGATGGCCGTTTCGCCGCTCGATCTACAATTGTTGCCGATGATCTGCACACCCCGCGTGGAGTTGCCGCGAATTGCGGAAAAGGCACTTCCGGAAATCATGTTGTTGGCGACGATGGTGTCGTCGGTGCGAAACAGGTTGATCGCGTTGCCCCACTGGCCCGTTCCGCCGTTCGCAGCTCCCGTGTTGGTAATGCGATTGCCGGTAACAATCGAGCCGTCACGGCCCTGCTGCCACCGGTGAATGACGACTCCTCCATTGGCACACGACTCGATGACGTTGTCGGAGATGGTGATCCCCTTGCTCTCGACTGCGAAGATCGCAAATTGCCGGGCGCCCGAGATCGCATTCTCGCGCACGCGCCCCGAACAACGCTCGAGGTAGATCGCGTGCTTGCCTGCCCCGCCGATCGTGCAGTCGTCGATGCGAATGTCCGTGACCGCCCGAAAGTCGGCGAGGCCTTCGGCATAGTCGGCCGGCCGGCGGTTGACCCCGTCAAGTGTAAGGCTCTCGAGGGTGAGGGTTCGGGCCTCCTCCGCGTGGAGAAGAAAGCCGCCGCCACCGTAGATCAGGCGGGTGCGGCCGGGAACGCCGCTTAAGGTCACGCCGGAGCGCAAGGTTATGTTCGAGAGGATATAGTCGCCCGCCGGAAGAAAAAGCGGAATTCCGTCGCGTGCCGCAGCGTCCACCATTGCCTGGAAGCGGGCGGACTGATTGTCGATCGCGCCGGGCACGACGCCGTAGTCGGTCGCGCTTCGGGTTCCGCGAAGTTGGGAAATCGCCAGAGGCGGCGGTGCCATTTGGGCTAAGGCTGTCCCAGGCACGGCGCTGGCAAGCGCAACTGTGCCAAAACGGGACAAGAATCGGCGTCTTTGCATCGAAAATGCTCCTTCGGAAAGAAAGGAGCAAGTCGTGTGCCGCACGAAAAAAGCCCGGCGCTATGGCCGGGCTCGCAGGCATTCGAACGTAATCAGACGAACTGGCTGAGCCCCGGGATCGAGGCAATCACCCGATCGACTGGCTCCTCGCCGGCGTGTTCCTTGGCATAGGCGACGGTCTCTTTCGACACGCCGGAGATCTCGCCCATGCCGAGACCGATTCCCATCAGCGCCGCACCCAATCCCATGACGCCGCCGCTGGCATCCGGCGTCTCGTCGACCACCTGCTGCGCGCCCGGCATGGCGGCCATCATCTTGGCGACATCCTCCTGCGGACCTTCCTGCTGGAGGAACCCGATGATCATGCCGACGGCCTTTTTGGCGGTATCGGCGTCGATGCCGACATTCGATGTGATACGTGCGATGAGTTCGTCCATTTTAGTCTCCAAATTTTGACGTTTACGTAATATGCGTAAAGAATGGGCCCCGTAAAGCGGGAATCGGGCGAGGGGCACGGTTTTTCTCGCCATTGCCGCCGAAGAGGGCGGTCTCTATAGACCATTCAAGACCGAGAGGGGAGAATCGAAGATGTGGGACGTGACGGACCAGGTATTTCTGGGCGCAAGCCGCAAGCCTGACGACGAGTTCCAGCGCCAGGAATTCATGGCGCTGCGCTACGCAAATCGGCACGGTCTCGTCACCGGCGCGACGGGAACCGGGAAAACGGTGACTCTGCAGATTCTCGCTGAGAGTTTTTCGAACGCGGGTGTGCCGGTCTTTTGCGCCGACGTGAAGGGCGACCTCTCGGGGATCGCGACCAAGGGCGAGGCCAAGGATTTCCTTCTCAAGCGAGCCGACAAGATCGGGCTCGATCCCTACGAGTTTCAGGAGTTCCCGGTCATCTTCTGGGACCTGTTCGGCGAAAAGGGACATCCGATCCGCACCACGATCTCCGAGATGGGACCGCTTCTCCTGTCGCGGCTGATGAACCTGACGGAAGCCCAGGAAGGTGTGCTCAACATAGCGTTCGAGATCGCCGACGAAGACGGGCTCCTTCTGCTCGACCTCAAGGACCTGCGATCGCTGCTCACCCATATCGGCGACAACGCGAAGGAGGTTTCCGCGCGCTACGGCAATGTCGCCACGGCGTCCTTGGGGGCGATCCAGCGGTCGCTTCTGGTGCTGGAGCGCGAGGGCGCCGAGTTCTTCTTCGGCGAACCGGCGCTTCGGATCGCCGACCTGATGCGCACCACCCGCGACGGAATGGGAGCGATCAACGTTCTGGCGGCCGACAAGCTGATGATGAACCCGCGTCTCTACGCGACATTTCTGCTGTGGCTGCTTTCCGAACTGTTCGAGGAACTCCCCGAGGTCGGCGACCCGGACAAGCCGAAGCTCGTCTTCTTCTTCGACGAGGCGCATCTGCTGTTTGACGAGGCGCCGAAGATTCTGATCGAACGCGTGGAGCAGGTCGTCCGGCTGATCCGCTCCAAGGGCGTCGGCGTCTTTTTCGTGACGCAGAACCCGCTCGACGTGCCGGAGAGCGTCCTATCGCAGCTCGGCAACCGCATCCAGCACGCGCTGCGCGCCTACACGCCCCGCGAACAGAAGGCGGTGAAGGTCGCGGCGGAGACGTTTCGGCCCAATCCCGATTTCGACGCCTATGAGACCATCACCCAGCTTGGCGTCGGCGAGGCCCTCGTTTCGACATTGGAGGACAAGGGCGTGCCTGGCGTCGTCCAGCGCACGCTGATCCGGCCGCCGTCATCGCGGCTGGGTCCGCTCGAGGACGGTGAGCGGCGCGAGTTCATCAAGCTGAGCCCTGTTGCCGGGCAGTACGACGAGACTGTGGATCGCGAGTCGGCGTTCGAGATGCTGGCGAAACGGGCCGAAGAGGCGACCGCCGCGGAAGAGCGCGAACAGCAGCGCGAGGAGGAGGAACATCGCGAGGACCGCCGCTCGCGCTGGACGTTGCCGGACTTCGATGATGACGATTATGACGATGATGACCGCGACGGCCGTCGCCGGCGCAGCTCCTCATCCTCGCGGCGCAAGAGTTCGAGCCGCAAGCGAAGCACGCGCCGGCGTTCCTCGGGCCGTCAGACAGTCACGGAGGCGGCGATGAAATCCCTCGCCCGCTCGGTCTCGAGCCAGCTCGGCCGTGCGCTCGTGCGCGGTATTCTCGGCAGCTTGAAGAAGGGGTTCTGAGGCAAACGAAAACGCCGGCACGAGGCCGGCGTTCATCGCGGCGGGTCGCCGCGAATTTGGCTCGGAAGGATTAGCGGACGAGCACCGGCGTATCGGTCTCCACCCGGCTGTAGAGATCGATGATATCTTGGTTGATCAGGCGCACGCAGCCGGATGAGACCGACTTGCCGATCGAGTTCCACTCCGGCGAGCCGTGGATACGGTAAAGCGTGTCGACGCCATCTTCGTACAGATAAAGGGCGCGAGCGCCGAGCGGATTGTTGATGCCCGGCTCCATTCCGCCATTATACTCACCGGTCGCCTCGTCGTAACTCACGCGGTAGGGCTCCAGGCGCGGCTCGCGGTCCACCATTTCTTCCGGCGGGAACCATTTTGGCCAGTGGCTCTTGCGCTCCACGATCGCGCGGCCGGACCATTCGAAGCCCGCCCGTCCGAGTCCGACGCCGTAACGCATCGCATTGCCGTTTGGCAGCGTGTAGTAAAGAAAGTGCGATCCCGTCTCGACAATGATCGTCCCGGGCTTTTCTCCGGTGCGGTTCGGCACGACCTGGCGGTGAAACTGTTCGGGGATCTGCTCGTAGGGAATAGCAGGTATATTGAACCCGCCGTCGCTCATTGCCGCGTACATCACCTCCTTCGGCGGAAGATCCGGCTGAAGGCCAAGACTGCCGCCGAACCGCCTTGCAGGTGTCGTGACCGGTCCCGGAACGTTGATCGTGCTGCAGGCGCTGGCAGCCAGCCCCGCTGTCAGAACAGCGGATCTGCTGAGGAATTTACGGCGCGAAATCGTATTCATTCTTTTCCCGTGACTGTTCGACAGATCCGCTGAGACGCGGAATGTCGTGGTTTCAAGGTGCCGGCACTCATGATGACGCGACCGGGTGTGGGTATGGTTTCCCTATCGTGGCGAATTTTGGTCACAATTCGCGAAAGCCCGAAATCGTTGCACAAAAGCAACTGTTTTTTGCGTTCGTGGCAAAAATGCTACAGGTCGGCGAGGCTCCCGATAACCCTGTCCGGTGTATAGGCGGGATATTCGTCCGGCTGACCGACGCGGTTGATCCAGACGGCATTGAAGCCATACCGCGCAGCCCCGGCGATGTCCCAGCGGTTCGATGACTGGAAGGAAATCGCCGGGCGCTCTACCTCGAACGTATCCGTGACCATCTGATAGACTTGGGGCGCGGTCTTGAAGGTTTTCACCGCGTCTACTGACAGAACCGCATCGAAAAGTCCGTCGAGACCGGCCGACGTCACCGCCGCACCGAGCATCTCTGTCGAGCCATTCGACAGGATGGCTGTACTGGCTCCTTCCTCGCGCAGCCGGGCGAGCACGCCGGGTACTTCCGGATAACAATCGAGCGTCCAGTAGGCCTCGAGAAGCTTTTCGCGCCAATGTGCGCCCACCCCGGGCGTTGCCGCCAACGCGTAATCGAGCGCTTCTTCGGTTAGCTTCCAGAAGTCTGTGTAGGAGCCCATCAGCGCACGCACCCATGAATATTCGAGTTGTTTCGTGCGCCATATCTCCGAAAGCTGGGGACCCTCCTCGCCGATGGAGTCGGCATGTTTGCGGACTGCCGAATGAACGTCGAACAACGTTCCGTAGGCGTCGAAGACATATGTATTCAAAGGCATTTTTCTCTTCCGGTTGCGGAGACCTTGGGCAATCGGCCCCCGCCGGTCAATAGCAGCAACCTGCGGCCGGCCCGTTCGGACATTGACGCGCAGGCCGAAATCCGGTTTGCCTGCCGCGAGAAGCACTCATCGGAGCGAATGCGATGCCCGTCGACACCTCGGCGCAAACCACCACATGGACCTATGTCGATGGCGACTGGCATGCGGGCAACATCCCGATTGTCGGTCCGCGCACCCATGCCATGTGGCTTGGATCGTCGGTCTTCGACGGCGCGCGCTGGTTCGAGGGGGTCGCGCCCGATCTCGACAGGCATGCCGCACGGGTCAACGCGTCGGCGCTGGCGCTCGGTCTCGCTCCGACGATGAGCGTCGAGGAGATTGTCGCGCTCACTTGGGACGGGCTGAAGAAGTTCGACGGCCAGACAGCGGTGTACATCCGGCCCATGTATTGGGCTGAACACGGCGGTTACATGTCGGTCCCTGCCGATCCGGAGTCGACGCGCTTCTGCCTGTGCCTCTACGAAGCTCCGATGATACCCTCCCATGGTTTCTCGGTGACCGTCTCGCCGTTCCGCCGGCCGACCGTTGAAACCATGCCGACGAATGCAAAGGCCGGTTGCCTCTATCCGAACAACGGGCGCGCCATCCTCGAGGCCAAGCAGCGAGGGTTCGACAATTGTCTGGTGCGAGACATGCTCGGCAACGTTGCCGAAACCGGTTCGTCCAACGTCTTCATGGTCAAGGACGGGGAGGTGGTCACGCCCACTCCCAACGGCACGTTTCTTTCCGGAATCACGCGCTCCCGCATCATCGGGCTGCTGGCGGAGAGCGGACACCGTGTTAGCGAAAGAACGCTGACGGTCGCTGATTTCATGGACGCCGACGAGATTTTCACTACCGGCAACCATTCGAAGGTCGTTCCCATCATCAGGATCGAGGATCGCCAACTTCAACCAGGCCCCGTCGCGGCAACCGCACGGCAGTCATATTGGGATTGGGCACACGGCTGAGTCGGCAATAAAAATACGCGTCGTTTGTTGCCGCCGGCGTCCCACACTTCTATGTGTTTCGAGATGAGCGGCTTGAACGGATCGTGTTGCCTCGCGTTGTTGTTACGAACGATTTGAAAAAGGAGAATTGTGATGGCCTTTACCCTTCCCGACCTTCCCTACGATTACGAAGCGCTTCAGCCCTATATGTCGAAGGAGACGCTGGAGTACCATCACGACAAGCACCACAAGGCCTACGTCGACAATGGCAACAAGCTGGCGGCCGAAGCCGGGATGGATGGCCTTTCGCTCGAGGAAATCGTTAAGCAGTCGCATGGGAAAAATCCCGGCCTCTTCAACAATGCCGGCCAGCACTACAACCACATTCATTTCTGGAAATGGATGAAGAAGGGCGGCGGCGGACGCGGCCTCCCGGGCAAGCTCTCTTCGGCTGTCGACAGCGATCTGGGCGGCTACGATCAGTTCCGCGCCGACTTTATCAATGCCGGCACCACGCAGTTCGGTTCGGGTTGGGCATGGCTCGCCGTGGAAAACGGCAAGCTCACCATCATGAAAACGCCCAATGGCGAGAACCCGCTTGTGCATGGCGCCAAGCCGGTGCTCGGCGTCGATGTGTGGGAGCACTCCTATTACATCGACTATCGGAACGCGCGGCCGAAATATCTCGAAGCCTTCGTCGATAACCTGATCAATTGGGACTATGTCCTTGAAATGTACGAAGACGCTACGTCCTGATCCCGTTTCCAAACGAATAGAAGCGCCGCCCCGGAAAATCCGCGGCGGCGTTCATTTTTTGTTGACGCAGTGTAACCGGCCGCTGTCTCGGCTTCACAGAACAGTGATAGGCGAAAGGGAATTAATTATCGCAGTCTGTGCGTCTTGAAGCATGTCTGATCTCTAAACCGAGGAGGTTCTTGTGAGAAAGTCCCTGTTTGTCCTGTCTATGCTTGCAGTTTCCGGTGTGACGGCCGTTGCGTCGGAAGATCCTGTGGCGACCCGCAAGGCGCTTATGCAGTCCAACGGCGCGGCTGCCGGTCTGTCAGGCGGCATGATGAAAGGCGAAATTCCGTACAACGCAGCCGCTGCCAAGGCCGCTCTGGCCTCCTTCAACGCCGCGGCCACTGCCTTCGGCGATTACTTCCCGGAGGGCAGTGACATGGACGCGAATACCACAGCTTCCCCGAAGATCTGGGAAGACATGGAGGGATTTGAGGCCGAACTCGACAAGTTCCAGACAGCCGCGGCTGCTGCGATGCAGGCAGCAGGGAAGGACGGCCCCGCCGATCTGGATGCGTTCAAGGCCGCGGCGGGCTCGGTGCTCGGGACGTGCAAGGACTGTCATGAAGGGTATCGCGTCAAGAATTAGCAGATAGCTCCTGATATTGTTCCGCAAACTCGCCCTGATTGCGCTCTTGGCCGCAATCGCGGGCGGGCTTGCATTTTTTTGGCTGACCTCCCCGAAAAGGATGGAAGCCAAAGCCATGGCCGGAATGCCCCAGGGCGTGGCGGACCGCGGAGAACTCGTATTCTGGGCCGGCGGTTGCGCATCCTGCCACGCCGCCGAGAAGGCCGAGGGCGATGACAAACTGAAATTGGGCGGCGGAGTGGTCTTGAAGACGGGGTTCGGCGATTTCATCGCGCCGAACATCTCATCGCATGCAGCGGACGGCATTGGCGCGTGGTCGCTCCAGGATTTCGCTGCTGCCATGCGCCTCGGCGTCTCGCCGGAGGGCTATCACTATTACCCGTCCTTTCCCTATGGCTCCTATGCCCGCATCAGTGACAATGACGTTGCCGATTTATGGGCATTCATGCAGACGCTCCCGGCGGTCGATAGCAAGGCGCCGGAGCATGATCTCGCATTCCCCTTCAGCGTCCGGCGCGGTATCGGTGTTTGGAAGCTGCTCTACGCCGATCCTTCGCCGGTCATCAACATTGACGGGAACGATGCGGTGCTGCTGCGCGGGCGTTATCTCGTCGAGGGACTCGGCCACTGCGGAGAGTGCCATACGCCGCGCGATTTCGCCGGAGGTCTTATCAGGGAACGCTGGCTCGCCGGCGCGCCCAATCCGGAAGGCGAGGGCCGCATTCCAAACATCACGTCCGGCGAGGGCGGTATCGGCTCGTGGAGCGTCGGCGACATCGCCTATTACCTTGAAACCGGTTTCACGCCTGATTTCGATTCCGTGGGCGGTTCGATGGTCAAGGTTCAGGAAAACATGGCGATGCTTTCGCCCGAGGACCGGGCGGCCATCGCCGCCTATCTTAAGGCGGTCCCGGAACACGCATCGGAGAAATAGCCGTCGGTAGCAAAGCGGCCCACGCCATTCGCCTGCCGCTCGTCGGCAGATTGCGCGCAGAACGTGGATTGCGAGACAAACAGTCTCAAAGGGCGGTTCTCATGAACCAGCGTCGATGATTTGCTGGAACCTGGCCGGAAACGTTTTCAAGTACACCGAACACTTCATAACCGAGCCCCGCATAAAATGCCTTGGCGGCGGGGTTTGATGTGTCAAGCCAGGCGCCATGACATCCGATAAGGCGTCCCTCTTCTTCCGCACGCTTTACAAGAGCTTGCCCCAGGCCCCTTCCGCGAAGCCTTTTCTCGACCCACAGGGTCTTGATTAGCAGCCAGCCGTAGGAGGTCGAGGCGGTGAGGCCGCCCCGAAGCGTGCCGTCGTCGCCCCGTGATGCCAGGACAATGGTTTCGTTTCTCGTTTGAGTGTTCGCGGCGGCCAGCGAGCTCAAAAGCTCGCGCTCGATGATTTTTGCGACCCGCTCCTGGTCTTCGTTCTCCACCAATGCGATCATCGCTCGGTCTTCATTTCCTCCGCAAGCGGTCTTCCGGCTGGTGCTGAGTCTTCATCCTTTGTAGCGGCAGCGCGCCTGCGACGCGCCGACGGAATATTTCGACTGCATCGTGTAGAGCCAGTTATCGCATTCCGTTGCGCTGGCGAAGCAGCGTTGGGTGGTAAATTGCCGGATCGCATCGCTGAAATTGAACTTTGACTCTTCATATCCGAGGAAGAACCCGACGAACACACCGTATGGCGCCGTAGAATAGCTGCAACGCACACCCGCCTTGGTGCTGGTCAGTGTGCGCGCCGCGGCCTCATCGACGGGCAGCGATAGCAATGCGGCGGGGAATATCACCGCAAGCGCAAGGATTGAACGAAACGGCATCTGCTTGATCTCCTGTATTCGCGTCTTCGCGCTATCCATACCTGCAAATTATGGCGTGAGTTTCTGTGCCGTCGGTCACGTCTCCGGCAATAATCAGCGATCGGCTTTTACGCGGCCGAAGCGGAGTTGACTGGAATCAACGGGGCGCTTTCTCTCTTCGCCTAGATTTAAAGAAAGAAGTAGTCCGGAGAGCCGCTCATGCCCGATCGCGTTCAAGTCGTTTGTCCCGCCTGCGCCGCAGTGAACCGGCTTCCTTCCGACCGTCCCGCCGAAAAGGCCGTCTGCGGAAGTTGCCGTGAGAAACTGTTCCAGGGCCATCCCGCGGAGGCGGATACGGCGATGTTCGACAAGCAGGTGGCGCGCTCTTCCGTGCCCATCGTGGTTGACGTCTGGGCGCCGTGGTGCGGCCCGTGCAAGATGATGGCGCCGGCCTTTGAACAGGTAGCTCGCGAAATGGAGCCGAAAGTACGCTTTCTCAAGCTGAACTCCGACAAGGAGCAGCAGGCCGCCGCAAAGCTCGGTATTCGCGGCATTCCGACAATGATCCTTTATTCCGGCGGCCGCGAGATTGCGCGTCAGTCGGGCGCGATGTCCGCCAGCCAGATCACTGGCTGGATCAGGCAGCATCTGGGATAGGCCGGCCGCGGAACGGCTTTCTGTTACGCCGCAAAACCGCTCGTTACGAACTTCCTGGCCTCAGGTTCGGCCGCCGCCGCTCTCACCTGTTGATTAATTAGGACAAATGACCTAATTCTGTTCGCGACACCAACAGGACGCCGCGCTCCCATGCCAGCCCTCTCGACACGTCAACAGATCGTGGAAAAAGCCGATGCGCTTTTCTACGCCGGCGGTTTCGAGGCTACTTCGTTTGCCGATATCGCTGCCGCGCTCGGAATCTCCCGGGGCAATTTTTACTACCACTTCAGGACCAAGGACGAGATTCTCGACGCGGTGATCGACCGCCGGATGGAAAACACCCGTGCGATGCTCGGAAACTGGGCCGAGGAGGACGATGCGCCCAAGGACCGCATCCTGTCCTTCGTTCGCATTCTCGTTACAAACCGCACCAAGATCATGGCTTTCGGATGCCCCGTCGGCACGCTCAGCACGGAACTGGCCAAGCTCGACCATGCCGCACACGGCCGCGCGGCAGAGATATTCGCGATGTACCGGGAGTGGCTGTCCGATCAGTTCCGCGCGGGTGGTCAGGGCGATCGGGCAGACTCGCTGGCGATGCACCTGCTTGGCCGGGTGCAGGGAGTGGCCGTGATGATGACCGCCTTCCCCGATGAGGACTTCATCCGCCGTGAGGTCGGGGAGATCGAAATCTGGCTCGGAACGCTGTTCGAGCCCGATATCCGCAATTGAAAGCAGGGGGTTCCGGTGTTCGTAATTTTCCTGAGATTTTCATCCAACAAGGCCGCCGCCCAGGATTATATGGCCGCGCACAATGCCTGGATTGCGCAAGGGTTCGCCGACGGAGTATTTCTCTGCGCAGGCTCGCTGGGACCGGCAGCCGGCGGCGCGGTTCTGGCTCAGGGCGAGGCACGAACGGCGCTTGAATCTCGTGTTGAAGCCGATCCTTTCGTCGCCCAGGGCGTGGTGGCGGCCGAAATCCACGAAATCGATCCCAAGCGCACAATTCCCTCGCTGGACTTCCTGAAGGGTACCGATCTGCCAGCCAGCTAGAGCCGTTCATCTTGAAATGGAATCGCCGGACTTGTTTCCAGCCTTGCCGTTCCCCCATTGCTCGACCATTTCAACAATGGGGCCGATGCTGGATCTGTCCATGTAGTTAAAACCCTTCTGTTCTTCCCTGCTCGCGACCGGATCGGGATTCTTCAATCCGCCGACGATCAGCATCAACCGGTCGTACCAGGTAAGCTCCTTCGGATTCTGACGGCCGCGCAAGGCGAAGTGCTCCACGTGGGAAACGATGTCAACCGGAAGGCTTTTCGCGATCCAGCCATCCAGCTTCGGCCCGGCCCGGCGCCCGAAACGCTGAACAGGATCGCCGGCCGGCTCATGATGCTGGCGAGATTCCTTTTCACCCATTTGTGGAACATCAGCTTGTGGTAGATGACCGGGCTGCCAAGCACCAGGAAGTCGTAATCCGACGGATTGGCGCTCTCCTCTTCCACGTCGAACGAGGGCAAGCCGGTGGCCTCGGCGATCCACTGGGCATACTGCGCGGTGCTGCCATATCTGCTCGAAAAGAAGATTACGCCTTTCATGACGATCTCCGCTTGACGTTGAGCGCCGCGCCCAGAGCGCTGCCGGTTCGCTAGCAGACAGTTTATCCTGCTCTCGCCCTCTGAACACCACGCGAAACCTGATGCCTCACGCCTTGCCCGCAACCTTCAGCGCGAAGGCGTAGTTGAAGGCGATTTCCTCGAGGCGCGAGAACCGCCCGGACGCGCCGCCGTGCCCCGAATCCATGTTTGTCTTCATCAGGAAGGGGCCGTTGCTGGTGGAATGCTCCCGAAGTTTCGCCACCCATTTCGCCGGTTCCCAATAGGTGACGCGCGGGTCGGTCAGCCCGGCGACCGCCAGCACTGGCGGGTAGGGCAGGGCGGCGACGTTGTCATAGGGCGAATAGGAGGCGATCGTTTCGTAGTCCTCCTTCGAAGCGATCGGGTTGCCCCATTCCGGCCATTCCGGCGGCGTCAGCGGCAGGGTGTCGTCGAGCATCGTGTTCAGCACGTCGACGAAGGCCACCTCTGCGATGATGCCGCCGAATGCGTCCGGCGCGAGATTTGCGGCCGCGCCCATCAGCATGCCTCCCGCCGACCCGCCCTGGGCGATGATCCGGTCGGCGGAGGTGTATTTCTCTTTCGCCAGGTGGCGCGCGACGGCGGCGAAATCCTCGAAGGTATTCGTCTTCCTTATCCGCTTGCCGTCCTCGTACCATCCGAACCCCTTGTCCTTGCCGCCGCGGATATGGGCGATCGCATAGACGAAGCCGCGGTCGACCAGCGACAGGCAGTTGGTGTTGAAGGACGCGGGAATGGTGATGCCGTAGGATCCGTAGCCGTAGAGCAGGCACGGGGCGCTGCCGTCCAGTTTCGTGTCCTTGCGGTGCAGCAGGGACACCGGAACCTCGGCGCCGTCATGCGAGGGCACCATGATGCGGCGCGTGACGTAATCCTCCGGATCGTGGCCGGACGGCACCTCCTGGGTCTTTCTCAGCACGCGCTGGAGCGTCCGCATGTCGTAATCGAAAACCTGCGCCGGCGTCGTCATCGACGAATAGGTGAAGCGGATGACCTCGGTCTCGTATTCATACGAGCCCACCAGCCCGAGCGAGTAGGCCTCCTCGTCGAACGCGATCCCGTGTTCCTCGCCCGTCGAACGGTCGCGCACGACGATGCGCGGCAGGCCGTTCTCGCGTTCCAGCCACACGATGTGGTTGCGATAGGCCTGGACGCTGATGATCAGCCGTCCGGGTTGATGGGCGACAAGTTCGCTCCAGTTGGCCTTTTGCGGCGCGTCGACCGGCGCCGTCATGATCTTGAAGTCCTTCGCGCCGTCGGCATTGGTAAGAACGAAGAAGACGTCGCCGCCTTCCTCGAGACTGTACTCATGGCCTGTCTTTCGCGGTTCGACGAGCATGGGCTCGCCATCCGGATCGTCGGCCCGGATCAGCCGGTATTCGCTCGTTTCGTGATCATGCACGCTGATGAAGATGAAATCATGCAGGCGGCTACCGCCGGCATCCATGAAGAACCCCGCATCGGCTTCCTCGTAGACGAGCCGGTCGTCTTCCTGCGGCGTTCCGAGCGCATGATAATAGAGCTTCGAGGGCCGGTGGTTGGCATCGAGCTTGGCGTAGAAAAATCCCTTGCAGGCCGCGTCCCATACCCCGCCGCCATTGCTGTCGAGGATCATGTCCTCGTAGTCGGCCAGCGTGTCGAGATCGCGGACGCGCAGGGTGAAGAACTCCGATCCCTTGTCGTCATAGCCCCACAGAAGCTTGTGGTGGTCCGGCGAGTGATCGGCCGACGACAGCCGGAAATATGCCTTGCCCTCGGCTTCCTTGTCCCCGTCCAGCAGTGTCGTGCGGCGTTCGTCTTCATCTTCTTCCGCTTCTGCGCGGCCGCGCGGCATCCGCTGAAACAGTGGCTGCTGGCCGCCCTTGCGGTAAGATGAGGCATAGGCCCAGGGCCCGTCGGGGGAGGGAACCGTGGAATCGTCTTCCTTGATCCTGCCCTTCATTTCCTCGAACAGCGTCTTCTGCAACGCCTTCGTGTCGGCCATCAGGGCTTCCTGATAGGCGTTTTCGGCTTCCAGATGTTTTCGGATCGCGGGGTCGAGAACCTCCGGCGTCTTGAACACCTCCTGCCAGTTGTCGGCGCGAAGCCAGGCATAGTCGTCGGTGCGGGTGATGCCGTGACGGGTATCGGTCACCGGCCGTTTTTCGGCGCGGGGGGCATTGGCAGCAGCAGCGGAGGAAAACGGATATCTGGTCATCGGGGCTTTCACGGTCACGGGGATGAAACGGGTGGGAAGCAGATCTGGTCCCGAACATGGGACGCACTGGAGGTCAAGACAATGGGGGTCAGCAGGCAAGGTGCAGGGCCAGATCCTCCAGATCGCGCGCGACGATTTCCCAGTCGCTTTCCGCCCTCAGATCCGTGGTCTGGTCCGGCCCGTATTCGATGGTTCGGGGAATGAAACAGGTCTGAAGGCCCGCATTCCGCGCCGCCGCCAGATCATCATTGTGCGCGGCGACCATCATGACCTCGGCAGGATCCAGTTGCAGTGCCGCGCACGAACGCAGGTAAGCTTGCGGGTCGGGTTTGTAGGCGCGCGCGAGACCGGCGCCGAGAATGCAGTCCCAGGGAAGGTTGCCGAACTTCGACAGGCGGGTCATCAGCGCAATAGAGCCGTTCGAGCAGGGCGCGATGATGAAACGCGACTTCAGGCGCGAGAGCCCTGCCACCGTGTCCGGCCATGGTGTCAGCTTTTCCCAGGCCTTGTTGAGATCGGCCCGGTCATGGACGTCGAACCGGTCGGTGAGCCCGAACTCGCGGAGCGTGGCGTCGAGGTTCTCTCGATGAAGAACATCGAGATCGGCATAGGACCTCCGCCCGGCCCGGATCTCCTGCATTGCGGGCTGGTATCTCGCGCGCCAGGCGTCGGCGAAGGCAAATGAATCGATCTGGCAACCCTTTTCCCTAACCATCTGGGAGACAAGCGCCTCTACCGCCGAACGCCAATCGACGCAGGTCCCGAAGACGTCGAAGAACAAGGCTTGCGGAGAAGGCATCGCTTCAGCCGAACATCATGCATCGGGAGTGAAGTTCATCGCCGTTCCGTTCATGCAGTAGCGAAGCCCGGTTGGTTGCGGTCCGTCGTTGAAAACGTGTCCGAGATGAGCGTCGCATACCGCGCAACGGGTTTCCGTGCGCACCATGAAGAAGGACCGGTCCTTGTGCGCCGTAACCGCATCGTCGCTGATAGGAGCCGTGAAACTGGGCCAACCGGTCCCGGAATCGAATTTCGTCTCTGAGCGAAACAGCGGGCTGTCGCAGCATACGCAGGTGTAGAGGCCGGCTTCCTTCGTGTCCCAGTTGGGACCCGTGAACGCACGCTCCGTGCCGCCCTTGCGAGCTATCTGGAATTGCTCGGGTGTGAGTTGCTCTCGCCATTCCTGCACCGTCTTCTGGACTTTCGGCGTTTTCGTATCTGACATCGGGGTACCTCTCGGCAACAGACATAAGGGCGGCCGCGGGGCGCGGCAACCGGGTAGCAGAGGCGTGGCGCGGTGCCTGCCGCCAGAAAGCGTTGTACAAGTCTTGCCACGGCATCCCGCCGCACCGCGGGGACTTGTAGTTTTTTTTAACTCCACGTAGTTCGTGGCACGATGAAACCAGCCACTCAAGCAATGCCATCGCATGCGTCGGGTTAGACACAGGGTGCGTGACAGGATATGACCTTCTACGCGCTCTTTGTGCCGTTCGTTGCAGCAATATTCGCACCGGCGTTGACGCGGCTGTTCAAGCATAACGCGGCCTGGATACTGGCCCTCGCTCCCGCGGGACTGTTTCTGCATTTTCTGGGCTTTGTCGAAGGCGTCGCGGCGGGTGAACGGTTTACCGGGGGCGTCAGGTGGCTTCCCTCGTTCAACGTCAACTTCTCATGGTTCGTCGATGGCCTCTCGCTGACATTCGCGCTCCTCATTTCAGGCATCGGCACGCTGATAGTGCTCTACTCGGGCGGCTATCTGAAAGGTCACAGGCATCAGGGACGGTTCTTCTCGTTTATTCTGATGTTCATGGGTGCGATGCAGGGACTGGTCCTGTCGGACTCGTTTCTGATGCTTTTCGTATTCTGGGAATTGACGTCCATCACGTCGTTCCTGCTCATCGGTTTCAATCATGCGGAGGAGCGGTCGCGACGTTCGGCGATCCAGGCTCTGGTAGTGACCGGCCTCGGGGGACTTTCCCTTCTCGCCGGATTGCTGATGATCTGGAATATCACCGGACTGAGCGAACTGTCGTTGTTGCTCGCATCGGGCGACCTGTTGCGCGATAGTCCGTTCTACCTCGCCGCTTTTGTACTGGTGCTCGGCGGCTGTTTTACGAAGTCGGCGCAGTTTCCACTGCATTTCTGGCTCCCGAACGCAATGGAGGCGCCCACTCCGGTGTCGGCGTATCTGCACTCGGCAACGATGGTAAAGGCCGGTGTTTACCTGTTGATGCGCCTCAATCCGGCGATGGGGGACACGGTTCCCTGGGAGACGGTTCTTCCCGTCTTCGGCGGCGCGACGCTGATCGCGGGAACGCTGCTAGCCGTTCGACAGACCGACCTCAAACTGATGCTTGCTTATACCACGATGGCCTCGCTGGGCCTCCTCGTCATGCTGACCGGGTTCGGCACAGAAAAGGCGATCGAGGGCGCGATCCTCTATCTCGTCGCTCATTCGATGTTCAAGGGATGCCTCTTCATGGTGGCGGGCAATGTCGATCACGGCACCGGCACGCGGGACATCACCAGGCTTGGCGGCCTCATGACGGCTATGCCGCTCACGTTCGGCGCTGCGATCCTGGCTGCTCTTTCGATGGGCGGTCTGCCGCCATTCTTCGGTTTTCTGGCAAAGGAGGAGATGTATTACGGGCTGGCTTCGCTCGATCCGTGGTCGCTAACGTTTCTGGCGGTCGCGATGGTTGGCAACGGTCTCATGTTCGCAGTCGGCTTTGCGGTCGCAATAAAGCCGTTCTTCGGCCCGAAGGTCGAGACGCCCGAACATCCTCACGAAGGCCCGGTTTTACTGTGGGCGGGGCCGGTCGTGCTGGCGGTTGCGGGCCTTTTTTCGGCGCTCTTCTCATCCGAATTCCACCGGTTGATCTCGAATCCGATGGCCGGGGCGGTCGCCGGACATGATGCCGACATCACGATCTCGGTCGTGCCGCATCTCGGTACCGCGCTCTATCTTTCGCTGGCGACGGTCGCGCTCGGGATCGCCTTCTATCTGGGTTTCGACCGGCTGCGCAGCGGGATGGCGGGCTTGCTGACTGCGATCGGCTGGGGGCCGGACCGCGGCTTCGATCAGGTGATCGACGGGATCGTTCGTCTTTCCACCGTTGTGACGCGTTGGGTGCAGAACGGCCGGATGGAGTACTACGTCACTGCGACGTTCATCTTGCTCGTTCTTGCCATCTTCATACCCATGGGGCTCGCAGATGAATGGCCCGAACTTCCGGAATTTCCGACGCTTTTCTTCTACGAATGGGCAGTCATTCTGATTGCGGCTCTCGGTCTCCTTGCGGTGGTTTGGGCGAAAGACCGGCTGACCGCCATCGTTTCCCTGGGCATTCAGGGTTTTGCGGTGGCGGTCCTCTTCATGTTGATGGGCGCCCCCGACCTTTCGTTCACGCAGTTCATGGTCGAGACCCTGTCGGTGGTCATACTCGCGCTGGCGATGACCCGCTTGCGGTTGTCGCCGCAGGATCCTCGCTCATGGGCGCAATTCTTCCTCGATGGTGCGATCGCGCTGGCGAGCGGCGCAGGGTTCACCCTGTTGCTTCTCGCGGTGCTGGCTACCGAATTCAATGCGGAGCTGACGGAGTTCTTCAACACCTATTCGGTCCAGATCGCGCACGGACGGAACATCGTGAATGTGATCCTTGTCGATTTCCGCGGCATCGACACATTCGGCGAGATCGCCGTCGTGATGGTCTCCGGTCTCGCGATCCTGGCATTGATCCGTGTTCTGCCCAAACGGCGGGCGGCCAATGCCGCAGCCCCTACGAAGGAAGTTGCTGAACCCATTCAGGAGGCCGGGTAACCATGCGCACGCTGATCTTTCGCTCCGTCGCTCCCTACCTGTCGAGCCTGATGATCCTGTTTTCGATATTCGTTCTCCTGCGTGGACACAACGAACCGGGCGGCGGCTTTATCGGCGGGTTGATTGCTGCATCGGCGATGGCGATCTACGGCATCGCGTTCGGGGTTTCGCCGGTGCGGCGCGCGATCCGCTTTCATCCGATGGCACTTTCGGGCTTCGGGCTCTTTCTGGCCTCGGTTGCCGGCATCCTGTCAGTGTTTCCCGGAGTACCCTTCCTCACCGGCCTCTGGATCTATCCGGAGGTGTTCGGTGTCGAACTGGCGCTGTCGACCCCCCTGGTCTTCGACATTGGCGTCTATTTCGTCGTGTTCGGCTCGATCACGTCAACTGCGCTCGCGCTCGAAGAGAGGGAGCGCGACTGATGGAAACGGCCATGGCGATCCTGACCGGCCTGTTCTTTGCCGTATCCATCTATCTGATGTTGTCGCGCCACATCATCCGCATTCTGCTTGGCGTGGCGATCCTCTCCAATGCCGTCAATCTGACGATTTTCACCAACGGACGGATCACGCGCGAAGTGCCTCCGATTATTCCGGAAGGGAAGGCATTCCCGGTCGAGGCAGTTGCCAATCCTTTGCCGCAGGCGCTGGTCCTGACGGCGATTGTCATCGCATTTGCGTTCTTCGCCTTTCTCCTCGTACTCGTCTTCCGCAGCTATCAGGAACTCGGAACCGACGACACCGACGAGATGCGCGAAGCCGAACCCCCCAACGAACCCGCGCCGCCGCTCGGCTATTGAGGACTGGATAGCAATCGGATGGCATTGGACGCGAGCTACGACGTTGATATTTCCCAAGCGATGGTGGTGGAGCTTCCGCCGCTCGCGGACTGGCTGGTGGTCGCCCCTCTCGTGGTCGGCTTCGTTTTTGGCGCGCTTTGCCTGATGACGCGCAAGGACACAGGCCGTCAGCCCTTTGTGGCAATCACCGGTCTGCTGGCGATGCTGGCCGCCGATATCGGCTTGTTTTGGCATGTCTATACGAACGGAACGGTGGTCATGACCATGGGCCGCTGGCTGCCGCCCTTCGGCATCACCTTTGCGGCCGATATGCTGGGTGCGCTTTTGGCATTGGTTACGGGCATTCTCGGGTTTGCTGGCGGCGTTTATGCGTTGCAGGACATCAGTCGGACCGGCCGCCGCTACGGGTTCTATCCCTTTCTGCTGCTGATGTTGAGCGGTGTTACCGCGGCATTCCTGACCGGGGACATCTTCAATCTCTACGTGTGGTTTGAGGTGTTGCTGATCGCATCCTTCGGTCTGCTGGTACTGGGGTCGGAGCGCGAGCAACTGGACGGCGCGACTAAATACGCATTTCTGAACCTGATCGCGACCACGCTGTTTCTCTTGGCGGTGGCCTATATCTACGGCGTGTTTGGAACGCTGAATATGGCGGATATCTCGCGCAAGGCCGCTTCCGTGCGAGACTCTGGACCGTTGTTTACAATCACCGCGATGCTGCTGTTTGCCTTCGCCATGAAGGCTGCCGCCTTCCCGCTGAATTTCTGGCTGCCGGCCTCATACCACACGCCGCGTATTGTTGTTTCCGGACTGTTTGCGGGATTGTTGACGAAAGTCGGCGTCTACGCCCTGCTTCGCATATTCCTGACGCTGTTTGGAGCCGAGCGCGACATCCTTGCCGGAACCATTGCCGTTATCGCCGCCCTGACCATGGTTCTGGGTGCGATGGGCGCGTTGGCTCAGAACGATATCCGGCGTCTCCTCGGTTATCTGGTGATCTCGGGCATCGGCAGCATGCTGGCAGGCCTCGCGCTCGGCAGTGCGACGGGATTGTCGGGCGCAGTGCTCTACGCCGTCCATTCGATGATCGTCATGACGGCGCTCTATTTCCTGGTCGGAATTATGGTGGAGCGCATGAAGGTGTTCACGTTGCGCGAAGCAGGGGGACTTTACTCGAGCGCGCCGTGGCTCGCGGCATTGGCTTTGATGTTGTTCCTGTCGGTTTCTGGACTGCCGCCGTTCTCGGGACTTTGGCCGAAGGCGCTTTTGGTGAAGGCGTCCCTCGATGTCGGTGCATGGTGGCTCGCTTTTGCCATTCTCCTGTCGGGTTTGTTGACAACCATCGCGGTTGCGCGGGTTTTCGCCTTCTCGTTCTGGCGCGAACGGGACACCGCTCAAAAAGGGGCAGGCGAGGTGCAGCCCGCACCCGCTGCGACGAGCGGCGCGATGGCCGGTTCGCTGACGGCGCTCTTGCTTCTGACCGTGGCGGTGGGCGTATATCCGGAACCGGTGGTGCGGGTGACGGATCGAATTGCTGCCGAACTGAAGGCGCCGTCGCGGTATGTGGAAGCAGTCTTTCCGCCGGGCTCAGAACCGCTCACTACGGAGCAAACCGAACCATGACCCTTTATCTCGTCAATCTCCTGATGGCGCTGGCATGGGGTGCGATCACCGGATCCTTTGAGGCGATCAATCTGCTTTTCGGCTTTGCGCTTGGCGCGCTCGCGCTGTCGCTGATCCGCGAGCAGGTCGGCTCGGTCGGTTATTTCTCCCGCTCGCGCCGGGTCATCGCCCTGATGGGGCTGTTTATCTACGAACTCGTCCTGTCGGCTGTGCGGGTCGCCGTTCTCGTCCTCAAGCCGGATATGAACCTGAAGCCGGGTATCTTCGCCTATCCGCTCAAGGTGGACCGCGATTTCGAGATCACCCTGCTCGCCAATCTCATCACGCTGACCCCGGGCACCCTGTCGGTCGATGTGTCCGATGACCGGCGGTACCTCTACGTTCACGCGCTCGACTGTTCCGATCCGGGCCAGACCCGCGAGGACATCGCCGACGGCTTCGAGCGCAAGATCCTGGAGGCGTTCCGATGAGCTCCTCGGCCGCGTTTCTCGACCTCGCCGTGCAGATCGCGCTGGCGATGCTGTCGGCGTCCTTTCTGCTCAGCGTCTTCAAGGTGATCCACGGCCCGACGCTGCCGGACCGGGTTCTTGCGCTGGACATGCTGGTCGCGGTTGCCATCGGTTTCATCGCGGTCCTCGGGATCAAGACCGGCTACACGCTTTATCTCGACGTCGCGATCGCGCTCGGGCTAGTCGGCTTCCTGGCGACCGTCGCCTTCGCCCGCTTCATCCTCGCGCGGGGCCAGATCGAGACGCGCCGCGATACGCGCACGCCGCCGCTGATCACGGCGGAGGCGCACGCCCTCACGCCCGATGCGGTGACGTCGCGGATCGATCTCGACCCGCCGGCGCCCGGTCCGCGCGCGACGCCGCCCGGCAAGTCCGGAACCGGCGGCCATGAACCGGGCGACAATGCACCGCCAAAGGGCAAGCCGGGCGAGGGGAGGCGCTGAGATGGAAATGGTGACGACCGTGATCGCCGGGGTGCTGGTGCTTGGCGGCGCCTTCTTTGCGCTGGTCGCGGCACTCGGGCTGTGGCGCTTCCCCGACATCTATTCTCGGATGCATGCCGCTTCCAAAGCCGGTACACTTGGCTCGGGACTCGTTTTGCTTGCGCTTGCCGTGCATGCGGGTGACACAGCAACGGTGACGCGAGCACTTGCCGGAATCGTGTTTTTTCTTCTCACGGCCCCAATTTCAGCGCATTTGCTTGCAAAATCTGCCTATGTAGTGGGGTACGGGTTAGCAAAAACGTCAGTGCTTGATGAAATGCGTGAATCGAAAACGCTGCGCTGATCTTCAGGAATGCATCCTATACGCTAGGAATGTTTGGAGAATATCGTAATTGCAACCTTAAGTTGTGAAAGTTGCCGCGATTTTTACTTTCGTCATGCAACAAGTTGTGATAGGTGTCATAATCGCATGGGCGCAGGTATGAGATGCGCGCGCTTCTTTATATGAAGTAACGAAAAATACAAATCGGGAATAATGGGAATAAACAAAAATGACGGAAAATGCGGGCCAAAATGATCTTCTCGCCGAACTGACAGCTGATGTGGTTTCGGCCTATGTGAGCAACAACTCGGTGCCATCGTCCGAACTTCCGTCTCTGATCTCGGAAATTCATTTGGCCCTGGGCAAGACCCTTGGCGGCGCCGCCGAGGAAGTCCAGGAGAAGCCCCGCCCGGCAGTGAACCCCAAGCGCTCGGTCACTGATGATTATATTGTCTGCCTTGAAGACGGACAGAAGTTCAAGTCGCTGAAACGGCACCTGATGAGCCATTACGGCATGACTCCGGAAGACTATCGCGAGAAGTGGGGCCTGCCGTCCGACTATCCGATGGTTGCTCCGTCCTATGCCGCGCAGCGCTCCAAGCTGGCGCGCGAGATGGGACTTGGCCGCAAGCGCGGTTCCAAGCGGTGACCATCCGATAATCGGCTCGGCTGAGAAAAGCCGCGGGCGGACGCTCGCGGCTTTTTCTATTTCTTCAGATACGCTCGCCCTTCCGGCGAGCCAGTTCGTCGCGCAGGCGGTCGCCGGCCCTCTTCAGCACTATGTGCCGGTTAAGGTCGTAGGACCAATGCCTCATTGACGCCTTCGCACGTTCGCGGCGGACGGCCAGAGTGAGCGAACTTGACCACTCTCGAAGTTGTTCAGACGTGGCGCTCCGCAACCCACGCTCCCCGGTCTCCATGGCGATCAGAATGTCGAGGGGTGAGCGCGCGAGGCGGAAGCGGCAACGCAAAGTTTCGGAATATGGTGGCGGTTTGGGGCTGGACACGTTTCTGCGCTCCTTGGTTTGAAGTCGCAGGAATCGTATTCGCGCCCCGGCAAGCGTGGATAAGTCTATTGGCCCCACACCGCGATCTCCCCGGCGCCGCAAGGAATATGAGCAAATCGCGCAATTTTTTTATCCACACCTGTTCAGCCTGATATAGGAATAAAATCTCAATTATATACTTGACAAAGTACGAGGGAATCCATAGGTTTAGGAGGCAGGGAGGACGCTATGGTGCAGAAACCCAATTACAGACGGATCGTAGAAGTCTCGGAAGCCTTCGCAGACGACTTGGAAGAAGGGGCTTTTTCGCTCGCGTTTGAACTGAAGGGCAGCGAACCGGGGATAACGGTGGTTCTTGATCGCCCCACACTAGAACGACTTCAGGTCCAAATCGCGCACGCTCTAAACCCTCAAGCCTAGCGCGCTGACGATCAGAAAGATTGATAGCCATGAAACTCGAATCCCCTATCTTCACCGACGTTGACGCAGCCCGCGAGCACCTTGAGGCGCAGCGTTGGCCGCATGGGCCGCTCTGCCCGCATTGCGGCAATGCCGACCCGGCCCGCATCACCAAGATGGAAGGCAAGAAGCACCGTCCCGGCCTCTACAACTGCATGGAGTGCCGCAAGCAGTTCTCCATCACTGTCGGCACCGTTTTCGAGCGTTCCAAGATCCCGCTCAACAAGTGGCTTCTGGCGACCTTCCTGCTTGCCTCGTCAAAGAAAGGCATGTCCGCGCACCAGTTGCACCGCATGCTGGGCGTCACCTACAAGACCGCGTGGTTCATGGCGCATCGTATCCGCGAAGCCATGAAAGGGGATGTGTCCACTTCCGGCCCCATGGGCGGCGAAGGCAAGACCATCGAGGCCGACGAAACCTACATTGGACGCCGCGAGGACGGTTACGTCTCACCCCAGCGCAAAGGCCGTCCGCTCTTGAAGCGCAAGAAGCCCGGCAAGAATGCCGTTGTCGGCCTTGTGGAACGTGGCGGCAAGGTTCGCACCGTTCATGTCCAGCACGCGACCAAAGCGTCCGTTCGTGAAATCCTTGTCCGCAATGCCGACCGCGCCTCGACACTCTATACCGACGAGTCCCGCCTCTATTGGGAGACCGGCAAGGAATACGGTTCGCACAAGACCGTGAAGCACACCGCTGGCGAATATGCCCGCCGCGAGGGTGAGGCCGTGGTCCACACGAACACCATCGAGAACGTCTTTTCGATCTTCAAGCGCGGTATGATCGGCGTCTATCAGCATTGCGGCGAAGCGCATCTGCACCGCTACCTTGCCGAGTTCGATTTCCGCTACAACCGCCGCACCGCGCTCAAGGTGACTGACACAGAACGCCACGACGATCTGCTGTCACGCATCGGCGGCAAGCGCCTTACCTATCGGCGGACTAACGAAGCCGGTTACGCTTAAGCAGAAAGCGCGTAGGCTTTTCAGGAAACGTAAGAATCTGAAACGCTAGACGGCGCATATTCGGCCTCGATTTGCACCATTTCAGCGAGAGGTTGCACCGCCTCGCGTATCCACTTCTTGAAGCCATTCCTAAACTTGATTAGCAACGCGCCAACTATCGAAATAACCACGGTCAGCGGTGATTTGGCCATAGCCATTAAGATCAAGGCCAGCTGCGCTTCGCCGACAAGGCGCGTGACATTCCGTCGTGTCTCAGGGTTCTCGATCATCGCAATGGCATCAAACAGCGCGCTCTCGGACCTTTTCAAGTTTGTTCGGCGCAGGTTCCAGCGGAAAAGTAAGAACCGAGGCAACGTGAGTTCGTGCGCAAACCGAATCCCCTTCTCCAAAGATGAACGGATGGTTCGATATTGAGGGGAGCCGAGGTCAATCTCTCCACGCACCCCCATATCGAAAAGCGCATCACGCTTTTCGAACATCACTTGCCGCGCGTAATCTGTGCATACGTCTTGCCAAGGACCGTAAAACAACAAGCAGAGCGCAACTAGCGTAAGAACCGCCCAAACAGCCTCATTTTCCATGATTACGGCCTCCGATCATCAGGGTTCGTTTTGCCCGCCGGCGTCAAACCTGAAGACGACCTACCGGGGTCAATTTGCGTCTCCAGACCTCTTATTCGCTCCTGAAAATACTCCGTTTTCCTGTGCCGAAGCTTGCGTTCAACGACTGCCCACGCAGCTGCAGCTCCCGCCAATGTAATAGATAGAATGAATTTGATGTCCGCCAAGAAGGATACCGCCAAAGATACTACGGTTTCCTTACCTGCCAGAGGCGCAAGCCCTCGCATGAAAAAAACGATCGCTACCACGACGGCAGCAGACCTAATCAAGGTTCGAATAGTCCTGTAGAACTGATCAACTCGATGAAGTGTCAACGACACATCCCGTGGCTGCACAACAGGACCTGTTTTCCGTGTCATTGATTCTCCGCCCGATTCAAGGGGAGAATATTCACAACATACGCAAACTTCTCAAGTCTTTAGTTTTTTTCCTTGGTCTTGGTCTGCTTGCTTTTATCTTGTTTTTTACCACCCTTAGGATCGGGCGGCGTCTCCAGCATCCGCTTGAGCGTCTCGTTGAAGCGGGCCTCATCTTCCTGGCGGTCTTTATCGGGCATGGTCTTATCCCCAGCTTCCACACAGTCACACACAACATATTGGGTTTTTGCTCATGGGCGATCCTAGCGCTTGACCGCAATCTGCGAGTCGCCTTTTCTGGGCGTGCCTTCCGCGATGGAAGGGCGGTGATTCGGTGTCCTACCACCTAAACCACCGCCCTGCCTTGTGCCCGGAGGGCTGGCGCACCGCATTTCTGCGGGTGCATTCAGGCTCCGCCATCGGGAGCCTGTCTCAGTGGGGGTGTGGGACTGGAGTCCCGGAGGCGGCTACCGATCCTCTCCCTCGGGTTCGATCCCCGACACCTCCACCGAATCTTTGTGCATCAAATGCACAAGATGCATATTTTGCCACTTTTAGCAGGACTACAAGACACTCCCGAAAATTTAGTTTCCGATGTGGAAACTTTTATCCGGCCTGTCACGCACTCCCTGTTTATCGAATCAGCCGTACTTTGTCACGTATATAATTAGGAATAAAATCCTATAACGGGAAAATGCGGATGTTACGAAACATGAGCGAACTGAAACCGGTGCGGTTGGTTGCCGGAACCAGGGGTTGGGAAGAGGGTGTTCCCGACACTTCTTTCGAGGAATACGGGTCCGTCGGCCGCCAATGCAGGCGCTACGAGCAGGCGCTGGAGCTTTGCGAGGGGCTGATTGACCTGCTGTCGGTCTTTTACGACGTCAGCAGTCGGCAGCTTCGCTCGGAAAGGCGAACGTCTGAGCCTGTTTGCCGGGTACGACAGATCGGGATGTACGTGGCTCATGTGACCTTCGGGATGAAAATGGACTGGGTAGCCGACGGCTTTCGCCGGGACAGGTCCACCGTCGTTCACGCGTGTCACGCGATTGAGGATCTGCGCGACGACGAGGATTTCGACATCCTGGTCGCGCGCACCGAGAAACTCGCGATGATTGCATTGCCTGCAGAGTGTGGAGAGTTCTCGGAAGATGAGTGACGCACGGATGCAGAAAAGAGCGATGCGGTTCCTTCGCATGCTTGAAAGGCGGGACGCGAAACTCGAGGCAACCGGAGATCCCGAAACTCTTCTGATGCGTTTCGAAGGCGACCGCGCGGTGCGCACGCCTCGTGCGACGATCGACGCAATGCTGCGGGGCGGGTCCGTAGGGCTGCGCGAAGGCCGCCTTCGCGTCACCGACGCCGGACGGGCGGCGCTAACGCGCTGGTCGGGGGGCTCGTTCCAGGCACAACATGGCGAGCGGATGGGCAAGGAGGCGTCGTCCGATGGTAGATCGATCGAGGTTACCGTCAATCTTGATGAGTCGCCGCTTTCGTCGCTCGCTCATATGCGGCGTTCCGATGGAACTGCATGGCTCGAACGACGCGAACTGGGCGCGGGCGAGCGGCTTCGAGTGGATTTTGAGCAGGCAATGCTGCAGCCGCGTGTTACGGCCCTGTGGGAAGGCTCGCAGGTTGCCGGTAATCGGCGCAAATGGCGCAATGAGATGATGACCTTTCCTGACCGGGTCCTTGCCGCCCGGAGGCGCGTCGATGCGGCGGTCACTGCCGTCGGCCCGGACCTTGGTGGTCCACTGCTGGATATTTGTTGCTTCCTTAAGGGGCTGGAACAGGTGGAGCGCGAACGCGGCTGGCCGCGACGCTCGGCGAAGCTCATGCTCAAGACGGCGCTCTGTGCGCTCGATCGGCACTATCATCCGGAAAGGCGTGAACGCGCGTGGACGATCCGCCACTGGGGGTCAGACGGCTACCGCCCCTCCATATGATCCCGGCCGCCAACCTCGCTGCTACGCCGCTTGGGCGGCCGACCGGGCTTCGTCCTTCATGCGGGCGATCATCGATCGCAGACCATTTGAACGCTGCGGCGTCAGGTTTTCCTCAAGACCGAGGGTGTGCATCAACGACTGGGCGTCGAAGGTTTCGATCTCTGATGCCTGCTTGCCGGACATCGCGGCGATCATGATCGCGACGAGACCCCGGACGATATGAGCGTCCGAATCTCCCCGGAAATACACGACGGGGTCTTCGGCGCCGGTGATCTCCGGCACAAGCCAGACCTGGCTGACGCAGCCATTGACCTTGTTGGCCGGCGTCTTCTCGCTCTCCGGCATTTCTGGAAGCTGCCGTCCCAGTTCGATGACGTAGCGGTACTTGTCTTCCCACTCATCGAGAAACTCGAAGTCATCGATTATCGTTGCGATGTTCGGAAGCATGAACGGCCTGCCGGATAACGGTTGTCGATCGACCGGGCACCTCCCGGTCTCTCCGTTATCTAGATATGATCGGGAACAAATGGAAGAACATCGGTCCGCAGAGTTGCGGTCGGGACGCCAGGGGAGGGGAACGCTGGAGATGGATCAGATTGCAGTGTCGCCGACAGTTGTCTCCTTACTGGATGACTTGTTCATCGAAGGATGACCGTGCCGGAACATTGCATAGGCAATGACCAACCCTTCCCGTGCCCGCGCAGTGCTGTAGGAAAAAATCTCGCCGCCGGTGCTGCACATTGCAGGGTTGCGCTCGCAGATTGAGCGAAGATCGGCAACCGCCTGACCGACGAGCGATGCGACCTGAAATGCCGATGGCGCGTCACTGCCAGAGTGGTTAGCGGTGGCGGTGCGATATTCGGCAGGCGCAAACGCTGGCAGCACTGCAAGTGCGATGAAGCCCAAGACCAGCAATTTCAAGAGAAAACGCATCGTGTTCCCCGTAGTCCTCTAATCAAACCGATTCCCGCTGCCGTCGGTAATCGAAATCCGTTGGAACTATCGAAGTTCCATGGGCCGCTTTTGAAGCGGTTTTTCGTAAAACTTTAGTCATCGGACGAATTTCCCGCGTTTTCAGTAGCTTGCTTTCTCAACCGGGCGTTAACCATACTCGCTAAAGCCTCGGCGAATATGCCGTTGAACGGCCGTTTCTGCGGATTGCTGGAGGTCGGGATACCGTGGATTTATCCATTCATTAAAGGCTAGCTGCAATTCTCGGGGCGCGGCAATGGTCGTCGCAATGCATATGTAGCGAGTTGCAAGTTTTGGCGATTTTTGGGTCCTATTCTGGCCAGTACCAGCGAGTACTCGGCGAAATTGCCGAGCGGTGGACCGGAAGGGTCGCGGACCGGTCGCCACGCGACAGATCTTTGAGACAGTTGTTGGCGGAACGCCTGATCGTCCTCGCTGCCTCGGCCATCTTTCTCGTAATGCCCCTCTCGGTGCTGGTGACCGGAGTCGGGTCACCCGGAGCCTACGGCGCTGCAATGGCGATCGCACTTGTATTCGTCGCAATTCCCGTGCTGGCTCTGGCATGGATCGGTATCGCGCCGGCCCCCTGGCGCGCAGTTCCGTTCGCGGTGGGTGTTTGGGTTGCTTTGACGGGGACGCTTGCCTGGATTTCGCCGGTGCTTGCGCTGACATGCGGCGCAATCATCTATTTTGTCGCCGGCGGAAATGGCACGGCGGCGCGTCTCGGGAAAATCTGGGAGATGTCGGACGGCGGTTCTCCTTCTGCCTCCACTACCGGATCCCTGACACCAGGCGTTACGACGATCACGGTTGGCGTTGACGGTGCGATCCGCTTCAGTGACGGCGCGCGAGCGGCGCAGTTCAAAGCAGGCCGTCCGTTTATTGAGCATGTTCACTTGGCCGAGCGGATCATCGTGCTCAGCGCGATCGCCGACGCTGCTCATGGTGTTCGCGACGACCAGGAGATATCTGCGCGTCTCACCATGGATGAAGCGGGGCAGCCACATACCTTCGAGCGGGCGACACTCGCGATTCGGCGGATTGGCTGCGGAATTCTGATCACCGTCTCTCTGAAGGACGGACAAGACGTTCGTGTGGAGGAGGACATCATAGCGCGTCAGCGGTTTATCGCTACGGTGAGTCACGAACTGCGCACGCCGCTCAACTCCATCATCGGATTTTCCGATATCTTGAGGCGTGATCTGTTTGGAGCGCTCGCCAATCGGCGTCAGCGCGAATATGTCGATCTGATTCACAGTTCCGGAAACCATCTTCTGTCCGTCGTGAACACGATTCTCGATGTCTCCAAGCTGAATGCCGGAACATATACGATACATCGCGAATCATTCGATTTGAGCCGCACGATCGAGGACTGTGTGTCCATGCTGACACCGCAAGCCGGGCAGAGACACGTGACGGTCGCCGCGAATGTTGCCCCGGAGATCTCGGAGGCGGACGCCGACCGCCGTGCCGTCAAGCAAATCATCATCAATCTGCTGTCGAATGCTATCAAGTTCAGTGCCGAAGGCGGGCACGTAAGCATCGATGCTGAGCGGCGGGAGCGCGGTTTCCAGATTTGCGTTACCGACTCCGGCATCGGGATGAGCGAAGATGAAATTGGGCGAATCGGTTCACCTTTCGCGCAGGTCAACAATGCCTATACGCGCACGTGCGAGGGGACGGGGCTCGGACTGGCGATCGTCAAGGGTCTGACGGCCCTTCACGAAGGAGACCTTCGCTTCGAAAGTGCACCGGAGAAAGGCACCAAGGTAACAGTTTACATACCCGATCGTGCCATTTCCTTCGCTGGCAAAGTCAGGAACGTGGAAAGTGGAGGATCTGAGAAGCGTGGGCAGTATCCGGCGGGACAAGGTGAAGAACAATCCGGGAAGCAGGAACATGCGGTTCGACTCGCAGGATGACCGATTGACGGTCTCATCGGCGCTTGGTGCCACGGCATCCTTTGTTGGGGAGCGGCTGGCGGCTAATCCGGCAGCGGCAGGAGGCGTAACCGCCTTCGCCGTCGCGATGGCTTTTTTTGGGTCAAATGCGCTCTTCTTTCAGGAGGCCGCCCATCCGTCCGCCATTTTCGAGACCCGCCCAGCCAGTGAAGCGGTCCGCATCGCGAGCCGCCCGCCAGAGGACGCTGGCGCGGTCCCCGGTTCGAAAGCCGCCCAACCCAATGTGACGCGTTTTGTGATCGAACCGGAAGTCTCTGGCCGGACTTCGGCGGCAGCTTCTCCGCCTGCTGCTGTGCCAGTTCCGCAGCCTCGCTCGACTGTCGTGGTTCGAGCCGGTGCGCCGCGCAATACGGTTGCGGAAGGTGGGGATGCAGACGTCGCCGGTATACAGGAACTCTTGGCCAAACTGGGTTATTATGACGGAGCGGTCGACGGCTTGAAGGGCCCGATGACCAACTCCGCAATCGAAGCGTACAAGAAGAACGCGGGCCTGCGCGGCATCGAGTTGACCGACACCGAACTGCGAACATCCATGCTCAACAACATGGACGTGACGGCCGCGATCCCGGAAGCAAGGCCTGGTACGGATGAATCGGCTGGCCATCTGCATGAGGCAGCGACCACGGTCGCGAGCCTGCTTGCCGGCGAAGGCGAGGCGATGAGCCAACCGTTGCCGTCACAGATACCGTCTGCCGAAGTTGTCAAGATACAAGCGGCGCTGCGGGCGTTCGGCAATTCGGACGTTGTGGTCGACGGTGTGGCCGGTGCGCAGACCGAACAGGCTATTCGCGAGTTTCAGGCGTTGTTCCGGCTGCCGGTAACTGGCTCGGTCGATGATGGGCTGCTTGACAAGATGAGAACGGTCGGCCTCATTCAGTAGGATGAGGGCACGATGAACGGCCGGGTCACATCGGCGATTTTTGTTTCTTCCATTATGCGCCGGGTCAATGCGGAGGGTGGTTTTGCGGCTGTCCTCAAGCGGGGTTCGGACGACGCCGGCGCGATTTTTTTGTGCATGCCCGGCCCTCGCGGGAATGGCACCTCGCTCTACGGGCAGGCCCCCCAGAGCGTTATCGCCGAACGCCAGAAGACACCTTTCGGCGGGCGCCTGTTCGAATTGCTGGGTGAGGCTCTGACCGACGAGGATCTTGCTGCCAGGTTTGAGCGCGAGACGCGAATGGATCCCGATTTCTGGGCGATAGAGATCGACGCGTCAGGACGCAGCCCCGAGGAGTTCTTCGATATCGCTTAGGGTTGGGTCTTCTACGATGCGATGGAACGGGCCGTTTCGCCATCGTCCATGCCGCTGGCGCTGGAATCATTGGCGGCGAGCGCTTCGCGAGCCAGGGCAAGAAGATCGTCGCTGCGCCACTGAAGAACCTTCCGGGCGGCTTGTTCCGGAGTTACCGCCTCGTAAACGGCCTCGAATCTCGCCATCACGCCCTCCTGCTTTGACAGGGCTGGCGCCAGGCACTGGAAGATCCCACCGGCGACGGGCGTTGGCGCTTCCAGGAAACGCAGGGCATGGATCAGGTTTCTGGATGTGGGATCGGAGCAGAGCGCAGCGGCGCTTGCGACGGTCACGCACAGCCCGTCTGCAAAGGCCGTATGCAGAAGGGTTCGGTTTTGCTCTCGTGCCAATTCGAGTAACTCGCCATGGTCGGTCCCGGTCCTTCGCGGCAACCCCGTCACGGCTTCGCTCGATGCGACAACCTGCGGTTTATAGGGAGAAGGGTTTCCGGACTGGATCGGCGTGAAAGCATTATTGAGCGTCGCTGGCGATTGCGCGGCATCCCGGCTGGTGGCGGGGTCCACGCGCTGGCGCAGGTCCAACGCCCGGTCCACGCCGGCGGAGTTCATCGCGCGCAGGGCGCTGACGACCGGAAAGTTGAGGGCAGGGCGCCGTGCAATGGCGCGCGCATGCTCCTCGCCATGCTGCGAAATGATTGCCAGCAGTTCCGGGTCGGTGAGAAGGGGGCTCCGGGTCAGGATCGGCGAGCAGAGGGCAACACGAAAATCGGCAAGCGCCAGAAGCAGCGCCTTCGGCGCGAAACCGCAGCCCGCAAGAAGCGTCGCGACGGTACGCCGCGCCTCGTCGCCAATGCGCGGCAGCAGCGGCAACACCAGATCGGCAAGCATCGTCTTCTCTTCGCGACCAGCTCGGGTCCTTCGGCAGAATTGCCTCACCGCCTCGACAGCTGTCGCGTCGCTTCCCGTTAGCTCCCGCTCGCCGCCCGGACTGCGCATCCTCGTATCTTGGCCCCCGCCTGATCAATGTTGGTGCGAAGGTAATTGCCAATCATTAGCAAGTTATTAACCATGGTGCTGCAGTCCTTACGTTCAGGAACATCTGCGAGCGGGGAAGGGTGCATGGCGCAAGTTATAGCGTTTCCGAAGAGCTCGGTGCGTTCATCGGCGCATCGGACGCCGCGCGGGCCAGACGGCCGGGCCGGGTTTATCGGCAAAGTCGTCATTTTCACCGGGGTCTGGCACGAGAAGACAAGACCCCCGAAATGCCTGTCCGGCGCTAAGTCGAAGACACGCGAGAAATAACGTTGGTTAGACCGGAACAGGCGCGCATTGCGTTTGCGCAATAAAGTTTCGGACAACCTGCTCCCAACTCGGATCAGGGCGAAAGAGCCTGACTATGGCAAACCCTTCGCTACGCCGAGACTCCGCGACAATCGAACCGCGAAGCTCGTCGCGCGGATCCTGCTGAATTGCCCGTATCTGCGAGGGCATGGCAACTCCCAGCCGGATGCGTCGCGAGGGAGAGATTCTGTCATTCGACGCAAACACGATCCGGCCATGATCATCAAAGATGGCAACCGACCAGAAATCAGCGTTTGTGTCGTTGGTGATAGTGAACATCCCTTCCGCCAGATCGTAGCGGCAGACGAACTCGGCAAACATCGGATCAAGTGACTTCGCCATGGCAAGCCGGTCCGATTGGCTGTCCAGCCGCAAGGCACGGTAAGGCGCCGTCTCCGTCTCAATCTGCCGCCAGACATCGTTTTCAGAGAGGCGCGGAAGCATCAGTACAATCGCCAGGTGCACCAGCGCGGCGCCAGTCAGCCCGAGGAATGTCATTAGTAGAAACCTAGCCACTGTCGCAATCCACGCGTTCGACTGTTGGCATGACGATCTCCGAAAGCCCACGGCTGCTGGCAATCGCCGTGTCGTAAAGCGTCAGGATGAGCCGAAACGGTCCATTGGGCCCGGGATAGATCCAATTTCCGGGTCTTGGAGTCGGCGAGATTACTATGCCAAAAAATCCGTCCCTATCCCGCACCAAGGCTTGTGAATGGGTGGAGACTGGAATGCCGAGTGCAGCACTATCGATTGGGACCCCGTCCCGGACAACCTGCAGCGTCCAGAGGCGCGTGAGGGGTGTATTTCCGCTGATCCGATAGATACATGCGCCGTCAAGCGCTTCACCATCGGAATCCTCCCGCGATATAAACTGTAATCCCTCCGCAGCGGCTAGCTGAAATCTTCCGGATCGCGCTAGAAAAGCAGTCGAATAGGGGTCGGGATTGTCGCCACCGACTGACGGATGAGCCCGCCAGCCATTGACCTGCAATTCGCTGTAAAAGGGTAAATCGGCGGTCGCCCATACGGCCGACCACACGCCAAGAACGAATGCCAGAATGACCGCGTAGCTGATCGAAATTGCGTCACGGATCATGACGCACCCCGGTCGGCCCCCAACGAACGCTCACCGTGTACAGAAGACAATTTCCCATTCAGCGTTTGTGCGCCCGGGCGACGGTAAGATCGGACGTTCCAAGAGGTTCGGCGTTTTCAAAGTCCTCGCGCAGATCTTGAAGGAAGCGCGTCATCGGCCGCGACAGAGTGCGGGGACGATCAGGTCTAGATGTCCCGTTTTCGTCGACCGCCTCGGCCACCACATCTGCATCCTCGGCTGGAATCTCGGGCTGCGCCACACCCGGGATGCTAGTTAGTTCGATGCCATTGTGTGCGTAACTCATGATCCGTTGCCAAGTCATTGCTGGCAGCCGTCCGCCCGTCAATCGGTTCGTAGGGGTGTAGTTGTCGTTGCCGTACCACACGGCGGCGGTGAAATTGCCGGTATAGCCGACAAACCACGCGTCGCGGTAGGACTGTGTCGTGCCGGTCTTGCCGGCCGCGGTGGTCATGGTCAGCGCCGCCCGCCGCCCGGTGCCCCACGCCGGAACGTTGGCGAGCATCCGGTTGAGCGCCTCGGCGCTCGCCTGCGACATCACCCGCGTGCCGTCGGGGCCGGAGTTGCGCCGGTCGTAAAGCACCTCGCCGGACGCGCTGATGATCTGCGTGAAGGCGTGGCGCCGCCCGGCGAGCCCCCCGGTGGCGAAGGTCAGATAGCCCGTCGCCTGGTCGAGCACGGTCATCCCGGACGTGCCGAGCACCATCGTGTGGTGCGAGATGATCGGCGAGGTGATGCCCATCGCATGGGTCAGTTCGACGATCGGTTCGGTGCCGCGCAGATAGTCGCGCGCCAGCAGCACCGGCACGGTGTTGATCGATTTGGCCAGCGCGGTCGCCAGCGTGACGTTGCCGGAGAACTGGCGGTTGTAGTTCTGCGGCGACCAGCCCCGCCAGGTGACCGGACCGTCACGCACGACGTCGTCGGGCGACAGGCCGTGCTCCAGCGCCGCGGCATAGACATAGGGCTTGAACGACGAGCCGGCCTGACGCTCGGCGTCGGTCGCCCGGTTGAACTGGCTCTCGCCATAGTCGCGCCCGCCGACCATCGCCCGCACAGCGCCGCTGTTCTCCATCATCACCACGGCCGATTCGGAGACGTTGTACTCCTTGCCGTTCTGCCTGAGGAAGAACTGCACCGCCTCCTCGGACGCGCGCTGCAGGTCGGTGTCGATCGTCGTGCGCACGGTGATCGAGCGGGTGCGCAGGCGGTTCTCGAGGACGAATTTCTTGACCTCGCCGAACGCCCAGTCGAGGAAATAATCGGGGCTGTCCGTGGTGTCGCGCAGCACCACGTCGGCCGGTTCCAGCCGCGCGCCGACGACCTGGCCCTCGGTCATGAAATCGCCCTGCACCATGTTGGTGAGCACCTCGTTGGCGCGCGCGCGCGCCGCTGGCAGGTTGATGTGCGGGGCGTATTTGGCCGGCGCCTTGAACAGCCCGGCGAGCATCGCGCTCTCGGCAAGCGACACGTCGCGCACATTCTTGCCGAAATAGAATTCCGACGCCGCAGCGACCCCGAACGTGCCGCCCCCCATATAGGCGCGGTCGAGATAGAGCTTGAGAATCTCCTCCTTGGTGAGGTTCGCCTCCAGCCACAGCGACAGGAACGCCTCCTTGACCTTTCGGTCGAGCGTGCGCTCGTTTGACAGGAACAGGTTTTTCGCGAGCTGCTGGGAGATGGTGGACCCGCCCTGGACGACGGAATTGGCGCGCACATTCTCGGTCATCGCCCGCGCCAGGCCGACGAAATCGAGGCCGTAATGGTCAAAGAAGCGGCGGTCCTCGGTCGCCAGCACCGCCTTGACCAGATGGTCGGGCAGTTCCGACATCGGCACCGCGTCGGTGTGCAGGATGCCGCGCTTGCCGATCTCGCGGCCGTAGCGGTCGAGGAAGGTGACGGCGAAATCCTCCTGGTCGCGCCAGTTGCCGGCGATCTCGTCGGAGGCGGGCAGGGCGAGCGCCAGCAGCACGACGAGGCCGCCCGCGCCCAGCGTCGCGCCCTCGCTCATGATCTCGACGAAGAAGCGTTTTATGCCGCGCGCGCGGAAGCGGCGGAAGAAGATGACGATTTCCTCCCAGGCCTGGCCGGCGGCGAACCGCGATTCGTAGAGCGAGGAATCGATCCAGGCGTCGATCTCGAGCAGGAAGGACGATTTCTTCAGCGGCTTTGCGCCGTCGCCGTCATCGCCGTTCTTGAATGGATTTTCCATCGATTGTCCGAGTCCACGACCTGGTTGGCAAAGGTCCGGCCCGCGCGCCCGCCGGAGCCGGCGGCCTGCGGACCTGCGCCGCGGCGGCGATCTGCCGTCGCAACCAGTTGAGCACCCCTTCGCTTCGAGTCATGCCGCATTTGCGCGGGGGACTCAAGCGGCAAGGGGGAAAGTGGTGAATGGGGGGCGGTTTCTTATGTGGAGCAACGAACCTCCCGATATCTGCACGATCTTTGCTGGCTTCGCGATAGGGGAGGTGGAACTGAAATATTCGATCACCGGCGGAGGGGGGACGAAGACGCGGGAATTGCTTATCTGCAGCTTGTGCCTCCTCTCGTCGTCAGGCCTGAGTTCCTCGATATGAGTTGCAGGCGCTCCATAAAGGCGATTTGATGTAATCGTGAAGTAGCGGGGCGGGAATATCTCCAGCCAAACCCTATATTCATACTGCGAGGACATGAGATGCAGAGTTTGTTGCCTTGGCTCCTGAAGACGCTTGCCAGCATCGTGCTGGCGGCCATACCGATCTGGGTCGGCTCCTTCTACATTGCCGATTATGTCGCGGAAAAGCAGGTCAGAGGCCTGACCACGGCTGTTGAAACGCTCTCTGTCAACCTCTCTGATCTCAATTCGACTGTAACTTCGATCAATGCAAATTTGAGTACCCAGTTGATCTCGTTGGAACGGGAGCGTGCCAACTTAGCTCTCGAAATCGCGCGGGAACTGCGAGAGTTGGGAGGGGATCAAGGCCAAAATAATCAAGAAATTCGGGAACTACGGAACGGTATGGAGCGCATTGAGGAGCAGATTGCGCAAATTCGGTCATCCATGCGGATAAAATACACATTCGATGGTGGAAAAACCTTCCAAGAGGCGGACGTCAACGAAGTAGGAGTGGTGATGGAAAAGCTCGGGTATAACTTCAGCGACGAATTCGTATTGTCCCCGTATCAATTACTCGATCCCGACTTCAAAAAGCCCAATAACTAATCCTGAGCCCAAGCTACCGCCGGGCTTTGCGCCAGCCAGTCCTTCGCGCCTCGGCCTCCGAGCAGAACCAGCGCTCGCCATATTCCGGGCGAAGGCGGGTCTGGTGATAAAACTACTGGCCCGGAGGTGGTCCCGATCCGCCGACAAACATCGCGAATTTTCAGTCAGGCCAAAGTTTCTCAACAGGAGACCAAGGAGCGGTCGTTGACTGTGGCAAAAAATGCCACTTACAACTACTGTAATTCAGTCTTGACTGAAGTAGGACCGCCAGGGGTGAGGGAATTCGGTTTGGCCGACGCCCTCACTCCTGACTTCCGCTTAGCGTAAGGCCTCTGCTCGGATTGGTGCCCGAACTTCAACGACCGTGACTTTGCGTCACTTGGCAGATTGGCAGCGTCGTTTCTCCACTGACAAGCGCTACTTTGACCTTTGCACAAGGTTCGCGACCGGTTCCGGCGTCGTCCGGGCCGTGTAATATGGCCGCATGTGCAATCTCTATTCCCTTTCGAAAGGCCCCGCGGCGATGATCGAGCTGGCCGGCGCGATGACCAACCACGCCGGCAATCTCGAGCCCGGAAAGGTCTGGCCCGACTATCCGGCGGCGATCGTCCGCCACTCGGAAGGCGGCCGGGAGCTGGTGCGCGCGCGCTGGGGGATGCCGTCGCCGCAATTCGTGCTGAAGGGCAGAAAGACCGACAAGGGCGTGACGAACGTCCGCAATGCCGCTTCGCCGCACTGGCGGCGCTGGCTGGGCACCGACAATCGCTGCCTCGTTCCCGCAACCTCCTTTGCCGAACCGGCCCGCGAGAAGGACCCGGAGACCGGCCGCAAGGGCAATCACTGGTTTGCCATCGGCGACGACCGGCCGCTGTTCTTCTTTGCCGGGATCTGGACGAACTGGACCTCTGTCCGCAAACTGAAGGAGGGCGAGGTCACGGCCGATCTCTACGCGTTTTTCACGACCGAACCGAACGCCGTCGTCGCGCCGATCCACCCGAAGGCGATGCCGGTGATCCTGACCAAGCCGGACGAGATCGAGACCTGGCTGACCGCGCCCTGGGAGGAGGCAAGAGCGTTGCAGCGCCCGCTTTCCGATGACGGGCTGATCGAGGTGATGGAAGAAGAATTTGCGTAAATGCGGCCGGGGCCGGCACATCCGTTCCCGGCCGCTGGGGTCAGGTGCCGCTCAAACGTTCACCGTCCGGCTCACCGGACATTTCGATTTCCCGCGCCTCGATCAGCGCCATTCCGATGAGATAGGCGAGGAAGTGGCGGCGGCAGCGAACCGCCTCCTTGTGCGCGACATTGAGAATATGGACGATATCCATGATTTTGCCCTTTCCGGTTTCTGACCGGGCAAGCGTGGGCGACGGCTCCAAGCTGTTGCATTCCAACTAGTTGGATCGGGTCCCGTCCGGATCGCGCCAGCCGGGGCCGGCGCCGTGTGCCTCGCCCGGCCAGGGCGGCTCCTCGCCGCTGACCTCGCGGATCGCATTCTTGATGGCGTCGGAAAGGCGGTCGATCGCCTTGGCCTGGGGCGAAGTCGGATGCAGTTCGGTAGAGATCGGCATCATCTCGCCGTGGCAGCGGACGCAGAGTTTGACAAACCGTTTGACGTGTAGCGAATGCAATTCCTTGCGGCGGGTGTGGCGGCGGGCGGCCATGGCTGATCTCCATTTTGATATGCCGTCTCCGGAATAAATTCCTATTATGATTCTCGCTCGTTCCGCAACCGGGTCTTTTGGTGAGTGCGCTCCCGCGCGGCGCTCGCCGCCGAACTTTCCGGCAAGAACCTCAACAACTGGGCCGAGGAGGTTCTGGAAAAGGCGGCGGGCGGGGCCGGCTGACGGTTTTGGCAAACCATCTTCTCTCACCCCCACCCAGCCGCGCTTGGTTCGCGGGCGCTCACAAGTCTTGGCAAACTTGCCGAGGTCGAGCCGCGGGTTTGCTGCCTCGATCGACCGGCCCTTCGCTTTCGCTCCGGGCATTCGTCGCTCCAATCGACAAATCGTTGTCGATTGGCCGGCTGCGCCGTCCGCTTCTCACCCTCACCGTCTCGCTGCGCTCGCCACCTCTCCCCCGCAGGGCAGGGGCGAGAGAAGGCGCGCCCGCGCAGCTTTCCGATCAACGCGCCTGGGAGGGCACGTGTCCGGGAACCTGCCGGCAATGACCGGAAGGTGGCCGCCCGCGTTTCAGGCGGGTGGCCACTCTTGCCGCTTCCCTTGCGCTGCGATCATTCGCGCCTTAGCAGCAGCTCTCTCAGCATCTCGTTGCTTATCGTCGAGGACTGGAGACCGGTGCAAGAGCAGTCATGCTGTGTCCGCTTGCAGCCGCCGGTGCAAAAGCAGTCGACCTTCCCGTCCTTCGACGAACAGCTCACGCCGACGGCGCCCTCGGCAAACTGCGAACTCATGCTGCTTTCCTGCGCCTGGGCGCCGGCGACCAGCAATCCGCAGGAAAGCACAAGCGAAATTAGTAGTTTGGGGTGGGGCATTGTTATCTCCTCAATCAAATAAGAGAAGAATTTTTACTTTAGATTGGAATGTCTTGATTGTCAATTTCCAATAATGTCTACTTGATGAATATTAGTCGGTCTTGCACTTTGCCGCGGTCGTTTTCAGCAGGCGTTCTCGCGATTTGGCTCGCCTGCTTCGACCAAAAACTCAGATTCACGCCGCGGGCAAAGGCCGGTCGTATCGCAGATATCGTTCTAGCTCGGTGTCTCGAACGCAGGCGAACCGCGTTTCGACAAAGACCGACTATTAATTCTGATAGCTTGTTGCACCTTACTGACGAGCTAGACTGGTCGGGCAAGTTCCACTTGTACATGAGCGAGGAGAAGGAGCATGAAATCTTGGGTGTCTACGATGGGAGTGCTGATGGTGGTATCAAGTGTACCGGTGGCCACCGCCGACGAGCAGGGGGATCGTGAACGCGAAGAACTTTTGGAAAGGCAGCAGGTGCTCGAGGAAATCGGATTCGCCGACCAGAACGACTACAATCAGTCCCTCAATGACATCGACGACCGGGAAGGACAACGCTGCGCTAATTCCTCAAGGAACAACTGCTGAACTCCGGGCGCCAATAGAACGCCGTCAGACGTACCTTTAACGAGAAACGTCGCGGGACTGCGAGCGTGGTGGACCACAGGCACTCTTAAAGAGGTAGTCGAAATGAAAAACAAATTCTCACCTATGATAATTGCTGCGCTTACGGCAGCTGCAACGCCATCTCTAGGAGAGGAGGAGCCGCTGCGGGATGCGCCGGCTGAAGTAAAGGCTCCGGTTCAAGTTTATAGATTCAATGACGACGAACTCCGCAGGGCGCAGGGCGGTCATTTTTGGACAGGAGGCTTTGGAGAAGGAGCGGCCGTGGAAATCATTGGCAGGTTCAGCACGGGTGCGGGGGACGCAGGCACGCGCGCCCAAGACATGGGCCGCATCGAGATCAAGGTCCTAGGTACGGACGGAAAGGTAAGTTATGTAAAGGTCCGCAATGTCCCGAACGGCCCGTTTCTGATCAAATCACCGTCCACGCACTTGGTTCATGCGGCACTGGTGATCGAAGACAGTATCCCTAACGATAATTCGAATATTGATCTGCGCGCCAGATTCAGGAACTTTGGGCAGATCGGCGATTGACGCACCGCCGCGGCGTTCTTCGGCAAGAGCCTTAGCACCTGAGCCGAGGATGTGCTGGAGAAGGCGGCAGACGGGGCTTGATCCTTCGAGGCTCGCTGCGCTCGCACCTGAGGTTGAGGGCAGGGGGCCATCAGGCCAATCCCCCTCTACGGCTGGAAACAACCGGCGGAAATCGCCAGCGCCACGGCGTGCTCGCGGGTCTTGGCGCCCAGCTTCTTCTTGATGCCCCCCACATGGAAATTCACGGTGGCGGGAGAGATGTTGAGCTTCTCGGCGATCCGGTCGTTTCGCACGCCCGTCGAAAGCCAGCGCAGGACTTCCAGTTCCCTGTTCGTGAGCCCGCTCGCCGATTTCAGGCTTCGGTACCACGGTGTCGATTTTTGCTCGTCGGGAAGCGAGCCGGTCAGAAAGCTGTGGGCGAGGCCGAGCCCGACCATCAACTCCCTCTCGTTGCGGCGCAGCAGCCGGGCGAACTCGGGTTCGTCCAGTCTGTTGGCGATGTTGAAGGCCAGCACGCGCCGCGCGTTCGGATGGTGAAACGGGGATAGCAGCGAAGAGATGACGCCTTCTTCCGCAACCTCGTCGAACAGTCGGGCGGCCATCTCCGGCCGATCGCCGTAGAACAGCGGCCTTCGCGCCTGGCTGTAAATGGCGTCCCGGTTATGCCGGTGGAGATACGCGACGATAGGATCATGGGCCATGTAGCCCTGATCGACATAATGATCCAGCCAACCGGCGCTCATGTTCGAAAACACCCCGACGACCGCGCCATCGGCCTTGTCTATCACCCCGCAATTGACTGTCTCGAAACCCAGCTCGGTGAAATATCGCTCGATTGTAAACCACAAATCCGCAAGATTTTCCGACGCGCGCAGATCTGAAAGAAAATCAATCAGCTGGTTCTTCATGCATAACGCCCTGTATTCATGCGGATCCGTGGCCCGAAGAAGAATATAACGCAACGTTAGAATAATCCGCAAATTTGTAGAAATTATGCTCCGAGCACTGGGGTATGAGGACGGCGGATATAGCGTCGAAAGGGCCAGGCGAATGGAGCAGGGCAAGACCTATCAGTTCTGCCAGCTTGTACGGCGGCCCCGGTTTTCTAGACTGGCGGTTCTCTCTTCTGCAAGCGGCGCAAGACACATGACTCCGCCGCGGGAAGAGGGGCCTTCCCCTCCCCCGGGAAGCGGAGGACCAGGGATGACTGTCCGCCCGGTTATGCGCGCAATGCTTATGCCCCATCATTGCGCGAGCCAGGCGCCAGCTCCCGGTCCGGCCCGGCAAGCTCCTCGACAGCACGACCGCGGGCCGGTGAGGGTGCCGCCTACGCATTGGCGCCGCGTCCCGCGCACCTCGGGGGTGAGGGCAGGGCCATTCGGCATGCACCTCCACCCGGCGACGGCTTGCAGGCACTGCAGGCCTCGCGCCAGTCACTGGAGCCGGCGCGCAAACTTGATGAAAAGCGTCGCGAGGGTGATCACGAGACTGAAGGCGACGAGACCAAGGTAACGCTCGTAGATTCCGTCGATGCTGCTGGGCAGGAAGAAGAAGACCGGAGCGGAGATCGCCCAGACAACAGCGATTCCGACCAGCGTGCGGCCATAGAATTTTCCGGCCCGGCCGGCCCCTTTCACCATCAGCAGGGGAATCGCAGCCATTAGGACGCCGAGCGCGTAGACCAGATAGATGTGGATCACGACCCCGTCGCTGTCACGATCACCATATTCGTTGCGTGCCCCCACGAGAAAGACGATAAGCGCGAGGAACGCGAAACCGGCTATTCCGAGACTCCAGCCCCATCCGCCCATGTGGACGTGTGCCGCGAGCAGGGCGATCGCGATGAGCGACGCGGAAAACGCGTAGATGCCGATATCGACAATGAACTCGTACTTCCCGGCACCCAGGTCACTGATCGTATCGGCAATCCAGTTATGCTCGGGTACCACGAAATCGGCAATCAGGATCGATGCCGCCATTGCGACGCAGCCGGCAATGGCAAACCATCCCAAGGCGACGATGAGCGCGGGCTCGTGGCCGGCTTCAGGCAGTTTCATGTCCTCGCGCACGAGCTGAGTTCTCCAATTGACGAAGGGGCAACGCGCCAACCGGATGTCTGGTTCATCGCAGGGCGGCAGATCGTCATCGGGTGAGACGCCCATTCCGAGCGCCGCTCGCTGCCCGGGCCTTCGCGGGTCAGGCTGGCCGATCCGTGGTAAACTCTCCTGTTTTCAGGAAAAGGAGGGTCCCATGCCCCATTACCTGTTCCAGGCCCGCTACAGCCCGGCCGCCATCAAGGCGATGGTCGACAATCCCCAGGACCGGGAGGCCGCGGCGCGTCCGCTTGTCGAGGCAGTCGGCGGCAAGCTCCATAACCTGTTCTTCTGTTTCGGGGCCGAGGATGTCATCGCGCTGATCGAGGCGCCCGACGACAAGGCGATGGCGGCGGCTTCTTTCGCCGTCGGCGCGTCCGGCGCGTTTTCCGGCGGGGCGACGACGAAACTGATGACCGCGGCGGAAGCCAAGGAGGCGATGGGGGCCGCAAAGAAGGCCGCCGCCAGCTTCAAGCCGCCGACGGGGTGAGAGAGAGCGGTTTCGCTCTCAATCGTGGTCGAGGCTGCCCTCCCGCGCGCCGTAATAATACTGGCTGGCGACGAGCCAGCCCTTCAGCGGCCTGAGCGGCAGGATGCAGAACAGCACGAGCAGCGGCACCGTGAGCAGCGCGTTCAGCCAGTAGGGCGCGTCCATCGACACCTCCATCCACACCGCGAAGGCGACGACAGGGACGCAGGCGACCAGCATGACGAAGAAGGCCGGCCCGTCGGCGGTGTCGGCGAAGGAAAGGTCGAGCCCGCACACCGGGCACTCCTTCTTCAGCGTCAGGAAGCCGGTGAAGATCGACCCTTCGCCGCAGCGCGGGCACCTGGCGCGCGGGCCGGTGATGTTCGGCGGGATCGGCGGGTACTGGTCGTCTTTCATGGCGGGCTCCGGTGTCGAGGCGCAATAGCGGGGCAAGGGCGATGGCGAGGGACTCAGCTCCGCCCCATCGCATAGAATTCGTCGTTCGGGCGCATGCCGGTGAAGTTCGCCAGCCGGTTCGACATCGCGAAGAACGCGGCGATGGCGGCGATGTCCCACGCCGCTTCCGCGTCGAAGCCGTGGCCGGCGAGGATTTCGAAATCCGCCTCGCCGATCGCATGCGCCTCGAATGCAGTCTTCATGGCGAAGTCGAGCATCGCCTTCTGGCGGCCGGTGATGTCGGCCTTGCGATAGTTGATCGCGACCTGATCGGCAATCAGCGGGTTCTTGGCCCGGATGCGCAGGATTGCGCCATGCGCGATGACGCAATACTGGCACTGGTTGGCGTTCGACGTGGCGACGACGATCATCTCGCGCTCGGCCTTCGAGAGCGGGCCCTCCTTTTCCATCAGCGCGTCGTGATAGGCCATGAAGGCGCGGAATTCGTCCGGCCTGTGGGCGAGCACGAGGAAGACGTTGGGGATGAAGCCGGCCTTCTCCTGCACGGCCTCCATGCGCTGGCGGATGTCGTCCGGCAGGTCGGTGAGGGCGGGCACGGGATAGCGGCTGATCGGCGGTGTGTCGACGGCGGTCATGGGCGGCTCCGGTTTTGGCCGCAGGCTAGCGCCACGACGGCGCTGAGGAAACAGTCATCCCCTGTCCCTGCGCCGCAGCAGGCGCGGCTTCGGCGAGGGCCCGGCGTCGTAGCGCGGATTGGCGCTGCGCAGCACCGGCGTGCGCTGCGAGACATTGGCGCGGCTCTCGCGCCAGACGATAAACAGGCCCGACGCGATGATGACCGCCGCGCCGGCCGCGACCATCGCGTCGGGGCGTTCGGAAAAGAACACGATGCCGTAGAGCGTCGCCCACAGGATCTGGCTGTACTGCATCGGCGCGATGACGGCGGCCGGCGCAAACCGGTAGGCGGCGATGGTGCCGAGCTGGGCGGCGACCGACAGCAGGCCGACGCCCGCCATCAGGCCGAGCGCGGGCAGTTCCACCGGCACGTAGACGAAGGGCAGCACCGCGCCCATCACGGCAAGCGAGGCCAGCATCGGATAGAGGATCATCACGGCGGAGCGCTCCTCGCCGCCGATCTTGCGGATGATGATCGCCGACAGCGCGCTGGCGAGCGCGGCGACAAGCGCCGAGACATGGCCCGGAGACAGCGCCGTGGCGCCGGGGCGCAGCACGATGATGACGCCGATCAGGCCGACGACGACCGCCGCCCAGCGCTGCGCCCTGACGGTTTCGCCGAGCAGCGGCACCGACAGCGCGGTGATCAGCAGCGGCGTCGCGAACAAAAGCGCATACACCTCCGCCAGCGGCAGCGAGACGAAGGCGAAGAAGGCGGCGCTCATGCCGGTCACCGACAGCAGCGAGCGCGCCAGGATCAGCCACGGATGGCGCGGCCGGAAATTGCCGGTGGAACTGTCGGCCAGCACCAGGATCGCGGCGGCGACGAAGGAGAACAGCATGGCGAAGAAGATGATCTGGAACACCGAATAGCCGGCGCCGAGCCCCTTGATGATGGCGTCGTGCGTTGCGAACAGCGCGAAGGCGACGACCGCAAAGCCGATGCCGCGTCCGGGCGAATGTCTCCCGCCGTCCATGCCGGTGCCTCTCCGTGAATCGCGCGAATCCGTTTGCGCGCCGTCCAAGCCTATAGGCCAAAGCGGGAAGCGGGTCATCCCGGGTTCAGGGGGGCAAGGGCGAGAGGACCGGCGGACCGTCCGCGCGATAATCCTTGCGTGCTGGCCGCGCCATCGGCTACCGACCGGTGAACCTTCGTCCCGTCGAGTGTATCGGGATAATGCGAGGCCCTGAACGGGTCCAGACACCGGGCATCTCCGCATACATGACGTCCCTCATCGAAACCGCGATCGCCTTTCTCAGTGCCCACCCTCACGTCGCCTATTGGGCGGTCTTCGCGCTCGCGACGTCCGAAGCCATCCCGGTCATCGGCGTTGTCGTTCCCGGCACGGCGCTGATCCTTGCGCTGAGCGCGTTGGTCCCGAGCGGCGTCGTGGTGCTCTGGCCGCTGCTTATCGCCGCGACCGCCGGCGCGATCGCCGGAGACGGCCTGTCGTTCTGGTTCGGCCACCGCTACAAGAGCCAGATGCTCGGGATCTGGCCGTTCAGCCGCTATCCGGCAGCCGTTGCGCGCAGCGAGGCCTTCATCGAACGCCATGGCGGGAAGAGCATCTTTCTCGCGCGCTTCACGCCCGGCGTGCGCACATTCGTTCCCGTTATGGCCGGAATGCTCGGCATGCCCGTCAGCCGCTTCTATAGGGTCAATGTGTTTTCGGCCCTCGTCTGGGCGCCTGCGCATGTACTGCCGGGCGTGTTTGTCGGGGCGGCCTTCGGCGTCCTCGGCGAGGCGGCCAAGCCGGTCGCCATACTCCTCGTGGTGGCGATCGCCGCCGGCTGGATCGTTTCGCGTCTCGTCCGCTGGGCGCTGAGACGCGGCATTCCGCTCCTGACCGCCGGTATCGACAGGATTCAGGCCTGGGCGAATGCCCGCGACGACGGATTCGGCCGCAAGCTTGGCGCCGCGCTTGACATGGCCCGCCACGAGGCGCGGACGATCGGCGTGTTCGGCCTGTTCCTGCTTGGCGCGGCATGGCTCTTCTTCGGCATTCTGGAGGATGTCATAAGCGGCGATCCGCTCGTCCTCGTCGACACCGCCATCTTTCGCGCTCTGCAGGATTTGCGCACCGGACCCGCCGACACCGTGATGATCGCGATTACGGAATTCGGCGACACCACGGTCGTGATCGCCGTCACAATCGGCGTGCTGCTCTGGCTCGTGGCGCAGCGCGCCTGGAGGACCGCTGCCTACTGGCTGGTGGCGATCGCCGGCGCATCGGCCCTCAACACCGCCATCAAGGTGGCGTTGCACCGGGCGCGTCCGAACGAGACGCTTTATTCCGGCTGGAGCGCGTTTTCATTCCCGAGCGGGCACAGCACGGTGAACCTCGTTCTGTACGGCTTCCTCGCCATTCTCGTCGCCTACAACCTGCGCCGCAGATGGCGCGTGTCCGTGGCGCTGGCGTCGGCGACGGTGATCACGCTGATCGCCTTTTCGCGTCTTTATCTCGGCGCGCACTGGTTCTCGGATGTCGCTGGCGGTCTGGCGTTCGGCAGCGCGTGGCTTGCGATTCTGGGCTTTGCCTATACGCGCCGCCCGTCCGAACCGATCCATCCCGGCGGGCTTTTCGCGTATGCCTGCGTCGGGCTGATCGCAGTCGGCGGATTTCATTCCTACCGGACCCATGAGGCAGACCTCGAGCGCTACACGATCGAGAGCCGCCAGCCGGTCTTGCGGGCCGAAAACTGGTGGGCCACCGATTGGCGGCGGCAACCCGCAAGGCGCATCGACCTGACCGGCGAAATCGCCGAGCCGATCAACTTCCAGTGGGCCGGCAGCCTCGAGGGGCTCGAGACCGCGCTTGCCGGCGTGGGCTGGAGCCAAGCCGCGCCGTGGACGTCGCTGAGCGCGCTCAAGTGGCTGACGCCGGACGCCGCGGCGGCGGACCTGCCGGTGATGCCGGAGTTCTCGAACGGCAGGCTTCCGAGCCTGATGCTGGTTCGCCCGCAGGCGGCAGGCCCGGGAAATTCGCGCCTCGTGCTTCGCATTTGGCGCGTCGATCTGCGCGTTGTGAACGGCAAGGCCGAGCCGCTTTGGATCGGGGCCGCCGTCGAGGAGCGCGTCGACGGGTACTATTCGCTCATCACGCTCTACCGGACGCAACCGGATTTCGATGCGCCGCGCCGGAAGCTGGCGGAGGCGATGGCGGCGGAGAGGACAGTCCTCCGCGACCGGCTGGTCGAAGGCCCGGGCTGGGACGGTAAAGTGCTGCTTGCCACGCAGCAAGGGAACTGATCGGGCCGCCCCACGGTCACCCTGCGGTGATGTCTCGCATATGGGCGGAGATCAGGGCCGCAACCTTCTCCGGCTCGGAAAACATCGGGATATGCCCCGCACCGTCGATCAGTTCGAGCCGCGCGCCGGGAATTTGCGATGCCAGATACTCGAAATCCTTCCGGTTCGCGGAAAGCGCATCGAGGGCGCCGGCGACGACGAGCGTCGGCACCGCAATATCGGAAAGCCTGTCCCGCAAGTCGACCGGGAAATAGGACCGCAGAAGGGCGACGATCCGTTCCGGGCCGGTGCTTTTCAGTATGTCGGTCAGCCATTGCCGGAGATGGCCGGAATTCTCCTCGGGAAGGCAGGCCCGCGCGAAAAACCCGATGGCGGCACCGAAATCGGCCTCGAGGGCCTCGATGAACCGGCGCGTCTCGGGCGTGTCGAACCCCCAGGCAAGCCCCGCCATCAGGACCAGCCCCCTGACGCGCCCCGGGCATCGCAGCGCGACCTCGATCGCCACCGCGACATTGTGCGAGTCGCTTGCCAGCACGCAGGCGTCGATCCCGCGGGAGTCGAGCACGGACAGCACGGTCTCGACCTGCGTCTCGAAGCTGATCTCGTCCGGTGGAACCCTTGTCTGACCGACGCCGGCATGATCCAGTGCGATCACCCGCCAGCGTTCGCTGAGAATTTCCAGAGGCGGCTGCCATATTTCCCAGTTCGCGATCGAACCGGGAATGGCCACCAGCGGCGGTTCCCCGGCGCCGAACGAGACCGAGTGCACGAATTGATTTCCCATCCGGTGAAACATCGGACCTCCGGGAGACGTGGTGGCGCGGAGGGCAAGGCTAGCCGCACGGCGCATCGGGATCAAATCGCCCGGGGGGCTCCATTTTCTGGCTCCGCCCCTGAAGGGAGTGGCGCGGCAGCTTCGGCGCCGCGCCGCAGGTGCCAGTCCGTCAGCCGATTCCGGAGCACTCGACGAGCACGCGGTTGGCGGCGTCGAACGTGTTGCCGCCGCCCTTCACGGTGCTCAGCAGATTGTTCCATGCCCGGCAGCAGGCTGCGTCGACGGTGGTGATACTGGAGCATTTAAGCTCGTCGATGCCGAGATCGAGCAGCATCTTGGCGACCCGGATCACCGCCTTGCGCAACTCATCCTTTTTGGAGAACGCGACCCCCGGCTCTTCACTGTCTTGCACGACGTCCCCCTGCACGACGTCCCCCTGCACGACGCCTCCCTGCACGACGCCGCTTTCGATGAAGCGGCACCCCTCGATGCACACCGTCAGATCGGGACCCGAGAATTCGCTTTTGCAAGCCTTGACGCATTCGATGTAGTCGCCGAGCGAAACCCCGGCGCCACCCGCCGGTGCGGCCGGCATTGCCCTGGCGAGCGAACCGAGGATTTCGCAGACGTTTGCCTTGCCGTGTTCGTCCGAACCGGCGGGCCCGAGGCCGCCGAGCAGTATGATGAATGCGAAAGGGATTGAAATTAGCCAGTGACGGGACATGATGTGTCTCCTCTCCCGTGCGCCCCGGGGAAAGGATACATCATTACCTTACGTAATGCTATTTGGGGGAAGGCCGGCGACTGCTGCTTCCCGCCCGAGACCCTTGCGAGGGTAGGGTGGACGCGGAGCCGGCGGACAAGGAACCGATGATGCGCGAAATTCTTCCAGCCATGATTGCGGTGCTCGCCCTTTGCGGCGAGGCATGGGCGCAGGGGGCAGGCGAGGCCGCGGCGAGCGGCCAGCCTCCCTATGAGGTTGTCGCGCCGCCCGCCTGTGTCAATGACAAGGGCGAGCCGGTGCGCTTCGAGGACCGTGACGGCGGGCGCGCGGACCTGGCCGCGGGCATGGCGGCGCGGGACGGCGACGGCGAGCCGGTGGTCTATCGCTCCAATTACTCCGCCACGCCGCCGGACTTCCAGCGTTTCATCGACTTCCACGAATGCGCCCACCACCAGACAGGCGATGTCGACCGGCCGCATCCGCCGCGCAACGGCCCCGAGCATCTGATGAACGAGTCGATCAGCGATTGCGTCGCGATCCTTCGCCTGCGCGACGAGGAGGGCTACGGCCGTGCCGGGTTCGAGCGGGTCGCCGCCGCCATGCGCGCCGACATGGAACGGATCGGCTTTCCGGAAATCAGCGTTTCGAGCCGGATCGCCAATATCGAGACCTGCTTTGCCCGCGACGGCTCGGCGGAGGATTTCATCGAGGTCGTGCGCGAGCGGCGGGGGGAAGGGAAGTGAGGCAGCCCGGCCCGGTCAGGCGGTATGCGCCCCGGTCAACCACCGGCGTAACGGGCGACGCGCGTGCAATCGCGGCACCGAGGAAACGGGGCCATTTTTATGCAGCGTGCGGACAGATCGACCCAGGTTGGGCGAAAGAAATTGTGGGAAGTCGGGCGGCCCGCGCCGCGCCGGGATTCCGTTTGGCGGCGAGAGAGGTTATCGTGCGTTGGAACGGTTCAGTCCCGGGCGAGTATGGGCGCCGGTAAGGGAAACCGTAGTCGAGTCATTGAAACAGCAGGGGGCGGAGAGGCGGAGGACAGCGATGATGGCGGCTGTTGCGAAGGAGAGATTTCCTGGCGGACGCATTATGGTGGTAGACGACAACGCGTTCGACCGCTCGCTTATCATCGGCAAGATGCGTGCGGCGATGAAGGATTGCCACCTGATCGAGATCGGCGAGAGCGCCAGCGCGGCGCCCGCGGTCGCCGAGAGTCGGCCCGACCTGGTGCTTCTCGACATAAGGATGCCGGCCCCGGACGGTTTCGCGGTGCTCTCGCGCATACGCAAACTACGGGACGGCGGCGAGACCAAGGTCGTCATGCTGTCGAGTTCCACCAGTCCGCGCGATCAGAGACGTGCCAAGGAGCTTGGCGCCGACGGATACGAGGTCAAGCCCGACTCGCTGGCCGGCTACGACCGGATGATCGAGGATATTGCCGCCAAATGGCTTACGCGGCATTGACGATCAGGCGCGTTCGCCCCTGAAGGTAACGCTGATCGTCGCGCCCTTTCCGAATACCGGTTCCTCCACTGCGACCGCGCCGCCGCGGGCCTCGGTGATCTTGCGCACGGCGGCAAGGCCAAAACCGCCGGTCGGTGGGCATCCGTTCGAGCCGGGCGCCGAGCCGGCCGGGAAGTCTTTCGGGTCGAAACCGCAGCCGTCGTCGGACATGATGAACTTGATCCAGCCGGGTTCGGAATCGGGAGCCAGCGTGAGCGCCACCTTCGTCCGGCAGTGTTTCAGCGCATTGTCGAAAAGGTTGCGCAGGACGAGCTGAAGCGCCGGCCGGTCGGTCATGACGACGGACTTCGGAAAGTCGATCTGTTTGTCCCCCATCGGATCGAGAAGCGCGACGATGTCGGCGCAGATCCGGCTGAGATCGCAGTCCGATAGCGCGACCTCGCCCATGCCGAGCTGGCGCTGGTAGGAAAGCACCTCGTCGATCTGCTTCAGCGCCTTGCTGGTCATGCCCGATACGGTTTGCAGCAATTCCAACTTTCCGTCTCCGAGATCGTTGAAATCCTGCATGAGGACTTCCGACACGATCGAAATCTGCCGCAGCGGACCGCGCAAATCGTGCGCGGCGGTCGACGCCACCGCATCGATCTCGTCATTCAGCCGCTTGATCCGGTGATAGCTCTTGGAAAGCTCGAATTCGGTTTCCTTGCGCTCGGTGACATTGATCGCAAATCCCACCAGGCGGGATACCCTGCCGTTCGTGAAAAAGGGCGAGAGCGTCGTCTGCCACCACAGCGTGGTCTCCGGCAGGTTGAGACATTCCTCGTAGGTGTAGCACTCGCCGCTGTCGATGCAGCGGCGATAGTTCTCGGTAACCGTTTCGGCGACGCGCTCCGGAAGAAGCTCCTCCGGCGTCTTGCCTGCAAGGACGGCGTTGGTGAGGCCGGTGACCTGCGTGTGGGCGGCGTTGATCATCACGTAGCGCAGGCCGCCATCCCGCTCGACATCGATAACGAATGCCGGGATCCCGATATTGTCGAGAAACTCCAGCGAATGATCCGTCCTGTCCATGAGCGAGAGTCATTACGCGATTCGCGCCGGAGAATCTTCGCGAATAGGTATAAAATAACTGTGATTTCTTGCCTTGCGCCGGAAGATTTTGTTTTGCCGAGGGTGATTCGCGAGGCGGCGGGCGGGTATTGTGCACAGATCCGGCGTTCCCGCCGCGCTTCGTCGGGCGTTTTACGGGGCGTTAACCATTGTCGTGGAGGGTGGAGAGATTCCCGAGGCGTCCGGCTGCCAACAAGACGCGGCCAGGAATCTCTCCGTAGGGGACATTCCTGGCAGATGGGGAAATCAGCCAAGCCGGTAATCTTTTGCTAAAAAAAGTTAACGAAGCGTTAACGCCGCAGCCCGCGCGCCATTTCTTGACCTGCCATATGGCGAATCATATATTGCCATATGGCGAAGAGATGCAGGAAAGAGGCGTGACATGGCCAATGCGGCGCTGATGCCGGACGAGGGGCCGGAAATCTTCGAACCGACCGCGGGCGAGCGCGCGGTGATCGCCAAGGCGCTGGCGCGCGTCGCCGAGCACTGGCGTCTCACCAACGAGGAAGCCGCGGCGCTGGCGGGCGTCACCCCGCGCACATGGTCGCGGATGAAGGACGGCAGCTTTCGCGGCGCGCTGAACCAGGACCAGATGATGCGCGCGAGCCTTTTGGTCGGGCTTTTCAAGGGCTTGCGGCTGCTGTTTGACGGCCCGCTGACCTACGGCTGGCCGAAAAGCGCCAATGCCGGCTTCGCCGGAAAGACGCCGGTCGAAATGATGATCGGCGGCGGCATTCCCGCCATGATGCGCATCCGCGGCCATGTCGACGCCCTGCGGGGCGGCGCGTGAGCGAAATACCCCTTGCCGCCTTCGACGAGAAGAACACCCACCGGCTGATCGCGCAGGCCTATGCCGACGAGCCGGCCGTCGCGCCGCTGGCCGACGATGCGGCCGAGATCGCCATACTCACCGCGCTGGAGGCCCGCACCAGCGGCCGGCTGATGGCCGAACGCGGTGAACTGGACGAGGTGACGCCGGGCGAATTGCTCACGCCCGATTTCGGCTACGGCCATTCCTTCGTCAACGCGGCGCTGGTCTATACGCGCGCCGGGGGCAACCGCTTCAACGGCGAGGGGCGCGGCGCCTGGTATGCGGGGCTGGAGATCGAGACCAGCCTGGCGGAGATCGCCTTTCACCTCGACCGCGAGATCCGCAATGCCGGCGGCACCGACAACCGCTCGCGCTACGTGCAGCTCATCGCCCATGTCGAGGGCTGGATGGCGGATCTGCACCGGGAGCCCGGCCACCCCTGCCTCGATCCCGACCCGGCGAAGGGCTACCCGGAAGGCCAAAAGGTCGCCCGCGAGGTGCGGGCGAGGGGCGGCCACGGCATCGCCTATCCCTCGGTGCGCCGCGCGGGCGGGAACTGCGTCGCGGTGTTCTCGACCGTCGCGTTCCGCAAGGTGACGCGTGGCGGCGGCTATCTCCTGGAATGGAAGGACGGCAAGGGGCCGGAGATCAGGGAGGGGTAGGGCGGTTCAGAACCGTGCCTCCGCCCCGTCCTTCGGAAAGTTCTCGCCGACGAACTTCAGGAACTTGCGCACGCGCGGCTCCTGATAGGCGTCACGCGACGCGACAAGCCAGAGCCCGCTCGTCAGTTCCTCCTGATTGAAGCACCGCACGAGATCGGGCAGGGAATCCCCCTCGACGCAGGGCAGGACGCCGACCGCCTCCTCGGTCCTGAGCGAAGCCGACATGGTGACGACGGAATCGACCGTGCTGACGATCCGGGCGCTGTCCATATGTTGCTGCAGCCACTTCATCAGCTTGACGCCTTCCACCATCGGCTCGGGGTAGCTGAGGACCGGGTGGCTTGCCAGCTCGTCCAGCGAGCGCGGCATGCCCCTGGCCGCCAGATAGGCCTTGCTGCAGTAGATCGCCCATCTGACCGGCGGCAGTTTTCTGGCGATCAACGTGTCGCCCTGAATCGCGTCGGCGGCGCGGATGGCGACATCGGCCTCGCCGTCTTCCAGGGAGACATAGTGTTCGGCGGCGTTCGTCTCGAAATGGATGTCGGGGTTGTGTTTGCGGAATTCCGCGATCAGCGGCAGCACCCAGTGGGCCATGCTGGAATGGGCCGCCGTGACCCTTATCCGGCCTTCCGAGGCGCGCCCCAGATGGTCGGCGCGCGAAACCGTCTTCTCGGCGACGGCCGCCATCTCCCGGGCAAGGCCGATCATCGCGCTGCCCTGCGAAGTCAGCGCATAGCCCCGCGTGTCGCGCTCGAACAGGGTCAGCCCGAGGGCATGTTCCAGCACCCGGATGCGCCGGCTGACCGTCGTCTGGTTGATGGCGAGCTTTCTGGACGCGGCAAGCGTCGAACCCTCGTCGGCGACCGCAAGGAAGATACGCATGTCGTTCCAGTCGAACATCGCTCCACCACCCCTGCGGCAGTTTGCCCGCATACGGCGCGGTTGGGCAAGGATGGGGGGTCAAGCGCCAATTTCCGCCAGCACCCGCCGCACCGTTGCTATCGGCAGGAAGATGCGCAGCGGATTGGAGGGGAGCGGCTGGAAGCCGAAGCCCCGATAGATCGCCTTGCGGCTGGAAACTTTTCCGGATCGCCGCAATCCGGCACGTCGAGCATGACGACGGCGATGCCGATCCGGCGTGCCCTCCACAGCCCTCAAAGCATCGCCTTCTGGCGCGATTTTCGGATGCGCGGCTTCTTCACTTCGATCTTGTCCAGTTCGACGAGCCCCTCATAGACGATCTTGTCATTCTCAATCACCACGACGTAGACGCGGTTCCATGAGAGCGAGCGCTCGGGGAAGACCTTCACCCTGGTGATGTTCGACGACGACGTGCGGTATCCGTTTGGAAATCGCAGTTGCTTGTTTGCCATCAGCCCCTCCTCCCTAACCTACGGTGGAGGCGATCCCCCGGCCGTCGGCCGGGAGTCTGCACCTTCCACCAGCCGCTGACGGGACGGACGGCGCGCGAGCAATCGCGACAGCGTGGAAAGGGGAGCTTTCAATATACCACCGCCGTGCTGTTCGACCAACCAACCGCCCGTTGCAGCCGCCGATGGCGAACGTGACGATTCCCGCATCCCAGACCGCCAGCGGTTGGGAAGGGAGGGGGTGCCAGTGTGGCCACGCAAGCACCGCCATTCCGGCGAGGATCAGCGCCGCCCAGCCGGAGTTTGCTCGCCGGGTGACTTCCGTGCTTGCTTGTGCGCGGTGCGCCGTAGCGAGAGGAGCCGCCAATGAAGGGCAAATTCAACGCCAAACCCCTTACGGACCAGGAAGAGGCGAATATCCAGAAGCAGATCGCCGACGATCCCGATACCTGGGAAGCGTCCGATGAAGAGCTTGCCCGGGCAAAGCCTTTTGCCGAGGTGTTTCCCGATCTGGCGGAGAGTATCAGGCGGTCGAGAGGAGGGGGCGCTGCCAGCTCTTGTAGCAGTTTGCCCGCATACGGCGCGGTTGGGCAAGGACGGCGGGGGTGGGGGAGTGGCGCTGCCTGCTCAACTTTCTTTTTCCGCCAGCACCAGCCTCACCGTTGCTATCGGCAGGAACATGCGCAGCGGATTGGAGGGGAGGGGCTGGAAGCCGAAGCCCTGATAGATCGCCTTGCGGCTGGAGACTTTTTCCGGATCGCCGCAATCCAGCACGTCGAGCTTGACGAGGGCGATGCCGATCCGGCCGGCCGCCGCCTCGATGCGCCGGAGCGCGTCGGCGAGGAGATCCGCGCCGAAACCGCCGCCGCGAAACCGCCTGTCGCGCCCGATCATCGAGATATAGGCGGCGGGAATCGCGCCGTGCCCGGGTCTGTTTCGCGCGTATCTCGCCGGAATATCGCGATAATCGACCGCGTGGGCGTTCAGCGCATAAAAGCCGATCAGATCGCCGCGCGGCGACACCATGACATAAAGGCGTACATTGCCGGCCTTCGCCAGCTTGTTGGCGGAACGGCAGCGTTCGAAGCCGAAAGCGGTCAGCAAGACTTCACGCTCGACGCGCCGACGGTGACGGCGCTGGCCCTCGATACCCCTGGAGCGGCCCTCGATTTTTCGGTCGCCCAGATCAGTCGGGCGGCAGGCGCGGGCATTTCCGCGCGCCGCACGGTCATTCTCCCGTGAGCATCTCTTCAACCAGGAAAGGAAAGATGATGAACGATCAGAAACCGTGGTATTTGTCGAAAACCATCTGGGGAGCGTTGGTGAGCGTGTCAGCGACCGTTGCCATGATGGCTGGCATGCCGGTCGATGCGGGCAGTCAGGCGGTGCTGACGGAATCGATTCTCCAGACCATCTCGGCAGTGGCCGCAATCGTTGCGATTGTGGGGAGAGTGGGTGCAAATAGCCGAATCGGTTGAACTTTCAGCCTCGGACGGGGCTTGAATACTGGGCGTTAAGACTGATTATTCATGTCCCGTTCAGGCGCGCGCGGCTAGTTTGGCGGCCAAGTTGGAGAACAAGAAGAAATGTTTCGTACCACCATCGCCGCAGTCGCATTGCTCGCCGCATCGGCAACCGCCGGCGCTGAACGGCTGCGCCTGACAGACAGCTTCGGCGAGCCTGTGCAGATCGCCGCCGAAGATTGTTACGCTGTCGGGCAGCGGATAGCCGAACAGCGTGGCGCGCAGCTTGCCAGTGCGCAGACCGTGACGGAGGGGGGGCAGACCGTCTGTCGCGTCGTGCTTCTGATTCCGGGCCAGAACGGACAGCGTCCGCGCCGCGAGGAAGTGGTCGTCAGCGGCTGATCCTCGAGGATCGCGCAGCAAAAGCTGGTTTGCGATCATTCCCCTCTGATATAGCGTCTTCGAAAACAGTTGGAGGTCTGCGCCATGCGCATTCTCGTCGTCGAAGATGACATTTCGCTGAACGACCAGCTCAGATCGGCGCTGGAGGATGCCGGCTACGTCGTCGATGCGGCGAACGATGGCGAGGAGGGGCATTTCCTCGGCGATACCGAGCCTTATGACTGCGTGATCCTCGACATCGGGCTTCCGGTAATGGACGGCATCAGCGTGCTGCAGCGCTGGCGCGAGGACGGCCGGGCGATGCCGGTGCTGATCCTGACAGCGCGCGACCGCTGGAGCGACAAGGTTTCGGGGATCGACGCCGGCGCCGACGATTACGTCACCAAGCCGTTTCACGTCGAGGAGGTGCTGGCGCGGGTGCGTGCGCTGATCCGCCGCGCCGCCGGACATGCCTCGTCGGAGATTCGCTGCGGGCCGCTCGCCATAGACACGAAATCCTCCAAGGCAACGGTCGACGGGGTGGCGCTGAAGCTGACGTCGCATGAATTCCGGCTGCTTTCCTACCTCGCCCATCACCTCGACAAGGTGGTCTCGCGCACCGAACTGGTAGAGCACCTCTACGATCAGGACTTCGACCGCGATTCGAACACCATCGAGGTGTTCGTCGGCCGTTTGCGAAAGAAGCTCGGCCATGACCTGATAGAGACCGTCCGCGGACTCGGATACCGGATGAGTTCTCCGGAGCAAGCGGACAAGAAAGCCGTATGAGCGTTGAACTTTCCGGGATAAGCGATTGAATCTCCGGCTCGATTCCCTTGCCGTCCGGGTCGTTCTCCTGTCGAGCCTGTGGACGGTGGCGGCGATCGCGTTTCTCGGCTGGCTGTTGATCGGCCTGTACCGCAGCGATTCCGAACGCGGTTTCGAAAACCTGCAGCAGGCGCAGCTCTACAATCTCGTCGGCGCGATCTCGGTGGACGACGCCGGCGAACTGACCGGCTTTCCCGATTTCGGCAGTACGAGCTTTCTCCAGCCGCTTTCCGGCTGGTATTGGCGGGTGGAGCCCATCGAGAATGTCGAGGGGCCGCCGCTGGCCTCGCCTTCGCTTTCCGGCGAGACGCTTGAAGGACCGCCGCTGTCCGAACTGGGCTTCGACGAGCAATTCCAGCGCGTCTGGTTCGCCGAAGGGCCGGGCGGCGTAAATATCCGGGTCCTTGAAACCGAGATCGAGCTCGGCGAAGGCCGTATCGCCCGGTTTCAACTGGCGGGGAACCAGGACGAGTTTGAATTTGCGATACGCGATTTTGCCCGTCGCGTGGGCCTGATTCTTCTGGCCTTCGGCGCAGGGGTGGTGCTGATCAATGTCGGCATTCTGCTGCTCGGATTGCGCCCCCTTGACCGCGCGCGCCGGGCATTGGCGGAGATCAGAAGCGGCGCGGCGACAAGCCTTAAAGGCCGGTTTCCAAGGGAGATCCAGCCGCTTGTCGACGAAATGAACGCGCTGATCGACAACAACCGGCGCATCGTCGAGCGGTCGCGCACGCAGGTGGGCAATCTGGCGCATTCGCTGAAGACGCCGCTGTCGGTTCTGCTCAACGAGGCCGGCGCGAAGAAGAGTCCGTCGCGGACGATCGTCGCCGAGCAGGCGCGCGCCATGGATTTCCAGGTCCAGCACTACCTGAAGCGCGCACGCATTGCCGCCCAGCGCGAGAGCATCGTCTTTCGCACCGATGCGCGCCCGGTGCTGGAGAAACTGATTGGGGTGATGCGCAAGCTCAATCCGGAAAAATCCGTCGAACTTGAAACCACGCGAGCGATGCCGGTGTTCATGGGCGAGAAGGAGGATCTCGAAGAGATCGCCGGTAACCTGATGGAAAACGCGGCCAAATGGAGCCGCGGGCGCATCGATGTCTCGCTTGACCATTTCGCCGACGACGCGGGCAAGACCTGGCTGAAGCTTGCCGTCGAGGATGACGGGCCGGGGATCCCCGCCAGGGAGCGCGATACCGCTCTCAAACGCGGCAAGCGCCTTGATGAATCGGTGCCCGGTACCGGGCTGGGCCTGGCCATCGTCGCGGAAACCGCGTCGGCCTATGGAGGCACCATCGAATTGGGCGAGAGCAGGGCGGGCGGATTGCGCGCCGAGGTCATTCTTCCAGCTGCCTCCCATTGAAACCCGGCAGTTGCCGCTGTAGGGACAAAATGCCGACACAGTTATCGGCATGACAGTTTGTCATGTTCCCCGGGAACCACGTTCAGGTTTACAAGTGTTCATGCCCAGAAACCTCGTAATCACGACCCTCGTGGCCGCCGTGGCGGCTCTGTCCGGATGCACCACGTCCGCGCGTTCGCCCGTACCGGGCCTGGCTTTCGGCGCGACGCAGGCCGGGCAGGCCCGGTCGCACAGCGACGTCCTTATCACCTCGCTCAACGGCGGGATTATCGCTCCCGCCGTCCAACAGCAATTGAGCCTCGATGCCCGCCACAAGGCGCTGGAGGCGGAATATCGCGCGCTGGAACGCACCCCCGCTGGCGAGACTGTGACCTGGGGCCGGAGCGACCAGCGGTTCCGCGGCGAGGTGGTGGCCTCGCAGCCTTACCGCGTCGGGTCGCAGGATTGCCGACAGTACACCCATACCGTCTACGCCGAGGGAACGGCGCTGGAAAATCGCGGCGCGGCATGCCGCAACCCGAACGGCAGCTGGACACCGCTCGCCTGACGGGATTGGCATATATCGCATTTTGCGAATATGTAGTTGAAGTCTGTCGGTGAAGTGATTTGGCAGGCCTGACAGGGATCGGTATCTGACTGCCATGATTTTTTACGTTTCCGCCGCCATTCTCACGATCGTGATGCTCCTCGTTGCGCTCGCCCCGGCGTTGCGCGCCAAACCCGCCGCGGCCGCGCAGGACGAGCATCTCTACGACCTGACGCTTTACAAGGAGCAGATGCGCGAACTCGATGCGGACATCGCCCGCGGCGCCGTCGATGCCGAACAGGGGGAATATGCGCGCGCCGAGATCGGACGGCGAATTTTGGCCGTTGAGGATGCCATGCGCTCCTCGCACCGGCATGCGGCCTGGAAAGGCAGGGGGCTGGCGGTCGCTCTGGCGCTTTTCGTGCCCGCTGCCGCGGCTCTTCTCTATGGCGGGTTCGGGACGCCGGGCATGAAGGCGCAGCCGCTTCTCGCGCGCATCGAGGAGGAAAGGGCCAGGCAGGCTGCCGCGCAGACGGCGCAGGGTGTGGAAATCAGCCGGTTGGTCAAGCAGGCCGAAGACCAGCTTGCTCTGACGCCGGATGACGGAAGGGGCTGGGCGGTGTTGGCACCGATGTATCTGCGGCTCGGCCGCCCATGGGATGCGCGAAATGCCTATGAACGGGCCATCGACCTGCTGGGCGAGACAGCCGAGCGTCAGTCGGGCCTTGCCCAGGCGCATTACATGCTCGCGAGCGGATCGATGAATACGGCCGCCCGGGCGGCTGTCGCCCGGGCCCTGGAACTGGATCCGACAGATAGCCGGGCGCGGTTTTTCGCCACGCTCGGTTTTGCCGAGTCGGGCCGTATGAACGATGCCGTAAAGGGCTGGCGAGAACTTGCTGCCGACACAACAGCGGCACCCGAGTGGCGCGCCGGCGCCGCTAATGCTTTGCGCCAGTTCGATACGGCGGTGGCTGCAGCACCGCAGGCGGATATAGCCGCGCCCGCCCTCGACGAGGAGACGGTGCGCGAGGGACAGGCCATGGATGCTGAAGACCGGCAGGCGATGATCGCTTCCATGGTCGAGAGGCTCGATGCCAAGCTGCGCGAAAATCCTGATGATCTGGCCGGGTGGCAGCGCCTCATTCGCTCCTATGCGGTACTCGGACGCATTGCCGACGCTGAGGCCGCCATAGTACGGGCATCGGAGGCGTTCGAGGAGGACGCTCCCAAGAAGGAGGTGATCGAGGAGTTCGCCGCAACTCTTGGCCTGACGACGGGAGCCATAGACCAATGACCCGCAAGCAGAAGCGTTTTACCGTGATCTTCGGCGCTCTCGCGCTGCTGGGCGTTGCTGTTGCGCTGGTGCTGACCGCGCTTAGCGAGCAGGTGACGTTTTTCCGGACGCCGTCAGAACTGCTGGCCTCGCCGGAGGAAAACGCCGGGCGGCTTCGGCTCGGCGGACTGGTCGAGACCGGTTCGGTTACGCAGGGCGAAGATTCACAGGTGGAGTTCGCGGTCGAGGATACGAACGAACGGATCGTGGTTCGTTATGCCGGTATCCTGCCCGATCTCTTCCGCGAGGGGCAGGGCGTCGTGGCCGAGGGTCGGTTGCAACCGGACGGCACGTTCCTCGCCGACACTGTGCTCGCCAAACATGACGAGACTTACATGCCGAAAGAGGTGGCAGACAGCCTGAAAGAGCAGGGCTTCTGGCAGGGCGAGGAAGGGACGGCAACGCAATGATCATTGAACTCGGCCATTACGCACTCATCCTGGCGCTTGTGTTCGCCCTGGCGCAAACGGTGATACCGTTCATGGGGGCCCGAACTGGCGATGCGCGCTCGATAGCAATGGCGCCCAATCTGGCCTTTGCGGTGTTCGCCTCGATCGCGCTTTCCTTCACGGTCCTGACATGGGGCTATGTGGTTTCCGACTTCTCAATCCTGAACGTGTTCGAGAACTCCCATTCGCAAAAGCCGCTCCTCTTCAAGATCACCGGTGTCTGGGGCAATCACGAAGGCTCGATGCTGCTCTGGATTCTGATCCTTTCGTTGTTCGGTGCGCTCGTGGGGGCCTTTGGCGGAAACCTGCCGCCCAGTCTGCGGGCCACGGTTATCTCGGTACAAGGCACGATCTCGGTCGCATTCATCGGCTTCATACTGCTGACCTCGAATCCTTTCGAACGGCTGTCGCCGGCTCCCTTCGAGGGCCAGGATCTCAACCCGATCCTTCAGGATGTCGGCCTCGCGATCCACCCGCCGCTGCTTTATCTGGGCTATGTCGGCTTTTCGGTGTGCTTTTCCTTCGCGATCGCCGCGCTGATCGAGGGCCGGATCGACGCCGCCTGGGCGCGCTGGGTGCGGCCGTGGACGCTCGCCGCCTGGGTTTTCCTGACTGCCGGAATCGCGATGGGTTCTTACTGGGCCTATTACGAACTGGGGTGGGGTGGCTGGTGGTTCTGGGACCCGGTCGAGAACGCCTCCTTCATGCCGTGGCTGGCCGGAACCGCGCTGCTGCACTCGGCGCTGGTGATGGAAAAGCGCGAGGCGCTGAAGATTTGGACGATTCTGCTCGCCATTCTCACATTTTCGCTGTCGCTGCTCGGCACGTTCCTCGTGCGCTCGGGCGTTCTGACCTCGGTTCACGCTTTCGCCAGCGATCCGACACGCGGCGTGGTCATTCTGGGCATTCTGGTCTTCTTCATCGGTGGAGCGCTCTTCCTGTTCGCGCTGCGGTCGTCGACCTTGTCGAATGGCGGCATGTTCCATCCGATCTCTCGCGAGGGAGCGCTGGTCCTCAACAACCTGCTGCTGACGACTGCAACGGCGACTGTGTTCGTCGGCACCCTATATCCGCTCGCGGTCGAAGCCGTGACCGGCGAGAAGATCTCGGTCGGCGCGCCGTACTTCAACGCGACCTTCGTGCCGCTGATGATCCCGCTAATTCTGGCGATACCGTTCGGGCCGGTTCTGGCGTGGAAGCGCGGCGATCTTGCCGCCGCCGGGCAGCGCCTGTTCGTCTTTGCCGGCGCGGGCCTGCTCGCGGGCCTTGCCGTTCTTTATTTTGCCAGCGGCGCGCCTGTTTTCGCCGCGATCGGAATCATGATCGGCTTCTGGCTCGTCTTCGGCGCATTTGCCGACGTCTGGCAGAAGTCGGGTCTGCCGAAAGCCGGAGTGAAGACTGCGTCGGCACGGCTCCGCGGTCTGCCCCGTTCGGTCTGGGGTACGGCGTTCGCTCACGCCGGTGTCGGCGTGATGACGCTCGGCGTCGTTTCGGTGACCGCGTTCGAACAGGAACAGGTGCTGCGCATGTCGCCGGGTGATGTGACGGACCTGTCCGGCTATTCGGTACGGTTCGACGGTCTGACCGGCCAGCGCGGCCCGAACTATGTCGACGATGTCGCGACCTTTAGCGTGACGCGCGACGGCGCCCCTGTCGCCACCATCGAACCGGCCAAGCGCATTTATACCGCGCGCCAACAGCCAACCACCGAGGCGGGAATCCATACGCGGCTGTTCAGCCAGATCTACATCGCCCTTGGCGACCGCACCGAGGGTACGGACGAGATCGTCGTCCGCTTGTGGTGGAAACCGATGGTGACGCTGATCTGGTTCGGGGCGGTGATCATGATTCTGGCGGGCGCGTTCTCGCTGTCAGACCGGCGATTGCGTGTCGGCGCGCCAGTGCCCTCGCGCAAGCGCCCGAAACGGGCCGCCGCGCCCGTGCCGGCGGAATAGTCGAATGATTCATCGCCTTGCCTCGATTGTCCTGGCGGTCCTGCTGACCGTGTCGCCAGCGCTCGCCGTCAATCCGGACGAGATCCTGGACGACCCGGTCCTGGAGGAGAGGGCCCGCGACATTTCCGCCAAGCTTCGGTGTCTTGTCTGCCAGAACCAGTCCATCGACGACTCCGACGCGGATCTCGCACGCGATCTCCGCATTATCGTGCGCGAGCGCCTTGTCGAGGGCGATACGGATGGCGAGGTTCTCGACTTCGTGGTCGCGCGTTACGGGGAGTTCGTTTTGCTCGCGCCGCGGTTCTCGGCGCAGAATTTACTGCTCTGGGCAACGCCACTGATCGTCCTGCTGCTCGGCGGTATCGCCGCCATGTTCGTATTTCGCTCCCGGAGGCAGCCGGCACAGGGGGCGCGGCTGACGGCCGCCGAGCAGGAACGCCTCTCCAAGATTTTAACTGACGTGGAGAATGGCGACCGCTAGCGTCTTATCGATCCTGGACACGGAGAGCGGCCATGCCATCCAAAAAACGTGAGTTCCCGTCGTCGACGGGCGAGAAGCTGGCGGCGCGCCTCGATCTGCCGGACGGCGAGATTCGCGGCTGCGCGCTGTTTGCCCACTGCTTCACCTGCAGCAAGGACATTCTCGCCGCCAAGCGGATTGCAGCCAACCTGTCGCGCCTCGGCATCGCTGTGTTCCGTTTCGACTTCACCGGGCTCGGATCGAGCGAAGGCGAGTTCGCCAACACCAGCTTCACCTCCAACGTCGCCGATCTTGTGGCCGCGGCCAATCATATGCGCCAGACAATCGAGGCGCCGATTCTGCTGATCGGCCACTCGCTGGGTGGGGCGGCGGTGCTCTCCGCAGCCCACGAAATACCGGAAGTGAAGGGTGTCGTGACGATCGCCGCTCCCGCCGACGCCGAGCACGTGCTTGACAATTTCCGAGGCGATCTCGAGACGATAGAACGCGAAGGCTCGGCCGAAGTGACACTCGCCGCCCGCAAGTTCCGGATCGGCAAGGCGTTCGTCGACGCTGCACGCCAGACCAACCTGCTCGACCGTTTGCCGAACCTCAAGGCGTCGCTGATGGTGATGCACTCGCCCGTCGACGACACGGTGGGCATAGACAATGCGACGCGCATTTTCATGGCCGCGAAACACCCCAAAAGCTTCGTTTCGCTCGACAAGGCCGACCACCTGTTGACCAAGCCCGAGGACGCCGAATTCGCCGCGCAGGTGATCGCCGGCTGGGCGAGCCGCTTCCTGCCGAAGGAACAGCCGCAGGGCGTCGAGCCGATCGAGCATGTGCGCGTCAGCGAGACCCGGCAGTCGAAATTTCAGAACACCGTGCAGGCGGGCGTGCACCGGTTCTTCGCCGATGAGCCGGCGTCAGTGGGCGGCGCCGAGAGCGGCCCGTCGCCTTACGACCTGCTTTCCGCGGCGCTCGGTGCATGCACATCGATGACCCTGCGCATGTATGCCGACCACAAGAAACTCGATCTGGGAGCGGTGACTGTCGATGTCAGCCACGACAAGGTGCACGCCAAGGATTGTGCTGAATGCACTGACGAACACAAGGCGAAAGGCGGCAAGATCGATCGGTTCGAGCGGGTGATCACCATCGAGGGCGACGTCGAGCCGAATCTCGCCGCCAAGGTGGAGGAAATCGCCAACAAATGCCCGGTGCACCGGACGCTCGAATCAAGCTCCAAGATCGTAACGCGGATCGACTAGGGCTCGCATTGGACTGAAATGCCTTCGACCGCTCAGCAAGGTGAGCAAGCCCGCAAACACGTTCGCCCGCCGATCATGTCCTCCCTCTCCACCTCTCCAAACCTTACGAAAATTTCATGTTTCGGAAAGCGGCATGTAATTTTTTCGGCCCTATATCTCTCGTCAAAGCCGGGTCTGCCGGCACTCCAATTCAAACCCGAGGACATGAATTGATGACGACAACACCCAAATCTCCCCGTAAATCCGTACAAACGAAGATCGCCGCCGCGTTGCTCGCGACCACCGTTCTCGGCGCAGGCGTTGCCGGCTTTTCCGGCACTTCGATGACGCCGGCCACCGCTGAGGCCGTGCGGGTCGAGACGCCGGCCGCCGCTCCGGGCTTTGCCGATATCATCGAGAAAGTGTCGCCCGCCGTGGTCTCGGTGCGCGTGAAATCCGATATTCAGCCGGCATCGAGCGACGACTTCGGTTTTGGCGGTCGGAATTTCGATGATCTGCCGGACGGCCATCCCCTCAAGAAGTTCTTCCGCGAATTCGGTCCGCAATTCCGTGACGGTCCGCGTGCCGAGCGCCATCAGCAGCGTCCGCGCCGCCCGCGTCCGACCTCGCAGGGCTCCGGCTTCTTCATTTCCGAGGACGGTTTTCTCGTGACCAACAACCACGTCATCGAAGGCGGCAGCGAATTCACCGTCGTCATGGATGACGGAACCGAACTCGACGCCGAACTGATAGGCTCCGATCCGCGCACCGATCTTGCCGTGCTCAAGGTCGAGGAAGCGCGCGAGTTCGTCTATGTCGATTTTGCCGATGATGCGAATACCCGCGTGGGCGACTGGGTCGTCGCGGTCGGCAACCCGTTCGGTCTCGGTGGCACCGTGACGGCGGGCATCGTCTCGGCGCGCGGCCGCGACATTGGCGCCGGCCCCTACGACGACTTCATCCAGATCGACGCCGCCGTGAATCGCGGCAACTCGGGCGGTCCCACCTTTAACCTGAGCGGGGAAGTCGTCGGCGTGAACACCGCGATCTTCTCGCCGTCGGGAGGCAATGTCGGCATCGCCTTTGCGGTCCCGTCGTCGACAGCACGGAGCGTGGTTGCCGATCTCATGAACGATGGCTCTGTTGAACGCGGCTGGCTCGGCATCCGCATTCAGGCGGTGACGGACGAAATCGCCGACGCCCTCGGCCTCGATGGGACGAATGGCGTGCTCGTGGCGGACCCGCAGGCCGATGCGCCAGCCGCAAAGGCCGGGATTCGCGCCGGCGATATCATCACCGCGGTCAATGGCGATGCGGTGAAGGATCCGCGTGGACTGTCGCGCCGCATTGCCGCCTTTGATCCCGGCACTGAAGTCGAGATCACGCTTCTGCGCCGCGGAAAGGAGCAGACCATCAACGTGAAACTCGGTGAACTGCCGGGACCGACCGTTGCTGCCGCGGACGCCGCGCCGGAAGCAGCACCGGAAACCGCGCTATCGGACTTCGGCCTGACGATTGCTCCGGCCGAGGACGGTGACGGTGTCGTGGTCACGGCGGTCGAGCCGGACAGCCCCGCCGAGGAAGCGGGTGTCCGGGCCGGCGAGGTCATTCGCGAGGTCAACAACAAGCCGGTCAAGTCCGCTTCAGACATTGAGGAAGCGCTCGATGAAGTGGCCAAATCCGGCCGTAAGGCGGCTCTGATGCTGCTTGAGCGCGACGATACCAGCCGGTTCGCAGCGATACCGCTTAACCGCGGCTGACGACGCGAAAATTTGGCTGTCCGGACATAACCATGTCATCCCCCCGGGCAGGCAAATACGGCGGCAGCAGGCTTCCCCCCTCAACCTGCTGCCGTCTCTTTTTTGCCGCGGGCGCTTCTCATTTTCGAGCAGTAACGCGATAAGCAACCGATGAAGGTTCTGATCATAGAAGATGACCGCGAGGCCGCGGCCTATCTGAAGAAGGCGATGGCCGAGGCCGGCCATATGGCCGATGTCGCCCATGACGGAGACGAGGGCTACGTCATGGCGGATGGCGGCGGATACGACGCGCTGGTGGTCGACCGGATGCTGCCGCGACGCGACGGCCTTTCCGTGATCTCCGCCCTTCGTTCCAAGGGCGACATGACGCCGGCCCTCGTTCTCTCCGCTCTGGGGGAAGTTGACGACCGGGTGACCGGATTGCGGGCAGGGGGCGACGACTATCTGACCAAACCTTATGCATTCTCCGAACTGCTGGCGCGGCTGGAAGTGCTGTTGCGGCGCCAGAGCGGAGCCGAGCAGGATACCAGCTACCAGGTCGGCGATCTGATCATGAACCGGCTGGCGCACGAGGTTCGGCGCGGGGATGAGCCGATCATGCTCCAGCCGCGTGAATACCGGCTGCTGGAGTATCTGATGCGCCACTCGGGGCAGGTGGTGACCCGCACCATGCTTCTGGAGAATGTTTGGGATTATCATTTCGATCCCCAGACCAACGTCATCGACGTGCATATATCCCGCTTGCGGTCCAAGATCGAAAAGGGCTTCGACAAGCCGCTGCTGCACACGATCCGGGGCGCCGGGTACATGATGCGCGAATGAGCCGGTTTTCCTCGACCATAAACACGACCGCGACGCGTCTGTCGGCGCTGTACCTGGTCCTCTTCACGTCCTGCGCCGTGGTTCTTGTCTTTTACATGACCGGGTCCACCGCCCGCTTCCTGATCAACGAAACCCGAAACGCGGTTACCGAGGAGATAGAAACCCTCGGCGACGTCTACAGCCGCGGCGGACTGCGCAGGCTGGTGCGCGAGATCGACCGCCGGTCGCGCCGGCCGAGCGCCAATCTCTACATGGTGGCCGACCACACTGGCCGGATTCTTGCCGGCAACGTGCTGGCCCTCGAGCCAGGAATTCTGGACAGCGAGGGATGGACGCAAGCGCCGTTCGGCTACGCCCGATACGGGGACGACGTGAGCGTGATCAACGATCCGCAGAGGGCGCCGCGTGCGCTCGCGCAGGTGATCGTGTTCAGCAACGGCATGCGGGTTCTGGTCGGTCGCGACCTCGGCGAGCCGCAGCGCTTCCGCGAGATTGTCAGGCGGGCGCTGATCACCGCGCTGACCGTCATGGCGGTCGGAGGTTTCCTGATATGGTTCTTCGTCGGCCGCCGCGCCCTGCAGCGGATCGACCGCGTGTCGGAGGCAAGCGCACGGATAGTTGCGGGCGACCTTTCGGGGCGCCTGCCGGTAACCGGGGCCAACGACGAATTCGACCGGCTTTCGGAAAGCCTCAACTCGATGATCGCCAAGATCTCGAAACTGAACGACGGTCTGCGCGACGTGTCCGACAGCATCGCCCACGATCTGAAAACGCCGCTTTCGCGTCTGCGCAACCGGGCGGAGGCGGCGCTTGCCGGTGACCCGAAGGAGACCGATTATCGCACCGTGCTGGAAGACATGATCGTCGAGGCCGACCAGCTGATCAAGGTCTTCAACGCACTGCTCCTGATCTCACGCGTCGAGGCCGGCTTCTCGAAACAGAAGCTCGACGAAGTCGACCTTGCCGTCATTGTTTCCGAGGTCGCCGAGCTCTACGAGCCGTTGGTCGAAGATGCCGGCATGACGCTCGTCAACGAAGTAAAGGGACCGTTGCCGATTGCCGGCAACCGCGAACTGATCGGACAGGCAATCACGAACCTGATCGACAATGCGCTGAAATACGGCGCAACCGAAGACGGCCGGATTGTGCTCGCGGCCGAGCGGGACAAGCGCGCCGGGATGGCGCGGCTGTCGGTCGCCGATCAGGGCGCTGGCATTCCCGAAAGCGAGCGCGAGCGCGTTCTCGGCCGGTTCGTGCGGCTGGATGAAAGCCGGACAAAGCCGGGCTCCGGCCTCGGCCTCAGTCTCGTTTCGGCAATCGTGGGCCTCCATGGCGGCACGCTCGAACTGCGCGAGGCCGAGCCAGGGCTGAAAGCGGTGTTGTCTTTCCCGATCTCCAGAACCTGAATCGCATTTCCTTTGGCGATGAAGCTCTTTAGCGTGTGACCCTCGCGAAAGGAGGTTGAACATTGGCTGACGACGGTTCGGTTTGGTTTGGTGTTCCGGTCAAGCCATTGTTTCCCGGCAGCGACGAGGCAACCGCCAAGGCGCGTGATACTTTGATCGAAGCCGCAAATCGCGCCCAGGCGCACCGCCTGCTGTCAACGGTGCAGGCAGACGCGCCGCTTTCCGGATTTCTGACAGCTGTAATGGCTCTGTCGCCGTTCCTGTCACACCAGATCGAACGCCAGACTTCTCTGCTGGAAGGTCTGTACGACCTGCCGGTGCGCGAACGGCTCGAAGCGATCCTCCAATCCGTCGATGCGATGCGCCGGGGCGACGGTATCGCGGAAGGCGAAGCCTCCCTGATGACCGAACTGCGGCGCGCCAAGGCCGCCGTGCATCTGCTGGTGGCCCTAGGCGACTTGTCTGGCGGCTTCACCGTCGAGGATACCACCGGCTTCCTGTCGCGCCTCGCCGAGGCGGCGCTTGGCGCATCAATCGGCTTTCTTCTCCAGGACGCGGAGGCGGCTGGAAAGCTCGAACTCGCGGACCCTGGTGAACCGGAAAAAGACACCGGCTGGATCGTGCTCGCCATGGGAAAGCTCGGCGCACACGAACTCAACTACTCTTCCGACATCGATCTCATCGTGCTGTTCGATCCCGATGCGCCGGGCGTAAAATGGCCGGACCGCTCCATGATCGGCGAGACCATGGCGCGACTGACGCGGCGTCTGGTGCGCATCATGCAGGAGCGCACTGGAGACGGATACGTTTTCCGCACCGATTTGCGCCTGCGTCCCGACCCGGGCTCCACACCGCTTGCGCTGCCTTTCGAGACCGCACTCGTCTATTACGAGGCGCGCGGCCAGAATTGGGAACGCGCGGCGATGATAAAGGCGAAACCGGCGGCAGGGGACATCGCCGCCGGCGAGCGCTTTCTCTACGAGCTGCGTCCGTTCGTCTGGCGCAAGCATCTCGACTATGCCGCGATTGCCGATGTCCATTCGATCAAGCGGCAAATCCACGCGCACAAGGGGCACGGCAAGGTCGCCATCGAGGGGCACAACGTCAAGCTGGGCCGTGGCGGCATCCGTGAGATTGAGTTCTTCGTCCAGACCCAGCAACTGATATTCGGCGGACGCGCGCCTGAACTGCGTAAGCGCAACACGGTGGCCATGCTGGATGCGCTCGCGGCCGGCGGCGGCATATCGCGCGAAGCCGCCGAAACGCTCAAGCAGGCCTACGCGTTCCTGCGCCGGACCGAGCACGCGATCCAGATGATTGCTGACGAGCAAACGCACAAATTGCCTGCCGATCCGGAAGGGGTGGAACAGGTTGCCCGGCTGCTTGGCTACGACGGCGACGGAAATTTCCGGCACGATCTGACGAGAACGCTGCGCAGCGTCGAGACCCAATACGCAGCACTCTTCGAACATGAGGCTGCGCTCGGAGCCGAGGGCAACCTTTCGTTCACCGGCGACACGCCCGATCCCGACACGGTGGAGACGCTCTCCCGCCTTGGCTACGAACGTCCGGCCGACATCTGGCGTGTCGTAAGCCAGTGGCACATGGGACGCTACCGGGCCCTGCAGTCGGAACGGGCACGGGCCCGTCTCACCGAAATCACTCCCGAGTTGCTTCGTGTATTCGGACAGGGCGGCCAGGCGGACGAGAGCGTGATCGGGTTCGACCGGTTCATCTCCGGATTGCCGTCCGGCATCCAGCTTTTCTCCATGTTGCAATCGAACCCTCGTCTGATCGAGCTGCTTGCGCTGATCATGTCGTCGGCGCCGAGACTGGCGTCGATCATTACGGCGCGACCGCTGGTTTTCGACGGCATGCTCGATCCCGCTTTTTTCAGCGGCGTGCCGGACAAGACAACGCAGCGCGAGCGGCTCGACGCGTTCCTCGGCGAGGCGCGCGTATATGAGGACACGCTCGACCGGCTGCGAATTTTTGCCGCCGAACAGCGATTCCTGATCGGGGTGCGGTTGCTCACCGGCAGCCTCGAACCCGGTCTGGCGGGTAAGGCGTTCTCGGACCTTGCCGACCTTGTGGTGGATGAAGCGCTCGCGGCGGCGAAGGCCGAACTGGAGGAAAAGCATGGCGTCATCCCCGGCGCCGCCGTTTGCGTGATCGCGCTTGGCCGCCTCGGCTCGCGCGAGATGACGCCGGGCAGCGATCTCGACCTGATCGTGTTGTACGATCTGGCGGACGCCGACGCGGAGAGCGACGGTGCCAAGCCGCTTGACGCTTCGCGCTACTTCATCCGCCTGACGCAGCGGTTAACGGCAGCCTTGTCTGCGCCGACGGCGGAGGGGGTCCTGTACGAGGTCGACTTTCGCCTGCGTCCGTCCGGCAACAAGGGTCCGCTCGCGACCTCGCTCGCAGCGTTTATCCGCTACCAGCGAAATGATGCCTGGACATGGGAGCACCAGACGCTTTGCCGCGCCAGGGTGGTGGCCGGCGACGGCGATCTGTCCGAAAGGGTGGAGGCGGAGATCCGTGCCATTCTGAACGAACCGCGCGATCTCGACACCTTGAAAGCCGACATCGTGGCCATGCGCGGTCGCCTTCTGCGCGACAAGCCGCCTGCCGGGGTCTGGGATGTCAAGCGCACCGAGGGCGGCATGACCGACATCGATTTCATTGCGCAATTCCTGATCCTGGCGGAATTACGAAATGGTAATTTGAATGGCCACGACGCCGCCCATATCATTTCCTCATCCGAAGACGGCTTTCTCGGACCGCAGGAAAGAGAACGGCTGACGAAAGCGTTTTCGGATTATACGGCGATCATGCAGTTGGTGCGTCTGTGTACCCAAAAGGGTTTCGACCCGAACACCGCGCCCAAGGGATTGACCGACCGTCTATGTGCCATCCTTGGCTTTCCCGCAGTGGAAACGCTCGAGGCGCACATTGTGGAGACCGGGAAACAGGTTGCGGAAATTTTCCGCAGGGTTCTCGGAGATCCGCGTTCCGGTTCGTGAAGGGAAGCGCGACCGGGGCGTCCTTATCGAGCATCGGGGGTGACGAACGATGCAAGGACGACTTTCATGAAAACCCGATCCCGCATTCTCATTCTTCTCACAGGCCTCACAGTATCCGCCGGATCTCTCGGGGCGGCTTATGCTGATGACGGAGCGCGCTGGGACCATGGCATGAACCGTGGCGGGGGACACGGAATGGAAAGCATGTTCGAACGCGCCGACACCGATAATGACGGCACCGTCACCGCCGACGAGTTTATCGCTGCGGGTTCGGAGCGTTTCGCGGCGGCCGATGCCGATAATGACGGCAACATCACCGCGGAGGAGATGGCCGATGCGATGTTGCGCGAGCGTTTGCAGCGGCGCGCCGGGCGGATGATCGAGCGCTTCGACTCCAACGAAGACGGTTCTGTTTCCCTCGCCGAAATCGAAGATCGGCAGCGAAAGATGTTTGCGCTGGCCGACCGCGACAATTCAGGCGCAATCGAGGAGGACGAGCTTCGCAAGCACGGCGTCGGCCGAGGCGGACATCATCGGGGCCGCTACGGCCGTAACTGACTCATTCGTTCAGGCGGTGGCCGGCAAGTCCGGCTGCTGCGCCTGGCCGGAAGGGTCTGCTTCCGGTGCCTCGGCACAATTGTCGCCGGTTCCGCAGGGAATGCGCACGGACACGATAGTGCCGGCCCCGGCCCTCGAGCGGATCTTCAACGAACCCCCATGCAGTTCTGTCAACGATTTCGAGATCGCGAGCCCCAGTCCTGACCCGGTGTGGTTTTTGGTCATCTGGTTCTGAACCTGCTCGAACGGACGTCCGAGGCGCCGGATGGCCGACGCCGGTATTCCGCATCCTGTATCCTCGATGGATATCTGCACCGCGCTGGATAGGCCCTTGGCGCGAATGCGGATGCTGCCGCCCTCGTCGGTGAATTTTACGGCGTTGGAAAGCAGGTTGATCAGAACCTGCTTGATCGACCGACGGTCGGCGAAAAAGCGCATCGTTTCGTCAATCGTCTGCTCAACCGAAATGTTCTTCTCCTCGGCCTGTATCGCGACCATGAGAAGGGTCTCGTCGATCAGCGGGCGCAGGTCGAGCATTTCGTGCTCCAGCGTCATGCGCCCCGCCTCGATCTTCGACATGTCAAGGATGTCGTTGATGACGCCGAGAAGGAATGTGCCGCTGGCGTGGATGTCGCTCGCATATTCCATGTACCGGTCCGAGCCAAGCGGGCCGAACATCCCCGATTGCAGGATCTCGGAAAAACCGATGATTGCATTCAGCGGGGTGCGCAATTCGTGCGACATGTTGGCGAGGAAACCGGACTTCGCCATGTTGGCCGCCTCGGCCCTGTCGCGCGCCTCCAGGAACCTCGCGTTCAATTCCTCCAGTTCTCCGGCCTTTTGCTGCGAGATCTTGCGGGCGATCGAAAGGTCGTCGATCGTCGCCATTAGTCGCCGCTCACCGTCAATCAGGCGTTCCTGCTGGACCTTGAGCTGCGTGATGTCGCTTCCGATCGAGATCGTTCCGCCGCTGTTCGTGCGCCGCTCGTTGATCTGCAGCCACCTTCCGTCGGCAATCTGGCGCTCGAACGTTTGCGCCTTGAACTGGTTCTTGGCGCTCGCAATGCGTTTTTCAGAAACCGGCTGGCGCATCATCGCGCTGATGACCTCGCGCGGGGTTCCGGGCTTGAGCGCTTCGGCGGGAACGCCGTTATATTCCTGGAACTTGGTGTTGCAGAGCACGAGCCGGTCGTTCTCGTCCCACAGCGCGAACGATTCCGTGGTGTTCTCGATGGCCGCACGCAGGTTCTCGTTGACGATGGCGTTCTCGGCGGCGAGGCGGTGTTGCTCCGTCACGTCGACGGCAATGCCAATGAGATGGACGCCGGTTGCGCCTTTCTCGACCAGCTCGGTGCGGATGCGCATCCAGCGGTAATGTCCGCCAGCGTGGCGCATCCGGAAAAGCTGATCGACGCGGTCGATTTCCTGAGCGGCGGCGCGTTGCGCCAAGTCGAAAAGATCGATGTCTTCGGGGTGCACCAGCGCCTTGACGTCGCCGAAGGAAAGGATCTCGTCACTCTGCGGGTACCCCAGCATGTCGAACATTGACCGCGACCAGTAGACCCGCCCCCGGGCGAGGTCCCAGTCCCACAGCCCGCAATGGCCGCGCGTCAGGGCGAGGTCGACGCGCTTCTGCGCTTCGCAATACGTCTCGTCGGCTTCGGTCGCGCGCGCCGCCTGTCCGAAATAGGCATAGAGCAGGATGATGAGGATCGAAGAACTGGCGACGAACAACGTCACATTGAGAGAGACGCGCTTCCGCCACGACGAGAACATGTTCCTGTCGGACTGCAGTACGGCCACCACGGCGTTGCCCTCGCCGATTTTCGCGAAGGCGGCATAGTAGGGCTCGCCATTGAGGGCAACGCGCTGGACGCCGGCTTCCTCGCCGAACATGAAGAGCGGTTGGGCCCCCACAAGCTGCGTCTGCAGGTGGACATCCCGAAGTTCGCCCTGTGCCCCGCGCGTCGCGACAATGGTGCCGTCCTCGTCCGTCACGGCGACGAACCGGCCCGCAAAGGTGGCTTCTTCCGGAAGCGCCCGGAATAGAATCTGCTCGAAATCTCTTCCTCTTATGGGCGTAAAGCCGTTCTGGCGAGCCGTGTCCACGCCGGACTTGGCTGCACCGGAGATGAGCGACAGGAAGAGTTCGCCATTATGGGCCGTGCTGGCACGGTCATTCATCAGCGCCATTGCGCGGGCGACGAAGATGACCAGCAGGAAGATCGTGATCAGGACGGGAATGGACCGCTTGAGGATCGGTTCGATAGCCTCCAGGCGCTCATAGGTCGGGCCCGCAAGGAACCGGGCGTGCCCGGTCATGACTGGTGTGGGTTGATCTATCCCCGCAATCGACAAAATTTATCCCCCGGCGCAAGCAGCGCCTTTCAAGACACCGGCTGATACGCCCCCATTGTAACTATTTTCCGAGACATGATTCGGATACCGCACCCCCGAATCGCTATTAATGAATCAAAAGTGATTCGGGCTGTCCATCCCTAAATTCTGCAGTCTCGGAAACTCTCCGATCGCACGTCAGGCGAGTGTTCGTTCCAGAATGTCTTTCAGGTCTCGGGAAAGGTTTTTCCGCTCGGCGAGCGCGGCCATTGCGGCGCGGGCCTGTTCGCGGCGGCCAGATTCAAGGTTTCGCCATGACCGCATCGCTGTGAGCAGGCGCGCAGAGACCTGCGGATTATTCGCGTCGATGCGCGCGATCGCCTCGCAGAGGAAGCGATAGCCTTCGCCGTCGGCGCGGTTGAAACCCGTGGGATTTCCGGTTGCAAACGCTCCGATCAGCGAGCGGATGCGGTTCGGGTTGTCCCATGAAAAGGCAGGCTCGGCGGTCAGCTTCCTGACGGTTTCCAAGGTTGTCGCGCCGGGCGCGGTTGCCTGGATCATCAGCCACTTGTCCATCACGATGGGATCGTCGCGAAACTCGGTGCGGAAGGAATCCAAGGCGTCGAGGGTTGCCTGGTTCGTGGGGGCCAGGTGGGCCAGAAGTCCCAACGCATGGGCCCGATCGGTCATGTTGTCGGCCGCCGCAAAGGCTTCCGCAGCCAAGTCGATCTCTGCTCTCGCATGGCACAGATAGCTCAGTGCGATGTTGCGCAGCGAACGCCGCCCCGCGCTTTCGGCATCCGGCGAATAGGCACTGTTCGGAGCAAGGCCGTGATAGAGCCTTGCGAATAGTGTTTCTCCATGCGCGCCCAACTGCCGCGAGGCGGCACGATGGATCGCGTGGACGACCTCGGGGTCGATGTCATCGCCAATCTCGCGGGCAACGTCGTTTTCGCCGGGCAGGGTGAGGCACAGCGCCCGGTATGCCGGTTCGTAACCGTCGGCGTCGGCGATCTCCATCAGAACCTCGCAGGCAGTCCGGCCGAGCACTGGCCCGGAGACCGGCATGCCGATGGCGACCGCGTTCTTGATCTGCCGGGTCACGAGCGACGCAAGGGCCTGCCAGCGCGCGTATTCGTCGGGATCGTTGCGCGCGAGGAATGTAAGCGCGTCGTCATCGGGCTCCGGGAAGACGGTCACAGGCGCGGAGAACCCCCTGAGAAGGGAGGCTACCGGCCGTTCCGCGATGCCGTAGAAGACGATCTCGTGGCGCGGCTCGCGGAGGTGGATCACATCCTCACTGATATCGGCTCCCGAAACCGCACTCCAGGTAAGGTCGACACTGGCTTCGCCGACTAGCCCGAACTTGACCGGGATGTGCATCGGGGCGTGGGGCGCACCCTCCACCGGTGGCTTCAGTTTCTGATCGACTCTCAGGGTGAAGCGCTGCGCCTGCGCATCATACTCGGATGCGACAATCAGGTTCGGTGTGCCCGGCTGCTCGTACCAAAGCGAGAACTGGCCAAGATCCATCCCGCTGGCATCCTCAAAGGCGCGCAGGAAATCCTCAATGGTCGCGGCGTCGCCGTCATGACGCTCGAAATAGAGATCGAGCCCCTTGCGGAACTGTTCGACGCCGAGGATCGTGCGGATCATCCGGACGACTTCCGAACCCTTTTCGTAGACCGTCGCCGTGTAGAAGTTGTTGATCTCGGTATAGCGGCGCGGTCGTACCGGATGCGCCAGCGGCCCTGCGTCCTCTGGGAACTGGTGGGCCTTCAGGAGCTTCACCTCGCTGATGCGCTTAACCGTCCGCGATCGCTGGTCGGCGGAGAATTCGTGGTCGCGAAAGACCGTCAGGCCTTCCTTCAGGCAGAGCTGGAACCAGTCGCGGCAAGTGATTCTGTTTCCTGTCCAATTGTGAAAGTACTCATGTGCGATGATCGCCTCGATATTGGCGTAGTCCGCGTCGGTCGCGGTGCGCGCATCGGCCAGCACATATTTATCGTTGAATATGTTAAGTCCCTTATTCTCCATCGCACCCATGTTGAAGTCGGACACGGCGACGATCATGAAGATATCGAGATCGTATTCACGGCCGAACACCTCCTCGTCCCAGCGCATTGAACGCTTGAGCGCATCCATGGCGTAGCCGGCGCGGGGCTCCTTGCCGTGCTCGACATAAATTTCGAGTGCGACCTGGCGGCCCGACATCGTCGTGAAACTGTCTTTCACCACGCCCAGATTGCCGGCAACCAGTGCGAACAGATAGGAAGGTTTGGGGAAGGGGTCGTGCCAAACGGCATAATGCCAACCATTGTCCAGCAAGCCAGATTCGATGCGGTTGCCGTTCGACAGAAGCAGCGGCGCATCCTCCACGCGCGCTTCCATGCGGACCGTGAACACCGAAAGGATATCGGGCCGGTCGAGATAGTACGTGATCCGCCGGAAACCCTCGGCTTCGCATTGTGTGCAGTACGTGTCGGATGACCGGTACAGACCCATCAGTTGCTTGTTGGCCGACGGATCGAGGATGGTCTCGATCTCGATAACGAACGTCCGGGCGTCCGGCAGATTCCGGATCGTCAGGGCATCCGGCGTGGCGGTGTGGTGCTCGTCCGGCCATGCTTCACCGTCGACGCGCAGCGCGTCGAGCGCCAGATCGTCGCCGGAAAGCACCAGCGGCGCCCCACTGGCGACACCCTCGCGGCGTCGCACCGCAAGAACCGCGCGAACCTTGGACGCGGTTGGATGCAGCGTGAAATGCAGCCCGGTTGTATCGATGAGGTAATCGCTGGGCCGGTAGTCCTCGAGGCGAATGACGGGGCCGGTTTCGGTGCGCATAAGTCGATCCTGCTTCGTCGCGGCGCCATACCGAATGTATGGCTGCTAATGAGGGAAAGTCGCGACCGCATCTATCCGCTCGACAATCGGACAGCGTCGCATATGTTCGCAAACTTGATGGCCCACGCCTGCATTTGCTTTCGGGTCGGCATGACGGATCAAGGGAATGAAATCAAGATGAATGTCGCTCCACCCCGTTTCGGGTCGAAATCGCTCGTCGGATCGCCGCTTCGGAGAAAGGAGGATGACGCCTTCGTCCGAGGCGCCGGCTGCTACACCGGGGACATCGCGAAGGAGAACATGCTCCATGCAGTTGTCGTCCGTTCGCCCATGGCGAGCGGCTCGTTCGTGATCGACTCGCTCGACGAAGCGCTCGCCGCCTCCGGCGTGAAACTGATCCTGACCGCGGAGGACGTGGCCCATATGAGCGATCTCCCGGCAATGGGCATGCGAAAGGGGCCGGACGGCATAAAGGCGCCGTATCGCAACATTCCCGTGCTTTGTCGCGACAAGGTCCGTTATGTTGGCGATGCGATCGCTTTCGTCGTCGCGGAAACCGTTGAACAGGCCCGCGATGCCGCCGAACTGCTGGAGATCAGTTTCGAAGGCGCCGAGGCTGTCATCGACACCGGGGAGGCGCTTGCCGACGGCGCGCCGCCCGTGTGGCCGGACGCTGACAGCAACCGGGCCTATGTCAACACCCTTGGCGATGCTGACGCGACGGCCGAGGCGTTCAAGAACGCCCACCATGTCACGGTTATCGATTTTGTCCAGAACCGCCTCGTTTCCAATTACATGGAGACGCGTGCCGCCATCGGTGATTGGGACGGGGAAAGAAACCGTTACACGCTGACGGTCGGTTCGCAGGGGGTTCACGGCACCCGCGACATCGTCAGCCGCATTCTCGGCGACGACGCGGAACTGCGCGTCATCACGCCGGATGTGGGCGGCGGTTTTGGACCGAAGGGGTTCGTATACCGCGAATACCCGCTCGTGCTGGAAGCCGCGAAGCGGCTGGGGCGGCCCGTTCGGTGGGTCGGTGATCGAACGGAGCACTTTCTGACCGATGCGCATGGGCGCGACAATGTCGTTCACGCGGAAATGGCGATGGATGGCGAGGGCCGGTTCCTGGGATTGAGGATCGATCTGACGGCAGCAATGGGCGCCTATACGCACCAGTTCGGCGTCGCCATTCCGTGGTTCGGCGTGACGATGTCGACCGGCGTCTACGATATTCCGGCGCTCGATTTTACCCTCACCGGCGTATTCACGCACACATGCCCGGTCGACGCTTATCGGGGCGCCGGACGCCCCGAAGCGGCGTTCCTGATCGAGACCTTGGTCGACGCGTGCGCGCGGGACATGCAGCTTGCCCCGGACGAGATACGCCGGCGGAATTTCATCCGGCCGGACCAAATGCCGTATCGCACCCCGGGCGGGCGACTCTACGATGTCGGCGAGTTCGCCGGCCACATGGACCGCGCCATGGAAAACGCCGACTGGGCAGGGTTCCCGGCGCGCCTCGAAACCTCGAAGGCCCGCGGAAGGGTCCGGGGCATAGGAATGGCCTCGTATATCGAGGCTTGCGCCTTTGCCGGTTCGGAGCCCGCATTCGTCGCTCTTCAGGATGACGGAACGGTAACGGTGGATATCGGCACGCAGTCGAACGGTCAGGGTCATGCGACGGCCTACGCGCAGTTCGTCGCCGAGACGATCGGTCTCGATATTAACGCGGTCGAAGTCATTCAGGGCGACACCGACCGCATCGCGAAAGGTGGCGGAACGGGCGGGTCGCGTTCCATTCCGCTCGGTGGTGTATCGGCGTATCGCGCCGGCGAGGCGCTGGCGACCAAGATCCGCAAGATCGCGTCCGAAGAGCTGGAAGCCTCTCCAGACGATATTGAACTCTCCGGCGGACAAGCCGTTGTCGCCGGGACAGACAAGGCGATCTCGCTTGCCGACATCGCCAAAGCGGCAACCGACCCGGCTGACCTCAAGGCAGAGGCGGAGTTCAAGCAGGACGAGGCCACATATCCGAACGGAACGCATATCTGCGAGGTCGAGATCGATCCGGCCACGGGCATCGCCGAAGTAGTCCGGTACACGATTGTCGATGATTTCGGCATGACCGTGAACCCGATGCTTCTGGCGGGTCAGGTTCATGGGGGTGTTGTGCAGGGCATCGGACAGGCGCTGCTGGAGCAAACTGTCTATGATGAAACCGGACAACTGCTCACGGCCAGCTTCATGGACTACGCTCTGCCACGCGCCGGCGATGTACCGAACTTCTCTTTCGAAACGCGCAACGTTCCCTCAATCACCAATGCGCTGGGCATCAAGGGTGCCGGGGAGGCCGGCACGATTGGAGCTGCTCCGGCCGCGATGAACGCAGTCACAGACGCGCTGTACCGCGCCTATGGGGTGACCCATATCAACATGCCAGCGACCCCGGCCGCCGTGTGGGAGGCGATCCGGCGAGCAAGGGAGTGAGGGGTATTCTGTCGGCACGCCTGCAGGATGGGCAGTACCGCATTTTTGGCACGCCGCTAGCGCCCGCCGATTGGAGAGCGGCCCGCCCGCCCGATAACGTATTCGTGAACAAAATATACAGAAAAACACCCCAAATTTTAGCCATAGCTGGTCACCAGCCTGAAGCACACGCCTTCCCTAGGGGCGATAAGGAAGTTTACCCAGTTCTGCCGTACGTAAGGCGGCGCGGCCGCCCCATTCGGCGCGAACTTTGGCGCTCGTTCACTGACCCTTAACCATAAATTCCAGTGTTTTATTAAAGGTCGACTGTTCCTGTACCGGGTGGAAACGCCTGGAGCCATTTTGGCACGCCGAGGCAAGGCATGGCATGATGGAGAGTAAGGTGAATTATCCTCTACCGTTCAATGAACAGGCGCGACTGAATGCCCTGCGTGAACTCAGAATCTTCCGATCGGAGCGTACGCCGGAATTTAACGCCATCGTCGAGCTGGCCGCAGGGGTATTCGATTGTCCGGTAGCACTGATCTCGCTCGTCGGCGAGGACGAGCAGTGGTTCAAGGCCAAGTGCGGTTTGGCCGCGGACGGCACTTCGCGGGGTGTCGCGTTTTGCGCCCATGCTCTGATGGGAAAGGATATCCTTGTCGTCGAAGATGCGCGAAAGGATCCGCGCTTCCTTGATAATCCGCTTGTGACCGGCGAACCGCACATTCGCTTTTATGCAGGATGCCCAATCTCGGTCGACGGTGAACATGTTCTCGGCACGCTGTGCGTTATCGACAGCGAACCGCGGATGACCACCGCCTATGAGCGCTCCCAACTCAAGCGGCTGGCGACCGCCGTGGAGGGACTGATCCGCGCGCATGACAGCAGCAGGCGCACCAGGGAACTGGCCGAAGCAGCGGAGATCCGCGACGCGCAAATCCGGCGTCAATGGAAGCTGTTAGAGCAGGTGACCCGCGTGTCCGGCGTGGGCGGATGGGAACTCGAATTTCCCGATAACAAGCTGACATGGACCGACCAGACGAAGAGGCTCCATGAGGTTCCAGCGGATTATGAACCGCAGCTTGATACGGCCATCGAATTCTACGCGCCGGAAGCCCGACCGATCATTCAGACTGCTGTGGAAAAGGGTACAGAGTCCGGCAGGGGGTGGGACGTCGAATTGCCGTTCATTACGGCGACGGGACGCCACACCTGGGTGCGCGCGGTCGGGGCGCCGGTATATGATGGCGGACAACTGACAGGTCTCGTCGGCGCATTTCAGGATATTTCGGAACGGAAGGAATCCGAGCTTCGACTCCGGGAATCCGAGCGGCTTGCACGCCTCCATTATGAAGAACTGGACGTGACGCTTTCCAATATGACTCAAGGGGTTAGCGTCTTCGACAGCAATGCCCGGCTGACGGTCTGGAACCGACAGTACATCGATATCTTCGAGAAGCCCGACGGTGAAATCGAGAAGGGGGTCTCATTCCATCGCGTCATCGAGTCCGAGAAGGAGCGCGGAGATTTCGAGGGCGACGTCGACGAGATGGTCAGCGGTTTGATCCAGAAGATGCGCGATGGGGAAACGCAGGTTTCCCAACTGCGACTGAGATCCGGGCGTATCGTTTCGTCTGTACATGCCCCCATGCCGGGCGGCGGTTGGGTCGGGACTCATGCCGACATAACGGCGCAGGTGGAGGCGGCCGAGCGCATCCAGCATGCTGCCCTGCACGACACCTTGACCGGGCTCGCGAACCGCTCCCTCTTCAACCTTGAGATCGAGCGCACCATTGAGAACGTGCGGTCGGGCCGCCAGCAAATGGCGCTGATGCTGCTCGATCTGGACAGGTTCAAGCAGGTCAATGACTTGCTCGGGCATCCAGTGGGCGATGCGCTGCTGGTCCAGGTCGCCGAGCGTCTTCGGTTTTGCGTCCGGCCCTCCGATCTCGTTGCCCGGCTTGGCGGTGACGAGTTCGCCGTCATCTTCCGCGATCGCAACATTTCGAAGGACAACCTTGCGAAGATAGCCGGCAGGATCGTTCGCGACATTTCACGTCCGTTTAAGATTAACGGGCATACCACCGAGATCGGCGCGAGCATCGGTATTACAATTGCTTCTCCGACGGATTGCGATGCCGAAACGCTTCTGGCCCAAGCGGACAGCGCCTTGTACAAGGTGAAACAAAACGGCCGCAGCGATTATCGGTTCTTCGACACGGCCATTGCTGAGGAAATGGCACGTCGCCGCGAAAGAGCTGCGGCGATGCGGGCGGCAATTGAGCAGAAAGCTCTCGACCTCGTCTATCGACCGATCATGAAACTGCGCGATCGCAGCTTCTCGGGCGCGGAAGTTTCGGTTCGTTGGAGAGACTCCACGTATAGCGACCTGACGCCCGCCGAAATTGTTCGCGCCGCAGAGGAGATTGGCGCGACGACGGAACTGGGCGGCATGATCATCGAGAGGGCAATCTCGGACGCTTGCGCATGGGAATGGGACAAGGCGCTATGCATCAACGTTTCAATGCGGCAGCTTGGGCAGGGTGACTTGCTGAAACAGGTCAGATCCGCCTTGGAGAGATACCGGTTCGAAGGCCGGCGGCTGGAACTCGCCATTTGTGGCCAGGTTCTGACGCGCGACGATGCAGCTTCGTTCGACGAACTGCATGCCCTCAGGAAACTGGGAGTGCGGATCATCTTGCGCGGCTTTGGCACGGGCGACGCCGCGTTCAATAATCTGTGTCGCTTCCCGTTCGACGGCGTGAAGATTGATGCGTGTCTGGCGCAACGCCTTGACGAGGATCCGCAATCTTCCTCGATTATGTGCGCAATCGCCGGTCTGGCCAAGGACTTGGGTATCGAAGCCACCGCGGATGGTATCGAGGGAGAAATGCAGATGGCGATGCTCACGGCGGCCGGCTGCGTACACGGCCAGGGGGAGCACATCGGGACCTCAGTGACCGCGGACGAACTCTTCAGTGGCGGCCGCACCCTGGTGGCCAATTCAGCCTGAGCGGGCCGTTGACCGACCTAGGCGTCTATCTGGCCCTTTTCGGAAGCGCTTTCGCGGCCGCCACGGTGTTGCCCGGACTTTCGGAGTTGGGCCTCGCCGGGCTGATCGGCACGGGTGCCTACCCGGTATTCTGGCTGGTCGCAATCGCCAGCATCGCGAATACAGCGGGATCGGTGGTGAACTGGCTGTTGGGGCGCGGCGTTGAACAGTTCCGCCACCGGCGGTGGTTTCCGGCAAGTCCGGCCCAGATGGAACGCGCATCACAATGGTATCACCGGTTCGGGCGGTGGTCGCTTCTGCTAAGCTGGATGCCTGTGATCGGCGATCCCTTGACGGTGATCGCCGGGGTCCTGCGCGAGCCGCTCCCCAGTTTTTTGGCGCTCGTCGCGATCGCAAAGACTACCCGCTACATGGTCGTGGCAGCGATAACACTGCAGCTAGTCTAGCGGACGGAATCCTGAGGAGGCCGATTGCCGAAGCGCTGAGCCTCGCCTGGTTCATAGTCTGCCAAAATGCGGCGATCAGAAATGTCCATTCCTCCGCAGCCAATGCCGTACTCCCCGTGCGACACTGGCTAGGTGTTCTAGGCGGCGTCGCGAGCCGAGGCGCTGTCAGTCCCTTTCCCGGATACGTGCGCGACGGCGGCTGGCGAAGCCGAGCCTTGGGACCCGGCAACAAATTGGCGCAGCATTTCATTGATCGTCCTTACCTCATCGCTGAGCGAGTGGCTGCTCGCGGTCAGTTGCTCCGCCATTGCCGCGTTCTGTTGCGTGCCCTCGTCGATTGAGGAAACCGAGCTGTTTATCCCCGCGAGGCCGCCAGACTGTTCACGCGCGGCCTCGACGATCGACGAAACGTTCTGGTCGATCTCCGACACTTCCATGACAATCGACTCGAGGGCTTCGCCGGTCTCATTGACAAGCGAGACGCCGCTTTTCACTTCTTCACCGGAAGATGTGATCAGGTCCTTGATTTCCTTTGCAGCTCCGGCCGACCGCTGTGCCAGTTCCCGCACCTCCTGCGCGACCACGGCAAAGCCCTTGCCGGCCTCGCCCGCGCGCGCTGCTTCTACGCCCGCATTGAGAGCCAGCAAGTTGGTCTGAAACGCTATGTCATCGATGACGGTGATGATCTTGGCGATTTCATCGGAGGATTTGTTGATGCGGTCCATGGCTTCCACCGCCCTGCGAACAACTTCGCCGGACTGTTCCGCATTAGCCCTGGTGCGTCGCACGAGTTTGCCCGACTCTTCGGCGCGTTCCGAGGAGGATTTTACGGTCGCCGTGATCTGCTCTACGGCCGCGGCGGTTTCCTCGACCGACGCGGCCTGCCGTTCGGCACGCCTCGCCATGTCATCGGCGGCAGACCTGATTTCCTCTGAGCCGCTCAAAATCTGCTCGGCCGAGTCGCCGATGTTCCGGATCGTCTCGGCGAGAGCGGCAAGCGCCTCGTTGAAGTCCATTCGCAGCCCGTCATAGGCTTCGGGCATGTCGTCGGCCAAACGGTAGGTCAGATCTTTCTCGGCCAGGTGACGGATCGCCTTCCCAAAGCTCTCGACAATATCTTTTTGCGCCTTCAGCGCGTCTTCACTTATCCGCTGTCTGGCCGCTTCGGCTTCGTCGATATAGACCGAGATAGAAAGATCCATGTCGAGCATTATCGCCTTAAGAAGAATCGACAGCGCCTCGGAAAACTCTTCCGGGCCCGGATTTCCCTTTGTGAAGAAACCGGTCTTTGGCCAATATGAAGTGGCCGCTGCCTTGACGAGATGTTCGATTATGACGCCGTACCCGCCGATATACCATCGAGGTTCCAGTCCAACGCGAGCATGAACTTTTCCGATTTTCCGAACTCTATCAGCGTAATCTTCATCGAACTTCCCGCTTGCAATCGCGGCCCAGTGTCCGAGCTGCGCATTTTTGGCGCCGGCCATGTGTTCATCGTCGCGAAAGAACCTGTTGGTCTCGGGCGTCTTTTTCACGAGGCCGTAGAATTTATCGAGCGCGCTGGGGAGCTCTTTTTCGATGAGCGGCCGAAGGCTGGAAAGTTTTTTCCGGCTCTTCTGATCCAATCCCAAGAACGAAAGTCTGCCGTCGATATCCTCGCCGGCTGCTTTGATCTTGGCTGGCGTCTGTTCCATGATGCTTGCTCCACACTATCAAGAGAAGTTACTCCGCGCACCATCCGTACAGGGAGAATAGGGGGTGGGCATCATGCCCCCTGCGCACCAAAGGAATGCGCAATTGCCGGGTCATCGCATGTACGCAAGAATTTAGGAAAATTGTTAATCAGTAATTTACTCGAGGCTTGTTCTGGCAGACCATTTTGTCGCAGCCTTTCGTCTAAGAGGGGGTAAGGTTGGGAGACGTGGAAAATATTGTCTGGGCCAGCGACGCGACGGGCCTGGCAGCGCACATCAGGAAAGGTGATGTTTCGCCAGCCGAAGTGATGGAAGCGGCAATCGCCCGCGCCGAGGCGGTCAATCCTTACATCAATGCCATTGCGGAGCATCTTTACGACAGCGCTCGCGCTGCCGCGAAGAAGGTGCATCGGGCGGCACCCTTCGCTGGTGTGCCGATGGCGATCAAGGATCTCGGAATTTCTATCAACGGTGTGCCGATCCATTGGGGCAGCCGCGTCAGACCGAACATTTCAACTGAGGATTCGACGCTGGTAGAGCGGTTCCGGGCGGCCGGATTCGTCCCGCTCGCGACCTCGACAACGTCCGAATTCGGTCTGCGACTGGTGACCGAGACAGAACGTTTCGGAGTTACCCGGAACCCGTGGAATACCGGCCACGTAACCGGCGGTTCTTCCGGCGGGTCCGCGGCGCTCGTGGCGGCGGGGGTCGTGCCGGTCGCGCACGCTTCCGACGGTGGCGGCTCGATCCGGGTGCCGGCTGCGTGTTGCGGTCTGGTCGGGATGAAGCCGAGCCGTGGGCGCGTACCCTTCACACCGGATTTTCTCGAGGGCTGGTTCGGCCTGTTAGCACAGCATGTCGTCACCCGTTCCGTGCGCGACTCGGCCGCTATCCTTGACCTCGCCAGCGCTCCCGACCCTTACTCCCCGTATCAGGCCAGCCAGCCGGCTGGAACATTTTCCGAGGCCGCACACAGGCGTCCGAAAGGGCTTCGCATCGGCATCTACGGCACTTCGCCCCTCGGTCTTGCCGTGTCCGACGAGACGCAAACGGCATTGGAGAGGGCTGCCGATCTCGCAAGAGAGGCAGGGCACCGCGTCGAGGAAATCGATCTGCCGGTCACACGCGATTTCTTCGCCGATTTCGCGCGGATCGTCGCCGTTTCGTTTGCCGGGCAAATGCGGATGGAGGGTGTTCGTCTTCGCGGAGCCGGAACACTGGGACGAATTGCGCGAGTCCTGCGCAGATATGGCGAGTTGACCGGGGGCGGCGAATTCTCCGCCTCGGTCCTGCGCATGCAGGAAGTGACCCATGGAATTCTTACGCAGACGGCGGCCTTCGATGCCGTGCTGATGCCGGTGATCGCACATCCGCCCCTGCCGTGCGGCGGTCTCGATCCGCGCGGGCTTGATCTGCTCAGCGAGCAGTTGCTCGATGCACTCCACCTGACGCCGGCGCTTCGCCTTTCGCCGCTCATCGACAAGCTCATCGATCAGAGCCTGTGGTTCACTCACTGGCCGGCCATCCAGAACGTCACAGGTCAGCCGGCGATCGCGCTGCCGGTCCATGTCACGGGGGAGGGACTGCCTCTCGGCATTCAGGCGGTCGGCCGCATGGGTGACGAGGAGACGCTCTTTTCGCTCGCTGCGCAGCTGGAGGCACAGGTCGGTTGGCGCGACAGACGGGCACCGCTCCTTGAACCGCAATAACTGACACTATCCATACGCGCGCAACAGCGCTACGCACGGGCGGCGATGTCATCCACCAGTCTTCTCGAAGCCTCGGAAAAAAATCCTCTTCTCGGCATAGGCCTGAAAGTCGGGTCGGTCTGTGCCTTCATGGGAATGGCGACAGCAATCAAATATGCCGGCCAGTTGCCGGCGGGGCAGATCGTTTTCTTCCGCTCCTTTTTCGCCATGCTGCCGATATGCGCCTATCTGCTCGCCACAAGGCAGTTCCTCGGCGCGTGGAAGACGGATCGACCGATGGGGCATGTCATGAGGGGCATGGTCGGCGTTACCGCGATGACGCTCGGTTTCTATGGTCTCACCCGGCTGCCGCTGCCAGACGCGATCGCCATCGGATATGCAAGGCCGCTCGTGACCGTCATATTGGGTGCGGTGCTCCTGGGCGAAGTGGTGCGCCGTTATCGCTGGGGCGCCGTTATCGTCGGCCTGTTGGGGGTGCTGGTGATTTCATGGCCCAAGCTGCAGTTGTTTCGCGGTGGTGGCGATTTTGGCGGAAGCGAGGCGCTCGGCGTCGCCGCGACATTTGCGTCGGCGTGCATCGCGGGCCTTGCCATGGTCCTGGTGCGGCGTCTGCTGGACACCGAACGCACTCCGACCATCGTGCTCTACTTCTCGGTCACGGCCTCCCTGCTCGCGCTCGCAACAGTCCCGTTCGGCTGGCAGGCACTGGACCGGGTCCAGACGATCGCGTTGGTATTGTCAGGCTTTTGTGGCGGACTTGGCCAGATCCTGCTGACCCAAAGCTATCGCTACGCCGATACGTCGACGATAGCTCCGTTCGAGTACACGTCCGTCATTCTCGGCATCACCATCGGCTATTTCGTATTCGCGGAGGTTCCGGGTTGGGCCACGTTGACAGGCTCCGCGATCGTTACGGCGTCCGGAATCTTCATCATCATCCGCGAACATCGCCTCGGCCTCGAACGCGCGGCTTCGCGCCGAGCGATCACGCCGCAGGGATAAGCCTCAGTCATCCGCGCGCGGGTCGAGCTGGAGCGATTCCGGCGTCTGCGAGGGGGCATAGGGTGGGGCATAGGTGAAGTCCGTCATTTCCTCCTGCGGAACTGCCACACGCCGCGTCATGCGCCAGACAGTGTAGAGGCTGAACGCCAGATAGCAGAGCATGGTTGTGACGAAGAAACCGCTGGCGCCGATGGTGCTCATGACCGTGCCCGCCACGACCGGGCCAGCCATTGATCCGGCCCCGTAGACCACCAGCAGGCCGGATGAGACTTCGACGAATTCATCCGGAGAGGCGTGGTCGTTAGCGTAGGCGGTCACCAGCGAATATAGCGGCATGAGCACGCCGCCGAAAAGGAACATCAGGCCGAGAATGACCGCAAGCGTTGCCCCGGCGGCCGCAAACAGGATGGAAAGGAGCACTCCCGCCGAGGCCGTTGCGAGGATCACGTAGCGCCGGTCCATACGGTCGGAGAGACGCCCGAGTGGATACTGGAATACCATCCCGCCGACCATGGCAACGGCCATCAGCGTTGCGATCTGTGCTTCCGTCATGCCTGTCATTTGAAGGTAGACTGGCATCTGGAACGCGTAGGCCCCGAACGTGAATCCTGTCACCGCCACACCGACAAACGCCAGGGGAGAGTTGGTGAAAAGTTTCGGCAGGTCCAGCGAGACCTCAGTCAGAGGCTTAGGTGAAGACGCGTTGGAGAGCCCGGTTGGAATAACGGCGCTGGCGAACAGGAGCGCCGCAATCATGAAGAGAGCCGTGCCCCCCGGATCGCTGGTTATCAGCAAGAACTGTCCGGACATGAGGCCGACCATGTTGCAGACCATGTAGATCGAAAACATCTGGCCGCGCGCCTCGTTGCTTGTCTTCTCGTTCAGCCAGCTCTCGACGATCATGTAGGTTCCGGCCAGCGAAAATCCGGCGAGACCGCGGAAGACCATCCACGCATAGGGGTTCACGAAAAGCCCGTGCAGCAAAGCGGAAATCGCCAGAAGCGACGCCAGCACGGCATAGACACGGACATGGCCGACCCGGAGCACCAGTCGAGGCACAACGAGACAGCCAGCGCTGAAGCAGAGCGCGTAGCCGAATCCGATCCAGCCGATGACGAACGGACTCCAACCCTCGATAGCGGCGCGAATGGGGAGCAGGACTCCGGAGAGACCGTTGCCGGCCAGCAGCAGGAACGTAGACGCGAGGAGACCCAGGACGGGAAGAACGAGTTGAACCACGTGCAAACTCCCGGACGGCTCGTTTCGAGTGGGCTAAGGCGTAACGCGGATATGCGGTCGACGCATCGAAAGCGGGCGACCATTTATGCCGCAAATGCGCCGTCAGACGCCGCTCCCGGTTTCTGCCAGCCTGTCTCGGATCATCTGCAGGTCAGCCCAGGCAAAGCGCTTTTGGGCGGGTTGTTCCAGCAGGTAGCGCGGCTGAAGTGTCGCGATCACGGGGGCCTCGAAACCGTTCCGGGTTCTCAATATTTTCCATTTGCCGCGAACCTGCAGGATGTTGCCCGTGCGCTCCAGAAATATTCGCGCCGCGCCATTCCCGAGCAGAACGACCAATTCAGGATTGGCGAGTTCGATCTGACGTTCCGCGAAGGGTTTGCAGATAGACGCCTGAAGCGGCGACGGCGCGCCGTTGCCGGGCACGCGCCACGGGACCGCGAAACCAAGATAGCAATCGTCCCGTGTGAGTCCTATTGCGGCGAGCATGCGGTCAAACAGCGCCCCCTCGGGGCCAGTGATGGCTTCGCCATTGGTATCGTCGTCTCGGCCAGGTGCGTCCGAAATCATCATCAGGCGCGCTCCGCGCATTCCTCCCTCGAAAACCGTCGAACGCGCGGTCATTTTCAGATTGCAGCCTTCGAATGCCTCGACCGCCCCGCGCAGTTCATCGAGCGTTTCAGCGCCGGCCGCCGCTTTTTCGGCGAGGGCACTCGCTTCCGCGTCCGGAATCGCCGGAAGCCGCGTCAGGGTCGGCTGAAGGTCTCCGCCCGATCGCGCGTCATGAGCCGTTTGCGCCGCTTTTTCCCCGGGGTCCGCTTGTGCGGCCTCACGAGCCGGGGGCTCGACAGGCGTGAAACGGTCTACCGGTTCATCGGCCAGCGGGAAGTCGAGCCCGCTTTCCGCATAGAAGCGCAGCAGGTTCTCCAGCTCGCCCCGTGACGGACCGGTGGTGTTCTTCATCTTCATCCTTTCGCAGAGGATGGCCAAACCATCAAGCGCGACGGTGTCACGAGGCCGGAATGCGCGGATCGAACTTGATATAGAAGACGGATGTCGGCGTCAGGTCGGTGACCAGAAAGCGAAACCGGGCGCGGGCGCGGTGATCGAGTGCGCCTTGCTCGAAAAGAAGTCGGTCGAACGGCTCGAAATCCCGGCGGACATGCGCGAACGCGCTCGAGAACACGCGCATTTCTTCCTGCCTACGTTGATCGAATGAAAGGCCATCTCCGTAGACGCTCGGCTGCTCGTACTCTTCCTGCAATTCAAGTTCGAAACCGATCCAAGGGACGCCCGTATCGTTCATGATATCGAGGACGATGTGGACGGTGCCGGTGGAGAAGTAGCCGGTCTGGCCGAACGCATTGATTGGGCGCGTAGCGCGGATGATCATCGTAGCCGAAGTGTGGGTCCGCACAATTTTCGAGACGAGGACCGGGTCGGAGCGGGTCCCGACGCCGGAGACGGCAACGATGGAAAATCCCCCCAACTCGTCAGAGAACATATAGGGAGCGGGCCGGCTGAAGGTCTTGTCCGGAGCAATGTCGCTTTCTGTGCGCGCCCGGCCGGCAAGAAGGCATATCAGCGCGGTCGCAACAGCCATGCGGACGAGATGAGTCGCCATAAAAAATTCTAGCGCGAATCGGCTTGTTATGACAGCGCGCAGGTCTGGCATTCAGGACAGGGTCGATAACGTGCGGCGAAACGCGCGGCACAATATCCTTGCGAAGAGCAGGGCGTGGATTATGGTCGGCGCGAATTGGAGATATCAAGCGGCCTAAGGGAAACAGTCGGCCGCAACGGAGGTATGAATGAGTGACGGGAACGGTGCCGGTAATCCGATGAACGAACCGCGCGAAAGCATGGAGTTCGACGTGGTGATTGTTGGGGCAGGCCCGGCTGGCTTGGCGTCTGCGATCCGGTTGAAGCAGATCAACCCCGAAATTTCCGTCGTTGTCCTCGAAAAGGGCGCAGAGGTCGGCGCTCACATCCTCTCCGGCGCGGTTATCGATCCGGTCGGGGTCGATAAGCTCATTCCCGACTGGCGCGACGACGCTGATCACCCGTTCAAGACGGCCGTCACCGAGGACCGGTTCATGCTTTTCGGTCCGGGAGGATCGATTCGCTTGCCGAACTTCCTGATGCCTCCCCTAATGAACAATCACGGCAACTACATCGTATCGCTTGGCAATGTCTGTCGTTGGCTGGCCGCGCGCGCCGAGGGGCTGGGCGTCGAAATTTACCCCGGTTTCGCCGCCGCGGAGATTATCTACGACGAGAATGGCTCGGTGAAGGGGGTCGCCACGGGCGACATGGGCATCGAAAGGGACGGTACGCCGGGGCCAATGTTTGCCCGGGGCATGGAACTGCACGGCAAGTACACGCTGATCGGGGAGGGCGTTCGCGGTTCGCTAGCCAAAGATCTAATCGCGAAGTTCGGTCTCGATGCGAATAGCGACGCTCCGAAATTCGGACTGGGCATCAAGGAACTCTGGGAGGTCAAGCCGGAACACCATAAGCCCGGGCTCGTGCAGCACTCTTTCGGTTGGCCGCTCGACATGAAGACCGGCGGCGGATCGTTTCTGTATCACCTCGAGGACAACCAGGTTGCCGTCGGATTCGTGGTGCACCTGAACTACGAGAATCCGTATCTGTATCCGTTCGAGGAATTTCAGCGCTTCAAGACCCATCCGTCGGTTCGCGGCACGTTCGAGGGCGGCAAGCGACTGGCCTATGGCGCGCGCGCCATCACCGAGGGTGGCTGGCAGTCGGTGCCGAAGGTTTCCTTCCCAGGCGGCGCGCTGATCGGATGCTCCGCCGGATTTCTCAATGTCCCGCGCATCAAGGGTTCGCACAACGCAATGTTGTCCGGAATTCTGGCAGCGGAGAAGACGGCGGAGGCACTCGCCGCCGGAAGGTCGAAAGATAACGCGCTCGATGCTTATGAGAACGAGTGGCGCGACGGAGAGATTGGCAAGGATCTCAAGCGGGTGCGCAACGTCAAACCGCTCTGGTCGCGTTTTGGAACCGCGCTTGGAGTGGCCATCGGTGGCATCGATATGTGGATTAACCAGATCACGGGAGGCTGGTCGCCGCTTGGCACCCTGAAACACGGCAAGCCGGACTATGCAGCGACCGGTAAGGCGAAAAAATTCAAGCCGATTTCCTATCCCAAGCCTGACGGCAAGCTCACCTTCGACAGGCTTTCATCGGTGTTTCTGTCGAACACGAACCATGAGGAAAACCAGCCGGTCCATCTGAAGGTGAAAGACGAGGCCCTGCAGAAGACGTCCGAATATGCGGAATTTGCCGGATTGTCGGCGCGTTACTGCCCCGCCGGCGTCTATGAGTGGCTGGATTCGGACGGAAACTCCGTGCCGGCCGACGCCGAACGCAAGCCGGACGACAATGTCCGTTTCCAGATCAACGCGCAAAACTGTGTTCACTGCAAGACGTGTGACATCAAGGACCCGAACCAGAACATCAGGTGGACGGTACCGCAGGGCGGTGAAGGACCTGTTTATCCGAACATGTGATGCGCCGAGAGGTCGGTCGTTGCACCGTTCTCCAGCGTTGAAAGTTGAATGCTGCAAAGCAGCCCATCGGGCCGGTAATCCAGGTCGATGCGACCAAGCTGACTCGAGAGTCCTTTCTCGAGCAACCGGCTTCCGAATCCGGTTTTCGCCGGCGGCCTGACTTTCGGGCCGCCGCGCTCGCGCCAGTCGATGGTGATGGCGCCGTCGTGGCCCCCCCGCCAGGTAATTTCCACTTGGCCGCCGTCGCGCGATAGCGCGCCATACTTCACCGCATTGGTGCTCAGCTCGTGCAGGGTCATTGCAAGCGGTACGTTCATGGCTGACGGAAGCTGCAGGTCGGGACCGTCTAGCTTGAATGCGTCCGAGTTCCGGTCGTGGAACGGTTCGATGATCTTGGCAACCAGCATGCCGAGGTCGGAATGCGACCAGTTTCCGTGCACGAGAACATCGTTCGCGCTTGCCAACGCATGAATGCGCTCGCGGCACTTGCGAAGGATGTCCGGATCGACTTTTTCGTCGCGGAAGGTCTGGGAGACCACTGACTGGACCACAGCAAGCGTGTTCTTCATGCGGTGGTTAAGCTCGCCAAGTATGAGTTTCTGCTGCTCGGCTGTCCGTTTTTTGTCGTCGATATCGGCAAGAACGCCGATGACACGTGTGGGTGTGCCGTCGGGCTTTCGAATGATTTCTGCACGTAGCAGAAGCCAGCGCCTTTGTCCGTCCAGACGCACGCATTCGTATTCGATCTCGAACTCCGCCATGCCGTTGTCCATCGCGGCGCGACCGGCCTTTTGAACGCGTTCGCGTTCCCCGGGCGCATATCGCATACGAAGTTCGTCGAGAGTCGGTGTATATTCTTCGGGAAAGCCGAAGATCCGGTTCAGGTTCTTTGACTTGCTGACTTCGTCGGTGGCGAGATCAACTTCCCATACCGCCATTTTCGAGGCGTCGATGGCAAGGCGGAGACGCGTCTCGCTTTCCCGCAAGGCGTGTTCGGCTGCCTTGCGGTCTGTGATGTCCTGGACGGTTCCAACATAGCGGACCGCCTTCGAAATTCCGTTCTCCTCGGCGAAAATCGGCTCGCCGAAGGCGAGGACCCAGCGGACTTCCCCGGTGTTGGCGCGTCTGATCCGGTATTCATAAGGCGAACGCTCTCTGATCGCCGGGTCGAGCGACCGGCGAGCCAGCGCTCTCGTCCGGGTTGCGTCATCAGGATGGGTGGTGCCCCGAACGCGGTCGAGGGTTATCTCCTCGTTATCGCCAAACCCGAATATTTCCCGGGCGCGCGGGGTGTACTCCATTCGATCCGTGCGGAGGTCCCAATCCCAGATGCCGATTTGAGCGGCACGTAGCGCCAGGTCGAGGCGAAACTCGCTCTCGCTCCCGCCATATTGCGGCTGTGTGCTCTGATCGAATGCTGCCTGCGCCAAACGGATACCCTTCCTTCTCGCCGCGAAGCCCCAATGGCCGCGGATCGGTCGATGCCAGTGCAGATAATTCGGAAATTCGGCGTTCCGAAGGCTATTGATTGGTCAAGTCGCGAGAACTGTCCATTGGCATATCTTGCCGTGGCTGCCGCCGTTGCGCAGCGATTGTCAGCCCTACACGTATTTCCGCCAATCGTGCTGCTCAGTGAAACCGAGCACGTCCCTGATCTTCCTGTTCGAGAACAGCGCTTCGTTCTCGCCCATCTCGCGGGTGACCGGCACGCCCGGAAAAAAGCGTGCTGCGAGTTCCTCCGTCGGAATGTTCATCCCGTTGGTATCGTTTCCGGCGTTGAAGACCTGAAAGCCGAGGCCGTCCTCCTTGATACACAGGTCGACGATCTGGCCGAGATCGCGGGCGTCGATATAGCAGAACGCATTGCGCCGCCGCATTTCGGGATTGGCGAAGTACGTCGGGAAATTCTCCGCATACTCGTGCGGCTCGACCACGTTGCCGATCCTTAGCGCATAGATGTCGAACCCGGAGCGCCGCGCGAAAGCGCGCGCGGTCTTCTCGTTGACGACCTTCGACAGCCCGTAACTGTCCATCGGGTCGATGTCGTAGTCCTCCTCCAGGGGCAGGGATCTCGGGTCAGCCCGCCCATCGGCGAAGCAGATGCCGTAGGTCGTCTCCGACGACGCGATCACGATCTTGCGGATGCCGAGCTTCACCGCCGCCTCGATGACGTTGTAGGTGCCCATCGTGTTGACGCGGAACGTCTCGTTGTCGGGATGGATGAGGATGCGCGGCACGGCGGCGAAATGCACCACGGCGTCGAATGCGGGAACGCCGGTCCCGGGCTCCAACTCGTCGAAGTTGGCGTAGGACGTCATCACGTTGAACATCTGGCCGGAATCCGTGATGTCGGCTGTCAGGTTGTCGACATCCGGGTGGTCAAGCGGCGTCAGGTCGACATTGACGACACGGTGTCCGCGGTCGAGCAGGTAGGGAACGACGTGCCGCCCGGCCTTGCCGGAACCGCCTGTGAAGAGAATGCGTTTTTTCATGTCTGCGTCCCGTCCTCATGTTTCGGGTCTATCTAACAGGTGAGTCCGCATTCACAACGGCGTTCCGCGCCGGGTGCCGCCGCTGCGCGCCTTGCGCTTTCCTGCCGGGGAACCAAGATGAGGCTGAACGCTTACGTCTGCAGGAGATCCGCCATGCACCACGCCCTTCGCAAAACTGCCGCCGCCATTCTTGGAGTAACGATGCTCGCCGCCCCGGCGAGTGTCGCCGCCGAGGAGGTGGGCGAGGTCGGGGTCGACTGGCTCGGCAACGACATCAAGATCGAGGCCGTCGCCGACCCCGAGGTGAAGGGCGTGACCTGCCACGTCGCCTATTTCGATCGCGGCCTGATCGACCGTCTGCAGAAGGGCAACTGGTTCGAGGATCCGTCCAATTCCTCCATCGCCTGCCGCCAGACCGGGCCGATCGAGATCGGCGACATTGATCTCGACGAGGACGGCGAGGAGATTTTCAAGAGCGGCCGTTCGCTGATCTGGAAGAAGCTGGTGGTCAAGCGCATCTACGACCGCTCGAACAACACGCTGATCTACCTGTCGCATTCGCGCCAGGTGCAGGAGGGTTCGGCGAAGATGTCGATCTCAACCGTGCCGCTCTATGGCGAGGTCGAGCCGCCCGTCACCCGATAGCCGGACGGCGCCGGGCGGCACGACCGGTCAGATACCCAGAATAGCCCTGGCTTTCGCCAGTGTCTCGACCGAGTCCGCGTGACTTCCGGCCGCGTGCTGCTCTTCGCCGAGCGCGCGCAGTTCATTCACTTCGGCCATCTGTTCGTCGGTGAGGCTGGCGGTTCCGAGCGCGGCGTCGATCGCGGCCATGTCGCCCGGGCACTGCGCGGCGAGGGCTGGCGTCGCGAATGCAAGCGCTGCGGCCAGAGCAATGATCTTCTTCATCGATTTTCCTCCACACGTGTTGGTGCGGCAAGCCCGAACGGCGCCGCGCGATCAAGCGGGCGCTTCGATTTGGGCGGATTCGTGGCGGCGGGGTATCCCTCTCCTCAAGGGGGAGGGTCGGCGGTCTTTTCCCGCGCGTAGTGCGCCAGCCAGTTGCATTCGACGAGCACCTCGTCGATGTCGTGGACGTGGCGC
>NZ_JAINFK010000002.1:0-420231 GCF_019966575.1 Oricola cellulosilytica | reverse complement strand
CGGCGGTCTTTTCCCGCGCGTAGTGCGCCAGCCAGTTGCATTCGACGAGCACCTCGTCGATGTCGTGGACGTGGCGCTTGCGGTGGCCGGGCGGCCAGCCGGACCTCAGCGGGTCGATGCGCCTTGGCCTGACCGGCCGGCCGTTGTCCCGCGCGCGGTCGTGTCGCGCCTTCCAGCGGGCAAGGCGTTGGGCCTGGCCCGGAATGTCGTCGAGCGCGGCCTTCAGCGCCTGCAGCCGGCGGCAGAGCTGCACCGCGCTGACCGGGTCGTCGGGGGTCGGCGCCGGCCTCACCGGAACGGGCTGCGGATCGCCGTCGAAGAAATTGACGATGCGCGGCACGCCCCGCGGGCCGGGGCGGGCAGGGGAAAAGTCGAACCGCTTCAGCGGGTCGAACAACTGGAATGATGGCATGTCGGGCTTCACGGAATGGGCCGGGTTTTCTGTCCCGCCCTTAAGCTCCTCGCTTGAAGCTCGTCGCTGGCGGGCCGAGTCGTCTGTCCCATTCTTAAGCGCCTCCGCTTCGCGTCGTTGCTGGCGGGCCCCTGGCGGCGCAGAGGTGGCGAGGCCGAGATCGATCCGGTGATAGACGATGCGGGTGGCCTGCGCTTCCATCAGCCGTCCTTTTTCCCGTGCACGCCGTGCCTGGGCGATGATCTCGGCCTGGCTCACGGCCGGCCCGGCATCGGGCTCGCGCGTGCGGGGCTGGAAGAAGACGTGCCTTGCGGCGGTGACGATGAGGCGGCGGACGGCGGATTCGGCGGGCCTGAGCACGATCAGGATCTGGCCATGGACGCTGCGCGGCAGGGTGGCGACAGCCGTCACGCCGATCAGCCCGGCCAGCGCGAACAGCGCCGCGACGATGCGCTCCAGATCGGCGCGGTTTTGCGCGATCGCCCCTTCCCAGTCCATCGGATCTCCTTTCCGTCAAACTCGGAGGAATGATGCCGGAAGCTGCGAAAGTGTCGATAAAAATCGGATGAAAAAATGCGAATAACGAACGAAAACAATGGGTTGAAGGAATGTGTTTAGAAAATTTATCGACGAAACCAGACGTGTGAACGTTTCTTGACCTTCCGGTGACTGGAAGAAATAACGTCCGGGACGTAATGTCCGCCCGGATGGTTCGGCACGGACCGTCGCGCGATCGGAGGCGCATCCGCCATGAGCATGGAACACGAAACCGGAATGAACATGCAGGGCCATTCCGGGCATCTGCCGTCGTCGGGCCGGGCGCTGACGATTTCCGGCTGGCTGACGGGGATCTACTTCCTGATCGAACTGGGGATCGGGCTCTGGACCGGCTCCATCGCGGTGCTCTCGGACGCCTTTCATACCTTTTCGGCGGTCGGCGGCGTACTCGTCGCCATCGCCGCCGCGCGGCTGGCACGGCTGCCGGCAAGCGAAAAACTGTCCTTCGGCTGGTACCGGGCCGAAATCATCGGCGCGCTGGTCAACGGCGCCTTCCTGCTCGTGATGGCCGTGCTGGTGATCGTCATGGGCGCGATGCGGCTCGGCGAGCCCGTCGACCTGCCGACGACGCCGATGCTGTTGGCGGCCGCCGGGGGCTTCGTGACCGAATTCGTCGCGCTTTACCTGCTGTTCCAGCAGCAGAAGACCGACCTCAACGTGCGCGGGGCCTACTGGCACATCATCCAGACCTTTGTCGGCAGCATCATCATTGTCATCGCGGCCCTGGTCATCCGGTTCACCGGATTCCTCGCCATCGACCCGCTGCTCGGCATCGCCTTCGGCTTCGTGCTGCTATGGGCGAGCTGGGGGATTCTGCGCGACGCCGGCCACCTGCTGATGGACGGGACGCCCGGCGACATCAGCCTGCCGGGCATCGCCGCAGATCTCGCCGCCATCGACGGCGTCCGCGACATCCACCACGCCCATGGCTGGGCGCTGACGGCGGGAAAATACGTGTTCAGCGCGCATATGCGCGTCGGGGAGGGCGGGCGCGACAGCCACGAGATCCTCGAGGAGGCGCACGCGCTGCTGCGCGACAAATACGGCTTCTTCTTCTCCACCCTGCAGATCGAGACGCGCTGCCTCGACGAGGACCATGCCGGTTCGATTGCCGTGGACCTGGGGCAGGGCGGGGAGGCCGGGGCGAGTTAGGTTGGGCGCGAGAATCCGGAGTCGAATGGGGGAAGATGACGGAGGGGTGGGCCGAGCTGTTCGGCGGCCTCGAAGCTGTGCAAAGGACCATAACCCACACTCCGTCATCCTCGGGGCAAGCCCGAGGATGACGAGCTATGTTTGGTTGCAGCGCCTACGCAACATCATCGCTTGCGCCAGTGATCCAGCGCTGCGACAGGACTGGCGCCAGGAGAACCCCTCATCCGTTTTCGCCCGTTGACGGAACGGACGAAAACCTTCCGGCCGGCGAAAGCCAAATCGTTGGCTTTCGCAATACGGCCTTCAATCTCCCGCAAGGGGAGAAGGGAGGGCGTTCCAACGCCTCACCCCCAGTCCAGCACCACTTTCCCGCAGCTTCCTTCGCCCATGCGCTCGAAGCCTTTTTTGTAGTCCGTCACCGGCAGCCGGTCGGTGATGATCGCGCGCAGGTCCAGCCCCGACTGGATCATCGCGATCTCCTTGTACCAGGTCTCGAACATCTCGCGCCCGTAGATGCCGGTGATGACAAGCGCCTTGAAGACGATCGCAGTCCAGTCGGTCGGAATCGGCTTTGCCGGAATGCCGAGCACAGCGATCTTACCGCCCATGATCATCTGCTCGATCATCTGCGCGAAGGCGGGGGCGGCGCCGCTCATCTCCATGCCGACATCGAAGCCCTCGCGCATGCCGAGGCGGGCGCGGACCTCCATCAGGTCTTCCTTCGCGGTGTTGACTGGGGTGATGTCGGCGATGCGGCCGGCGAGGTCGAGGCGATCCTGGTTGATATCCGTCAGCACGACATGGCGCGCCCCGGCGTGGCGGGCAACCATCGCCGCCATGATGCCGATCGGCCCGGCGCCGGTGACCAGCACGTCCTCGCCGACCAGCGGGTAGGTGAGCGCCGTGTGGACGGCGTTGCCGAACGGATCGAGAATCGCGCCGAGCTCGTCGTCGATGTCGTCGGGCAGGGGCACGGCGTTGAAGGCGGGGAGCTTCAGATATTCGGCGAACGCGCCGGGGATGTGGACGCCGATGCCCTTGGTCTCCGGATCGAGGTGGAACTTGCCGGCGCGGGCCGCGCGAGAGCGGTGGCCGACCACATGACCCTCGCCGGAAACCCGCTGGCCGATCCTCAGATCCTCGACATGGGAGCCGATCTCGACGATCTCGCCGGCATATTCATGGCCGACGACCATCGGCACGGGGATCGTTTTCTGCGCCCACTCATCCCAGTTCCAGATGTGCATGTCGGTGCCGCAAATGCCGGTCTTCCTGATCCTGATCAGGATGTCGTTGGGGCCGATTTCCGGCACGTCGACATCCATCAGCGACAGCCCCGGGGCGGTCTCGGCCTTCACAAGCGCCTTCATGGTTCCGTTCGAACTCATTCAAATGACTCCCAATTCGCGGCCGACCGCCTTGAACGCGTCGAGCGCGGTGTCGAGATCGTCGCGGGTCAGCGCGGCATTCATCTGCGTGCGGATGCGGGCCTTGCCCTTCGGGACGACCGGGAAGAAGAAGCCGGAGACATAGACGCCGCGCGCGTCGAGGCCGGCTGCGAAATCCTGCGCCAGCCGGGCGTCTCCGAGCATGACGGGCACGATCGGGTGCTCGCCGGGCAGCAGCGTGAAGCCGGCCTCTTCCAGGCCCACGCGCCAGTATTTCGCGTTGTCGAACAGCTTCGCGCGCAGATCGTCTCCGGCCTCTACGATTCTCAGGACTTCCAGCCCGGCGGCGACCACCATCGGGGGCAGGGCGTTGGAGAAGAGATAGGGCCGGGCGCGCTGGCGCAGCATGTCGATCACGGCTTGAGGCCCCGCGACATAGCCGCCGATCGCCCCGCCCAGCGCCTTGCCGAGCGTGCCGGTGAGGATCGCGACCTTGTCGGCCACGCCGTGATGATGCGGCGTGCCGCGGCCCTCAGGCCCCATGAAGCCGGTGGCGTGGCAATCGTCGACCATCACGATCGCGTCGTATTTCTCGGCAAGCGCCGTGATCTCCGGCAGTTTCGCGAGATAGCCGTCCATGGAGAACACGCCGTCGGTGGCGATCATGATGTGCCGCGCGCCATCGGCTTTTGCCGCCTTGAGCTGGGTTTCGAGATCGTCCATGTCGGAATTGGCGTAGCGGTAGCGCTTCGCCTTGCAGAGGCGAATGCCGTCGATGATCGAGGCGTGGTTGAGGGAGTCGGATACAACCGCGTCGTCGGGGCCGAGCAGCGGCTCGAACAGGCCGCCATTGGCGTCGAAGCAGGCGGCGAAGAGGATCGAATCGTCCTTGCCGAGGAACGCGGCGAGCGCCTGTTCCAGCTCGCGGTGCGAGGCCCGCGTGCCGCAGATGAAGCGCACCGAGGCCATCCCGAAGCCGTCCTTGTCGAGGGACTTCTTCGCTGCTTCGACAAGCCGTTCATCGTCGGCGAGGCCGAGATAGTTGTTGGCGCACAAATTAATGACCTCCCGCGCGCTCCCATCGGAGCGGATGCGGATATGGCCGGCCTGCGGCGAGACGATCTCGCGCTCGCGCTTATAGAGCCCGTCAGCCTCGATCTCCGCAAGCGTTTCGGTCAGGTGGGAAAGAAATGTGTCGGACATGGAAAGCCTCTGTTGCGCACGTCAGTGTTGTGCGCCGGGTGCGCGCCGGCTGCAAGGGTTGCGGCGCGCCGTGACGGTCAGGCGACAGGTCCGCGCAGGCGGTCTATTCTCCGGCGTCGAGGCGCTCGAGCTCGATCTCGTCCTCCTCGGCGCGCGGGTCGAGCGATGCGGTCTCCAGGGTCGACATCCGCCCCGGCTGGGCGGCGACGAATTCGGTCTTTTCGGTCGGCGCGGCGCGGGTACGGATGCGCAGCAGCGCGTAGACGATCAGCGCCGCGTGCGCGAGAGCCGTGGTGACGAACAGGCCGGCCGGCCCCGCGAACGACATGATGACGCCGGCGAGCAGCGGCCCGGCGACCGATCCGATGCCGAACAGCAGCAGCAGCCCGCCCGAGGTGCGCAGGAAGTAATTGTCCGGGGCGTGGTCGTTGGCGTGCGCCACCACGACCGGGTACATCGAGAAGATGCACGCGCCGAAAACCGCCGAGGCGGCGAGCACGACGGGAACCGAGGCCGGCTGCACGAGGACCAGGAAGATGTCCACCACCAGCGCGGTGGCGGTGATCGCGACCAGCACGATGCGGCGGTCCATCCGGTCGGAGAAATAGCCGATCGGCACCTGCGCCCCGGCACCGGCCAGGATCGAGATGCTCATGAACAGCGCGATGGTCCCGATGTCCAGGTCGATGCGGTCGGCATAGACCGCGCCGAGCGTGCCGAAGGCGCTGTTCGACACGCCGATCAGCACGACGGCGGCCACCGCGATCGGGGAGTTGCGCCACAGGGTCGGCAGGTCGAGCTTGGCCCCGACGAGCGGGTTCGGCGCATGGCTGGCGTAAAGCCCGCTCGGCAGCAGCGCCAGCGAATAGAAGATCGCGGCGAGCACGAAGAACAGGTAGGTCGAGGTGTCGCCGAAGGTCAGCGCCATCTGGCCGAGCGTCGTCGCCGCCAGATTGATCATCGTGTAGAGGCCGAACACGCGGCCGCGGCTGCCGGCATCGGAGCGCTCGTTGAGCCAGCTTTCGACGATCATCGCCGCGCCCGCGAAGGCGAAGCCGGCGACGCCGCGCAGCGGCACCCACGCCCACGGGTCGATGATCAGCAGCGACGCCAGCACCGACACCACGGCAAGCGACGTCATCGCCGAAAAGGCGCGGATGTGGCCGACGCGCCCGACCGTGCGCGGCATCACCAGGCAGCCGAGGATGTAGCCGCCGGCCCAGCCGGTGCCGAGCAGGCCGAGCGCGAACGACGAAAACCCTTCCTCGCTGCCGCGCACCGGCAGGATGAGGCCGTTGACGCCGCCGGCGAACATGAGCAGGGCGGAGCCGGCGAGCAGCGGATAGACGGCGCGGGGCAGGGTGGGCATCGAAGAGTTCCGTTTTATCAGCGGCACCGTATGGACGGCACCATCGGCAGGGGTTCAGCAATCAGTCGTGGCGGCTTCTGCCCCGGTTCGGCCCTACACTACGCCACGCTGCCGAGTTTTGAAGGTGAGGCGGCGCGGTGAGGCAGTTAACGCCGGCCGAGGCTGTGTCCCCATAGCCCGATTCTTGCGTTTTGACGCATTTATAACGCGCATGGCGGCAACCGCTAACGCGATTTTGGCGGCGCTTTCACGGGGAGAGAGCATCCTGTGCTTGAGCAGCACAGGAGAAACGCCATGACCACCGATGCGATCCGAAAGGCCCACACCGCCATTTCCCCGCCCGCTATCGATCCCGCCGTCGTGTCGCTGCCGTTCAGATGGTTGCGCGACGCAAATGCCGCCTTCGCCGCCTATGTCCATTTCAAGGAATTGACGCGCGAGCGGCTGCGGGACGTCGGCTTGACGAAGAAGCAGCAGGACGAAGCGTTCCTGCGGCAGTTCGCGCCGAAGAAATACGATTGACGGTCAGGCCCAGCAGCCCGCGCGCCTGAGCCCGTCCATGAAGGTCGCGAAATCGTCTCCGCGGCGGAACGGATAGGTGGACCGCACATAGTCTTCCGAAAAGTCCGGCTGCAGTTTGCGCAGCCGGGCCAACGCTTCGGCGGCGAGATCGCCGCGCCCGGCAAGGCCGAAGGTGGCGATGCACCGTTGCAACCCGCGCGAATAGTCCGGCGCGGCGGCCATCAGCCGCCGGGCCGCCTCGACCGCCTCGTCCAGCCGGCCGGAGAGCATGTAGCAGGTGGACAGATCGCCCAGCACCGCACCCTTGTGCGGCGGGTCCGGGTTGAGCCGGAACACGAGTTCGAGATGCCGGAGCGCTTCCTCCGGTCTGCCCAGCCATTCCAGGGTGCACCCGGCGGCGTGGCGGGCAAGGGCGGCCGAGGGATTAAGCCTGACCGCCTCGCCGCTGTGGTATTCCCCGGCGCGGTAATCCCTGTGTCCGAACACCTGTATGAGCGCCTGGTAGGAATGGGCCTCCCAATCGTTCGGATCGAGCGCGATCGCCCGCTTCGAGGCTTCCTCCGATTTCAGGCCGCGCCCGTCGCGGTCCGCGTCCCAGCCCATCAGAAAGAACCGCCAGTGGACCTTCGCGATGCGCGTCCATGCGCGGGCGTATCCCGGCTCCAAACCTGTCGCCCGTTCCAGCAGGCGCAACTGGGCGGCATTTCCCTCGGGCGTTCCGTAGCCGCCTCCGCCGAGCCGCTCCAGTTCGTCAGCCTCCGTGACGAGGTGCCAGGCAGCGAGATTGACAGGGGGCTTGCGGGCGATCCGTTCCGCTTCCGCACGGGCGATCTGAGGTTCCAACTGAGCGACGATGGACCGGCTTACGACCTCCTGGAAATCGAAAATGTCCTTTATCTCGCCGTCGAAATTCTGCGACCAGAGCGACTCTCCGGTGGTGGCGTCCGCAAGAGTCACCGTTATCCGGGCCGTGTCACCGTAATGGCGCAGGCTGCCGCAGACCGCATAGGACGCCGCGACTTCCCGCGCCGCGCTGCGGATGTCGGCCTCGCGAACCGATTTCCAGCCGATGGCCTCCGGTCCGATAACCGGAAACCAACGCCAGTAACTGAGCGTCATCCGCATTTCGTCGACCAGACCGATCGCGAGCATGCGGTCGTCCGCGCTGGCGCTCAGGCAGTCGAAACCCATGACCAGAACCGATGGCCGGTCGAACAGGGTCGCTTCGGAGGTATTGGGCGTTGGACCGGCGCCCGCCGACTTTGCGCCGGCGATTTCCTCGCGCAGCCGCGTCAGTTCCGGCCCCGGCTTCGCCTGGAATTCGGCGTCGAGCCGCGCGGCAAAATCATCGAAGAGCGAGAGTCCGTGGAGCCGCCGTCCGTTCGCCAGGGCGTTCCGCATCCGCGCCGCGACCGCGATTTCGTTGCAAGTGTCGATCTGCAGGAGCTTGCCGGCGCATTCTTCCGCGGCAGCAAGATCGCCCCGATCCAGTTGCTGCCTGATGTTTTGTTCGGCAAGCCCGACGAGCCGTCCCCGGAAGACCCGCCGCTGGTCCGCAAGCCATTCCTCGAAGGGTTCCAGCGGAAGATCGATGCCGTCGAGTATCTCGCCCCTAAATAGGTCCAGGGCCTCGCCGCACGGGATTCGATCAGCCATGACCGACCAGACGTCGAGATCAACCCCGCCATCCATGGTGATTGTCTCGGTGTCTGCGCGAATGGTCGTTTCGGCAGGACCCAGCGCCTTTCTGAGGGAGGAAAGTTCCTGACGAAGCGACGCCCGTGCCTGCGGCTCGTCGCGATCCGGCCACAGCAGGGCCGCAGCGCCCTGGCGGGATATCCGCCGACCGGGCGAAAGAGCGAGGACGGCGAGCATCGCCCGGCCGCGTTTCGACGCGATGTGGAGATCCTCGCCCCCGAATTCCGCCTGGAACGTCCCAAGAAGTCTGACGCATAAACCCATTTCGCCCGCTCCCGGTCACGAGCCTCGGCAAGACGTGACGTCATAATAATCCGCGATGCGGTGCTCGGGAAAGTCCACCTGCGGGACAGATGCTGTCTAACCAGTCCCGCCAGAGGCGGAGCGCGGGCATCCCGGGCGATGCTGCGATCCTCGTTCTGCCTAGCGGCAGGCTTACTGGAACGCTGTCTCGTTGAAGCTTCTCAGCTTGCGCGAATGCAGCCGTTCCGGCGGCATCTGGGCGAGCTTCTCCATCGCCTTCATGCCGATGATGAGGTGCTGCGAAACCTGCCGCTTGTAGAAGTCCGTCGCCATGCCGGGTAGCTTCAACTCGCCGTGCAACGGCTTGTCGGAGACGCAGAGCAGCGTGCCGTAGGGCACCCGGAAGCGGAAGCCGTTGGCGGCGATGGTTGCCGATTCCATATCGAGCGCAATGGCGCGCGACTGCGACAGCCGGCGGACCGGCCCGCGCTGGTCGCGCAGTTCCCAGTTGCGGTTGTCGATTGTGGCGACCGTGCCGGTGCGCATGATCTTCTTCAGCTCGTAACCGGTATAGCCGGTCACTTCCTCGACCGCCTGTTCGAGCGCCACCTGGACCTCGGCGAGCGGCGGAACGGGCACAGACAGGGGCAGATCCTCGTTCAGCACATTGTCCTCGCGGACATAGGCGTGCGCCAGCACGTAATCACCGAGATTCTGGCTGTTTCGCAGTCCGGCGCAGTGGCCGAGCATCAGCCAGGCATGCGGGCGCAACACGGCGATGTGGTCGGTGATCGTCTTGGCGTTGGACGGGCCGACGCCGATATTGACCATGGTGATGCCGGCGCGGTCGTCCTTCATCAGGTGGTAGGCGGGCATTTGCGGAAGCCGCGGCGGAACCATGCCCGAGGAGGGCGTGGACGCGCCCGCCTCGGTAATGAGGTTTCCCGGCTCGACAAAGGCGGTGTATTTGCCGTCTCCGTTGGCGACGGCCTCGCGAGCAAGCTGGCAGAACTCGTCGATGTAGAACTGGTAGTTCGTAAACAGCACAAAATTCTGGAAGTGCGACGGGCTGGTGGCGGTGTAATGCGCCAGCCGGTGCAGTGAGTAGTCGACGCGCTGGGCGGTGAATGGCGCCAGTGGCAGTGTGCTGCCGGGCACGGGTTCGAAGTCGCCGTTGACGATGTCGTCATTGGTGGTGTTGAGGTCGGGAACGTCGAAGGTGTCGCGGAGCGGGCGCACAAGATTGCCGGCGTCGGCCTGCTCGACATAGGCGCCTTCCTGAAACGCGAAATGCAGCGGTATCGGCGTTTCCGATTCCGACACGGTGACCGGCACCTCGTGATTGCGCATGATCAGGCTGATCTGCGTCTTCAGATAGTCGCCGAAGAGGTCCGGGCGGGTGATCGTGCCGGTGTAGCGGCCCGGCGCGACCACATGGCCGTAAGCCAACCGCGAATCGACATGGCTGTAACTGTCGGTTTCGAACTCCAGCAGGGGGTAGAATGCCCGCACGCGGCCGGTATCGGTTTCGCCGCGGCCGATCGCCTCGAACCGGTCGCGCAGGAAGCCGGTATTGCGGTCGTAAAGCGCGCGGATGGCTTCAACGGCCTTCGCGGGATCGGTGAAGGATTGCGGTTTGAAGGGCGGAGGCAGCTCGCAGCCTGCGCTGGAGATCGGGTTCCGGGGGAGGGTTTCGAGAGTCTGTATGGTCATGGCGCACTATAAACGCGCCGATGTGACAGGCAAACCACCCCTGCGGGTTCGGGGTCTGTTTTTTGTACGCAGGCCCGTAGCGCCTGCAAAGGCGACAGAGATCAGCCCCGGCGCATCAGCGAGACATAGAGAACGAAACCCGCGCCGCTCGGCTTGCGGATGCCATCGTCCTGCGCCGCAGCAAAGCCGACGAGCGGGCCGATGAGGAGAACGGCAATCGCCGAGGCACGTGCCGCGACCCGAATACGGTGGTAGGTCTTGCTGGTCTGTTTCATCACTCTTCCTGAAATTTTCTGCCCCCCGAATGCCATCCGGGCGCTGAACCAACCCTGAGAACGCTGTTCAGGTTCCATTCATCTGCGGAGGTTCCATTCCAATTTGGCATGAATGATATGAGATAGCGCGCCCTACAGAATTTTAGTGGCATCAATCATATCTGCATCATCGAAACGGCGGCGGAATGGCCCATCGGTCTGACCTCCCACGGACGAGAAGGCTCCCGCCCTTCGGTTTCGATTTCGAAGGGCCGCATGGCTCGCCGAACAACCGAACAAACAAAGGAAAAGAAAAATGAAAACGCTTATCGCTTCTGCTGCAATCGTTCTTGCAACCTCGAGCGGCGCCTTCGCGGCTTCGACCGCGCTGGATGCCTACGAGCCGGTCAAGAACGAAGTCGCCGTCGATTACACCGCAACCGCTGCGACGGGTATCGACAACGCCCTCGTCGAGCGCGAGCGCCTCGGTGACGGTTCGCCGCAGTACCAGTAAGTCAATTTTGTGATCACCGTCGCCGGAGACATTCACTTCTCCGGCGATGGTGCTATCGTAACGGAGAACCGAACCGGACGATGATCGATGTCTCTCAACAAGCGACTGAAATTTCTGGGTGATACGATGTGGCGCAACGCCTGCTGCGAAGACCAGCAGGTGCGTGATCTCGCATTGCAGAACCAGAGTCAGTACGCGACGGAGGAAGGCAGGATCGTCAACCACCCGGAGAGCGTTCCCGACATTGAATTGATTAGCGCCGACGGAAACCGTCAAAGTGTTCATTCCCTGATTGAAGGCAAGCCGGCGGTGGTGCTGTTCTTCCGCGGCAGCTGGTGTCCGTATTCCACCACGTCGATGCGCGCGCTCGAGGGCATCCGCGTGGATCTGTCTCGCCATGGCGTCGCGATGATCGGGGTAACGCCTCAGCGGCACATTACGCTCGCTGCCGCCACCTCGCGCAATGCGCTTGGCTACCCTCTTCTGACGGACCCCGAACAGGCGTTCGCCGAAGCCATGGGCGTGCGGGTCAAAATCATCGATGAGATGATCAACATGTATCAATGCCAGGGGTTCGACCTGACCAAGCTCAACGAATCGGGCGACTGGTCGCTGCCTTTGGAGGCAACGTTCCTGGTCGATTCGAGCGGGCAGGTCGTCGAAGCCAATGCCTATCCTTACCCGACCAGACGGATGGAGCCCGAGGAAATCCGCGGCCGCATGCTGGCGCTTGCCGATCAGCGCCAGTTCGCCTGAAACCAGGAGCTGCCTGCCTCGGACCCCACGCTTTGCGGTGGCGCGACAGCGTTTTGTCAAATGCAAGCGCCAAACATCTGTTTGAACCGGGCGCCGGTCAGATCAACGCCGCACCGCCCGTCATCGACGGATCCAGCCGGATCTCGAATTCCAGAAAATCGATCATTGCGCGCACCTTCGAGGGCGTGAAGCGCCGCGACGGATAAACCGCGTACATCGGAAACGACGGACGCTCGTAATCGTCCAAAAGCGTCTCCATGTTTTCCAGCTCCCACAGGTCGGGAAACAGCCAGCTCGGTGCCATGATGATTCCGAGGCCGGATAGGGCTGCCTGGCGCATGCCGTCGGAATTGTCGATACGCAGCCGCCAGTTCACCTTGATGGTTTCGGTCTCCCCGCCGACCGAAAACTCCCATTCATCGCTATCGGGCCTTCCGCCAAAGACGATGCACTCGTGCTGCTCCAGATCGCGGGGCGTTTCCGGACGGCCCTGACGGTCGAGATAGTCCTTCGAGGCGACGACGATCCTGCGGATGCTGCCCATCCTCTTGGCAATCAGATTGGGTTCGCGCGGCTCGCCGAACCGGATCGCGAGGTCTAGCCCCTGTTCCACGAGATTGGCGTTTGCGTCCTGCAGCATGAGGTCAACCTTAAGGTCCGGATACTGCGTCTCCAGGAGGCCGAGACGCGGCACGATATGCATCCGCCCGAAACTTGCCGTGGTCGTCATGCGCAATATGCCCGAGACCCTGCCTTCGCGCCGTCGCAGCCGGTCGGTTGCCTCGTCCACCGCCTCGATTGCGATTCGCGCATGGATCAGGAGCTCCTGGCCTTCGTCGGTGAGCGCAAGCGAGCGGGTCGAGCGCTGAAACAGACGAGCGCCCAGATAATCTTCCAGCGATGAAACCTGTTTTGAAACAGCAGGTTGGCCGACATTCAGTTCCCGGGCCGCTGCCGAAAAGCTCTCCGTTTCGGCGACCCGAACGAACGTCCTGAAGGCGGAAACCAGATCCATTGTTCATTCCCCGGGAGAATAATTCATATGATGAGGGAGGCTATTATCTTTCGCTGGGAATGCAATCATATTCCACGCATCGAAACGACGCGGTGCCCGGTTTTCTCCCGACCTCCCAAGCTTCAACCGGTCATCGCTCGTTTCGAGACTGTTCTGACAACAAGGACTTAGAAGGGACCTCACCATGAAAACGCTTCTCACAGCAGCAGCCATCGCAATCGCATCGACTACGACCGCCTTCGCGGCATCGTCCGCTCTCGACGTTTACGAGCCGGTGAACACCCAGAGCGCCATCGACTATACGGCGACCGCAGCCATCGGCGCTGGTGCTGCCGACCTCGAAAACGACCGCTTGGGCGACGGTTCGCCGAGATATCCTTCCAATAATGGACGGATCGATTTCACGGCAACTTCTTCGGTCGGAGCACCGGTGGGTCAGTCCGCGTTTGGGCTCCATGCGCCGCGCCTCGGCGACGGTTCGCCGCTCCACCAATAACGACCCCCAGCGGTCAGGCTCCCCTCCGCCTCACCGCACGTCGGCAAGCCGCGGTCCCGTCTCTCCGGGCCGCGGTTTGTCCGTTCCAGGACATAGTCCTAGTAATATCTTTGGGAATTGCAGCCGGGAGCCAGGATCACCGGGCAATCCCCGGCCAATGGCGTCGCCCAGTTCATGGCATGCCGCGAGGGCTGCTGGACGACGATCGCAAATCCCGCCCCGAGCAGGGCTGCGGCGAGACAGACGAATGAGAAGCGGCGTGCATGCATCGGGTTCCCCCTCTTAGAAACCGCAGCCATTGTCCGCGCAGGCGTGTGAATGACGGCTGATAGTGCCGTTCATCTGCCGTTCAGAATGATTAACACGGGATGCAGGCCTGAGAGCGAACTGGAAAGGGCTACTCTGCTGCCGCCTTGTAGCTCGCCATCAGGTGATGGAATTTCTCACCTTGGATCGCAACATGTTGCCGTAGCGTATTGGAAGCACCTAGTGAATCGCCTTCGGTGAGCGCGGCCACAATATCCTCATGTTCCGCCATGGACTGCTTCATGCGGCCCCGGAGATGAAGCTGCATACGCCGGAACGGCTTGAGCCGCCGGTGCAGCCGCAGGGCTTCCTGTTCGAGAAAGCTGTTGCCGGACTGCGCGTAGATAATGTGGTGGAAGCGTTCGTTCTGGCGGTAGTAGGCATCGGCGTCGCCGGCCTGCACGGCGGCCTGGCATTGGGCGTTGGCGTCCCGCAACCGGTCCAGCGCCTTGTCGGAGATGCGGAGCGCGGCAAGGCGTCCGCACACGGCCTCCAGTTCCGCCATGACTTCAAACATCTCGATCAGTTCCACCGGGCCGGGCTGGCGCACGAACACGCCGCGGCGCGGGATTTGCTCGACAAGTCCGGACAGGGCGAGACGCTGAAATGCCTCACGAATGGGCGTGCGCGAGACGCCGAACTGCTCGGCCAGCCGGATCTCGTCGAGCCGGTCGCCATTCGCGAAGGCGCCGCTGAAGATCAGGTCTTCCAGCTCCTCGGCAATGGCGTCTGCGCGTCTCGGTTCCATGGTTCCAGCCTAGTCATACGGCATTGGAGATGCAATCAACAGATTCTTGTATACAGAAAGTTTGACAACAAATACAGCGAAACGGTACAAACACCTATCGGCCCGACCGGGTCGGATTCACTGTTTCGGGAGGAAACCATGAAATCGAGAATACTGACCGCAGTGTCGTCAATCGCCCTGCTTGCAGCAGTGTCCACTGCCGGTGCCAAGGAACTGAGGCTTTCGCACCAATGGTCGAACAAGGATGTCCGGCACCAGGTCGCGCAGATCGTCGCCGACGAGGTCGCCAAGGCCGATGTCGACCTCGATATCAAGATCTTCGGATCGAAGTCACTGTTCAAGCCGCGCGAGCAGTACAAGCCGCTCAGCCGCGGCCAGCTCGACATGACCGTGTTTCCGCTCAGCTATGCGGGCGGCCAGCAACCCGCCTTCAACCTTACATTGATGCCCGGCCTTGTGAAAAACCATGACCACGCGGCCCGCCTCAACGACAGCCCCTTCATGGAGGAGATCAAGGCGCGCATGGCGGAGGACGATGTCATGGTGCTGGTCGACGGCTATCTCGCCGGCGGGTTCGTCGGCAAGGACAAGTGCATCACTTCGCCGGAGGACGTTCAGGGCCTGCAGACGCGCGCTGCCGGCAAGGCTTTCGAGCAGATGCTTGCCGGGGCAGGGGCCTCGATCGCGTCGATGGCTTCTTCGGAGATCTACAACGCGATGCAGACCGGCGTCCTCGACGCCGCCAACACATCGTCCTCTTCCTTCGTGAGCTACCGCATCTATGAGCAGGCCAAGTGCTACACGCCGGCCGGCGAATATGCCCTGTGGTTCATGTACCAGCCGCTGCTGATGAACAAATCGACCTTCGAGGGGCTGACCGAAGAGCAGCAGGAAGCGCTGCTCGCCGCCGCCGAAAAGGCCGAAGCCTTCTATCTCGAGGAAGCAAAGAAGCAGGATGCGGCCTCGGTCGAAGTCTACAAGGAGGCGGGCGTCGAGATCGCGCAGATGACCGAGGAGGAGTTCAACGCATGGCGCGAACTGGCCAAGCAGACCTCCTACAAGGCGTTCATCGAGGAAGTTCCTGACGGGCAGGAGCTTCTCGACAAGGCACTCGCCGTGGAGTGAGTCTCGGGCCGGGGGCACGTCCCCCGGCCATCTTTCAAAGCCGTTCTCTACACAATGGGGTGACCGATGGCTGGGCACAGCACAGCTGCCACGGCACACGCAGGCGACAACCCGTTTCTGCGCGCCGTCGCGGCGATCTCTACACTTGCCGGATGGTTTTCGGCTGCGATGGTCGTGGCCGCCGTGGCGATCACCTGTCAGATGATCTTCATTCGCTTCGTGCTTAACGGCTCCACCATCTGGCAGACCGAGGCCGTCGTTTATCTGATGGTCGCGGCGACGCTGGTCGGTTTGCCCTATGTGCAGCGGCTTCGCGGCCACGTGAATGTCGATCTGGTGCCTTTGGCGCTCAGCATGCCGGTACGCCGGTTGCTGGCCGTCTTCACGCTCGGTCTGTCGATTGTCATCGTCGCGATCATGCTGTGGTACGGCTACGAGTTCTGGCATTTCGCCTGGGACCGCGGCTGGAAGTCGGACACGGTCTGGGGCGTACGGCTCTGGATACCTTATCTGTCGATCCCGATCGGTTTCGCCCTTCTGATGCTGCAATTGATAGCCGATCTGGTCGCTGTCCTCCTCGGCGTCGACAAGCCCTTCGGTCTGGAGGAAGGCTGATGGATCCGCTTCTGCTCGGTTTGTTGGTCGCGGTCGTGACAATCATCGTCCTGTTCTCTGGCGTGTCGGTGGCCATCGGCCTGCTGATCGTCTCGGCCGGATTTCTGATAGTTTTCGACGGAATGCGGTCGCTCGAACTGATGCCCGAAATCCTGTTCGGCAAGCTCGACAATTTTGCGCTGCTCTCGATCCCGATGTTCATCATCATGGGCGCGTCCATCGCTTCCACCCGGGCGGGCGCCGATCTCTACGAAGCGCTGGAACGCTGGCTGACACGGGTGCCGGGCGGGCTGGTGATCTCCAATCTCGGCGCATGCGCCCTGTTTGCCGCGATGTCGGGCTCCAGTCCCGCCACATGCGCCGCGATCGGCAAGATGGGCATCCCGGAAATGCGCAAGCGCGGCTATCCCGACGGCGTCGCCGCCGGTTCGATCGCCGCCGGGGGCACGCTAGGCATCCTTATCCCGCCATCGGTGACGATGATCGTCTACGGCATCGCGACGGAAACCTCGATTGGCCGGCTTTTCCTCGCCGGCGTGATACCGGGCTTCCTGCTGGTCGGCTTGTTCATGGCCTGGTCGCTCTATTCGACCTGGCGCTCCGGCGATACTGCCCGTCTCGGCTCCGGCTCGTATACCTGGGGACAGCGTTTCGAGATCCTGCCGCGCGTCCTGCCGTTCCTGGCGATCATCCTCGGAGTGCTCTATGCGATGTATGGCGGCATCGCTACTCCCTCGGAGACCGCGGCGGTGGGAGCGCTGCTGTGCCTGCTGATTGCAATGGTCATCTACAAGCTGTGGGCCCCGCGTGCTATATGGGTCGTGCTGCGCGACAGCACCAAGGAAAGCGTGATGATCCTGTTCATCATCGCGGCGGCCGGCGTTTTTTCCTACATGCTGTCGAGCCTGTTCATCACCCAGTCGATCGCCGAGTGGATCGGGACGCTCGACGTCAACCGCTGGGTGCTGATGGGCGCCGTCAACGTCTTCCTCCTGATCGCAGGGTTCTTCCTGCCGCCGGTGGCGGTGATCCTGATGGCCGCGCCGATCCTCCTGCCGATCATCATCACCGCCGGGTTCGACCCGATCTGGTTCGCGGTGGTGCTGACAATCAACATGGAGATCGGCCTGATTTCGCCGCCGGTCGGGCTGAACCTTTACGTCATCAACGGAATTGCGCCGGATATTTCGCTCAAGACGATCCTTACGGGCTCGCTCCCTTACGTGGCGTGCATGGTCTTGGCGATCATCCTTCTCTGCATTTTCCCCGGGTTGGCCACATGGCTGCCGAACGTGGTGATGGGAGCGAGCGTGTGAGCCTTCTTGCCGATCTTCTCTCCACGGTTTTCGAGAGACGCTATATCGGCCTGTCTCCGGGGGATCGTGACAACCGTCCGATCGGCGAACTGGCCGACGAGTTGATGGGGACGCGCGGGGAAGTCTCGGGACTGGTATTCGCGCAGAAGATACTCGACCGGTTCGAGCGCATGGCCGACGAGGAAAAACTCGGCTTCTTCCGCCATCTGGCGGTCGCCATGAACATCGACCCGGCGCGGGTCCGCGAGACGCTGGAGGCCCACGAGCAGGCGCCCGGGAAACACACCTATCGCGAATTCATGGTCGCCGCGGAACCGCGGCGCCAGGAGCTCATCCGGCGGCTCAACCAGGTGCCGGGCGCGACCGGACAACTGGTTGCGATGCGCTCGGATTTGCTGCGGCTGGGCCGTGGCGATGTGGAACTGCAAGCGCTCGATGTCGATTTCCGGCATCTCTTCGCCTCCTGGTTCAACCGGGGCTTCCTGGTTCTGCGCCCGATCAACTGGGAAAGCCCGGCGCATATTCTCGAGAAGATCATTGCCTACGAGGCGGTGCACGCGATCGACAGTTGGGAGGATCTTCGGCGGCGGCTTCGTCCGTCGGACCGGCGTTGCTTCGGCTTCTTCCATCCGTCGATGCCGGACGAGCCGCTTATCTTTGTCGAGGTCGCGCTGACCAAGGGCGTACCCGGATCGATACAGGGACTGCTGAGCGGGACGCGCGCGGAACTTGCCTCGGAAGCGGCGAACACGGCGGTGTTCTATTCCATCTCGAACTGCCAGCCCGGGCTGGCAGGGATCTCCTTCGGCAACTCGCTGATCAAGCAGGTCGTCGCTGATCTCTCGGCGGAACTCGCCGGACTCAGGACGTTCGTCACCCTTTCACCCATTCCGGGCCTAGCCGGCTGGCTGGAGAAGACTGGCCAAGACCATGAGAACGTCGATGCGCAACGGTTGAGATCGCTCGCCGCGCACTACCTCCTCGCGGCCAAGCGGCCAGATGGCGCTCCGCTCGATCCTGTCGCCCGCTTCCATCTCGGAAACGGTGCGCTGGTCCATGCCGTGCACGCGGACGCCGATACCTCGCCCAAGGGGCGTGCTCAGTCGGGTGGCGCCATGGTCAGCTACCTCTATGACCTGCCGAAAATCTCGCAAAACCACGAACGCTTCGCCACGACGGGACAGATCGCCGCCTCGCAAGAGGTGCGCTCGCTGAGCAACGCGGCGGCGAAAATCCAAGCCTGAGGAAAAAGGTTATGGGAAATCCGCTTTACGATTCACTGTTCGCGCGCCACGCGGGCAAGACGACGCCATTTCTGTATCTGCGCGACGGGAGCATCATCACGCATGAGGCGTTTCTCGCGACGACGGCGCGCTTTGCCCATGTTCTCAGCGACCTGGAATTGGAGCCGGGCGACAGGTGCGCCGTACAGGTGGAGAAGTCGACTGAGGCGCTGGCGCTCTATGCCGCATGCGTGCAGGCGGGCGTGGTGTTCCTGCCGCTCAATACCGCCTATACCGCCGACGAGGTCTCGTATTTCGTCGACAACAGCGGCGCGCGTCTTTTCGTGTGCGACGGAACCAGCGCCGAGGCCATGAAGCCGATGGCAAAGGCCGCCGACGCGATGCTGGAGACACTGGACGCTGACGGGGGCGGCAGTTTGCCGGAGCGCGCGAGGGAAAAGCCGACGGATTATCCGACCGTCAATCGCGCCTCCGGTGACCTTGCCGCCTTTCTATACACGTCGGGAACGACCGGGCGTTCGAAGGGCGCGATGCTGACGCAGGACAATCTCCTGTCGAACGCCGAGACGCTGGTCGATTACTGGCAATTCACCGACCAGGACGTTCTCCTCCATGCATTGCCGATCTTCCACACCCATGGGCTGTTCGTGGCCAGCAACGTCACGCTCCTTTCCGGCGGATCGATGATCTTTCTTCCCAAATTCGATCTCGACGCGATGATTGCGCTGATGCCCAAGGCGACCGCGATGATGGGCGTTCCGACCTTCTACACGCGTTTGCTGGGCGACCCGCGCTTTACCCGCGACCTGACCGCCCACATGCGGGTCTTCATATCAGGCAGCGCTCCCTTGCTTGCCGAGACCCATGTGCAGTTCGAGGAGCGTACCGGACATCGCATCCTCGAGCGCTACGGTATGACCGAAACCAACATGAACACCTCCAATCCCTATGACGGCGAACGGCGCGCCGGAACAGTCGGCTTCCCGCTGCCAGGCGTGGAACTGAAAATCTGCGATCCGACAACGGGCAATCAACTTGCAAATGGTGAGATCGGGCAGATCGAGGTGCGCGGCCGGAACGTTTTCAAGGGCTACTGGCAGATGCCCGACAAGACCCGCGAGGAGTTGCGCGATGACGGCTTCTTCATCACCGGCGATCTCGGCAAGGTTGACGCGGATGGCTATGTCCAGATCGTCGGCCGCAACAAGGACCTGATCATTTCCGGCGGCTACAATATCTATCCCAAGGAGATTGAACTGGTCCTCGACGATCAGCCGGGCGTTCTAGAAAGCGCGGTCATCGGTGTGCCGCATCCCGATTTCGGCGAGACCGTTGTCGGCGTCCTGGTGCCGGAGAATGGCGCTACGCTCGACACGGAAGCGATTGGCGATGCGGTCGGAAAGTCGCTTGCCCGCTTCAAGCACCCGCGCAGGCTGTTCGTCATCGAGGAGTTGCCACGCAACACGATGGGCAAGGTGCAGAAGAACGTCCTGCGGGAGAGATACGGCAAGGCGTTCGCTTAGGGCAGATTGAGGTCGGTGAAAGAAAACGGCGCCCCGCCAAGGGACGCCGCCTATGAAAATGTAGCGGGCCCGGGCTTACTGCCTCTTCAGCGTCTCGCTTTTGCAGATTACGCCGCCGAGGACGCAGCCCGAGAGCTTCATCGAGTTGCCGTTGACAGAGGCTTTGCCCGTGTAGGTCTTGCCCTCATCGAGCTTGTTGACCTTGCCCTTGTAATTGGCTCCCGAGCCCTTCATGCAGCCGATCGACTGGCCCTTGTATTCTCCCGTCATCACCGTGCCGCAGAAGGCTCCACCATTTGCCGCGTACTTGATCACCGTACCATTGTCGCGCTTCCAACTGCCTTCGATGGGCTCCGCAGCCATCGCGGGGGCTGCGACCAGACCGGCGATCGCGCTGGCCAGAATGAAACGTCGGATCATGAACTACCTCCCAAGTGCCGGCGAGCGCCTCGGATCGCCGCTGTCGTTGACCAATACGTAAACGTAAACCACAAGTCCCGTCCGGGGAACAGAGGCCGCGCGCTCATTTTGGAGATATTTTTTCCTGGTGCGCCGCACCGCTCCGGTGATCACGGTTAGCAAAGCGTTGCTTGTGGCCGGTCGAATTGTCCGTAAAAATTCCAGTATATCTAGAAAAATCAAACCGTTGGTCGATTAACGCATCGTCAAATTTACCAAGCATTTGAACTTTGTTTGTCGGAAATTAAGCACGCTTTTTAGCAACCGATTCAAGTCAATGCGCCATTCTCAACGCATCGAACGGGAACGAGCCGATAAAAAACAGGCCGCCTCGGGAGTGTGAACAGGGACGACAAGGGAAATTCACGATGGCACGCATTGAAATCGAAAATGCCGACATGGCTGCGCTGGGCGCGGCGAACAATGCAGGCATCCTTTTTGAAATGGGCATGATGTATGCGACCGGCCGCGATTGCGAGGTCGACATGGTGGCCGCCCACAAATGGTTCAACATTGCAGCGATCAAGGGTTGTTCGCGCGCTGCCTTGCTGCGCTCGGAAATCGCTGAAACGATGTCGAAACCGCAACTGGCCAGCGCACTACGCGCAGCGCGCGAGTGGATGACACGCCACTGAGGCGCGATTGCGCGCCACAAATAGCAGGATACCGGGGGTGGGGCTTCCGGTAGGAGCCGCCCGCGGCAGGGGGAGCCGCGGGCGGTATTTTATCTTCGCGACCTGCCCGCCGCCGCGAGCGCCTCGGGAAGAGCGGTTTCGAAAAGGTCGAGTTCCTGCTGCAGGCCGCAACTGACGCGGATGCAACGGTCGAGGCCGGGCGCCATCGGCTTGCGGATGAAGACACTGCGCGCATCGAGCGCCTTGAGGACCCCCATCGCGAAATCGCCGTCCTGTCCGCAATCAATCGTGACGAAATTGGCTGCCGAGGGCAGGGCGGCCAAGCCGCTCTCTTTCGCGATTGAAGCGATTCGCTCTCGCGCCGAGGCGACCTTCGCCAGCACCGATGCGAGCCATTCACAGTCTGAAAGCGCCGCGAGCGCGGCACTCTGCGCCATGATATTGACCCCGAAATGGTCGCGTACCTTGTGGTACTGAGCGCAGATTGGTTCGGCCCCGACGAGATATCCGACGCGCAGACCGGCCAAGCCATAGGCCTTCGAAAACGTTCGCGCCCTGACGATATTGTTCCGGCCCGTATCGAGCGGCGGCAGCGCGGAAGGTGGCGCCATCTCCCCGTAGGCCTCGTCGAGCAGCAGCAGCGTTTCCCCGGGCAGCGACGCGGCGAAGGATTCTATTGCCTCTGCGTCGTGCCACGTTCCCATCGGATTGTCCGGATTTGCGAGATAGACGATGGAGGCGTTTTCGCGGCGGACGGTCTCGGCCAGCGCGTCGAGATCGGCGCGGTCGTTCCGGTAGGGCACGGTGACGAGCCGCCTTCCGTAGCCGTTCACATGGTAGTTGAAGGTCGGGTAGGCACCGAGCGAGGTGACGATCGCATCGCCCGGTTCGGAGAATATTCGCACCGTCAGCCCGAGCAGATTGTCGATGCCCGCGCCGACAACGATCTCGGCGGGGCGTATACCGAGATGGCGGGCAAGCGCCGCGGTCAGGTCGAACGCCTCCGGATCGCAATATTTCCAGACATCCTGGCGCGCGGTGCGCTGCATCGCCTCGATGGCGCGCGGCGAGGGGCCGAAACTGCTCTCGTTCGCGCCCAGTCGGGCGGCGAACGGCCGGCCGCTCTCGCGCTCCATGCGTTCCGGCGCGACAAACGGAATGGTCGAGGGCAGGGCGCTGACGACCGCATTTGGCTTCGGCATCGGGTTCTCCGCAAATGGCGAAACCAGCAAGCGGCTTGCGTTCGCCCTGTCAAGCGCGAAGCGCCCGCCGGCAGGGGCAAAAAATCTTGGACAGCCCCGGGAAACGTGTTACGGGCGGTGCGCGCGGAGAGGTGGCCGAGTGGTCGAAGGCGCTCCCCTGCTAAGGGAGTAGACGGGAGACCGTCTCGAGGGTTCGAATCCCTTCCTCTCCGCCATCGCTAACGCCATAATTTTGACGGCCTCTAAAGGCTAACTTCGCAGACCTTTCTGCCGCCCGAGTCAAACCTTGGACGCCGGCCTGCTTTACGATACCGCCAACAGACCCAGTCCAGCAATCCCGAGCCCGCACAGTCCCGCACCAACGGCGCGGCCGATAAACCGTCCGCATGGTGCCGACTTCTCCAAGGCTACGAGGGCAGCGAGCCCGAAGATCCAGAAGAGGTTCATGATCCCGCCGACGAACAAAAGCGCCATCAAGGCAGTGCAGCATCCCAGGCAGAATGCACCATGGCGGAATCCGGCCTGAGCGGCGCCGGAGATGCCGGGCCGATATTGGCGCGCAATCAAGTCGGACGGCGTCCGGCACTGAGCAAGACAGCGGACCTTAAGGGGATGAAACTGATAGGCCCCTACCGCGATCAGGAGAAGCTGCGCAGCGATGCCTTCCGTGAAAGCCATTTTTGCCGGTGATATGAGACTTGCGGCCTCGAACCACCACTGCGCTGCCGTGGCCCAAAGGCTGAAGAGGGCCCATGCCGCCAAGTACCCGGCCATGAACGCGCCCGACCGGACTCGACGCTCGGCCGTGTCGGGCAAGTGCCGAAGAAGCGCGGTGTAAAGCAGGATCGTCGGTGCAGCCGAGGGAAGCATCATCGCGATCATCATCAGCCACCACATCAGAAAGACGAGTGCGAATTTCGCTCCGCCCCATCCTCCCGGGACCCCCAAGGCCATTGCCCCCATGCCTTCGCCCGCGTGCATGCCGCGGCCGAATGTCATGTCGAGCGCCGACATGTTCGTGCCAACACCGGCGATCGTGTAGACCGCAGCGAACGCGACCAGGACCGCGATCGCAGTGGCCACGCGCATGCGGTCCTGACGGACCGAGCCTTCGCCGTGGATTGGCTTGCCGGTTGCAGGCATGGTCATCTTTCCCGTGCGCGGTCCTAGTGGCCGAGCCAGGCTGTCAAGCGCGGCCGGTCGCGGATCAATCCGTCCTGATTGAAGTGATGGATGCAGAAGAGCGCCCAGGTCTCGTCGAACGCCATCGCCATCTCGCCGTTGACAGACGTCGTGCCGAGGCCGAGTTCGGCATAAGTAAATTCGAAGCTGCCGCTCCGCCGCGCTAATGCGACATGGAAGGGCTCGCCCGTGAACTCGTTGATCTTCGGGGCACCGCGGCTCTCGAGGAGGCCGGGAATGCTGGCGCGCGCGGTCCTACCCTCAAGATCGACCTCGAGTACGATCGGCAGGAGCAGCGTTTCGCAGAACTGCGAACAGGTCGAGGCGAACACCGCGAAGACGTTGCTCAGAGGCTTGCACGCATCGCCGGAAAGGATCGTTTGAAGCGCGGAGCGCTGTTCCGCGTCGGCCGCTTCGTCGATGACGATCTGGCATTTGCCGCCGCCTTCGGCGATTTCGCCGGGCCACTTGTAGATCGCCGCCCATTTCAGCCCTGCAAGCGAGGTGCCGTTGAAATGCCCCTCGGTGACGCGGCCGACATAGGCCGACTGGCAGAACCCATGCGTAGTCGGCAGATTGAACTGGCAGCCGCAATTGATCGCGCAATTGCAGTTGTCGAAGGTCTCGCTCTTAAAGTGCCACTGGTCTGACACGGCTTGCTCCCTTCGCCGGTTCGATATTCTGGTTGACGTGAAAGATGTTGTCCGGGTCGTAGGTCGCTTTCACCGCGGCCAGCCGTGCGTAGTTCGCCCCGTAGTTCGCCGGGGCCCGGTGGCCATCGTCATCCGACATGAAATTGACGTAGCCGCCATCGCTTCCCGAATGGGGATGGATGGCATCGTAGTAATCGCGGACCCACTTGATGTTTGCCTCGTTGTCGGCGGGATCGTCCCAGATGCCTGCGACTACCGGCGAAAACGCCTTGTCGCGGTGACCGAAAGCGGTTTCGTCGGCTCCGACCCGCTGCGCCGCGCCGTTGATCGGATGCAGGTGCATCGAGGAACTGACATGAGGTGTGTGCCGACCATGTTCGATATGCGCGGCGATGGCGTCATCGGTGAGCTCGGTAATGAAATCCGCCTTCCAGTAATGCTGCATGCCCTTCGGGACCGCTCCGTCGAAGAGGCTGTTGAGCGCCGGGAACGGCATCTTCATACAATACTCCGCCTTCACCTCGGCAAATTGCCGTAGCGGCTTGAGCACCCTATCGGTTTCCTCCAAGGGTCCGTTCCAGCAGGGGACAAGCACGCAGAAGAGGTCGCCGACCCGGTCCACGGGGATGAACGGCAGGGGTGGCGCGATCTGCCAACCGAAGAAGCATCCGAGCGCCTCAGGCGCCGTGGCGATATACTCGCGGTAGCCCTGCAGGACCGCTTTGGCATCGTCGAATTCGTAAAACAGCGGCCCGCCGACAACATCGCCGGCCTCGTGCAACTGGAACTCGAAATTCGTGACGACACCGAAATTGCCGCCGCCGCCGCGGAGGGCCCAGAACAAATCATCGTTCTGGTAGTGGCTCGCAGTGATTTGGCGTCCGTCGGCCAAAACCACATCGGCCGATAGCAGATTGTCGATGGTGAACCCGGCGCTTCGGGTAAGGTAACCGAGCCCGCCGCCCAGCGTCAGTCCCGCCACCCCGGTGGTGGACACGATTCCGCCGGGGACGGCAAGGCCGAAGGGATAGGTGGCGTGATTGACGTCACCGAGGGTGGCGCCCCCGCCGACACGGGCAATCTTCTTGTCGGGATCGACCTGAACGCTGTTGATCATGGACAGGTCGATAACCAGCCCGTTGTCCACCGTGCCGAAGCCCGGCACACTGTGCCCGCCACCGCGCACTGCGAGATCGAGCCCGTCTTCGCGGGCGGCAGCAATCGTGGCCATGACATCGGCCGCGTCGACGCAACTGATCACCGCGGCCGGGCGGCGGTCGTGCATCGCGTTGTAGACGGACCGCGCCTCGTCGTATCCGGAGTCCGCGGCGGTGGTAATCGTGCCCCGAACCTTTTCAGACAGTTTCCCAACCAGATTGCACATTCAATGATCCTCCTGGCTTTCTCAGAGGAATACACATCCGGGCGTTCCGAAAGCGTTCCCGCCTATCCGGTTCCGCGCAAAAAGGCGGTGGCCGCCCGGAACGCCGGCAGATCTTGGCCCGAGGGAAGCTGGTCGGCGAGGGCCGCGAGTTCCGCTTGCACCTCTGGGTCAGGAAAACGGAGGGCAAGCGAATGCAACGCCTTGAGCCTTAGCCACTGCGCGCCCTGCGTACGGGAAACATCCACTGCCTGACGCAGGGATGAAAGCGCATGGTCGGTTTCGCCGAGGCCGTAGGCGAGCTCGCCGTCGACGCGCAGGAGTTCCGCGACGAGATAGCGCTGGTTGCATCGTTCCGACCAGGCGAGCGCATCGCGGGTCGCTGCGCGGCCCTCATGCAACTCATCGCGCAGTCCGCGTGCCATGGCCAGCAGAAGCAAGGTAAAACTCAGATGCAGGTTTTCGCCCTCGATCCGCGACCGCTCGACCGACTGCAAGATTTTCCCGATGCCGGCGTCGGACCCGGCGCGGACGTCCAGCCAGGCCCGCAGCGCGTCCAGGACGACCCTGAGGTAGCGCTCGGAGAGACGAGACCAAACTCGATCCGCGTGGGTCAGAATATCTTCCAGCCGGATGAAATCCCCGGCCACGGCCGCCAGGATGGCTCCGTAGGTAATGACATAAGCGGAGGTCATCAGGTGGTCGAGCTCGTCGGCGAGTTCGCGCGCCGACCGGGCCATCGCCTCGGCCCGCGCCGGGTCGCCGGACCAAAGCGTTGAGAGCCCTAATCGCACGAGACAAACCGCCCTAGGGTCCTGTGCATAGAGTGCCAGGTGCTCTTCGCGTCGCGCGGTGTCATAATGTTCGATGGCCGCCTCGAGAAACCGGTGCGACTTTCCCAGGTCGCCTTGCCAGAACGCGCTGACGCCCATGAGGTAGCGCCCCTCGGTCCCGGCAACCTGGTCACCGCTCTCGTGATCGATCAGCGCCTTCGCGAAGTCGCTGCTGGCATCGAATCGGCAGCCCTGCAGGCGGGCGAGACCCAGACCGCGGAGAATGGGCGGCGCGATCGGCACCCCGAGCTTGCGGCAAATCGATTGCGCGCGTTCGTAAAGACGATGGGAGGATTCCGCACCGTAGCCTTTAATTGCTACGAGCGGAGAACCCAACGCGATCCGTATGTCCAACTCGATGGCGTCGCGGTCCGGCGAGGCCTGCAACTCGGCCAACAGCGCAAGAGCGCGGCGGTACATTGCGACCGCCTCGTCGAGTCCCGACATCGCCACCGCTCGCGCGCCGGCGGTGCGATAGGCCGCGATTGCTTGTTCAACCATACCTGCCTGGTCGTAATGGGCGGCGAGCTGCGCGCTAACGGCGGTGGGGTCCTCACGATGCTCGCGCACCAGCGCATTGGCAACGACCCGGTGCAGCCGACGTCGGCGCGCGGGATTGATCATCTCGAGCGCAACTTCGCGCAGCTTATCGTGGCTGAAGTCATAGCCTTGGCCCCGTTCGATCACGATCCGCCGGCGCCAGAGTTCGTCAAGCTGGTCGGCAATCGCCTGCTCGCCGACGCCCATTGCAGTGACGATGGCATGCGCCGAAAACGACCGACCGAAGATGGCAGCCACCTCTGCCAGATTCTGCGCGCCGTTGGTCAATTGGCCGAGCCTTGCCCTCAGAACGGAGCGCATTGTCGGTGTCAGGACGCCTTGCGCGCCGGCCGACGATATCCCGGCCTGGATCGTCTCGACGACGAACAGGGGATTGCCTTCGGTCTCACTCCACAACCGATCAGCCAATCCGGGATCGATCTCTTCAACGCTCTGCAGCTCTGCGGCGAGCGCTGCGGTTGATGCCTGATCGAGGGCGTCGATCGTGATGACGGTAACGGCCTGGTCCCGCTCCAGAGCATCGACCAGACCGGGGAGCGGGTGGCGATCGGGAAGCTCCTCCCATCGCACGGTGCCGACAATCAGCACAGGCGTCTGCGGATACGCGCGAAGCAGATAGCCGATCAATTCGATGGTCTCGGTGTCGCACCACTGCAGATCGTCGATGATCAAGACCTGCGCCTTGTCGTGAACCGCGATCGCCTGACAAACGGCGTCGAAGAGCCGGTGGCGCCGGGCAACGCCGTTCGGGGGCTGCCCGATGGCACTGCCGAGCTCAGGCAGCAGCCTGGTAAGCTCTGCGGTCCAGACCTGACCGACCGCTCGGATGCGTTGTTGGATGCCGGCTGAGCGAAGCAGGTCGACGACCGGACCCCAGGGAAGCCTTCCCGCCGCCTCGTAGGCTCGCGCCGTCGCGACTTCGTGGCCACCGGATTGCGCTTGCCGACCAAGCTCTTGTGCAAGGCGGGACTTGCCGATGCCCGGAACGCCCGTCAGCAGGGCCAGATGCGCCCTTCCGGCGCGCGACGTCCTCCATGCCTCGAGAACCGCGCGCCATTCCTGATCGCGCCCGACAAACGGCGGCACGTCCTGGTCCGATACGCGCGGACGATCCCGATCGGACGGGTCGCCACGAAACACGTCGCACAGCGCCACGAGATCCTCGCCGGGTTCAATCGCCAGTTCGCGCCGGAGGGTGTCGGCGTATCGCTGATACGCCCGCAACGCAGCTGCCCGGTCGCCTAGCGCGAGATGGGCTTGCATGAGAATTCGAATGGCGGCTTCGTCGGCGGCATCGAGGTCATTGACCGCCTCGGCATGCCTGATTGCCGCGCGATGGTCATCGCGCTCGGCCGCCGCTTTGGCGAGGCGGCGATGGACACCGAGCGCCTCGGCCCGAAGTTCTTCGCGCTCCTGCAGAACCCAGTCGTCGTAACAGGAGGGCAGCAGATCGCCGTGATACAGGCGCGACGCCTGCTCAAAATCACCGGATGCGATGGCGTCGCGGAAACTCAATACATCCACCTCACTTGGGGCGGTCGGCAGCCACCGGACGGTTTTCTTCTCAATCTCGATAAAATCCTCTACGCCAGGCAGCGCCCGGCGGAACTCGTGGATCAGCTTCCTGAGATTCGTATGCGCCTGACGTTCGCTGGATTCGGGCCAGAGAACGAATGCCAGCCGCGAGCGCTCATGGGGTTCTCTGCGCAGGGCGATCATCGCCAGAAAACGCTGTAAGCGGGGAGAGTTGAACTCACGCAGCCGCCGGCCGTCCAGAATGACTTCGGCGGCGCCGAGCAGCCGGACGCGGAGCCGTACGGCGCCTCCGCCACCGCTCCGCAAGCTGCTGTCTATCGATGTTCGCTCGCCACGCTCCTGCATCGCCCTTCGACCGATCAATCCATCCATTTATACGCTTGGATCCGTGACGAGTCGAAGCGGAGGAATGCGAGAACGCTTGAATCGATGATCGTCCGATGGCCGTCAACCGATTGAGAGATTGGGCAGTTGCCAGGGAACACCCTGCCTCCCGTTGTGAAAATTTCAATGGAATTTTCATTGCAGTTACGTGAAAATTTTGATTAGAATTTCACGCCGGGAGCACGCACGGTGTTTGCGCTTCCACAGGGAGGAACCTGCGAGAAAATGTCGGGCGACAGGAGCGTTGGGCAGGACATTAGGGCCTTGCGGAACTCCCGCGGGATAACGCTCGAAGAGCTTTCGAAGAGGACGGGAAAATCGCTTGGCTGGGTCTCTCAGGTGGAGCGGGGCCTGTCGAGACCGTCGGTGGACGACCTGCACACGATCGCGCGTATTCTCGGCGTGCCGTTGTCGATGTTCTTCGGTGTCGCCGATGCCCCAGAGGAAGAGCGGGGACTGATCGTTCGGGCCTCGGCCCGCCGCGAACTCGGCCAGCGCGACACCGGTCTTGTCGAAGCCTTGATTTCCCCCGATCTCACCGACGATTTCGAGGTCATCCACTCGACATTCCTGCCGCGCTCCGCGCTTGAACATTACCGCCAGCGTGCCACCTCGGAGGTGATTTACCTGATATCGGGCAGGCTCGACATCGTGATCGGGGATCGTGGTTTCACGATCAATGCCGGCGACAGCTTCCGCATCAAGGGCTCAAAATATCGCTGGGCCAATCCCTATGACGACCCCGCAGTCGCGATCTGGGTCATCTCTCCCCCGGTCTATTGAGGTTTGATCATGACGACCCTTCCTCCAACTGCGCGCGTGGTGATTGTCGGTGGCGGTATCGTCGGTGTCTCGGCGCTCTATCATCTGGCAAAGGCGGGCTGGACCGATTGTGTCCTGCTCGAGAAGAACGAACTGACCGCCGGGTCGACCTGGCACGCGGCGGGCAATTGTCCGAATTTCGCCGGCAATTACGGTGTGATGAACATGCAGCGCTACGGGCTCGCGCTGTACCGGGATCTGGCCAGCATCGTCGACTATCCGATCAACTACCACGTCACCGGCGCAGTCCGCCTGGCCCATACGCAGCAGCGCATGATGGAGTTCGAGCGCGTGCAAGGCTTGGCAGCCCATATGGGGCTGACCATGGACATGTGCACGCCCGAAGAGTTGCAGGCGCATTTCCCCTTCATGGAGACGCATGATCTGGAAGGCGGGCTCTGGGATCCGCTCGACGGCGACATCGATCCCAGCCAGGTGACCCAGGCGCTGGCCAAGGGCGCGCGTTCCAATGGCGGTACCATCGCGCGCTTCACCTCCGCCACCGGCGTAAGCCGCGAAAATGGCGAATGGATCGTGCACACCGACAAGGGCGACATCCGCTGCGAGTATGTCGTGAATGCCGCCGGCTATTATGCCGCGCGCGTGGGCGAGTGGTTCCTGCCCCATGGCGGGCGCAAGGTGCCGCTCACGGTCATGAGCCACCAGTATTTTCTGACCGAGGCGATCCCCGAAATCGCTGCGTGGACCAAGGAGCATGGCCGCAAGCTTCCTCTGCTGCGCGACGTCGACAGTTCCTACTATTTGCGTCAGGACACCCATTCGCTGAACCTCGGCCCCTATGAGCGTAACTGCCGGGCGGCCTGGGTCGGCGCGGACGACCAGTTGCCCGACGATTTCAGCTTCCAGCTCTTCCCCGACGATCTCGATCGGCTCGAGTGGTATATCGAGGACGCCATGGCGCGGGTGCCGCTTCTGGGCAGTCAGGGCGTGCAGCGCAACATCAACGGGCCGATTCCCTACGCGCCGGACGGACTGCCGATGATCGGCCCGATGCCCGGCGTACCCAATGCTTTCGAGGCCCACAGCTTCACTTTCGGCATCGCGCAAGGCGGCGGCGCGGGCAAGGTACTGTCGGAGTGGATCATGCACGGCTACACCGAATGGGACATGTGGTCCTGCGATCCCCGCCGCTACACCGGGCATGCCGACGCGCAGTACTCGCTGGGCAAGGCACTGGAGACCTACGGCCATGAGTACGCGATGCATTTCCCGCATCACGAGTGGCCGGCCGGGCGCAACAAGAAGCTTTCGCCGAACCATGCTCGGCTTGTCACAGACGGCGGGCAGATGGGCGCCTATAACGGCTGGGAGCGGGCCAACTGGTTCGCCAAGCCCGGCGACGACACCTCGGAAGAGGCGACTCTCACGTGGCATCGCAATGGCCCTTGGGAGTCGCGCCTGCGCGAAGAGGTCGAGGCAGTGCGCGACGGCGTCGGCGTGATCGACCTCTGCGGTTTCTCGCGGTTCGGCCTGAGCGGCGAAGGCGCGGCGGAATGGCTTCGCGGACTGATCGCGGGCGCCCTGCCCAAGGTGGGCCGGATGAACCTCGTTTACTTGGCCGATGCGCGCGGCCGCGTGCTAACCGAGATGTCATGCATTCGCCACGGCGAAGATGACTTCACCCTGATGACTGCCGCAGTGGCGCAGTGGCACGACTTCGAGATTCTGTCGCGCAAGCTTCCCATGGGACTGACGCTGACCGACCGGACCGCCGATGTGACTGCCATGCTTGTTACCGGTCCCAAGGCGCGGGAGCTGTTGGCGGGAATTTCTGACGCGGACCTGTCGCTCGACTGGCTGTCGCACCAACAGGCCACCGTGGCGGGCAAGCCGGCGATGCTGGCGCGGGTCTCCTTTGCAGGCGAGTTGGGCTGGGAAGTTCATGCCGCGCCCGAAGACACCGCCGAGGTCTATGCCGCGATCCGCGGCGCGGGCGCGACACCCTTCGGCATGTATGCGCTGAATTCAATGCGCATTGAGAAAGGGTATCTGACATGGAAGGGCGATCTCTCCACCGATTATAGCTTGTTTGAAAGTGGGTTGGAACGGTTTGTTAAACTAGGCAAGCCGCAGGATTTCCCTGGAAAGGCGGCATTGACAGCTTCCGCCAAGACCGCGCCGGTCAGGCGTCTCCTTACACTGGTGGTCGAACCGGGCCAGCAGGACGCGCCCTACATGGCGGCGATCTTTTCGAATGGCGAACGCGTGGGCGAGGTTCTTTCAGCCGCCTACGGCTACCGCGTGGATGCTGCCCTTGCGATCGCAATGCTTGACGCCTCCGTCCCCGCTGGCGGCACTGTCGAGGTCGAAGTCTACGGCCAGCGCCTGACCGCAACCGTGCAGGACACTGCCTCTCTTTGGGACGCGGACAACGCCCGCATCCGCGCCTGACCTTTCATTAAAGGACTGTTCGGAATGGCTCTTCCCCCTCAAAAAGCCCAAGCGGTCATAATTGGCGGTGGCGTGATCGGCTGCTCGGTTGCCTATCATCTGACCAAGCTTGGCTGGACGGATGTGGTGCTCCTTGAACGCAAGCAGCTGACCTCCGGCACCACCTGGCACGCGGCCGGATTGATCGCGCAGTTGCGCGCCTCGCAGAACATGACGCGGCTGGCGAAATACAGCCAGGAGCTTTACGGTAGCCTTGAAGAAGAAACCGGCGTCGCGACGGGCTTCCGCCGCAACGGCTCGATCACCGTGGCCCTGTCGGATGAGCGCCGCGAAGAGATATTGCGACAGGCCTCGATGGCGCGCGCTTTCGGCGTCGAGGTCGAGGAAATCAGTCCGTCAGAGCTGCTGGCGCGCTACCCGCATGTCAATATCGAGGACGTGACCGCGGCGGTCTATCTCGACAAGGACGGACAGGGTGATCCCGCCAACATCGCGCTGGCGCTGGCCAGGGGCGCGAAAATGCGCGGCGCGCAGGTGCTCGAACGCACCAAGGTCACAGGCTTTGGGAAGGATGGCCGCCGCATCATCGGCGTATCGTGGGAGGCGGAAGGCCAGAGCGGCACCATCGCCTGTGATCACGTCATCAATTGCGCCGGCATGTGGGGCCATGAAGTCGGGCGCAAAATGGGCGTGACCGTCCCGCTGCATGCCTGCGAGCATTTCTACATCGTCACCGACACGGTGCCCGGTCTGTCGCAACTCCCGGTCCTCCGGGTGCCGGAGGAATGCGCCTATTACAAGGAGGACGCCGGGAAGATCCTCTTGGGCGCTTTCGAACCCGAGGCCAAGCCCTGGGGAATGAATGGCATCCCCGAAGACTTCGAATTCGACCAACTGCCGGAAGATTTCGACCATTTCGAGCCCATCCTCGAAATGGCGGTGAACAGGATGCCGCTGCTGGCAGAGGCGGGCATTCACACCTTCTTCAACGGACCTGAAAGCTTCACGCCCGACGACGCCTATCACCTTGGCCTTGCGCCCGGGATGGACAATGTCTGGGTGGCGGCCGGATTTAACTCGATCGGCATACAGTCCGCGGGTGGTGCCGGCATGGCGCTGGCCTCGTGGATGGACACGGGCGAAAAGCCCTTCGACTTGGGCGATGTGGATATAGCGCGGATGCAGCCCTTCCAGGGCAACAAGACTTACCTCTTCGAGCGATCCAGGGAAACGCTGGGTCTGCTCTATGCCGACCACTTCCCCTACCGCCAGAAGGCTACCGCCCGCGGTATCCGCCGCTCGCCTCTGCACGATGCGCTGAAGGCCGAAGGCGCAGTCTTCGGCGAACTCGCCGGCTGGGAGCGTGCCAATTGGTTCGCCGATCCGGGCCAAGCGCCGGAATATCAATACTCGTGGCAACGGCAGAACTGGTTTGCCAACGCCTCTCGCGAGCACATGGCGATTCGCGAAAACGTCGGCGTCTACGACATGTCTTCCTTTGGCAAGATTCGCGTCGAGGGCCCGCAGGCTGAGGCGTTTCTGAACTACGTCGCAGCCGGCAATCTGTCGGTGCCGGTAGGCAAGATCGTCTACAGCCAGTTCCTGAATACGCGCGGCGGAATCGAGGCAGACGTGACGATCACCCGCCTGTCGGAAACCGCCTACCTGGTGGTGACGCCCGCCGCTACGCGGTTGGCGGATCAGGAATGGATGCGCCGACAGGCGGGCGAATATCGGGTGACGCTCACCGACATGACAGCGGCAGAGGCGGTGATCTGCGTCATGGGTCCGAACGCGCGGGCGCTGATGCAGCGTGTGTCGCCCAACGATTTCTCAAATGCTTTAAATCCCTTCGGTACCTGTCAGGAAATCGAGATCGGCATGGGGCTGGCCCGCGCGCATCGCGTCACCTATGTGGGCGAACTGGGCTGGGAGATTTACGTTTCGAGCGACATGGCGGCACATGTCTTCGAAGTGCTGCGCGAAGCCGGGCGCGAGATGAACGCCAAGCTCTGCGGGCTACACATGATGGACAGCTGCCGCATCGAAAAGGGCTTTCGCCATTTCGGTCATGACATTTCCAGTGAAGATCACATTCTCGAAGCGGGCCTGGGCTTTGCCATGAAGAAAACCGATGTGGCTTACATCGGCCGCGATGCGGTGGAACGCAAGCGAGAGGAGGGGCTCCAGAAGCGTCTTGTGCAGTTCCTGCTGAGCGATCCCGAACCGCTGCTCTATCACGCCGAGCCCATCATCCGCGACGACGTAATAGTGGGATACCTCAGTTCCGGCAGTTATGGCCACCATCTCGGTGCGGCCGTGGGCATGGGCTACGTGCCCTGCGCGGGCGAGACGGTAGAGGAGGTGCTGGCATCGCGCTACGAGATCGAGGTCGCCGGGCAGCGCTTCGCGGCGAATGCATCCTTGAAGCCATTCTACGACCCGAGATCAGAAAGGGTGAAGGTGTGACCCGGAAATGCAGGGTGTGGGGGCTCATAGACGCACTTCGCTGACCTCTTCGCGGATGATCCGCCCGATCAGGGTGCAGTCGTCTTCAGAAAATGTGAGCGGAAGGCGCATGTCGAACAGCGTTGCGAGCACCCCGTCTGTCTGAGGCAGTTGATGAGGGTCCACATAGCGCCAGCTCCGATGCATCGAGGTGAAGCCCTTGGGCTCCTCGTTGCCGAACCACTTAAGCTCCACTCCGCGCAGGCCTGCTTGCGCTACCACGCGGCGACAACCAGCTTCGCCGAGGTCCGGCACCCTGAACTGAATCGATGAGCCCACCATGCCTTCGGCCTCCGGACGAGCAGGTAGTACGATCCGGTTCGAACTGACGAGTTCCGAGGCGACGGCAGTGTAGAGGCGGTTCCAGCGCGCCACGTTCTCCTCGATCGACCTGATCTGCGGTCGCAGGATCGCGGCACGCAGCGCGTCCATGCGGGCCGACATGTTGGCCATGTCATAGCGCGGTCGGGCGAAGTGTTCCGGATCCGGTCCCGCCCCATGGCGAGCATAATGCATGTAGCTGCCCGAGAGGATCGTCGCGCGGGCAATGAAGTCGGGATCGTCGGAAGTGAGAAGCCCGCCTTCACCCGAGTTGATATGCTTGTAGGTTTGCGTGGAAAAGCAGCCCGCAAGGCCGAAACTCCCCGAGCGCAGATTGTTCCAGGTCGCGCCCATTGTATGGGCGCAATCCTCGATAACGGTCAGCCCGAATTGCGCCACCCGCGACATCAGCCGGTCCATGTCGCACAGGTGGCCGCGCATGTGCGAGAGCAACAGGAAACGCGCTCCGGAACTCTCGGCCCTGCGAGCGAGGTCCTCGAAGTCGAGGCGAAGATTCTCGTCGATTTCGACGAGCACGGGCCGCGCCCCAACGGCGTGGATCGCACCGGGGACGGGCGCGAGCGTGAAGGCGTTCGTAAGGACACGATCGTCAGGCGCCACGCCCGCCGCACGCAAGGCGATCTGGATTGCCTGCCCGCCCGATGCCACGGCAATGCAGTATCGGCTGCCCTGCCAGGCTGCGAATTCCTCTTCCAGCAGCGCTACCTCGCCCACCTCGCCGGGCGCCAGATTGTAACGATGCAGCCGTCCGCTCCGCAGGACTGCCGCAGCAGCTTCGATGGCCGTCTCGGAGAGGGGCTCCTGCTGGGTGAAATTGCCGGTGAACTTGCGAGCGCTCATGGTTCAGACATTCCGTGGCTCGTCGTACGGAGCGGCGATCTGGTGCAGAAGATACATTTCTATCCTCGCTGGTTGGCGGTTACGCCCGGATACGGGCGAAGTCAGGATCGTAGGGGCTTGGCTGAATGACCCGCGCAGGGATCGGCGCACCGAGGACGTCGACTGTCGCCACGGTCCCGGGGGCCGAAATCGCCGGAGAGACAAAAGCATAGGCCAGGTTCAAGCCAGTGCGATGGCCCCAACCTCCCGAGGTCACGATACCAACGACCTCTTTTCCCCCCAAGACGGATGCTCCCGGATGGGCAGGCGCATGGGTGGCATCCAGTTGAAGCGTGACAAGCTTCTTGCGCACCCCCGCGGGCCGGCGCTTGAGCAGAGCCTCCTTGCCAACAAAGGCGGGCTTGTCGAGCTTCACGAATCGTTCGAGGCCGGTTTCGAACGGATCGAACTCGGTGATGATGTCCGCTTTCCAATGCAGGAAACCCTTTTCCATCCGCATCGATTCCACCGCGCGGGCGCCGAAGAGCTCGATGCCGAAGGCTTCGCCTGCCTTGCGCAGCGCAAGCCAGGCCGCGTGGAGCGAGGCGTTGGGGACATGGATTTCGTAGGCCAGTTCACCGGAGAAGCTGACGCCCATGACCGTCGCCGGAGCAAAGCCGATGAAGCATTCGCGCACGCTGAGCCAGGGGAAAGCCTTTCTGGACCAGTCGGCCCGGGAACAGGCAGAGAGCACAGCGCGCGCACGCGGCCCGGCGAGGACCAGTATCGTCAGGTCGTTGGTGAGTGATCGGACCTGTACGTCCTCACCGGGTTGGAGGTGCATGCTCAGCCAGTCCATATCGTGAAACTCACTGGCAGCCGCTGAGCCGTACCAGATGCGGTCAGGTCCGCGGTCGCTGGCGGGCAGGTTGGCGATGGTGGCTTCGCCCTTCACCATGCCGTCGTGGTTCAACAGGTAGCCGAGCCCCACACGTCTGGGGTTTCGGGTGACTCGGCCACAGAACATGCGGTCTAGGAAGGCATGGGCGTCCTTGCCGGTGATCTCGAACCGGTTGAAGCCGTTGACTTCGCAGAGGCCGACATTGTCGCGCACATTTGCTACCTCGCGCGCCACCACGTCGAAGGCTTCGTCGAAATGGAAGCTTAGTGAGGTCCGGAAGTCCGGCGCCGGCTTGAAGTAGTCGGCACGCTCCCATCCATTGACCACTGTGAACTCGGCTCCTTCGGCTGCCAGCAAGGGATAGAGCGGCGTCGTTTTCGCCGGCCGTCCGGCAGGGCGGTGTTCATGCGGAAAATGAAACCGGAATTCGTTCTGGTAATCCTCGATCGCCTTTAGAGCGGTCAGTTCGACATTCGCATGGCCGGTGAACCGGCGCGGATCGATGCACCAGGTGTCGTAACAGGCTTCGCCGTGGACGATCTGCTGCGCCAGGAGCCATCCGTGACCACCGCCTTCTCCAAGGCCCGCACGCAACCCGATGATGCAGAATGCGTTCCGCTTGCCCGGAATCGGTCCGACGAGCGGCGCGCCGTCGATCGTGTAGGTGATCGGTCCGTTGATAATGCTGCGGATGCCGGTCTCGGCCAGCACCGGTAGCCGCGCGATCGCGCCCTCCAGCACGTCCGCCACCCTTTCGAGGTCGTCCGGACAGAGCGCGTTGACGAAATTCGGATCGATCCCGTCCAGGCCCCAGGTCTTGCAGTCCTGCTCGTAGAACCCGACGAGCAAACCCTGTTTTTCCTGGCGGCAGTAGAAATCGCTGATCGGACAGCGAATGAGCGGCATCCGGTGCCCGGCCTCGCGGATCGCGGGGATATCCTCGGTCAGAAAATACTGATGCTCCATGGAGACTACTGGGTGATGCACGCCCATCATTGCGCCCACCTCGTTCACGCGATAGCCGCAGGCATTCACGACGATATCGCAGTCGATATCGCCATTTTGCGTGTGTACGGTCCATGTATCGTCACCGTGCTTGGTGAGCCCGGTTACCGGCGTATGGCGATAAACCTCGGCACCGGCCTTGCGAGCCCGGCGAGCCAGCGCCTGGCAGAGTTGCGCCGGGTCGATGTCGCCATCGAGCGGGTCCCAGAGCCCGCCCAAAAGGTCGTCGGTCGAAATCAACGGATGGCGGCGGGCACATTCCTCGGCGTCGAGGATCTCGAACTCCACTCCCATGCCGCGCGCCATCGAGGCAAAATGCCGATATCCCTGCATCTGCGCTTCGGAGCCAGCTAGGCGGATGCCGCCATCGGCGTGATGGTAGTTGATCGGATATTCCGGATCATCCGCCAGTTCCCTGTAGAGCGAGATGGAATGGCTCTTCAGCCCCACCATGGTCTGGTTCATGCCGAAATTGGTCACCTGCGCGGCTGAATGCCAGGTCGTTCCCGAGGTCAGTTCGTCACGCTCGATCAGAACCACATCGCTCCAACCCTCCCGCGTCAGGTGATAGAGCGTCGAGCAGCCGGCGATGCCGCCGCCGATCACCACTACTTTTGTACGCGTTTTCATCGCCCCTTTTCCTACTGGCCCAGAAACCAACGCCTTTTTCCGGCAGACGGGTCAAACGGGTCGTCATGGTTTCGAGGATATCGAAACCAGGTTTTGAGTATTTGACTGAGGAAACATGTTGGTGACCAGACAGCAACAGACGCCAGGTGCCGGCCTGCCGCCGATGCGGGACAGCGCCAGGAACGGACCGTCTCAGGCTGCTTCAGGGTCGTCGCCGCCAAGCAGGCGAAAGCTTGAAGCCAGCCACGGGGCTTGAATGGAGACCGGCTCTATCATGTGCCGCGTGATCAGGCGACGCAGGGTCGTCGCAATCATATCGGTTACATTCTGCGGATAATCTTCAGTGGTAAACAGCGATAGGGTGCGAGCGAAACCCTTGCTGGGAAATGGGTGAAGCGTCACGCGGTCGTGGAACCTTCTGGCGCGCAAGTAGCTGTTGGGTGTGGTGATCGCCCAACTGCTTCCGTCGGCCACCATCGCGATAATTGACTGATTGCTCTCGAGCTCAAACCGGTTCGGCAGAGATAACCGCAGGCGGCGCAGATGGGATTCGATCAGTTTTCCGATGATCTGGTTTCTCGAGTAGCGAAGGAACGTGAGCTTGGAGCGTCCCGCCAGGCAGCTTTCAGGCGCATCGGAGCTCGAGGCGGGGAGGGCGATCACGAAGGGGTCCCGCAAAAGCGGATACTCGGATAATCCGGAAGCGCCGGTGATCGGACGGGTCGCAACGCCAACGTCGAGTTTTCGCTCGGAAAGAAGCCGGACGATATCATGGCTTGGACGGGTGTGATGATTGAAGGTGCACTTCGGCATCGCACGCGCCAGAAACCGGGTCAGTTCCGGCGCAACCTCGTTGTCGAAATCGTCGACGATCCCGAACCGCAGCTCTCGCGTCTGTGAAAGGTCGCCCGATGTCAGCTCGATTTCGCCACGACGAATGAGCCTAAGGCCGTCTTCCACGTAGCGGGCAAAGGTGCTGCCCGCCGGGGTCAGAACCATCGGTCTGCGGGAGTGATCGAGGAGGCTGACGCCCAGCGATTCCTCAACGCCGCGTAAATGGTGGGACACCGTGCTGATGGACAGGCCGGTTTCGGCGGCGACCTTGCCCACCGATCCTGATTTTGCCACGAGTTGGAATATCTCCAGACCACGCAGGCTCAAAGCCGTTCGCTGCATGACGGCATATTACCCGGATTCGTGAGGGTTTCGACCAATTATTTCGATTTTATCGAAACTATAATTCAGCCTTCTGGGAGATGACGTTTTTTTTGGACACCGCCTTCGAAAAAGTTGCGGAATGGTCGTGGTCCATATTCACTGCAGATCTGCCCCAGCGGAACTGCGGTCAACGCGACAACAGGGAGGAGTACGATATGAGATCAGGAACCATCAAGTCCGCCATCGCGATGCTCGCCGCCGGCGCGGCGATGTTCAGCATGACGCAGGTGAGGGCGGAAGAAATCACGGTGGCTTATTTCCTCGAATGGCCGATGCCATTCGAATACGCAAAGCAGAAAGGCACCTACGAGGAAGAGTTGGGTGTCGACATAAATTGGGTCAGCTTCGAATCTGGCGTCAAGATGTCGGCGGCGATGGCATCTGGCGATGTAAATCTGTCGGTCAGCCAAGGGGTGCCGCCTTTTGTGGTTGCGACATCCGCCGGCCAGGATCTGCAAATCCTCGACGTGGCGGTTTCCTATGCCGACAACGACAACTGCGTCGTACGGTCCGAGCACGAGATAGACAAGACGAATGCGGAAGAACTGGCCGGTAAAAAGGTTGCCGTGCCGCTAGGAACGGCGGCGCATTACGGCTTCCTGAAGCAGATGGACCATTTCGGCGTGGACGTGGCCTCCATGGATGTGGTGGACATGGACCCGCCCGACGGTGCCGCTGCGATTGCTCAGGGCTCTGTTGACGTGTTCTGCGGCTGGGGCGGCTCGTTGCGCCGCGCACTCGAACACGGCAATACGCTTTTGACCGGTGCCGAGAAGACCGAGTTGGGCATATTGGTGTTTGACGTCACGTCCGGCCCGGCTGGCTGGGTGGCCGAGAACGGTGATTTGGTCGCCAAATTCCTCAAGGTAACTGCGGACGCCAACGCCATGTGGGCGGACGAGGCGAACCATGCCGAGATGCTTCCCTTGATCGCCAAAGACGCCGGCATGGACGAGACCGCGACTGCCGAAACCATGGCGACTTTCACCTTCCCGACCGTCGAGGAGCAACTTTCGGACAAGTGGTTGGGCGGCAATGCGCAAACCTTCATGAAGGGCGTAGCTGATGTGTTTGTGGAGGCCGGCAGCATTGACGGCGCGCTGGACACATATGAAAACGCGGTCAACACCGGCCCGTTGCAGGCGGCGAGTGGCATGTAAACGCGAAACGTCCCACGCGGCGGGCGTTTCACGCCCGCTGCGATTTGCGTGATAGTTCCCGGTGACCCGGACCACACCACCAGCACAAAGGGCGGCCATGACGGGACTGTCTATCGAGAATATCTCCATGCGCTTTGATCTGCCCAATGGGAGCTCGGTGCAGGCACTCAAGAACGTGTCGTTGCATCTGAACGAGGGCGAGTTGATGAGCGTGCTGGGGCCTTCGGGCTGCGGCAAGACCACTCTTCTGAACATCGTGGCGGGCTTCCTGGCCCCCACCGAAGGGCAGGTGGTGATGAACGGGCACAAGGTCACAGGGCCCGCCGCCGAGCGAGGCATGGTGTTCCAGCAGGGCGCGTTGTTCGAATGGATGGATGTGCGCTCCAACGTCAGCTTCGGTCCACGAATGGAGGGCCAGAGACCCTCGCAATATGACGCACATGTCGATCATCTGCTCAATGTCACCGGCCTGCGTGATTTCAAGGACAAGGCGATCTATGAACTTTCCGGCGGCATGCAGCAGCGCGTGGCGCTCGCCCGCTGCCTGGCCAACGACCCGGACGTGATCCTGATGGACGAACCGCTGGGCGCGCTGGATGCGCTGACCCGTGAGAAGATGCAGGGACTTGTACTGAAGCTCTGGAAGGAGACGGGCAAGACAATCATCCTGATCACACATTCGGTGGAGGAGGCGCTGCTTCTGGGCGAACGCCTGCTGGTCATGGCGCCGCGCCCCGGCCGGATCCACAAGGAATACAATTTGCCCTTCGCCGATCTGGGCGTTGGCGCCGACCTGCGCGAGGTGAAGAAACACCCCGACTACGCCAGGACTCGCGAGGAGATTCTGGAAATGATCTGGGACATGGAAGAAGAGATCATGGGGCGCGCGGAGGCTGCACAATGATCGGATCGGTCATTCTTCTCGTCTATGTCGCGATCTTCGTCCTGTCCTTCCTCGCGGTGCGATTTCTTGTCCACAAGACAACGCGAGACTTCACCTCCCTTAAAACGGTGACCTTTGGTGACGAGAGTGCCGTAACGTCCAACCGGATCGCGTCCATCGTGTCGGTGACCACCGTCTTTTTGATCTGGGGCTCTTTCACCGGCTCGTCCTGGGTGCCGGGTTTCCTGCATGCACCCGGGCCGTTCGTCGGCGAAACGTCATTCACCTACACATTGGAAACCGCGGACGGCGTGCGCGACGATGCCACCGTATATGTGAAGGTGGCCGATTTCGGCCAGGAAACCGAGAGTATTGAAGCCGCTCCGGGCGAGGGGATCGCCAAGGATGATGCCGTCGCGATGAACGCGTCGCGCACGGCCACGATCCTGTTTGATAGGAATGACGAGGTCACACGCAAGGACGGTGCGCGCGTCGTCGCCATCGATGGCATAGCAATCGGGGCCGGAGACGAGATCCGGACTGAGACCGGAAGGTTTGCGCTCACCGATAAGGGGGCCATCAGCTTTGCTCCCCCTTCGGGACTTCAGATGGAGCCCATCTGGCTTCCGCCTCCCGAAGACGTGGTCGGCCGAGTGGTGGAAATTGCCAATGAGGGATATCGCGACAGTACCCTGTGGCGGCATCTAGGCTACTCCCTTTTTCGCGTGATCGCCGGTTTCGTTTTTGGTGCGCTGCTGGGCATCCCGTTGGGCTACGCGATGGGCTTGTCGGACTGGTTCCGCGGGTGGTTCGAACCGATCGTGGAATTCATGCGTCCTGTCCCGCCGCTAGCCCTCATCCCCCTCGTGATTATCTGGTTCGGGATCGGCGAGACCGGCAAGATCATCCTCCTGTTCCTGGCCTCGCTCTGGATCATGGCTATTGCCGCGCGCGCCGGTGTCTCCGGCGTCAATATTTCGAAGGTGCACGCCGCTTATTCGCTGGGGGCGAGCAAGTTCCAGGTCATGCGCCACGTCATCATGCCTAACTCTCTGCCGGAAATCTTCACCGGCGCACGGGTTGCCATGGGTGTGTGCTGGGGAACCGTGGTCGCCGCGGAACTGGTCGCAGCTTCGGAAGGTGCGGGCATGATGATCATGGTCGCGTCCAAGTTTCAGCTCACTGATATCGTGTTGATGGGTATCATCCTCATCGGGGTCATCGGCTTCGGCATCGATATCCTGATGCGCAAGGCCGAAAGCGTCCTCGTGCCTTGGAAGGGCCGAAGCTGAAGTTCGGGCGGCACGTTCCGGTAGCCGCCTGATAAAGGCGCGGCAATTTCGCTGCCGGCACGATCCGATCTGGACTTATCCTTGTCCCGCATGTGGGCATGTGGACACGCATCGGGTCGTGCAATGTCGATGCTGATACTCCCACCCGGCGGCGGGAAAGCCGCAGATCGCGAGCACGAGCCATGAATACGAGCATCAACCCCAACGACATCCGCGACATTGTCGAAGCCGACCGCATGCATCTCTGGCATCATCTTGTTCAGCACAGGATGTTCGAGACGGTGGACCCGCGCGTGATCGTGGAAGGTCGGGGGATGCGGGTCTGGGATGCGACCGGCAAGGAGCACCTCGACGCTGTTTCCGGTGGGGTTTGGACCGTCAATGTCGGTTACGGCCGCGAGAGCATCGCCGATGCCGTGCGCGACCAGCTCGTTCGGATGAATTATTTTGCGAATTCGGCTGGCTCGATTCCCGGGTCGCTCTTTGCGCGCAAGCTAATCGAGAAGATGCCCGGGATGAGCCGGGTCTACTATTCGAACTCGGGGTCTGAAGCGAACGAGAAGGTTTTCAAAATGGTGCGCCAGATCGCGCATCGCAAACATGACGGGCGAAAGTACAAGATTCTCTTTCGCGAACGCGATTATCACGGCACGACGATCGCAGCGCTGTCGGCCGGCGGTCAGCCGCAGCGCGCGGCGCAGTACGGACCGATGACACCCGGATTTGTCGAGGTTCCGCATTGCCTCGAGTATCGCGACCAGTATGGCGGGACCGAGAACTATGGTGAAGCTGCCGCCGACGCGATCGAGCAGGTCATCTTGCGTGAGGGGCCTGACACGATCGGCGCGATCTGCCTCGAGCCAATTACTGCCGGAGGCGGTGTCATTACGCCGCCCAAGGGTTATTGGGAAAAAGTGCAGGACATCTGCAAGCGTCATGACATACTGATCCACATAGACGAGGTGGTGTGCGGGGTCGGGCGCACGGGCGCGTGGTTCGGCTACCAAAATTACGGCATCGAACCAGATTTCGTGACCATGGCAAAAGGCGTGGCCTCGGGTTATGCGGCGATTTCCTGCACTGTCACGACCGAGGCGGTTTTCGACCTGTTCAAGGACGATGCGAACGATCCACTTTCGTATTTTCGGGACATTTCCACGTTCGGAGGCTGCGCGGCCGGCCCGGCGGCCGCGCTGGAGAATATGCGCATCATCGAAGATGAAGACTTGCTCGACAATACGAACGCCATGGGCGAACGGCTGATGAACAATCTCCGCACGCTGATGGAGAAGCACAAGGTTATTGGAGACGTGCGCGGCAAGGGTCTGTTCTGCGGGGCTGAACTGGTTGTGGACAGGGCCACGAAGGAGCCGGTCGAAGAGAAAAAGGTGCAGGAGGTGGTTGCCGACTGCATGGCGCAGGGCGTCATAATAGGCGCCACCAACCGCTCGCTGCCGGGCTTCAACAATACCCTGTGCCTGAGCCCGGCGCTCATCGCCACCGAGAGTGACATTGATGCCATCTCGAACGCGATCGACGGTGCGCTCGACCGCGTCTTTGGCTGACCCGCATTCGATCCAGATTCGGCAGCAGTTCACAAAACTGGTATGAACGAGCGGCCGTAATCTGCTACGAAGAGCCGGAGACGGGTTTTAAAGCGGAGTACGGCCGGTCATGCAGATAGCGCCGGATGCCTTTTTTCTCGATCCGCATTACAAGGGCAGTCTTCAGCAGCAGATCCAGCACATCGTTTCACAGGGAATTCTGGCAGGGCGCTTCAATCCGGGCGACAAGCTTCCATCGAGCCGAAAGTTGTCTCATCATCTCGGGGTAAGCCGGATCACGGTCACGCTCGCTTATGGAGAACTCCTTTCCGACGATTATCTGTGTTCACGAGGGCGGTCGGGCTATTTCGTGTCTCAAAGTGCGCCCCGGCGGGCGGTCTTTGAACCGACTGCGCAACCCGACAGGCCGACGATCGAATGGAACCGGGTGATCGGCCAGCGCTACTCAAGCCAGGTCCTTCCCGAGAAACCGTCCGATTGGCAGAACTACCCGTACCGCTTCATCTATGGGCAAGCCGATTACACGCTGTTCGACCATCACAACTGGAGGCTCTGCGCTCTGCAGGCCTTGGGAAAGAAAGATTTTTCTGATGTTACGTCGGACTATTACGAACGTGATGACCCGGAACTGGTTAAGTTCATCGCGCTTTACACGCTGCCGAGACGCGGCATTTTCGCGCGGCCCGAAGAAATTCTCGTAACGCTGGGCGCTCAGAACGCGCTTTGGCTGTGTGCGCAAATCCTGCTTACCCAGAGGCGGACCGCCGCCATGGAAAATCCCGGTTATCCGGGACTGCGGGCGATCCTCGAACAGACCCGATGCAAACTCATCCAAGCGCAGGTGGATGACGAAGGCATTGTCTATGAAGGCCTTCCCGAAGGGGTCGATGCGGTCTTCGCAACGCCGAGCCATCACTGTCCGACCAACGTCACCATGCCTCTCGAGCGACGGCAGGGCTTGCTCGACCACGCCCGGAAGAACGAATACGTAATCGTCGAGGACGACTACGAGTTCGAAATAAGTTTCGCGAAGCCCCCGGCGCCGGCGCTCAAATCGCTCGATAGCGAAGGACGCGTTATCTATGTCGGATCATTCTCCAAGTCACTATATCCAGGCCTGCGGCTTGGCTATGTCGTGGCGCCGGAACCGTTGATACGCGAACTGAGGGCGCTGCGTGCGACCGTGTTGCGCCATCCCCCGGGCCAGATACAACGCACGGTCGCCAATTTCCTGTCTCTCGGTCATTATGATGCCTTGGTGGCTCGCATGAGCCAGGCTTTCGCCAACCGCCGCACGGTCATGCGCGGTGCAATTGCGGAACACGGTCTGACGGTCGCCCAGTCGGACACTGCCGGCGGATCGAGCTTCTGGATGCGCGCGCCTGACGATGTCGATATCGAGGAAACTGCGCAAAGGCTGCGCACGCTTGGTGTGCTGATCGAGCCCGGTCACGTTTTCTTTGATCCGAAAGATGCGCCAAGGAACTTCTACAGGCTCGCCTATTCCTCCGTGGAAGCGTCGAGGATCGCCGAAGGGATCCGGCTCATTGCCAGTCAGTTCTGACCGGTCTGGCATTATTCCGACGATATCACTGGCCCTAACCGTATGCGTCGGTTTTAAGTAAGTCTCCGCCCATTGAGATCAGTTTGCACGCGTGTCGTGCGCCACGGAACGGGAGCCGACCGATATGAAAATGACGACCGAGGAAGCTTTCGTCAAAGTGCTGCAGCGCCATGGCATCCGGCATGCTTTTGGTATTATCGGCTCGGCCTTCATGCCGATTTCCGATTTGTTTCCGAAGGCCGGCATTACCTTCTGGGACTGTGCACATGAAGGTTCCGGCGGCATGATGGCAGATGGCTACACCCGCGCCACCGGCAAGATGTCGATGATGATCGCGCAGAACGGTCCCGGTATCACCAACTTCGTTACGGCGGTAAAGACGGCATACTGGAACCATACTCCTCTTCTTCTTGTCACTCCCCAGGCGGCCAACAAAACCATGGGGCAGGGGGGATTCCAGGAAGTCGAGCAGATGGCTCTGTTCAAGGATATGGTCGCGTATCAGGAAGAGGTTCGCGATCCCTCCCGCGTGGCCGAAGTCCTGAACCGCGTCATTCTGCATGCCAAACGCGCCTCCGCCCCGGCGCAGATAAACATGCCGCGCGATTTCTGGACGCAGGTAATCGATATCCAAATGCCGGCGATTGTCGATTTCGAGCGGCCGTCAGGCGGAGACGAGGCGCTCGAACGTGCCGCCGCTCTTCTCTCCAAATCCAGGTTTCCTGTTATTCTCAACGGAGCGGGGGTCGTGCTTGCGGGCGCCATCGAGGCGTCGATGACGCTCGCTGAACGTCTGGATGCGCCGGTCTGCTGCGGATATCAGCACAATGACGCATTTCCCGGTTCGCATCCCCTTTTTGCGGGACCGCTCGGATACAATGGATCAAAGGCGGCAATGCAGTTGATTGCGCAGGCGGACGTCGTTCTTGCACTCGGCACGCGCCTCAATCCATTTTCCACTCTTCCCGGTTACGGCATCGATTACTGGCCAAAGGACGCGGCGATAATTCAGGTGGACATCAACCCGGACCGCATTGGACTGACGAAACCTGTCAGCGTGGGCATCGTCGGCGATGCCGACAAGGTCGCGCATGGCATTCTCGCGCGGCTAAGCGACACGGCTGGCGATTCAGGCCGGCAAGAACGCAAGGCGCGGATTGCGCAGACCAAATCGGCTTGGGCCCAGGAACTCTCCTCGATGGACCACGAGGAGGATGATCCCGGCACTACATGGAACCAGCGCGCCCGCGACGCCAAGCCTGACTGGATGAGTCCGCGCATGGCGTGGCGTGCGATCCAATCGGCGCTTCCGCGCGACGCGATCATATCGTCGGACATCGGCAACAATTGCGCTATCGGTAATGCGTATCCGACGTTCGACGTGGGCCGGAAATACCTTGCGCCGGGCCTGTTCGGTCCCTGCGGATACGGCCTCCCGTCGATCGTGGGCGCCAAGATCGGGTGTCCCGACGTTCCCGTTGTGGGCTTCTCCGGGGACGGTGCTTTCGGCATCGCGGTCACGGAACTCACGGCGATAGGTCGTGGCGAGTGGCCCGCAATCACGCAAATCGTTTTCCGCAACTACCAGTGGGGCGCGGAGAAGCGCAATTCGACCCTTTGGTACGACGACAATTTCATCGGGACCGAGCTTGATACGGATGTCTCATATGCGGGGATCGCGAAAGCCTGTGGACTGGAGGGTGTTCAGGCGTTCACGATGGACGAGCTTACTTCGGCCCTCGACAAGGCGATCGAAGACCAGATGAAGCATGGTAAGACGACCTTGATCGAGGCGATGATCAACCAGGAGCTGGGGGAACCGTTCCGCCGTGATGCGATGAAGAAACCGGTTGCCGTTGCGGGCATTGATCCTGCCGACATGCGGGCCTGACCAGCTAGGTGCGCGGCATTTCTACTGTCACATCGCCGCATGCAGTCCGCCTCACGACGACCGGAACGCTGGCCGCATTGGCTCGCCTCCGTCTGATCAGGTCGGTGGTGTGATCTCATATGACTAATGTACTCGTCATCAATGCAGGTTCGTCATCGATCAAGTTCGTGATGTTCGCCGCCGACATGACGAGGCTGCTCGAGGGTAGCGCGACGGAAATCGGAGGAAACTCCGTGCTCGATGTGGGGCAGTCGACCACCCGGGCGGATTTCCCCGATCACGCTGCTGCGCTGGCGGCGTGCCTCAAGTCGATCGAGGAGCACGGGTACCCCATCAAGGAGCTTGGAGCCGCCGCCCATCGGGTAGTTCATGGCGGCAGCCGGTTGATTGCGCCTTGCCTTTTGACGGCCGACGTCATTGCCGAGATCGAGGCCTGCTGCGCTCTTGCCCCATTGCATAATCCGCATAACCTCGCTGCAATCCGGGCGCTTGCAGAAATTTCGCCCAGTCTGCCGCAATTCGCAAGTTTCGACACGGCGTTTCACGCGACGAACCCCGAGGTCGCATTGCGTTATGCCATCCCTGAGACGGCGGCGAAGATGGGCATACGACGCTACGGGTTTCATGGAATTTCCTTTGAGGGATTGGTTGGGCAACTGCGCGAGGTTTGCGGCGGGGAACTGCCATCACGTCTGCTGGCGCTGCACCTGGGGAATGGCGCCAGCCTTTGTGCCGTATGCGACGGCAGATCGGTTGCCACTACAATGGGCTATTCGCCGCTTGAAGGTTTGACGATGGGAACGCGGTCGGGCTCCATCGACGGGAACGCGGTCCTTCGCCTCGCGAAAGAATACGGGATTGAGGGCGCCTCGCGGATCCTAAATCGCGAGAGTGGCCTCAAGGCGCTCGGCGGTACCTCCGACATGCGCGCTCTTCGTGAAAGCCGGACGTCCGAGGCCGAATTCGCCGTCGCCCATTTCTGCTACTGGGCAATCCGCAACGCGGGTTCGATGATCGCGGCTATGGGCGGGCTGGACGCGGTCGCCATTACCGGTGGGATCGGTGAAAACGATACCGGAGTGCGCACGACCATCCTTAACGGCCTTGCTTGGACCGGCTTGAGGTTTGACGGGGCGGCCAACGCGGAGCATGCGACCAACCTTCACGCGGTGGACTCGCCCGTCCAAGTATTTGTCATCGGTGCGGACGAGGAGCGTACGATCGCCAAACATGCACTCGCAAACCTGAGCGCCCAAGCCACTACGTCATGATCGCAAGGCGGCTCGTCGAGGCGTGCGGGGACTGGTATTTGAGGACTTGTCGGGTCGATTGCGCTCTCGCTCATTCGTTGGATTACGGATTGGAATTGATACATGTCTGAAGACGTTGTGAATCTGGCAATTGCCGAGGCGGAGGCACTGATCATCCGGGCGCTGGAAAACAGTGGCGTTACGCGGCCTAACGCCACGAGCGTCGCGCACGCGCTTGTTGCTGCGGAGATAGACGGTCAGTCCGGCCACGGATTTTCGCGCGTGGCCGCCTACGCGGCGCAGGCGAGGTCCGGCAAGGTCGACGGCACCGCAACGCCCCATGCGGAACAAACGGCGGCCGCATTGGTGACGGTTGATGCGCGAAACGGCTTTGCCTACCCGGCGATCAATGCGGCGATTTCCGCGCTCGCAGCACTCGCGCCGCAAACGGGCGTGGCAGGTGCGCTTATCAGGCGCTCGCATCATTGCGGTCAGCTTGGTTTGCATGTTGAACGTCTCGCCGGGCAGGGACTTGTCGCTCTCATGGTGGGCAACGCGCCGTCCGCCATGGCGCCGTGGGGAGGTTCCAAACCGTTGTTCGGAACGAACCCTATCGCTTTTGCCGCACCCAGGCTGGATGGGCTGCCACTGGTGGTTGACCTCTCGCTATCGAAAACCGCCCGCGGGAAGGTCATGGCTGCTGCGAAGGCCGGCAAGCCGATCCCGGAGGGCTGGGCGCTCGATGCCGAAGGCCGGCCGACAACCGATCCGCAAGCCGCGCTGGCGGGCACCATGCTGCCCGCCGGCGAAGCCAAAGGGGCCATGCTTGCGCTCGTTGTGGAGGTCCTTTGCGCGACGCTGACCGGCGCAAATCATTCCTATGAAGCGACTTCGTTCTTCGATGCAGCAGGCGCACCGCCCGGCGTCGGTCAAACAATTATCGTTTTTGATCCGCGCTGCGCCGTCAAGGGCGCGTTCGTACACCGGCTCGAAAGCCTGCTGTCTGAAATGACCTCGCAGGAAGGTGTACGCTTGCCCGGCGCTCGTCGCGCTGAAATGCGGGTCGCGGCGCAACGAGACGGACTGGCCGTTCCCGCTCACCTTTACGCCGAAATCACCCGGTTAATCGAAGCGGGGGCGGATGAATCGACGGCACCTTGAAACGTCAGGCACTGTGTCAGAGCGCGTGCCGAGACCCATAATTGGTCCGCGGCTCTACCGGAGACGAGGAACTGATCAGTGGAAACCGCCCCTAGTTCACAGGTGATGTCTCGCTGTACATCTGGTTGATCTCGCTTCCGCGCCTGTCCAAGGCACGGGCTTTCTCATTCAACTGTTCGAGTCCTTCGTCGTCCAACGCTACTCGCTCGACCAGTTCCAACTCTTCTCGCGTTGCGTCGTTGCCCTCCCACCCGACACGGTGATTACCGATGTCAGGGGCGTAATATTTGAGTTGAAAGGCGCCTTGCTCATCAAGGCTCGTTTCCCTGACCATCAGAACGTCCTCGTAGCAATCCGAACTCACACAATCGCTCATTCCCGTTTCTGCAACGAAAGCGAAATCGTTCCAATCGACTGCCGGGCCCCAACCCTGAAAATAGGGAACCTCGCCAACCTTTGGAGAGGCTTTCATCTTCATTCCGGCCTTGGCACCCTCAAGGCCGTGTATCCATGGTTTTGCGGTGACGAATTCCCCGTCCTGGTATTCCTCAGGATATTCGCCCAGATACCACACATTGCCCTCATCGTCCTGCGCGTAAAAGGCGATCTCCGACTCAACCAACTGATCATCCGCGAAATCATCTATGTAGGCTACGACAGCATCCACTCCGTCGATCCTTTTGGTTAGCCCGGTGACCATGAAATCGATCCGGCGGGTCAGGACTTCTCCTTCCTCTGATGTCGTTCCCTGAAGCACGATCCCGGATCCTGGCTTCAGGGGGAGCCACCTGTTGTCGATCCTGGTCGGATTGCTGAAGGTCGCGGAATCGAAATCTACAAATATCGGTTCTGCAGCGACGGCATCCGCAGGGCTCGCGATAAGGAAGGACAGACATGAATACAATACAGCATTTTTCATATGACCCTCCTGTTGCCGAAGGAGTGCGAATGATCCGAGGTCAACGGATTTTCCGAAGTCCGATAGAATTGCGGGCACGCATTCCCGCCTGCGCACTAGCCAATGAAAAAGGATACCGCGACCCTAAAGGTTGTCCAACTAGTCGGATCGGTTGAGATGGCAATCGCATGATCGACATCGACTGGGAGGAGATATCTCCTGCCCGCGTCAAATTCGTTCCGGCGATCGTCTCCGCGGTGGGCAGCGCGGGGCGATCGCTCGTCGATCGTGAGCTTCGGCTTACCAAACTGGACCTCGATGCTTGACCGCTAGTTGCGCCGCTTATGGGTACCTTGATACGCCGTTCTCGGGCCGTTATCCCGTCATCAGGGCGCGCGGGGTGAAGCGTGTGAAACCCACCGTAGCCGCCAGCGGTGGGTGTTGATGACGATCCTTTCAGAACCGGATCCTACCACTCAAATGCGGCTTTAGCGCCGAAGAAATGCCCCTCTGCGCGACTGCCGTCATCGGGTGATGGATAATCCCACTGATGGCCGTACTCGACAAGGAATTCCCACTGATCCTTTCTCACGCCCGCGGTTAGCAAAACCTGCTCCTGGGGCAGTAGCGGCATGAGGTCCCAAGTGCGCGAATAGCCTGCCGCGGCGAAGCCGGTGAAGTAATCAAATTCCCTTGTGCCGGCGATCTCGATACTGAACGCTGACGGACGTGCTGCGGTAGTGGTTTCCTCGTCCTCGTCATAAAAATTTATCTCTTCCAAGGCGGCGACATATTGCAGGGTGATAGCCGCGTATTGGTTGCCAACCGCGACCCGAGCACTTCCGCCAAGGCCGCCCAGTCGATCCGGGACCGAGTAGATCAACTCGCTTGAACTGAAAATCCCGTTCGTGAGGTCGACATATGCGTCGATAGTCAGCCCGTTTACAGACGCCGTGTGGGCCACGCCACCGCCGACCCGCCAATCCTGGTTCTGCTCCTCCTCGTTCTCGCCGGCAAACCGTGTCAAAACCCAATTCCGACGTCCCCGGAAGGCATAGGCGTTGGCAGTGATGGCACCATGGCCGAAAATCAACTCTGCCACATCGCCCTTCGCTTCGAACGCGGTTTCCGGCAACGGACTCGCGTCGTGTCGAGTGTCGAAGTGGCCAAAGGGGATAGTATAGTAGCCGCCCTTCAGCGAGAACGGCGAAAGATCCTCATTGCTTGCTTCCGCGTACAATTCATCGACCAGCAGCGCCGAGTCGCCCGCTTCGTAGCCGAACTCCAGAGCGCCGAACAGCACAAGCCAATCCGCAACCGAAATTTCCAGCCCAGGCGTTATAACGATGGGTGCCGTGTTGGTCTGAAGGGCCTCGAAATCCCGTTCACGTTTGAGTTCGAATTCGGCAGTTCCGGTAAAACGCACTGAAACATCGTCGCCTAGATCGAATACGAGTCCGTCTCGTCCTTCAGCGCTTGCTGTCGCCGGATCTTCGATCGCAGAGATATTGACCGGCACTTGGTCCTCGTCGGCCGAGGCTTGAAGTGCGACCGGAACAAAGATCAACAGCCAGATTAGACGCCTCATAGACCCCTCCAAGACGCTGCAGCCCGCCGTAAGACAGAATAACTGCCTATTAATACTCAAACCTGTCTTTACCGTCTATCAAGACCACACAACTTCCAACCGACTGTTGCCGGCATGGCACACTTCCCTCGCGTGGCGGAACTCGCGGCTCAAGCCGGGACCGCCTCGCGCGAAAGAGCGGTTTGCCGCAGTTCGCCGAAGCGCCAGAACAGAGAAGGCATCACGAACAGATTCACTAACGTCCCCGCGATTAAGCCGCCAAGAATAACCGTCGCCATGGGATATTCGATCTCGTGGCCAGCAATGTCCCCCGCGACGACCAGCGGCAGAAGCGCGATTCCCGTGGTGATCGCAGTCATCAGGATCGGCGCCAATCGTTCCCGCGCCCCCCTGATCACCAATTCCCGCCCAAACGACATGCCTTCGCGAGCCTGAAGATGCTGATAATGGCTGATCAGCAAGATTCCGTTTCTCGCCGATATCCCGAGCACGGTGATGAATCCGACGAGAGACCCGAGTGAAATGGTTCCGCCGGCGGCCAGTGCTGCCAAAACGCCACCGACAAGAGCGGTCGGCAACACGAAGAAGGCCAGCACGGCTAAACGCCAACTGTTAAACGCAGCCTGCAGAAGCACGAGAACACCTGCGAGTGCCACGATCTCACTGGCCAAAAGACGGGTCTTGGCGTCGTTCAGTTCTTTGTATTCTCCGATCAACTCAGCCCGGTACTCTAGCGGAAACTCCCTTTGCGCGACGGCCTCTTTAACCTGGTTGGCAACCGTGAGGAGATCGTAATCGTCATCAACGTTCGCCTCCACATCGATGTATCTGGAGCTCAATTCGCGCTTGATGACGTTCGTGACCGGCGCAATCCGGACATCGGCGACCGCGGACAGAGGAACGAAATCGCCGTTCGGCGTATCAATCATCATTTCCTTGATGTCGGTGACGTCAGAACGGATCGCCGGCACAGACCAGACCTGCACGTCGTACGTCTCGCCCTTGGCGTAGATGTCACCGACCTCGATTCCGGCGATCAACGTGCTCGTTGCGCGTCGCACGTCTCCGGGTTTGAGGCCATACCGCTGCGCTTTGTCGAGATCCACCTGAATCTCGAGATTCGGAATCTCCTTCTGATGGGCGACATGGGCGCCCATCAACCCGGGGATGCCTTCGATAGCAACGAGCGTTTCTTCGGCCTGTGTGCGCAGTTCGTTGAGGTCCGGGCCGAATATCCTGACGACGATGGACTCGCTGGCGCCGGTCAGCACTTCCTTGATTCGTTCGCGAAGATACGTCAGGACATCACGATACAGCCCCGGATATCCATCGACTACTTCCTGGATCATGTCGATCGTATCGCTGTAGGGAGCACTTGGATCAACGCTAACCCAGTTTTCGCCGAAATGCATGCCAACGACCTCGTCCATCAAAAGGGCTTGGCCGATATGTGCGCCAAAATTCCGCACGCCGGGTATAGCGCGTAGCTCCTTACTTGACTGGATGGTGATCCGGTTCATTTCCTGGTGCGAGGTACCGGGTTCGGTAACCCAGTGCATCAGAAAGTCGCGCTCCTTGAACGACGGCAACAACTGTTGGCCGAGCAGCGGATAGATCGCGATGCCAATGAAGGCGAGCGCGCCGACGGCACCGTAAGCGTAGCGAGGCTGCTTCAGTATGCGCTCTAGCAGGCTGGTATAACGAGCCTGCAGCCAGGATGTCAGGATCGGAGGGTTTCGCTTTTTCCTGTCAGCACCGGAAAGAACGACCATGCACAGAGCTGGCGTCACTGTCGAGGCGACGACTAGGGATGCCAAAATGGACAGGATGTAAGCCAAGGCCAACGGCTTGAAGAACGAGCCTGACAATCCGGTCAGGAAAAACACGGGCACGACCGCCAGGGCGATGATAAGAGTCGCATAGACTATGGAGCTGCGAATCTCCACCGACGCATCCAGCACGATGCGGCCAAGCGAAACACTGCTGTTTTGCGCGCGCGCCTCCCGCAGCCTCCGCATGATGTTTTCAACATCGATGATAGCGTCGTCAACGACGGCTCCAAGCGCGATTACCATGCCGGCGAGCACCATGGTGTTCATGGTTACACCCATGAAATAGAGCACCAGGCCGGCTGCAACCAACGAGAGCGGGATGGCGACGATGCTGATCAGAGCCACGCGCCACTCCTGCAGGAAGGCGAAAAGCACGATAACGACAAGCGCGGCGCCGACAAGAAGCGACTTGGTGAGATTGTCGATCGCCATCTCGATGAAGGTTGCGGGACGGAAGATCTCGGAATCAATTTCGACTCCCGGGAGACCTGGCTTCAGCGCATCGAGAGCTTCTTCGACGCCCCGCGTGACGTCGAGCGTGTTGGCCCAGGGAAACTTCTCCACAATCAGCAGGAGACCGATTTCGTCGTTGACGATGCCGTCGCCGATCATCGGCTGGTGGTCCTCGACGACTTCGGCAACATCTTTTAGGCGCAGTACGTTTCCGTAGACATCCGTCTTCACCACAGCCTCCGCCAGCTGGTCCGTGGAGACCACGGGCAGAACGTGCTGGATGTCGAGCCTCTGGTTGGGTGTGTCGATATATCCTCCCTTGCCGATGACGGAGCCTTGCGAATACCGCAACAGGCCGACGTCGACAGCTTCGGACGTCGCCTGCATTACCTCTTCCAGCGTCACGTCATTGGCCCGTAGGCGCCGTGGATCGACCTGGACCTGTTGCATGCGCAGCCGCTCACCCCAGATGGCGACGTGGGCAACGCCCGGCACGCGCTGCAATCGTGGATTGATTTTCCAGTAGGTCATCATCGACAGGTCGATGACCGAGTGCTCCTTGGAGGCGAGACCGATCTTCATCACGCGGCTGGTCGCCGATAGCGGCTGGAGCATGAACGGCGGGCTGGACCATGTCGGCAGGGTTGGTGCGACGATATCCACTCTTTCCTGAACAATCTGACGTGCCCAGAGAAGGTCGGTTCCGCGTTTGAAATATAGCTTTATAGCCGAGAGCTGCGGCACCGACTTCGACCGCATCGCATCAAGCTCCGGAAGCCCGGCGAGAGCATCCTCAAGCGGTACGGTAACGAGCTCTTCCACTTCCTTCGGCGACATGCCCAAGGAGGGGGTCTGGATTTCCACGATAGGCGGAGCAAACTCAGGAAACACATCGACCGGCATATTCTGCAGACGGTCATAGCCAGCATAGAGCAGGAGGATGGACAGGGCGAGAAGAATGAATCTGAATTTCAGACTTGTGCCGACGATGAAACGAAACATCTTCTCAGCTCCCTGTTTGCGGATACTGCGGCTAGTAACCGACCTTGTACTCTGTGCCGAGGAGCTCGGCCGCGCCGACGGTCACGACTTTGGTGCCAGGCGGCGGTCCGTCGAGCAGATAGACGCTGTCGCCATCAATGAACTCGACGTCGACCTTGTGGCGGAGAAAGGTGTCCGGAGTTTCGGCTACGTAAACCCATGTCCCTCCGTTTTTGTCGTAGATCAGGGCACTGTACGGAGCGACGGTCAGTTCTTGCTCGGGATTGGCTTCAGCCTCGACGAGGACACGCTGCCCGTTGGTCAATAACGGGCTGTTGGTCGTTACGCGGAAGAATTTATAGCCTTGCTGCCTGCTTTCCAGATACCGGATGTCAGGGTCTTCAGCGGCAAGGTATTCCTGTGTGATACCGCCTATGCCGGCAGCGACCTTGATGCCGCCGGTAATCATGTAATCCAGCTGATTGTCAGGGATGCCCACAAAGAAATCGGAGCTTTGATCAGCGCCGGACCGCTCTATTTCGAAAACGAGACCGCCGGTGGATATCGTCCGGGATTTGGTCTCCGTGCGCATCTCGGCGGTCTGGATATCCAAGCGATCAATAGCGCTTTGTTTCAGCTTGATCTTGTAGCGCCCTTCGCCTGCAACGATCAGTTCATATGGCGGAACGTATCCCTCGACCGGTTCGGATTCGCCTGCTGCTTGTGCCGCTCCGCCTGTTGTGACGATAACGGAAGCAGCAATCAGTGCCGCAATTCTACGTTGCATGACGAAGACCTCCTTCGTTCGGATTGTTTTCGAACAGGCTTGATTTCTCCTGGCCCGAACCGACACCAAGACGTCTGTAGACAGATGGAATCGCGAAGAAGCAGACCAGGGATACCGTGACCATACCGCCCAGAAGAACCATGCTCATCGGCCGCAAGATTTCGAGGCCGGGCGCGGAGCCCAGGAAAACCACGGGAAGCAGAAATGCGGTGGACACGAGGCCTGGGCCGAGGAACCTTGGTATGTTGGCACGAGCAGCGAATTCGTTCAGGACCGCCTCCAATGGGACACCTAGTCTTTCGGCTTCCTGATACGACTGCAGCATGAATATCAGGGCGGGCAACGCGACCGCCGAAACGGCAAGCAAGCCGGCGATAGATCCGATAGACAGGCCGCCCACAAAGGCGGACACCGCTATCCCGCCCGACAGTGACGCGACAAATGCAACCAGTGCCCCGCCAGCGAGGCTCCACCTGCCGAGGGCTGCCTGTGCGATCAGGAACACGCCAAGAAGGGAAAGCAGGAGGCCGTTACGAATGCGTGCAGCTGTCGCATCAATTTCAGCCCGGCCATTGCGGATTTCCGCATGATACTCGAGAGGGAACTGCAGCGTTGCAAGGCGTTGTGAAATGACGTCCGACATTGCACTTGCATCGCCCGACACCAGCGACACCCGCACATCGATGAAACGCGAGGAAGCGTCTCGCCGGATTTCGGTGGGCATCGGTGCCACTTCGACATCAGCAACATCGGCAAGCCTGACGAGCTGGTTTGTCGGTGTTTCGATGAGCAGATCCTTGACGCTGGATACGCTGTGGCGGATGTGCGGCTTGCCCCACACGATCACATCGAAAATTTTCTGCTCCTCGAACAGATTTCCCACTTCGAGACCGGAAAGAAGGACAGCGCTCGTTAGACGGATGTCGCCAGGTTTCAGGCCATATTCCCGAGCCCTCTGCAGGTCCGGCGTGATCTTGATGACCGGTTTTTCGACGGGAGCGAGAACTTCTGGAACACCGAGCCCAGGTACGTCTGATACCACAGAGGCGACTTCATCGGCCAATCCCTTCAACGTCTCCGGATTGAACCCAAAAAGCCTGATCGTCACAGCGTCGTCTCGCCCGGACTCCGCTGCGATCCGGTCCCCGCTATACGTCAGCAGATCGGCTGATATTCCGGCATAGGAATTGGCGATCTCCCTGATGGCGTTGATCGTGGAATTGTAGCGTGCGTCCTGATCAAGTGTGATCCAGATATCGGCGGCGTTCAGGTTGACGATGCGGTCCGAGACTTCTGCGCGTCCGACATGGGCGCGCGCCTCCGACACCCCTTCGAGTTTCCTGATCTCGCTCATGGCCATCGAGGCAAGGCGGTACATGGCCTCACTCGACGTTCCGGGAGCAGCGTTCCACCTGATTTCGATATCACGCTCCTTGAATTCCGGAGCAAAGGACAGGGGCATGGAGGCGAATCCGGCCGCTGCTACGAACGGCAGGATGACGACGCCGATCAACACAAATGGTTTGGCACGCGCAAACAGGACGCCGTCACGTTTCGGGATCTCGGGAGGCTGCATATATTCGTCGTCAGAACCGGCTTGCTGTCTCCAGCTCGCAAGAATGGATGCAAGCGCCGGAGGCAAGATCGAGGATATGACGAAAGTCACAACCGCAACTGACACAAACGCGACAAAGAACGAAGTGCTCATCCTGCCGGCAACGCCGTCGAGAAGAAGAAGCGGGAAGGACATCAGCAAGACGCCGAGGGTGGCATAAGCGGAGACACCGCGTCCTTCCGCGTAAGAAAGCCGCGCGGGCGATCGCTTGCCCGCAATCCGGGCGGCGATCTCACCTGCTGAGGTGCGGTTGGAGAGGAAAGCGTCTGCGAACACTAATCCGGTTGCAGCGAGCAATCCCGAAATCATCACCAGATCGATGCCGCTCATGAGCCACAGAGCAATATTTGCGCTCAAGGCGAGCGACGTTGCAGCGGTCAGGGAAATAATGGCGGTATCGTGCCAATCACGGGTGAGCACGAAAACAGCTACAAGTGAGACCAAGGTCCCGATTGTAATTGTCATCAGTAGTGTCGCTCCGGAGGCGCTGAGGAAGCCTGCCGGCTTGAATACTGACGTGTCCAGCGTAACTCCCGGCATACCCGCGCGTATGCTCGTCAGCGCTTCCTCCACGCCAGCGGCAACTTCTGAAGTGCTGGCCCACGGAAACTTTTCGACTACCAGTATCAGGCCTCTTCCGTCGCCCACGGCGGCATCGCCAATAAGGGGGGGATGGCTCTCCACGATGGTTGCTACATCGCCGAGCGTGTGTTCCGTCCCTCTTACCGCGACCCTGGCAAGTTGGTCGGGTGTGGAGATCGGCTGCCGATGCTGGATGCCAAGGCGCTGGTTAGGCGTATCAATAAAGCCGCCGCTTCCGGGCGAGGATGCTTCAAGGTAGCCGAGAGGAGAGTACCAGAGCGCGTTGCCCGCCGCCTCAACGACGGTGTCGAGCGATACGCCGGAAGCGCTCAATTCGAGCGGGTCGACCTGGACCTGCAACTGGCGTTTGCGCTGTCCCCAGATCGATACGTTCGCAACGCCCGGAACGCCAAGCAATCTGGGTCTCATCGTCCATCGCGCAGCGACCGAGAGGTCGATAAGCGAGAGCGTGTCGGAAGACATCGCCACCTGCACAACGCGCGAGGTCGATGAAAGCGGCTGCATCAGGACGGGTGGCTTGGAGACATTCGGAAGCGCGTGGGCCTGCGTCAGCCGCTCCTGAACAAGTTGGCGCGCCCGGAACAGATTTGTGCCCTCCTCAAAGGTCAGCACGATGGATGACAAACCCGGCATGGATTGGGATTGTATTGTCTCGACCCAGGAGACGCTGTTAAGGAGATCAACTTCGAGCGGAACGGTAATAAGAGACTCAACCTCTTCCGCCGACAATCCCAATGCTTCAGTCTGGATTTCCACCCGCGTAGGCTGAAATTCCGGCAGCAGATCGACCGGAGCAGCTCTGAGATTTGCCAAGCCGAACAACAAGGCTGCAATTAACGACAAGCTGATGACATAACGGAATCGTACGCAAAGAGAAAATAATCCAGCCATAGCGCTTCTCCAGATCTTCGCGGGATCGGCCGTCCAATTCATTCATGGGATTGGATTCAGGCCCAGGCAGGAGTGACATTAGGCATAGTCAGCGAAGGAAACGCGTGATGCCGATGCAGCCGAATGACCCATCGCGAAGAAAACCCACCGGCAAGAATGCTCTCAATAAATTCCGGATTTCGACAGTCGCTCATTTTGACTAGACCGTTCGCGGCGCGCGCGCGAATGTCGGAGAAGTTTGATGATGCCGAAGCCTTGATCGGCGATCGGTCTGGCCAAGAAATGAGACAGGGTCAAAAGTGCCTTCCGGCCCGCCGGAAGCCCGAGAACATCGGGAATGGACCTTGCGAACGCCCCCTGAACGTTTGCGTGGCATGCCCGGGTTGGACAAAGATCCGCCCGAGGAAACTAGTGAACTAGGTCGCTGCTTCTGGCATCGGGTTCCGTGAGCATTTCGACAGTAAGTCCAATCAGCGTCGCGGCGACTTCGTTTTCCGTCCAGCCTGAGGCCAAAGCGTCTTCAACTATTTCGCGAAATGGACCCTCGAGCGCGTTCTCGCAGTCGGCGTACCGTCTCATCACCTTTAGAAAACCGTCACGCGTTGATTCGGTCATTGCTTCTCCCCTCCCACATATCCTTATGGGGTAGTTGCTCGTGGGCAAGCGAGAAACGCGGGTTTTCCTCGATTTCCACGATTGAACCGAACGGCGTCATGGGGCATCTCCAATGCTGCATATTGCGAGCGAGAACGGCGACGCTTCCACACGACATCCCGAAGCATCATCGTTCTGCAAAGGCACGAGACATGCTGTCGCGAATTGGCTTCACGATATAACTGAGAAACGTTCGCTCGGCGGTTTGAATGAGAATTTCTGCCGGCATGCCCGGCGTCGGGCTGAACCCGGAAATGCGGGACAGCTCGCTCGCGGGCAGGCGGACCCGCACGACATATGCCTCGTTTCTATTCCCCGAGGCATCGGGAACCGAGTCGGCGGAAATGTAGAAGACTTGTCCGTAGAGGACCGGCGTGGTGCGCCGGTTGAGCGCCGTGAGCCGGATCGTCGCCGTCTGGCCGACTTTGAGGCTGTCGATGTCATTCTGCGAAATTTGACATTCGATGATGAGCGGCACGTTTGCGGGCAGGATCTCGAGAATGCTTTTGCCACTTTCGATAACGCCGCCCGAGGAATAATAGTGCATGCGCACCACTACCCCGCTGACCGGCGCATGGATGATCGCCCGGTTCAGGACATTACGCGCCGTCCTTTCTTCTTCTCTGACCGTATCCAGTTCAGCGGCGACGGACTGCAACTGATCCAGTGCCGCCTGGCGATAGGCACTCCTGGTCTGCGTGATCTGCTGTTCCTGCTTGCTGATTTGAGAATCCGTTTCCTGGATTTCCGCTTCCAAGCGGCCGATATTGCCTTCTGCGTCCGCGATGGCGCGCTGGATCGCCTTGAGCTCCGGATCACGCATGAATCCTTTTTCCAGCAGTTTCTTTTTGCCCTGGTACTCTTCGGTCAGCAGCTCCAGCTGTCGCTGAGTGGAAGCCAGGAGATTTTCGAAGCCACGCACACGGAAACTGAGTGAATCGATGTTGTGAGTCAGCAACTGTATTTCACTCGCAAGCTTGTTCTTGACGGTTTGAAAATTGACCTGTTGTTCATCGGCCATCACGCGGATATCGGGATCCTCCCAGTTGGCAGTGATTATCGGCGGAAATGACAAGTCATCTTTCCCTGCCTGCTCTGCCTTAAGTCGCGCGACGACCGCTTCAAGGCGAGCCCGACGGAGGAACACCTGTCTTTCGCGCGTGGATGCAGCCGTCTCGTCCAGCCGAATGAGAGGCTGGCCCTTCTTCACGCTTTCGCCCTCAGACACGAGGATTTCCTCAATGATTCCGCCTTCGAGGTGCTGGACAATCTTGTTGTTGCCAGTGGCGACGAAACTACCTTGAGAGATAACGGCGGCTGCGAGCGGCGCCGTGGCGGACCAAGTACCAAATCCGCCAAAGAAGAGCACGATCAGGATCAAGCCGATTATTGTCTGGCTGCGGATCGAACGAGGCACGTCAGCATACCAGTCTTGATCGCCGGCAGGTACCATTGCGGACATGGACGATGCTCCTACGTTGACTTGCTATTATCGGCGATCCCGCTCGAAGGCTTCTTCCCGCTCAGCGCTAGGGCTTCCAGAACTTCCTGACGGGCTCCAAACATGGTGACCGTGCCGTTGGTCAAAAGCAGGATCTTGTCCACGCATTGAAGCAGGCTCGGCCGTTGGGTGATGGTTACAACCGTGATCCGGTTTTTCTTGGCGTGCTGCAGCGCCCGCCCCAGAGCCGCTTCGCCTTCCGCATCCAGGTTTGAGTTTGGTTCATCCAACACCACCAACCGCGGGTTTCCGAAAAAGGCTCGGGCTAGCGCGATCCGCTGCTTTTGACCGCCCGAAAGTGGGGCTCCGTCTGCGGCAACGAATGTCTCGTAGCCTTGGGCGAAGTTGGCGATCAGTTCATGGACGTCGGCGAGTTTTGCTGCCTCGAAAATTGCCTCGTCGCTTGCGTCCTCCCGCATCCGCCCGATGTTCGCCTTGATCGAACCTGGAAAGAGCTGAACGTCTTGGGGCAGATAGCCGATATTTTCGCCGAACTGGCGCTGGTCCCAGTTCCTCAAGTCCATCAGGTCGAGGCGGACATTCCCCGATGTTGGCAGGATTGACCCGACCAGCATTTTGCCGAGCGTCGACTTGCCGGCACCGGAATTGCCGATGATGGCGAGGCTCTCGCCCGGCTGCAACGAAAACGTAATTCCATTCAGAACGACTCGCTTTGTGCCCTGCGGAACGAAGAGCAGGCGTTCAACATCAAGGCGCCCCTCCGGTCGGGGCAATTCGAGCCGCTCGAAGTTCAGCGGCGAAGCGGTTAGAAGCGCAGCAATCCTTCCATAGGCCGACCGCGACTGAATCACCTGGTTCCAGCCTTCGATCGCACCCTCGATCGGAGAAAGGGCACGACCTGCAATGATCGACGCCGCGATCACCATGCCGCCGGTGATTTCACCCGCAATCGCGAGATTGGCGCCCCATCCCAGCAGAGCGACCTGTGTCAGTAGACGGGAGGCTTTTGAGAAGGATGCCGAAACGACATTGCGGTCTTGGGCAACCACCTGGCTGGTCATCGAACTGGCTGTATCACGGCCCCAGATCTTCACCGCCTCGGGTATCATCGCCATGGCGTTGATGATCTGAGAATTGCGTGACATTGAATCGAGGTGCAAATTCGCTCGGCTGAGATGTTGATTGGCATCGGCGAACGGTGCGGAAGTCGCTTTCTGATTGATCAGGGCAATCAAGAAGAGAAGCGTCGCTGCGGTGACGACGATCCATCCCAGATGGGGATGGACGAAAAAAACCGCCAAGAAGAACAGGGGCGCCATGGGGACATCCAGGAATGAGAGCAACGTTCCCGAAACGAGAAACTGGCGAAGCTGCTGGAGGTCCCCGAGTACTTGGTATTCCTTGCCGTTGCTGTGAAGCGAAGCTCGGGCGGCCGCGCTCAAGACGGGCGATCCCAATTGAACCGCAACCTCGACCGAAGTGCGCATCAAGATGAACCGCCTGACGGCGTCGAAGGCGGCTTGGAGTATGACGGCAAGTACAATAACGGCAGTCAGCATTATCAGCGTATCGTGGGAACGGCTGGTCAGGACACGGTCAGATATCTGGAAAAGGTAGATTGGGATCGCGAGAACAAGCACGTTCGATGCGACCGTGAAAATCATGACCGCGGCGAGGTTTTTCCGGACCGCTTTCTTCCCGGCTTTCAAGCTGGCACCAAAATCGATCGGGCCTAGCCTCTTGTGAAAATTGCCGCCGCCGCCCCCACGGCCCTTGCCGCCACCGCCTCCCGGCGATCCGTTGTCGCCGCCGGTTTGGAGCTTATTCGCAGGGTCATGCAGGCGAGCTTGAACCGGCCCTGTATCGCCTTCGAGAACGACTTTCCCCGGCTGATGAACGTCGGTCTTGGCCTTCGAGTTGCCTGGCTCGCTTCGGTCCACCGGATTTGTGTCGCGCAACTTCTGGCGGGGTCGCCCTGCATGGGCTTTGTTGGGGGTCATGGAAGCGCTGAACTCATTCTTCGCCCCGGCTTTTTCCTGTCCGGCTGGAACTGATGGTGCGCCAGTTTCGGCGAAAGTCCGTCGCTCAACCGCGGGGCGCGATCCAGTGGCTTCTTCCGGGCGTTTGGCAGCTTCGGTCTCGCTGCGAACCGGCGCCGAACTATTCAATTGGACAGGCGTATCGCTTCTCGCGTTAGGCGAAGCTGCAATCGTGTCCAGAGAGGCTGATCGCAGCAGCTTCACGCATTCATCGATCTCGGCGAGAGTATCTTCAGTGCGCGCCAACTGCTTCGCCATGTGGTCATGGAGGCTCTTTGCCGACGGGTAGCCATCTGATGGCGGCCGACCGCCAAGATCGCCATTATTCTTCGACGAATCCCACTTGGCGCGGGCAGGCCCGCTCCATGCGGCACCGGGGTTGCGATTAAACGCCATGCAGATCACTCCTCGGTGCGCGCTTCATGCAAGCATTGTCTGCATCACGTCCTGATGAGACGCGTCGTTTGGCGCCGCTCCGCCGATCGGCGCATCGTTGCCCTCCTGATCGGAACCGCCCACTTGATCGTCGAGGAAGGCGACGGCCTCATTGATGAGGACATTCGGATCCTGCCCGCCCAGATCCGGATCGGACGAAATGATCTCAGCCTGTATGAGAATTTCCTGAGAGTAGTGGGCGCCGGAGAGGTATGTCTTTCCGCTCGCATCCACGTCGTAAATGCTGGCGAGATTGATGAGTTCGTTGGATCCCGTGGAGATATACCAGTCCGCCACCCCGTCACCGAGAACCTGGTTCATCGCCAGCGCGACTTGGTCGCTGTCTCCGACGATATTGGTTTGCTTGATGAGTTGCAGATCGTAGATGCTTCCCTTGACGTATAGAACGCGAAGGTTTTCCAGCCCGGCAAACATGCTATCCTCGAATACCCCCCCAGGAAGGTTCATGCTTCCATTTGCGAGCCCTTCGGCAGCAGTGCGGAAATGATCGGGAAGGGATTCGAACCGACCGGCGCCACCTATGTTGAAGATGTGCGCCTCGTTCCAGAGAAGGTTGCCGGACGTCGACGCAGTCCCGTGACCGGATGTGTGGAATCCGTCCACGCCGCCCACAAGATCCTTGTCGAGAAGCACGTTCATCTGCTGGATGAAGGCTGCGTCATATATGCTGCCGCCGACGATGATCAGATCGTAATAGAACCCGAGTTCCGCGACCGATGTGGCGTTGATCTGGGTATTGCCGCCCGCCATGACGCTCGCCTTGACCCCGCTCGAAGCCAGAAGGGCGCTGTCATTGTCTCGGATGAAATTGTACTGCTGGATCCAGTTCATGAACACCAGATCACCCTCGACTTTGCTGATCGACCAATATTTCGGGAAGATCTCGGAAAGGTCCTCACTGGAATCATCCGACTTATCGCTGAGGGGATCCTCCCGGAGGAACTTCGCAATGTTGAAGGCGGATGTGGATCCGGTCTTGAACATTTCCCATGACGCGAACTGATCTGCGACGAGATCCTGATCCCACCACACATTGATCTGGATGATCGCATTGATTTCAAAGCTATCGCCCATTCCGACGATTACGGGGGCCTTGAGCCAGTTGTTCAAAATCACCGCTTCGTTGATTGCCGTATTGCCTCCGGCTTCCAGGTCCACCCGATGGATCAGGTGGCTGCCAGTGATTTTTTGATACAACTCGGAAAGGGGATGGTCCTCATCGACGTCAACCGGTTCATCCTCGTCATCGTCAATTCGACGGTAGTCCTCCAGCTTCGGCGCTGTTTCGACCAGTTCACCATTGACGAACGTGCCCACGATAACGCTTCCGCTTACGGCATCGACATTGTGGTCATCGCCGTGCTCCTCGACGAATTCACTGAGCGTCTTGCCTGCTTGATGAATGATCTGCGGAATATCTGTAGCCGTTTCCGGCATTGGAAGGTCCGACAAAGGTGCCAGTGCGCCAGCCTGCGCGACAAGACTGTCCAATTCCTCGTCCGCAGTGCTATCGGGATTGAAAACCAGGCCAGAGCCCCCGATGGAAAATATGTCATTGTCTGACAGCCGGTTCATCTGGTTGATGACCACCGCATATGATCCGACCGGTTCGAATTGCGGCGGCAGGAATTTCCCCGAGGAAAAGACTGGCGGCAGGTTCGGCAGATAGCCCGGGAACGCAATATCCAGCCCCCTCGACATCATCGGATCCGGGGTCTCAAACGCAACCTGGTTGATGAAGACGACATCCCTGAGTTCCGGCGGGACGGGCCGGTGTTCGACATCCGGATCGAAGTCCTTTTGCTTGATTTCCGCTTCGGTGTCGGGCCGGCTTTGTTTCAGCTCGGCATTTTTTGCCTGGGCGGCCTTTGCAGCGCGGAATTCGTCATAGGCTTCTCTGGAACGGGCAGCTTCGACGATCGTCTCGAATATTCCTACGAAATGGGCGATTGCTTCGGTAATCCAGTCTCGGACCATTGGACAAACCCCTTCGTCGCCTTGCGCCGGGACCATGCCCGTCGGGAATTTCGCCGCCCCGGAAAGTGGACTGCGCGGAGACCGCGCAGTCCGTTCTGGTTTTACGGCATTCGCTTACGCGATACCGTCATCCTCACCGACGTTTGTAACCGAGCTGGAGAGGTTGCCGCCGACCACGGTCATGTCGACCGCGTTCTGCTGCAGGTTGGCACCCATCACGATGTCCAGGTTGAAGGATGAGGTATCGTCGACGTAGGCATCGGCGGAAGCAATGGAATTGCCTTCAACGAAGCCGTCGTCACCATTGTTGGAACCCCACGTTCCGCCAGCACCACCGAAGCCACCGTCACCGGTCGCTGCGTTGCCGGCATGGCCGCCCGCGCTCCACGCGATGGCATCGCCGCCCATTGCGAACCCGCCTTCACCTGCACCGCCGGCTCCGTTGCCGCTGTGGGCGTTTCCACCGGCACCACCGGCTCCGCCTTCAGCAGCGGCTGCCGCCGCGGCGTGACCGTAGCCGGCTCCGGCGCCTGCGCCGTCGCCACCCTCGGAGTCACCGCCGTGGCCGCCGTCGCCGCCTTCGGCTTCATCGCCGTCGCCGCCAAGCGCTATGCTGTGGCCGCCATAGGCCTCGTCGCCGTCACCGCCGGTGCCGATGCTGTCGCCACCAAGGGCATTTCCGGCGGCACCGCCCGTACCAACGCTGTTGCCGCTCGTTGCGTCACCACCGTCGCCGCCAAGGCCGACGCTATGACCGCTTTCGGCTTCGTCACCATCGCCGCCGGTGCCATTGCTGTCGCCACCGGTCGCGGTGCCGCCGTTACCGCCGGTCGCAGTATTGCTGCCGCCAGAGCCATCGCCAGCATCGCCAGCATCGCCGCTGTCGGTTCCGACACCGGTGCCTACTCCGGTACCGACGCCTGTCCCAACTCCGAGAATACCGGTACCAGTACCGGTACCGGAACCGGTACCCGTAGCATTCGCACCACCAGTCTCATTGCCGCCGTTGGCGGTATTGCTGCCGGCATCCTCGGCTTCGGCTTCACCTTCCGAGGAAGCTTCGCCACCTTGCTGGGCTTCGCCTTCGCCGCCTTCGGATTCAGCGTCACCGGTGCGACCACCTTCGCCTTCACCGCCTTCGGATTCGGCTTCACCGGTTTCTTCGCCTTCGCCTTCGCCGCCGAACGACATTGCGAATCCGGCGTCTTCGCCTTCGCCTTCACCACCATAGGACTCGGCGTCTCCGCCTTCGTCAGCTTCACCGTAACCGCCTTCGGACTCAGCTTCACCGCCTTCGCCGCCTTCACCGCCTTCGTCAGCGTTGCCGCCGAGACCGACACCGACGCCAAGACCGCCAAGCGCTATCGCGGCTGACGAAGCGTCACCGCCTTCATCGCCTTCACCACCTTCGGCCTCACCGCCTTCACCTTCGCCGCCTTCGCCTTCGCCGCCCTCAATATCGCCGGACGTGTTGGCATTGGCTTCGTCGCCTTCGCCGCCTTCAGACTCGGCGTCACCGTCGGTGTCGCCACCCCGGCCTCCGGCCTGGATGCCTTCACTTGCTTCAGCTTCGCCAGCCGTCACGTTGAAGGTCTGCGTGAAGGGTGCGTTGTTGGCTACCGAGGGGTTGTGGAGCTCGTCCTCGTCATTGAGGGTCGCAACCTGATTGATAACGATCGCGCTGTCATTGCCCTCGCCATTCAGCGAGTTGTTCAGGCCCGAAATGGCGACATCGATGTCGTCACCAGGGTCGAGATCCACGGTGCTTTCCTTGGCAATGATCAGGTTCTCGATCTCGGAATTGTCAAGTTCAACCTCGGAGAAGGGGTCGTACTCCGACATGTCGAGTTCGAACTCGGCTTCGACTTCTACGTCAACGTCAACTTCCGTTTCATTCTTGTTGATGTTCTCGTTGGTGTTGGTGATGTCGTTTTCGACGTCAACGTCCGCCTCGGCAGACGCCTCCGACTCGGACTCGCTCTCGGACTCGCTTTCGGACTCGCTTTCGGATTCGGATTCCGATGTGCTTTCGGATTCAGATTCAGACTCCGCTTCTGCCTCGGCGTCAGCTTCCGCGCCGGCGTTAGCTTCCGCGCCGGCTTCAGCTTCCGCATCGGCGTCTGCTTCCGCTTCCGCCTCCGCCTCGGTTTCGCTGTACTGCAGTCCAAGCTGCCCTTGGAGCTGGCCCTGGCCTTGCAGTTGCTCCTGCTCCTGCTCCTGCTCCAGTTCCCATGGGAAGAAGTGACGTTGTGCCATGATTTCATCCTCTCGATGAAGCCGGACAGCTTGACGCCTGCTCATCTTGCTAGGCTCTTCGCTGGTCGGCTTGTTTCAGTCTATGGATTGTTCGAGAGCCTTGACGCGCATCTACGCGGCCGGCGCCTCTACAGACTTTATTGGGTTCTGCTGTGCGACTGCCTCCCTCCTCTTTTTCCGGACGACAGCTGCGGGTACGAACGCGCGCCGCGCAATTACAAACTCCACGCGGCAAGACCCCGCAACGGTCAGTCGTTTTCAACGGGGACAGTGTCGCGCTCACGCGTCGCGTGAAGAAGAGAACACTTCGTGTTAGATCATCGGAATAGGAAGCGGCTAACCGTCTAGACGTTCGGGTCCGGGGTTGGACTTTCGATGGATGGAGCCATTCAACTGGCGCAGCAGGCCCGCGGCACTCGGATCGGAAAGCGCAACTGACTTATCCATCAAGAGACTTGAAAGGGATTCTGACCAGCGTCCTCACTACCGGATAGCTCCCCTGAAAATCTCACAGCGGAGGGTGATCGCGATAGGGCGCGGAACAGCTCCTTCCGCCTATCGCCGAAACGGCTAGCCGCGAATAGCTCGATTGATCTATTTAGCCCTATGCGACTATAGTTTACCCTTCGTGGTAGGGGCATGTCGCAAAAGTCTGGTCCACCTAGCGTGAAGGGTTGGGGGTTGTGATATGTACCAGTCGGTATCCCTGTCCAAAGAAAATCGGAATCTGGATAACCAAGGTGTCTCTGGCCCCTACGCCCGGGATGAGCTTCGGCAGCCATCACTGCTGATCATCGCTCGTGACGGTATTGTTTCAGATGCCCTGACGGGCGCGGTAGAGCGAGCTTTTCCGTGGCTATCGGTCAAGCGGTTCTCCGACCCTGAAGAAGTCCGCAGACCTGCGACCCTGAGTGCGCAACTTGTGCTGATCGATCGGGATTTCCTTGCTGAACTCGGCGAGGCTCCAGCCCGCTGGACGAATGCGGATCCGAACACCACCATTGCCTTGTTGGCGCCCGCGCATTTTGTCCCGGATGACGAGTTGCTTGATCTAATCGCAACTGGCACTGTCAGCGGTGTCTTGCCGACCGATGTGAATCTCGACATCTGGCTGTCAATTATTCTGATTATGCTGAAGGGGGGCGAGTATTTCCCGCCGCACATGTTCCGCAGTTTCCACGACGGGCGGAAATCCGGAAACGGCGTTGCCGATGAGCGATTTGCCGAATCCACGTTGAAGATGGAACCGGAGACTGAGGAGAGTATGCTCGAAAACCTGACCGCAAGAGAAAAAGAAGTTCTTGGAATGGTCGCGCAGGGCCATCAAAATAAGATTATCGCAGCGGATCTGCAGTTGTCGGAAAATACGGTCAAGATCCACATTCACAACATCATTCGTAAGCTTGGTGTCCATAACCGCACGGAGGCGGCGGCCTTGTATTTTGCCCATGATCGCGGAATGGGCGACAAGGCTTAGACCTCGGCATGGGAACCGGCGAAAAAATCCGGGACGCGAAAGCCGAACGAAAGCAGGAGAGGGCGCACAAAGATAAGCGATCACCCGCAGCTGAAGCTCGCCGGAGCGATGACCCCGCATCGCAGTTGCAACGCGTTCTCTTGTTGGTGGGCCAGCTCAACTACACTTGGACAAACACGGAAAGCCTTCTCATATATCTGATTGGCGGCTTGGCCAGAACCGACAAGGAAACGGCCATTATAATTTTCCTTACTTTGAATACGCCTCGGGCGCGAATCGACCTAGTTGAGCGGCTCGCAAAGACGGAGAAAACCCCGTCGGAGTGTCGCAAAGACATCTTGGACGTCACCGCCAGGCTGACCAGAGAGCTTCGGCTACGCAACAAATACAATCACTGTATCTATTCCTTCGATCCCGAAAGCGGCCGGGGCGCCACGCAGCTAATGCGAATTGCCGAGACCAAAGATCGAGTTCGGTACGGAAAGGTTGAAGAACTCGATACCGTTGAGATTCAGCGCATCACGGAAAGCATCACCCAGCTTGCGAACCTCAACAAGGCCATCTGGGCGATCATGCGAAAATATGGCTTCCGGGACTGAGATGACGGCAGGGCAATCCAGGGTTCGGCCCGCGCGTCAGATTTCCTTGACGATCTTTTCCCACTTGCCGTGTCGAACCTGTGACTGGCGCGCGAAAAAGCGGTAGGGCGCGCGAGACCAGATGCGGATCGAATCGGTGCGGTTGTCGAGAATATAATCGCCCTTGTCGGTCCGGACCGTCAGGACGACATGGCCTTCGCCGCGGAAGGTTGCGACGGTGAGCAGGAGCGCTGCCGGGCTCCACCCTTGCTTTGTCAGGCGGTCTTTTTTCAGAATCGCGAAATCCTCGCAATCGCCGACTTTGGTAGGCAGTCGCCAGTCGTCCCAGCGTCCGGCCGTCACACGGTCATCCTGTTCCTTTATGCGATTGTTGACATAAACGTTCACTGCCTTGAGTTGGGCAATTCGGGCCGGCGTCAGCTCGACCGTCCGGCTCCCGTCAGACGTTGCGCAGAGACGTGGGCTTTCAGCACAGAATTTGTGAAATGCGGGAGGAGGAAAGGCATTCCCGTCCAGCTTCATGAAAGCGCTGGAAAAGGCGATTTCGCTATCGGATGTTCCGAGGCTCGCCGTGGAGGAGACAAACGTTGTTTGGCTACAACCAACCGCAATTAGTGCGGAAATTGCAAGCGCGATGAGGCGGGTCATTGCATTCCCCCTTTCAGCCCTCTCTTGCCATACCCGTTCTGCCTAGCCGGAATAGACTACGCAACCCAAGCCGAAACGGATTCCGCGGAAAGGGGGCCGATGTCATAATAAAATTTCGTTAACGTCTGGTTAGCGGGGTGAACGGCTGGCAGGAAGCTGGCTGATTTGCCGACTTGGGATGAAAGGAGGTTGTCATGTCCTTTAGTCACCTCAGAAAGACGAGCAGGCTGTCCGTTGCAGCGACGGTGCTTCTATTTTCCAGTCCATTCGGGCAGAAGGCATCAGCCCAGGAAGTGCCGCGTTTGATCTTGTCCGCCGCCCAGTGCCAGCCACTGACGGAAGCCAACTATCTGTCCTGTTGTTACGCGAAGAACCGGACTGAAATCCTGTCTCTGGACCAGCTTGAACAATGCCCGCCGATCAGGACGACATTGCTCCGCGCTCTCCGAGACCTTGGCGGTAGGGAAGCCGGCGACGGCCTGGGCGGCAGCACAAACACCGGCAGCAACGGCGAAAACGGCGGAAATGGCGACAACGGTGGGAATGGAGGTACCGGCGATAACGGAGATGGAGGTAACGGCGATAACGGAGATAATGGCGGGAATGGGGGTAACGGCGGAAACGGCGACAATGACCATAACGGCGGCGCTGAAGCTGAAGCCGAGACTGATGGCACATCCGCGGAAGCCGAGACAGGGGGCGGTCACAATGGTGGAGCCGAAGCGGAAGCCGAAACTGGCGGAAGTTCGGCTGAGGCGGAAAGCAGTGCCGGAGGCGTGAGCGCAAGCGCCAACACGGGGGGAGACCATTAGAGAAGCATAAGGAAACTCGGTCCGGATCCGCTTACGGCCTCTCTCATCAGATAATGGCAGCAAAAGTGCAGATCAGCGCGGACCAGATGAGTTCCGCGCTGATTTCGTCGGCAACAATTGAGCAGCAATTGAACTCGCCTCAACGTCCGTCCGGCGTCCGCAGGCCGTACCACTTGTCCTTGACGGCAACATAGTGATCTTCAGGATCATGTGCCTTTACGCCTAGACCGAGGCGCGCGGCAGAAAGCCTGCCGATTGCGGAATGAAGCGCATAGCTGGCGACAATTACATTGCGTTCGGCTTGGACCAGGCCGACCTGTGCCTCAACAACGGTGGCTTGAGCGTCTAGGACGTCGAGGGTTGTCCGTTGCCCGACATCCCGCTCTTCAATCACGCCTTGCAGAGCCAGACGGGCCGCGCGGACCGTTTCCTGGCTGGCGGACACGGTAGCACGTGATGCCACAAGCTGTGTCCAGGCCGAAGTGACAGCCGCGCGCACCTGGTCACGCGAGACATCGGTATTTATCCGCGCCTGCCCGAGCAGTTCCTTTCTTTGGCGAACGTTGGCACTGGCCTGGCCGCCCTGATAGATCGGCACCGTTACCCGAGCACCGATCGTCGCGGTGTCTGATGGGGACGGTATCGTGCTGCTATCGGTATAGGTACGACTGACACTTGCCGACAATCCTACCTGAGGCAAGAACCGTCCTTCAGCAGATTTGACGTCGAAAAGCCCCGCATCGACCAAATGCTGGCGCAATCGTATCGCCGGATGTTCGCTGAAGGCTATTGCCTGAGCTTTATCAAGCGAGGACGGCAATCCGCGTCCGGGCGGGGAGGCAGGCGAAACAGACTTGATTGAGGACGCAGTGAGCTGTTCCAGCACCGCCTGGCTTGACTGCGCCGCCGCACGGGCCGCAGTTAATTGTGCCAGTGCGCTGGCGCGACTGGCCCTGGCCTGCTCAACATCGGTCCGCGTACCTTCACCAACTTCGAAACGGGCGTTCGCCGCACGCACCTGTTCCTCCAGAAAAGCGAGGTTCTGCTGCCTTAGTGCGGCGATCCGCCTGTTCTGCAATACATCGACGTATGCCTGCGCGGTATCGAAAAGGACATTCTGCTCGGTGTTACGAAGGTTTTCGCGCTCGGCAAGCACCCGTGCTTTTGCGGCGCGCACGTTGTTGATCGTCTGAAAGCCGTCGAAGATCGATTGGTCGATCTCAATTCCGAAAGACGCGGAACTGACACCCGGGCCGCCAGCCGTCGAAGAATTGGATATTCCGGACGTTCCGGTTACGCGGGGGCGATAACCAGACTTCGCGAGTGGAACGTTTTCGTCCTGCACCCGCACCCCTGCACGAGCAGAGTTCAACTCCGAATTGTTTGAATAAGCCTTCGCAAGCGCTTCGTAAATTGTTTCGGCGTTCGCGTCGCGCGCGCCTGGGAGCATTGCCAGGGACGCTGCGAGAAGCGCTACGTGCGAAAGTCGAATCTGCATGGTGTGTACGTTAAACTTTTTCCAAATCGCCCGACGCTTCTTCTAAGCGAGAATTCCAGATCGCCCCAGACCAACCTTGCAAGTCCAACCCGATCCTGTCCGCATTTTGCGCAACTGATGCAAAATTGTAACAAACTGAACCGGGGTAGCGAAGCAAGCCGAACAACATGTCGTATCTCTCAGCGGATTACGCGACCATTGAGATTGTATATCTTGCACGCATGAATGGCTTGTCGCCGCTGTGACGCTGAACGGGCCCAGAGTTTGCTCTTGTGGCGGACTGATCCGGTCAGAAGAATCTCGACCTTGTTGCTGTAATACGTCAGGTTCGCCGGCTTGCGAATCAGGGTGTCCGGGTAGCGACGTTGTGATCGTCACAAGTGTATCAGGAATTGATTGTGATTAAAAAGAGCAGTGGCGTAAGATGACGTGGGCTGTTTACTAGATGACGAAATTTTAGCCCCGGACGAACCCCGCCTTGCCCCGGGCGGGGTTCCTTCGATCCGTGAAGGCTTTCGCCGAAAATCAGCCAACACGACGACCTTTCACCCTTCTCCAACTGCGGTCGCAGGTCATAGCCCACGCGAACGGCTGTAAGCGGCGTGCGCACGAAACCTATACGGCGGATAACGGCTTGCTCAACCGTCTGGAAGGGACAGACCGATAGATCCCTGCCTTTCGTTCGCCTCACGCTCCTGTTAGGGAGCCCGGCAATACCGGTCGCAGCCTACCCGGACAAAACAAGGAGACCCAAATGAAGACTGTTGTCGTCTGCTCCGGCGGACTGGATTCTGTTGCGCTGGCCCATCGCATCGCAGCTGAAAATGAACTGGCGGGACTTGTCTCGTTCGACTACGGCCAGAGGCACAGGAAGGAACTCGGCTTCGCGGCGCTTTGCGCCGAGCGGCTGGGGGCACCCCACCAGATCGTCGATATCGGCGATATAGGTCGGTCGCTTTCGGGCTCGGCGCTGACCGACGATGTCGCGGTTCCCGATGGTCATTACGCGGAAGAGACGATGCGCTCCACCGTCGTTCCTAACCGCAACGCGATCATGCTGGCCATCACCTTCGGCATCGCCTCCGCGCGCGGTCTCGATGCCGTCGCCACCGCAGTGCACGGCGGAGACCACTTCATCTATCCGGACTGCCGGCCGGGCTTCATAAACGCCTTCCAGAAGATGCAGGATCACGCCCTCGACGGATATTCCGAGATCACGCTGCTGGCTCCTTATGTTCATCAGCCGAAATCGGCGATCGTTCTCGACGGCGCACGTCACGGCACCCCGTTCGCACTGACTTGGTCATGCTACAAGGGTGGGGAGCGGCACTGCGGCCGCTGCGGCACCTGCGTCGAGCGGCGTGAGGCGTTCCACCTTGCCGGCGTGCCGGACGAGACCGACTATGCCGATCCGGATTTCTGGCGGGCGGCGATCGACGCGAGGTCCGCGTGATGTACCGGATCACCAAGGAATTCCATTTTTCCGCCTCCCACCAACTCTGCAAGCTGCCGGACGATCACCCCTGCGCTCGACTACACGGACACAACTACATCGTGGTCGTCGAGCTGGCTTCTCAGGATGTTGATGGCAACGGCTTCGTCCGGGACTACCGGGAGCTCGCTCCGCTGAAAAACTATATCGACGATACCTTCGATCACCGTCATCTCAATGAGGTGCTTGGCCACGACAGCGTCACGGCGGAATGCCTGGCGCACCACCTCTTTGGTTGGTGCAGGGAGCGTTGGCCCGAGACGACCGCTGTCAGGGTCAGCGAAACGCCCAAGACCTGGGCCGAATATCGCCCATGAGCGAAGAAAGAACGATAAAGGTCTGCGAGATCTTCGGCCCGACCATACAGGGTGAGGGCGCGTTGATCGGCCGGCCGACTGTGTTCGTTCGAACCGGCGGCTGCGATTACCGGTGCAGTTGGTGCGACAGTCTGCACGCCGTGGAAAGCCGCTTCCGCGACGACTGGAGGCCCATGGAGCCGCACGAGATTTTGGAAAGCGTTCGACGGCTGTCGGGCGGCAAGCCGTTGACCGTCACGCTGTCTGGCGGCAATCCCGCAATCCAGCCTTTTGCCGATCTGATCCGGCGGGGAAAGGCGGATGGATACGGCTTCGCGCTCGAGACCCAAGGGTCGGTCAGCCAGCCGTGGTTCTCTGAGCTGGAGACCTTGGTCCTCAGCCCCAAACCGCCTTCGAGCGGGATGCAGTGCGACGTGGATGCGGTCAGAACCTGTCTCCGCGCCGCAGGGGAGGGGCCGCGCAGCGTCCTCAAATTCGTAGTTTTCGATGACGCGGATTTTCGCTTCGCGCGACAGACGGCGGCGCTCTTTCCAACCCTCCGGGTCTATCTGCAGCCTGGCAATCACACCCCCCCGCCGCCCGGCGAGGAAGATGCCGCTATCGACCTTGATGGGATCAACAGGCGATTTGAATGGCTCGTCGGGAAGGTTTTGTCGGAAGGTTGGTTCGAGGCGCATGTCCTGCCGCAGCTTCACGTCCTCATCTGGGGAAACAGGCGGGGGGTCTGACTTTCGTTTTCGTCATCCCGCGGTCCTGGCTACCTCCCCATGGTCGCGTTACCGAACGATGAAATACCTCATCCGCCGCCGGATTTTGCAGCGATCGCCGGCGCCAACGAACGAAGCTTGTGCTCCATATGCGCCTTCATCAGCGCGCCAAGCTTCTTGCTCTCCCTGGCTTCGAAGGCCCTCTGGATGGCATCGTGCTCCTCCATCGCCTCGGCCCAGCGTTCGGGTGTCAGGTTCGCCTGATAACGCGCCCGGCTGGCGCGGCGCGCCACGATTTGATGGTGCTGAGCCAAAGTCGGGTTGCGCGCAGCGGCCAGCATTGCGGCATGGATCTGCTGGTTGATCTCGAAATAGTTCGGACGGTCCCCGCGATCGAAGGCGCGGTGCATTTCATTGTTGAGGCGACGGATATCGTCGATCTCCTGCGTCGTGGCATGCAGGGCCGCGAGTTCTCCCACAAGGCCCTCAAGTGCGGCAAGCACAGGGAAGACCTCTTCCAGCTCGGCGACGGTCAGTTCCGATACGACGGCGCCGCGGTTCTGGACGAGCATCACGAGGCCTTCGGCGGCGAGGACCTTCACCGCCTCACGCACCGGTGTGCGTGACACGCCAAACCGCTCCGTCAGTAGGCGCTCGGGAATCTTTTCGCCCGGCTTCAGTTCCCCCTCCATGATGAGGGTGCGCAGCCGGTCGGTGAGTTCGACTGCGAGGGCCGGCCGGCTCAGTGTTTCAACCGGTTCAACGTCCGCCAAGCTCATGATTCGTTCCCCGCCTGTCTCATTGTATCCCGGTTCGCCGCTTCATGCTTTGTATTCCGCGCCGTCTCCAGAGCGCTGGCCAGAACTTCTGCCACGTGCAATGCCTTGCGGCCGGTTCCGTCACCGATCTGGTGGCGGCAGGAGGTGCCGTCGGCAACGATGATCGTGTCCCCGGTTGCCGACCGGACGGCCGGAAGCAGCGAAAGTTCGCCCATGGCCAACGACACGTCGATTGTCTCGGCGTCATAACCGAAGGCTCCAGCCATTCCGCAGCAACTGGACTCGACTGTCTCGACATCCATGCCCGGGATCAGGCGCAACGTTCGTTCGACGGCGCCCATCGTGGCGAACGCTTTCTGGTGGCAGTGGCCATGCAACAGCGCCGTGGGGGCAGGGGCTGCCAGGACCAGATCGAGTTCGCCGCGTTCAGCCTCGTCCCCAAGAAATTCCTCGATAAGCTGGGCCCGCTGCGACAGCCGCCTCGCCTCGTCGCCGGGTAACAGCGAAAGAAACTCGTCACGCATCGTCAAGATGCAGGATGGCTCGAGTCCAACGATTGCGGCGCCGCTGTCGAGAGCCGGCCGCAGCGCCTCCAGCGTGCGTGCGGCTTCCTCCCGCGCTTTGTCTATCATGCCAGCGGCAAGATAGGTCCGCCCGCAGCAAAGCGGGCGGTTGCGCCCTTCCGCGGGCCGGGCAGTTTCGACAGCATAATTGCCCGCCGACAGGACCGACACGGCCGCGCGAAGCGTCGCCGGTTCGAACCAGCGGCCGAAAGTGTCGGCAAACAGCACAACCTTCCGCTTGCCGGTGGGCGTATTGGCCTCGCTGTCGCGGAAGGGCGATTTGGCGAAGCGGGGCAGGGAACGCCGGTGAGAAAAGCCGATAACCTTTTCCGAGAGACGAGCGCCCAACCTCCAGCGATCCCGCATCGCCATGACCCCGCCGACGCGGCTCGCCCACGGCGCGTAACGTGGCAGTTCGGCAATCAATCGCTGTTGCAGGCCGATGCCGTTTTTCAGGCCGCGCTGGTATAGAATCTCGGTCTTCATCCGGGCCATGTCCACGCCGGTGGGACATTCGCGGCGGCACGCCTTGCATGATACGCACAGTTTCAGCGTCTCGGCCATTTCATCGGAATGCAGCGCGTCCGCACCGATCTGGCCGGATAGCGCCAGCCGGAGCGTGTTGGCGCGACCCCGTGTGACGTCCCGCTCGTTGCGGGTAACGCGATAGCTCGGGCACATGACGCCGCCCACATGCTTGCGGCACGCGCCATTGTTGTTGCACATCTCTACGGCCCCCTGAAAGCCGCCTGATGCGCCCGGCCAGGCCGACCAGTCGAAACCTGTCCTTATCTCGTCGAAAGTGTAGCCCGGCGGATAGCGGAACAGTTCGCGGTTGTTCATTCGCGGTGCGCGGACAATCTTGCCGGGATTAAGAATCCCAACGGGATCGAAGCGGTCCTTGACCTCTTCGAAGGCGCGGGCGATGCGGGAGCCGAACATCTGCTCGTGGAATTCCGAGCGCACGATGCCGTCGCCATGCTCGCCCGAATGCGAGCCCTTGTATTCGCGCACCATGGCGAACGCTTCCTCGGCTATGGCGCGCATCGCCGAAGCGTCCTTCTCGAGCTTCATGTTGAGGATAGGGCGAACGTGAAGGCAGCCGACCGATGCGTGCGCGTACCAGGTACCGCGCGTGCCGTGCTTCTCGAAGATCGCCGTCAGCCGGTCAGTATAGTCGGCGAGGTGTTCAAGCGGAACCGCGCAGTCCTCGACGAAGGATACCGGTTTTCCCTCCTGCCTCATCGACATCATGATGTTGAGCCCTCCGGCGCGCAGTTCCGCTATTGCCGCCTGCAAGGCCGGGTCGGAAATCTGTATCACGCCGCCTTCGCGTGGACCGGTGTTGGAGAACGCAAAGCCGAGATCGCTCATGGCGTCTTCCAGCGCGGAAACCTTGCGCTGGTTCTCGGCCGGCTCGTCGGCAAACTCCACCAGAAGCAGTGCGGCCGGGTTCCCGCGTACGAAAGATTCGAGCGTCGGACGATACATCGCAATGTCACGCGCGAGTGCGATCATCGTGGCGTCGACGAGTTCGACGGATGTTGGTTCCAGCTTCACCAGATGCTGCGCGGCTTCCATTGCCGCGCGGAAAGTGGGGAAATGACAGGCGCCCATAACCTTATTCTTGGGCGGAAGCGGCCAGAGCTGGATTTCGATAGCCGTTGAAATGCCAAGCGTTCCTTCTGATCCGACGAGGATATGCGCGAGGTTAAGCGGATTGGCGTCGGGCAGAAGCGCGTCGAGATTGTAACCCCCGACCCGCCGCTGCACCTGTGGGAACCGCTCTCCGATCTCGTCAGCTTCGCGGCGTCCCAGTGAGAGAAGGTCGGCCACCAGATCGCTGGTTGCCCGGTTCGAGCCTTGTTCGACGGGGCCGAACCGTGCGCGCGTGCCGTCGGCCATGATGGCGTCGATGGCCAGCGTGTTGTCCCGCATTGTGCCGTATCTGAGGGAGCGCGCGCCGCATGAATTGTTTGCAGCCATACCACCGATTGTAGCCCGGGACGCTGTTGAGACGTCTACTGGAAACCACAATCCGTGCGGCTTCAGGAGCCGGTTCAGTTGGTCAAGGACGATGCCCGGCTGCACCACCGCCCTTCGGCTGTCCACGTCAAGTTCCAGCAGTCCGGTTAGGTGTTGCGACGTGTCGACGATCAGCCCCGTATTGACTGTTTGGCCACACTGCGATGTGCCGCCCCCACGCATGGTGAGGGGAACGCCTTCCTCACGCGCCGCCGACAAGGCACACTCCACATCTTCGACCGACTGGGGGATGACGACCCCCGCCGGCATCATCTGGTAGATCGAGGCGTCGGTGGCGTAGCGTCCGCGTGCAAATGCGTTGAAGAGTACCTCGCCGCGAACTTCTCGCTCAAGGCGCCGTTGAAGGCCAGGACGGATCAGCGCCGCCATGGCGCAGCCTCCCGGTTTCCCAGTGGGCGAAGATTGACCCTTGACACGAATAATGAATTCATAATCCAATTGGAGCGGAAATTGATCTGCGTGACAAGAGGGAGGGCACCGGGTGAACGCGATGCCGGGGCGGCATTTCTTGCAGATACCGGGGCCGACCAACGTGCCCGACCGGGTGCTGCGCGCTATGGATATGCCGACCATGGATCACCGGGGCTCTGAGTTTCAGGCCCTGGGGAAGCGGGTTCTTTCCGGTATCAAAGTCATTTTCCAGACCGAGAAGCCGGTCGTAATTTATCCTGCGTCGGGGACGGGCGCCTGGGAGGCAGCGTTGGTCAACACGCTGTCTCCCGGAGATCTCGTGCTGATGTACGAAAGCGGCCAGTTCGCCGCGCTCTGGAAAAAGCTCGCGGAAAAGCTTGGTCTGCGCACCGAGTTCCTGTCGGGTGACTGGCGCAGCGCCGCAAAGCCGGATGCAATCAGCGATCGCCTGAAGGCGGATACGGATCACGAGATAAAGGCGGTTTGCGTGGTCCACAATGAAACGTCGACCGGCTGTGTCGCGCCGATCGCCGAGATACGCCGAGCGATTGACGAAGCCGGCCACCCGGCGCTTTTCCTTGTCGACACGATTTCGTCTCTCGGTTCTATCGACTACCGCCATGATGAATGGGGCGTAGATGTCACCGTAGGGGGCTCGCAGAAGGGGCTCATGCTGCCGCCCGGCCTCTCGTTCAACGCGCTATCGGACAAGGCGCTTGATGCGCACGAGAAGTCCGGCCTTGCCAAGTCCTACTGGGATTGGGCGGAAATGCTCCTGGTAAACAAGAATGGGTTCTTTCCCTACACGCCGGCCACCAACTTGCTCTACGGGCTCGACACGGCCATCGAAATGCTTCTCGACGAGGGTCTGGCCAAGGTCTTCGATCGTCATGCGCGCCATGGCGAAGCAACACGCCGGGCCGTTCGGGCTTGGGGTCTTGATGTGCTGTGCGAGGAGGAAAGCCAGCATTCCGGCTCGCTGACTGCGGTTCTCATGCCGGATGGGCAAGATGCCGATCAGTTTCGCAAAGTTGTGCTCGATCACTTCAACATGTCGCTGGGCGCCGGCCTTGGGAAAGTCGCTGGGAAGGTGTTCCGGATCGGACATTTGGGCGATTTCAACGACCTGATGCTGCTCGGCACGCTTGGTGGCGTGGAAATGGGCTTGGCTATCGCGGGTGTTCCGCACACACCGGGCGGCGTACGCGCAGCAATGGACTTCCTCTCCGGCCAAAGGCGGGCCGGCGGGGATGCAAAGGTGGCGGCCGCGTAGCCGTTACGCAACCGATCGGATGGCGATGCCGTGCCGATCTGCACTGGGAGGAGAAAAGCAATGAACGCAAAAGCATTCCTGACAGGAGTGGCCGTCGCCGCTCTGCTGGCATCCGGCGCTCAGGCGCAGACGACCCTCAAGCTCGGCCATGTCGGCGATCCCGGATCGCTGTATGAAGAGACCGCCAACAAGTTCGCCGAATGCGTCAACGGGGCAGGCGTCGACGTCAATGTCGAGGTGTACGGATCGTCGCAGCTCGGCAACGACCAGGAAATGATGCAGAAGCTGAAGCTTGGCCAGATTGCATTCTCGATTCCGTCGTCGATCATGAGCTCGGTGCACCCGACATTCGGCATTTTCGAGATGCCGTACCTAATCAAGAATCGCGATCACATGCGCAAGGTGCGTGACGGGATGAGCGACGTCTTCGTCAATGCAGCCAATGAAAAGGGCTATGCGCTTATCGGATTCTGGGAGAACGGTTTTCGAAATGTTACGAACAATGTCCGGCCGGTCAACAAGCCGGAGGATCTGAAAGGCATCAAGCTACGCACGCCGAAGGGAGAATGGCGCGTCAAGATGTTCCAGAGCTACGGCGCCAATCCGACGCCGATGGCATTTTCGGAAGTCTTCACCGCGCTCAAGACCGGCGTCATTGACGGCCAGGAAAATCCGCTGGCCCAGATCACCTCGGGCAAGTTCCAGGAAGTCCAGAAATATCTCTCGATGACCGGCCACGTCTATTCGCCGGCCTACCTGGCAAGCTCCCAGAAACAGTGGGATGGATGGTCAGACGAAATCAAGACCGCGATCTCGGATTGCGCAAAGCAGGCTAGCGATTTCGCCTATGACCGGTCCGCTGAACTCGATCAAAGTCTGATCGACGTTGTCAAGGAGGCCGGCGTCGAGATCAACGAAGCAGACAAGCAAGCTTTCATCGATGCCTCCGGCACGATCTACAAGGATTTCGGCGGTCAGGTCGAAGGGGGCGAAAAGCTAATAGCAGATATTCAGGCGTTGGCCGACTGATGTCGATCCGAGGCAGGCGCTCCGGCGCCTGCTTCGACCCCCCGTGGCGGCGATTCTGAGCCATCGCCGTCTTCTCTTGAACTTAGGGTTCGGTTGCCGCACGGCGCCAGGGAGGAACCTTGCGAAGGGCTGCGCAGATCGTTGGCGAGATCCTGACATGGATCGTAATCGTCCTGATGATAACTCTGACCACGGTGGTGGTGGTCGCCGTCATCTACCGAAAGCTCGGGGCGTCACTTTCATGGTATGACGAGATTGCTTCGGTTCTGTTGGCTTGGGTGACCTACTACGGTGCTGCTCTGGCAGCTCTCAAGCGCTCCCATATAGGGTTCGACGATGTTCTCCTCGCGCTGCCGCGCAAGGCGCGGGCCGTGGCGGTCGTCTTCTCCGAAATATTCGTGATCGGCTTCTTTACGCTACTCGCCTGGGCCGGACTGAAAGTGCTGGGCATCCTTGAGGGTGAAACGCTAGTCAGCCTCACCTGGGTACCGGTTTCCGTCACCCAGTCGATCATTCCTATTGGGGCCATTCTTTTCATCATCGCCGAGTTGCTGAGCCTGCCGGACTACTGGCGCGACGTCCTGGCCGGACGATCCGTTGAGCATGCCGTCATGGCGCATGGCGAAACGCCCGAGAAGGACCAGACCTGATGTTCATGTTCAGTATTCTGGTCGCTCTGGTGATCCTGGTCTGCATCAACGTACCCATCGCCATCGCGCTCGGTCTGGCAGCGGTTCTTGCAATCGGAGTGGCCGACGGAACCGGCGCGCTGGTCACCGTCGCACTCGACATGTATTCCGGCGCAAAATCCTTCTCGCTTATCGCCATCCCGATGTTTGTCCTCGCCGGCGCGATCATGAATGCCACCGGCATCACCCGCCGTCTGATCGCCTTCGTCTCCGCGATCATCGGTTTCGTGCGTGGCGGGCTTGCCATGGTCAATGTCGGCGTCTCGCTGTTCTTTGCCGAGATTTCGGGTTCAGCGGTAGCCGATGTCGCCGCAATGGGTTCGATCATCATCCCGGAGATGAAACGCCGCAGTTATCCAGCGCCGTTCGCTGCGGCCATCACCTCATCCTCCGCGTCGCTGGCGATCATCATACCGCCTTCGATCCCGATGATCCTGTACGGCGTGTCGTCGGGAGTCAGCATCGAGCAGCTATTTGTAGCCGGCGTGGTACCGGGGTTGCTGGGCGCTGCCGGGCTGATGGGAGTCGCCTATTACTACGCGTTGAAATACAATTGGCCAACGGAGGAAGCTTTCAATCTGCGCCAGTTGCGCGCGACCTTTGTCGAAGCGCTGCCCACCTTCGCGCTACCGGTAATCATCCTTGGCGGCATCTTCGGCGGCTTCATGACCGCGACCGAGGCGGCCGGCATCGCGGTGGTCGCGGCAATTCTCGTTGGTCTCTGGTACCGCGAGATCGATTGGCGCGAGCTGAAGCAGGCGATGCTCGAAGGGGGCATGCAGACGGCCGTGGTCATGCTGCTTGTCGCAACCTCGGTGCTGATGGGGTCGTTTCTAACCACGGCGCGCGTACCGCAGGAGATCGCGGCGGCCATCCTCGACATCACCGCGAACCAGTATCTGATCCTGCTGATCCTAAACGTCTTCTTCCTTGTGATCGGCTTCTTCCTGCATTCGGCCGCAGCGATTATCCTCGTCGTGCCGATAATCGCTCCGCTGATTCAGCAGGCCGGAATCGATCCGGTTCACTTCGGCCTCGTGGTCACGCTCAATCTTGCCATCGGCCAGCAGACACCGCCGGTCGCTTCGGTGCTGATCACCGCCTGCTCGATCGCAAAGGCCAACATCTGGGAGGTGACGAAATGGAACCTGCCGTTGATCGCCGTGCTCGCCTTTGTGCTCCTGATCTCCACTTATGTTCCGGCGATTCCGATGTTCCTGGTCGAATTCTTCTACAGGTGATCAAATGGCTGCCGACGAGCTTCTTTACGAAATCCGCGGGACAACCGGTTGGGTTATTCTGAACCGGCCGCAGGCGCGCAATGCGCTGACGTTCGGCATGTATGACGGCCTCGCCGAAATCTGCCGGACGGTTGCGTCCGACGGTTCGGTCAAATGCCTCGTCATAACGGGTGCGGGCGAGAAGGCGTTCGCCGCCGGCACGGACATGACGCAGTTCCGCGGCTTCACCACCGATCAGGACGCCCTGGACTACGAACACCGGATGGACGTTGTCCTCAGCGCGGTCGAAGCCTGCCCGGTCCCGACCGTCGCGGCGATCGCGGGCGCCTGCACGGGCGGTGGCGCGGGGATCGCGGCCGCGTGCGACATCCGCATCGCCACGGCCGATCTGCGGTTTGGTTTTCCGATCGCCCGCACACTCGGCAACTGTCTGTCGATAGCCAACCTGTCGCGACTATCCAGCCTGATGGGAACGGGCAGGGTCAAGGAGATGATCTTCACGGCTCGCCTTGTCGGCGCGGACGAGGGCCGGGCCGTGGGTTTGATATCGGAAATAGTCGAAGATCACGCCGCGCTCGTGGAGCGGGCGGGCGCCCTCGCCGAAACGCTGTCCAGTCATGCGCCGATCACCCTTGCAACCACCAAGGAGGCACTGCGGCGGCTGCGCGTCGAGGGCGCCGGCGCCGATGATCGCGACCTGGTGGTCGAAGCCTATATGAGCGAGGACTTCAAGGAAGGTATGGAAGCCTTTCTCGGCAAGCGCAAACCCGAATGGAAGGGTCGCTGACCATGACCGATACCGACCGAATGGGCGGGCCGCTTGCCGGCATGAAGGTTATCGAATTGGCGCATATCATGGCCGGACCGGTCTGCGGCCTGATGCTCGCCGACATGGGTGCCGATGTCGTCAAGGTCGAGAAGCCCGACGGCGATGACACCCGCCGCTTCCTGCCGCCCGATGTCGGCGGTGTGTCTTCCGCCTTTCTGATGATGAACCGCAACAAGCGCGGCATTGCCCTCAATCTCAAGGAACCGGAGGCCGTCAACGTCCTGAAACGGCTCCTGAAGGACGCCGACGTGGTGATCGAGAATTACCGCATGGGCACGATGGAGAAGCTCGGGCTTGGTTACGAGACGCTCAAGGAGATCAATCCGGGGCTGATCTATTGCGAGATTTCCGGCTTTGGCAGGACGGGTCCCTATGCCAATCGCGGCGGTTTTGACCTGATTGCCCAGGGCATGAGCGGACTGATGTCGATCACCGGCGAGGGGCCGGGGCGCCCGCCGGTCAAGTCCGGCGCGCCCGTCTCCGACATCACCGCCGGGATCCTCGCAGCGCTAGGCGTGTCCGCGGCCTATGCCCGCAAGCTGCAGACGGGTGAAGGACAAAGGGTCGATACCTCGCTTTTCGAGGCGGCGATCACTCACACCTACTGGCAGTCTGCGATCACGTTCGCGACGGGTAGGCCGCCGGGACCGATGGGTTCGGCGCATCCGCTGAACGCGCCGTATCAGGCTTTCCGCACTGCCGACGGTTGGCTCAACGTGGGCGCGGCAAACCAGAAGAATTGGGAGCGCATGCTGGGCGTCATCGGCGCGCCGGAACTTGGAGAGGACCCGCGCTTTGCCGCCAACAATGCACGAATGAACAACCTCGAGGCGCTGACGGAAGTGCTCAACGGCAAGTTTTCCGCACGAAGCACGGACGAATGGATGCGACTGCTTGAATCCGCCGGGGTTCCCGCCGGGCCTGTCTTGGACATCGCCGAGATGCATCGCGATCCGCAGACACTCGCCCGCGAGATGGTCACCGAAACCGAGCATCCGCTTGCGGGTCCGGTCAAGACGATCGGCCTTCCGATCAAGTTCTCCGAAACGCCGGGCGCGATCGAACGGCCGGCTCCGAGGTTGGGCGAGCACAATCGCGAGGTGCTCGCGGAAGTCGGCTATGGGAGCGAAGCCATCGATTGCCTCAGCGCATCGGGCGCGCTGGTCTCTGAAATGGATTGAGCAGCCGGGGATCTCGGCGCCTCCCTGAGAGCATCTCCTGTCAGCGCATCGACGACAGATTGGCGATAAGCGCGATCTCATCGGGGGTACGCGGACAACGAGGCATTGGTCCGGTCGTTTGTCTGCGGATTCGGTATTGCGCTATCAGCGTACGGGCGAAGGCGGCAGCGGTTGCGAACAAGTTCGTATGCGGACGATACGTGATATCGAGGGTGGCCCGGGCGGTCATGGCGGTCTCCTTTGCTGAATTCGTACTGGTGACCATCGCCGACGCCCGTTCCTTGACCGTCATGCAGACCGTTTGGCGGTTTGCCGAAAAGCCGCTCCCGGCGTTATAAATTCATTAAATACGCTCTTTGACGGGGTAACCGGTGGAACGTGTGAACTTTCGCGACGAGCCGTCCCTCCGGGTCTTCGGTGATCTGTCGCTGAATGAATCCGCGCGCAAGGCGCTTCGATTTCCCACCCGCAAAGCGGCATTGCTTCTTGCTTACCTGGCATCAGCGCCGGACGCCCGTTGCCGCCGCGACAAGCTCTGCCGGGTATTCTGGCCCGACCGTGCCGAACCGCAGGCGCGCAACAGCCTGCGTCAGACCTTGAGCGCGCTACGCAAACTCACCCCCGAGCCGTCGCACGCCTTTGTTGGCGCTGACACGGAGCATGTCTGGATCGTCGACCCGGCGGCAACAGTCGATTGCATTCGCTTCGAGACGCTCGCGAAGTCAGGCAACATGGACGCGCTCGTGGATACCGCGAAATTGTACGTTGGCCGCTTTCTCGACAGCACGCCGGTTCCGGAAGATCTGGAAGGGTGGCGCCGCGACAATGCTGCGCGCTTCGTCTCGCTGGCGGGCGAGATCGTTGAGAAACTCTCGCGATCCGGTGGAGACGAAGACGTCGTTGCGAACTGCCGCCGGCTTGCGACGACGCTGCTCGAGGACGACGAGGCCGATGAACGCGCGCATCGCGCGCTGATCCGGCTTCACCTCGCCGGATCGCGGCCCAACGAGGCGCGCCGTCAATATGACGCGTGCAGAGCCGCGACGCGGGCCGCATTCGGCGCTGAGCCCGAACCGGCGACAGCGGCGCTTTTGTCGGAACCGGTTCCCACCGTCGAAAAGGCCGCGGGGCCCCGCTCGCCGGCCTCCTCGCCCGACGCGGCAAGGCCGTCGCTCGTGATCCTGCCATTCGACGATCTTGCGCCGGAAGGGGAGAACGACTTCTTTGCGGACGGGGTGGTCGAGGAGATCACCGCCGCATTGTCGCGGGCAGGGGACTTTTTCGTCATCGCCCGACAGACTGCCATCGCGTTCAAGGACCAGTTGGTGCCTCTGGATGAGATTGGCGATCGGCTAGGCGTCCGCTATGCGGTGGAAGGCACGGTGCGGCGTGGCGGATCGCTGGTGCGACTCTACATCCATCTGGTCGATACGAGCACGTCGCGCCAGATTTGGTCGGAGCGTTTCGATGGGCGCATCGAGGACGTGTTCGAACTGCAAGACGAGATCGCCATCAAGGTCGCGGCGGCGATATCGCCCACCATCCGCTCGTCGGAAATTCTTCTGGCGAGGTCCAAACCGCCCGAAAACCGCCAGGCCTATGACTGCGTGCTGGCCGGGCTGCCGAGACTGTGGAGCCACACCAAGGCAGACAACGCGGCCGCCCGCGGCCTGTTCGAGCGGGCGCTCGAGCTTGCTCCCGATTACGGCCGGGCGATGGCGTTGCTGGCATGGTGCCACGCGCAGGACGTCGTCTACTACTGGAGCGATGACCCAGACCGGTCGCGGACGCTCTGTTCGCGCCATGTCCGCGAGGCGACACCACTGATCCAGAACGATCCGACAGCGCTCGCCGCCGTCGGCGCCGCCATAAGCCAGGCGGAAGGCGATCAGGAGCGCGCGCGGGTCTTCCTGGCGCGGGCGCTGGCGATCGACCCGAACAATGCCTGGGCCTGGGCTCGGAGCGGCTGGGCGCACTTCTTCTCAGGTCGTTACGAGGAGGCCGGCGAGGCTTTCAGCCGCGCCAAGGCGTTGAGCCCGCTCGATCCGCTCGGCTTCAATCTGGAATTCGGCCTGGCGGGCGTGTTCTTCGCTCACGGGAACTACCGCGAGGCGGCCGCGCTCTCTCGCGCGACCATCGATGCGCATCCGGGCATCACCTGGGCATACCGCCAATACGCGACCTATGCGGCGCTGGCGGGTGAGATCGACGAGGCGAGGGAGGCGATGCGAATCTACCGCGAGGCCTATCCGGAAGTGACGATCGCCACCAATCTGAAGAACCATCCCCAGCGCAACAACCCGCACTATATGGAGTTATTCCTGAAGGGGCTGCGCCTTTCGGGCTTGCCGGAAGAATAGCCGCGTCACGCCACGCCTTCGGCTTCCCGCAGCCCGATGATGTCGCGCGTCTGCCGCCACGTCGCGACAGGCCGTTCGTATTTTTCGCACAGTTCCGCTGCTCGGCGTACAAGCGCTGCGTTCGACGGGGCGAGCAAGTCGCGGTCGAGGCGCACATTGTCCTCCAGCCCCGTCCGCACATGGCCGCCCTTCTCGATGCACCATTCGTTGAGCTCGATCTGGTGGCGTCCGACACCCGCGCCGCACCAGTTGGCGTCCGGCGCCAGCCGCTTCAGCGTCTCGACATAGAAATCGAAAACCGGGCGGTCGGCCGGCATGGCGTTCTTCACGCCCATCACGAACTGTACATAGAGCGGCGTGGGAAGCTGCCCGTTCTTCGCCATCGCCACAGCCTGGAAAATGTGGCTGAGATCGAACGCTTCAATCTCCGGCACGACCCCGTATTTCTGCATCTCGGACGCCAGCCAATCGACGAGATCGGGCGGGTTCTCATAGACGCGCGTCGGAAAATTGTTCGACCCGACCGTCAGTGACGCCATGTCGGGCTTAAGCGGTAGCATGCCACCGCGGGCCGCGCCCGCACCGGAGCGCCCGCCCGTCGAGAACTGGATGATCATGCCGGGACAGTGCTTCCTTAGCCCATCGGCCAGTTTCGCGAACTTGTCAGGATCGGACGTCGGCGTCTCGTCGTCGTTGCGCACGTGACAATGGGCAATGGAAGCGCCCGCCTCGAAAGCCTGGTGCGTCGATTCGATCTGCTCGGAGATCGTCACAGGAACCGCAGGATTATCGGATTTGCGGGCCACGGACCCGGTAATGGCGACGCAGATAATGCAGGGCTCGGTCATGTTGTGCTTCTCGGCAATCCAAAGGGCCTACATAAACCAGCCTTAGGCAAGGCGCACAAGCCGCGTCGCCGCCCGAGGGACTTACCCGGCGGCGCCCCGAAGGACCGCCGCCGGATGCGACGTCTCCTTATCCGTTGATCGTTATCCGTTTGACCTTCGATTGCGCGCTGGCGCTCTTGGGCAGAACCACGGTGAGGACGCCGTTCTTGAACCGCGCGTCGACCTTATCGGGCTGCACGTCGTAGCCGAGGGGGATTCGGCGCTCGAAACGGCCATAGAAGCATTCGGAGAACTGTTTTTCCTCGTCCTTGATTTCCGACTGCTTCTCGCCCTTAAGGGTCAGCACATCATCATCGAGCAGGACATCGATGTCCTTCTCCTCCAGCCCGGGAATCTCGGCCGTAACCCTGATCTCTTTCTCAGTGTCGGAAATCTCGACATTCGGCCAGTTGCCGTTGAGAACGGAGTAGCTTCCGAACGCCGGCAAGCGGGCGTCGAACGAACGGAAGGCGTCGTCGAACAGGCGGTTCATCTCCCGATGAAGCGAGAAAAACGGATTTTGATCATTGTCGCGATAGAGGGCCGGCGTTTGCTTGTCATTGCGGCCCCAGGGAATCAGATCACGTACGCTCATGTATTTCTCCTTTCGTTTTCGAGTGGACTGCCGCGGCGAGGCGCTGCGAGAGTCCATGGCGTCAGGCAGCCTGTTTTCTGGATTTGGCCTTGTTGGCGTTCGCCTTGAGCGAAGCAGGGCTGGACGAGATTGCGATGTGACGGGGCTTCATTTCCTCGGGCAACTCGCGTTTCAGGGAAATAGTGAGCAAGCCGTTCGCCAACTCCGCTTCGCCTGCTGTCACGTGGTCCGCGAGATCAAACCGCTTCCTGAACGGCCGGTCCTCCATGCCGCGGTGCAGGTATTCCCTGTCCTCGTGCAGCTTCTCGCCTGTCACCGTCAGCCTGTTAGGCTCGTGGACGATCGTCAGGGCGTCCGATGAATAGCCGGGCACGGCCAGGGTGATGGCGTACTCGTCTTCTGCGGTCTTCACGATGTCGCAGGGCGGCCATTCGTCGACGGGCTCGCGGCTGGCATTTTCCAGCGTGTCGATAAAGCGGTCGAAGCCGACGCTCGACCTGAAAAGGGGAGAAATATCAACGGTTTTTCTCATAGCCACATCCTCCTTTTGAGCAACATGGGTACAAGTGATGCGAGGCGGTGATGGCCTCGTAGCTTTGGACCGGCCCCGAGTCGGCGACCGGCACAAATGATTTGGTAACGGCTCTTCCTGGTTCAAGAGGAGAAATCGAAATTTCCCGCCTTCACATGGGGCGAAGACATTCCCAGATTGGAAGAAGACGGGAGTGCCTGAACCTCGCAAATGGAGGTCAATCATGAAGAGCGCTGAAATCACCACGATACTTGGGCCTGTTGACGAGGCTCTCGCGACCGCAATCGTCCAGACAGGGGCGACTCCCGGCGAGTTGGCCTCGGCTTGGGCATGGATCAACAACGACGAAGCCCTGATCAATGACGGTCGTGAACTACCGAGCGGGCGGATCGCCCAATTGATAGACCTTCTCTCGCCCGAGCAGGATGACGGCTGACGCGCAAGGGCTTGGACGCGGCGTTCTCGACGAACGCCGCGTCCGCCGCTTGTTTACCCCGTGGCGTAATGCTCCATCGGCGGGCAGGTGCACACCAGATTGCGGTCGCCATGCACATTGTCGATGCGCGACACCGGCGGCCAGTATTTCGAGGCCGGCGAGTCGCCCGTTGGCATACCCGCCTCGGCGCGCGAATAGGGGTGCGTCCATTCATTCGCCATCACGTCTTCCGCCGTATGCGGCGCATTGACGATCGGGTTGTCGCTGCGCTCCCATTCACCCTTGGCGATCCGGTCGGCTTCCGCGGCGATCGCGATCATCGCGTCGCAGAACCGGTCGATTTCGTCCTTAGGCTCCGATTCCGTGGGCTCCACCATCAGCGTGCCTGCCACCGGCCACGACATGGTCGGCGCATGAAAGCCGTAGTCGATCAGCCGCTTGGCGACATCCTCCACCGTGATGCTGGCGCTGTGCTTGAAGATGCGCGTGTCGATGATGCACTCATGCGCGACGCGGTTCTTGCGGCCCTTGTAAAGCACCGGGAAATACGGATCGAGCCGCACCGCCATGTAGTTGGCTGAAAGGATCGCCATTTCCGATGCGCGCTTAAGGCCCGACGCGCCCATCATCCGGATATACATCCAGGTGATCGGCAGGATCGACGCGCTGCCGTAGGCCGCCGCCGAGACCGCGTGGTCGGTCCCCTCGCTGACATGGCCCGGCAGGAAGGGCGCAAGATGCGACTTGACGCCGATCGGGCCAATGCCCGGCCCGCCGCCGCCATGCGGAATGCAGAACGTCTTGTGCAAATTCATGTGGCAGACATCGGCGCCGATATCGCCCGGCCGGGCCAAGCCGACCATCGCGTTGAGGTTCGCTCCGTCGAGATAGACCTGGCCGCCATAGTCGTGGACGATGTCGCAGATGTCCGCAACGCCTTCCTCGAACACGCCGTGGGTCGAGGGGTAGGTAATCATCAGCGCCGCCAGCTTGTCGGCATGCTGCGCCGCTTTTTCCTTGAGATCGTCGAGGTCGATGTCGCCAGTCTCAGTGCATTTGACGACGACGACGTCGAGGCCGGCCACATGGGCGCTCGCCGGGTTGGTGCCGTGCGCAGATGACGGAATCAAACAGATCGTCCGGCCTGAATCGCCGCGGTCTTCGTGATAGCGGCGTATCGCCAGCAGGCCGGCATATTCGCCTTGGCTGCCGGCATTCGGCTGCAGCGAGACGGCGTCGAAACCGGTGATCTCGGCAAGCCAGGTTTCAAGCTGTTCGAACATGGTGTGATAGCCCGCGGCATGGGCTTTCGGCGCGAACGGGTGCAGGTTTGCGACCGTATTCCAACTGACGGGCATCATCTCGGCGGCCGCGTTCAGCTTCATCGTGCACGAGCCGAGCGGGATCATCGCCCGGTCGAGCGCCAGATCCTTGTCGGCGAGCCGCCTCAGGAAGCGCATCATCTCGGTTTCCGAACGGTTCCGGCGGAAGATTTCCTGCGTCATGAAACGCTCGGGATCCCGACGCGCGGGCAGGCGGCCCTCGGCGGTGGTGGGTGCGGTCCTGCCGAAGAGCGCGCACAGCGCGTTCAGGTCCGCCTCGCTTGATGTCTCGTCAAAGGCAATCGACACATGGTCCGCATCGAGGATTCTGATCAGCCGTCCGCCTTTTTCGGCCTTATCGGCAATGGCTGCCGCGTCGCCCGGCACCTTCACGGTGACCGTGTCGAAGAAGCGCGAATTCAGGTTCGCGTCGCCCAGTGCGTCGGCGAATCGGGCTGCCAATCCCTGCACGCGTTCGGCGATCGCCTGCAGGCCGGGCGCCCCATGCCAGATCGCATAAGCTGCCGCCATGTTGGCGAGCAGCGCCTGCGCGGTGCAGATGTTCGAGGTCGCCTTGTCGCGGCGGATGTGCTGCTCGCGCGTCTGCAGGGCGAGCCGGTAGCCCGGCCGGCCTTTCGAATCGACGGATTCTCCGACGAGGCGGCCCGGCAGGAGACGTGTCAGTTCGTCCGACAAGGCCATGTAGCCGGCATGCGGCCCGCCATAACCGAGCGGCACGCCGAAGCGCTGCATCGAACCGACCGCGATATCGGCACCCCATGTCGCGGGCGCCTCCGCCAGCGTGAGAGCCAGCGGGTCCGCCACGGCGACGATCAGCGCGCCGGCCTCCCTGGCCCTGGAGATCACTTCGCTGTGCTCGCCGTATATGCCCCGCGTATCGGGCCACGAGACAATCAGCGCGGCCGTGGCGTCGCCTACCGTATCGGCGATCGCAAGGCCGAGCGCCTCGCATCGGGTGTTGACCACATCGAGCGTTTGCGGATGGGGATCGCCTGCGAACACGATCTCCGTGCGTTTGTTGCGATGATGGCGGAGCGCGATGCCAACCGCCTCGGCGACGGCGGTTGCCTCGTCGAGGAGGGACGCGGAGGCGACCGGCAGGCCGGTCAGCTCCGCCACCAGCGTCTGGAAGTGGAACAGCATCTCCAGACGGCCCTGGCTGATCTCGGCCTGATAGGGCGTATAGGCCGTGTACCAGGCCGGATTCTCGAACATGTTGCGCTGGATAACCGGCGGGACGTAACAGCCGTGATAGCCTTGTCCGATGAAGCTCTTCATGACCGTGTTACGCGACATCATCGTCTGAAGTTCGTCGAGCGCCGCCTGTTCGCTAGCCGGCTTGGGCAGGGCGAGGGGATTCTTGATCCGGATATTGCCCGGCACGGTCTCGGAAATCAGCGTCTCGACCGAGGGGATGCCGATCGTCGTCAGCATCGCCCGGACATTGTCCCGCGACAGCCCGATATGGCGTCGATCGAAGGGGTATGACTGTGTAACCGTCATCATCGTTACCCTTGGTCGACCGTTGTCTGGTAGGCCGATTTGTCCATCAGCCCTTCGAGCTGGCTTTCGTCCGACAGCGCCATCGTCCAGAGCCAGCCGTCCTTCTCGGCGGAGGAATTGACGAGTCCTGGTTCCGACGAGAGAGCGTCGTTGACGGACTTTATGTCTCCGTCCGCGGGGGCGTAGACGTCGGATGCAACCTTGACCGATTCGACCACGACGATCGCATCGCCCTTCGAGACTGTGGCGCCGGGCTCGGGGAGTTCAACAAAGACGAGGTCGCCAAGCTGCTCCTGCGCATATTCGGTGATGCCGACGGTTGCGACGCCGTTCTCGACGCGAATCCATTCGTGATCTTCGGTATAGTAGGTCTTGCTCACGGCGCTCATCCTTTGCTGCGCTTTGTAATGAAGGGAAGTTTGACGATTTTCATCGCTACCGGCTTGCCGCGGACATCGGCCTGGACGGCAGTTCCCGGCTCGGCGAGATCGGGTGGCACGTAGCCCATGGCGACGGGATGTCCGACGGAAGGCCCGAACCCGCCGGAGGTGACGCGTCCGATCGCTTTCCCGTTCGGGTCGGTCAGTGTCGCGCCGTCACGCACCGGCTGGCGGCCTTCCGGCTGCAGGCCCACGCGCTTCTTCCGCGGGCCCGCCGAGATGATTTCGGCCAGTTTTTCCGCGCCGGCATACCCCCCCCCGCCGCGAAGTGGCTTGGGAATCGCCCACACAAGACCCGCGCTTGCCGGATCGGTCTGCTCGTCGAGATCATTGCCATAGAGACAAAGCCCGGCTTCGAGGCGCAGGCTGTCGCGCGCCGCGAGACCAATCCATTCGACGCGTTCGTCTGCGAGCAGCTTCCCGGCAAGCGTTTCCGCATCGGAGGCGGGCAGGGCGATCTCGAAACCGTCCTCGCCCGTGTACCCGGAGCGAGTCAGGAACCATCCGTCGCCGGTCTCGAGACCATGCATGAATGTCAGTCCATGGGTTTCAATTCCCGAGTCCTTCATCACCTCGGCGGCCTGTGGCCCCTGCAGGGCGAGAAAAACCCGGTCGAGCGGTTCGATTTGCACATTCAGACCGGATGCGAGACAGCGAAGCTGCGCTTCGTCGATCGCCGCGCGCGACGCATTGGCGACCACCATGAAACGGTCCGCGGCAAGGCGGGTGACGATCAGGTCGTCGATGATTCCGGCATCTTCATTGAGAAGGAAGGTGTATTTGCTCGCGCCGATAGCCTGGCTCTCAGCTTCGAGGGGGCTGGCGCGCGCCACGAGCGTGGCCGCGTCCGGACCCGAGATGCGGATCAGCCGCATATGCGAGATGTCGAAGAGCCCGGCCTGTTCGCGCGTGTGCAGATGTTCCTTCATCACGCCGAGCGAATAGGAGACGGGCATGGACCAGCCGGCGAATGGCGCGAATCGCGCCCCGGCTTCTTCATGCATGTGGCGGAGGGGCAATTCCCGGAGTGGCCCTGTATCGCTCATAGACTTCCTTTCAACAGACAAGCACGTTCCGCCATCCGCGATGGCAGGAGGTGCCCCTCTGTCTGAAGCCTGAGAGACTCGCGATTCCGGAATCCTGGCGGAAACGCTTACACCTTCGGCGCGGAGCTTTCGCTCCGACTTTCCAGAGTGCCTTCACCCGGCAGCGGTTCCTTTTGCCTGAGAGATTTCGGGCGATTTCCCCTTCGGCGGCCTTTCGGCTCTCTCCCGCTGCAAGGCCGGGACGAGTCCCGGAAGCACGCTCTATGTATGGCGAGATCGTTCTGATGTCACGCCGGATATCGCGAACGATACCCTGGGTGCATCCGAATCATGTGCAAATCGGAGGGCAGCCGCCTGGGGAATCGGATCCGATTCGTCTCGCCGACCTGTGCGCAGGAACAGCTTCGGGAGACCGATTGAGGCTGATTTTGAACCAGCGAAACGCCAAAACGGGCACTCTGAGTCGCCGTCTGATGCGGCGTGCAACCGTGCAGGGAGTCGGGCGATTCACCTTGAGTCCCAAGCGTTCTCGCCGTTTCGGCTTAACCCCTTGTTAAGAAAGTGAGGTCCGCGCCACGCAAATCGTGTCATTTTCGCAACAGGCACCCCGGAAGGCGACGAGAGGCGGGTGTATGCATGCTGATCGTGGTTGCGCCCCCATACCCGTTCGGTATTTATCGGGGCGAGAGATGAGCGCTGCTGTGTGAATCTTTCTCAAGGGGATGGGACAGCTCGCTGTCCTTCAGCACAAAAGCCCAGACCCATTTTTAACTTTTGACTGGAGGTCAGACCATGAAACTCAAGAGCCTTCTTCTCGGCTCCGCAGCGGCCCTCGTCGCTGTCTCCGGCGCTCGCGCAGCGGACGCCGTGATCATTCCGGAACCGGAAGTTGTCGAATACGTTCGCGTCTGCGACGCTTACGGCACCGGCTACTTCTACATCCCCGGCACCGAAACCTGCCTGCGCGTCCATGGCTATGTCCGTTACGACATGGGCTTTGGCGAGCTGAACGGCGCTGTTTCCAACTCGGGTGACGAAACTTGGCGCAAGCGCGCTCGCGCTTCCTTCCGCGTTTCGACCGCTGCTGAAACCGACTACGGCACGCTCCGCACCTATGTGGAGACCCGTTGGCAGTTCGACACCAATGGCGCTACTCCTTACGCAGTCGCCAACGGCGCCGCCCCGGGTTACACGAACGCCGGCGAATTCTCGATCAACTTCGCCTACATCGACCTGAACGGCTTCCGCGTCGGTAAGGACGAGTCCTACTTCACCACCTTCACCGGCTATGCCGGCTCCGTCATCAACGACACCACGGGTGGTGGTTACGGTCCGTTCGACACCAACCTGATCAGCTACACCTGGTCCTCTGGTGCCTTCACTGCCGGTATCTCGCTCGAAGAAGGCGTTAACAGCACGATGGTTGGTCTTGCTCCGAGCGGCTGGGGTATCGACGATTACGTACCGCATGTGGTTGTCGGTCTCGGCTACGACGCCGGTATCGTGAACCTCCGTGGTGTGTTCGGATACGACACCCGCGACGATTTCGTCGCTCCGGCTACTGTGCAGGGTGGCTGGGCTGCCAAGGTTCGCGGTGACGTCGACATCACCGACGCTATCTCGGCATTCGTCATGGTCATGTACGGTGAGAACTCCAGCGGCTACACGAGCTGGGCAACCGGTGCTGCAACCGACAAGACCTGGTCGGTCATCGGTGGCGCATCGCTCGCGCTTACCGACGCTGCAACCTTCAACACGCAGGTTCAGTGGGCTGAAGCCAACGGCGGCGTTCAGGACGTTTGGGCAGTTGCTGCCAACGTCAACTACCAGATCGCTCCGGGCTTCGACTTCCGTCCGGAAGTTCAGTGGGCTCAGTTCAACGACGGCACCGACGGTTGGGGCGGCGTGGTTCGCTTCCAGCGTTCGTACTAATCGCCTGACAATCGTCAGTTGATGAAAACCCGGCAGGCAACTGCCGGGTTTTTTCGTTTCGGATACCGGGAGAACGCGTAGGCGGCGCTTCCGTGCCGGTCAGTGGCCGGCTTTCTCGAGAAACTCCGCGATCCGCTCCGGAATGCCTGCCGTGTGCAGCATCGGCACGTGGCCCTGACCCGAGACAGTCTCCCGACGCATCCGCGGATGCTGCTCTTCCATCATCTCGGCTGTCTTCTCGGCGAGCAGCGTCGAGTTTTCGCCGCGGAGCAATAACACCGGCAGATTGCGCAGCCCCTGGAACTGCGGCCACATCGTGGGCAGGCGGTCACGCAGATCCAGCGTCGTCAGCGTCTTGACAAGTGCGGGATCATGATCCGGCTGGATGACACCATCCAATTCCCGGTACTTTGCGCGCGCCTCGAATTGCCAGTCCTCCTCGGTCAGCGCCGGAAAGGCCTTCCCCATGGTGGCCTTCTGAATGGCAACGGCGTCGTCCCAGTCACGCGGCTTCGGCACCTTCGTCAGATAAGCCCGAATCTGCGTCAATCCGTCCCCCTCAAGGACCGGTCCGACATCGTTGAGAACAACCGCCTTCATCAGACCCGGACGCAGCGCTGACAGTGTCATGGCGATCAGGCCGCCACGGGAGGTGCCGATGATCGCGGCGTGTTCGAGGCCGAGCGCGGCCATGCCGGCGATGACGTCCTCGGACTCCGTCAGGATATTGTAGTTCTTCCAGTTCTTGTCCCATTGCGAATGACCGCGGCCGCGATAGTCGAACGCCACGACCCGCCGACGGGTTTTTGCCTGTCCCGACAGATACTCGGCGAGGCGCGAAAAGTCGCGAACGTTTCTGCTGAGGCCCGGAAGGCAGACCACCGGCAGCGCGTCGAAGGCGCCGCGTCCGTAGTCGACCGCATGGAGGCGAAGCCCGTCCGGCGATGAAAAGAACACGCTCTTGCCTTCGACTGCCATGGAAACTCCGCTGCGATGGTGGGAATGTTGATCGGGGGCGAAGTGGTAACGGTCTCGCGAAGCAATTGAAAGAGGGCGGAAACCGCGCGCCTCGGCTTGGCTCCGGTTCCGGGGCAATGGACGAAACGAGGAGCTCTTCCCCTCCCTCCTGAATTCCCGGTAGCTCTGGCGGACAAGATATCCTGATATTACAGATGCGTAGAGTGGAAACTCAAACTAGGACCTTCGCCCGAAGCGAAGGTCGCCTGCGATATCCGCGGGTTCGCCGAGCCGCGCCTTGTAGACCTGCAGGTTCTCCATCACGCGCTGTACGTAACTGCGCGTCTCGGGGTACGGGATCGATTCCACCCAGTCGATCACCTCGTCGAGGGGTTTGCCCCGCGGGTCACCGAACCGCTTTATCCATTCGAGCGCCCGCGCCGGGCCGGCGTTATACCCTGCGAAAGTCAGGATATAGGAGCCGTCGAACCGGTCGAGTTGGGCGTTCAGATAGGCGGTTCCCAACGTGGCGTTATAGGCACCATCGGAATCCAGCCGGGTGCGTGAATACTCCAGGCCCGTCTGCTGCGCGACCTCGCGCGCGGTTCCTGGGAGAAGCTGCATCAGCCCCAGCGCATTGGCAGGTGAGCGCGCAGCAATGTTGAACTCGCTTTCCTGCCGCGCGATCGCGTAGGCGAGGGGGCGCTCCGCGGGGTCGATCGGCGTTGAAGCGGGAATCGCGCCGATCGGGTGGGTGAGGGCGCCGGTCCGAATTCCTCGCCATTCTGCTGATTTGGCTATGCGGAGAGCAACCTGGCGTTGGTCTTGCCGTTCCAGATGCGCAACGAGTTGGGTAATCTCCGATGTTCGCCGCAGTGACCTTCCCAGACCGACGGCGAGCTGTCTTGCAAGCGTCTGCTCTCCGACCGCCTCGAGGCGCTGCATCGCGGCAACGGGTTCTCGCTCCCTGAATTGAACCATGTCGTCCGCGGTCACGGAGGGGCGGCGCAGATCGGAAAGGTCGAGACCGAGCCGGTGCCGCGCGAGTTGGCCGTAATAGGTGGTCTGGAATGCCGCCGCGCGGGTGAAATGGCTCTCGGCCTCCGCCGATCCGGCAGCAGCGTGGGCGCGGCCGAGCCAATACGCGCCGCGCGACCTGGAAATCGCGCCGCCGGCAAGTTGGCCGATTTTCTCGAAATGGGGAATGGCCTTCGCACCGTCCTTCAACCCGCGCAAGGCATACCAGCCGGCGTGAAAGGCTGCATCGATCTGGGTTTCGGCGGAGCCGCCCCGATGCATGGCGGCGATCCGGTATGCTGTTTCGATATCGCCGCGCTCGAATGCATCGCGCGACACGATGCGCCGCTCGGTCCACCATTTGTCCGGATCGACCAACTCGGCCTCGTCGGTCGGCGATTGCAGCAACAGTTCGGCGGCATCGGAATCCCTTTCGGTCCGCCGAAGGTAAGCAATGCGCGCGAAGAGGTGGTGGGGCGTCTCCTTGAACGATTTGGAGGCTCCGTCGAGCAACTTTAGCACATCCTTCTGCCCACGGATTGCGGCGGCCCAAGGCTTCAGAAAGTCAGTCGTGCCGGCGGGTTCGGCAACGCGCTCCGCCGAGCGGATCCGGTCGCGATACATCATCGCGAGGAACCGCTCGCGGTGATCTTCCCGGGTTAGAACGTCGTCGAATTCGGAAAGCAGAAGAAGTTCGCTGCGCGCGTCCATGGGTTCGCTGCGCCACCAGGGCGATAGCGCCGCCCGCGCCTTGCCGAAATCGCCGAGCAGCTTGTGAGCCCGGGCGAGCGAGATCGCCCCGGTCAGGGTCTTTGGGGGCGAATTTTCGAAAGCCCGCGCAAGCGCCTCGGGATCGGACCGTTCGCGCGACAACGCCCGCTCGTAATTGTCCTGCAACCGGTTGCGATCCGGCCAGTCCGACAGCTCCTTCAGCGCTTCTTCAATATGCGCGGCGGAAACGCCGGATCGCCCTGATCGGGCTAACGCCCAGTCGATTATCTTGCCGTCGATGCTGTCTTTCGGCAGAGACGCGCGGGCGAAGTGAGCGCCCGTGATGTCTCCGTCCTCGAGAGCCTGCAAGGCGCTCCTCAGCGTGCGGCCCTCATCTTCGGGCGCGCCGCGCTCACCGGTATCGGTCGAGCCGGTGGTGATCCGCCCGACCGACCCGGTTGCAATGCGATCGACTGAACCGGGCGCAGGGTGATCGACCGATGCGACCGACCCGCGATCGCCGGGAATGGGCGCGTCGGCAAGCCAGCCCGCACCCGAGACGGTCAGACCTCCGGCGATCGTCAGGACCAGTATCTTGCTGCGAATGCTCATGCCCGTCGCGATACCTGCCACTCGTGGCGTCATTCGGGCAGAGTGTGGGCACACGCGATGAAGAAGGCGTAAATCGCATTATGCCCGGCGGCGTCTCCGCGCTTGCGGCGTGGGGGACCCCCGACTATGGTGCGCCGAATTTCAGACGTATCGGCGCGCCTCACGGCGCGCACATCTTACTCGGGAGTGCTTTTCCATGGTTGAACGTTCGGCGCTTCGCGGCTCTATGACCGCGCTCGTTACCCCGTTCGACATGACGGGAGCGCTCGATGAAAAGGCGTTTCGAGCCTTTGTCGACTGGCAGATCGCGGAGGGAACGAAGGGGCTGGTGCCTGTTGGCACGACCGGGGAATCACCCACGCTGACTCACGACGAGCACAAGCGCGTGATTGAAATCTGTATCGAGGCGGCGGAAGGCCGTGTACCGGTCATTGCGGGTGCGGGCTCGAACAACACGGCCGAGGCGGTGGATCTCGCCGCGCATGCCGAGAAGGCAGGGGCCGACGCCGTTCTGGTCGTGACGCCCTATTACAACAAGCCCAACCAGCGCGGACTTTACGAACACTTCGCGGCGGTTGCCCAGGCAATCGAGATCCCGCTGATCATCTACAATATTCCCGGCCGCTCCATCATAGACATGGTGCCATCCACGATGGGCCGCCTGACCGCCGACTTCCCGAATGTCTGGGGCGTCAAGGACGCGACGGGGAAGGTCGAGCGGGTCTCAGAACAGCGCATGAGTTGCGGAACGGGATACGTCCAGCTCTCGGGCGAGGATGCAAGTGCGCTGGGCTTCAATGCACATGGCGGCGTGGGCGCGATTTCGGTCACCTCCAATGTGGCGCCGAGGCTTTGCGCTGAATTCCAGGAAGCATGCCTCGCCGGGAACTTCGCCAAGGCGCTCGAATACCAGGATCGCCTGATGCCGCTTCACAAGGCGCTGTTCATGGAGGCCGGCGTCTCCGGGGCGAAATACGCTCTGGCCAAGCTCGGGCGGATCAAGAACAGGCTGCGCTCGCCGATGGTTCCGGTCGAGGATTCGACGGCCGCGGCCATCGATGGCGCGATGCGCCACGCCGGTCTCTTGAACTGAGAGGGCCCGCGCCCACCTTTCGGCTATGGCAAAAAGCACCAAGAAGGACGCGGCCCGCAAGGTGATCGCAGACAATCGCAAGGCGCGATTCAACTACGAGATCGTCGATACGACCGAGGCCGGCATTGTGCTCCAGGGCACCGAAGTGAAGGCCTTGCGCAACGGCGAGGCAAATATCGCGGAAAGCTATGTGTCGGAGGAGGGGGGCGAGATTTGGCTGATCAACTCGCACATCCCTGAATATCTTGAGGCCAACCGCTTCAACCACGAGCCGCGCCGCCGCCGCAAGCTTTTGCTGCACAAGCGCGAGATGGCCAGAATGGCGCAGGCGTCGGACCGTGAAGGCATGACGCTTGTGCCATTGCGCCTCTATTTCAACGACCGCGGCCGCGCCAAACTGGAAGTGGCGATTGCCAAGGGCAAGAAGCTTCATGACAAGCGCGAAACCGCCAAGAAGCGCGACTGGAACCGCGAAAAAGCGAGGATTCTACGCGACCGGGGCTAAGGGTCGGCAGCCATCGGGGCACGTGAGACCCCGACCGGTTCCTGCCAGGGACGCAAGCGGCACGGCTACGACGGGAATGGCCTGCAGGGGGGTCGGGCGCGAACCAGCTTGCGGACATTCCGAAAGACGTCCTCGAACATCTCCGGGGTCAGCACGCCGGTGTTGGTGTTGTAGCGAGAGCAGTGATAACTCGAAACGATGTGAACGCCGGCGATCTGGGTAGCGGCGCCGTGTTTAAACGGATGCGCCGCCACCCGTTCCTGAAACGCGCGAACGGTCGAATCGTGAGCAATCTTGCCGAGCGTGACGATCACCCGCAAATTATCGAACCTGTCGATGGTGGACTTCAGAAACGTACGGCAGGTGTTGACCTCGGCCGCCGTTGGCTTGTTTCCGGGCGGAACGCACCGCACCGCATTGGTGATCGCGGCGCCCGAAAGTTCGAGCCCGTCATCGGGCCACGATTGGAATGCGCCGCGCGTGAAGCCGAACTTTCCGAGCGTCGCGTATAAAAGGTCACCGGCAAAGTCGCCGGTGAACGGACGCCCGGTGCGGTTGGCACCGCGCAATCCGGGAGCGAGGCCCGCGATCAGAAGCTCGACCTCCCCGGCGCCGCCGGGCGGCAGCCATGTCGGCACCGGCGCGTTGTGCCAGCGCGGCTCGCGCGCGCGCCAGCCGGAGATAAAATCGTGCAGGCGGGGGCACAAGGCGCAATCGCGCGGCGGTTCACCCGGTATTTCCGGAATGCGCACGGTCAGGACCGTCGAAGACTGACCGCAGGATCATCCGGGTCCCGGCCGCCGGCCTCAGTAGTCGTCATCTTCTTCGTCCGCTTCGACGGCCGCGCGCGGCGCGGGACGTTCCGATGGGTCGCGGCCGATCTCTTCCTTGAGCGACTTCAGATCGATAAAATGGTCGGCCTGCCGGCGAAGGTCGTCGGCAATCATCGGCGGCTGGGTCGCGAGGGTGGAAACAACGCTAACCTTCTTGCCCCGTCGTTGCAGCGCCTCGACCAGTGACCGGAAATCGCCATCACCGGAAAAGATCACCGAATGGTCGACCTCTTCGGAAAGCTCCATGGCGTCAATCGTCAGCTCGATGTCCATGTTGCCCTTGATTTTTCGCCGGCCCATCGAGTCGGTGAACTCTTTTGCAGGCTTGGTCACCACCTTGTATCCGTTGTAATCCAGCCAGTCGATGAGGGGACGGATCGAGGAATATTCCTGATCCTCGACAAGCGCGGTGTAATAATAGGCGCGCAGCAGATATCCGCGTGAGTGGAAGGCCGTCAGAAGCTTTCGGTAATCAATGTCAAAGCCGAGAGACTTGGCCGCGGCATAAAGATTCGCACCGTCGATAAAGAGTGCAATCTTCTCGCGGGAATCAAACATCATTATGCCTCGTCGAGTAAATCCTAAAAAAGCTGCGCCCGACGCTGAGGGGCAGGTTCACTTCAAAATCAAATCGTCTTTCTTTGTGACGCCATGAAATACCGGCATATTTATGTCGCGAGGCCTTCTTTCAGCCATGATGGGGCGTATGGACGAGGTTCATCGAGTTGCGCTTCGCCTGCGAAAAGGCTATAGCGCGCTCAGACATCCGTATGGATGACCACTCCGCACAGTTTGAAGTAAAGGAACGCACATGGCACGCGTTACCGTCGAAGATTGTATCGACAAGGTAGAGAACCGTTTCGATCTGGTTCTCCTGGCCGCTCATCGGGCAAGACAGGTGTCGCAGGGCGCGCAGATCACCATTGATCGCGACAACGACAAGAACCCGGTCGTGGCGCTGCGCGAAATCGCCGATCAAACCCTTTCTCCAGGCGACCTGAAGGAAGACCTCATCCATTCGCTGCAGAAGCATGTCGAAGTGGACGAGCCGGAAGAAAATTTCGCCGATGCTGCGGAAGGGGAAGACGCCCCCGAAGCTCTCACATTCGACAGCATGTCGGAAGAAGAACTGCTTGCAGGTATCGAGGGGCTCGTCCCGCCGGAGAAATCCGACGATCTCTGACGCGAGGAACGGCCTTCATAGCCACTCGTGATGCACTTATGTTAAAACGCGCGGCCGGTCCCGTCCGCGCGTTTTTTGTTGAGATCAGAAGGCCGTTCCGTCCATGATGCGTCAGTACGAGCTTGTCGAGCGCATCCAGCGCTACAAGCCCGAGGTGAACGAAACACTGCTGAACAAGGCGTATGTCTACGCCATGCAAAAGCATGGCGGCCAGACGCGCGCGTCGGGCGACCCGTATTTCTCCCACCCGCTTGAGGTCGCGGCGATCCTGACTGAAATGCACCTCGACGAAAGCACCGTCGCCGTCGCGCTCCTTCACGACACGATCGAGGATACCAGCGCCACACGTCACGAAATCGAGGATCTGTTCGGCGAAGATATCGCCCGTCTCGTCGACGGGCTGACGAAGCTGAAAAAACTCGATCTCGTCTCGAAACGCGCTGCCCAAGCAGAAAATCTGCGCAAGCTTCTCCTGGCGATCGCCGACGATGTGCGTGTGTTGCTGGTCAAGCTGGCCGACCGGCTCCACAATATGCGCACACTCGATTTCGTTCCCCCAGAGAAGCGCGCACGGATCGCCGAGGAGACGATGGAAATCTATGCGCCGCTTGCCGGCCGCATGGGCATGCAGGACATGCGCGAAGAACTGGAGGAGTTGGCCTTCCGCCATATCAATCCGGAAGCCTACCGCACAATTACCGACCGTCTGACCGAGCTCGGCGAGTACAACCGGCAAACGTTGAGCGAGATCACCGAGACGCTCGAAGCTCTGCTTGCGGAAAACGGTGTCGAAGCAAAGGTAAACAGCCGCCAGAAGAAGCCGTGGTCGGTGTTCCGCAAGATGGAATCCAAGGCCCTGTCCTTCGAGCAACTGTCTGATGTGTTCGGATTTCGGATTCTCGTGGACAATGTCGACGCCTGCTACAGGGCGCTCGGCGTTGTCCATCGTAAATGGAACATGGTTCCGGGCCGGTTCAAGGATTACATCTCGACCCCGAAACAGAACGACTATCGCTCGATCCACACCACAATCGTCGGACCGTCCAAGCAGCGCGTGGAACTGCAAATCCGGACGCACGAAATGCACAATGTTGCCGAATACGGCGTCGCAGCTCACGCGATCTACAAGGATCTCGCGGCGGCAGGTGCCAAGGGTAACGGTCGCGAGGTGGATTTCGCCATGTCGAAGGATTCGAATGCGTATGCCTGGCTGCGGCATACCATCGAGTCCCTCGGCGAAGGAGACAATCCGGAAGAGTTTCTCGAGAACACCAAGCTCGAACTGTTTCAGGATCAGGTGTTCTGCTTCACCCCGAAGGGGCGGCTGATTGCACTTCCGCGTGGCGCGACGCCGGTCGATTTCGCCTATGCTGTGCACACGGACATCGGCAATTCCTGCGTCGGCGCGAAGATCAACGGCCGCATCATGCCCCTCGTCACCCGTCTGCAGAACGGCGACGAAGTCGATATCGTCCGGTCGAACGCGCAGACGCCGCCGGCAGCCTGGGAGCATGTTGTGGTGACGGGCAAGGCGCGCTCGGCAATCAGGCGCGCCTCACGCATGGCGGTGCGCAAGCAATATGCGGGACTCGGCCATCGCATTCTCGAGCGTGCATTCGAACGGGCCGGCAAGGAGTTCTCCCGCACCGTTCTCAAGCAGGGCGTCAAACGGCTGGGTTTCAAGGAGATCGAGGACGTGCTTGCTGCGGTTGGACGGGGCGAAATCCCGTCGGATGACGTCGTACGTGCGGTGTTCCCTGACTATCAGGAGACACGAACGACCACAATTCCGGATGGCGGAGTCGAGGGCGACGGTTGGTTCAATCTCACCAATGCAACAGGAATGATGTTCCGGATACCCGGCGAGGACGGCCATGCCGCCACCCACGAAGCCATTAAGCAGGCTGTCCCGATTCGCGGCGCGGCAAGTGAAATGGCAGTCCGGTTTTCACCGGAAGGGGCCGTGCCCGGAGACCGCATTATCGGCATTTCGACACCGGGCAAAGGAATAACGATTTATCCTATCCAGTCTCCGGCGCTGGCCGCCTATGACGACCAGCCTGAACGCTGGATCGACGTGCGCTGGGATCTCGGCGGCGCCGACCGTCGGCGATTTTCCGCGCAAGTCGTCGTCAGCGCCATCAACGCACCCGGCTCTCTCGCCGAGATCGCCAAGATCATCGGAGAGATGGACGCCAATATCCATACGCTTTCGATGGTACGAACTGCACCTGATTTTACCGAGATGATATTCGACCTCGAAGTTTGGGATCTGAAACATCTGAACGGTGTGATCGCGCGACTTCGAGATACCAGCGCCGTCAGCACGGTGGAGCGGGCGAGCGGCTGACACCGGCACAAAGAGGGAAATTGATGAAGACCGAAGAGGTTTTGGCGGTATTCGAAAGTGCGGGCGCCATAATGCACGGGCATTTCATTTTGACATCCGGCCTGCGCAGCCCGATGTTCCTGCAGAAGGCGCGTGTCTTCATGCACCCGGACAAGACGGAGACCTTGTGCAGCGCCCTGGCCGAGAAGATCAGAGCCTCCGGGCTTGACCGGATCGATTATGTCGTCGGGCCGGCAGTTGGCGGGATCATTCCTGCCTATGAAACCTCGCGGCACCTCGGGGCACCGGCCATCTGGGTCGAGCGCGAAGATGGGAAGTTCAAGCTGCGGCGCTTCGAAATCGAGGAGGGCGCGCGCGTGGTCATTATCGAGGATATCGTCACAACCGGCCTTTCGATCCGCGAAACCGTCGAGAGCCTGCGGGAGATCGGAGCGAACGTGCTGGCAGCCGGATGTCTGATCGATCGGTCGGCGGGGGCTGCCGATGTCGGCGTGCCGTTGATCGCGCTTGCGCAATATGCCGTTCCGGCATATCCAGCGGATCAACTGCCGCCGGAATTGGCCGCCATTCCGGCGGTGAAACCGGGAAGTCGGAACCTTTAGCCATTGGCGCGCCTTGATGCGCAAGTTCCGCCTCATTATTTGTACCGAATACGGTCTGTCGGCTTGGCGGCGAAGACGCCTCATGGCGATGATTGGGTGAGCCCCGAATGATCTTTAAGCGCAGAAACAGGGAAAACTGGCGGGGACGGTTCCGCGTGTGGCTGATGCCCCGTCGCAACTACCTGCGCTCTTTCCGCTACTACTGGAAGCGTGTGCTGCGCCTCAAGGCGACCCCGCACGCGATCGCTGCCGGGGTGGCAGCGGGCGCATTCGCATCCTTCACGCCATTCATGGGCTTTCACTTCCTTCTCGCTTTCGTACTCGCCTGGCTGCTCGCCGGAAACATGCTGGCTGCCGCGCTCGGCACCGCGATCGGCAATCCTCTGACCTTCCCGGCGATCTGGGCCGCTACACTGGGCACCGGCACGGCGATTCTCGGCCTGGGTGAAGAAACCGCCGAGGTTGCGCCGGCCAAGCTGGGTTCGCTTTGGCAACATGGGGAGATCATGGCTCTCTGGGATCCGTTGCTCAAACCGATGGTGGTAGGCGGGGTCCCGTTGGGGCTTGCCGTCGCGGTCGTCCTTTACATCTTGACGCGGTTCACCGTGGCCGCCTTCCAGAACCGCCGCACACACCGGCTTGCGGCCAGCCAGTCCCAGCGCCGGCAGGCAGCTTCCGGCCAGTCGGTTACTGGCAAGCCGGAGCTCAATGCATGATCATTGGCTTGGGGAGCGACCTCATCGACATTCGTCGGGTGGAGAAGTCGCTGGAACGCTTTGGCGAGCGCTTCACGCATCGCGTTTTTACGGAGATCGAGCGGGTGAAGTCCGACCGCCGCAGGATGCGCGCGGCCTCTTACGCGAAGCGCTTTGCCGCCAAGGAGGCCTGTTCGAAGGCGCTCGGGACAGGAATGGCCCATGGCGTATTCTGGCGTGACATGGGCGTTGTGAACCTGCCGGGCGGCAAACCAACCATGAAGCTGACCGGCGGCGCCGCAGTTCGCCTTGCATCCATGATGCCCGCGGGCCACAAGCCGATGATCCATCTGACCATCACCGACGACATGCCGCTCGCCCAGGCATTCGTCATTATCGAGGCCGTGCCAGACTAGCAGTTCTGCCCTCGAAACAAGGGAATTGCGGCGCATACCGTGAACGGTTATGACCAGCCGCGATCGCGCGCCGGAAAAAGCGAAAGACAGGAAATGAGCAACGTGGCTGACAAGACCGAAACCAAACAGAATTCGTTTGTCGAATTGATCTCGGTCATCGTGCAGGCACTGCTGCTTGCGCTGGTCATCCGGACCCTCTTGTTCCAGCCCTTTTCGATCCCGAGCGGCTCGATGCGTCCGACCCTGCTCGAAGGCGACTATCTGTTCGTGTCGAAATTCGCATACGGCTATTCCAACGCCTCCATTCCCTTTTCCCCCGATCTGTTCTCGGGGCGCATCTGGTCGGATAACCCGGAGCGCGGGGATGTTGCAGTGTTCAAGCACCCGACCAGCAATGTCGATTACATCAAGCGCGTCATCGGCCTGCCGGGCGACCGCATCCAAGTGCGCGACGGGCAGCTTTTCATCAACGGCGATGCGGTGCCGCGTGAACTGGTGGGTGCGCTCGACGACGTCGACGTTACCGAACAGAACAGGCCCGTCGACGTTTACGAGGAAACGCTGCCGAACGGGGTCAAATACACGACCCTCGACCTGTCGCCGCAGACGAGCGGCGACAACACCCGCGAGTTCACCGTACCCGAGGGCCATTATTTCATGATGGGCGACAACCGCGACAACTCCAATGACAGCCGTTTCGGCGTCGGCTTCGTGCCGCTGGAGAATTTCGTCGGACGCGCCAACATCGTGTTCTTCTCGATCGCAGGCGGCGCCTCGCCGCTCGAGATCTGGCGCTGGCCGACCGAGTTGCGGCTCGACCGCTTCTTCAAGTCCGCGTCGAAATGACGAGAAGGGCCGTCAAGCCAAGCGTGGTGCCTGCGGCACTCCAGGAACTGGAAGAGAAAACCGGCCACCGGTTTCGCGATCCGAAGCGGCTCGACCGGGCGCTGACGCACTCCAGCGCCCGCAGCCGCGACGGCCGCAATTACGAACGTCTCGAATTCTTGGGCGATCGCGTTCTCGGACTGTGCATTGCCGAGCTCCTGTTCTCGCAGTTCCAGAACGCCGCCGAGGGCGAGTTGTCGGTTCGGCTGAACCAGCTCGTCAACGCAGACACGCTGGCCGAGGTGGCGGAGGAATTGTCGCTCCAGGATTTCATCCGGACGGGCTCCGACGTGCAGCGGCTGCGCAAGACCCATCGCAAGAACCTGCAGGCCGATGTGGTCGAGTCGCTGATCGCCGCGCTTTATCTCGACGGCGGACTGGAGGCGGTTCGCCCGTTCATCGAGCGCTACTGGAGCGAGCGTGCGGCGCATGCGGAGGCGGCGAGGCGGGACGCCAAGACGGAACTCCAGGAATGGGCGCACAGCGTGCACGGCGTGACGCCGGAATACTCGATCCTCTCGCGGACCGGTCCCGACCACGATCCGGTGTTTACGGTTTCGGTCACTGTCGGAGATCTCGATCCGGTGAAGGCGCAGGGCCGCTCGAAGCGTGCCGCCGAACAGGCGGCCGCAACCGGACTGCTCGCCCGTGAAGAGGTGCGCGGCGATGAGTGAGACGAGCGAGAGAAAGACACGCTCCGGCTTCGTTGCCATGATCGGCGCGCCGAATGCCGGCAAGTCGACGCTCGTCAACCGGCTTGTCGGTTCAAAGGTTTCCATCGTCACGCACAAGGTGCAGACGACACGCGCCCTCGTGCGCGGCATCGCGACGGTCGGCGACTCCCAGATCGTCTTCACCGACACCCCGGGCATCTTCGCGCCGAAACGCCGGCTCGACCGCGCCATGGTGACGACCGCATGGTCGGGCGCCCGGGACGCAGACATTGTCCTGGTGATGATCGATGCGCGGAAAGGGGTGCGCGAGGACGAGGAGCGGATGCTGGAAATGCTGCCGGCGATGCAGCCGGCGAAATACCTGATCCTCAACAAGATCGACACGGTGGAGCGCGCCAAGCTGCTGGAACTGGCGAAGTCGCTCAACGAGCGGGCCGAGTTCGCGGAGACCTTCATGATCTCCGCGCTCGACGGATCGGGATGCGACGATCTTCTGAACAAGCTGGCGGCGGCCGTTCCGGAAGGGCCGTGGTACTATCCGGAAGACCAGATTTCCGATCTTCCGATGCGCCAGCTCGCCGCCGAGATCACGCGCGAGAAACTCTATCTGCGCCTGCATCAGGAGTTGCCGTATTCGTCCACTGTCGAGACCGAGCAGTGGGAGGAGCGCAAGGACGGCTCCGTGCGCATTCAGCAGGTGATCTATGTCGAACGCGACAGCCAGAAGAAGATCGTCCTCGGCCACAAGGGCGAAACAATCAAGGCGATCGGCCAGGCCGCCCGCAAGGAGATCGGTGCGATCCTCGAGCAGAATGTCCATCTCTTCCTGTTCGTGAAGGTGCGCGAGAACTGGGGCGACGACCCCGAACGCTATCGCGAGATGGGGCTGGACTTTTCCGCCGGGTGACGCATTGTCCGCGCCATGGAATGGCACGATCACGGGATCATTATCGGGACCCGCAGGCACGGTGAGACGAGCCTGATCCTCGAAGTCATGACCGAGCGGCGCGGCCGCCATCTCGGCCTCGTGCGCGGCGGACGCTCGCGCAAGCTGCAACCGCTGCTGCAGCCGGGAAACGCGGTGGATCTGACATGGCGCGCCCGCCTGGAGGAGCACCTCGGCACCTACCAGGTCGAACCGGTTGCGCTGTCGGCGGCGCGGCTGATGGACCATTCATCCGGCGTCTACGGGATCCAGCTCCTCGGCAGCCATCTGCGGCTGCTTCCCGAACGGGACCGGCACAGCGAACTCTACCGGGCCATGGAGGTGGTCATCGAGCACCTCTGCGAGCCGCAGATCGCCGGACCGCTCATGGTGCGCTTCGAATTGCGGTTGCTGGAGGAACTGGGCTTCGGTCTCGATCTGTCGAGTTGCGCGGGAACAGGCGTGCGCAACGATCTGGTCTATGTGTCGCCGAAGACGGGCAGGGCGGTGAGCCGGCTGGCCGGCGAGCCGTGGAAGGACAAGCTGTTGGCCCTGCCGCCGTTCCTTGCCGGCCAGCCCTCCGTCACGCCCGATCGCGAGACCATGGAGGCCGGTTTTCGCCTGACCACCTATTTTCTCCATCGCCATGTCTATGATCCGCGAGGCGCGAAGGAGCCGGACGAACGAACAGGGTTCGTGTCCGCCGTCCTGCGCGCGATGGACGCCGGCGAGGAGACGGTCGCTTAGGCAGCGAGCCGACCGGCTGCGCGGTTCCGGTTTCCCTCCCCCTTGTGGGGAGGGATCGCCAAGCCTTGTGAGCGAGAGCGAGTTAGGCGCGGCTGGGTGGGGGTGCATCAGCGCCACCGATCGTTACCCCCAACCGGCTGCGGCATGCTCACTGCGTTCGCTGCCTCGCATCCCTCCCCACAAGGGGGAGGGAGGGCGCGAGGTATTTCTATTGCGCCCTTAAGCTCCTCCCCGGGGCTCGTCGGTGGCGGGGGCCTTAGGACGTGTCGGGAGCGGCGGTCTTTTCCCGCGCGTAGTGCGCCAGCCAGTTGCATTCGACGAGCACCTCGTCGATGTCGTGGACGTGGCGCTTGCGGTGGCCGGGCGGCCAGCCGGATCTGAGCGGATCGATGCGCCTCGGCCTGACCGGCCGGCCGTTATCCCGCGCGTGGTCGTGCCGCGCCTTCCAGCGGGCGAGTCGTCTGGCCTCGCCCGGAATGTCGTCGAGGGCGGCCTTCAGCGCCAGCAGCCGGCGGCACAGCTGCACGGCGCTGACCGGGTCGTCGGGGGTCGGCGCCGGGCGGACCGGGACGGGCTGCGGATCGCCGTCGAAGAAGTTGACGATGCGCGGCACGCCCCGCGGGCCACCGCGGGCAGGGGAAAAATCGAACCGCTTCAGCGGATCGAACAACTGGAAGGCCGGCATGGAGTCTTTCGCCCCGCCCTTAAGCGCCTCCGCTTCGCGTCGTTGCTGACGGGCCCCTGGGGGCGCAAAGGTGGCGAGGCCGAGATTGATCCGGTGATAGACGATGCGGGTGGCCTGCGCCTCCATCAATCTTCCCCGTTCCCTCGCAAGCCTTGCCTGGGCGATGATCTCCGCCTGGCTCACGGGCGGACCGGCCTCGGCCTCGCCCTTGCGGGGCTGAAACAGGACGTGCCTTGCGGCGGTGACGATCAGCCGGCGGACGGCTGATTCGGCGGGCCTGAGCACGAGCAGGATCTGGTCATGGACGCTGCGCGGCAGGGTCGCGACCGTCTTCATGCCGATCAGCCCGGCCAGCGCGAACAGCGCGGCGACGATGCGTTCGAGATCCGCGCGGTTTTGCGCGATCGCCCCTTCCCAGTCCATCGGTTCCTTTCCCGTCACAATCACGAAAAGGATAAACGAGGTCCGGGAGCTGTTGATAAAATTCGCGTGGAAAAATTCGAAACAGTAATAAAAACAGTGCGTTAGACGGGACCGGCGGAAATCGTATCAACATCCACTCCAGTTGATGCAAGGTATGAAATATCACTCTTGAATAAAAACCGACTGGTTGGTATGTATTTATGAAGGAGATTTGTAGTGGCCCGGAAAGAAAACCCATCCACCCGATCAAGCCTCATGGAAGCGGCGTTCGCTGTCATCCGCGCCAAGGGGTATTCGGCCACCACCGTGGATGACATTTGCGCCGAGGCCGGAGTGTCGAAAGGGGCCTTCTTTCACCACTTCACCAGCAAGGAAGCGCTGGCGGTCGCAGCCGCGCAGCACTGGTCGGACGTCACCGGTGAATTCTTCGCCGCGGCACCGTATCAGGAACTGGACGACCCGCTGGAGCGGGTGCTCGGCTACGTGTCATTCCGCAAGGAGATCGTTCAGGGCTCAGTCCCGGAGTTTACCTGTCTCGTCGGGACGATGACGCAGGAAGCCTATGGCACGAGCCCGGCCATTCAAGCGGCCTGCCGAGATAGTATTTTTGGCCATGCCGCGACGTTGATTGCCGATATCGAGGCCGCCATGGCCCGCCACGATGTCGACGCGGACTTTACGGCCGAAAGCCTTGCCCTGCATACGCAGGCGGTACTCCAGGGCGCGTTCATTCTCGCAAAGGCGAGCGGTGAAGCCAGCCGCGCCATAGAGAGCATCGAGCATCTGCACCGATACCTGACATTGCTGTTCACAGCGGACACGAAGAGCCGGCCGGAACAGTCAGTAGCCGACAGGAGGACCATGCAATGAAACCGATCACGCCAAATCTCTGGTTCGACGGCAATGCCGTGGAAGCTGCCGAATTTTATGCCAGTTTGTTTCCGGACAGCCGGATCGACCGGATCATGCATTCGCCCGCGGACAATCCGTCAGCCGCCAAGGGGGAAGTGCTGATCGTCGAATTCACGCTGATCGGGCAGAAATTCCTCGGCATCAATGGGGGACCGGCCTTCAAGTTCAACGAGGCCGTTTCCTTCGCGATCGACTGTAAGGATCAGAGCGAGGTCGATTTCTATTGGGAGGCATTGACCGCCGACGGTGGTCAGGCCAGCCAGTGCGGCTGGTGCAAGGACCGCTACGGCCTCTCGTGGCAGGTGGTGCCACGGCAATTGATTGAGCTTCTCTACGGGGCCGACAGCGACGCCGCAGAGCGGGGTGCCAAGGCAATGTTCGAGATGACCAAGATCGACATCGCCACGCTCGAAGCAGCGGCCGCCGCCGACTGAAGAGGAAATTGCACGACGAGCCATGTCGGCGGATCGCGGAGTGACCCAGCCACGGAAAGGATTGAAAGTGACCACGCAGAAGATTGCCGTTGAGACCAATGTCTCAGCCCCCGTCGACGCCGTCTGGCGTGCCTACACCGATCCTGAGGCCATCATGCATTGGAATGCGGCATCCGATGACTGGCACACCACCGCCGCGACCGTCGATCTGCGCGAAGGCGGCGCGTTCTCTTCGCGCATGGAAGCCAAGGACGGCTCGATGGGGTTCGATTTCGCAGGAACCTACACCAGGGTCATCGAACACGAGCTTATCGAATATACTTTCGGGGACCGCGCCGCAAAGGTCGAATTCCTGCCGGAGAAGGACAGGGTGCGCGTTCGCGTGACTTTCGATGCGGAAACCACTCATTCCGTCGAGCAGCAGCGCGACGGGTGGCAAGCCATTCTCGACAATTTCACCCGTTACGTCAAAGCAAGTTGACAGTCAGGCCAGCCGAAAGGAAAGCCGCCATGCCCAATACGGTCCGTCTGCATCGCGTATTCCCGACCAGGCCCGAGAAGGTTTACCGGGCATTTCTCGAACCCGACGCGCTGGCGCAGTGGCTTCCGCCGAACGGGTACGTCTGCACCGTGCATGAACTGGAGGCGAAGGTGGGGGGCAGCCACCGGGCGTCGTTCCGCAATTTCACCACGGGTAAGAGCCACTCCTTCGGCGGGGAATATCTCGAACTCGTTGCCGATGAACGCATCCGCTACACGGACAGGTTCGATGACCCCAATATGCCCGGGGAAATGACGGTCACGGTGACGCTGCAAGCGGTCTCGGTCGGCACCGAAGTGAACATCACCCAAGAGGGCGTTCCGGACGTCATTCCTCTCGAAGCCTGCTATCTCGGCTGGCAGGACTCCCTGCGCAATCTGGCAAGGCTCGTCGAACCCGAAATCAATCAATGAAGCATCCGGGCTGAGGCGAGACGAAAAAGCGCGGGCGTTGCCGCCCGCGCCAGCATTGGCGAATCTGGAACGACGTCAGCCGATCTTGCCGCCGCCCTGTTTGGTCACGGTTACGACCGAGGGTCGCACCGGCAGGGACTCATCGAAATCCGGCCAGCGTGTGGTCGGATTTTCGAAGGTCGACAATCCTTCGTCGCCCGGATGCTGTACGGCGAGGAAAGCCGTCTCCCCATCGGGGGTAAACAGCGGGCCGCACATTTCCGCGCCGATGGGAACGCGGAAGAACAGTTTGGACGTGCCGCGCGCCTCGCCCTCGGTATCGACCGCCCAGAGACCGTCCGTGCGTCCAGTCTTCTTGCCGCTGTTGCCGTCGGTCGCGACCCACAACCGTCCGTCGGCATCGACCGCGGCGTTGTCCGGCATGCCGAACCATCCGTTTTCGGTCGTTGCTGCGGAGAAGGTCGCTCCGACGTCGGCAATGCTGGGATCGCCGCATTTGAGCAGGATTTCCCAGGTCGACTTTGTTGCGGCGAAGTCGCCATCGGGCTCGATGATCTCGATGATGTGGCCGAACGCGTTGTTGGCGCGCGGGTTGGCCGGGTTTTCGTCGCCTTCCTTGCGCCGCGTATTGTTGGTCAGCATGGCGTAGACCTTGCCGGTCTGCGCATTCGGCTGGACGTCTTCCGGCCGGTCCATCTTGGTCGCGCCGAGCAGGTCGGCAGCGATCCGGGTTTCGATCAGAACATCGGCCTGGCTCTCGAAGCCGTTCTCCGCAGTGAGCGGACCTTCGCCATGCACGATGGGCATCCAGTCCACCGTCCCGTCCTCGTTGAATTTCGCGACATACAGCGTTCCCTCGTCGAGCAGATCCGCGTTGGATGGCATGTCGCCTTCGTTGAACGTGCCCGAGGTGACGAATTTGTAGATGTAGTCAAAACGCTCGTCGTCGCCGCAGTAGAACACCACGCGCCCGTCGCCATTGACCACGCTTTCCGCGCCCTCGTGCTTGCAGCGGCCAAGCGCGGTGCGCTTCTTCGGGATCGAGTTCGGATCGGACGGATCGACCTCGACGATCCAGCCGAACCGGTTGGCTTCATTGGGGTCCTTCGAGACGTCGAACCGGTCGTGGTACTTACCCCAATTGTACCAGCCGGACGGCACGCCGTAGCGTTCGTGATTCTTCGCTTCGCGGTGACCTTCGGGAAGCGTGCCGAGGAAATAGCCGTGGAAGTTCTCCTCGGCCATGAGATAGGTGCCCCACGGCGTCACCCCGCCGGCACAGTTGTTGAACGTACCGAACACCTTGGTTCCGTCCGGATCGGCGTTGGTCTTGACTCGTTCGTGCCCCGCGACGGGGCCGGAAAGCGTCATTTCCGTGTTCGCCGATATCCGCCGGTTCATCGCGCCGTCGAGAACCGGCTCCCACTTCCCGTCGACCTTCCTGATCTCGATCACGGTACCGCCATGGGCCGCCATCTCGATGTTCACCATGTCCTCGGTGATTTCGCCGATGATGACCTTGTCCTTGCCTTCGTCATCCTTGCCGATGGTGGCGAGGCCCGGGAACATCAACTCGGCGTTGGTGTATTCGTGGTTGTTGAACAGAAGGCCGTGTTCGTTGGAGCCCTCGATCGGCACAAAACCGATATAGTCGCAATTGTAGCCGAACTGGCGCTCCTGCGCTTCCGGCGTCTGGTTCATCGGGTTGAAGTCCGGCGAATCCGCGAACACCTTGTCGCCCCAGCGAATGAGAACGTTGGCGTCATAGCCTTCGGCGACGTGGTGGGTCTCGTCAACGCCGGCCTCGATTTCGGTGAAGTCAAACGCGGACGTGCCTGCTTTCGCCTCGCTGGCGGCGAGCAGCGCGAGCGGGCTGACGGTCGCCCCGATCGCCGTTACCGCAAGCGAACCGCCGAGAAAATTGCGCCTGGAATAGCGGCGGTTGATGATGTCGCCCATCGTCGGATTTTCCGACCGGTTGCGGCCTACATCCTCCGACTCTTCGCGGAGATCGGTCAGCGTCTTGATTACGGTGTCGTGCTTGACGTGCTCGTTCATTGCTTCCTCCCTGAAATCTGAAGTCGTCGCTCCAGGACACCATCAATATCACAAACAGATGAGAACGCGGCCCATGAAAAATGACGGATTACGCGAGGGAAGCGGTGCATGGGCCGCTCCACGCGAATTTGGCGCGGTGGGGGAGACCTATCCGGCCGGGGCGAGAACCGTCCGGTCGACCGGTTTTTCCCGAATGGGCCAGTGGACGGCTGCGGCGAAAAGCCCAAGCGCGACACCGAGCCACCAGACCGGATCGTAGGTTCCGAAGATGTCGTAGAGATAGCCGCCCATCCAGACGCCGAGGAACGAGCCGATCTGGTGCGAGAAGAAGACGATGCCGCCCAGCATTCCGAGATAGCGGGTGCCGAACATGATGGCGACCAGCGCGTTTGTCGGGGGAACGGTCGAAAGCCAGAGCAGGCCCATGACGGCCGAGAACACGACGACCGACGTCGGCGTCTGGGGCAGCAGCAGGAAGGCGGTGACGGCGATGGAGCGACCGATATAGATCAGCGCCAGAAAGATCGGCTTGGAGTATTTCTGGCCGATGAATCCCGAGGCGAGCGAACCGATGATGTTGAAGAACCCGATCAGCGCGATGCCGATGACGGCGTAGCGCGCGTCTATTCCCAGGTCGCCGATATAGGCGGGAAAGTGCGCCGTGATGAATGCCACCTGGAAGCCGCAGACGAAGAAGCCGGCGGTCAGCAGGAGATAGCTGTGATGGCCGAAGGCTTCCCGCAGTGCCGCGCCGATCGACTGGTCGATATCGGTCTGCTTTTGCGTGCCGGAATCCGAGTTTCCGCGCAGCGGGATCGCGAGAACCGGAATGATCAGCATCATGGCAGACATGATCAGCAGCGCATCCGACCAGCCGAACTGACTGATCACGGCCTGGCTGAACGGCGCAAATAGGAACATGCCCGCCGAACCGGCGGCAGTGCCCATGCCGAAGGCGAGCGAGCGCTGTTCGGCGGTCACGTTGCGGGCGAAGGCGGCGAGGATGATCCCGAACGAACCGGCGGCGACGCCGAGCCCGACGAGCAGCCCGCCGCCGACATGCAGGAACCATACGCTTTCCGGCGAGGACATCATCGCCAGCCCGGCGGCATAGAGCAGCGCCGACAGCATCAGCACGCGCCACGAGCCCCATTTGTCCGCGAGCGCGCCGAAGAACGGTTGTCCGACGCCCCACATCAAGTTCTGGATGGCGAGCGCGAGGCCGAAGTCCGACCTGCTCCAGCCGGTTTCGGCGAGCATCGGAAGCTGGAAGAACCCCATCGCCGAGCGCGGACCGAAGGTCAGCGCCGCGATCAGGCAGCCGCTGGCGATGATGAGCCAGGGAAAGGACGGTTCGCGCGCGGCGGTGGCGGACGATGACGCGGACATGGCGGTTCCTCTCAAGAGAGCCGAGGAATAGCCGAAGCCGCCTGACCCGCCAAGTCGATTCCGTTGAGCCTTCGGATCAGTTTTTCGCGAAGATGTTCAAGCCGCATACTGCCTCATTGGATGAGGATCGGCGCCCCCGCTTCGAAGAAACCTCTTGGTACGGGAACCTTGGTGGCGGACGGGTCGATGCCTATGGTCAACTGGCTGCCGCCAGTGAATTCGATCATGTCCGCCACGTAGGCTGTGAAGGGCGAGGGCGTCGTCACCGTGCCGCCGCCGGAGATCAGGAGGGTCTGCTCCGGAAAATACATTGCACCCTCGTAATAGGTGTCGCCGCCACCCGAAACGGTGCTTTTGTCCTGCTTGACAGCGTTGGGGTCCAGATAAACGACGAAGCCAGCGAGGCTACCGGTGGTCATGGCCGAAAGCTGGTACTTGCCGCCCCCGCTGAACACCACGCCGGCGTCGATGCCGGTCAGGAAGAAAGTCACGCCATCACCCCTGATCGTCGCCCCTCCGGTCGATTCAAGAATACCGTCCTTGATGACATACAATCCGGGCTTGAGATCGAACGTGGCATTGGAGATGCGCATTCCCCCGCAGTAAACGCCAGGGTAAAGCGTCATGTTGGCGTTTGCAGTGAAATTGTAATAGTCGCAGGTTCCGACCGCTGGCTTGGCGATCGCCGCGAAAGGATCATCGATCTGCTCGCAGGCGGCGGGCGGTCGTGGAGTAATGCTTGTCAGCCCTTGTTTGACGCCCCCCACGATACAGTTTTCCGTACTGGTGAGAGTCGATCCTCCCGACAGCGTGACCGCTTCGACATTGGCGGAATTGACGTGAACGCGGCAACCGTTTCCCGTGACATGGCTTTTCCCGCTCTCAAGGAAGCTCCGCTTGGCTGTCTTGTTCAACGAGACGATGCAAAGTGGATCACCGGTCGTCCCAAGCCTTGCCGCCGACGTGACGCGAATATCCAGCCATTCCCGTTTTAAGACGCCGTCCAGAATGGCCCGGTAGCGGCAGGTGAAGTCCCCGTATACAGTATCCCCCTCGATGCGGATGTCGTAGGATTTCTGTGAGCAGTATTGGTCCGTATTGGCGACGAAGTAGCTTTCAGCGATCGCAACGCGCTCCGCAACCGTGAGACCGGGCATGGCGGCGGCGGCCAGCACACCCGAATCGAGCGACTGCTGGTACTCCGATTTGCGGTTATTCATATCAGATACGTTTAGCGCCATCGCTCCGCTGAGCAGAAGCATCGGCAGAAGAATGGCGCCTATCGCGGCGAAGTTTCCGCGGCGATCGGCAAAAAATTCTGCGACCCTGTTATTCAAATCGAACTCCCGCCCAACAGCACATCAGTCGGGAGACGGTAAAGCGAAAAAGTTACGATTGAGGTCGGGAAATCGCAGGTAATTAGATGAAAATTTTAAGGAGTTTGGGCGGCAAGAGGCGCGCCCGCTGTCAGATGTTTCCTGTGGTGACGCGCTTGTGGACGTCCTCGACGGTTTCCAGCCGCTCGGAATAACGGTCCGTCAGGTAGGCGGCCTTGTCGCGGGTCAGGAGCGTGAACTTCATCAGCTCCTCCATCACGTCGACGATCCGGTTGTAGAAAGCCGACGGTTTCATGCGATCGTCATCGTCGAACTCGGACCAGGCCTTGGCGACCGACGACTGGTTCGGGATCGTGATCATCCGCATCCAGCGTCCCAGAATGCGCATCTGGTTGACCGCATTGAAACTCTGCGAGCCGCCGCAGACCTGCATCAGCGCCAGAGTGCGCCCCTGCGTCAGACGAATGCCGCCGATCGGCGACAATGGCAGCCAGTCGATCTGCGCCTTCATTGTGCCGGACATCGCGCCATGGCGCTCAGGCGAACACCAGACATGGGCCTCCGACCATAGCGACAGCTCGCGCAACTCCCGGATCTTCGGATGATCGGCATTCACGGAGTCGGGCAGGGGAAGGCCGGCGGGATCGAAAATTCTGACTTCCGCACCCAGCTTGTCGAGTATTCGAGCGGCTTCCTCCGTCGCGAAGCGGCTGAAGGACCGCTCGCGCAGCGACCCGTAGAGCATCAGCACGCGCGGCTTGTGCTGCGCAGGCGCGGAGTTGAACAGCGCCGCAAAGTCCGGCTGCACGAGGAGGCCGTCCGCGACATTGGGCAGCGACTTGTCGTCTTCCCAACCCATGACCTTCAGCCCGCGCCGGAAGCGGCGAGATCGGTCGCGCCGCTCATCGCGCCGATCGTGTTGAGCGCGGCTTTGAGGTCCTGCGGCTGCATTTCCTCGAACGGCAGGCTCGCCAGCGCCAGGATCCGGGCTTCCAGCAAGCGGTAGGTCTCGGCAAATGCCGCCCGGCGCTCGTCGGAGGTTTCGCCGCGGCCGGCGGGGTCGGGGATGCCCCAATGGGCCTGCACCGGAGCACCGGGCCAGAATGGGCAGCTCTCGCCCGCTGCGTTGTCGCAAACCGTGATGACGATATCCATCTTCGGCGCGTCCGGCCCGGCGAACTCGTCCCACGACTTCGAGCGGAGTCCGCCGACGTCGTGGCCGAGCGACTTGAGCAGTGCGATGCCGTCAGGATTGGGCGTCCCGCGCGGCGTGGACCCGGCCGAAAAGGCCTTGACGCGGTCGCCGCAAAGCTTCGTCAGGATCGCCTCGCCGAGAATCGAGCGGGCCGAATTGGCGGTGCACAAGATGAGAATGTTGAAGGGCTGGTCGGACAAGAGAGGCTCCGTGGCGGCGCCTCAGCAGGCGCAGGCGATTTCGTCGAGAACGGGTGCGCACACCTCGGGATTGCCGCCGCAGCAATCCTCCATCAGGTAGGCCAGCAACGCGCGCATTCCGTCGAATTCGGCGAAATAGCGTATCTCGCGGCCGTTGCGCTCGTTTCGAACCAGACCGGCGCGGGCCAGAACGGCGAGATTCGACGACATGGTGTTTTGCCGCACGCCGAGCGTTGATGCGATCTCTCCGGCCACCATTCCGTCATTGCCGCACCGGACGAGCAGGCGAAAAACCTCCAGCCGCGTTTCCTGGGCCAGCGCATGAAGCGCCTCTACAGCAGATGATTTATCCATAATTCGAGATTTATCGATATATTGGGTCACCTGTCAACAGCGTCCGGACTCCACCGACCGAAAACCGTTCCTTTACCATAACTGCACGTTCATGTGCGGAAACCGCCTGTTTCGTATCGGCACAGGCAACCATTCCACCGACCTCCCGTTGAGGGGCCATGACGCAACGTGATGACCATAACGAAATACTTCTCGTCGAGGACGATGCCTTCATCGCGCTCGATGCGGAGATGTCGCTCGAAGATGCGGGCTACCGCATCGTCGCCGCCAGAAGCGTCTCGGCGGCACTGGAGTTGTTGAGAACGCGGATGTTCTTGGCGGCGATCCTGGATTTCGATCTCGGGGACGAAACAAGCAAGCCGATCGCCGACAAGCTCGCGGGCAAGAATATTCCGTTCGCCCTCGTGTCCGGCCATGACCAGTCGGCATTGCGCAGCGAGGGGTTCGACAACTCGCTCATATTCGCCAAGCCTTCGAATTATGTGGCCGTGGCCGAACGGCTTACGGGACGACGGCTCGCGGCATGACGGCCGCGTAAGCCGCCCTGATTCCGTCCCCGTCATAGGGTTTGGAAAGTATCGGGACGGTGTCCAGACCATCGGGCAGGGCGCTTTTTTCCCCGTAACCCGACGCGAATACGAACGGCGTGCCCCGCGACAGGAGTTCCTCCGCCACCGGAGTGCTTGTCTCCGAACCGAGGTTGATATCAAGCAAGGCGAAGTTGCAGGGATTTTTCTCGAGATGTTCGAGCGCGCGATCGACGCCGGGGCAAACCGTGACGTTCTGGGCTCCCAGCCGCTTCAGCGCGTCCTCCGCGTCCATTGCGATCAGCAGATTGTCCTCCACCACCATCACCTCGGCCGGGAACGGAACCTCTGCGATCTTCTCTGTCGACAAGACCACCGACGCGGGAACTTCGCTTGGCGCATCACGGACATGGCTGGCGGGAATGCAGAATTCGGCGCGTACTCCCGATAGGCGATAATCGATGCTGGCCGTACCGCGTAATTCGAACGGAATCGAGTGCTCAATGATGGTGGTGCCGAAGCCGCGCCGCGTCGGCGCCTTCACGGGAGGTCCGCCTTTTTCAACCCAGTCGATAAACAGAGAGCCGTCGTTTCCACGCCTCAAAGATACCTTCACTTGCCCCCGGTTATCGGATAGCGCTCCATATTTCGCTGAGTTGGTGATCAATTCGTGTACGACGAGAGCGACGTTGGAGAACGCGACCGGCACCAGAAAAACATCCTCACCGTCGATTCGCACGCGATCCTGCTTGCCGACCAGATAGCTTTCCGCCTCCGTACGGATCAGACCTTTCAGAGAGGCGGGCGACCAGTTGTCTTTCGTTATCTGATCGTGGGCGCGGGCGAGGGCCTGGACCCTGCTGTCGAGAACGCGGACGAATTCCTCGGTCGACATCCCGCCGCCGTTTGTCTGGGAGATGAGGCTGCGCACCAGCCCAAGGAGATTTCTGACCCGGTGGTTCAATTCCGCGATCAAGAGTTCCTGTTTTTCGTTTGCGCGCTTGCGCTCTGACGATGCCTCGTCCGTCAAACGCAGAACAACCTCGAGCAGGGTGATCCGGAGTTGGTCCGCTGCGCGAATTTGCGCGGGGGTCCAGTCCTCGCTTTGTCCGTTGACGATGGCCGCCCACGTCTCGAAACTCTTGCGTGGCGTGAGCCGTGCGCCGTTGGGGCCGACCGTGACCGGCTTGGCCGGATTTCCAGCCCACTTCACGGACTTGGAGACTTCCCTGCGGCACAGCATCAGGTAATCGCGCGGTGTCTTCGAGATCGGGATCGCAAGCAAGCCGGCTACCCGCTCGGCGTAGTCCGCAGCCTCCGGAACGATGGTCGACAACTGGTTGGTGGCAACGATCATTCCGGCCGGCCTGGCGTTGAGCGCGCGCGCGATGAGTCCCAGTTCGTCGGGGCTGGCCGTCATTCCCTCGATATCGGCGGCGCCATCACGGACGATCGCCATTCCGTCCGCCTCCATCATGTCGATGATGGCTTCCGCCTGCGCGAGCATCAGGTCCTTGATCTTCACGTCGGCCGAGGCTGAACGGGAGATGGCGTTGGTGATGTCGCGCACCCGATTATCAAGCGAGTGACTGAGATTCGATAGCTTCGCCTGCAGGATCAGCGACAGCATCTGACCAAACAGGAGGGCGGCGTTGCGCTTGGCCTGCGTCAGCGCGCGCGGGGTGTCGTGGTGGCACGCGATCAGTCCCCAGAGCTTGCCCTCCACGATGATCGAAACCGACATCGACGCCCGAACGCCCATGTTGCGGAGATACTCGATGTGGATCGGCGACACACTGCGAAGAACGGACCCGGAGAGGTCGATCGTGTCCGCGACAGATGCGGGCGCAGGCTCGATCGCAAAGCCGTCGTCATGGGAATCCGCGATGATACGGATCGGATTCTTGACGTACAGCGCGCGGGCCTGCTTCGGGATGTCCGAAGCGGGATAGCGAAGGCCGAGGAACGGTTCCATGCCGGCCGACTTGGCTTCCGCGACGACTTCACCGCTGTCGTCCGGCAGGAACCGATACCCCATGACGCGGTCGAAACCGGTCAGCGCGCGGACGAAGCGCACCGCGAAGTCGAGCATCTTTTCGGGTGTATCCGCGCGGTTCAGCCGCTCTGCGGCAACCTGTACGCCGGTGATCTCGTCGATGACGGCCAGGGCGCCGTCATGCGGTTCGCTCTCGACAACGATGGTCTCTCCCGAAACATGAATGGAGAGGTCGAAGAGGCGGTCATTGCCGCGAAACGAAACGCCGCCGATCAGTTCCTGACCACTTCGCGAACCAAGGTTCTGAAGCTTGTTGCGGATCGCGTGAATCGTATCGTCCGGGAACATCTCTCTCGCCGGCATGCCGATCAGTTCGCGCGCGTCGGCATTGATGAATTCGCTGATGTTCGTGGACGCGTGGGAGACAATCCAATCGGATGTGACACCGATGAGGAAGCCAAACGACTGAACGCGGCCAAGCGCGTGGATGGGCTCGCGGTCGCAGTTTGTCAGATCCACCCGATCGCGAGATGGTAGTTCGGTCATTGGTTCTCCGTGGACGTTCGTTCCGCGGCTTCAAGATAGGCCGAAAAAATCGAGCGCGCGCTCTCGCGCATCCGCAATCGATCGTCTTCCGTCCATGGTTCAGCGTCGAGCCACGCGACGAAGCTCGGCCAAAGCTTTTGTTCCCGGCCATGGGAAAGAAACGCCACCGGCATCTCCTGTGTGTTACGCAAGACCTGCTTCAAGAGAAAACCCGAGCCGATTCTAGATCCTTCAAGGACATACATTATCCCGGCGACGCTCGGGGCCGCATCATCAAAAGACATATTCATCGGCGTCGGGACTTCGCAATTTAGTGCCCGCAAATCCTCGCGAAGATGGCTGGAACGCCACCTGCTATCCATATGCGGAATGCTGCGGACGTGGAGGCTCCGCGCCAGCTTTTCCTCCAGCGGCGGCAGGATTCGCGCATGCGCCAGCAGCATGTTGCGGTATCCATCGCGAGTGCTGTCGCCGCTCATCGAAAATCGGGCATCGACCCGTTCGTGCAAGTCCCGCGTCGTCGCCTTCAGCAAGGTGCGTGCTGATGAGCCGCGGATCGACGCCTCGACCGCGGACGAGAACGAAGTCATAGAATGTTCCGGATGCATGGGCGCAAATTTATAGCCAGATTGCAGATAATGAAAAGCGCCCCCGGCTTGCCCCGCGAAAAACCAAAACCCAGCAAATCGTCGATTCGTTCCATCGGGATTGAAAGACGCTTTCACTATCTGCCAAAAGGAGGCAGGTCGACGCCGGGCAAGCTGGCATCGGCACGAACAGGCAAACGAGGATCACGGTAATGACTCAGTCTGGCGGACAAGTTCACGCGGGGCAAAAGGCTGGCGCACCGACGGCGGCCGAGCGTTTTGGCGTCGTCCAGCGGCCGCCCCTGGAGTGGACACCTGAGATCGCGGCCGAAACCGCGCAGCTTTACGAGCGCGTGCGCCATCACATCCCGGAGATCGAGTGGCCGGTTTACGCGCCCTACATTGCGGCGATCAACCGGCTGAAGAAGGAACGCAACGCGGTCATCCTGGCGCACAACTACCAGACGCCGGACATCTTCCACTGTGTTGCCGACATTGTTGGCGACTCGCTGCAGCTTGCCAAGGAAGCGACCAAGGTCGACGCCGAGATCATCATCCAGTGCGGCGTGCATTTCATGGCCGAGACATCGAAGCTGCTCAATCCGGAGAAGACCATCCTCATTCCGGACATGAAGGCCGGATGTTCGCTGTCGGAATCGATCACCGGCGCGGACGTGCGGCTGTTGCGAGAGCGCTATCCCGGAGTTCCCGTGGTGACCTACGTGAACACCTCGGCGGACGTGAAGGCGGAAACCGACATCTGCTGCACCTCGTCGAATGCCGTGCAGGTGGTCGAATCCTTCGGGGCCGATACGGTGCTGTGCATTCCCGACGAATATCTGGCGATGAACGTCGCCGCGCAGACCGATGTAAAGATCCTCACCTGGAAGGGCCATTGCGAGGTGCATGAGCGGTTCACGGCAGAGGAACTGCTCGCCTACAAGGAAGCCGACCCGGAGATCGAGATCATCGCGCATCCGGAATGTCCGCGCGAGGTGGTCGAGATCGCTGACTATGCCGGCTCAACGTCGGGAATGATCAACTATGTGCGCGACCGCAGGCCGCCCAAGGTGCTCCTGGTCACCGAATGCTCGATGGCCTCGAACATCGAAAGCGAGGTGCCGGGCGTGCAATTCGTCAAGCCGTGCAATTTGTGCCCGCACATGAAGCGCATCACGCTTCCGAAGATCCTCGATTCATTGTGCGAGATGAAGGAGGAGGTGCTTGTCGATCCCGCGATTGCCGACCGCGCCCGGCTGGCCGTCGAGCGGATGGTGAACTTGAAGCATTGACCAACCCCATACTCATCATTGGCGGCGGGCTGGCCGGTCTCTTCTGCGCGTTGAAGCTTGCCCCGAAGGCGGTGACGGTGATCGCCGCGGCGCCGATCGGGCAGGGTGCATCGTCTGCGTGGGCGCAGGCCGGCATCGCCGCGGCGGTCGGCGAGGGCGACACGATCGGCAAGCATGTCGCCGATACCATCATCGCCGGTGACGGCATCGTCGACGAGGCGGTGGCCCGTCTGATGGCGGCGGAAGCATCGGACAGGGTGCACGATCTGCTCGAATTCGGCGTGCCCTTCGACCGCGATCTGGAGGGCCGGCTGCAGGTGAGCCGCGAGGCCGCGCATTCGGAAAGCCGGATCGTGCGGGTACGCGGCGACATGGCTGGTCGGGCAATCATGCAGGCGCTGGTGGATGCGGTGCGCAAGACGCCCTCGATCCGCGTGCTCGAAGGTCATGTCGCCGAGCAACTGATCGTCGAAAACGGCCGGGTGACGGGTGTTCGCGCGCGCAACCATGCAGCGGGCGGCGATGCCATGATTGCGATCCGGGGCTCCGGCGTGGTCATCGCCGCGGGCGGGATCGGCCATCTTTACGAGGTGACGACGAACCCGGCGGAGGCGCGCGGCGGCGGCATCGGCATGGCGGCGCGCGCGGGCGCACGGATGGCCGACATGGAGTTCGTGCAGTTTCATCCGACCGCGATCGACGTCGGCAAGGACCCCGCGCCGCTGGCGACCGAAGCGCTGCGCGGCCATGGCGCGACGCTGGTCAACACCGCCGGGGAAAGGTTCATGGTGCCGCTGCATCCTGATGCCGAGCTCGCGCCGCGCGATGTCGTGGCGCGCGGGATATTCGCCGAGGTGCAGGTGGGACGCGGCGCGTTTCTGGATTGCACCGAGGCCGTGGGAACGGCGTTTCCGGACGAATTTCCCACCGTGTATGGCTATTGCAGGGATGCGGGCATCGATCCCGTGTCCGAACCGATCCCGGTGATCCCGGCGGCGCACTACTTCATGGGCGGCATCTGGACCGACCAGCACGGAAGGACATCGCTGCCCGGACTGTGGGCCTGCGGCGAGGTGACGTCGACCGGTGCGCATGGCGCAAACCGGCTGGCGTCGAATTCGCTGCTGGAGGCGGTGGTGTTTTCGGCCCGCGTGGCTGAAGCGTTGCGCGATGACGCCGCCGATGCGCCGGTCGGGTGGCAGGAAGGTTCGATCGGGAGCGCCGACCTCGAAGCCCCGGACGACAGTGCGCAAATGAAGCGGCTGCGCGGGACGATGAGCGCCAACCTTGGCGTGCTGCGAAATGCCGGCGGAATGCGCGAAGCGCTGCGCACGATCCTCGAACTCGAGGAGGGGGCGGAGACCGAACGCTTTCGCAATGTGCTGGTGACGGCGAAGCTGATCGCCGTTTCGGCGCTCAACCGGGAGGAAAGCCGCGGCGGCCATTTCCGCACCGATTTCCCCGAACCGGACGACGCCTGGAAGCGGCGCACGCTCGTGACGCTCGATCAGGCCGAAGCCGTCATTCCCGATTTCGTGGAGGCGTGAAGAATGACACCAGCAAGGCTGCCCGAATTGCCGCTGCTCATGGTCGAGGATGCCGTTCGCGCGGCGCTGCTGGAGGATCTCGGCAGGGCCGGGGACATTACCACCAACGCAACGATCGGCCCGGATGCCACAGCCTCGGCGGTGCTTTCGGTTCGGGAGGCGGGTGTCATCGCCGGGCTGCCGCTCGCCGCGAGCGCCTTCCGGTTGCTCGATCCGTCACTGCGATTCGAGGCACAGGTCGCCGACGGCGCGCATGTAGGGGCCGGGACCCTGATCGTCGAGGTTTCGGGCAATGCGCGCGCCATCCTGTCGGCGGAGCGTGTCGCCCTGAACTACCTGATGCATATGAGCGGGATTGCCAGCTACACCGCGCGCTTCGCGTCGGAAATCGCCCACACGAATGCTAGGGTGACGTGCACGCGCAAGACCATTCCCGGGCATCGCGCCTTCGAGAAATACGCGGTTCGTTGCGGCGGCGGCTCCAACCACCGGTACGGTCTCGACGATGCGATCCTGATCAAGGACAATCACATCGCGGTTTCCGGAGGGGTCGCCAAGGCAATCGAGGCGGCGCGTGCATATGTCGGTCATCTCGTGAATTTGGAAGTCGAGGTCGACACGCTCGACCAGATGCGCGAGGCGCTGACGGCCGCACCCGACGCCATCCTGCTCGACAACATGACGAATGACGAACTCCGAGAGGCGGTCGCGATCAACGCGAGCGACAATGAAGGGCGCGTCAAGCTGGAAGCATCCGGCAATGTCGCGCTTGATACCATACGCGCGATCGCCGAAACCGGCGTGGACTACATCTCCACCTCGAAGATCACCATGGCCGCCCCGACGCTCGATATCGGGCTGGATATCCGGATGCAGTAGGGGAGGAAGAGATGCCGTTGACGGAGACCTTGAGAAAGGCGGTCGATCCTTCGGAATGCGACATTCTCGGGCACATGAATGTCGCCCGCTATTTTGCCGCCTGCAGCGACGCCGTGTTTTCGCTCCAGACCGATCTGGGGCTGGGGCTGAGCGAGATCGTCGGCGGGCGGCGTCTCTCTTTCGCGGTGGTCCGCGCCGAGAGCGACTTCAAATCGGAAGTCATGGCCGGTGAGGTGATCGTGATGAGATCCGGCATCGAGAAGATCGGCAACAAGTCGATGACATTCCGGCACCAGCTCTACCGCATGGAGCCGAACATCGTGGCGTTCGAGGCGATTTTTCGCTGCGTTCTTCTCGATCTTGAAGCACGCCGGGCGACCGTCATACCGGACGATATACGGCTCAAGGCGACGCCTTATCTGACCGGCCCGGAGCCCGGCGCCTGAAGCAGCCGATCACAAATGCGTGCGCCGCCCGCTTAAGAGGCGGAACCGATTGCCCCCTCACGCTTTAGCCTACATTATACGAAAGTAGCGGTCTGTGCGCTGAGGCCACCCATGGAAAAGACCCGGCAACTGGCGATGCTCTGCGTGGGGCGAGCCGTATTCTTCGGCGGCCTCGCAATCAGCCTTGTCATGATCTCGTTTGCGTTCGATTTCGCCCTGGCATTGCAGGCCGGCGCCATATTGACGCTCGTGATGGCGGCCATTCTTCTGTGGTTCGCCTTCACCGCCGAACGGCGGGAACCGAAACGCACCGAAGTCTGGATGCTCCTGGCGGAAAACGAGCGGCCCCGCAACGACCACGCCAAGCGCGCCTTTCGCACGATGATGCAAGAAGTGCACACGCATTACGCCCGCAACGCCTTCGTTTTCTCGGTGTCGTTCTTTGCGATGTCGACGCTCCTGCAGGTGACAGGCGTGGAATGGGGCCTGGGATGAGCTGCGGCGATCAGCCGGGTTGCCATATTTCCGTTCTCCACCCATGTGATGTCCACGATCTGACCGGTTAAACCTGCAGCCCGCCCGGCTGAGTTCGCCGGAAAACAGGGAGCGCGCCGTGGGGCACAATCATAATCACGTCGATCCGGACGCCGGCGACGCCCGCGTTTTCTGGGCGGTGATCGTCAATCTCGGACTGACGGTCGCCCAAGTCATCGGGGGAATCCTGTCCGGAAGCCTGGCGCTGATTGCCGACGCCATCCACAATTTGTCCGACGCCTTGTCGCTGATCATTGCGTTTTTTGCTAGGAAGATCGCCCGGCGGCCCGCCGATGCGGCAATGACCTTCGGCTACGCCCGCGCAGAAATCGTCGCGGCGCTCGTCAATTACACCACGCTGATCGTGATCGGCCTGTATCTCGTCTACGAGGCGATTTTCCGCTTTTTCGACCCGCAAAGCGTCGATGGCTGGCTGGTCGTGGTAATCGCGTCGATCGCGCTGGTCGTCGACGCTGCGACGGCGGCGTTGACCTACACTCTTTCCAAGCAGAGCATGAATATCCGTGCCGCCTTTCTGCACAACGTCGCCGATGCGCTGGGCTCGATCGCCGTGATTTTCGCCGGCACGCTGATTTTGCTCTATGACTGGCGCCTCATCGATCCCCTCGTGACGCTGCTCATCGCCGGCTACATACTTTGGCAGTCGTTCAAGGAGATCGGTCCAGTGATCCGCATTCTCATGCTCGGCAGTCCGCCCGACATCAACACCAGACAGGTAATCGCCGCCATGGGTGCAATCGATGGGATCAACGCCGTCCACCACGTCCATCTATGGCAGATGCAGGAACATGAAAATGCGCTGGACGCGCATCTGGTCATCGAAGCGGGGAAATGGGGCGAGGCTGACGCCATCAAGGACGTCGTGAAGGCCGCTCTGCGCGACAAGTTCGCGATCGCGCACTCCACCCTACAACTCGAATGCAGCCGCCATGCCTGCAATCATCCGGAGATTATCGGGCACCAAGCGGGCGCGAGGCCGAGCCACAAACCCGGCCACTAGAGCGGCGCTGGCGTCGGCTACATCGAGTGCTCCGGCGCTTCGTCTGCCTGTTCCCTCCGGCTGCGGAGGAAGAAGTGTTCGAAGCCGAAGACCAACGCGATTCCGCCAAAACCGACCCAGATGATAAGGGGATCGGCGGTTGCCTTGATCACGACGAACGCGCCTAGCACGATCACGTCGAGAACGATGGCGCTAACGAGAATCGCGGGGTTCGCACCGATCTCCTTTCTCAGGTGTTTGAACACTCCCCAGTGAATAGCGATATCCATGACGAGATAGAAAATAGCGCCTAGCGAAGCGATGCGGGTCAAGTCGAAGAAAGCGGCAAGAAGCGCGGCCGCGACGACCGTGTAAACCAAAGTGTGCTTCTGGATCGTGCCGGGCATGCCGAAGTGCCGGTGCGGGATGATTTCCATGTCGGTCAGCATGGCGAGCATTCGCGAGACGGCGAAGATGCTTGCGATAAGGCCGGATGCCGTTGCGATAATGGCAATGGCGATGGTGAACCACGCGCCGTATCGGCCAAAAGCGGGACGGGCCGCTTCGGCAAGTGAGTAATTCTTCGCGGCTATGATTTCCGGTACGCTGAGATTGGAACCGACGGCGAATGCCACAAGAAGATAAATCACAAGACAGATAGCAAGTGAAATGATGATTGCACGACCGACATTCCTGTGCGGATTCTTGAGTTCACCGCCGCTGTTCGTGATGGTCGTAAACCCCTTGTAGGCGAGGATCGCCAGCGCCACGGCAGCGAGAAATCCGCCGGCTGAGGTGCTATTGCCCACGTCGCCCGATGCAGCTTCGAAGGAAAACCCTGCCGCCCAAAGCGTGGCGATCGCGAAAATCGCTATGCCGCCGATCTTCAGAAGCGCCGTCACTTGCGAAAGCGGGCCGATGACCTTGTTGCCGGCGATGTTGACGAGAAAGGCGAAAACGATGAGGCCGACCGCCAGGATAGAGACGAGGACTCCGTTCTCCTGGTTGTCGAAAAGTTGAAGTGTATAGGATCCGAAGGTGCGCGCCACGAGGCTTTCGTTGATGATCATGGAAAACGCCATCAACAGGGCGGAAGCTCCGGTCATCGTGCCGCGGCCATAGGCTTTTTGCAGGTACATCGCGATTCCGCCTGCCGACGGATACGCGTTCGACATCTTGATATAGGAGTGGGCACTGAACCCGCTGATGATGGCGGCAAGGAGAAATGCGAGCGGGAACAAGGCGCCAGCGAATTCGGCAACCTGCCCAGTCAGCGCGAATATGCCCGCGCCGATCATCACCCCCGTTCCCATCGCCACCGCTCCGGCAAGGGAGAGACTGTCCTTTTTGTATAGCTGCTGGTTCATCTTTTCTCCTGCCATTTTCCGGCCTGTAGCCGCGTTTCCACCGCTGGCGCAGTCTCCCACACCGTTGGTGAAACGGGTATACCGTGCGGCTGTTCCGCCAGGACGGCTGCCAGGATCGCGGCAAAGAGGGTTTTTGCCGATCGGGCGCGGCTTTGACTCGCGCCACATTCGGCGGATAGTCATGAGACGGGAGGATGACCGATGATCTTTGTCGCGACGACGCGCGACGGCGACGAGATTCGCTACCGGGACACGAAGCGCTATCTCTGGTGGCTCTCGGTGGCCGCGCCAGCCGTACTCGGAGTGTCAGCGATTCTGCTCTGGCAGACCGGCGCCCTATTCTGGGCCGCCTTTCCGTTGCTGTTCTTTTTCGTCGCCGTTCCGGTCCTCGATATGCTTTTTGGTGAGGACGCCAACAACCCGCCCGAAGAGGTCGTCGAGGATCTGTCAGGCGATTCCTATTACCGTGTTCTGCTGTTCTGTTCCATTCCGGTGCTCTGGTTCAGTTTCGTGACATCGGCAGTTGTGGCCGCGACGATGGAATTGCCGGTCTTGGCCTATGTGGCGCTGGCGCTGGCGGCCGGCAGCACCTCTGGCGGCGGGTTAACAGTCGGCCATGAACTCGGCCACAAGACGAACGCGCTCGATCAGTGGGGCGCGAAACTCGCCTGCGCGCTGACCGGCTACAGCCATTTCTGCATCGAGCACAATCGAGGCCATCACTCTCAGGTGGCTACGCCCGAGGACCCGGCCTCGGCTCGGCTTGGAGAAAGCGTCTACCGTTTCGCCCTGCGCGAAATTCCCGGAGCAGCTAGGCGCGGTTGGGCGCTTGAGCGGACCCGGCTTGAGAGAAAGGGGCTCTCGTTCTGGCATTGGAAGAACAATCTTCTGCAAGGCTACGCGGTCGCGCTCGCCGTTGCCGCGATACTGATAGCCTTCCTCGGATGGGCGGTGGTTCCGTTCCTCGTCATTCACCACGTTTTCGGCTGGCTGCAACTGACGCAGGCAAACTATGTCGAACACTACGGACTGAAGCGCGAGAGGAGGCCAAACGGACGCTACGAGCCGTGCCAGCCGCGCCACTCCTGGAACACCAATCATATTGTCTCGAACCTGATGCTGTTTCACCTGCAGCGGCACTCCGACCATCACGCAAACCCGATGCGTCCCTATCAGGCATTGCGCGACTTTGAGGAGTTGCCGAGGCTGCCGAGCGGTTATCCGGGCTGCTTCGTTCTCGCCGCGATCCCACCACTCTGGCGGGCGGTCATGGACCCGAAGGTCTTGCGCTGGGCAGATGGCGATCTGTCGAGGACGAACGTGGCCCCGGGGCACGAAGCGCTCTACGCAACGAGATTCGCGAGCACGCCCGCCGGCAGCTAAGTTCCGGCCTTGCACTCCTCTCCACCATGAACGATTGCTGAATGCAGGCTTCAGACTGCGTTCGGGATGGCGTCACTAACCTTCGGGTGGTCAAGCAGCGGTCCAGCGGATCGCACCATCGAGAGGAGTGACCAAAATGCCCCGCAAGTTCTTCCTGACAACTGTTGTTGCAGCCGTGCTCGGCGCGTCCGCGATCCCGGCGAGCGCCAATGAAGTCAACATCCGTCAATACGGCTACGCTCATTCCGCCGGCGGAACCCAGACCGGAATTCACAATCGCATCGGCGTCTATCAGAGCGGCAGATATAACAAGATGATCAGTCGGCAGACCGGCCAGCGCAATCTTGCCGTGGTCGGCCAGGACGGCCGCCGGAACTTTGCCGAAACCCGGCAGTACGGAAGCCGCAATACCGCCGGCGTCGGCCAGTTCGGAGCCAGGCACACCACGATCCTGACGCAGGACGGCAACGGCAACATCGCCGCCGGCGTCCAGGTCGGTCATGGTTGCAAGGCCGATGTCAATCAGTCCGGCCAGGGCAATGTCACGGCCTTCGTTCAGGATTGCTTCTGAGCAACGCCCGAACCGTCGCGGCCGGAGGCGGCCAAGCTTCCGCGCCGCGTGTTCAAACGCAACCGAGGAGAATGATCGATGACCAGACACAGACAACTCATGTCCGGCATGGCGGTCGCCGCCATCGGTTTGACCGCAGCCGGCGCGGCCGTCTCAACTGGATCGGCGCATTCAGGAGTTGAGCCGGTCCGCTGTGAAATCCAGGCTTCCACACGCGCCGGAATGACCAGCCTGACCGGCATGGTCAAAGCCGACGCGGTCCATACGGGCATTTATCGCTTCGATGTCAAAAGCTCCGGTCGCTCCGGCAGCAGCAACATCTCGCAGAGCGGCGAGTTCGAAGCCGGGCCGGGCGAGGACGCGGAGGTCGGCAATGTCATGCTCTCCAGTCCCGGGGCGATCTTTGACGCCCGCCTTGAGTTGGAGGTGCGCGGGAAGACAATCGTTTGTGATAAGCGTTTCGGTGCGATCTGACCGATTGACATGACCAACGGATGCCCCGGCGAAAACGCCGGGGTTTTTTATTGGAACGGATGATGTCGGGTCCGGCCCATGAATGGCAACTGAACGGAAAATTCCGGGACCGTTCAGCACCCTCGCGACAATCTGGATCTGTCAGCGGGACGGACCCGCCGCAACAGAAAGTCGATGGAGGAGATGACCATGACCCCGAAATCATTCAAAGGCGCAGCAGCTGGGCTGATCGCAACGACCGCATTGATCGCTCCAGCTTCCGCCGGAGGCTCCTTTTCTGTCGAGATTGTACCGACAAGCCGTGAGTCGGCCTCGGCGATCCGTACCGGGCTCGATCTCTACTCCTATTACAACAAATCCCGCCGCGGGGCGGTCGTTCGCCAATATGGCTCGGACAACAGCGCAGGGATCGCGCAGCGTGGCTCACGCAATTACGGGGTCGTTCATCAGGAGGGTACCGGTCATTCCGGGACATTGCGCCAGTACGGAAGCGACAACGCCTACGGGCTATTCCAATTTGGCCGGAACACCCGATCCGACGTAGCCCAGAGCGGTAACCGGCAGAGCGGCCTCACGTTCCAGTGGGGCTGGTGAGGCCGGGCTTCTGGCCGGCGCCGGCTCAGATCTCGTCGCGCGTCAGCGGAAGTTTGAAGGGCTCGCCTTCGAAGGCATCCGCACCGCGTCCGATTTCGCGGATGGCGTCGACCATCCGGCCGCCGCGGCCTAGAACCGCATCGGCGATCTCGATCAGTTTCGGATTGGGCGTTGCCGAAGGCGCGCGCCAGCGCAAATCCTGCGCCAGTTCGTACTCGTCCAGTTCGGGATTGAGCGCCAGCGCGCTCATATAGGCCGATGCCGTGGAGCGCGAGATGCCGGCAAAGCAGTGGATGATCATCGGTGCTTCGCGGTCCCAGCCATGGGCGAAGTCCAGAATGGCGCGCACATGTTCCTCACCCGGCAGCGTCATGCCTTCCATGGCGACAGCGATGTCGTTGAAGCCGAGGAAAAGGTGATGCTCTTCGGCGATTTCGCGCGGGCGCGTTACCGGAGTGCCGGCGTTGATGACCGTCAGCATCCGCCGGGCGCCGGACGACGTTGCCGCGTCCTGAATGCACGATAGCGGGCAAACGAGGATATAGGGCATTGGTCAGGCCTTTCTTCGCGCAGGCGCGCCCTGGCTCCTGAAGGCGGTCTCCACATCCGCGAAACGGTCAAGATACAACCGTTGTATGTCGGAGACGGGGCGCGGTGTCAGATCGAGACCATCGGGTGAAAATCCGCGCGGCCGACCGAAATAGGTAACGGCCTCCTTTTCGGAAAATCCGGCAAGTACGGTCGCCTCGTAGAAGGCGGAAATCTGGTCGGCGCGCTTGATTTGGCCCCGGATCGTCCGGCCCGGATGCGGCGGCAGGCCGAAGCGGATGTGGATGGCCGCCTCGAGCCGCGTCTCAACCGCCTTGTAGTTGCCGCCGAGCACCTTCTTGAATGGCGAGATCATGTCGCCGATGACGTATTCGGGCGCATCGTGCAGCAGCGTCGCCAGCCGCAGCATGGGCGAGCAATCCGGCACAATACGTCCGACGATGTACTCCACCGCGAGCGAATGCTGCGCCACTGAGTAGGCATGTTTGCCGGAAGTTTGCCCGTTCCAGCGGGCGACGCGCGCCAGTCCGTGAGCGATGTCGGAGATCTCGATGTCGAGTGGGGAGGGATCAAGCAGATCGAGCCGCCGTCCTGAAAGCATGCGCTGCCATGCCCGCGCCGGTGCGCCTTCGCGATCGGCCACCGTCAGTCGTCCGCCGCGGCAGTATCGTTCGGCCAGTCGTAGCTCACGCCTCGCGGCAAGGTGAGTTCAACAGGCGTGTCGCCAGCGACGATCGGCATTCCCTTCTCGCGCGCGTCACGCGCCCGGTCGAGCCGGACAATGGCGAGCGCGCGTTCGCCGGCGACGGTTCCCAGCGTTCCGACCGGTTTCCCGCCTGTCTCGATGGCCGTCCCCGGAGCCGGCAGCGGCTCCGCTGACTCGACGATCACGATGCGGCGGCGGGCGGTGCCGCGATGCTGCATCCGAGAGACGACTTCCTGTCCGACATAACAACCCTTGCGGAAATCCACGCCGTCATTCTGATCGAGCGAGATGTCATGCGGAAAAGCTTCTCCAAGCGCGAAATCGGGGCCGCTTTCGGCGACGCCATGGGAGACGCGAAGCGCGTTCCAGGCGTCGGCCTTGTCGTTCCTGCCGGAAATGGCATCGCCGTAATGGCGCGTCACGCCGATTTCCTCAACGAAGCGCGAATCGCGCACGGCGCGCGCCGCCGCGATGTCGCTTGAATCATTTTCCCAGGAAATCGCCACAAGAGATTCCTCCGACTCACCAATTTCGACTTTTGCCCGCAGTTTGTAGAGGGTCAGACGGCGGATGAAATCGGCGGCCACATCGGACCGGATGTCGATCATGAAAGCGTCGGCGCCAACTCGGAAAATCAGGAAATCGAACAGCACCTTGCCTTGCGGTGCGAGCAACGCGCCAGCGCGCGCCACGCCTTCCTGAAGCGAACCGAGGTCGCAGGTCACCAGATTCTGCAGGAAATGCTCGGCGTCCTCGCCCTCAATGAGGATGACACTGCGTCCGGTGGGGAGGTGAACAGGCATGGGGTCGGTCACTTTGCGCGCTTGCTTTAGGGCAGTTGGGTACGTAATCCCGGAGCGGCGGCGCGGCAAGGGATCACCGGCAATGAGCAAGACATTCGACCTGGTTTTGAAAGGCGGCGAAGTCGTCAATCACGACGGCCGGGGCGTGCGGGATATCGGCGTCCGCCAGGGGCAGGTCGCTGCGATCGGATCGTTCGATGCCTCTCAAGCCGGAGAAACCATCGATTGCACCGGCCTGCACGTCCTGCCGGGGGTGATCGATAGCCAAGTGCATTTCCGCGAGCCCGGCCTGGAACACAAGGAAGATCTTGAGACCGGGTCGCGCGCGGCGGTGCTAGGCGGGGTTACGTCCGTATTCGAAATGCCCAACACCAATCCGCTGACCACAAGCGAGGAGATGCTTGTGGACAAGGTGCGGCGCGCAAGGCATCGTATGCATTGCGATTTCGCGTTCTGGGTCGGCGGCACGCGCGAAAATGCCGATATTGCCGGAGAACTGGAGCGGCTTCCCGGTGCCGCGGGCATCAAGGTGTTCATGGGATCGTCGACCGGCAGCCTCCTGGTCGAGGACGACGGGGGAGTTGCGGCGATCCTGCGCAACACGCGCCGCCGGGCCGCCTTTCATTCCGAGGACGAGTTCCGGCTGCGCAAGCGGGCCGGCCTGCGCGTCGAGGGCGATCCGACGTCGCATCCGGTCTGGCGCGACGAAACGGCGGCGCTGCAATGCACCGAGCGTCTGGTGCGTATCGCCCGGGAGACCCGGGCGCGCATTCATGTGCTGCACATTTCGACTGCCGAGGAGATCGATTTTCTAGCCGGACACAAGGATGTCGCGACGGCGGAGGCGACGCCGCATCATCTGACTTTGACCGCGGACGATTACGCGGAGCTCGGCACATTGATCCAGATGAACCCGCCGGTGCGCGATGGCAGGCATCGGGACGGCATCTGGCGCGGTATCGGGCAGGGCGTCATCGATGTGCTCGGCTCCGACCACGCACCGCATACGCTGGAGGAGAAGGCGAAGGCCTATCCGGCAAGTCCGTCCGGGATGACCGGCGTGCAGACGCTGGTTCCGATCATGCTCGATCACGTCAATGCCGGCCGGCTGACGCTGGAGCGCTTCGTGGACTTGTCATCGCACGGCCCGAACCGCCTGTTCGGCATCGCCCGCAAGGGCCGCATCGCGGCTGGATACGATGCCGATTTCACCATCGTCGACATGAAGCGCCGTGAGACGATCAGCAACGCGCAGCAGGGGTCGAAGGCCGGTTGGACGCCCTATGACGGCAGGCAAGTTACCGGCTGGCCCGTCGGCGCCATGATTCGCGGCGAACGGGTGATGTGGGAAGGCGAAATCACGGCGCCGTCGCAGGGCGAGCCGGTATTGTTTTCAGAGGCTCTGCCGGGGTGACGTCCGGCGGCGCAGCTCGTCGGCCAGCGATCTCAGGCGCCGGTGCGCCTCGGCGGTGAGGCCGCCGCGCGCGTGGTCCTCGCGCAACACCGTTTCGATATCGCCCAGCATTTTTTCCAGACACACCGCCTGGCCGCCGTTCTGGTGGTGTCCGAACAGGTCGATCCACCGGTCGCTGGCGTGACCTGCATCCATCAACCGGTCGAACGCGCCATGCGGGTTGCGTCCGCCCAGGAAGAAGCCGAACGCGGCGGCGGCGAGCGAGACCGGACTTAGCAGAAGGTCGCGCATGCCGTCCGTAAACAGCTTTATCTGGAAGATGACGAGGCGGCGGACCAGCGCACCACGCGATGAACTCTCCGTGTCAGCGGGGGCTTTCCGCTCCGCGATCATGTTGCCGGTTTCCATCAGCCTCTCCCGATTGCGTCCGTACCGGATATCGTAACGGAAGGCATGATTTCCAAGGGTGGGCCGCGAAGCGCTCCAGGGTCCTGACCCTAGTCTCCGGCAACGAAGAACCGCCAGCGCCCGTCGGGCGAAATGCCGACCCGGTAGAAGATGTAAGCGCCGAACGCGCGCATGTCCTCGTAATCGCCCGACGTGACGAGCTTGAAAAGTTCCACCCGCTGCTTCGGCGTGAGTTCGTCAAGGGACGTTGCGACGAAGTACGGCCATACGAAGATCTCGTTCGGTGTTCCGGGATCGTAGATCGCGTAGCCCGCTTCGAGAACTTCGAGGAGGATGGCAAGGATTTCGTGACCCTTCGTGTCGCCGGACAAGTCGCGGATGTAGGCGATCGGATCGCCTTCATAGCCACCGAGGGACAATTGCGTCATATCTGCGCCGCTGCCGATCAGCGGCCGCAGCGCCTCGAAGTCGGCGTCGCGCGCCGCCTGCATGATCATCTCCCGCATGCGTTGCACGGGGGGCGGCAGATCCTCGACATCTCCCCCGATGACAGGCTCCCCGCCCTGTGGCAGCCCGCCGTCCTGCTCAACGCCATCTTGCCCCGGGATCGCGAGCGGATTTTCGGGGTCCATCCCGGGCTTGGCGCGGAATGGCTCGGGTAGAGGGATGGCATCGGAAGGAGGCGGACCGACGATGCTCTCGCGGTCGGACGGGGTGTTGCCGGGAATGGGAGTTTCGAGCGGCGGCAGATCCTCACGCCGGATTTCGCCGTCCGGCAAAACTTCTGAATGCCCTTCCGCCCAAGCCGATGAAGCGCCTGCTCCTGATGCAGACAGGATCGCCAAGAGGAAAAAAAGTGTAAGGGGCCCGGGCCCTGAGCGAAAACGTTGCGGCGAATTTACGAACCGAAGGGCGCGCCCCATTATCCGTCCCCGCCAGCCCGAACGGCCGGTCGATCTACTGGAGTGATCTGTTGGGCGTGAACTCGCCGGTGAGGATACGGTCCCGCAGCGTTTCGACCAGCGCAAGGGCGGCCTCCTCGCCAAGTTCCCGGATCGTTTCCTCAAGCGCCGTAGCGATGGCCGCATCGGCGAGGATGTCCGCGTCGATGCCTTCCATCGTGCCGTCGGCCCACGCATCGCTGTGAACCTCAAGCGCCGCGTCACGCTTCTCGCGCGCGATGATCTCGTCCATTTCGCTGATCGTTACATCCATTTCGCAAACCATACGCTACCAATTTGGCACACACACTTCACTGCCTGTTAACATATCAGCAGTGCATTGCGAAACAAAAGCGCCAAAGCGCGTAAACGTTAACACTTGGATAATCTCATGAGCGCCGGAGAGGCTGCTCACTCCCCGTAGCGGCTGTTGATTTCGCGGGTGAGTTCGAGGCCCTCGCGCATGTAGCGCTCCACTGCGTCCAGCGCTTGCCGGGTGCACTTCGTGTAGACGCTATCGAAGGTGCGGTAGCCGCGATTGAAGCTCGCGACGAGACGAGCCCGGCGCAGCGGTTCGGGATTCTCGACGACAAGCAATTCTTCCATACGCTCGCGCCAACTGTTGGATTCCTCGCCGCAGACATTGCGCAGATAGTGGACCGAGCCGAGCACCTCTGCCAGGCGCAGGAGATTCTCGTCGTAGGGGACCACCGCCGACGGACCGGCTTGCGCGCGGGCGGCGTGCGGAGCGCCGAACGCCAGCGCCACGATCAACAGACAATACGGTAATTTTCCAAATCTCACCGAGGGCGAACTCCAAGGGGCGGCAGCGCGCAACAGCACACGACTAATCGACGCTCTAGCCAATTTTTCGGCGCGCGGCTACCGCGCTTGCGGTGAATTCGTGCGCTTGGCCGGCCAGTCACGTTCGTCGCTGTTCTTTATTTGTCCCGTTTTTCGGGATAGGCATGAACATGACTCGCAGATGATTTGAAGCGGAACCCGTCTTTCAAGAAATGTTCGCCACACACGCGCCCCTGAAGATCAGCAATCGCGATGCCCGCAGGCTCTGGCTCGATGCGCAGGGCCTGGCGGGAACCCCCGTCGGGCCGCTCGACGTGATGTCGATCATCCGCAAGCTCGGCTACGTTCAACTCGACACGATTCGCGTCGTCTCCCGTGCACACCATCATATCCTGTGGAGCCGCAATCAGCATTACCGCGAGCCGATGCTCAACCGGCTGCTGGCCCATGAGCGCAGCCTGTTCGAACATTATACGCACGATGCCTCCGTTCTCCCGATTGAATTTTATTCGATGTGGCGGCGGCAATTCCGGCGGCTCAAGGAACGCATAGACCGCTCGAATTACTACAGTTCCATGCTCGACGCGGCCGGCCGCCAGGCCATCCGGAAGCGTATCGAGGCGGAAGGCCCCTTGTCGACAAACGCCTTCGAGACCAAGGTCGCCGGGGAAAGGCGGATGTGGTCGAGACCGCCGCACAAGCTGGCGCTCGATTACATGTGGTACGCGGGCGAACTCGCTACCTCTCATCGCAATAATTTCAAGAAGTTCTACGATCTTTCAGAGCGCGTCATTCCGGCTGACGTCCGCGATCTCGAGCACTCCGATGAGGCACAGGTCGACTGGCTTTGCCGCGGCGCGCTGGACCGCCTGGCTTTCGGGACGCCGGGCGAGGTGCAGAGGTTTTGGGACGCCACGGACGCGGGGGAGGTCAGGAGGTGGTCCGACGGCAGTAAACGGTCGCTCGTGCCGGTCGAAATCCAGGCCGCTGACGGCTCCTGGAGCAGGGCGCTTGCGCCGGACGATATCGAGCTTCGCATTTCCGAGCCGCCGGAGCCTGGATCGCGGCTGCGCATCGTCAACCCGTTCGACCCGATCGTGCGCGACCGCGCGCGGCTGATGCGGCTCTTCGGTTTCGACTTCAGGATCGAAATTTTCGTTCCCGCCGCCAAACGGAGGTGGGGCTATTACGTCTTTCCGCTGCTGGAAGGCGATCGCTTCGTCGGCCGGATCGAGGCCAGGGCGGACCGCGCCGGGGGCGTACTGAATGTCGTCAGTCTCTGGCCGGAGCCGGGCGTGCGATGGACAGCGCGGCGGGCGGCCAAGCTGGAGGCCGAGCTTGCCCGGTTCGCACGCTTCGTCTCGCTGTCAGACGTACGTTGGCATTGCCTTCCGAACGGAGACTAGCGTTCTTTGGCACTAGTCCTTGCGGATGGCGACATCAGGATAGAAGGCGTGGGCGACGAAGGCAAACGTCACGTCATAGGGGACGTCCCTGCCACCCTTCTGGACGGTGATCGTGCCGACTTCACGGCCCTTGGCAATCTGTGACGTGTCGAGTGCGGAACGTTGCCCCGGCGCCCATTCAACCTGATAGTCGCCCTCCCGCAGCCCATTGTCTTCGCGGACCTTGTTAAGCGTCACGATCAGCGGCTCTTCGCCGTCGCGGCGCACGACCACGACCCGCTCCATCGGTTCGATGTCGGGCGGTAATTGTCCGTCGTAGAGGAAGGGACGTGCGGTGTCGTAACCGGCATAGGGATTGCGGCCATAATCCCGCAGCCGCGGGTTGTTCGGCACCAGCACCTTTCCGTCCGGATTCTCCGCCTTGAATTCCGACCACGATTGCAGCCGCGAGGGCAGAAGTTTCAGGAATGTGCCCGCATAACTTCCGGCGATCGCATCGCCTGAGAACTGCTGCCACCAGCTATCGGTTGTGCGGTCATACATGATCAGGTTGGAATCCTTGAGCTTTCCGGTCGTGCCAAACTCCAGAACCTCGCCTTCCACGCGGCGGTCGAACGTCAGCGACGAATTGCAGAGCGGACAGTAGGTGACGGCGACGGGCACGCCGCCGACGGTATCGTTGACGATCTCGTGCCAAGTGACGATGCGAATCGGATAGGCGCGGGCGTCGCCATTGATCTTCAGTCCGATCACCGCTTCGTTTTCGTCGAGGGATGTCTCCTCGCCGATCGGGATGAATTTTGGATCGTCGATCGAGGGAATTCCGTCACGCGGCGGGCCGCCCGAGAGAACCCGGTCGAGATCGACGGTCGATTTCGTGAAATCGGTCCGCCATCCCTCCGATTTCCACCGGAGCGGTTCTGAATTGGCGATTTGGGTTGCCGCCAGAGCGAGGGCGGTCGCGAGGGCAAGGAGCGATTTCATGGACGCCTCCCGGTGATTTGGGTGCATTCCGCCATTGAGTAGCGCGAGGTGACGGCCGCGCCCAATAAATCCCGCTCACAATCGCTTGAAGCCCGTGCGTTCAGGTGTCGTCGGCGATCTCGCGGGCCAGGGCGAGCGTGGTCGCAGTGATCGGCAGGCCGCTCATCGCCCCGACGTCGAACCACGACGCCTCTGCAGCATCGTCTCCCGCGACCGGTTCGCCGGAGGCGTCGGCGCGATGGACGGCGAGAACGAAGTGGTGCGCCGGATCGTCGCCGGAACCATCGGCCATCAGTTCGAGAAATCTGTGGAAACGGGTGTTGCGCAGGCAAAGGCCGGTTTCCTCGTGAAATTCGCGCTGTGCGGCTTCCAGAAGCGTCTCGCCGAACCCGACCTTGCCGCCGGGAAAGGCCCACAGCCCTTGCGCGGGTGGCAAGCCGCGTCTGACCAGCAGAAAAAGTCCTGTGGCGGGGTCTCGCGCAACTACCGATACCGCGATAGATGGACGAGGGGATGTCTCAGTCAAATGCATTCGGAGAGGCGCTGGTTGCGGAGTTCCATGCTTATCGGCATGAGAGGGATGGTTACAGGGGAATTGCCGACATGAAAGCGAAAATACGGTCCACGACAGGGGTTGGGAGGGTTTCCGTGCTTTAAGCGGCGCGGAAGAGTGCGGCATGTGCGGACGGTTTTCCCTGCTTCGAACGCCCGAGGAGATCGCGGCCTATTTCGCGCTGGAAGGGGTCGAGGCGTTTCCGCCACGCTACAATATAGCGCCAACGCAGCCAATCCTGACGCTTGCGGCGGCGCCACCGCGCGAACCGGGCTCGAACCGTCCCGACCGTGAGGCAGTTCTGGCGCGGTGGGGCTTTCTTCCCGCGTGGGTGAAGGATCCGAAGGACTTTCCGCTATTGATTAACGCGCGCAGCGAAACCGCCGCAGAAAAGGCGTCGTTCCGCGCCGCGATGCGCCATCGGCGCATCTTGATACCGGCATCCGGCTTCTACGAATGGCGGCGCGACAAGGCGACGAAACAATCGCAAGCCTACTGGGTGCGGCCGGTCGATGGCGGCATTGTCGCCTTCGCAGGACTGGGCGAGACTTGGGCCGGGCCGGACGGAAGCGAAATCGACACGGCAGCCATTCTGACGACCGGGGCGACGGGCGAGTTCGGCGCAATCCACGACCGGATGCCCGTCGTCGTCCCGCCGGAGGAATTCGCGCGCTGGCTGGACTGCCGCACGCAGGAGCCGCGGCACGTCGCCGATCTCCTGACCGCGCCGCCGGAAGACTATTTCGAGGCGATTCCGGTCTCCGACAAGGTCAACAAAGTGGCCAATGCGACGCCGGACATCCAGCAGCGGGTGGAGCCGAAAGAGTTTCCTACCGAGAAAAAGCCGGATAGAGGGCAGGACGGCGCTGCATCCGGCGGCGCCCAGATGAAACTTCTCTAGGTTGTCTCCATGCCGTTCTCACCGGTCTTCTCCGCCGGCCTCTCCGGTTTTTTTCTTGGCGCGTCGCTGATCATCGCGATCGGCGCGCAGAACGCCTTCATCCTGCGCCAGGGGTTGCTGCGCGAGCACGTTTTCATCCTTTGCCTCATTTGCGCGCTCTCGGACGCGCTGTTGATCGCGCTCGGCGTCGCCGGTTTCGGCTCGCTCATCGCCACCAGCGAGACGGCGATCCGGCTGGTCACGTGGGCGGGCGCGGCGTTCCTGACCGTGTACGGCCTGATCGCCTTGCGCCGGGCCTGGAGGCCGCATGCCTTGCGGGCGGAGAAGGACGGGCACACGCCACTCGCGACGGCGGTCGCAATCTGCCTGTCGTTCACCTTCCTCAATCCGCATGTCTATCTCGATACGGTCGTCCTGCTCGGCGGAATATCGGCAGGCTTTGAGGGACAGGCGCGCCTTGCGTTCGGCACGGGTGCGGTGCTGGCGTCCTTCGTGTGGTTCTATGCCCTCGGATACGGCGCGCGATTGCTGCAGCCGGTGTTCGCCAAGCCGCGCGCGTGGCAGGTGCTCGATCTGCTGATCGCATTCGTGATGTTCGCGCTGGCGGTCAGCCTCGTCGCCTGACGGGTTGCCTTTGGGCCACGCCCTTGCGATGGAAAGCCGCGATTTCAACGAGACGACACTGATGACCGACGCGCCGAAACTGACGCTTTACAACACGCTGACAAGGACGAAGGAGCCGTTCGCGCCTATCGATCCGGAAAACGTGCGGATGTATGTGTGCGGGCCGACAGTCTACGATTACGCCCATATCGGCAATGCGCGACCTGCGATCGTCTTCGACGTGCTGTTCAGGCTGCTGCGCCATCTCTATGGCGAGGATCACGTAACCTATGTCCGCAACATCACCGACGTGGACGATAAGATCAACGCACGGGCGCTGCGCGATCATCCGGACCTGCCGCTGAACGAGGCGATCCGCGCCGTCACCGAGAAGACGCTGAACCAGTATCAGGAGGACGTTGCCGCGCTTGGCTGCCTGAAGCCGACATTTCAGCCGCGCGCTACAGAACACATCGACGGCATGATCGCGATGATCGAGACGCTGATCGCCAGCGGCAACGCCTATGTGGCAACCGGCAGCGAGGGCAGGGAGGTACTGTTCGACGTGACCTCGATGCCGTCCTACGGGAAACTGTCGAACCGCAAGCTGGACGAACAACAGGCCGGCGCGCGTATAGCGGTGGAGGCGCACAAGAAGAACCCGGCAGACTTTGTGCTGTGGAAGGAATCCTCCGAGAAGGAGCCCGGCTGGCCGGCGACGTTCGACGGAACGCCGATCTACGGCCGCCCCGGCTGGCACCTCGAATGCTCGGTGATGAGCGACAAATTGCTTTGGGAGAACCTGCAGGAGGCTGGGAAGCTCTCCGAAGCCGGATTGGCGCGGCCTCACATGTTCGACATTCACGGCGGCGGGCTGGACCTGATCTTCCCGCACCACGAAAACGAGATCGCCCAGTCGGTCTGCGCCCACGGCACCGACAAGATGGCGAATGTCTGGATGCACAACGGCTTCCTGCAGGTGGAAGGCAAGAAGATGTCGAAGTCGGAGGGCAACTTCTTCACCATCCACGAACTGATGCACACCGAAAAATTCGGCGGCCGCAAATGGCCGGGCGAAGTGCTGCGGCTGGCCATGCTGATGACGCATTACCGCGAGCCGATCGATTTCAGCGTCAAGCGGCTGGAGGAAGCGGAGCGGATTTACCACCGCTGGGCCGACCTGGCTTTAGGCACCAACACTGCAGGTTATAGTCCCATGCTCCCTGAAGGGTCTCCGCTTGTAGACGACCTAAACACTCCACTGTTCATCAACCAGTTGCAGGGATTGTACAAAGAAGCGAATGCCGGTGATGGAGATGCTCAAATTGCGTTTCGTTTGGGGATGAATTTACTCGGTTTTGATGAAATCGAGTATGCGGCAAAGGCCTTACTTGGCATTGGCGTGAGCGATGAATTGCGGTCGGAAATCGGGATAAAGGTTGATGAACGCCTCGCCCTCATCCGCGACAAGAACTGGGCCGAGGCTGACCAAATCCGCGACGAACTTCTGGCGCAGGGCATCCAGTTGAAGGATGGCAAGGACCCCGAGACCGGCGAGCGCGTCACCACCTGGGAAGTGAAAAGGTGAAGGGCCGGACCTCTCCCTCCCTCTTGAGGGGAGGGTGGACAGCCGCGCAAGCGGCTGAACGGGTGGGGTTGTCTGATGCCGCGCACCCGGGGCACGGCTGAAACACGAAGGCGCGGGCGCTTCGACAGAACATGACGAAATCGGAGGTCGCTCTCTGGTACGAACTGCGCGACCTGCGTGAAATGGGATTAAAGTTCAGACGGCGAGCGCCAATCCGGCCATATATCGTCGATTTCGTTTGCCTGGCCCATAAACTGGCCGTCGAGGTCGACGGCGATAGCCATGAAAGCGAAAGCCGTAAACGCCACGATGCAAATCGCGATGAATATCTGCGATCCAAGGGGTATCGTGTCGTCCGTGTGGATTCGCCGGACGTGACGGCGAACGCATGGCAGGTGGCGCAGGGGATCGCATCGATGATCGAGCATGAATGCAACAACCCCACCCGTCCGCTGGGCGGACACCCTCCCCTCAGGGGGGAGGGAAAGGACGGCGCATGACCAAACGTCCCATCACCGGCGGGTGCCAGTGTGGCGCGGTGCGCTATCGCATCGAGCAGGAACTCACCAACCCCCATCTGTGCCATTGCCGCATGTGCCAGAAGGCGGCGGGAAACTATTTCATGCCGCTCGCCGGCGCGCGCCGGGAAGACATCGTCATCACCCGCGGCGAACCCGGCTGGTTCCATTCGTCCGACATCGTCCGGCGGGGCTTCTGCCGCGATTGCGGCACGCCCCTGTTCTTCGACGATGTCACCCGCGACGGAATGGCCGTGACGCTTGGCAGCCTCGACGATCCCTCGCGCTACAAGCCGGTTTCGGAGGATTCAGTGGAATCGCGGGTCTCTTTCGTCGCCGAATGGGCCGGCGCGCGCCAGAAGGTGACCGAGGACGATTTTTCCGCCCACGAGATCAAGGCGATCCGGGACAGCAACCACCAGCATCCCGACCGCGACACCGATGTCTGGCCGATGGAGGATGATAGTGGCTGAGAAAATCACCGGAGGATGCCAGTGCGGCGCAGTGCGCTATCGCTGCGAGTCCTTCGGCCGCGCGTCTATCTGCCACTGCCGCATGTGCCAGAAAGCGTTCGGAGGCTTCTACGGACCGCTGGTTACCGCGTTCGGGCTGAAATGGATGCGTGGCGAACCGCAGTTCTTCGCCAGTTCCAACAAGGTCCGGCGCGGCTTCTGCGGCCAGTGCGGCACGCCGCTCACCTATGACTGGGGCGGGCCGGTCGAGGTATCCATCGGCTCGCTCGACGATCCGGAACTGGCGCCGCCCGTGATACAGGTAATGCCGGCCGACAAGCTTTCCTTTGTCGATGGCCTGCATGCGCTGCCGGTTCGCCGTGCCGGTGACTTCGACGGCGGAGAGGAGTTCGTCGCCGGTCTTGAAAATCGCCAGCACCCGGATCGCGACACCGATGTCTGGCCGCCGGAGCGCGGCGAATGAGCGAGCTTCGCACGCTCTATCCCGAAATCGAACCATATGAGACCGGGTTCCTCGATGTGGGCGACGGGCATAGCATCTCCTGGGAACGCGCCGGAACGCCGGGCGCGAAACCGGCGGTGTTCCTGCATGGCGGGCCGGGCGGCGGAATTTCGTCGAACCACCGGCGGTTGTTCGATCCGGAGCTTTACGATGTCCTGCTGTTCGACCAGCGCGGATGCGGGAAATCGACGCCGCACGCATCGCTGGACGCCAACACGACCTGGCATCTCGTTGCCGATATCGAGCGGCTGCGCGAGATGGCCGGCGTGGAGAAATGGCTTGTACATGGCGGTTCGTGGGGTTCGACGCTGGCGCTCGCCTATGCCGAGAGGCATCCGGAGCGCGTCAGCGAACTTGTTTTGCGCGGGGTCTACACGCTGACCAAGCCCGAACTCGACTGGTTCTACCAGTTCGGAGTGTCGGAGATGTTCCCGGACCGGTGGGCCGAGTTCGCCGCGCCGATACCCGAAGACGAGCGCCACGACATGATGGCCGCCTATCACCGGCGTCTTACCAGCGCCGACCGCACCACCCGCATAGAGGCCGCAAAGGCCTGGAGTCTGTTCGAGGGCAGCGTGATCACGCTTCTGCCCGAACCGGAGATGGATTTCGATTTCGGCGAAGATGAATTCGCGGAAGCCTTCGCCCGGATCGAAAACCACTTTTTCATGAATGGCGGCTGGCTCGATGAAGGCCAGCTTCTTCGCGACGCGCACAAACTGCACGACATTCCCGGCGTGATCGTTCATGGCCGGTACGACATGCCCTGTCCGGCGAAATACGCCTGGGCATTGCACCAGGCGTGGCCGGAAGCCGAATTTCATCTGATCGAGGGTGCCGGCCACGCCTATTCGGAGCCCGGCATCCTTGACCGGCTGATCCGCGCGACCGATAAGTTCGCCGGAAAATAAGAGGCCGCCAAGAGGCGGCGACGGGTAAGACATGGCGCGCGAACGCATCTATCTTTTCGACACGACCCTGCGTGACGGGGCGCAGACGCCCGGAATTGACTTTTCGGTCGAGGACAAGATCGCCATCGCGTCGATGCTGGACGGCTTCGGCGTCGATTATGTGGAGGGCGGATATCCGGGAGCCAACCCCACCGACGACGCCCTGTTCGAGCGCAAACGCACCCAGAATGCCGCGTTCGTCGCCTTCGGCATGACCAAGCGGGCAGGCGTGTCTGCGTCCAACGATCCCGGCGTCAACGCACTCAACCGGTCGAAGGCGGACGCGGTCTGTTACGTCGCCAAGAGCTGGGACTATCACGTGCGCGTTGCGCTCGGATGCTCGAACGACGAAAACCTCGACAATATCGGCCGGTCGGTCGAAGCCACCATTGCCGCCGGCAAGGAGGCGATGGTCGACTGCGAGCATTTCTTCGACGGCTACAAGGCCAATCCCGATTACGCGCTTTCCTGCGCGAAGGCGGCGCTGGCGGCAGGCGCGCGCTGGGTGGTGCTTTGCGACACCAATGGCGGCACGCAACCGCACGAGGTTCGCGACATCGTCGGCGCCGTGATCGAGGCCGGCGTTCCGGGCGGCCGGCTGGGAATTCATGCTCACAACGACACCGAGCAGGCAGTCGCCAATTCGCTTGCGGCAGTCACCGCGGGCGCGCGCCATCTCCAGGGGACGCTGAACGGAATCGGCGAACGTTGCGGCAACGCCAATCTGGTGACGATCATCGCCACGCTTGCGCTGAAACCGGCCTGGGCCGAGCGTTTCGAGACCGGCGTGACGGCGGAACAGCTCGAAGGCCTGACCCGGCTGTCACGGTCCTTCGACGAGTTGCTGAACCGCTCGCCCGCCGCGCAGGCGCCCTATGTCGGATCGTCCGCATTTGCGACAAAGGCCGGAATTCATGCGTCTGCACTGGTCAAGGACCCGGCGACCTACGAGCATGTCAAACCTGAGAAGGTCGGCAATGTTCGCCACATCATGGTGTCGGACCAGGGCGGCAAGTCGAATTTCATCAGCGAACTGATGCGCCGCGGCATCACCGTTGCGAAGGACGATCCGCGCCTCGACACCCTGATCGCCATGGTCAAGGAGCGCGAAGCGACAGGCTATGCGTATGAAGGCGCGGATGCGAGTTTCGAACTGCTGGCTCGCCGCACGCTCGGCGACGTTCCAGATTTCTTCGAGGTGGTGTCGTTTCGCGCTCTGGTCGAACGCCGGCACAATGCGCTCGGCGAAATTGTGACCGTTGCCGAAGCGGTGGTGAAAGTCAGCGTAGACGGCGAGGAGCGCATGTCGGTCGCCGAAAGCGCCAATGGCCCGGTCAACGCGCTCGACATGGCCTTGCGCAAGGACCTCGGCAAATATCAGGCCGAGATCGCCGATCTGGAGCTGGTGGACTACAAGGTCCGCATCCTCAATGGCGGGACCGAGGCTGTAACCCGCGTACTAATCGAATCCGCCGACGCGTCGGGACATCGCTGGTGGACGGTCGGAGTCTCTGAAAACATCATCGACGCTTCCTTCGAGGCGCTGATGGATTCCATCACCTTCAAGCTGATGAAGAATCGCGGCCATGCCGGCCTGGCGGCGGCGGAGTGAGCGGGCCACACCCCTCACATAGAACCGGCATCGCCGCGATAGCGTGGCTCTTGCTAGGTTGGCGGCCAAGAATCAAAAGGCATTCCGTCGTTGAGGACGGCGAGCTTCCCAAGGTGGGAGCATCAGAGAACGCGCTTCGGTTCGATGTACGATGGAATAATTGCGACGGATCGACGACGCTCTATCGGGGCGCATCTCTCGAGCAGGCGAAGCAAGTATTTTCGATTGGAAGTACGATCCAACCCGATGCATCAAGTGCTCCAATTCAGTATCGGTTATTCCATGTGATTTTCGCTTTTCCTTACTCCTTCTCGGTGTATCCAGTCGACCAACATCGTGTTGCGGTGAACTGGTCATATGCGGGACAACGCAGGCGGGTCTCGATCATCTCTCCGCGCATTGTGCGCCATGCCGAGAATGTCCCGACGGGTATCATCTCAACCGCGCTCGAACTCGTCTGGCATGACCGGTGGATGGAACTCGACGAAAAGTTGTCGCGGTTCATTGTGCCGCCGCGTGAATCTGAATTGTCCTCGTGACAATTGCCGCTTTGCGGTCGGCTCAACCGGGGTGTAGGCAAGCCGGATGCCCGAAACAGTCGCCAGCGTCCCGTCTGCCCGCCAAGCCGAGCGCGAGCCGCTCGCCGGTTTCGCCTATGCGCTGGGCGCGTATATTTTCTGGGGATTCCTGCCCTTCTACATGAAGGCGGTGGACCATATCGCCGCCTACGAGGTGGTAGCACACCGGGTCGTCTGGTCGGTGCCGGTCGCCGGCGTCATTCTGATCCTGATGCGCCGCACCGCCGATCTGCGCGCCGCTTTTCGGTCCCCGCGCACGCTCGCGCTGGCCGCGCTGACTGCGGGCCTGATCTCCATCAACTGGGGCGTCTATGTCTGGGCGGTCGCCGCCGAGCGCACGGTCGAGGCGGCGCTGGGCTATTACATCAACCCGCTGGTCAATGTGCTGCTTGGTGCGGTGTTTCTCGGCGAGCGCTTCAACCGGCTTCAGGCGGCGGCCATTGCCTGCGCAGTCATCGCCGTAGGCATCCTGACCGTGAAGGCCGGCGGCCTGCCTTGGGTTTCGCTGACGCTGGCCTTCTCGTTCGGGTTCTACGGGTTTTTGCGAAAGACGCTGCCGATCGGCCCGACCCAAGGTTTCATGCTGGAAGTTATCCTGTTGTCCCTACCTGCGACGGTCATCATCGGCTGGCTCGTCGCACAAGGGGAGGGGCACTTCGGGCCCACGGGTCCCGCGGATATCGGATTGCTGCTTCTGGCCGGGCCCGCCACAGCGTTCCCGCTGATCCTGTATGCGTTCGGCGCGAAGGCGCTACGCTATACAACCATCGGCATCGTGCAGTACCTGACACCGACCATGATTTTTCTGGTCGCCGTCTTCTTTTTCGGCGAGCCGTTCTCCCTATGGCAATTGATCGCCTTCGGCTTCATCTGGACAGCGCTGCTGCTTTACACGACGTCGCTCTTGCGCCGATGAAGGCTGCGCTCCTCGCTACAGGCGCTCGATGACGCGCTGATCGCCACCGCCATGCTCGCGTGCCGCCAGCAGCGCCGGCACGATGCCGGATGCATCGTCGATGATGAGCGGGTCGACCCGGTGACCGGTATGGATAAACCCTGCCTCGCGCATGTGGTCGAGCAGAGAACGCAGCGGATCCCAGAAGCCGTTGATGTTCGCGAGCACGATAGGCTTGGTGTGGCGCCCGAGCTGCGCCCAGGTCATGATTTCGATCACTTCCTCCAGCGTGCCGATACCCCCCGGCAATGTCACGAAGGCATCCGATGCCTCGAACATTCTGTGCTTGCGCTCGTGCATGTCTTCAGTGATCACGAGTTCGTCGAGCGCGCCGAGCGCGTCCTCCGTCGCTTCCTTGTTCATCAGAAAGCGGGGGATAATTCCGGTGACTTTCGAACCGCTTTTCATGGCCCCCTTCGCAACCGCGCCCATGATTCCCTTGGTCCCCCCGCCATAGACGAGACGGAGCCCGGATTCGCCGAGCGCGCGGCCCAGAGCCTCGCCAGCCCGCAGATATTCAGGGCTGTTCCCTGGTGAGGAGCCGCAGTAGACGCAAACGGATGAGATGGAATTTGAGGTCATGCGCCCTTTTGCCATTCCCGCGACGCGCGTCAAGACTTTCCCCGGGGTCGTTTTTATTTGCGGCAACCTTTCAACAAGACGTGTTGAGCGCCTCGCAAGCCAGGTGTTAGAACAGAAGAGGTTGAACGGGTGGGTTTGATGAACAAGGGCATTGTCGCAGCCGGACTTGTTGGCGGAGTCATCGCGGTGGTCGCCGTGTTGAGCCTGACGCCGGTATCCGAGCGGGTGGAAACGCTGTTAGGCAGGAACAGCGCGGCGGTCAGGACCAGCAGTCCCGGCACCGGCGCCCCGTCCAGCGGACAGGAAAGAGTCCCGAACCAGTCGACGCTCGCGGAAAAGGACGGCGAGGCCTCCACCACCGAGATGGCCTCTGTTTCGCGGGGGGAAAACGGAACCGGGGGAAAGGCGGATCGAATTATGGTCCCAACCTTCGGTCTCCTTCGCGTCGAGCCAGATGGCTCAACCGTGATTGCAGGCCAAGCCGGCCCGAATGCCGAGATCGAGGTTCTTGCCGGCGCCGACATGATCGCATCGGCAAGGGCCGAGGGGAACGGCGATTTCGTCGCAGTCCTCGATACGCCGCTGGCGCCAGGCGATTACGAGATCGTCCTGCGCGCGATCGATCGCGACGGTTCTGTTGCGATGTCGTCGGAAACGGCTGTCGTCAGCGTGCCGCAGCCGGGTGATGAAGGAAGCTTGCTCGCGCTGGTCGAAGAGCCCGGTGCGCCCTCACGGCTCATCACTACCCCTGAGCCCACGGCAACGGTTCTGCGGGAGGTCCAAAAAGAAACGGCTGGTGTGGCCGCACTCGAGGAGCCTTCCGGTGGGGAGGCGTCGACAGCGGATTCGGACGTCACCGAGGGGGCAACCGAAACGCAGATCGCCGTCGCTCAGGATGGAATCGCGGAGGCGGGCAACGCCGCGACCGATGGCGAAGCCGCCGGATCTGCGAAAATAGCAGACGAAACGGCCGTGTCCACGGAGGCCGCACGGCAGTCCGGGACCGAAGCTGCTTCCGTACCGCCAGGTCAGGTCGCTGCCGCGCCGCGCGAAACCGGATCGGAGCAGAGCGGTCCGCCGGCCCAGGAACTTGTCCGGATCGAAGCCGTGGAGATCGAAGGCGAGACCGTATTCGTCGCGGGCGCTGCCCCGCCCGGCGCTCAGGTCCGTGTCTATGCCAATGATCTTCTGCTGGGTGACACCAGGGCGGGACCGAGCGGGCGCTTTCTGGTTCAGGCCAATCGCAACCTACCGGTCGGAGACTACATCATGCGTGCCGACGTAATCGAACGCGGAACATCCGAGGTCACCGCGCGAGCCGCAGTTCCATTCTCGCGCGCCGAGGGCGAGCGAATCGCCGCCGTCGCGGTTGAGGCGGGGCAAGCCGCAAGTTCTGCGGAGGCGGGCCAGGGATCCCAATCGGCAGAACCAGCGGCCACGGGCGAAAAAGTCGCTGCGGCAAGCGTCCCGCGGCCGGAGACGGCGCTTCCGACGGCGCCGCCCGCGATCGAGGCAGACGTTCCGCAGACGACGGGTCAGTTGCGGCGGACCAACTCGTCCGTCATCATCCGCCGTGGAGATACGCTGTGGCACATTTCGCGCCGGATCTATGGGAAGGGCCTGCGCTTTACGACGATCTATCTGGCAAACCAGACACAGATCGCCGATCCCGACCTGATCTGGCCGGGACAGGTTTTCGAGCTGCCCGAAAAGGCTTTGTCGGACAACGACGAGACGTCTTCAGTGAATTGAGCCCCAAGCCCGTTTGCCAACGACGCGAATTCATCGTATATCGCCGATAAACGATGAACCCTGGAATCATGGACGCCACTCGGCTTACGGAGCGGCTTGCAGCGCTCGCCCATCCGGCCCGTCTCGAGATTGTGCTGCATCTTGCGCGCACCGACGGTTGCGGCTGCGGCGACGTGGTCGACACTCTGCCGCTGGCGCAGTCGACCGTGTCACAGCATCTAAAGGTCCTGCTCGAGGCAGATCTGATTACGCACGAACGAAAACGGCCCCGTTCGACCTACCGGTTGAACCGCGATGCCCTTTTGGCCGTTTCGGAGCATTTGAACGCCATTGTCGACCAGTGCTGCGTTGGGGCGTGCTGCGGCGGCAAGAGCAACCGATTGGATTGACATTGTCTTCAAAAACCGTTTCCGCCGAAAGCGGCTCGACATTCCAGACTATCAGAAATCTGTGGCCCTACATGTGGCCCGCAGACCGGCCCGATCTGAAGATGCGGGTCGTCTACGCGACGTTCTTCCTCGTGACCTCCAAGCTTATCCTCATGCTGGTTCCGTACGCCTTCAAATGGGCGACGGATGCGCTGAACGGAGAACTGGACGCCCCCGGTTGGATCCCGACGCTGTTGCTGGCGCCGGTGATGCTGGTCGTCGCCTACAATGTCTTCAAGATCATCCAGTGGGGGCTGAACCAGCTTCGTGATGCACTGTTCGCCCGTGTGGGTCAGCACGCCGTTCGCCAACTCGCCTACAAGACTTTCGTGCACATGCACGCGCTGTCGCTCCGGTTTCATCTCGAAAGACGGACCGGCGGTCTTTCGCGCATCATCGAGCGGGGAACGAAGGGTATCGAGACGATCGTTCGGTTCACGATCCTCAACACCGCGCCGACGCTGATCGAGTTTGCGCTCGTTGCCGTCATTTTCGCGTTCGCCTACGGCTGGGAATATGTGTTGATCACCGCCGTGACGATCTACGCGTACGCGTGGTTCACGATCCGGGCGAGCGATTGGCGCATCCAGATTCGCCGCGAAATGAACGATTCCGACACCGACGCCAACACCAAGGCGATCGATTCGCTGCTCAACTTCGAAACGGTGAAATATTTCGGAAACGAGGAGATGGAGTCGCGCCGCTTCGATGCATCGATGGCCGGCTACGAACGGGCAGCGACCAAGGTGTGGACCTCCCTCGGATGGCTGAATTTCGGCCAGGGACTGATATTCGGGATCGGCATGCTCATCATGATGTGGATGTCGGCGCGCGCGGTGCAGGCCGGGACACAGACGATCGGCGACTTTGTGTTCATCAATGCGATGCTGATGCAGCTTTCCATTCCCCTGAACTTCATCGGGTTCATCTATCGCGAGATCAGGCAAGGCCTCACCGACATCGAGCAGATGTTCGACCTTCTCGACGTCGATGCCGAGGTCAAGGACAAGCCGGACGCGCCGGATCTGCACGTGAGGGACGGCACCGTCGAATTCCATGACGTAAAATTCGCCTACGATCGTCAGCGCCCGATCCTGAAGGGTATCAGTTTCAAAGTACCGGCTGGCAAGTCGGTCGCCATTGTCGGACCGTCCGGCGCCGGGAAGTCGACGATCTCCCGGCTGCTCTACCGCTTCTACGACGTTCAGGATGGAGCGATCACGATTGACGGGCAGGATGTGCGCGACGTGACCCAGAAATCCTTGCGGGCCTCGATCGGCATGGTCCCGCAGGACACGGTCCTGTTCAACGATACCATCCGCTACAACATACGGTACGGCAGGCCGACGGCGACGAAGGAAGAAGTCGAGAAAGCTGCCGAGATGGCGCAGATCGGGGATTTTATTCAGTCCCTCCCGGACGGATATGACTCGATGGTCGGCGAGCGCGGGCTGAAGCTCTCCGGCGGCGAGAAACAGCGCGTGGCAATTGCCCGCACCATCCTCAAGGCTCCGCCTATCCAAGTTCTAGACGAGGCGACTTCGGCCCTCGATACCGCAACGGAGCAGGAAATCCAGCAGGCGCTGGATTACGTCTCGGAAGGACGGACAACGCTCGTGATCGCGCACCGGCTGTCGACGGTCATCGGCTGCGACGAGATCATTGTGCTGCGGGATGGAATGATCGCCGAGCGCGGCACGCACACCCGGCTGATGAGTATCGAGGACGGCCTCTACGCCAGCATGTGGGCGCGTCAGAGCGAGGCAATCGAAGCCGAGCGCCGGCTGCGCGAGGCGCGGGAGACCGACGAATATGGCGTCATCGTGCGTCGCCGATTGCTGGGACCGGGAGAAATGGAAACTGTCGACGCAACGGACAGCGTCAGTTCCTCGACCCAGAAAGAAGGCAGCGCGCGGGGATTTTCCAGCGGATCGTAAGCAGGCTGCAGGCTGCTTTATTCCTCTAGACTTTCCCTGGCCTTCTGATCGACCAGCTTGCGCTCGGCGGCCTTGCGGGCCAGAAACCGCTCCGTGAAATGCTTGCTGTCGGCATCCGGCAGGACTTCCCGCGCCTTGGCAAAGATTTCTTCTTCCTCTTCGTCGATGTGATGCTCGTAATCGTGCTTCAGCGTCTTGAAGCGTGTCAGCCAGCCTGGATTGTCAAATCCCATAGAATTAAGTTCTTCCAGTATGTCGTCGAGTTCCTTGTGCTCGGAAACCGAATGACGGGCGTCGTCCTGGCCGCGCGGACGCTCCATAAGCTTCGCGTAAAAGGTCTCTTCCTCGGCCGCCGCATGCGCCTTCACCTCATAATAGAAATCTTCCCAGAGCTTGCGCCGCTCTTCGCTGTCACCGCTGGTTTTTTCCAGCTTGTCAAGCATTTCCCGGTGCTTGTCATGATCGCTGCGAATCTCTTCGTAAATCGTATTCATTGGATATCCCTTCTTCGTACGTGCACCTTTCCAACGCCGGGATAGACGCACAGGTTGCAGCAATGATGGATTGCATGCGGCCATGCGGCGCAATAGATGTGAGCGTCACTGCATCCGGAGAACTCGCTTGAGCCTAGTCGATACAATCCAAAAAACGCTTGTACCCGTTCACCGGGAGGGCTGGCCGTTCGTCGCTGCTTTTGCCGTGGGCGCCATTCTTCTCGGCTGGCTCTGGGACCCGCTGTTTTACGCCGGGATCGCGCTGACGGCCTGGTGCGCATATTTCTTTCGCGATCCGCAGCGCGTCACGCCCGTCGACGACGATCTCGTCATCAGCGCAGCCGACGGAGTGATCTCGTCCATAGGACCGGTCACACCGCCCCAGGAACTAGGCCTCGGCGATGAAGAGCGCATGCGTATCTCGGTCTTCATGAACGTGTTCTCGGTTCACATCAACCGCGCCCCAGTGCGGGGCAAGGTGACTCGCATCGCCTACCGGCCGGGCAAGTTCGTCAACGCCGATCTGGACAAGGCGAGCGCAGAAAACGAACGCAACGGCTTGGTGATTGACAGTCCGCACGGGCCGGTTGGCGTGGTGCAGGTTGCGGGGTTGGTCGCCCGGCGCATCCTGTGCTGGACGAAGGAAGGCGAAGACCTGTCGGTCGGTGAACGCTTCGGAATGATTCGCTTCGGATCGCGCGTGGATATCTATCTGCCGCCGGAGGCGGTGGTGCGCGTCTCCATCGGTCAGACTGCGATCGCCGGCGAGACCGTAATGGCCGATTATAGTGAAGATGCGGCAACGCCGCTGAGCCGGACGGGCTGAGGCGCGAAATGGACATCGACGAAGGGCCCTTCGCCTCGTTCGAGCCCGACGGACCGAGGAACGACGACGGTGCCGAAGGAAAGCGGCGGCTGCGCGATATCCAGTTGCGTTTCGTCGTGCCCAACATCATCACCGTGCTCGCGATCTGCGCCGGAATGACCGGGGTGCGCCTCGCGTTCGAGGATCGCTTCGACACCGCCGTCGCAATGGTTCTCCTCGCGGCGTTTCTCGACGGCCTCGACGGCCGCGTCGCGCGTTTGGTGAAGGGCAGTTCGAAGTTCGGCGCGGAGATGGATTCGCTTGCCGACATTGTCAATTTCGGCGTCGCACCAGCGCTTGTGCTCTATGCGTTCGTGCTGAACGCGGCTGGATCTCTCGGCTGGATTGCCGCGTTGCTTTACGCGATTGCGTGCGGACTGCGCCTCGCGCGGTTCAACGTGATGATGGAAAACCGCGACAGGCCTCAGTGGCAGGCGGCGTTCTTTACGGGTGTGCCGGCACCGGCAGGCGCACTTCTGGTCCTGCTCCCCGTGTATCTGGGCTTTCTTGGCATCAAGCCCGACCTCCATTATGCGAGCGTCGTATCCGTCTACACCCTGGTCATCGCGTTTCTCATGGTGTCGAGCTTGCCGGTCTGGTCCGGCAAGACGCTTGGGGCAAAGATTCCCCGCGCCGTCGTCATCCCCGTGATCCTGGGGGTCGTGCTGTATGTCGCACTGCTCGCAACCTACACGTGGCAGACCATGACGTTCACCGCGGTGGCCTATATCGCGCTGTTGCCGATCAGTCTGCGCATGTGGCGGAAGCGCGCGGCGCAGGAGATGAAAAAAAAGCAGACGGCTGCGTGATGCACTCCTGTTAAATCAGGCCGCCCGGTCGCCAATACCCAGCTTGTCCTCGATTTTCTTTTGTGTCGTCACATAGTCCGTCTTGCCCGAACCGAGTACCGGTATCTCGTCAAGCCGCACAATATCGGAGGGAAGCATGAGCTCGGCGACGCCGTTCTTTTTTCCATATTGGATAATGGTCTTCTTGTCCGGGTGGGCCGCCGTCGTTGCCAAGATGATCCGTTCACCCTTGCGCCGATCCGGAACCGAGACAGCGGCGTGCCGATCCTCGGGCCAAAGCGCCTGAACCAGCATTTCCACGGCGCCGAGCGAGACCATTTCGCCGGCAATCTTGGCAAACCGCTTCGCCCGACCGCGTATCGCCATGTATCCTTCGCGGTCGATCGTGACGATGTCACCGGAATCGTGCCATCCGTCGCCAAGCGGCTGCAGTTCGCCCGGCCGGTCGGCCGTCATGTAACCGAGCATGACGTTCGGCCCCCGGACCCACAGACGTCCGCCTTCCTCGATTCCCTCGACGGGCTCAATCCGGACTGACATACCCGGCAGCAGCCTGCCGACGGTGTTCGCACGAGCGTGCGATGTGGTGTTCGCCGCTACAACGGGAGCGGCTTCGGTCATGCCGAATCCTTCCAGGACTTCGCAGTTGAAGCGGTCCTTGTATAGCTCGCGGGTCTGCGGCTTGACCGCCTCCGCTCCGGCCACGACGAAGCGCAGGCTTTCGAAATCGGTGTCCTTCGCCGTCCGGGCGTAGCCCATGAGGAAGGTATCGGTGCCGAACATGATTGTCGGGCGCACCTTCGCGGCGGCCGCAGGGATGAGCTTGTAATGGAGCGGTGAGGGGTACAGGAACAACCGCACGCCGTAGAGCAGGGGCAGAATGGTTCCGCCCGTCAGGCCGAAGGAATGAAACACGGGCAGGACGTTGAAGAGCGTGTCCTCGACCGAGATGGAGAACCGGGACTCTGCCTGCGCCGCGTTGGAATGGATGTTGCGGTGCGAAAGCACAACCCCTTTCGGTGCACCCTCCGATCCGGAAGTGAAGAGAACCACGGCCGGATCGTCCGCGTCCACGCGAACGAGGGGCTTTGTCCATTGCAGGGCGGCGAGGAGTTTTTCAACCGTCGTGACGCTCTTGCGGATATCTTCGAGCCAGACGATCCGGGTTCCGCTCGCCTCGATGGCCTCTGACACCGCATGGAGCTCAGCCTTCTCGATAAAGACGCGAGACGATAGGACAGTTCGGATCTTAGCGGTTTCGATCGCCGATACGACATTCCTTGGGCCGGCCGTATAGTTAAGCATCGCCGCCACCCGGCCGGCCGACTGGAGCGCAAGAAAGGTCACGACCACGCCATTGGCGTTTGGGAGCAGTACGCCCAATGCTTCGCCCTTAGCGGCCATGGCAGAAAAGCGCTTTCCAAGCACCCGGGCGCCGATCAGGAGACGTTTATAGGTCAGTTCACCGGTGACCGTATCCTCCAGAATTATACGCGAGGGACCGTAGATTTTCGCGGCCTGAACGAAGGCGCGGAAAAGCCCGACGGAGAAATCCGTAGTGTCGAACCGCGTCAGCGCCATCCTGTCAAACAGCGCATTCGACGGCGTTACATAGTTCTTTCCGGCCTCGTTAACGAGATCATCAATCCGCTTGGCCGGCAGAACATGCACGCTCAGTCGGGGAAACCTTCGCCGCGGTGCCTTGCTGGCTGGCGTGAACGACGAGGGCAGAAACCGTGCGTTTCTCAGATGCAGGGGAACGATTTGCGCGTTGGATTTCCGGGCCAGCAGCGTGATCGCCCGGTACAGGCGGAAGTTCACCGGGTTCGGTTCGACATCCTCGGGAAAATACACAGCCAAGCGGCCCTTGCCCTTGAGATGCCGCACCAAGCGTCTGTTGGAGATCATGTGGTCCTTGTCGAACACCACCGACTTGCCGAGGCTCCGGAACGTCTGCACGAGCCAGGAATCGGCCGACGCGGGATCCAGAACGTGCAGTGTATCTGGCGGGAGGATGGCCTGATAGATCGCGGGATCGAGCTTCGATTGTTCGGAAACAGCATAAATGACCGGGGGCTTCGGGTCCCGGGCCCGTTTCATGCGGCTCGTATCGATCCGGTATATCAGTTTAAGGGGCGCAAAGATCAACGCCCGCCGAAATCCGATGCCCAATGCGCTCATTTCGCGGATAGCGGCCAGCAGAATGGCGGCGAACATCACTACCAGTATTGCGGCTGTCCATTGGATCATGCGCTCCTCCCGTACATGCTCCGCGGATCGTTCCGCCCGCTTGGGGAAAACGATAACGGCTGCCGGGGGGAGGTCAATCGGCAAACGAAATGGCGATTAGGCCGCGATTGCCCCCAGCGAGGGCACAAACGGCTCGAAACGTCGCCACGTTCCAATGGCGGACGGTATAGACCGGCTTGCGAACCTGTCCGGCGCTGGCGGTCCTGACAATGCGCTCTGTCTTGTGGAATTCGATGCACTCGGGCTCGAAATCCAGCCCGCACCGCGCGAGCAGGTTTCGGATTTGCCCATCCGGGTCGCTCACGAGGTTCTCGCAGGGACAGAACCCTTCACACGTCTGTCAGGAACTGTAGGCCCGCCAGGACTTCCCACGGACATCCCACAACTGGCCCGTCTGGCGGATGGCACTGCCGGCCAAGGGAACGATCGCGGCCGCTACTTCTGTCGCGGATGGAAGGCTCTGGGGATCCTCGCCCGGCATCGCCTGGGCGCGCATGCGCGTGCGCGTGGCGCCGGGATTCACGCTATTGACCCGCAGTGCGGACTTCTCTGTCTCGGCGGCCCATGTGCGCGCCAGCGCCTCGACGGCCGCCTTGGAGGCCGAGTAGGGACCCCAGAACGGCTTGCAACTGTGCGCGGCGCCCGACGAGAGGATGATGGCGCGTCCGGCGTCGGACTTGCGCAACAACGGATCCGTGGAGCGGATCAGCCGCCACGTCGACGTGACATTGATCGCCATGACCCGCTCGAAATCCTTCGCACGGACGTGGCCGATCGGCGAGATGGGACCGAGAATTCCGGCATTGGCAACAAGTATGTCAAGCTTGCCCCAACGCTCGTCGATGACGCCGCCCAATCGGTCGACCCCGTCGAAATCGGTCAGGTCGAGCGGCACCAGCGTCGCTTCACCGCCGCCTGCACGGATCTCGTCGTCAAGCTCTTCGAGTGCGCCGGCTGTGCGCGCGACCGCGATAACATGCGCTCCGAGGCCGGCCATCTGCAGCGCGATCTCACGCCCAATGCCGCGCGATGCGCCAGTTACGAGAGCGAGACGGCCGGAAAGGTCGGGTTTCAGGTTCATCAGTGGAAACTTCCAAGCTCAATTGCCGCCGGCAAGGATGGATAGCTGGCGAATGTTGTCGGTGCCATCGCGGTCGAGCAAGCGTGTTGGATACTCGCCCGTAAAGCAGGCGTCGCAGAACTGCGGCTGGTTGCCGTCGCGCTGCGCTTCGCCAACGGCGCGGTAAAGGCCATCGATGGACAGGAAGCCCAGGGAATCGACCCGGATGAAATCGGCCATCTCCGCGACGCTCATCCGCGAAGCAAGGAGCTTGTTGGTCTCGGGCGTATCCACACCGTAAAAACACGATGACATGGTAGGCGGGGAGGCGATGCGCATGTGCACTTCCTTCGCGCCGGCGTCGCGCACCATCTGGACGATCTTCTGGCTGGTCGTCCCACGAACGATCGAATCGTCGACGAGGATGACACGCTTGCCGTCAAGCGACTGGCGGTTGGCGTTGTGCTTCAGCTTGACGCCCATATGGCGGATGGAATCGCTCGGCTGAATGAAGGTTCGCCCGACATAGTGGTTGCGGATAATGCCCAGTTCGAACGGCAGTCCGGCCTGCTGCGCGTATCCGATCGCGGCAGGCACACCGGAGTCCGGAACCGGAACCACCATATCGGCCTCGACGGGCATTTCGCGCGCCAGTTCGATACCGATCTGTTTGCGCGCTTCGTAGACGTTGCGGCCTTCGACATGGCTGTCGGGGCGAGCGAAATAGACATACTCGAAAATGCAGAACCTGCGTTTTTGCGGCTCGAACGGAAAATGGCTGGAAATCCCCTTGTCCGTCACCACGACCACTTCACCCGGCTTCACGTCGCGGACGTAGCGCGCGCCCATGATGTCGAGTGCACAGGTTTCGGAAGCAAGAATCCACGAGCCCTCGAGATCGCCCAGAACAAGCGGACGGATGCCCAGCGGATCGCGGCAACCGATCATCTTCTTGCGCGACAAGGCAACGAAGGAGAATGCTCCCTCCAGCTTCTTGACCGCGTCCACGAACTTTCCGAGCAGATCCTTCTCGGGGCTGACCGCGACGAGGTGCAGCAGAGTCTCGGTGTCGGAGGTCGATGAGAAGATCGATCCCGACCGCTGTAATTCGCGCTGGACGGTCATCGCGTTGGTGATGTTACCGTTATGGGCCACCGCCAGACCGCCACTTTCGAGCTCGGCGAAGAACGGCTGGACATTGCGAAGGCCTGCGCCACCCGTTGTCGCATAGCGCGTGTGGCCGATAGCGCTCTCGCCACCGAGGCGGGCAATCACCGACGGCTTTGTGAAGTTGTCGCCGATCAGGCCGACATGGCGCTCCGCGTGGAACTGCTTGCCGTCATATGAGACAACTCCAGCGGCCTCCTGGCCACGATGCTGGAGCGCGTGCAGACCGAGCGCGACGAAGGAAGCCGCGTCCGCCCGGCCGAATATCCCGAACACTCCGCATTCGTCGTGGAAATGATCGTCCGCTTCACCGGACAGCATGTCCATGGTCATCAGGCCTCCGTGCTCGCGGCTTCTGACTCTCCGCCCGGAATTATGCTGTCGAGATCCTCGGGAAGCATGTTCACGAGGCTGCGTGCGATCGAATCCAGAAACGGTTTCGACTTCGCGCCGTCGATCCACGTAACTTCACGCTCTCCGATGAAGAAGCCAAGAAACCAAACGGCGACGGCAGCGATCAGAATGCCTCGGGCCGCTCCAAAGACAAAACCAAGCGTTCGGTCCAGCGGCCCGATCCGGCTGTCGATAATCAGGTCGGCGACGCGCATGGTAATGAACGTGACCACAATCAGTACTACGACGAAGATCACCGCGGCTGCAATCAATTGAGCAATCAGCTCGTTGTCGACATAGGGCTGCACATAAGCCGTTGCCTGCCTGTAGAAGAGGAACGCGGCGACCGCTGCAAGACCCCAGGAGACGATCGACAGAACCTCCCGTGAGAAGCCGCGTACCATAGCAAGCACCGCGGAAACGAGGGTCAAGCCCAGAAGTAGGCCGTCAAGCAGGGTAATGGGCATGAAAATGTCTCTCCGGTAGCGACGCGATGTCGCGCTTTTCGCCTGAATACGTTCTCGGCCTGCAGGCCATCTCAGCTTTCGTCTACGTCACGCTCACGCGACAGGATTGTGCCGCCCGCGATACGCGAAACCAGATCAGGCAGGTTCGCGATCTCGATCGAACTCTTGCGGCTGGCGTCGGGAACATCTTGGCTGCCTTTTGGCATGACGGCGGATTTGAAACCCAGCTTTTCGGCCTCTTTCAGGCGTTGCGCCGCATGGGCGACTGGCCTGATTGCGCCCGACAGGCTGACTTCGCCGAAATAAACGCAATCCGCAGGCAGGGCAAGACCGGCGAGCGACGACACGAGAGCGCCGGCAACAGCCACATCGGCCGCAGGTTCGGAGATGCGGTAGCCGCCCGCGACGTTGAGATAGACGTCGTGCTGACCGAGCCGTACGCCGCAATGGGCTTCCAGGACCGCGATGATCATCGACAGGCGCGCTGAATCCCAGCCAACGACAGCGCGGCGCGGCGTGCCGAGCGAGGACGGGGCGACCAGTGCCTGGATCTCCACGAGCACCGGGCGCGTTCCCTCCATTCCAGCGAAGACAGCCGCCCCGGGCGCGTTTTCGTTGCGCTCGCCGAGAAACAGCTCGGAGGGATTGGATACTTCGCGCAGACCGCCGGAGGTCATCTCGAAGACGCCAATCTCATCGGTCGGACCAAAGCGGTTCTTGACGGTGCGCAGGATGCGGTAGTGATGTCCGCCCTCGCCCTCGAAATAGAGCACGCCATCCACCATGTGCTCGACGACGCGGGGGCCGGCGATTTGTCCGTCTTTGGTCACGTGGCCGACAAGTATGACGGCAGCGCCGGTGGATTTGGCGTAGCGGATCATCGCCTGCGATGCTGAGCGTACCTGGGTAACCGTGCCGGGTGCGGAATCTGCGCTCTCGGTCCACAGTGTCTGCACGGAATCGAGAATCACGAGATCGGGCCGCTGTTCCAGCGAAAGCGTGGCCAGAATGTCTTCGATATTTGTCTCGGCCGCGAGCAGGACGTCGGTTTCGGCGGCTTTCAACCGCTGAGCGCGCAGGCGTACCTGTGCGACTGCTTCTTCGCCGGAGACGTAGACAATGCGGTGCCCCTTGCGCGACAGCGCTGCCGCCGCCTGCATCAGCAGCGTCGATTTGCCGATACCGGGGTCGCCGCCGACCAGCAGCGCCGAACCGCGCACTATGCCGCCGCCGGTCACCCGATCGAGCTCCGAGATGCCGGAAAGGATGCGCGGTGCGTTCTCGATTTCGCCGGATAGCGCGGTCAGCGCCACTGCGCGGCCCTTGCGCAGCGCCTTGCCGGGACCCCCGCCGATGCCGCCGGCCGGATCTTCCTCGACAATGGTGTTCCATTCGCCGCAGGAATCGCATTTGCCGGCCCAGCGCGCATGGACGGCGCCGCAGTTCTGGCAGATGAAGGTGGTGCGGGGTTTTGCCACGTATCAGCTTTCGGGGGCCTGGATGTACCGGCGCTCATAACGCGGACCCAAGCCGGTGAGAAGCTCGTATCCGATCGTTCCGGCGGAACCCGCCGCCTCATCCAGAGGAATATTGGGACCAATCAGTTCGATCCAGCCTGACTCCAGGGCATCATCCGCTACGTCGGTGACGTCGAACATCGACAGGTCCATCGTGATCCTTCCGAGGAGGGGCACCGTGACGCCGCCGATCCAGCCACGCTGGCCAGCCGACGCAACTTTCCTGAGAGGCACGCCGGCGCTCGAGCCCGAACGCGGATATCCATCGGCATAGCCGACCGCGACAACCGCTATCTTAGTAGCCCGTTCCAGGGTTTCCGCGGCACCGTAGGAGACTGTTTCGCCCTTTCGGGCTTCCCGGAGCTGTATAATTCTGGCTTCAAGCGTCACGACCGGACGCATCGGATTTGCGCCTTCCAGCGTGGCTGCTCCGCCATAGAGCGCAATTCCGGGGCGGGTCACGCCGAACAGGTATTTTCCGCCGAGAAGGATGCCGGCGGAATTGGCAAGACTTGACTCCACGTCGTCAAAAGCTTCGGTAACCCGTTGAAATGATTCAAGTTGAAGCCGATTCAAGGGATGGTCCGGCTGATCCGCGCAGGCTAGGTGGCTCATCACCAGGAGGGGCGAAACGACATGCTCGCTCACGTTCCGCGTCCGAAAAGCCAGCATGTCGGCCACGGCGAGCCCAAGTCGGTTCATCCCCGTGTCGACCCCCAGTGCGCAGGCGACGTTCAGGCCGCGGCTTGAACAATGGCCGGCCCAGAGTTCGATCTGCTCAAGGCTGTTGAGTACGGGTATCAGTCCGGCCTCAGCGATCGTCGCGACGGACTGCTCGTGAACGCCGTTCAGGACGAAAATTTCGGCCTTCGGCGCAATCTTTCGCGCGGCGACGCCCTCCTGAGGCAAGGCGACAAAGAAGGTGTCACAGCCTGCTGCGAGCAGGGCCGGGACGACCTGCTCCACGCCCAGACCGTAGGCGTTTGCCTTGACGACCGCAGCACATCGCGCCGGTTTCGAGCGTTCGGCCAAATCGCGCCAGTTGGCCGCAAGCGCGTCGAGGTCGATCGTCAGTCGCCCGCCCGCGAGGCGCGGGTCGGATCCCCTTTGGACGAGGGTCATTTGCTTGGCGGACTTCACGTGGCCGCGCGGTTACTCGAACCGTTCCGGCAGGCGATCATCAAAGGCGAGATCGGCGAAACGGGTGAATTCGGCCTGGAAGGCGAGCGGTACGGTGCCGGTCGGGCCGTGGCGCTGCTTGGCGATGATAACCTCGGCCTTTCCGGTCACCTCCGCCAGATCGGTTTCCCATTGGATGTATTCCTCGGTGCCGGGCTTCGGCTCCTTGTTCTTGAGGTAGTACTCTTCACGGTAAACGAACAGCACCACGTCCGCGTCCTGTTCGATCGAACCCGATTCGCGCAAGTCCGAGAGCTGCGGACGCTTGTCATCGCGGCTTTCCACCTGGCGGGAGAGCTGCGAGAGTGCGATAATCGGTACGTTCAGTTCCTTTCCGAGCGCTTTCAGCCCGGTGGTGATCTCGGTGATCTCCTGCACCCGGTTCTGCGATGCCCTCGCGCTGGAGCCGGTCATCAGCTGAATGTAGTCGACCACCATCACATCCAGTCCGCGCTGACGTTTCAGACGCCGCGCGCGCGCGGCAAGCTGCGCAATCGAGATGCCGCCTGTCTGGTCGATATAAAGCGGTAGTTTCTGCATCATGTTCGAGCAGGCGACAAGCTTCTCGAAATCGGCCTCGGTAATCTCGCCGCGTCGGATCTTCGAGGAGGAGATTTCGGTCTGCTCGGAAATGATACGGGTTGCGAGCTGCTCTGACGACATCTCGAGCGAGTAGAACCCGACCACCCCGCCATCGACCGCCTTGACCGTTCCGTCGGCCTGTTGCTCGCCGCGATACGCGTTGGCGATGTTGAAGGCGAGATTCGTTGCAAGCGATGTCTTTCCCATTCCGGGGCGGCCCGCGAGGATGATCAGGTCCGAAGGCTGCAATCCTCCCATCCGGGCATCGAGCGAATGCAGGCCGCTCGAAATGCCGGACAGGTGTCCGTCGCGCTGAAAGGCGGCGTTCGCCATGTCAACGGCGATTCGCACGGCCTCCGTGAAGGGCTGGAAACCACCGTCATAGCGGCCTGTTTCGGCCAGTTCGAACAGCCTTCGCTCGGCGTCCTCGATCTGCGCGCTCGGCCCCATTTCCACTGGTGCGTCGTAGGCGATGTTGACCATGTCCTCGCCAATGCCGATCAGCGCGCGCCGCGTGGCGAGATCGTAGATGGCCCGGCCGTAATCTTCCGCGTTGATGATGGTGACAGCTTCGGCGGCGAGACGCGCCAAGTACTGTGCCACCGTGATGTCACCGAGCTTCTCTTCAGCCGGCAGAAACGTCTTGATCGTCACCGGGTTTGAAATCTTGCCCATGCGGATCTGGTCCGCCGCGACCGCATAGATTTGCCGGTGCAGCGGTTCGTAGAAATGCTCCGGTTTCAGGAAGTCCGAGACGCGGTAGAACGCGTCGTTGTTGATGAGAATAGCGCCCAGCAACGCCTGTTCCGCCTCAATATTATTCGGCGCTTCGCGATAGAGTTCGCCACCCTTTTTGTCGTCATCAAATTTGAGGGCTGCGTCAGCCATTACGGTCTCCTGGTTCGGGGCCCACCTATAGCCCCCGGGTCCTCCGGCGACAGTCCCGCAAATGTCGCACCCGGCAACAAAACACCCTTCGCACCCGTGATTCACAGCCGGTGCATAACCCGCAAAAAAAGTTTTTATTCGCTTGACGAGTTATATGATTCGCGACGGGTCTGGCGATTATTCCGCCGCCTTCATCCCGTGTGCTCCGGCGATGCCTTCCCGATCGAAATCGGTGATGTATTGGCGGGTCCGCGGGATTGCCAGTTTGTCGCGCGCGAATTGCACCTGGAACACTACCATGTCCTGATAGCGGAAGGCCGCCTCAGACGCAGCGAGATAAAACTCCCACATCCGCGCGAATCGGTCGTCGTACAGTCTTACGGCTTCGTCGCGTCGCGCCATGAAGCGTTCGCGCCAGTGCTTCAGAGTTTCCGCATAGTGGTCCGTTAGCACCTCTACGTCGGTCACGTGCAATCCGGACGGTTCGGCCGCCTGCATGATTTCGGAAAGGGCGGGTATGTATCCGCCGGGAAAGATGTGGCGTCTGATGAAGGCGGACGTCACGCCTGGCGGGCCTGTCCGGCCGATCGTATGGAGCAGCATCACGCCCTTATCACAAAGCAGGGAACGGGACTTGCGGAAGAACTCGGCATAATGATTGACGCCGACATGCTCGAACATGCCGACCGAGACGATCCGGTCGAACGGGCCCGCGACATCTCGGTAATCCATCAGATCAAATTGAACATGCTCGGAAAGGCCGGAAGTTTTCGCGCGTTGGCGAGAAAGCGCCAGCTGCTCGTCCGACAAGGTAACGCCGCGCACAAGCGCGCCATGGTCGCGTGCGAGCGTCAGCCCCAAACCGCCCCAACCCGATCCGATATCCAGGACCTTCATTCCCGGCTTCAGCAGCAGTTTTGCGGCGATGTGACGCTTCTTCGCCTCCTGTGCAGCGTCCAGCGTAAGATCCGGATCGGAGAAGTAGGCGCAGGAATACTGCCGGTCCTCGTCGAGAAAGAGATCGTACAATGCCCGCGAGAGGTCGTAGTGCCTCTTAGCGTTTGCCCGCGCGCGGGGCTTGGGATTGAACTGGTGCAGGCGGCGGACGAAATACCGCAGCCTGTCAGCCGAAAACAGCGGGTGCGGCTGGAAGCCGGGTTGCGGGGGTCTGGCGGTATAGATCAGTTTCAGCAGGGTCGCCGGATCGCCGTCCCGAAAGATCAGCTCGCCATCCATATAGGCTTCAGCAACCCCTGGGTCGGGAGACAGCGCAATTCGCCAGAGAACGGGCCATGACGTGACCTCGACGTGGACACTTTCGCCATTGCCCTTTCCATAAGAACGGGTTTTCCCGTCCGGATATGTCACGGAGAGTCGGCCCTGGATATCCTGATCGTCCAGGTAGCGATTCAGTATCGTAAGCACTGTCGAAGGCATCGGTTTCGTCCAACAGTCTGATACAATTGGATAAAACTTTGGGCCGAAGAGTCAAGACGGCTCCGGAAACGATCCGGAGCCGTGGTTTAGCGGGAACTGAATGAGCGTCGCGTCAGGCCTGCTCTTCAGCCTCCTCGTCGTCTGCTTTTTCGGGGCCGGAGGCGCCTTCCTCGAAGAACTCCTCGGCTTCCGGATCGTAGGTCTGCAACTGTGCGTCTTCGTCGACACCATAGATTGCCTCGGCGGAGCTCAAATCCTCGCCGGCAGCCTGACGTTCGGCTTCGTCTGATGAACGAGCGACGTTCAATGTGATTTTGGTTTCGACTTCCGGATGCAGCACGATTTCGATTTCATGCAGGCCGATTGCCTTGATCGGATTTTTTAGGTCGACTTGGTTGCGCGAAACATCGAACCCCTCGCCGGTGAGAATGTCGGCGATATCACGAGTGGACACTGATCCGTAGAGCTGGCCGGTCTCGCCGGCGGAGCGCACCACGACAATGGTCTTTCCGTTGAGGCGCTCGGCGATCTCGGAAGCTGCCGACTTGCGCTCGGCGTTGCGGGCTTCGATCTGGGCGCGTTCCGCCTCGAAACGCGTACGGTTGGCGGCGTTAGCGCGAAGCGCACGGCCAGTGGGCAGCAGGTAGTTGCGCGCGAAGCCGTCCTTGACGGCAACTTCGTCGCCAATCTGACCAAGGCGGGCGATGCGCTCGAGTAGAATGACTTGCATGTCGGGTTCCTTTCAGTCGATGTTTGATGCGGATGAAGATGATTGAGGCGAGCCCGGCGACAGCGGGACATGACGGCCGGTCCCGAATATTCCGGCGATGAAAAAGAACACCGCGACGAAGGCGATAAAGGCGACGCCGACATACGCGAGAACGAGGATCGCCGTGCGTCCGGCGGTGCCGCGCGTGCGCTGATGCAGCATCGCGAAACCTGCGAGCGTAAATCCGGCTGCCAACGCCCCGGCGAAGCTGCTTGCGGCGTGTCCTATGCCTCCCGGCGCGAAACTTACAAGGATGGCTGCAAGGAAAGCGAATGTGGCCGTGCGTGGCATGCGCAACGCCACTGGCCAGTCGTCCTTCGGACGCCTCGTCAGGCCGGAACGGCGGGCGACCGCGAGCGCAAGATAGATCGAGGCGGTCAGCGTCAACATCCACATGAAGGGCTGAGCCACCGGAATGGCGGCCTCGATGAAGTTCTGAAGGCTCGTGACGCCTTCCGGGGTGAACGCCACCTCAGGATTCGCCTGCTTGAAACGGTTGATGAGCTCGTCTGCGAGTTCCGCCGCCATCTCCGGTCCGAACCCGACCATAAAGCCGAGAACGACATACGCTAGGCCGGTGAGAAGGGAGACGGCCAGGAGAACGTCAGCCAGTGGATACCAAGCGATCTTGCCCCGCGGGCCTCCGATTTCCTCGGCAGGCCGGGCGAGATTCAGCCAGAAGGCGCTGGCGCAGGCCGGCACTGCGATGGAGAGCGCGACAAGCGTCGCAACAGTGCCGCCTGCGGTCAGGAGCGTCGCGACGATTGCGACGGTTGCGCCGACGAGGGCAGCGTTCAGGCCGAAGCCAAGTCCGGCGATCATCAGCGGCACGGGCGAAATGAAGTAGAGCAGCGCGGCAAGCGGCGTTCCGCTGGACAAGCCGAGACACAGCAACGCCGTGGCCGCCCCGGCGAGCGCGCCCCTTCCGCCTGTTTCTGGTGTCAGTCTGGATGCCATTTCTCTCGCTGTCCTGCTGCTTCAGCAGTTAGAGGCACGATGTCCGGCGCCCCAACTCGGAATTTTCGTATTGAAGGCACTCCGCGCCCGACGCGGCTGCCGAGATGCCAGCCGGGGCGGGAATGCCGCCCCGGCCAAGCCGATTATTTTACAACGTAGGGCAGCAGGCCCAGGAAACGCGCGCGCTTGATGGCTTTTGCAAGCTCGCGCTGCTTCTTCTGGCTTACTGCAGTGATGCGGGACGGAACGATCTTGCCGCGCTCGGAAATGTAGCGCTGCAGAAGACGGATGTCCTTGTAATCGATCGCCGGAGCATTGGCCCCGGAGAAGGGGCAGGTCTTGCGGCGGCGATGGAACGGACGGCGCGTCGGAATCTGGTTGATGTCGACCATTACTTGTCTCCTTCGCGGTTCTCGTCACGGTCGCGGCGCGGACGATCGTGATCACGGCGCGGGCGATCTTCGCGATCACCCCGGCGCGGACGGTCGTCTCGGTCGTTGCGACGCATCATTGCGGACGGACCCTCTTCCAGTTCGTCGACGCGGATGGTCATGTAACGCAGGACGTCTTCGTGAATTCGCATCTGGCGTTCCATCTCCTGCACGGCGTCCGCCGGCGCATCGATGTTCAGCAGGGCGAAATGCGCCTTGCGGTTCTTGTTGATGCGGTACTGAAGTGACTTGATACCCCAGCTTTCCACCTTTTCGACCTTGCCGCCACGCTCTTCGAGGACGCCCTTGAAGTGAGTGACAAGCTCTTCTGCCTGCTGGGACGAGATGTCCTGACGCGCAAGCAGCACGTGCTCGTAATAAGCCATTGATTCTTGCCTTTCGTTCTCTGTTCACTGCCGCTCAGCGGCTAAGCCTCTGCGACAGTCCCGAACCTCCGGAAGAGGGAGAGAAAGGCGCTTCGAACTTGACGGGTCGAGAGCGGAGACACCGGAGGCGCAAGTCGAATGAGACCTGACAATGGCCATAGCCATTCCTCCGTTCAGCCCCCAGCTGACCGGCAGTGGGCGTGCTTATACAGATTTCCGCTTTGTCCGCAAGCCTTCCCCGTCAGCTGGCGAACAGCATCACCAGATAGGCGCCGTAGGCACCGAGGAACAGGAGACCCACAATCCGTCCGATGGACCTGCCGAACGACAGGAGCATGGCGAACATCACGCTGACCACCAACATCACCGGCGCGTCGAATTCGCGAAAGTTGTTGCTTGCGCTGACGGGCGCGACGACGGCGGTTATGCCGAGAATGCCGAAAATGTTGAAAATGTTGGACCCGACAATATTGCCGATGGCGATGTCGGAGTGGCGCCGGACCGCGGCGATCACCGAGGTTGCAAGTTCGGGAAGGCTCGTGCCGACGGCGACGATCGTCAGGCCGATCACGGCTTCAGATATGCCAAAGGTCCGAGCGATGCCGACGGCGCCGTTCACCAGTGCCTCGGCGCCGGCAAAAAGGAATATGAAGCCCGCGAGGATGCAAAATACTGTCTTCCGACGGCTGATTTCGGGGAAAGGGTGGAACTGCAGCGCTTGTCCCGCTTTCCGATCGGCCCAGTAGGCGTAGCCGACATAGGCGGCCAGGACCGCGAGCAGCGCAACCCCGGCGGTCGCGCCAATGACATCGGACTGCACCAGAGCCAGAGTGGCGAGGCCCGCGGCGACCATCACGATTGCATCCCGTTTCACCGCGCCGTCCCATCGCACCATCGGCGAAACCATCGCCGAGACCGCGATGATGAGCAGGATGTTCGCGATATTGGAGCCAACCACGTTTCCAAGCGCGATATCGGCCCGGCCTTCCATGGCGGCCCGCAGGGAAACAAGCAGTTCGGGCATCGACGTGCCGAACCCCACGACGGTCAGAGAGATCAAGAGGGTCGGCATTCCCATGCGCGATGCCAGCGCCACAGCACCGCGTACCAGCCATTCGCCGCCTGCGAAAAGAGCGACGAGCCCGGTAGCCACCAGGATAATATCAGACAGCATCTTTTGCTCCGGCTCAGTTGTTCTCGGGGTCGCGTTCGGCCGAGATGGTCATCACGAGAACCTTCCAGCACAGGTAAAGGGCCGGTGCACCAAGGATCGCGATCAGAACCAGGAAGCCGGTCAGCGCAAGATGTAGATAACCGCCGATTGCCCATACCGCCGCAACCGCGACGATACAGATCTGACTCGCTAGGAACAGGAACAACCCGCCTATGCCGATTACGACGTGGAAACTGAGGGGGACTTTTTCCGGACGGATGTCGGGCGGGGAGGGGGAGTGGAGTTGAGGGGCCGCTGGATGCGACATGATCGATACTCGGTCCAGCCACCATGCGGGGCTGTGCGAAATGACAGGTCGGTCTGCGCCGAGAATTTTTCAAGCGTCGCCGAGTCGTGCCGGAGAAAATATTTTCGGAAGGCCGGACGGTTTGCCCCTACTGTTCAGGCGGCCGCCCGCCCGGCAGCCCTGCCTGAAAAGATGCAACCCCCAAGAAACGTTCCTTCCAGCGCGTTGTACCCGTGATACCCGCCGCCGCCGAAGCCGGCCGCTTCGCCCGCCGCGTAGAGGCCCGGCACCGGTTCGCCTTTCGCATCGAGCACCTGCGATGAGAGATTGGTGTGCAGGCCGCCAAGCGTCTTCCGGGTGATGATGTGGAGCCGAACGGCAATAAGGGGCCCATTTGCGGGATCGAGAAACCGGTGCGGTTTCGCCGTGCGGATCAGTTTGTCGCCGAGATAATTTCGCGCCGCGTGGATCGCCATGATCTGGGCATCCTTAGAGAAAGGATTGCGGATTTGCGCATCACGGGCTTCGATCTGGGCGCGTATCTTTCCGGCGTCGAGCTCGTTTCCTCCGGTCAGGTGATTCATGCCCTCGACAAGTGCGTCCAAGTCATTGCGTACAATGAAATCCTCGCCGTGCTGCTTGAAAGCCTCGACTGCGGCCGTGGCTCCCTTGCCGAGCCGTGATTTCAGAACTTCCCTCCACCTGCCGGAGGTAAAGTCCGGGTTCTGTTCCGAACCGGAAAGCGCGAACTCCTTTTCGATCGTCTTTTGCGTCAGGATGAACCAGGAGTGGTCGTAACCGGTGGTGCGAAGGTGCTTGAGGGTCGACAGCGTGTCGAATCCGGGCAGGCAGGGCGCCGGCAGCCTGTTACCGAGGGCGTCGAACCATAGGGAAGACGGCCCGGGTAGAATGCGGATGCCGTGGTTGGGCCAGATCGGATCCCAGTTCTTCACACCTTCGGTGTAATGCCACATCCGGTCTTCGTTGATCGTTGCCGCGCCTGCGTCACGGGCAATACCGATCATCCGACCGTCGACATAATCCGGTACGCCTGCGATCATGTGGGAAGGTGGTTCTCCGAGGCGCTCGCGGGGCCACTTTCCCCGTACAAGATCGAAATTTCCGCCGATGCCCCCCGACGTCACGATAATATTGCCGGAATCGAACCGGAATTCGCCAATGGGGTCGCGATTGCTCTTTTGCCCACGCTCGACTCCTGCAGGGGAGAGGATTTCCCCGGAAACGCCGGAAGGGCGGCCGCCGTCTCGTTCTATGCGGGAGACCCGGTGGCGGAATGCGAAGGTGATCAGGCCGTCCGCCTCGCGTTCTCGCACCCGTCTGATGAAGGGTGCGAGAACGCCGGGTCCCGTGCCCCACGTAATGTGAAAGCGCGGCACGGAATTGCCGTGACCGTTCGCGAACGCGCCGCCTCGCTCAGCCCATCCGACGACCGGAAACCACTTCATGCCCATGTCCGAGAGCCACGGCCGCATTTCACCCGCGGCGAAATCGAGGTAGGCGTCCGCCCACTGCCTCGGCCAGTGATCCTCGGCACGGTCGAACTGCGCCGATCCCATCCAGTCGATCCGCGCCAGATCGATACCGTCACGGATGCGCATCCGCCGTTGCTCCGGGGTGTCGACCATGAAAAGGCCGCCAAGTGACCAGAATGCCTGGCCGCCCAAGGACTTCTCGCCTTCCTGATCGAGTACAATCACCTTCTTGCCACGGTCGCCGAGTTCCGCGGCCGCAGCGAGCCCAGCAAGGCCTGCTCCCACCACGATCGCATCGTACGATGTCCCCAATCCCGCCTCCCTGCCGTCTTAAGCGCGCCATGATACAAGGGGCGCGCCGCGTTGCAATCTTACGGCAGGTCAGGACTTGACAGGCGAAGCGCCATTTCCCAAACCGGCGCGACTTTCAACGCGGGGGCGCGCTCCATGTCGCTAGCATTCACGTTTCCCGGGCAGGGCAGCCAGGCCGTCGGCATGGGCAAGGATCTGGCGGAAGCCTTCCCGGAGGCCCGTGCCGTTTTCGAAGAGGTCGACGACGCGCTCGGTGAAAAATTCTCCGCGGTCATGTGGGACGGCCCGGAAGAAACGTTGACGCTGACCGCCAACGCACAGCCGGCCTTGATGGCGGTCTCGATGGCGGTCGTGCGGGTTCTGGAAAGCCAGGGCTTCGATCTTGGCCGGAAGGTTGCCTATGTTGCCGGTCATTCGCTTGGCGAATACTCGGCCCACTGTGCGGCAAGCACGCTTTCGCTCGCGGACACCGCTCGGCTCCTTCGTATTCGCGGAAATGCCATGCAGGCGGCCGTCCCCGTTGGCAAAGGCGCGATGGCGGCGATCATTGGTCTCGAGCATGACGCGGTTTCTTTCGTCTGCGAAGCAGCGGCCGGCGAAACCGGCGGCGTCTGTCAGATCGCAAACGACAATGGCGGCGGGCAATTGGTGATTTCCGGCGGCAAGGCGGCGGTCGAGCGCGCCGCCGAACTCGCGACCGAGAAAGGCGCGAAACGTGCATTGTTGCTGTCGGTATCGGCACCGTTTCATTCGGCTATGATGGCGCCGGCCGCGGACGTGATGCGTGAAGCCTTGGCCGATGTCCGCATCAACCCGCCGCGCGTTCCGGTGATCGCGAATGTCACGGTGGGGACTGTGGGCGAACCCGAGGACATCGCGGCGCGTCTGGTGGAGCAGGTGACCGGGCAGGTCCGGTGGCGGGAAACGATCGAGTGGTTCTCGGCAAATGGCGTGAATGAGGTCGCCGAGGTTGGCTCCGGCAAGGTCTTGACCGGTCTTGCCCGCCGCATAGACCGCGCCTTGGCCGGCGTTGCCATCAACACTCCCGCCGATATAGAAGCGTTTCTCCAGTCCCACGCCTGACGGCGCGAGGCCAAGCGCAAAGATCCCAGCCGACAAGACTGAGCCGGAAGGACAGCATCATGTTTGAACTCAATGGCCGCAAGGCGCTGGTGACCGGTGCGTCAGGAGGGATTGGCGAGGCGATCGCCCGGGTGCTGCATTCCCAGGGCGCCGTTGTCGGGCTTCACGGCACCCGCAGGGAAAAACTCGATGCGCTTTCCGGGGAACTCGGTGAGCGGGTCCATGTCTTTCCCGCCGATCTTTCGGATCGCGATGCCGTCAAGGCACTTGGAGAAGAGGCCGAAAGCACGCTGGAAGGCGTCGACATTCTCGTTAACAATGCAGGCATCACCCGAGACGGTCTCTTCGTGCGCATGTCCGATGACGATTGGGACGCGGTGCTCGAGGTCAATCTGACCGCGGTATTTCGCCTTACGCGGCAATTGGCTCATCCGATGATGCGTCGCCGCTTCGGCCGCATCATCAACATAACATCGGTGGTTGGCGTAACCGGCAATCCCGGCCAAGCCAACTATTGCGCCTCCAAGGCGGGCATGATCGGATTTTCCAAGTCCCTTGCCCAGGAGATCGCTAGCCGCAACGTCACCGTCAACTGCGTCGCCCCGGGTTTCATAGAAAGCGCGATGACCGAGAAACTCAATGAAAAGCAGAAAGAATCGATCATGAGCGCCATTCCCATGAAACGCATGGGGACGGGGCCCGAAGTCGCGTCATCGGTCGCATTTCTAGCAAGCGACGAAGCGGCCTACATGACCGGACAAACGCTCCATGTGAATGGCGGAATGGCCATGATCTGACCGATTTTCACGTTTCAGCCGGGAAAACAAAGTTGTCGCTATCTGTTTGTTGCGACTTGATTAGCCCGGGTTGTGAAGATAACCACGAACCGAAAAACTCTAAAGTCGAGGGATAACCGACATGAGCGACATCGCAGAACGCGTCAAAAAGATCGTTGTTGAACACTTGGGCGTTGACGCCGAAAAAGTCACCGAAAGCGCCAGCTTCATCGACGATTTGGGCGCAGACAGCCTTGATACAGTTGAACTTGTGATGGCGTTTGAAGAGGAGTTCGGGGTTGAAATCCCCGATGATGCTGCCGAGACCATTCTCACTGTTGGCGATGCTATCAAATACATTGAGAAAGCAAACGCTTAACAGGGAGCACTCGCCGGCTCACCCGCCGGCGTATCCAGGTGTAGCTTGATGAACATGCGACGCGTTGTCGTTACCGGCATCGGCATGGTTTCGCCCTTGGGCGCCAATGCCGACCATTCTTGGAAACGTTTGTTGGCGGGCGAGAGCGGCGCCGCGCGGATCGCTGAATTCGACGTCAGCGATCTCCCCGCCCAGATTGCCTGCCGCATTCCCGTTGGTGACGGTTCGAACGGTACGTTCAATGCCGACGACTGGTTGGAGCCGAAGGAGCAGCGCAAGGTCGATCCGTTCATCACCTACGCCATGGCCGCAGCCGACCAAGCGCTGGATGACGCCGACTGGCATCCCGAAAGCGATGAAGATCAGATCGCGACGGGTGTGCTCGTCGGATCGGGTATTGGCGGGATTGAGGGGATAGTCGAAGCCGGTTACACGCTGCGGGACCGCGGTCCGCGCCGGGTGTCGCCCTTCTTCATTCCCGGCCGGCTGATTAATCTTGCGGGCGGTCAGATCTCTATACGTCACAAGCTGCGCGGCCCCAACCACGCGGTCGTGACCGCCTGTTCCACCGGCGCCCATGCGATCGGCGACGCCAGCCGCCTCATTGCGCTCGGCGATGCGGACGTCATGGTGGCGGGCGGAACGGAATCGCCGATCAGCCGGATTTCCCTGGCGGGCTTTGCGGCATGCAAGGCGCTGTCGACGGAACGCAACGACGATCCGACCGCGGCATCCCGCCCCTATGACCGGGACCGTGACGGCTTCGTCATGGGCGAGGGCGCCGGCGTTGTCGTTCTCGAGGAGTTCGAACACGCAAAGGCGCGAGGCGCGAAAATCTATGGCGAGGTGATCGGCTACGGCCTTTCGGGGGATGCATATCACATCACCGCCCCCTCGGAGGACGGCGAAGGGGCGGAGCGCTGCATGAGGGCGGCGCTGAAGCGGGCCGGTATCGAAGCCTCGGAGATCGACTACATCAACGCCCATGGCACCTCGACAATGGCAGACACGATCGAGCTTGGAGCGGTGGAGCGGGTGGTTGGCAATGCCGCCGGAAAGATATCCATGTCGTCGACCAAGTCCTGTATCGGCCACCTGCTTGGCGCTGCCGGAGCGGTCGAGGCCATATTCTGTCTGCTTGCTATTCGCGACAACGTTGCGCCGCCGACGATCAATCTTGACAATCCCGATGTCGAGACGCCGATCGATCTTGTGCCGCACACAAAGCGTGAACGCGAGATCAACGTGGCATTGTCGAATTCCTTCGGATTTGGCGGGACGAACGCTTCGCTTGTTCTTCGGCGCCTCGGCGACTGAGCCGAGACGCATGTTTTTGCCACATTGAAGGGTAATCGGTCTTGGGGCCGAATGGCCGGGAGCGGGTTTTCGAATTCGGTTAATCGCGTGTCGGAGCGGCAATTCTCCCGTTGCCTTGCGTGACCGGATCGGGAGGCAGAAACAGGGATAAGATGTGAGTACGGACCACCATTTTGGACGCAAGCCCGCTTCCGCCGAAGAGGCCGGCGCGCCAGGGCGCGAGCGGATTATTCCCCAGTCGCCCAGCCAGGCATTGCGGCCGGGGCCGGCGCTCGGGCCGCCTCCGAAACGCCGTGCAAGGGCTGCCCGGAACCGAATCGTGGTTTTTTTCAACTTCCTCCTGTCGCTGGTGACCTTGTCACTGATCGCCGTCGGCGGCGCGCTCTATTATGGCAAGGTCCGCTTTGAAGAGGAGGGGCCCACCACCACCGCTGTAACCCATACCATCCGGTCCGGCGCGGGCATGACCCAGATCGCGACCAGCCTGGAAAGCCGGAACATCATTTCCGATGCCCGGATCTTCCAGCTCGGCGTCCGGTTTTACGGCCGTGACGGCGAGCTGAAGGCCGGTGAGTACGAATTCAAGGCAGGGGCCTCGATGAAGGATGTCATGGACGTCCTCGTAAGTGGACGGGCAATTCTCCACCCGCTGACTGTCGTGGAAGGCACCACGGTTGCGCAAGCGCTGCAGCGCGTGGCGGAGAATGAGGTGCTGGTCGGCGAGATGCCTGAGGAACTGCCCCCGGAGGGCATGCTCGTCGCCGACACGCAGAAATTTTCTCGCGGCACGACACGAGCGGAGATTGTCCGGACGATGGAAGCGCAGCAGCGCGCAATTGTCGAGGAGATCTGGGCAAATCGCAGACCGGACCTCCCTATCGAGGATATCAACGAATTCGTCACGCTGGCATCCATCGTCGAGAAGGAAACAGGTGTCCCCAACGAACGCTCCCGCGTTGCTGGCGTGTTCGTGAACCGTCTTCGCAAGGGGATGCGCCTTCAGTCCGATCCGACCATTCTTTACGGCCTGTTCGGCGGCGAGGGCAAACCGGCGGAGAGGCCCATTTACCGCTCGGACATCGACAAGGTGACACCCTACAACACCTATCAGATCGACGGCTTGCCCCCCGGGCCGATCGCCATACCGGGACGCGCGGCGCTGGAGGCGGTGGCCAATCCCTCCGTGACCGACGAGCTGTATTTCGTAGCTGACGGCTCCGGTGGCCACGTCTTCGCCAAGACGCTCGATGAGCACAACGAGAATGTGCGCCGGTGGCGCGAGATCGAGAAGCGGCGGGCCGAAGAGGCGCAGCAACAGCCGGCCGAAGAACAGGCGGGGCAAAACTGACTGGCGTCCGAAGCGCCTTTGCCGGCGAGAGGGGATTTCGATGAGCGGCGTTCAGAGCATGACCGGTTTTGCGAGCGCCTCACGCCGCCTGAAGGGTTTTTCGCTGATCTGCGACATTCGATCCGTCAACAACAAGGGGCTTGATGTCCGCCTACGCATTCCGGCCGGGCTCGAAGCTCTGGAATTGCCGATAAAAAAACGGATCTCCACCGCCCTTGCGCGCGGCAGCATTCAGCTATTCCTTAATGTTTCCCCCGACGAGGACGCCGCGTCCACCCGCATCGACGAAGCGCTTTTTATGTCGCTGGCCGATGCGGGAAAAAGGCTGGCAGAGGAGGCCGGCATCGCGCCGCCCACCGCGGACGGCCTTCTTTCCGTGCGCGGCGTCGTGACGGACGAAGACGGCGCGGCAAAGCTCGATCCGGAGGCCAACGCAGAGGATGTGATAAGTGCGGTCGACGAGGCGCTCGCAACGCTGGTGGAAGCGCGTTCGGGCGAGGGGCGGGCCCTGCAAGCCGTCCTTGCGGGGCAGATCGATGCGATCGCGGCGCTGACGGAGCGCGCTGCGGCTGATCCCGGCAGCGATCCATCTGTGATCCATCAACGGCTGCGAGCCGATGTGGCGGCGCTTCTGCAGGACGAGAGCGGTATCGAACCGGCACGGCTCCACGCTGAAGCGGCGCTACTCGCGACAAAGGCGGACATTCGCGAGGAGATTGACCGACTGGCAGCACATGTGTCCGCTGCACGCAATTTGTTGAAGGCCGGAGGGCCGATCGGCCGAAAACTTGATTTCCTGGCGCAAGAGTTTAACCGCGAAGCCAACACGGTTTGCTCCAAGGCTGCATCGGCGTCGTTGACGGCCATCGGTCTGGAGCTCAAGGCCGTGATCGATCAATTCAGGGAGCAGGTGCAGAACCTGCAATAGTCGCTGTTGCGCGAGGTCGGCATGTCTGAAGAGGGGAAACTTCCGTCGCAGCGGATACAGCGGCGGGGACTGATGCTGGTGTTGTCGTCGCCGTCCGGCGCCGGCAAGTCGACGATCGCAAGAAACCTGCTTGAGCAGGACCACGGACTGGAACTTTCCGTCAGCGTGACCACGCGCTCGCGGCGCCCCAGCGAGATCGACGGCGTTCATTACCACTTCATTACGCGCCGCGAATTCGACCGGATGCGGGACACGGACGCCCTCCTCGAGTGGGCGGAGGTGCACGGCAATTTCTACGGCTCTCCGCGTGAACCGGTCGAAGCTGCGATGGCCGAGGGCAGGGACATTCTCTTCGACATCGACTGGCAGGGAGCGCAACAATTGGGTGAACGGATGCGCGTCGACGTCGTATCGATTTTTATCCTCCCCCCTTCGATGGCGGAGCTGAAATCGCGGCTCCACCGCCGCGCCGAGGACAATGAGGAGACGATCGCGCGTCGTTTGAAGAACGCGGCCGAGGAAATCGAGCAGTGGCGGTCGTATGATTACGTGATCGTCAATGACGATCTGAATCGCGCCTTCGACGCCGTACGCGCCATCGTTAAGGCCGAACGCCTGCGCCGCGACCGGCGGCCGGGGCTTTTTGACTTCGTGAGCGAGCTTCTCGCGGAAAAGACGTAGTATTCGGGCTGATTGGTGCGACGACGCGGAACGCCCGTCTCTCCATTACCCGTTTCGCAACAGCAGGAGCCGTGGAAATGACCGACGGAACCGATCAGCTATCCCAGTTGGGCAAACCGGTATCCACGCCGGACGCACCCGAACAAGCGCAGTTGGAACGCGTGGAAAATCCCCACCCAGACACCGACTATGTCGCGCGCTTCACCGTGCCGGAGTTTACGTCGGTTTGTCCGGTAACGGGGCAGCCGGACTTCGCGCACCTTGTACTGGATTACGTGCCGGACCGGTGGCTGGTTGAATCGAAGTCGTTGAAGCTGTTCCTGACCTCGTTCCGCAACCATGGTGCGTTCCACGAGGACTGCACTGTCCACATTGGCCGAAAGCTTGTTGAGCTTCTAGAGCCACGCTGGTTCAGAATCGGCGGTTACTGGTATCCGCGCGGGGGCATTCCGATCGACGTTTTCTGGCAACACGGAAAGCTGCCGGAGGGGGTCTGGGCGCCCGACCAAGGCGTAGCGCCATATCGCGGCAGAGGCTAGGTTCCGGGGTAAGATGAATTGACGCTGGCCGTCAGAGGGAGTTAGCGAGCCGGCAGAATTCATCGATCGTAAGCGTTTCGGCGCGCCGGGTGCCGTCGATTCCCGCCTTGTCCAGAAGCGTTGCGCCGCCCAGCGGTTTCAGGCTTTGGCGCAGCATCTTGCGGCGTTGACCAAAGGCGTGCCGGGTTACACGCGAGATCGCCTCCGCGCGCGCATTCAGCGGTTCCCGTCGAGGCTCGAGATGCACGACAGACGATGTCACCTTGGGCGGAGGCCAGAAGGCCTGCGGCGGCACGTCGAACGCGATGCTCGCGTGCGTGCGCCACCCGCTCAGAACACCGAGGCGTCCATAGGCGCTGTGGCCGGGCGCGGCAACAATCCGCTCCGCCACCTCGCGCTGAAACATCAGCGTCAGCGAGTCGTAATAGGGCGGCCACGGCTCCGCTTCCAGCCAGCCAGTCAGCAGTTCCGTGCCGACATTGTAAGGTAGGTTCGCGACGATCCGCGTTGGCACGGTAGAGGCGAGGGCCTCGAAATCCGTTGTGAGTGCATCTCCCTGAACGATCTCGAGGCGACCGGGATAATGCGCCGCGATCTGAGCGAGTGCGGGGAGGCAGCGTTCATCCCGCTCGATCGCGATCACGCGCTTCGCACCGTGCGTCAGCAGGGCGCGTGTGAGTCCGCCTGGTCCCGGGCCGACTTCGATCACGGTGTACCTACCAAGATCCCCTGCTGTTCGGGCAATCCGTCCCGTCAGGTTGAGATCGAGCAGAAAGTTCTGTCCAAGCGACTTTCTTGCGGCCAGACCGTGCTCTTCGATCACCGCGCGCAACGGCGGCAGACCGTCCGCGGCAAGCTCCGTGACCGGCCTTCGGCTCACGCTGACTTGGCTCTCGTGCTGTGAGAGGCCATCCTTGCTGCCATCCGTATTGCGGCAATCATGCTGTCAGGCGCTGCGTCGCCACTGCCTGCCAGATCAAAGGCTGTACCGTGATCGGGGGACGTGCGTATGAACGGCAGTCCGAGTGTGACATTGACGCTGTCATCGAAGCCGAGGGCCTTTGCGGGTATCAGCGCCTGATCATGATACATGCATATGGCGACATCGTACTGGGCCCGCGCGCGGTCGTGAAACATGGTGTCGGCCGAAAGTGGTCCTTTCGCCGCAATTCCCGATCGCTGAAGAGCTTCTATCGCGGGAAGAATGATCGCGCCGTCCTCGGCCCCGAGCGCTCCCCCTTCACCGGCGTGGGGGTTAAGGCCAGCGACCGCGAGACGGGGGGCGGGGATCCCGAAGCGTTCCCTCAGGTCGTGGTCGGCAATTCGGCATGTCTCGACGATCAGCCCGGTAGTAAGCTGACTCGGCACTACCGAGAGCGGGATGTGGATCGTGACCGGGATCGTTCGCAATTTAGGCCCGGCCAGCATCATTACCGGCGTCACTTCGCGGCCGGTGGAGCGAGCGGCCAGTTCAGCAAGATATTCGGTATGACCGGGATGACGGAACCCTGCGTCATAGAGCGGTTTCTTGGCTATCGGCGCGGTAACGAGCGCAGACGCGCGGCCTTCCAGGACGTCGGTGACCGCGCGGTCTATGGATTCGATCGTGCCCTGCGCATTGTCCGGGTCCGGCGAACCGGTCGCCCGCGAAAACGAATGTGTCAGGCGCACCACCGGAAGCGCGCGCCGGAAACATTCGGAGGCATCCGACGGCGTGCAGGATTCAATCCGAATGTCGGCCTTGAGCGCATCGGCGCGCGCGCGCAAGTGATCCGGATCGGCGAGAACATAGAACTCGGGAAGGCCGGCATGCTGGCGGCGTCGCCAGGCTTCCATAATGACGTCAGGACCTATCCCTGCGGGATCACCGATCGTCAGCGCCAGCGGAAGATGCATTCGCGTTGTCACAAGCCAAGGTTCGACAGCAGGCTTCAACGCCGCTCGATGCGTGCGTTCTTGCGCAATTCTTCCAGAAGCTTCGCACCCCGATCACCGCCGGACTCCTCAAGGTCCTTGGTCGAGAACTCGAGTTGGGCCACACGGTCGTCGGAAACTGAGCGCGCTTCGCAGACAATGATAAACTCGACACCATTTTCGGTATCTTGAACCCGGGTCGTTTGTCCGCTCCGCAGGCCCGCGATGTCTTTTTTCCAGCGCTCGGGAAGCCGCAATTCCAGCACGCGGCCGAGATCGCGGACGGTCACGTCGCGCAACTGCTTGGCCAGGTCGATCGTTCCATCGCAGCCGTTGACGCGGCCACGCATGTTGTTGGCCTCGGTGCGCCGCCGCTTGAGGTCTCCCTTCCGCGACTGCGGAACGACGAAGATAACCTGTTGAAGCGTATATTCGGTCGAGGTCGGCTTGTTGCCGCCCTGCTCGAGCATCTTGGCGACGACCTCCTGCTCGCTCATCAAATTGCCGGATCCGCGCGATTGCGCCCCTACAACTTGGGACCAGCCGATCTGGAGACGGATGAATTCCTTGAAGTGTCTGGGTGTAACGCCCGCTTGGTGAAGAATCTGGGTCAGCTGGCTGATTGAGAGTTTGTTTGTGCTCGCGAAGTTCGCATAAGCGGCGTCCACCTGGCTGTCGGGTATGCGGTAGCCGGCCTGCTCCACCGCGCTCCGCTTGAGCGCCTCCTCGATCAGTTCGTCCGTGGCGATCTGCCGTACGTTGCCGCTGCGGCGCTGGAGCTTGAGAAATGCCGAACGCCTCGCGATATCGTAGGAGGTGACCGCTTGATCGTTGACCACGACCTTGATTTCCGTCGCTCGCGCTTCCTGCTGGAGCGCGGCGAGGCCGGTGCCCGCGGTGAGAACAAACGCCAGAAGAGTGGCCCTTAGTCGGTTTCGTTGGTTCATCTTGCCAGCCCCGAATGTCATGTCCTACCCGTTGTGTTTTCGGCCGACAAGGCGACAGCCCTGACCGGCGATTGACGCCAATGCCCGACATGTTGGGCGAAAGCGTGACTTTGCGCGCTGCCAGGATCTTTAGAAATCGGTGCCAGCGCTGCCGAAATCGCCGAGCGTGCGCAGCGAGATCCGGAAGGCAAACGAATTGGATTGGACCTCGCTGTTGTCACGGGACTGGTCGAACCGCAACGTGAGTGAGAAACACTCGTCATCATAGGCCAATCCGATGCCGTTCCTCGAGAACCTGTCGTTGACGATGTCGTAGGTAGCCCCACCGAACGCCTGCCAGTTCTCGCCGAAGCGCACCGAGGCCCGTGTCGTGACCTCGTGCCGGTCGGCCGCAAAGCCGTAAGTCGGCTGAGCCTGAACGAAGGCGTATTCGGCGCCTGCGGTAAATCTGCCCGTGTGGATTTCGGCTTCGGTCTCGGTGCGGCGGTTCTCGAATGTCGTCTCGTCAAACCGCGCCCGCACCGCGGCACGCAGCCAGTTGTTGTAGGAGGCGCCGAACATGCCGACAAAATCAGACTGATCCGTCTCGAGGCCTGATTCTGCGCCCACGTTCAGGAGGTCGGGCGCGGCAAACGGGTTTTCGCCTCCGAGATTGTATGATTGCCCGACGGTGCCGAACAGCGTCCAGCCGTTGTTGAAGGTGCCAGTATAGCGCAGGCCAACATTGGCGCGGTGTCCACCCTCGATCCGGTCGTAACCGGAAAACTTGTCCCGTTCGAAAAGCGTCGTTGTGTCGAACACGAAGCTTTGCGCATCCTCATTCGGCAATTTGCCGCTCCCGGTTTCATCAGGGCGCGCAAAAACCTGTGCGATGGGCTCTAGCACGTGAACCGAACTGGTCGAGGAGAACAGGATTGGCCAGCGTACCTCCATCCCGGCGGTCACCATGGAGCGATAGAAGGTATCGTCGCTGGTAAGCGCCGCGCCCGTCGCGGAGTAGGACGGGAACGTCGACGTATCGAGGAAATTGGCATCAGCCTGAGCCGCAAGAATCGGCGTGAGAGCCACTCCGTTTGGCGCGATATAGGTTCGCCGCCATTCTGCCTCTGTCGTGATCCTCCCGTTCTCGCCCCGCAGACCTCGAGTCGCGAAGTTAGAGTCGGCGGGATTACCGCGCTGGTCCGCAATATCGCGAGAAATGCCGCGGGCGTTCACGTTGAAGGCAAGTTCGCCGCCGGCAACGGGTCGCGACGTCACCGCATTATAGTCGATGCTGGGCAACACCCATGGCTGCTGCGCGTCACGGCCAGCGCCGTCGGGATCGGATTCCTGGACGTCGAACTGCATGACCCGCGCATCGAAGAAGTTTCGATCCCCGAGGCCGGTCAGATAGACCTCGTTTTGCTGCACCAGATCGGAAAAGCCGGTGATGTCGTAGGTCCGTGAGAAATTCTTGTCGGTTTGCGCCAGCACGTCCCACCCGAAAGTCCAGCGAGGATTGATCTTAAACTTGCCGGTAGTGCCGATCATGGCGCGGTTGACGTGGGTGCTGTCCTGCGTGATTGGGTCGAAGGCTTCCGGCGTGAGCTGATGAATACCGGCGGCAGTGATGGTGTAGAGGCCATTCTCCGTCCGGTGCCGGAAGGTCGCCTCGCCGAGGCCGCCCTGCCTGGTGAAACCCGTGCCGGTCAGCTTGAGGTCGTAATTTGGCGCGAGCGCGATGAAATACGGGATCGCCAGCCCGAATCCCAGTTCCTGCGAGTAGCGCACCCCGGGCATCAGAAAGCCGGTCTTGCGCTTCACTGTCGGGTCGGCAGTCGTGAACACGGGAAGGTATGCGATCGGCATCCCGAAGAACTCGAAAGAGGCCTTCTCGAAACGGATCGTCTTCTCTTCGCCGTTCCATATGACGCGCTGGGCCTTGATCTGCCACAGCGGCGGCTTTTCGGGTCGCTCCCGGCACGGCTCACATGCGGTGTAGACACCATGGCCGAACGTCGTCGTGGTACCGCCCTCGCGCACCGCGTTTTCGGCGGCGATGTATGTCTTGTCCGGCGTCACGATGCGAAGTGCGTTCACGAATCCGTCGGCGAAATCCTCGGTGACATCGATCTCGTCAGCAAAGACACGCGTTCCGTCCGGCTGGACGATCTCGACATTTCCGATCGCTACCATGCGCGCCGTGCGCTGATTGTAGATGACCCGCCGTGCGACCAGGCGGGTTCCGCCGTAGTCGAGCTGGACATCGCCAACGGCCGCGACCGATTCGCGGTCCCGGTCATACACAAGTTCGTCGGCCTGCAGCAGAAGCGGCGATTCGTCCTGTACGCGGGTCAGGCCTGCAACAGATTCGGTCGTCTGGGCGAACGCCGGGACGCCGGCCGCCAAACCTGCCAAGACACCCGCCCCCACGAGGTCAATTGCCAATCTTTTTAAGTGCTTGGCCACTGCCCGCCCCGATATTCCCACTACCCGTCCTCCCGGTGAAGGAGATACGCGACACCGAAAAGAGTCGCGACCAAAACCGGAAGCCACGCCGCCACAATCGGTGGAATCACACCTGCGCCCCCGAACGACTTGGTTATGGCGGTGAGGACATAAAGCATGAAGCCCGCCCCTATGCCAGCCAAAATCATGCCGCCGGATTGGCCGAAACGCACGAAGCGGAGGGAAACAGTCGCCGCGATCAGGGTCATGGCGACCAGCAGCAAGGGAAGCGCGATCAACGAATGATACTGCATGCGAAGCGGGTTCGCCGAAACGCCGAATGACTGCGCTGCCTCGATTTGATCCCCAAGATCGAAGAACGGAATCATTTCCGGGGGGACAAGCGCTTCCTGGACCACCGACTCGTCGAGCTTTGTCGGAATCACGAGGTCGCTGGCCGGTTCGGTCTTCTCTCCCGGTCTGCTGATTTCAGCGCCATTGAGCCGCCAGCGCCCCGGTTCGAGATAGGCGTCTGGGGCGTCTATGCGACGTCGAACTGATCCCTCGGGGTCGATTTCCAGAAACACGGCGTCGTAGAGAGTGGTGCGGTCGGTTCGCGCAGCGCGGCTGGCGCCGATCAGGATGCTGCCGCCATCATCGAGGGATTGACGCAGCCATGGCCGATCCTTGGCGAACAGCGACGACGAGGGCCGCGAGCGCCATTCTCCCTCGATCGCTTCGGCCCGCGCGAACCCGGTGGCGGCGAGAGGATTCATCACCGTGACGGCGAAGATGCCGACAAGCAGTGCCGCGTTGAATGCGGGAAACAGAAACTGCCATGCCGAAACGCCGACGGAGCGCGCTACGACCAGCTCGTATTTGCGGTTGAGCATGATCAGTGTCGTCATCGTCGCAAACAGCACGACGAAGGGTACCGCCACCTGCATGATGAACGGCACACGCATTGCCGAAAGCGCGAGCGCCATCGTTACCTCGAATTGCGGCAGACTGCCGGTCCGCCTTGAGAGTTCAGTGAAGTCGATCAGATAGGCGATCGCCGCGATGCCGACCGAGAACAGGATGATCGCGCGCAGCATCTGAAAGAAGAAGTATGTCTGCAGTGTCCGGCCCATTGTCAGGTTGTCCTTGCGCGCGCCATCCGGACCCGCAGTCTCGTCCACGCCGCCGAGGCCCTGTCGAACTGGCGCAACAGGCCTTCAGGAAGCGCAATCGCCACGCCGAAGCGGAACAGCAGGGCATTGATGGCGATGCCGCCGACCGGAATGATGTACATGAGCGGCCAGACCTCGGCGTTCGCTCTGGTGGCGCCGTAAGCCGCGTAGGCGCCCCACCGGTAGAGCATGGCGCCGCCGAGCGCCAGAAAATAGGCATTGAACCTGGTCTGGCGGTGAGACTGGGTTTGCCCGGCCACGACGAGCCCGATCAGCGCGAAAAGGATCGGGTACATCCAGTCGGTCATCCTGCGATGCAACTCGGCAGACAGCCATGCCGGCCTTTCCCTGGCCAGACGGTCATTGGGGTCCGGATTGATGAGATCCGCCGTCGGGTAGGTGTCCGGATAGTAATGTGTCTTGCCACCTGCGGACGTGAATTGCGCGAGGCTGATTGCATAGGAATTGAACCTGATGATCGACAAGGCGCCGTCGCGCAGGTTGTCCCGGTGGATCTGGCCATTGGTCATGACCAGGACCTCCTTGTCGCCGATCCGGCCGACCGCGCCTGTCTGTGCGTAGTAAATCAGGGCGAGATCGTCGTCGCGCGTATCGGAAACCATGATCCCGGAGAGTTGATTTCCGGCGAGCCGCCTGTCGACATAGATGGTCAGGTCCTTGTCGATGCGGGTGAATACGCCCTCACGTATCATGCTTGTCAGCAAGTCGCTGCGGGCCGAGACGAGAATGTCGCGCCCCGCGCGGTTAGACGCCGGTTCCACGAAATTGTTCGAGATCGGAAGCCATGCGCTGGCTGCCGCCGCAATCAGAAGCACCGGCCATGCCCGCGTGCCGCGCGAGACGCCCGCCGCCGACATGACGGCAAGCTCCGAATCGGAGTTCATGGTGTTGAAGACCTGCACCACCCCGATGACGACGCCGAACGGCAAAACCAGCGCGACGAGTTGAGGCGTCAACGCCATGATCAGGGTGAGAAATGCCATAATCGACTGCCCGGACCCCATGGCGAAATCGATCCGCGTCAACGCCTGGGTAACCCAAACGACCCCCAGAATCGCAAGAAACGAACTCGTCGCGATGACGGCTACCCTGCGGGCGATATAACGTTGCAGCGTATTCAATACGCACCTTCTTCGACCGGCGGCGCCGTTGCCGCGTTGTCCGCATGCATATCAGTCAGGCCGTTAAGATTTCGGTTTCAACGGCAGTTTGCCGTTAACGATAGCGTATGCGCACTAAACCTTCGCGAATGGACCTGGTTAACGCATTGCTGCTTGATGCTCGCTTTGCTATCGCCAACCCTTGCGGCAAAATCAAGCTTCCATCGCCGTCCCCGATCCTCAGGCAAACCATGACAGGAAATCGATGAGCGTTCTCCCGACAATCACATTCGCCAAAATCTCCGCCCCCAAAAAGGGCACGGTCGTGCTGCTGGCAGCCAAGGACGCCAACCTCCCGCAGTTGGCAGACGAGATCGACCCCGCCGGCATTCTGGCCCGTGCGATCAAGTTTTCGAACTTTTCCGGCAAGTCGAAATCGGTCGTTGATGTCGTTGCGCCAGCGAATTCCGCGGCTGATCGCATCCTGGTTCTCGGCGTCGGTGATACAGGGTCGGCGAAGCTTACCGACTGGGCGGCCCTTGGCGGCGTCGTTCGCGGAAAGAGCGGAGCCGCGAAGACGCTATCGGTTCTGCTCTCCGGCGACGGGTTCGACGCCGATCCCGAGGCGGCTGCCGCTTTTGCGCAGGGATTGATGTTGCGGGCGTATGAATTCGACAAATACAAGACGAAGAAAGAGAATGAGGCCAACGGGAACGGCGACCAAAAGCCTGCCGGGGCGCAGAAGGTTACACTGCTGGTACGAGATCCGGCTGCCTGCAAGAAAGCCTGGGCTACGGCCGAAGCGATCGCCCGTGGCGTCATGATGGCGCGTGATCTCGTGAACGAGCCTGCAAACATCCTCGGACCGGTGGAGTTCGCGGCTCGCGCGGAAGCGCTGTCAGCGCTTGGCGTCGAGGTCGAGGTGCTCACCGAAAAGGAGATGAAGAAACTTGGCATGGGCGCGCTGCTTGGGGTGGCACAGGGGTCCTCCCGGCCGCCACGTCTGGTGGTGATGAAGTGGATGGGCGGCAAGGCGAAGGACAAGCCGGTCGCCTTCATTGGCAAGGGGGTTGTCTTCGATACCGGGGGCATTTCCATCAAGCCGGCCGGCGGCATGGAGGACATGAAGGGCGACATGGGCGGCGCCGCTGCGGTGGCTGGACTGATGCACGCCTTGGCGGCGCGCAAGGCGAAGGCCAATGTGATCGGTATCATCGGTCTGGTCGAGAACATGCCTGATGGTAACGCGCAACGTCCGGGGGACATCGTGACATCGATGTCGGGCCAGACGATCGAGGTGATCAATACCGACGCCGAGGGCCGCCTCGTCCTTGCCGACGCCCTCTGGTACTGCAAGGAAACCCACAAGCCACGATTCATGATCGATCTGGCGACGTTGACGGGCGCGGTTCTGATCGCGCTGGGGCAGCAGCATGCGGGCCTTTTCTCGAACAATGACGAACTTGCGGGTCAACTTTCCCAGGTTGGCGAGACGTCCGGCGAGAAGGTGTGGCGGCTGCCGATGGGCAAGGAGTACGACAAGCTTATCGACTCCAAGTTCGCCGACATGAAAAACGTGGGCGGCCGAAATGCCGGGTCGATCACGGCTGCGCAGTTCCTCGAACGCTTCGTCGGAGATGTCGCTTGGGCGCATCTCGACATCGCCGGAACAGCCATGTCCTCCCCGGCAAACGACACGAACCAGTCGTGGGGTTCCGGATATGGTGTCCGGTTGCTCGATAGGCTCGTTGCCGAGCACTACGAGAACTGACGAAACCTTGTCCGAAGTCTTTTTCTACCACTTGACTGAGTCGAGCGTGGACGAGGCGCTTCCCGCCCTGGTGGAAAAGTCGGTGGCGCGCGGCTGGCGTGCCGCCATTCAGTCTGACAGCGCGGAATTGCGCGATCGACTGGACACGCATCTGTGGACCTACCGGCCCGAGGGATTCCTCGCGCACGGGGCGGATGGGTGCGACCACCCGGAATCCCAGCCGGTGCTTCTCACGACGGAAACGGCCAATCCCAATGGTGCGGACATTCGCTTTTTGATCGGGCGAGCCGAGCCGCCGGACGATCTGTCCGGATACGAGAGAGTGGTGCTCATGTTCGACGGCCTGGACGAAGACGCACTGGCCTCTGCGCGCGGCCACTGGAAGGCTTTGAAAGCGGCAGGCCACCAGCTCACATACTGGCAGCAGGACAACGAAGGCCGGTGGGAGAGAAAGGCTTGAAGGGCGAGGATCGGAGCAGAACGGCATTCTTCAATGGGCTCTACCGCGACGCGGACGGAGACGCCGACAGGATTCCCTGGGCTGATCTGGCCCCGAAGGAAAGGATAGCCGAGTGGCTCGCGCGCAACCCGGCGTCAGCGCACGAATCTGCACTCGATATAGCCTGCGGACTTGGAGACAACGCGGAGGCATTGGCCGCGGCCGGGTACGCGACAACCGCGTTCGATCTATCCCCGGAGGCAATCGAGTGGGCGAAGCGGCGTTTCCCGGAATCTGGGGTGGACTATAGTCAGGCGGACCTTTTCGCTCTTCCGGCTCACTGGCGCGACGCATTCGATCTTGTCAACGAATGCTACACGCTTCAGTCGCTTCCGCCCGACATGCTTGACGCGACCTCACGAGCGATAGCCTCGACGGTCAGGCCAGGTGGCCTGTTGCTGGTCTATGCGCGCTGGCGGCCCGATGGCGCCGAGGCGAGCGGTCCGCCCTGGCCCCTCGAGCGCAGGAACCTGCGAGTCTTTCAGTCTCTGGGGTTCACCGCCGTTCACGAGGATCTTTTCGCCATTCACAAGCCTCGCCGCGTGATTCCGCACGCTTTCACGGTTTGGCGTCGGCTGAAAAATCATGCAGAATCGGTTTCGCCACGGGAAAGCGGGGAGGGCGACTGAATGCGGTTCTTGGGAGCGGTGCTCGTCCTGATCGGGCTTTTCGCCGCATTCGGCGATCGGTTTATCGGAGGGGAAGCGTCGGACTTCGAGATCGGGCGCTACGAGGTTTTTCGCGAGGATACAGGTTACATCCCGGCTACGGTGCCGCTTTCCGAGGGCGATGCTCCTCTGAAGATCACTGTCGAGGTGGCGGCAGGTCTGGACGGGGGCGGGGAGAGCACACTGACGCTCGTCGTCAACGGGCCCTCGGGAGCGACGATCGCGACCGCTGTGGTTCTCCTGTCGCCGGAAACCGCGGCGGTCACGGAGAACGGCTCCCTCATGGCGGATGCGGCCGAGATCGGGACCCTGGAACGTGGAACACACACGTTCCTGGTCGGGGAGGGAGACCGCGATGATCTGGGCATTTCGGCGGTCGATCTGATCGTCGAAGGAAAGGCCGGCGGATGGGTCAACGAGCACCGCCCCACCGGGTTTGCGATTATGGCGGTGGGTGGCATCCTCTTTCTGTTCGGCGGAAGGCGGAAGCGTTCCTCCGACCGTGGCTCACGGTCGCGCTCGAAAACCGCACGCATCGGCCATCGAAAGAAGAGGAAGTCACCCCTTACATGGGGAAGGGGCCGGCGCGACTAGACGAAAAAGAGACCCGTCAGTCGGCCATTGCCTCTTCGTATTCGGTAGAAAGCCGCATCCAGTCCTCTTCAAGCCTGGCAATGCGGGTTTGCAGTTCCGAGCGTCTCCGGGACAACGAGGCGATCTCATCGGCGTTCTGACCGCTTCCCGCGGCAACTATATCCCGGTCAATGACATGAATCGCTTCCTGAGCCTTTTCCGTCAAACGCTCTAGATCGTTGATCTTTTTCTTCAGCGGAGCGAATTGTGCACGTTTGGCTGCCGCGTGCTTGCGCTTTTCCTTGCCGGAGAGGTTTGGCTTTGCCTTTTCCGCTCCGTTCGATGCACCCGGCTTGCCCGGACCTTTCAGGATCAGTCTGCGATAGGCGTCCAGATCGTCCTCGTACGGGCTGACCGTGCCGTCATGCACGAGCCAGAGGCGGTCGGCGCAGGATTCGACGAGGTGGCGGTCGTGGCTGATCAGGATTACGGCGCCGCAATAGTCGTTGAGTGCTTCGGCGAGCGCCGAGCGGCTGTCGATATCAAGGTGGTTGGTCGGTTCATCGAGGATGAGGAGATGCGGCGCGTCAAAGGTGATGAGTCCGATCAGCAGGCGCGCGCGCTCGCCGCCGGACAGGTCCTTCGCCTTGGTGTTCATACGGTCTCCCCCGAGACCCATGCGGGCCACCCGGCCTCGGATTTTCGCTTCGCCCTGTTCCGCCATCAAAGGCCGGACGTGTTCGTAGGGCGTTTGCTCGGGAATCAGGTCGTCGAGCTGATGCTGCGCGAAGATCGCGACCTTGAGCTTGTCGGCGCGCGTTATTTGCCCGCTCATCGCACCCAGTCGGCCGGCGATGAGCTTGGCGAATGTCGACTTGCCGTTGCCGTTCGCACCGAGCAGCGCAATGCGATCGTCATGGTCGATACGCAGGTTGAGGTCGCGCAGAACCGGCGCGCCACTGCCGTAGCCGGTACTTGCGTTCTCCATGGCGATAATCGGAGAGGCAGGCTGGCGCTCGGGTGAGGGCAACCGGATAGGCTGAACTGCCTCGTCGATGGCGAATTCGACCTCGCTCATGCGCTGCAGCGCCTTGAGGCGGCTTTGCGCCTGCCGCGCCTTCGACGCCTTGTAGCGGAATCGCTCCACGAAGGCTTCCATGTGCTTGCGCTTGGCGGCCTGTTTTTCGGCCATCTTGCCCGCCAGCATGAGCTTCTCGGCGCGGGCGCGTGCGAACTGGTCGTAATTGCCGCGATAGAAGGTCAGCTTGCGGGCGTCGAGATGCAGGATGGAATTGGTCGTCGAGTTCAGGAGGTCGCGGTCGTGGCTGATCACGATCACCGTATGCGGATAGCGCTGCACGTAGTTTTCCAGCCACAGCGTGCCTTCGAGATCGAGATAGTTGGTCGGTTCGTCGAGCAGCAGCAGATCAGGCGCGGAGAACAGCACCGCGGCGAGCGCCACGCGCATGCGCCAGCCGCCCGAAAACGACGAGCAGGGCCGCTGCTGGGCATCGGCGTCGAAACCCAGCCCGTGCAGGATCGCCCCGGCGCGCGCTTCCGCCGAATGGGCGTCGATATCGGCAAGCCTTGTATGGATCGCCGCGATGCGGTGGGGATCGTTCGCCGTCTCGGCTTCGGCCAGCAGCGCGGAGCGTTCCGCGTCCGCGGCGAGCACCACCTCCATCAGCGTCTGCGCCGTGCCCGGCGCTTCCTGCGCCACCTGGCCGATGCGCAATCCCTTCGGCATCTCGATCGACCCGCTTTCCGGCGAAAGCTCGCCGGTGATCAGCTTGAACAGCGTCGTCTTGCCGGTGCCGTTACGCCCGACGAGTCCGGCTTTCATGCCTTCGGGCACGACGGCAGACGCGCTCTCGAACAGCGGCCGGCCCATCATGCGGAAGGTGAGCTCTGAGATTTGCAACATTGCGGTGCAATAATCCGGAGACGGGTGTCGACGCAATGGCTGTAACGCTGGACGACTGCCAAATGGGCGCAGGCGGTGGCTGGCGCCAACTGCTGCATTGCCTGTCAGGGTAGGCAGCGAACCGGGTGGTGGCGAGCCGCTTTCGATCCGGCACCCGGCGTCGGCCGCGTATGGCGCAGCGCAGCACTGCCTCTTGGCAAGCGTTCGCAGTGCCGCTATAGACCGCCGACCTTCCCGACAACAAAAGCATTAAGGACCGCCGCATGGCCACCGAACGCACCTTTTCCATGATTAAGCCTGACGCAACCAAGCGCAATCTCACAGGTGCGATCACCAAGAAACTCGAAGAGGCGGGCCTGCGCGTCGTCGCCTCGAAGCGCGTCTGGATGAGCCGCCGCCAGGCCGAGGCATTCTACGCCGTTCACAAGGAGCGTCCCTTCTTTGGTGAATTGACCGAGTTTATGTCGTCCGGTCCGACTGTGGTGCAGGTGCTCGAAGGTGAAAACGCCATCGCCAAGAACCGCGAAGTGATGGGCGCGACGAATCCCGCCGAAGCCGCGGAAGGAACGATCCGCAAGGAGTTTGCAAATTCCATTGGCGAAAACTCGGTGCATGGCTCCGATGCTGCCGACACGGCGGCTGAGGAAATCGCCTTCTGGTTCGCGGGCCACGAAATCGTCGGCTAACAGGCGATCCTGATATTTGTTCCGAAAACCGGGCCTTGGGCCCGGTTTTTTGTTCGGTCAGAGCACGTCTCCCGATCCGGATCGCCGGCCTTGCGCCGGAGGGTCATGACACCCTGACGAGGAGTTGCTTCGATTGCGACAATCGTACCGTTGTCGAACGAGGGACATGCGTTTAGCTAGTACCGATGTATCCAAACTATACCCGCGCCGAAAAGATCGCAGATGGCATCATCCACGCCATTGGAATCACGGCAAGCGTCTCCGGGGTCGTTGTTCTGCTGGCAATCGCCATTCCGACACTCGACGCGTCGTCATCGAGTGCCTTGGCGATTTACGGTCTCACGGTCGTGACGCTGTTTACCGTTTCGGCGGCCTATCACATGATCGGCAGCGAAGGCTGGAAACCGTGGCTGCGGCGCTGCGATCAGGCAGCGATATTCTTCAAGATCGCGGGAACATACACGCCGCTCGTACTGCTGCTCGGCAATATGTTCGCCTACAGCGTTCTCGCGTTCGTGTGGGTCGCGGCCTTGGTCGGCGCGATCGCCAAGCTGTCGTTTTGGAGCCAGTTCGAGAAGTTTTCCACTATCCTGTTTCTTGCTCTTGGATGGGCCAGCGTCACACTCGCCTGGCCGATATTCGACACTTTGCCGCTTGCGGTTTCCGTTCTCATCCTCTCGGGGGGCGTGCTCTATAGCGTGGGCGTGATCTTCCACCAGTGGGACAGCCTGAAATTTCAGAATGCAATCTGGCACGGCTTTGTGCTGGCGGCGTCGACTTGTCATTTCGGCGCGGTGGTCTACGGCACCTTCGCCCTGGCGGTCTGAGCGAAGCCGGAAGGTCGCCCTGGCAACGATGGCCCGCTACCAGCGTTCGACGGCTTTGTCGTCATCGGATTTCGCGTCGACCCACTCGCCGACCGACCCGTCGGCGCGGTGTTCCTTTTTCCAGAACGGCGCGCGTGTCTTGAGAAAATCCATCATGAAATCGGCGGCCTCGAAGGCTGCCTTGCGGTGCGTGGATGTGGCGACCACAAGCACGATGTTGGCGCCGGGCTCGATCCGCCCGTAGCGGTGGATGACGGTGAGACCGGTCAGTGGCCAGCGCTTGGCCGCCTGGGCGGCAATGCGCCCGATCTCGGCCTCGGCCATGCCGGGATAATGTTCCAGTTCGAGCGCCGCAAGCGAACCCTCCTCATCGCGGCACAGACCCGTAAAGGTCACGGCCGCACCGATGTTTTTTCGAATTTTAGTGAGGGCCGCGACTTCGGCCGAAAGATCGAAATCGCCGGGCTGCACGCGGACGGTCGGTTCGATCGGATTCATCTTATCCCCCCGTCATCGGCGGGAAGAGGGCGATCTCGCGCGGCGAGCCGATATCTTCCTTTTGGTCGATATGTTCGTGGTCGACGGCGATACGGATCGCATTGTCAAAGGCGAGCGCCGCCTCGTAATTGTGGCCGCGGCCCTTCATCCAGGCAAGCAGGTCGGCCCCGGTCTTCACGTTGCCCGGGATGTCGATTTCTTCCTCCGTCAGACCGATCCGTTCGCGGACCCAGGCGAAATAGACCATCTTTGTCATGGCGTGTTCACTCCTCGATTACGTGCTTCAGGCCCGAGCGGAAATAATCCCAGCCGGTATAGAGGGTAACCAGGGCCGAAACCCAGAGCAGCACCAATCCGGCTTCAGTAATGAAGGGAAGTATTTTGTCGCCAGCCGGTCCGGCCAGAAGGAACCCAATGGCCAGCAGTTGGATGGTCGTCTTCCACTTTGCAAGTCGTGTCACCGGAACGCTGACCTCAAGCGCGGCAAGGTACTCGCGGAGGCCGGAGACGAGAATCTCACGGCACAGGATGATTACCGCTGCCCAAAGGCTCCACCCCGCGATTGTACCCTCAGCGGCCAGCAGTAGCAGGATGACCGATACGACCAGCTTATCGGCAATCGGGTCGAGCATGCGGCCGATATTGGACGTCTGCTCCCATTTTCTGGCGAGGTAGCCATCAAAGAAATCGGTGATCGAAGCCGCGACAAAAATCCCCAGCGCGGACCAGCGCGCGAGGTCGCTGGCCTGCAACCGCCCTTCAATAAAGAAACAGAACACAACCACCGGCACCGCAAGAATGCGGGCGTAGGTGAGAAGGTTCGGCAGGTTGTACGCTTTGTTGGTCATCAAGTGTGTGAGAGCACCGGAAAAGGGGCCGGGTCAAGGAAAACCGGTTATTTAGCGGGATTGCCGGAAATGATCGTACACCTGCTTGGCCATCGCCTCCGATATTCCGTCGACCTGGGCCAAATCGTCCAGCGCGGCGCGCGAAACCCCTTTCGCGCTTCCGAAGTGATGCAGCAGCGCCCGTTTGCGGGCGGGACCTATGCCTGCGACCTCGTCGAGCGGATTCTTAACCATCTCCTTCTTGCGTCGCGCGCGGTGCGACCCAATCGCGAAACGGTGCGCTTCGTCGCGCAACCTTTGAATGAAGTAAAGAACCGGGTCGCGGGGAGGAAGCGAGAAATCGGGCTTTCCGGGAATGATGAACCGCTCGCGTCCCGCATCGCGGTCGACCCCTTTCGCGACACCCACGACATCAACCACATCTTCAATACCGAGATCGGCGAGGATTTTCATAACCGCATTGACTTGCCCGATGCCGCCATCGATCAGCAGCAGATCGGGCCATGACGGCATGGGTTCGTTCTCTTCGCCATCCTCGGCCTCCCTGTCGGGAATTCCGTACTCCTTGATGAGGCGAGAGAATCGCCGCTCCATCACTTCCCGCATCATCGCGAAGTCGTCTCCTGGCTTTGCGCTCTCGGACTTGATGTTGAATTTCCGGTACTGGTTCTTCGCGAACCCCTCGGGTCCGGCGACGATCATCGCACCGACGGCGTTCGTGCCCATGATGTGCGAATTGTCGAACACCTCGATGCGTCGCGGAACGCGGCTTAGATGCAATGCTTCGGCCGCGCCTTCCATCAGCTTGGCATGCGAGGAGGTCTCAGCCACGCGGCGTCCCAGGGCCTCGCGAGCATTCGTCAGGGCATGGTCGACCAAGTCCCTCTTTTCACCGCGCTTGGGGCAAGTGATTGTGACCTTACGGCCCGCCCTCAGCGACAGGGCCTCCGCAAGAAGGTTTGCTTCCGCGGGCGCCTCAGAGGTCAGGACCAGCTTTGGCGTCGGTTTGTTGTCGTAAAACTGCGAGAGGAACGCCGAGAGCACCTCTTCCGGCCCGAGCAATGGATCGGCCTTCGGGAAATAGGCGCGATTGCCCCAGTTCTGACCGGTACGAAAGAAGAAGACCTGTATGCACGTCATCCCGCCTTGTTGCTGGACGGCGAAAACGTCCGCCTCGTCGATCGTTTGCGGATTTATTCCCTGATGGCTCTGGATCGCCGTAAGGGCCGAGATCCGGTCGCGGTAGACCGCCGCCCGTTCGAAATCGAGATTTTCCGCCGCAGACTGCATCCCTCTGGACATGTCCGCCTGGACGGCCCGGCTGCGGCCCGACAGGAAGGCTTTTGCCTCCCGCACCAATTCCTCGTAATTCTCTGGCGAGATTTCTCCGGTGCAAGGTCCCGAGCAGCGTTTGATCTGGTAGAGCAGGCAAGGTCGGCTACGGCTTTCGTAAACACTGTCGGTGCATGTGCGCAAGAGGAAGGCGCGCTGCAGGGCGTTGATCGTCCGGCCGACCGCGCCGGCGGACGCGAACGGGCCGAAATAGTCTCCCTTGCGTGTCTGGGCGCCGCGATGTTTGAAGATGCCCGGCGCCTCGTGGTTTCCGGAAAGAAGAATATAGGGAAACGATTTGTCGTCACGCATCAGAACGTTGAAGCGCGGCCTTAACCTCTTGATGAGATTGGCTTCCAGCAGCAGGGCTTCGGTTTCCGTTCTCGTGGTGACGAATTCCATCGCGGCCGTCCGGCCGATCATCGTGGTGATTCGGTTGGTGTGCCCACGCCCCAATGCATAGCTCGTTACGCGCTTCTTCAGGCTCGACGCCTTGCCTACATAGAGTACATCACCCGCCGCGTTGAACATGCGATAGACGCCGGGCGCGTTCGGGAGACGCTTTACGTGTGCCTTGATCAGTTCCGCGCCGCTCAGCCCCTGAAGCGTGTCGTCCCCGGTGTCCCACGCGAGTTCTTTGCCGAGCGCGGCGACCAGCGGGTCGTCGCCGTCGTCGATCTCGGTTTGCGCGATCATGTCTCCGCCGGGGATGGTGGTATTCTTCATCTTCACCTTGTCGCATCGGCCCGCCAAGCATGACGCGGCCATCTACGCTTCAATGCTGTTACCACGAAAATGGGATTACTCGTTCACCCCCGCAACATCGGGAGTCTCCCAAGCGAGATGCTGACCGCCGTCGAGCGCAATCATCTGTCCCGTGATCGACCGGTTTTCCCAGAGATACCGTATCGTCGCGCCGAATTCGCTCAGTTCCGGGCCGCGTTCTAGCGGGACCGCCCTGATCTGCCGCTGGAAATCCTCCTCGCTCTGGCGGGCATTTCTCAACGTGGGACCGGGACCAATCCCATTGACACGAATATGCGGGGCGAGCGCTTGCGCCAGGGTGCACGTCGCGGTCCAAAGGGCAGATTTCGAAAGCGTGTAGGAAACGAAGTTCGGCGTCAGCCGCCAAACGCGCTGGTCGATCACGTTGATTATCAGACCTTCCCTATCCCGAGGAAGTCGCGCAGCCATCGCTTCAGCCAGAAAGACCGGAGCTTTCAGATGAATCGAAAAATGCCGGTCCCAAGTCTCCGCGTCGAGATTCCCGAGGCTGTCGTCGATAAAGGTCGACGCGTTGTTCACTAATAGATCGATTGGGCCTCCGAGATCGGACGCGCGGGGTATGAGCGCGGCGACAGCGGCGGGATCTGTCAGATCAGCCGTGAGCGCGTGCGCACGGCCGCCGCGCGATAAAATGTCGTCGACCAGCCTCTTCGCTTCCTCGCCAGAGCTGTTTGCATGAACGATCACCGTAAAGCCGTGCGCGGCAAGGTCTTCCGAGATCGCTCGCCCGATCCGTTTTGCGCCCCCCGTAACGAGCGCGATGCCAGTGGTCCCCACCTGTGTGCTCCGTGTCGGTCAGAATATGGAGACGATATAGCCGAGATAGCCGATAAACATGACGGCTCCCAGCACTCGTCCAGTGGTTATTCGCGCGAAACAGATGATCGCCAACAGCAGGGACGTGACCAGCATCACCCAGATATCGCGCTGGAGAATGACCTCGGAGACCGGAATCGGGATGATCATTCCGGTGATGCCCATGATCGCGGCGATGTTGAAGATGTTGGAGCCGATGATGTTGCCGAGCGCGACGTCGGCCTCCTTGCGCCATGCGGCCATCATGGTCGTGGCCAGTTCGGGCAGCGACGTCCCTATGGCAACGATGGTCAGACCGATAGCCGCCTGGCTGACGCCGAACTTCTCGGCAAGGCCCGACGCACCGGCGACCGTAAGGTGCGCCGCGAGCGGAAGTCCGATCAGTCCACCGGCGAGAAAGACTGCGATCTTTCCGCTCGAATGGGGCATCTCGCCCAACTCGTCATGGTAATCGGATGACACGACGTCTTCCATTGCCACGCGAGCGCGAAGGATCTGCGCAATGATGAACAGCAGTAGGCCGGCGAACAGCCCGGTCGCCTCGATGCGCTGCAGCGTTCCGTCGCTCAGCATCCACATGAAAGCGAGCGTGAAGGCGATCATCACCGCAGTGTTGCGCGACAGACCGCGCTGATTGGCGTGGATCGCGGCGATGAGCGCCGGCGCTCCCATGACCAGCAATATGTTGGCGATGTTGGAACCAACGACATTGCCGACCGCAATGTCCGGCGCCCCGGAGAGCGCAGATTGCAAAGAGACGAAAAGTTCCGGTGCGGAGGTCCCGAAAGCGACAACCGTCAGGCCGATCACAAGTGGCGGAATGCCCAGATTTTCGGCAAGGCCCGCGGCGCCCTTCACCAGATAGTCGCCAGCAAACACCAGCAAGACCAATCCAGCGATCAGCATCGAAATGTCGAGAAACATGGGGCTCCGCAAGCGTGAGGGATGAACGAGCAGTCCTATATAGGCATTGAAACAGCGATTAAAGGGAGCCTCGCACTGTGACCTAAAGATCACACTCGCCGGGTGTCACTTTTCTGCCACTGAATCTCCTAAATCCCGCAACGCATTCGCCTCAATCCGGAACGAAATCTGCAGGCGGGAGTTTGGGGCTCGAAGCGTCCGAAAAACGCGATGACGCCTATAGCAGACGAAATCAAGGAGACTAAAATGCATAATCTTTCCAAACTGGCCGGCGGCGTTGCAATTGCCGCCCTGTTGGGCAACGCCGCTCTCGCAGCGGACGCTGTTGAAGCCCCGCCGGCACCGCCGGTCGCCGCAGTCGAGTACGCGCCTGCCGCGACCTGGTCGGGCGTCTATGTCGGTGCATTCGGCGGCTACAACTGGGGCAATTTCGACTCCACCGTCGGCGACATCGATGCCGATGGCTTCAACGGGGGCGCTTTTGCCGGCTACAACCTGCAGAATGGCGCTGTGGTGTATGGCCTCGAGGGCGACATCGGTTATTCGGGCGCTGACGGCTCGCTCGCCGGCGTATCGGCCGATCAGGGCGTATTCGGTTCGCTGCGCGGCCGCATCGGCTATGCGTTCGATCCGGTTCTTATCTACGGCACCGCCGGTGTTGCAGCCACGCGCGCCGAATTCAGCAGTGCAACCGGAACGGACGAGAACACGCATATCGGCTGGACCGTCGGCGCTGGTGCGGACACGCTGATCACCGAGAACGTCTTCGGCCGTCTCGAGTACCGTTACACCGACTACCAGTCCCAGGACTACACGCTGGGTGCGACGACCGTATCGTCCGGATTCGACACCCACACGATCAATGCCGGTATCGGCGTCAAGTTCTGATACTGACACTGACCGATTGCGGCCCGCGCGAGATATCTCGCGCGGGCTTTTTCATGCGCCCGGCTTCAACCGTTCGTACTGATCGAACCGGGCCGCGAAACGCTGCTCGAAACGTCTGAGTTTCGGTCGCCCGCGTCGCCAGTTGAGCTCCTCGAATCTCAGGTCGAGATAACCGAACATCGCGGCCATGGCGAATTGGCCGCCATGCAGCTTGACCGTTACCCTGGGTGCATTCTCCTCCAGCCAGTCCAGGCCGCGCTCTGCCTTGCGCGCCTGCAGGTCGAGCCAAGGCTGATGAACCTTCTCCTCCGGCCGGAAACGTTTCTCGTAAATCTGGGCCAGAAGGCAATCGCAGATGCCGTCGGCCAGGGCTTCAAGCTTTTCCGCTTCACGCCGTTTCTCCGCGTTGCGGGGGAACAGGCGCTTGCCGCTCATCCGGTCGAGTTCCTGCATGATGGCGCGGCTGTCGAACAGCGCGGCGCCGTCGTTCAGGACAAGCGTCGGGATTTTGCCGAGAGGATTGTTATCGACGAGATCCGGGGGTTCGACTGACGTATTGACGATCTTGTTATCGATATCGAGACCCAACCAAGCGACCGCCATGCGGACCTTGGCGCTGTAGGGTGACGCCGGAGAATAGAGCAGGTGGGGCATCGGCAACTCTCTTACGGGGTGGGTGGCATGATTGCGCTATCGCGCGGACAGTCTTTCCGGTCGACTTCCGGGCAGGAAACGAATGCCGTCATATCCTTCGAGAGGCAGATGCGCACCTCCCGCAGAAAGCGGCGGTCGCAGGTTACTGCGACGGCATCTGCAGGCATGTCCGGATTGGCGGCAATGAAGGCACCCTCGACATCGTCCGGGTCAAGGGCGGCGTGTGCATCCCGCCGCACGAAATTTGCAGGAACCGCGATCCGGTCGCGCGCCATGCGCGTCACGGAGAAATAATCGGCTTGCGACAAGCCGGTGCACGTGCCGTGCTTCTTCCATTGATGCCGGACGAGACCGGTCGACGGCATGATGTCCAGCATCGTGTCCGACATGCTGCGTTCGACGCTCAATGGCAATTCCGTTTCACAATCGGCAGGATAGCCCTGCGCAAACTGCGGCCACAGGCCGTGCACCACGAATCCGTGCGATGGGCGGGCACCGCACTGCTGCCGGTTGGCGCGGTCGCCCTCCGATGCGCAGTAGCTCGGAGACCAGGAAAGCGCGAGCACGTAGAAATCGAATCCCGAGCCGAGCGGCACGTCAGCCGCTCGCGGCATAGGCTCAACCGGTGGGGAAGAACTTGCCGCGCCCTTTTCCTGGCAACCCGCCATCACCAGCGCAACGACCAGAGCCGCACCGGCCGGCAAAGGGGGACGCATCGGTCCTCTACAAGCCGGTTATCGCAGGACGCGGCAATTGCCGTTGTAAACGTTCCAGTCGTCGAGTCCCGAAAGGCAAAACTCCACATTGTCGCCGAAGAAACCGGCGAAGCCCTCGTCATACTCGATGAGGTACCAGAGCTTGCGGGCGTGCCCGTCCGACATGTGGGCCGTGGCCTGGCAATACAGCCTGCTCACCGCGCGCACATCCTCGACTTTCGGCAAGAACCTGTTCTCGCGGAAATCGGTTATCAGGTTGATTTCGAGCTCGGGCCGGTGATGTACCTCGCGAGCCTGGATATCGAAGCCGCGCTCGATGGCGCGAAGGTGGCTGTCCCTAGCGCATAGCGAATCGGCGGGCGCAACTGTATACGGGCCGGGGGCGATCAGGTCGGCCGATAAGGTGGGCACGTATGACCCGACCAGCAAGCCGATCGAGGCGGTCGCTGCACATGCCATTCGAAGAAGCCGGGCTGCCATGAGGTGCTCCTGTTCGTTCCGTTCCGTTTCTTCCGGATTAGCGCAACCTTCGCCCGACGTCACCCCGTATGAATTCGCTATTTCTCGCGGACAAGCCAGTTCACGCCGTGGCCGCCGGCGCCGGGGCCGTGTTCGAGCACGGAGGTGAGCCAGGGCAGGATTGTCCGCAGTTCTCCCTCCAGCTTGTATGGCGGATTGACGACGATCATGCCCGATCCGTCGAAGCGCACCTCGCGACCGGTCCGCACTTCCAGGGTCGCATCGAGGATGTTCCGGATCCCCATGGCCTTCAGTTCATCCCGGAACTCGCTCACGCCCTTTCGATGCTTGATCGGGTACCACAGGAGAAACGTGCCGGTGGCGAAACGCTGGTGGCCCTCCCTCAGAGCCGTGAGGATGTTGAAAAACTCGTTGTAAACCTCGAAGGGCGGATCGATGAGGATGATTCCGCGGCGTTCTTTCGGTGGCAGGTGCGATTTCACTCCGAGCCAGCCGTCGAGCTTCGTCACCCGCGCCTGATAGTCGCCGGCGAAATTCGTCTGCAATTTCTCGAAATCGTCGGGATGCAGTTCAAGTGCGGTGAGGCGGTCCTGCTTGCGGAGAAGTATGCGGGCAATCCTGGGGGACCCCGGATACTGGCTGATTTCAGCGTCCTGGTTCAGCGACCTGACGCAATCGATATATGGAGCGACGAGTTCCTGCACCGCAGCCGGCGCATCGCTGGCGGAATCGAGAACACGCTTTATGCCCGTGCGCCATTCCCCGGTCTTCTGCGCCATCTCGGATGACAGGTCGTAAAGCCCCGTTCCCGCGTGCGTGTCGAGCACCCGGAACGCCGCTTCCTTGTTCTGCATGTAGCGGATCACTCGCGTCAGAACGATGTGCTTGAACACATCCGCGAAATTTCCGGCGTGATAGATGTGACGATAATTCATCCGAACGCTCCTATACGCGCGAAATGCGTATCGCTAGTGTCCGGCTCATGAACATCGCTCCAAAAATAGACATCCGCCGATCCACCTGTCCGCACGATTGCCCCTCGTGCTGCGCGCTCGACGTAGAAGTGCTCGCTGACGGAACCATCGGCAAGGTGCGGGGCTCGAAGGCGAATACCTACACCGATGGCGTGATCTGCGCGAAGGTTGCCCGTTACGGCGAGCGGATCCACCACCCCGACCGGCTGCTCCACCCGCTTGTCCGGAAAGGTTCGAAGGGCAAGGGAGAATGGCAGCGCGCGTCATGGGATGCGGCGCTCGACCTGATCGCGGAGCGTTTCGAGGCAGCTGAGGCGCAAACCGGCTCCGAGAGCGTCTGGCCCTACTATTTCGCCGGCACGATGGGGCAGGTGCAGCGCGACGGAATTCATCGCCTGCGCCATGCGAAACGCTATTCCAATCAGTTCGACACGATCTGCACGAATCCCGCCTGGACGGGATACGTGATGGGGACCGGGCGTCTCGCGGGTCCGGACCCGAGGGAGATGGCCTTGGCCGATTGCGTCGTGATCTGGGGGACGAACCCGGTTTCCACCCAGGTCAACGTGATGACACACGCGATCAAGGCCAGGAAGAATCGCGGCGCCACGATCGTCGCCATCGATATCTACGAAAACGACACGATAAAGCAGGCCGACATGGGTCTCGTCTTGCGTCCAGGCACCGACGCCGCACTCGCATGTGCGGTCATGCATGTCGCCTTTCGTGACGGACATGCGGACCGGGAATTCCTCAACGAATTCAGCGATGATCCGGCGGGTCTGGAATCGCATCTTCAATCGCGCGGACCGGAATGGGCCTCGGCGATCACCGGGCTGACCGTGGAGGAGATTGAGGCGTTCGCGAAGCTCGTCGGGAAGACGAAGCGCACATTTTTCCGCCTCGGTTATGGCTTTACGCGAAACCGCAACGGGTCCGTCTCCATGCACGCGGCAACCTCGATCGCGACAGTCCTGGGTGCGTGGAAGCACGAGGGCGGCGGCGCCTTCCACAACAACGGCGACATCTACGGTTTTGACAAAAGCGAGATAACCGGGTCTGCCTACAAGGATCCCGCGATACGTTCGCTCGACCAGTCGAAGATCGGCCGCATTCTGACGGGCGATACAGAGGCGCTACAGGGCGGTCCGCCGGTCAATGCATTGCTCGTCCAGAATACTAACCCGGTCAATGTCATGCCGGAACAGACGCTGGTGAAGCAGGGCTTTGCGCGTGACGACCTGTTTACGGTCGTCCACGAACAATTCATGACCGAGACGGCCGAATTAGCGGACGTCGTGCTGCCTGCGACGATGTTCATGGAGCACGATGACATCTACAAGGGCGGCGGCCACCAGCATGTCATGCTCGGCCCAAAGCTGATCGACGGTCCGGGCGAAACGCGACCGAACCACTATGTCTTCGAGGAACTGGCCCGGCGTCTCGGCGTGGCGCACATGGCGGGCTTCGGCAAGACCGACGTGGAACTGATCGAGGGCCTTCTGCGGAACACCGGATCCGGCGAGACCTACGAGACCTACGAGACCTTGAAAGTGAAGGGCTGGTTCGATGTCCAGCCCGACTTTGAGCGGTCGCACTATATCGGCGGATTTGCGTTTTCCGATGGCAAGTTTCGTTTCAAGCCCGACTGGGAGAACGGGCCTTCTCCCAACAAGCCGCCGCAGCCGATGGGACCGCAAGGGCCATACGCACGGCTGCCGGTCTTCCCCGATCATGTGGACTTGCTCGAAGAGAGCGATGCCGATCACCCGTTCCGGTTGGCGACTTCGCCTGCACGCTCGTTCCTGAATTCCTCGTTCCAGGAGACGCCGGGCTCCATCAAAAAGGAGGGAAGGCCCGAAGTGTTGATCCATGGGGGCGATGCGGCGACGTTGGGTGTGGAAGACGGCGCCCTGGTCGCGCTCGGCAACAGCCTCGGCGAAGTGCATCTTCATGCCCGCGTTTCACGGAAACCGAAGCGGGGCACTCTGATTGTGGAGGGACTCTGGCCGAACAAGGCGCATCTGAACGGGTGCGGCATCAACACGCTGACATCGGCCGACAGCATCGCGCCCTATGGCGGCGCCCCGCTTCATGACACCAAGGTGTGCGTAAGAAAACTCTAGTTGGCCGAGCGGGCAAGTTCGGCGAGGGCCAAGGGATACATCCGGTGCTCCTCGGCGAGCACCCGTGCGGCGAGCGTTTCCGGCGTATCGTCGGGGAGGACGGGAACCTCCGCCTGCATGATCACCGGACCGTCGTCCATGCCGGCAGTGACGTGGTGCACCGAACAGCCATGCACCGTGTCGCGGGCTTCGATCGCCCGCTCATGGGTGTCGAGACCCTTGTACTTTGGCAGCAGGGAAGGGTGGATGTTGATGATCCGGCCCTTCCAGGGTTCGAGGAACTCCGCGCTCAGCAGCCGCATGAAGCCGGCGAGGCAGACGATATCGGGATCGAGACGGGCAAGCTCGGCCTGGAGGGCGTGTTCGTGATCGGCCTTCGAGGCGTAGTCGCCGCGCGGAACCGCAACGGCCGGAATGCCATGCCCGCGCGCGGTTTCCAGCCCCCCGGCGTCCGCCTTGTCGGAGATGACACCGGCGATCTCGACGGGATAGTGGGCGTCTTCCGCCGCCTCGATCAGCGCCAGCATGTTGGAGCCTCGCCCGGATATCAGTATGGCGGCGCGTTTGCGCGGCGCATCGATGCTCACAGGGCAAGGTCTCCGAAGAAGTTCACACGCTGATCTTCCTGCGGCGAGATCCGGCCGATCCGGGCAACCGTTTCCCCGTTCTTTTCGAGCGATGCGATGATCGCGTCGGCATCGTCCGGCGCGACGATCGCGATCATTCCGATCCCGCAGTTGAAGGTTCTCAGCATCTCGTCGCGCGCCACGCCGCCTTCTTGCGCGAGCCACGAAAAGACCGGCTGGGGATTGAATGCGGAAAGGTCGATTTCGACAGCCATGCCCGAAGGGAGCACACGGGGAAGGTTGTCGGGGATGCCGCCGCCCGTGATGTGCGCCAGCGCCTTGATGCCGGAGGTCTCGCGGAGGGCGGCGCGGATCGCCTTGACGTAGATGCGCGTCGGTTCGAGCAGCGCCCTGCCGAGCGTGGTCTCGGCGTCGAACGGCGCCGGATCGCCAAGGCCGGCTCCCGCCTGCTCGACGATCCGCCGGACGAGCGAAAAGCCGTTGGAGTGAATGCCCGACGAAGCGATGCCGAGCACGACGTCGCCCGGCACGACATCGCCGCGCGGCAGCAGGGCGGTTCGTTCGGCCGCTCCGACCGCAAAGCCCGCGAGATCGTAGTCGCCCCCCGAATACATGCCGGGCATCTCGGCGGTTTCGCCTCCGAGCAGCGCGCATCCCGCCTGCCGGCAGCCTTCGGCTATTCCGGCGACGATCTGCGCGCCCTGTTCGGCGTCGAGCCTGCCGGTGGCGAAATAGTCGAGGAAGAACAGCGGCTCGGCGCCCTGCACGATCAGATCGTTGACGCACATGGCGACGAGATCGATGCCGACCGTGTCATGCACGCCGGATTCGATCGCCACCTTCAGTTTGGTGCCGACGCCGTCGTTTGCCGCCACCAGGACCGGATCGTCGAGATTCGCGGCCTTGAGATCGAAGATGCCGCCGAATCCGCCGATCGTGCCGTCCGCGCCCGGGCGTTCGGTCGACTTGACCAGCGGCTTGATCGCCTCGACGAACGCGTTGCCGGCATCGATGTCGACACCGGCGTCGCGATAGCTCAGGCCCTCGCGGGATTTCGTTGTCTTGGGCGTGTCGGTCATGATCGCCTGCGCCTTGATTACCTGTCGATAGCGCGGTCTATCGCACGGGCGCGGCGCGGTTTCCAGCTTCGCTTGCGCGCCGGACACAGCAATTTCTCCCCCCGGCAAGAAAGCGTTTTGCGCACGGCCGCACTGGTCTCTATATGACCACGGACCGGATACCCATGCATGACGAATACCGCCTTCACAATTCCCAATCTCATTACGGCCGCCCGGTTCGCCGCGGTTCCGTTCATCGTTTATGCGATCGGTGCCAACCACTGGATGACCGCGTTTCTCGTGTTCGTCGTTTCCGGGGTTTCCGATGCAGTCGACGGGATCATCGCCCGCCATTTCGGCCAACGTTCGAGGCTTGGCGCATATCTCGACCCGATCGCCGACAAGGCCCTGATCATAGCCATCTTCGCGGCCCTGACCGTGCAGGGCCATCTGCCGGTATGGCTTTTGCTGCTTACCATCCTTCGCGATGTCGCGATTGTCGCGGGCGCCGGTATTCTCGCGATGCGGCGCAATCTGGGAACGGTCCGGCCGCTCTGGATATCCAAGGCAAATACCGCTTTGATGATTGTGCTCGCTGCCTGGATTCTCGGCGCCAACGCGTTCGAAATCGCAACCGATCCCGTGACCGGGTATCTGGTGTGGCTCGTCGCAATTCTCGTCGGGCTTTCGGGTGCGGGCTATGCAATGGTTCTTGCCCGTGAGCTCCGCAGGCCGGCGGGAGAACTCGCCAGGGACGCGAAACCAGCGGACGGAATCCGATGACAGACCAGATCACAACCGCCTCGCTCAAACGCCAAGCCATATTCTGGCTGGCGACGACGGCCGCCATCATCGTGTTCCTGTACATTTTCCGCTCCATTCTCCTGCCGTTCTTCGCAGGCCTGGCGCTGGCCTATTTCATGGACCCCGTGGCCGACTTCCTCGAGCGGCGCGGTCTGTCGCGTCTTACCGCGACGATCGTGATCCTGCTTTCCTTCATCATTTTGTTCGTCATCGCGCTGATGGTGGTGGTCCCGGTATTAGCGACGCAGCTCACGGAATTCATTGCGCGGCTGCCGACCTATCTCGTGCAGCTGCAAACCCTAGTCGCCAGCGCGAGCGTCGAAACGGGGTGGCTTTCGAATTATCTGGGCATTGATCCAGAAGCGCTGCAATCGGGCGTGGACGCTCTGCTCAATCAGAGCGCAGGGTTTCTGACCACCCTGTTTCAGGGCATCTGGTCATCCGGGAAGGCGGTGCTCGACGTTGCCGGATTGCTGATCGTTGCTCCTGTCGTCGCCTTCTACATGCTGCTCGACTGGGACAAGATGATCGCGAAGGTCGATAGCTGGATTCCGCGCAATCACGTTGACTCGGTGCGGCGTATCGGACGGGACGTCAACGTGGCCATCGCCGGATTCGTGCGGGGACAGGGTACGGTCTGCCTGATCCTCGGCCTCTTCTACGCGATCGGTCTCACCATTGTCGGGTTGAATTTCGGCCTGCTCATCGGATTGTTCGCGGGCCTGATCAGCTTTATCCCTTATGTCGGGTCATTGGTGGGGCTTGTGCTCTCCCTCGGCGTCGCGCTGGTTCAGTTCTGGCCGGACTGGATCATGATCGCGATCGTCGCCGCGATTTTCTTCGCCGGGCAGGCGATCGAAGGAAACTTTCTTCAGCCCAAGCTGGTTGGAGACAGCGTCGGTCTGCATCCCGTCTGGCTGATGTTCGCCCTGTTTGCCTTCGGTTCCCTGTTCGGGTTCACGGGATTGCTCATTGCCGTCCCGGCCGCCGCGGCGGTAGGCGTTCTGGTGCGTTTCGCCCTCGAAAAATATCTCGATTCCGATCTTTACGCGGGCAAGAACAAGCCCGGCAAGGCAACCAAGTAAGCGTTTTGCTCAATGCGTGCTGGTAATGTGATGGGGACGGAGACCCAGCTACTCCTCGATATCGGCCTTCCGGGGTCGATGGCGCGAGACGATCTGGTTGTCACGCGATCGAACCGCCAGGCGGTAATGCTCGTGGAAGGTTGGCCGGACTGGCCGGGACCCGTGGTCGTCCTCGCCGGACCCACGGGGTCGGGCAAGACTCACCTTGCCAGCATTTGGCGGGAAAACGCGGAGGCCCGCAGTTGCGATCCCGCAGCGCTCGACGAGGCGGACCTGGATGCGGCACAGGCGGGCATGCCGCTCCTTCTCGACGGTATCGAGCCCGGAAACTTCGACGAAAACAGGCTTTTCCATCTTTTGAACGCGGTCCGCGCGAACAAGGGAAGCATGCTCATGACCACGGCACACTGGCCGCGCGCGTGGCAGATTCGCACGCCCGACCTGCGCTCACGCATTCAGGCGGCGACAACAGTGGAGCTCGAAGAGCCGGATGACGAACTGCTTGTCGGCGTCATGGCAAAGCTTTTCGCGGACCGGCAGATTTCCGTGGACCCCGCTGTTATCCAGTACATTGCCTGCCGCATCGAGCGGTCACTGGCGAGTGCTCGCGATATCGTAGACCGTCTCGACGCCGCATCACTGGCCCGGAAAAGCCGTATAACCCGCGCTTTTGCGGCCGGCTTCGTGAGCGAGCATGATTCCGGGCAGCGCGCATTCGAGTTCTGATCGCGTCGCCTGCTTCCGGTCGCCATCGAACGGTGGCAATTTATTTGTAATCAACGTGCTATCATTATCAGCAATCCCGCATAAGCGTCTGACCGCCATGGGGGAAATGGAGTTTTGGCGAGCATGAGACTGCGAGAATGACGGACACGCTGGATACCCGGCAAGGAAATACGGAGGAGCCTGCCGAATTGCCGGAAAGCTCGGATTTCCGCAACGATCCCTCGCGTTTCGTGAACCGGGAGTTTTCCTGGCTGCAATTCAACTGGCGCGTTCTCGACGAGGCGCGCAACACCAAGCATCCGCTTCTCGAAAGACTTCGATTCCTTTCGATCTCCGCAGACAACCTCGATGAATTCTTCATGGTTCGCGTGGCCGGGCTTGCGGGCCAGGTTCGCGAAGGAATAGCCGAACGCAGCGCCGACGGGCTGACACCGCAGGAGCAACTGGAGTCGGTTCTCGAAGAATCTGGCAAGCTGCAGACGGAACAGCAGGTCGTGCTGGCGGAGTTGCAGGAGGAACTCGAGGTTGCCGGAATCGCGATCGTTCGCAGCGAACAGTTGATGAAAGCTGATCGCGACTGGCTCGAAGATCATTTCCTGCAGACGATCTTCCCGGTGCTGACTCCGTTGTCGGTCGACCCGGCGCACCCGTTCCCGTTCATACCGAATCTCGGCTTCTCGATCGCCCTGCAACTCGTAAACCGCTCGAACCGGGAGCAGATGAACGCACTCCTGCGGTTTCCCGTGGCGCTCGACCGCTTCATCTCTATCCCGACGGACGGTCCGAACTACCGCTTCATCAGCCTCGAAGACATCATCGGATTGTATATTTCCAAGCTCTATCCGGGCTACGAGGTAAGGGGAAAGGGGACCTTTCGCATCATTCGCGACAGCGATATCGAGGTCGAGGAAGAGGCCGAAGATCTGGTGCGGCTGTTCGAGACGGCGCTCAAGCGCAGACGTCGCGGACAGGTCATCCGGATCGAGTTCGATCACGAGATGCCGCGTGGAGTGCGCGAATTCGTTGCGCATGAACTGGAAGTGCCCGAATCCCGCGTCAGCGTGCAGCCGGGGTTTCTCGCCCTCAACACGGTTTCCGAGATCGTATCGATCGACCGGGATGACTTAAAGTTCGAGCCCTATTCGGCGCGCTTTCCCGAACGCATTCGCGAACACAATGGGGATTGTTTCGCGGCAATCATCGAGAAGGACATACTTGTCCACCATCCTTACGAATCATTCGACGTCGTCGTCCAGTTTCTGCGTCAGGCCGCGCAAGACCCGAACGTACTCGCCGTCAAGCAGACCCTGTACCGGACCTCCAAAGACAGTCCCATCATCAGAGCGCTGATCGATGCAGCCGAAGCCGGCAAGTCCGTGACCGCACTCATCGAACTGAAGGCCCGTTTCGACGAAGAAGCCAATATTCGCTGGGCCCGCGATCTGGAGCGCGCCGGTGTGCAGGTCGTGTACGGGTTCTTCGAGATGAAGACGCATGCCAAGATGTCGCTGATCGTCCGTCGCGAAGACGGGAAATTGCGCAACTATGTGCATTTGGGCACCGGCAACTACCACCCGATCACGGCGAAGATCTACACGGACCTCTCCTATTTCACCTGCGATCCGGCCATCGCGCGGGATGTCGCCCACGTTTTTAATTTCATCACCGGATATGCAGACCCCGGCGACGACCTGAAGCTTGCCGTATCGCCACGTAGTATGCGCAAACGCATTCTCGGGCATATCGAAGATGAAATCGCCCATGCCAAGGCCGGACGGCCGGCCGAAATATGGATGAAGATGAATTCGCTTGTCGACGGAGCGATCATCGACGCGCTCTACGAGGCAAGCGGAGCCGGGGTGGAGATCGATCTGGTGGTGCGTGGTATTTGCTGCCTGCGCCCCCAGGTTTCCGGCCTGTCGGAAAATATTCGGGTCAAGTCCATCATCGGGCGGTTTCTCGAGCACAGCCGCATCTACTGTTTCGGCAACGGCCACGGACTGCCGTCCGACGAGGCGGTGGTGTATATGGGGTCGGCGGACCTCATGCCGCGCAATCTCGACCGCCGGGTCGAGACCCTGGTTCCGCTGGAAAATGCCACTGTGCGCGAGCAGGCGATCGGCCAGATCATGCTTGCCAACCTTCTCGACAACGAGCAGAGCTTCGAACTGCTCCCGGACGGGCGCTCGCGCCGCATTACCCGTTCCAGCGAAGAGAAGCCATTCAACGCCCAGAACTACTTTATGACCAATCCCAGCCTATCGGGACGGGGAAAGTCGTTGAAATCGTCCGCCCCCCGTTTGATCGCACACAAAAAACGGGCAGAAGGCGCACAGGCCTGAGTTCGCGATCGGACTGGAACGACAGTTGATTGAAACCGAAGACGCGCAGGGACGCCTGCGGAACCGGGAACCCACCGCGGTCGTGGACATCGGGTCGAACTCGGTCCGCCTGGTCATCTACGAAGGTCTCGTTCGCGCCCCCTCGATCCTCTTCAACGAGAAAGTCCAGTGCGGTCTCGGGCGAGGCATCGCCGAGACAGGAAACATGGATGAGGACGCGGTCGCCAGCGCGCTCGCGGCGCTTCGCAGATTCCGGGCGCTTGCCGACCAGGCCCGGGTCGAACAACTCGCCGTTCTCGCGACTGCAGCCGCCCGCGAAGCCGGCAACGGACCTGCCTTCATTGCGGAAGCCGAGCGCATCCTGGGGCAGAACGTGACCGTGTTGAGCGGTCGCGAAGAAGCACTCTATTCGGCATATGGCATTCAGTCCGCCTTTCGCGACATTGATGGGGTGATGGGGGACCTGGGAGGCGGCAGCCTCGAGGTCGTGCAGATGCGCGGGGACCACATAGGCGAGGGACTGACCCTGCCGATCGGCGTGATCCGGCTCTCCGAACGCGCCGAGGGAGATCTTGCCCGCGCCGTAAAGATCGCTCGCGAGGAGCTTAAACGTCCCGCCTTTCTCAAGGAGGGGATGGGCAAGACTTTCTATGCAATTGGGGGCACCTGGCGAAACCTCGCGAAGCTTCACCAGGCCTCCCTCGATTATCCGCTCCGCGTAACCCACCATTATGAAATGGACGCGCAGAAAGCGCTCGGATTCCTGCGGCGCGTCGGGAAAAACCATGTCGAGAAACTCAAGGGCATCGAGGACGTGTCGCGCTCGCGCCGGGCGCTTCTGCCCTACGGCGCCATCGCCCTCGTCGAGTTGATCCGGGCCATGAAGCCGGAACGCATCGTGTTCTCCTCGGCGGGCGTACGCGAGGGTTATCTCTACGGCTTGCTCGACGACGAGACCAAAAAAGCGGACGCGTTGATCGAAGCGGCGGAGGAACTGTCGATCCTGCGCTCCAGATCACCGCAGCACGCGCGCGAACTGGCGGCGTGGACCGGCAAATCGTTCGCGGCATTCGGGATAGATGAGACCGAGGACGAATGCCGTTACCGGGAAGCAGCCTGCCGGCTGGCCGACATCAGCTGGCGCGCACACCCCGACTATCGCGGCGACCAGGCTCTCAATGTCATTGCCTATGGCGGATTTACCCAGATCGATCATCCGGGGCGCGCCTACATCGCGCTTGCCAATTATTTCCGGCATGACGGACTGAAGAATCCGACGCTCGCCCCGGAAATCCGCAAGATCACCAGCGACAGGATTTGGGACCGGACGCGCTACCTGGGGGCGTTTTTCCGCGTGGCGTATCTGTTTACCGCCGCGATGCCGGGCGTGATCGGCGATATCGTCTGGCGCGAAAGGGACGACGGCACGATGCAACTGGTGTTGCCGGAACGGCTGGCTGAACTCCATGGCAGCCGCCCGCTCGGGCGCATCAACCAGCTCTCGAAGATCGTCGAGCGCGATATCGAACTGGTGGTGGACGCGGCGTAGCGGCCCGTTCGGTCAGCCGAGATCGACCACGGAAAGCTTGCGATCATCAAACCGGATCGCGATCTCGCCGTTGACTGTCTTCAATGCCTTTTCGCCAAAAACCTCGCGGCGCCACCCCTTGAGCGCCCCGACGTCGGCCTCGTCGCCCTTGATGGCTATTTTCTCGAGATCGTCGGTTGTCGCGATGATCTTCTGGGCAACGCCCTGTTCCTCGGCCGTCAGCTTCAGCACCACGCGCAGCAAGTCGACCGCGGCGCTCGTCCCCTCGGGCGAAGCCGGGGCACGCGGGATCGCCGGTAGCTCGCTCTTGTCGAGGGCGAGGGCATCAGTGACGGCCTTGATCATCGGCTGGGCCATTGACGATCTCTCGATGCCCTTGTTGAGGGAACGCAGGCGCGCGAGGGCTTCCGGGGTCCTGGGTTGCTGCTGCGCAATCTCGTAGATGGCGTCGTCCTTCAGGATGCGCCGGCGGGGCTGGTTGCGCGCACGCGCCTCGCGCTCCCTCCATGCGGCCAGATTCTTGAGGATTTGCAGTTCGATGGGCTTGCGCACGCGCAGTTTCAGCTTCTGCCATGCGTCTTCCGGATGCAGATCGTAGGTCTCGCGCGCGGTAAGGACGCTCATTTCCTCGCGCACCCAATGCTCCCGGTGAGCGGCCTGCAGCTGCTGCGACAGTTCCGCGTATACGTCACGCAGATGGGTGACATCCGCGAGCGCGTAGCTCAATTGCTTGTCGCTCAGCGGCCGTTGCCGCCAGTCGGTAAACCGCGACGATTTGTCGATATGCGCGCCGGTGATGCGCTTTACCAGTTGATCATAGGCGATCGCGTCGCCGAAGCCGCAGACCATCGCCGCGACCTGGGTGTCGAAGATCGGCTCGGGAATTGCCGCGGCCAGGTTGAAGAATATCTCGATGTCCTGGCGGGCGGCGTGAAAGACCTTCAGAACGTTCTTGTCTGCCAGCAGGCTGAACATCGGGTCGAGCGAAATGCCGTCCGCCAGCGGGTCGACGAGCACCGCCTCCTCGGTGCTGGCGATCTGCACGAGGCAGAGTTCGGGCCAGAACGTGGTCTCGCGGATGAACTCGGTATCGATGGTGATGAACGGATGTTGCGCAAGGCGCGCGCAGGCAGCGGACAGTTCGTCCGTCGTTTCGATAAGCTTCATGCGTTCAGGTCTTTAGCCACGTCCGCCCGGTTTGTCGATTGCCCATCGGTGCCACCGGTTTTCCTCGCCTTGCCGTTGGCGAGACGCGCGAGCGCAGGCGACGTCCGCAGCAGCATGGTGAACGCGCCGCGCCGCTCGGCCGGCGCGGGACCGCGCATCCGCATCCGCCAGATCGTCGCCAGAATAAGCGTTCCGTGGACCGCGCCGGTGTATGTGAAAAGGGAGGCCGGGCCGTAGGTCTGGACGATGAAGGAGGAGACGAAGGGCCCGATGATCGCGCCGACCGAGAAGCAGAACATCAGCCCGGCGGCGACCATGACATATTGCGATGCCTCGGCATGGTCGTTGGCATGAGCCACCGACAGCGAATACAGCGGCAGGGCGAACGCACCGAACAGGAAAATTCCGATATAGTTCGATAGCGGGGACGTTCCGGCAAACAGACCGAGATAAAGACCCGCCAGCACCGCGCCGAGGCTGGTCAGGATGAGAACGAGCCGCCGGTCATGGAGATCGGACAGCACGCCGAGCGGATACTGCAACACGGCGCCGCCGATGATGCCCGCGCTCATGAAGGTGGCGACGCTTGCGATCGACAGGCCGATGTCCTGCGCGTAGATCGGACCGATCAGACGGAACGCGCTGTTGGTGGCGCCGATGGCGACGGCGCCGATGCATGCGATCGGCGACAGCGCCCAGATGGCCTTCATGTCGAAGTGAAAATCCTTGGGCGGCTTCGGGCTGGACCGGTCGGCGAGCGAAACCGGAACCAGCGAGATCGTGATCATCAGCGCCATCACGGCGAAGACGGCGAAACCGCCCGCGCCGAACACCGGCAGCATGAACTGCGCGCCGGTCACCGCGACGAGATCTATGATCCTGTAGATCGACAGCACGCGGCCGCGGGTTTCGTTGCTGACGCCGGCGTTCAGCCAGCTTTCGATCGTCGTGAACAGGCCGGCGAAACAGAAGCCCATGACGAAACGGATGATCACCCACGCGATGCCGTCGATGACGAGGACGAGCATCAGGGTTCCGGATGCGGCGATCGCCGCCAGCGCCGCGAAGGTGCGGATATGGCCGACCGCGCTGAGCATCCGGGTGATCGAGACGCATCCTAGGAGAAACCCTCCGAAATAGGCGGTGCCCATGAAGCCGATCAGCCCGGTCGAAAACCCTTCCTGCGCGCCCCTGATCGCGATCAATGTGCCCTGCAGCCCGTTCCCCGCCAGCATGATGAATGCGGCGACGAGCAAGGGCAGGAGAGGGCGGAGGTTCATGTCGATAGGGGCTGAGAGTTCGCGGCCCGGCAATCCGGGACTTCAAGCGATACACCGGTTTGCGGTTCGAACGCACGGAAATTCGGACCTCGGCCCGTCGCCTTCTTGACAAAACGCATGCCTCATGCGCTTTTCCGCGCGATTTCCCGCACCATTTTCTTCGCGGCCCAGAGACCGCGCCAAGCTGACAAAAAGGCACACACGAATGCATCGTTATCGCAGCCACCATTGCGGAGCGCTCCGCAAATCGGATGCAGGGTCCTCCGTTCGTCTTTCCGGATGGGTTCATCGCGTCCGTGACCATGGCGGCCTGTTGTTCATCGATCTGCGCGACCATTACGGTCTGACGCAGGTCGTCGCCGATCCCGATTCGCCCTGTTTCCGGACCGCGGAGAAAGTTCGCGGCGAATGGGTGATCCGCGTGGACGGCGAGGTGAAGCCGCGTACCGACGAGACCGTGAATCCCAACCTGCCGACAGGCGAGGTCGAGGTTTTCGCGCGCGAGATGGAAGTGCTTTCCGAGGCCAATGAACTGCCGCTTCCGGTTTTCGGTGAGCCGGACTATCCCGAGGATATCCGTCTGACCTACCGCTTTCTCGATTTGCGCCGCGAGACCCTGCACAAGAACATCATGACGCGCACCAAGGTCATTTCCTCGATGCGCCGCCGCATGAATGACGCTGGTTTCACCGAATTCCAGACCCCGATCCTGACGGCCTCGTCGCCGGAGGGCGCGCGAGACTTCCTGGTCCCGTCGCGCCTTCATCCGGGTGAGTTCTATGCGCTTCCACAGGCGCCGCAGCAATACAAGCAGTTGCTGATGGTCTCCGGCTTCGACCGCTATTTCCAGATCGCCCCCTGCTTCCGCGACGAGGATCCGCGCGCCGACCGTTTCTACGGCGAGTTCTACCAGCTCGATATCGAGATGAGTTTCGTCGAGCAGGAGGACCTGTTTGCGACGATGGAGCCGATTTTCCGCGAAATTTTCGACGAGTTCGCCGAGGGCAAGCCGGTAAGCCGGGAATTCCGCCGGATTCCCTTTGAGGAGGCGGTGCGCAAATACGGCACCGACAAGCCGGATCTACGCAATCCGATCGAGATGGAAGCGGTCACCGATCACTTCGCCGGCTCGGGATTCAAGGTGTTCGCCAACATGATCGCAAACGACCCTGCGGTTGAAGTGTGGGCTATTCCTGCGAGAACCGGCGGCTCGCGCGCTTTTTGCGACCGCATGAATTCGTGGGCGCAGTCGGAAGGCCAGCCCGGCCTCGGTTATATCTTCTGGCGTAAGGAAGGTGAAGCGGTCGAGGGCGCCGGTCCGGTTGCCAAGAATATCGGACCCGAACGCACCGACGCCATCCGCGCCCAACTCGGACTGGAGGCAGGCGATGCCTGTTTCTTCGTTGCTGGCAATCCCAAGAAGTTCGCGGCCTTTGCCGGCGCTGCGCGCACCCGTGCGGGCGAGGAACTCGATCTTGTCGACCGTGATCGCTTTGAGATGGCGTGGATCGTCGACTTTCCGTTCTACGAATGGGATGAGGACGAGAAGAAGATCGAGTTCTCGCACAACCCCTTCTCCATGCCCCAAGGCGGTATGGATGCGCTTGAGAACCAAGACCCGCTGAGCATCAAGGCGTGGCAGTACGACTTGGTCTGCAACGGCTTCGAGATCGTTTCCGGCGGTATCCGCAATCACAAGCCCGATGTGATGGTGAAGGCCTTCGAGATGGTTGGACTGACTAAGAAGGACGTCGAGGATCGCTTCGGCGGCCTCTACCGCGCGTTCCAATACGGCGCTCCGCCGCATGGCGGCATGGCCGCCGGCATCGACCGTATCGTCATGATCCTCTGCGGCGCAAAGAACCTGCGCGAGATCGCGCTGTTTCCGATGAACCAGCAGGCGATCGATCTGCTGATGGGCGCACCTGCGCCCGCCGAACCGGCGCAATTGCGGGACCTGCACGTACGGGTGCTTCAACCCGCAAAGGAGTAGCGCGAGCGGTGGCGGACAAAACCAGACTGCTCGTCACCGGCTTTACTCCGTTTCCGGGCGCTCCCGTTAACCCGAGCGAGCACCTGATGCACCGCTTCCAGGCTCGGCCACCGATATTCCGCGGGCCGGTCGAGTGCCGCTTTGCCGTGTTGCCGGTCTCATGGACCGAGGCGGTGCCGGCGCTCGAGACCGTCGCCGCCGGCTTCGATCCGCAAATTGCGGTTCACTTCGGGTTGGACGCTGCCGCGAAGGGATTCCGTCTGGAGAGGTCCGCCCATAATTCGGTGGGTGCAGACCGCCTCGATGCGGGACAGATGCGTCCATCGGCAAGCGCCATCATTCCGAATGGTGGCAGCATTAGTTCGACCCTGCCGCTTGAAGATATTGCCGCGGTTCTGGAAGAAGAGGGCTTACCCGTCGAGTGGTCCGGCGACGCGGGCGACTACCTCTGCAACTACGTTTTCTACCACTCGGCGGCCGGCGCGTGCCGTGGTCTGAATGCCGCGATGAGCGGATTCGTGCATGTTGGTCCGGTCGCCCTTGCAGGTGAGAAAGCCGATGCGGGGAAGCTTGCCTTCGAGGATCTGGTCCGGGGAGCCGAACTGCTGCTCAGAAGGTGCGTGAACCTGTTTGGACACCGGCGCTAAGAACCCGGCAGTCGCCTGCCGGGACTTGCCCGTCGACGGCGCTAGTTTCCTGCGTTCGCGGAGACCTCGACGGCGAGAACGTCAACGATCGACTGCGGCGCGCTCATCGCTGCGGCCATGATCTGCGCTACCGGGACGGGACTGGCGGGCGCGGAGACGATCTTCAGAGACTGAGGATTGTCCAGATAGGCGCCGACGGCTGCGGTGACCTTGGCTGCGAAGGCTGGGTTCTGCAACTGCGCAAGCGCGAACGGCAGGATGCCCTTCGCTTGGGCGACGAGGCTTTCGCGATTGGTGCCCTGTTGCTTGGCCACGTAATCGAGAATCCGCCCGGTCGCGGATTCGTCAACGATCTCGATTTCGATGTTCGCGATTTCAAGCTGCTGCATCAGGCCCATCATCGCCAAGCCCATGGCCTGGTCCCCCTGATCTTGCATTTGTGCCTGCATTTTCTGAAGGGCTGCAAGCAGTTCGGCGGTGTAGCCTCCAATGGCGAAATCGAAGTTGAGAATGGCGGCATCGTCCAGCGTAAAGCTCTGCGACGTTTGGAGCTTGCCGCTTGCCGTGTCCCAGGAGCCTTCCGCGTTCATGCGCCCGCGAATCTGCTCGTATCCGACATCGGCCATCGTCTTGCGCGTTCTCGCGTCCGGCATGTTCGCGAAATCGATTGTGAAATCCTTTATCTCGGCGTCGAATTCCAGCGTTGTGCCGGGTTCGTAAGGGCTTATTTCCGCCGTAATCCCGTCCAGCAAAAAAAATGGTTTGCCGCTCTGGCTAACCTGCAGCGCGCCGACATTAAGCGCCCGATAGATGCCAACGCCTGCAATCGGATCGGTCTCGTTCGGACCGGCCACGTAGAAGCCTTCGATACTGCCGCCCTCGAAATCGATGGTCATTCCGTTCTGCGTATCGGTGAATGAGGGAGCGGCGATCCTGCCTATCACATATGCACCATTATCAGCCTCGCTGACGTCCTCCAGCAGGATGTTCTCGATCTCGAGCCCATCATCTTCGCCAGGAACGCCCACTTTCAGGCCGGAGACGACGATATCGTCCGAACCGTCGAGGGCGACGGAATTTGCCGTCAGTTCGAGACCTTGCGCACTTGCCTGTTTGGCAAGTGCGTCAAAGACGGCTTGAGCGTTTATCTCAGCACGGGCGGCGGTGCCTGACGCGAATATGATCACGAGTGCGCTGGCTGCCTCAAGGGCACGGCTGCGGAAAGTCATGGTCGGAGAACCTTTCTCAAAAAAAGCGGCAAACGCTTGATAGGACGGAGATCAGGATGATTGTGTGACATATCCCACATTCGGCGCACGCCAACCAGCCGATCGACGCAATCGCGCGGTCGAATCCTACGAAGTGAGGCGGACGAAAATCCACATAATTCTGTCAATGCGGTAACCGGGATCTTGTTGCCGAGCAGCAGATCTATGAGTCCTCGACCGGGTCGGGGAAGGCGCCCATGGCTTCGGAATCGTCAATCTCAACACGGCGTGTGGCCTGCCATCGCGCCAAGACCGAGTTGATATCGTCAACCACGAAATGGCGTGCCGCATCGCGGTCATACCCTTCCTCCAGAAGCGAGTCGTAGTCGGTGTGCACGTGGCGAATATGGGCCACAAGCGACAGCCACATCGCCACGGAGACGGGCAGACGGCGCAAGTGCCTCCCGGCAGCAAGGGCCTTGACCTCCAAGGCCTCATTGAAGGGAATCATCGGCGCCAGCGCGCGCAATGACTTTGCCGCCTCGACTTGCCGCTTCGTGGTCATCGCGGGAACACCCGCTCTCGAACGGAGGTTGCAAGCAAAATTTTCTTCATATAAAGATATCTTTATGTCTTTTAGGGTCCATTCATGAGCGACAGCGATTACACTCTCGACACTATTGTCGATGTTCTGAAAACGATAGCCGAGTCGACCCGCTTGCGCATTCTCAACCTCTTGGCGGACGGCGATCTGACGGTTTCCGAACTGACGGAGATTCTGGGCCAGTCGCAGCCACGCGTTTCGCGTCACCTGAAGCTGATGCTCGACGCAAAGCTTATCAAACGGCAACAGGAAGGATCGTGGGCGCTTTTCCGGCTGAGCCGGAATCTCACCGGGGACCTGCTGACGCAGGAGTTACTAGAACGTCTCGACCAGAAGGATCCGACAATCCGGCACGACCTGGAACGGCTTGCGCGCGTCAAGGCGAAACGCCGCGAGAAGGCGTCCGACTATTTCTCCAAGAATGCGTCCAGCTGGGACGAGATCCGCACTCTGCATGTCGCGGACAGGAAGGTCGAGGATGCTCTTGTCGCCCTGGTGGGAGATGAGCCGGTTCGCTACATGCTCGATCTGGGTACCGGGACCGGGCGCCTGCTCGAGGTCTTCTCGAATATCTATCAGCACGGCATAGGCATCGACTCAAACCGTGAGATGCTGCATGTGGCGCGCGCCAATCTCGATCATGCAGGCATCCGCTCAGCGGAAGTGCGGCTGGGCGATGTCTATAACCTTCCGGTTCCGCGCGATGGTTTTGACTTGGTGACCGTCCATCAGGTGCTGCATTATCTCGACGATCCGGCGGAAGCGATCAGCCAGGCGGCGAGGGCGCTACGTCCGGGTGGCCGGCTGGTCATCGTGGATTTCGCTCCGCACGGATTCGATTTTCTTCGTGACGAGCATGCGCACCGTCGTCTCGGATTTTCGGATGAGGACATTGGCGGATGGTTCGCGGATGCAGAACTTGAAATGATCGCTTCCAAAGCGCTCGATGCGGGCAAGGCGGACGGCGGCCGGCTTACGGTCAAGATATGGATGGCCCGCGACCCCCGTGTCGAAATCGCGGATGATGATTTGAACAAGGCATCGCCCCTGGAGTTTGTCGCATGAGATCGGCCTTCAAGTCCGTCAACGATGCCACGAAGGACGATACCGGCATCAGGGTCTCCTTCGAGTTCTTCCCGCCGAAAACGCCCCGCATGGAGGAGACGCTTTCGGAAGCGATCGAAAAGCTCGCTCCGCTGAAACCGGACTTCGTGTCGGTGACCTATGGGGCGGGCGGTTCGACACGCGAGCCGACCCGGAAGACGCTGCAGAAGGTAATCGGGACGGACGCCACCCCCGCTGCCGCACACCTAACATGCGTCGATGCGACACGTGAGGATGTCGACGCGGTTGCTGCGGATTTCATGTCACTAGGCATCACCCGCTTTGTAGCGCTCCGCGGGGATCCCGCCGACGGGGTAGGGGCTGCTTACCGGCCGCATCCCGGAGGGTACCGCAACGCTGCCCATCTCGTCGAAGGTCTGTCCGCAATGGGCGCGCTCGACATATCGGTCGCAGCCTATCCGGAAAAACATCCTGAAAGTCCGGACTTCGCCACTGACATCGACATGCTCAAGCGCAAGGTCGACGCGGGCGCCGCGCGCGCGATAACCCAGTTCTTCTTCGACAACGACACCTACGAACGGTATCTCGAGCGCGTTCGTGGCGCCGCGATCGACGTTCCGGTCGTGCCGGGGATCATCCCGATCCATAGTTTCAAAGCCGTCCGCAATTTCGCCTCACGGTGCGGGGCGGAAATTCCGGCATGGCTGGCAGAGCGCTTTGAGGGACTGGACGACGATCCGCAAACGCACGCATTGGTCGCCTCCGCCGTGGCGGCAGAACAGGTTTTCGATCTTGTGGAGCGTGGCGTAACCGATTTCCATTTTTACACAATGAACCGTCCGGATCTGGTTTTCGCAATGTGCCGCCTGATTGGCATCCGCGCGGACACCGGCGATGACGGTGAACTTCATGCGGCATAGCGATCTTCTTGTGCCTGCCTAACTGTTCGCCCGCGTCGAACGGTGCGTATCCGCAGCGGGTCTGGCGCGAGGCTGTTGAGGGCTTATCTCCGGTGCCGATTATCAACCGGAGAATTCCAATGACCAAGATTCTGTCCGTTCAGGCTTCCGCGCGAGCCGCAGGTTCGTTCAGCCGCCGTCTCAGCGCCGACCTCGTGGACACCCTTCGCGCCGTCTATGGCGACGCGGAAATCACCGAGCGGGAGGCGACCGCCGCGCTTCCACTCATCGACGAGCACTGGCTCTCGGCGAACTGGACCCCGAAGGCGGACCGGACAGTCGAGCAGGCCAAGGCGCTCGCCCTTTCCGAGCAGCTTGTCACCGAGCTCAAGGAAGCGGACATCCTGGTGGTCGGCGCGCCGATCTACAATTTCTCGATCCCCGGATCGCTCAAGGCCTGGATCGATCTCGTATGCCGTGCGGGAGAGACGTTTCGTTACACCGACGCCGGGCCGGAAGGTCTCCTGTCGGGCAAGAAGGCTTATATCGTCGTCACGTCCGGCGGGGTCCCGGTCGACAGCGTGGTCGATTTTGCCACGCCGCATCTGCGCCAAGTGCTGAACTTCATCGGCATTGACGATGTCGAAATCGTAGCAGCCGACGGACTGGTGAACAGCGAGGACGAAAGCCTTGCCAAGGCAAATGAAGCGATCCGCCGGATTGCGGACAAGGAGACCGCTTCCGCAAAGAACGCCTTTGCCGCGTAAACAAAAGAAAGCCCGGAGCGGATCGCCGCACCGGGCTTTGCTTCTGGAGATCAGGCAGCGCCTCGACCGCCTATTGGCGCCGGACTAGGGCAACACTCCAAATACCAGTGCGCCAAGAAACACGAACGCTGCACAGACCATCATCATGTTAATCGAACGTGTTAGTCCCATCGCAAGCCTCCCTGCTAGGATGGGCTGAGTCTATGTGGGTACAACGAAGGTACAAGGAAATTCGTTGCTGCGTTGCGAAAGTTTCTGAATCAGTCTTTGAGCCGACTTGGACAAGTCGTCCTCAGCATTTCATTTTCCCGTCACTCTCCACTGTGAAAAAAAATTGAGGAGAAGGCCCCTTTTTGCACTGCAAAACACAGAATTTGACAAAATCCGTCAGCGAACCGGTGTTTCACAGGGTTTCCTCCAACCACCGCGCCGCCTGCAGCGCAAGCTTGTCACGTCCGAATCGGCCGACGATCTGGATACCGAGCGGCATTCCGGCCGGGTCGACGCGCCCGGCCACGTTGACGCATGGATTGCCGGTCAGCGTCCAGAGCCTGTTGAAGATGGATGACCCGGTCGAAGTCAGGCCCACAGGCGCTGCATCCGGAGCCGAGGGCGTCAGCAGCACGTCGATATCGTTGAACAGCGCGGTGGCGGCTTTCCGGGCCTGACGGGCGATGCGGCGTCCGTTGTCGTAAGATTGCGGCCGGGTGCTGTAGCCGTCATCGAGCGCTTCGCGCAGGACATCGCTGAGTTTCGCGGCGTGCCGCCGATGCTCGTCGCCGAGGGCCATCGCGGCTTCGAAATTCTGCACGATCGTGTGGATGTCGCGCCCGCGTGAGAGCGCGTCCGGTTCCTCGATTTCGACGATGTGAGCGCCCGCATCGGCGGCGCTCTGGGCGACGCTGTCGATTGCGTTCTGCATCGCCGGCGACGCCTGATCCCAGATCGACGTACGGTACAAGCCGATACGCGGCGCTTCGCGCAACGGGTCGGCCTCCAGATCGCGGCCGGACAGGAGGCTCGCGACCCGTCCTGCGTCTACCACCTTGGCGGCAAAGAGACCGACCGTGTCCATCGACCAGGAGAAGGTTTTCATGCCGACGGTCGGAAACAGCCGGAAGCTCGGCTTGTAGCCCGTGACGCCGCAATACGCCGCGGGACGAATCACCGACCCGCCCGTCTGCGAGCCGATCGCCGCCGGAACCATGCCCGCAGCCACCGCGGCGGCCGATCCAGATGACGACCCGCCCGGCGTGTGGGCCCGATTGCGCGGATTGACCGTTCCCGCCGGATGCATGAAGGCGAACTCCGTCGTCACGGTCTTGCCGATCACGGAGGCGCCGGCGGCACGCAGCATCGCCACGATAGCCGCATCGACCGGGGGGCGGTGCCCGTCGAAGACAGGCGATCCGTAGCGCGTCGCCATGTCGTAGGTGTCGAAGATATCCTTCACGCCGACAGCGATACCGGCGAGCGGGCCGTCGCCGGGCGTGGCATCGGCATCGGCGAGCTCGAGGAAGGCACCGATATCCCCGTCACGCGCGTCGATCAGGGCGCGCGATTGCGAGATCGCCTCCGCAGCCGTTTTTCGTCCGGCTTGAATGTCTTCAAGTATCTGGCAGACCGAAAGCATGCGGCGCCTCATCCTCTCCCGCGATTTCAACCTTGTCCGCATACATGAGTTGCGGCGAGCCGCAAGACCGGAGAGCGCTCCGCGCAGCGCAGTGGCTGATGGCGAGTGTTTTCGCGCAGGTGTTTTCCGCGGTAACGATCATGCTAAGGACGCTTGGACAAAGCCGAGGGAATCAGCGGAGTCTTCACCCGATGGAAAAATTTGCCACAGCCCGCGACGCGGCGCTGAAACTGCGGCCTGATGTGCCTGTGTATTGTTTCCATCCGCAGGTTCTGCGCGACGACGCGCGCAAATTCGTGTCGCTGTTTCCCGGCCGGACCGCCTATGCGGTGAAGACCAACGGCGAGCCGCTGGTGATCCGCACACTGGTGGATGCGGGCATCGACACGTTCGACGTGGCCTCCCCGGCCGAGTTCGAAACCGTGCGCCGGTTCTCGCCGGATGCCGAGATGCTCTACATGCATCCCGTCAAGGCGTTATCGGATATCAGGCTCGCGCTGGAGAACTATGGGATCCGCACCCTGGTGGTCGACCATGAGGACGAAATCGTCAAGATTTTGCGGATCGCGCGCGCCCTCGACATCGACCAGACGACCATCACCGTCTTCGTGCGCATCGCGACGAAAGGCCATGCGGCATACGAACTGTCGAAGAAGTTCGGCGCCGCTCCCGCACATGCGGTTGAATTGCTGAAGCGCCTTCACCGGATCGGCTTCAAGACGGGCATCTGTTTTCACGTCGGCAGCCAAGTGGAGGAATCCGAGACGTATGAACGCGCGCTCGCCTCGGCGGACTGGGTGCGTGGCCGGGCCAACGTTCCGCTGGCCGGTCTGGACGTGGGCGGCGGGTTTCCGGCGGCGTACGGTCACGACCCGAACAATGGTGCGCCCGATACGCCGACTCTCGAGACGCTGATGAGCGATCTGCGCGGCTCTATCGAAAAGTGGGAGTTTGATGATCTGCCGCTCGTCGCCGAACCGGGCCGGGTCATCGTGGCGCGCGCCTTCTCGCTCATCGTCCGCGTGCTGCTCCGCAAGGGCAGGCGGCTGTACATCAATGACGGGATCTGGGCGTCCCTGTCGGATTCCTGGACAGGAAAGATCACACTGCCCGCCCGTTTCATTCCCGATCCGAACATCCGCCGCCGCAATGGCGACCCGTCCAACATCTTGCCCTTCAAGGTCTGCGGTGCGACCTGCGATTCGGTCGATATCCTGACGCGCCCGTTCTATCTGCCGGAGACCGTCGATACGGGCGACTGGATCGAGATCGGCAATATCGGCGCTTACTCGCTGTCGCTGCGCACCCGTTTCAACGGGTTTTATCCGGACACGTTCGTGGAGATCGAGCAGCCCTTCGATGCGGGCGACGCGCCGGAGGGATCGGCCAGCCTCGAAACCATGGCCGACTGAGAGATGAACGCGGCCAAGCGCCGGGCGCTCGTCCTGCTCGTCACCGGCGAGGTTCTGGCGATGTCGCTGTGGTTCGTCTCGGCGGCCATCCTGCCGGGAATGGTGCTGGAAACGGCGATGTCGCCTGGCCGCCAGGCGGCGCTTTCCAGCGCTGTGCAGGCAGGTTTCGTTTTCGGGGCGCTGTTTTCCGCATTTCTCGGGCTGCCGGATCGTTTCGATCCGCGTCGCGTGATCGCGTTTTCCGCGATTTCGGCGGGGCTGTGCAATGCCTTGCTGCTGCTTGCCGTACCCGGCGGCGGCGCAGCGATTGCTGCACGTTTCGCCACGGGGGCGCTGCTGGCGGGGGTTTACCCGGTCGGCATGAAAATCGCGGTCGGCTGGGGCCAGACCGACCGGGGCTTGCTGGTCGGCCTTCTCGTTGCGGCGGTCACGCTCGGTTCGGCGTCGCCGCATCTGTTCGCGCTGACCGGCGGACCCGAATGGCGCACAACCGTTCTCATGGCGTCGGTTGCGGCTATTGGCGGCGGGCTGCTGAGCCTGCTGGTGACGCTCGGACCGTATCATGCGGCAGCGTCGCGCTTCGATCCGCGGGCGATTTTCACTGCCTGGACGAACCGCAAGGTTCGCCTCGCCTATGCGGGATATCTCGGCCACATGTGGGAGCTCTACGCGATGTGGGCGTGGATCGCCGTGGTCTCGGCGGCCTCCTACGGGTTCACGACCGGCGAGGCCGCCGCGGCGCGCCTGGCGACGGTCACGGCCTTCAGCGCCATCGCGATCGGCGCGGTGATGTGCGTCTATGCAGGCCGTTGGGCGGACCGGATCGGGAAGGCCAACGTCGCCTCGATCGCGATGGCGCTGAGCGGCGGCTCGGCGGTGCTTGCGGCCGCGACCTTCGGGGGGCCGGTGTGGCTTACCTTTGCCGTTGTGATGATCTGGGGTGCGGCGATCATCCCGGACTCGGCCCAGTTCTCGGCCCTGGTGGCGGACAATGCGCCGGCTGATCAGGCCGGAAGCCTGATGACCCTTCAGACCGCGCTCGGATTCGCTCTCACGATCGCCACCGTCCAGCTAACGCCGATGGCCGCCGAAGCGTTCGGTTGGCGCCCGGTTCTGGTCGGCATGGCGCTTGGCCCGGCATTCGGCATCGCCGCCATGATGCGGCTGAAAAGGCTGGGGTGAGGCGCGCTCTTTCGCCCCTTGCGGAAAGGCGGGCGGCGTCCCGCTGCGGACGACGCCGCACCTCATCAGGATGAGGGTGAAGGGAATGCAACGCGCCTAACCCTTCACCAGCCGCCGCAGCTTGGCGACTGCGGTTTCGCCGTTCTCACCATAAGCGATGGTGCCCTTGAAATTGCCGTCCCGACCGACGAGGTAGATCGAGGCCGTGTGGTCCATCGTATAGCCGCCATCGTCGAGGGGCACTTTTCGGGAATAGACGAACCAGGACTTCGTCAGGGCGGCGACCTTCTCCGGATCGCCGGTGATGCCGGTGATCCGGTCGGTGAAATTCGTGACATAGGCGCGCATGATCTCGGGCGTATCGCGCTCCGGGTCGACGGTCACAAAAAATGCTCCGATCTCCTCGCCTTCCTCGCCGAGCGCGTTCAGCCAGCCGGCCATCTCGTAGAGCGTGGTCGGACACACTTCCGGACAATGGGCGAAGCCGAAGAAGACGGCAACCGGCCTTCCCTCCATCGCCTGTTCGGTGATCGGTTCGCCGTTATGGTCGACGAGTTCGAACGGAGCGCCGATCGCGCCGCCCGATGTCAGCAACTGGTCCGATCTTCCTGCGACGAACTGCTGGAAGATCACCGCCATTCCGCCTGCGAGCAGAACGGCGAGCACGGCGATAACGGCCATCGTTCGGATATTGAGACCCATCAGTTCCCGCTCCTGTGGCCCTTTTGGCCTGCACCGAATTCCTCGACGCCGAATTCGACCTCGATCTTACCTGCGCGTTCGAACAGAAGCGTCGCCGTGCGGCTCTCGCCGGCCCGCATCGGTTCCCGCAACTGCATGAACATCAGATGATGTCCTCCGGGCTTCAGTTCGATGCTACCGCCCGCCGGTATTTCGATGCCGTCATCGAGTTTGCGCATCTTCATGACGTCGCCATCCATGGTCATCTCGTGGATTTCGACCTTGCCGGCGAACGCGGCTTCGCCGCCGAGAAGGCGATCCGTTTCCCCGCCAAGATTGCGGATCGTCAGATAACCGCCCGACACCGGCGCGTTGGGCGGTGTCGCACGTGAGTAGGGATGTTCAATCGTCAGATCGCCGACGGCAAAATCATCCGCCCCGGCAACGGAGACGGCTAGGACGGAGATGAGGAGGGCGGAGACGGTGTTCCTGAAAAAAGAGTTCATTTCGGTTTCGTTTCAATGGATGCGATCCGGACGTGAAGTCCGCCGCAAAAGCGCGGGTCGATCGTGAAATTTCTAGGGAGCCGGGAGCGCCCGGCCCGATACGACACGTCAGATGAGAAAACGCGGCGGCGCGCGCGTCGGGCCATTGCGTTGCCGATGAGCAGCCGGGGGCAGCAAGACCGGGAAACCCGCTATGGAAATCGAGGGGTCATATTCGCAATCGGACGCCACCGCCGGTTGCGCGGGAACGGCGGCGGAGCCGGCAATGCTGCAGAATTCGCAGCGCACAACGTTATTTTGCTGTCCTGGCGCACCGTGGCTGAGGCAGAGAACGGCCTGTGACCCGTCCGGCAGCGCATAGGCCGGGAGGTTGGCGGCGACCGAGACGGCGGGCCGGTGGGCGAAGGCGGCAAGCACCAGCGCCGCTACGCACAGGATGCGCATCGCCGTCGTGGCTATCCGTCGCGTCGGTTGCATCGGCCCTTCCTGTTCCGGCAAACGGTCTAGACCGCCGCGGCGGCCCCCGCAATGCGGCAGAAGGTACCGGCCGGGTGTGCCTTCAGATCTGGTTCAGCAACTGCGCCGTTGGCCAGGCGTCCGCCGGCAGGCCAAGGCGCTGCTGTTCGGACCGCACCGCATCCCGCGTGCCTGCTCCCAGAATACCGTCGATCTCGCCGACATCGTAACCCTTCGCCGCGAGCTTCTGCTGTAGACCCTTCATTTGCGCCCGGTCGAGACCCGGGTCCGGATTGCCGGAATCGAAGCGTGGAGCGCCACCCAGCCGGGTGGCGAAGTAGGCGGCCGTGGTGACGTAGGTCAGCGACTGGTTCCATTCGAGGAAGACGCGGAAATTCGGATAGGCGAGAAACGCTGGTCCCTTGCGGCCCATCGGAAGGAGCAGGTGCGCCTCCGCGCCCTTCGGAAGGGCTCCGCTGCGTCCCGTAACGCCCAGAGCCTGCCACTGCGAGACGGGAAGCGCGGTATGGATGCCGGCCTTCGACCAATCCATCTCGGCGGGGACATCGACCTCGACCAGCCACGGCTCGTTGGGACGCCAGCCGAGCGACCGGAGGAAGTTCGCTGCCGTCACGATCGCGTCAGGAGCGGAGGTCTTGAGGCTTATCTTCCCGTCGCCGTCGCCGTCGCGTCCCTTGGTGAGATAATCCTCGGGCAGGACCTGCACCTGGCCGATCTCCCCCGCCCATGCGCCGGTGATGTCCGCCGGCACGACGCCGAGATCGATCAGCTTTCCGAGCGCGATGAGTTGCGGTCGGAACAGGTGCGGGCGTCGGCAGTCATGGGCCAGCGTGGCGATGGCGTTGAGCGTGTTGAAATCTCCCTGATAGCCGCCGAAATCGGTTTCGAGACCCCAGAACGCCGCAATGACTTCCGGTGCGACGCCATATTCGGACCGAACGCGCTCGAACACTGAGGCGTGCTGGCGCAGTTTTGCCGCGCCGTTGTCGAGCCGGTTTTGGGAGATCAGCCGTTCGGCGAAGGCCGCGAAATCGAGAGTGAAGACCCCTTGGGCTCGATCCTGCTGGAGGACCTTCTGGTCGACCGACGCGGAGCCGATGGCCTGCAATCCGCGCTCGCCGACCCCCTGCGCCCCCGCTTCCCTGACCATTGCATCGCGCCATGCGCGGAAGTCGCCGCCGCATTGGGTCTGCGCCACGGCGATGGTCGCGAAAGACGACAGGAGAAGGCCTGCAGAAAGACGGGCAGCAAGCCTGCGGACATGATGCTTCATGAAAATATGCTCCTCGCGATGCGAAAATGACAATCAGATGCTGTTTTGGGCAACCCATCGGCGCCAGTCGTCCTTGCCGCCGGCAAAGACATTGATGTCGGTGTCTCCGTCGATTCCCGGGACGACGCCGGTCCCGGTATATTGCCAGAACGCCCATTCACGCCCCGGATAGGTCACCTTGGGGTGCGCCTTCACGGTGCGCAGCCAGAACGTCTCGTTCTTGAAGTGCCCGGCGATATTCTTCTCGTAGAAATCGGGCGTGGTGTAGATAACCGGGCGCTTGCCGTAATGGCGCTCCAGCGCGTCCAGGAAGACGCGCATTTCGGAGCGGACCTTCTCGGGCGGCGGCCTAAGCTTGCAACTCGGCGACTGGTGGTTCCATTCCATGTCCAGAACCGGGGGCAGCATGCCGCGTTCGCGCGGCACGTGGCGGATGAACCAGCGCGCCTGCTCGATCGCCGGCCGGCAGAAATAGTAGAAATGATAAGCGCCGCGCGGCACTCCGGCGGCCCGCGACTGACGCCAGTATTCGCGGAACCGATCGTCGACGCGGTCGCCGCCCTCGGTGGCCTTGATGAAGGCGAAGGACACACCCGAGCGCTTCACGGCGGCCCAGTCGATCGGACCCTGGTACTTGGCGATGTCGATGCCGTGGACCGCGTGGCCGTGCGGAGCACCGCCTTCGAACGCGTCAACGGGATCGCTGTCGCCAAAGCGCGGCGCGGCGAGCGGCAGGAGGGACTCGGAGAAATCGTAGGTGATGCTGGTGCATCCCGCGAGCGCGGCCGCGACAATCAGCATGAACGCTGCGATGAGGCGGTGATGCACGGCTTCGTCCCCTCTGGGCCCTGGTGTGGCTTGTCCCCTGATCGTCCGGTTAAGGCGGAAAATTGGGCGGTTTGGCGGCACGGGTCAACCACGCCCAAAATTTTCCGTTGACGTTTACGTCCAGGTCATTCTAGTTCGACGGCGCCCGAGGAGGGGCGGGCCGAACATGCGCATTGTGAAGACAATCGTGGTGCTGATCCTGATCGGGGCAGTGGGGCTTGCCGTGTGGCTCGCTATCGCGCCGCCTGATCTCGTTCGCGTCGGCGCCAACTACTCCGCCAAAATCGTTTGCTCCAACGTTTTCATTGCCAGCCGCGACCCGCAGCAGGTGCTGAAAGTCGACGTGCAGGCGCCCGGCCATCCGTTGCTGAGGCTGATGCGCGTGTCGGTCGACCGGGACAGCGGTGAGGTCCATGCGGGGCTCTTCGGCATTTTCGGCGGGGGGGCGGCTCTTTATCGCGAGGGCATCGGATGCGCGACGGTGGCAGACGGCGATTTCGACGCGGCAAGGCTTGATTTCGTTGCAGATGACATCCGCGAGCCGCAGCCTGGCGAATGGCCGGACGGCGATCAGATCGAGACGCCCGACAACATGGACGTCGACGCCGTTCTCAACGATCCGGCTTTGACCGGGCCGGGAATGCGCGCGGTCATCGTCGTCAAGGACGGCCGGATCGTCGCCGAACGCTATGGCGACGGGTTCGACGCCGAAACGCCGCTGCTCGGCTGGTCAATGACCAAGACCGTGACGGCGGTGCTGATCGGGCGGCTGGTCCGTGAGGGGCGGTTGGATATCGCGGGGGCAGGCCTGTTCGATGGCTGGACCGGGAGCCCGCGCGCGGACATCACGGCGGCCGATCTGCTCGGCATGGCGAGTGACCTTGTCTGGAACGAGGGGTACGGCAACGTGTCGGACGTGACGCGGATGCTCTATCTGGAGCCGGACATGGCGGCTTTCGCGGCGGCGCATCCGCTCGACGAGCAGACACTGGGCGGGATCGGCGCCGAATTCCTGTATTCATCCGGCACGACGGTGCTGCTGTCGCGCGTCTGGCAGGACACGTTCGAGGATCCCGCCGAGGCGCTGGCGTGGCCACGCGAAGCGCTCTTCGATCCACTTGGCATGCGCTCCGCCATCCTGGAAACGGACGCGCGCGGCACCTTCGCCGGCTCATCCTACATGTATGCGACCGCGCGCGACTGGGCCCGGTTCGGCCAGTTTCTCGCCCAGCGCGGGGTCTGGGGGGGCCGTTCGCTGCTGCCGGTTGGCTTCGTCGACTGGATGACGGAGCCACATCCCGCTTCGAACGGCGAGTACGGGCGGGGCCATGTCTGGCTGCGCCCGCCCAATGGCGGCTCGGGCGGCGATGACGCGGAGCTGCCGCCCGATGCGTTCTTCATGTCGGGCCATGACGGCCAGTCGGTGACGGTAGTGCCGTCGGAGAATCTGGTGGTCGTGCGGATGGGACTGACGCCCTCCAAGCTGGGCTACAAGGTGAGCTATCTGGTCGACGCGTTGATCGGCGCGCTGGCGGAATAGGCGTCAACCGCTGCGCAGGCCGGTTTCGACCAGCATGCCGCGCCGCTTGGCCTCGTAATAGTAGCCCGACGAATAAAGCCTGACCGCCTTGTCGTGGCTGCCGTCGGCGAGCAGCCATGCGCCGCGCAGGTATTTAACGCCGTATTTGAGGTTGGTCTCGGCGTCGTAGAGATCCGACGCGCCGCCCCTGAACCCCATTGTCCGCGCGGTCGCCGGCTTTAGCTGCATCAGCCCGTAATGGCCGCCGTTGCGCGCCTTCGGATTATAGGTGCTCTCGCGCTTAACGACGCGGTGCACCAGCGCTTCGGGAACCTGATAGACCTGCGCGTATTGCGCGATCAATGCATCGAGCGGACTGACCGGCTCCGCCTGCGGAACCGGCGGCTGGATTGCCGGGACGGGGGGCGTTGTCCCGGTTTTGCAACCGGTCAGTGCCAGGCCGGCGGCAAGCAGACAGGCGGACAGCAGGGGGAGAGAGGTTCTGGTTTGCAATTCGGCTTCCTCGAAAGGTTTTCCCGCCGGTAGAGGCGCATTCAGGCCGAATTCGGGCAGTCCCGAACTACTGGGCGGTGCCATCGAGAATGGCGGCGTGGTCTTTTTCAAGTTCCGTGCGTACCAGTGCGGCGACAAGGCGGGGTAAGTCCGCCTTCGTGACGAGCGCCGCCAGCCCCTGTGCTGACGCCGGAAGCCCGAGCTTTTCGGCCGCCGCGAGCGCCTTGCGGTCGGCAAAGGGAAAGATCTCATCCCAAGCAGCCTGCACCTCGCGGAAGAAGATATCCACGCCGACATCGCCGATGCCCTTGAATTCCTTCAGCAACCTTCGTTCGCCGTCGGGGTCACGGCCCGCCGCTTCGCGAAGCTTGCGCAGGTCGCCCCCGTATTTTTTCTGCATCAGGGAAACTGTCTCGCCGAGCATGCGCGCAGTGCTTTCATCGTAGCGGGCGTAGCCGTGCCTGTTGAGAACCTTCACCCGGTCTTTCCAGGTGCTGGCGGCCATGTGGCCCGCAGTGGTCCATCCGGCGTCGGCGAGCGCATTTGCCGCGCGCATCGCGTTGCCGGAGCCAATGCGCGCACTCATCAACAGGGCCGCACACAGCCAGCGGAAAAGAAACGAGGGCGTGTTCTTCGCCAGGTCCATGCCGAGTTCAGCGGCATAGGTCTTGCCGTGGCATTCGAGCAACGCCCTGACGACATCGGCGTGCTTCGTCGTCATTGCTCACTCCACCTGCGATTGCCCTGCCGCCAAGAGCTCCCTGAAGGGTCGGCCGAAGACCGGATCGGTCCTGGGCGGCGGAACCTGCCTCATCGTCTCCAATACCGTCTCGTCATAACCTTTGCTTTCGCGGATCGTGGAGTAGTTCTCCTGGCCGGGCGGGTTAGGCGCCGCAGATCCGGAATTCATCGCTTTTCCTGATTTGCTTGTGGCCGTAGCCCGGCGGAAGGATCAGCACGTCGCCGGACGCGACTTCGATTTCCTCGCCCTGCGGGCCGCCCAGCATCAGCGTCGCGCCGCCCGATGCGACGGCCAGCGCCTCGAAGGCGTCGGGATGGAAGTGATGATAGTCGAAGACCTGCCATGTCCAAGCGCCGCCCCAGCCGTTCCTGGCGTAGAGTGCGTGGATCGTGGCGGGTTCATTCTTGCCGCCGAGCACGCTCGGCAGGATGATCGCGGGATAAAGGTCATTGTTGGGGATGGCGTCGCCACGGGGCGCAGCGAGCCTGCGGATGTCGATATCGTCGACTGGAAGGCGATTGTCCCTGATGGTCATTGGTCTACCTCATTCGAGCCGCTTCTTCGCTACCTGAGAATTTTCTCCATCGCCTTTCGCTTCGCCAGTTCGTCGACCAGCTTGTCCAGGTAACGAATCTTCTGCACCAGAGGATCCTCGATTTCTTCGACGCGCACGCCGCAGACCACCCCCTTGATAAGGGAGCTTTTCGGATGGAGCCGGGGCGCCTGGCCGAAGAAGCCCTCGAAATCGGTCTCCTCTTCGATTTGCCGTTGCAGTTCCGATTGGCTGTAACCTGTGAGCCAACGTATGATCTGATCGACCTCGTCCTTGCTCCGGTTCTTCCGTTCGGCCTTCTGGACATACAGCGGATAGACGCTTGAGAACTTCATCGCGCTGAGGTTCGTTCTCGACATCGGCGTTTTCCTTGTCTGATCGGTATCCCCTGGGCGTCGCAGTGTTCCAGCCGCTCTAGTATGCCGTCGAGACGGTGGATTTCGATGCGTCCGCATTCGCCACCACCTGCCAAAACCGTACGGCGCAGCAAGACGTCGGACGGCGAGGCGATCACGTGGGGCAAGTTCCAGAGTATTGGCCATCGAGTGCCTCCTGAACACACAACAACCTGTAGCCCGCATTGTTCCCGTCGGGGAACAATGGGCGCACACACCGGTTGTCGCAGCAAAACCCGGAGTCCTACGATGCCTGAAATACTCGAAGTCTTCCTCCGTTCGGTGGTCATCGTCGCTGTGGTGATTGCGCTCGCCCGGTTGAACGGACTGCGTTCGTTTTCAAAGATGTCTGCCTTCGATCTCGTCAACACTGTTGCGGTCGGTTCGATCCTTGCGACGGCGGTGACCGCCACAGGCAAGAGCGTGTTCGTCGGGATCGCGGCGTTGGTGGCCCTATTCGTCACACAAGGTGTCATCGCGCGATTGAGGGGAAAGTTCGGCTTTGTCGTTAAGGTTGTCGATAATGAGCCGCTGATGATCATGGAGGAAGGCGCAATCCTTCACGACAATCTGGATCGTGCCAACCTGACGACGGCCGACCTCTACGCAAAGCTACGCGAGGCCAATGTGCTCGATGTGAGCCGGGTCAGGGCGGTCGTGCTGGAAACCACCGGCGACGTTAGCGTGCTGCATGCAAGCGGCGAGGGGCAAGAAGTCAGTCCGGCGCTGCTGGACGATGTGCGGCGATAAGAGAGTACTGATCCTTCTCTCAGATTTTCTCCAATAGCCGGAGACTACTTCGCCAGATATCCTCCCGGTGTCGGGGTCGTGACGATCACCGCTTCGCCTGCCTTCACCGACGTCTGGTCGCAGTGATGCAGCATTTCCAGTTCGCCGGACAGGCGCCGGATCTCGGTCTTCCCGCACTCGCCATCGCCGCCACCTGCCAGACCGCGCGGCGGCGACTTGCGGTGTGACGACAAAATTGCGCATTCCATGTCCTGCATGAAGCGCAAGGTCCGCCGCGTGCCGTCACCGCCGTGGAACTTGCCCTTGCCGCCGGAGCCGTCGCGGATCGAGAACTCCTCGACCAGGATCGGATAGCGCATCTCAAGGATTTCCGGGTCACTCATGCGCGTATTCGTCATATGCACATGCACCCCCGATGCGCCATTGAAACCGCGCCCGGAGTTCTTCCGTCCTGCGGGCGATCCGGAACAGATCGTCTCGTAATTCTGGTAGCGCGCATTGCCGTAGGTGAGATTGTTCATCGTGCCTTGCGAGTTCGCCAGCGCGCCGAGAGCATAGAGAAGGCAATTGGTGACGTGCTGGCTGGTCTCGGTGTTGCCCGCGACGACCGCCGCCGGATAGACCGGCTTCAGCATCGAGCCGTCCGGGATGACGATGTTGATCGGCCTGAGGCAGCCGGCGTTCATCGGGATGTTGCCCTCGACCATCAGGCGGAAGACATAGAGCACGGCGGCGCGCGCGACCGGCTCCGGCGCGTTGAAATTGTTCTTCTCCATCGGCGAGGTTCCGGTGAAATCGACCGTCGCCTCGCGCTTTTGCTTGTCGACGGTGATCTTCACCTTGATGACCTGGCCGTTGTCGGTCGGATATTCCGCCTCGCAATCGGCAAGCGCATCGATGACGCGACGCACGCTTTCTTCCGCATTGTCCTGCACGTGGTTCATGTAGGCCTGGACCACCGGCAGGGTGAAATGTGCGACCATCTTGCGCAGCTCGGCGACGCCCTTCTCGTTGGCGGCGATCTGGGCGCGCATGTCGGCCAGATTCTGCTGCGCATTGCGGGCGGGCCAGGGGTGATTGGTCATCAACTCGATAAACGCGTCTTCCCTGAGAACGCCGTTTTCGACGAGTTTGAAATTGTCGATCAGAACGCCTTCCTCGTCGACATGGGTGGCCCGCGGGGTGGCCGATCCCGGCGCCATACCACCGACATCGGCGTGGTGGCCGCGCGACGCGGTGAAGAACAGGATGTTCTCCCCGGCGTCGTCGAAAACCGGTGTGACAACCGTGATGTCAGGCAGGTGGGTTCCGCCGTTATAGGGGGCGTTCAGCGCATAGACGTCGCCCGGCTTCATCTCCGGATTCTGGCGAATGATCGATTCCACCGAGCGGTCCATGGAACCGAGATGTACCGGCATGTGCGGCGCGTTGGCGACGAGCGCGCCATCGGCGCCGAAGACCGCGCAGGAGAAATCGAGCCGCTCCTTGATGTTCACCGACGAGGCGGTGTTCTGCAGCGTCACGCCCATCTGTTCGGCGATCGACATGAAGAGGTTGTTGAAAACCTCCAGCATGACCGGATCGGCCTCGGTGCCGATGGCCGCGAGGCGCTCCTTGGCCTCGTGACGGGTCATCAGGATCTGGTTGTGGCCGGTGACTTCTGCCTGCCAGCCCGGTTCGACGACGATGGTCTGATTGTCCTCGACGATGACCGCCGGCCCCTTGATCCGGTCGCCGGTTGCAAGCGGCAATTTCGCGTCGCGGGTTCTAAGCATCAGTCCCGCCTCATGCCACTCACCCCCCGTGAACACGCGCTGGCTGCTGTCCGCCTGACGGTCCTTGGCCACGCCGGGTGCATCGGTTCCGGCTTCGGCATGTCCGGTGATCGCTTCGGTCGCTTCGACGCCGACCGCCTCGACGATCAGCTTTCGTGACGGATCGGTGAAGCCGAACTGGCTCTTGTGGGCGGTCTCGAAGTCGGCTGCTGCCTTCTTCAGATCCTTGCCGTCATAGGGAACTTCGATCGTCGTGTCGGTGCCGTCATAGCGAACGTGGAGGATCGGCTGCGTGTCGATTCCGTCCTTCGCAATCCCCTGTCCCGTCAGTTCGCCGATGGCGTCCGATTTCAGTTCGGCGATGAGGGTTTCGATCGCGGCGCGACTGTCCTCGCCCAGCCTCTCGACCAGCGCATGCTGGCGCGAGGCGTAGGTCTTCGACAGACCGATGCCGTAGGCCGAGAGCAGGCCGGAATACGGGTGGATCAGCACCGCCTTCATGCCGAGCGCGTCGGCGACGAGACAGGCATGCTGGCCGCCGGCACCGCCGAAACAGTTGAGCGCATAACCGGTCACGTCGTAACCGCGCTGCACGGAAATCTTCTTGATCGCGTTCGCCATGTTCTCGACGGCGATGGTGATGAAGCCTTCCGCGACTTCCTCTGGCGAGCGGCCGTCACCGACTTGCTTTGCGAGGGCACCGAATTTCTCACGGACAACGTCCGCGTCGAGTCGCTCGTTCTGGTCCGGACCAAAGATCGCCGGAAAATGCGCCGGATCGAGCTTGCCCGTCATGACGTTCGCGTCGGTGACCGTGAGCGGGCCGCCGCGCCGGTAAGCCGCCGGGCCGGGATTGGCACCGGCCGAATCCGGGCCGACCTGGAAGCGTCCGGCGTCGTAGTGCAGGATCGAGCCGCCGCCGGCCGCGACCGTGTGGATGCGCATCATCGGGGCGCGGATGCGCACGCCCGCGACCTCGGTGTCGAACGCCCGCTCGTAGGCCCCGGCATAATGGGCGACATCGGTCGACGTGCCACCCATGTCGAAGCCGATGACGTTCTCGAACCCCTCCGCCTTAGCCGTCTCGACCATGCCGACCACGCCGCCGGCCGGACCGGACAGGATGGCGTCCTTGCCCTGGAACAGATCGGCCGCGGTCAGCCCGCCGGATGACATCATGAATTGCAGGCGGGTGCCGCCCGGCGTGTCGGTGACGCCGAGTTCGTCCGCGACCTGATCGACATACCGGCGCAGGATCGGCGAGAGATAGGCGTCGACGACCGTGGTGTCTCCGCGCCCGACCAGCTTGGCGAGCGGCGAGACCTTGTGGCTGACGGAGATCTGCGAGAAACCGATGGCTTTCACCGTTTTTTCGGCGGCGAGTTCGTGCGCCGGGAATGCCCAGGCGTGCATGAAGGCGATCGCGACTGCCCTGATGCCGATGTCATGGGCGGCGCGAACTTCGTCCTCGACGGCGGTGAGGTCGATCGCGGTCTCGACCGTGCCGTCGGCGAGCACCCGCTCCGGCACCTCGATCACTCTTTCGTATAGCAATTCCGGCAGGATGATTTCCTTGGCGAAGATGTCCGGCCGCGCCTGGTAGGCGATACGCAGTGCGTCGCGGAAGCCCTTGGTGATCAGCAGCAGGGTGCGGTCGCCCTTGCGCTCCAGCAGCGCGTTGGTGGCGACGGTGGTGCCCATGCGGACCGTGCCGATCCGGCCGGCGGGAACCGGTTCTCCCCTGGCTATGCCCAGCAGGTCGCGGATGCCCTGGACGGCGGCGTCCCGATAGGCTTCCGGGTTTTCCGACAGCAGTTTGTAGGGGTGGATGACGCCCTCGGGATCAACGCCCAGCACGTCGGTGAAGGTACCGCCGCGATCGATCCAGAAATCCCACTTTCCCTGCGCGTCGGCCATGACGATATCCTCCAGGCGATCCGGTGAGCGTGGGCGGACGAATGCCCCGAGGTGCTCTCGTCCGGATACAATGAGGTTTTGTTGACAATTTATCAGTGAAGTGTCAAGTTCTGTTCTGCGGCGGGCGGGTTCGTGCCGCCACCGGGAGACAAGCACACAGGGAGGCCTTCATGGTTCGTGCATTTCGCAGCATTCTGACTGCATCCGCGATTTCCGCAACACTGGGATTTGCCGGAGCCGCATTTGCGGAAACAAAATGGGATATGCCGACGCCGTATGGCGATGCGGTGTTCCACACCCAGAACATCATGCAGTTCGCCGCCGCGGTGAAGGAAGCGACCGGCGGCGAACTGTCCATCACCGTGCATTCGGCCAACTCGCTGTTCGGACACGCGGAGATCAAGGATGCGGTGCGCCGGGGACTTGCGCCGATCGGCGAGATCCTGATTTCTCGAATGGCGAATGAGGACCCGGTCTTCGGCGTCGATTCCATCCCGTTCCTGGCCGCGTCCTACGAAGATGCAGAGAAATTGTGGAAGGCCTCGCGCGAAGACATCGCCGCAAAGCTGGACGAGCAGGGGCTGACGCTTCTGTTCGCCGTGCCGTGGCCGGGTCAGAGCCTGTATGTGAACGAGGAAGTTACCTCGACCGACCAAATGCAGGGCGTGAGCTTTCGCGCCTACAACGCGGCGACCGAGCGCCTCGCGCAGCTGATGGGCGCTGTTCCGACCCAGGTCGAGGCCGGCGACATTCCGACCGCTTTCTCGACCGGGCGCGTTTCCGCGATGATCACGTCGCCATCGACCGGCGCAAGCTCGAAAGCCTGGGATTTCGTGTCGCATTACATCGACACTCAGGCCTGGCTTCCGAAGAACATGGTGATCGTCAACAAGCAGGCCTTCGATGCGCTGCCCGAAGAACAGCAGAAAGCGGTGAGGGACGCCGCGGCCGAGGCTGAGAGCCGGGGCTGGGAGATGTCGGAGGCCGAAACGGCCGAGAAAATCCAGGTCCTGACGGACAACGGCATGCAGGTTTCCGCGCCGTCCGAGACGCTAAAGGAACAGCTCGGCGCGATCGGCCAAACCATGACCGACGAGTGGCTGGCGGAGGCCGGTGACGAGGGTAAGGCGATCGTCGACGCCTATCGCGCCATGTGATTTCAGCGGGTCCGGCACCCTTCCGGGCCCTTTGTACATTATCGCCGGGAGCCAAGATGCGACGTTTTCTGAACGGCCTTTATGCCATCTCGCTCGGGCTTTCGGCCTTGTGTCTCACCTTGATTGCCATCCTCGTTGCTGCGCAGATCGCCGGCCGGGTGGGCGACCGCATCCTGCTGGCGTTCGGGACCGATGCCGTAGGACTGGCAGTGCCCTCGCTCGCGGAGATCGGTGGCTTCCTGTTCGTCGCCGCGTCGACGCTGGCGCTTGCGCCGACGCTGAAATCAGCGAGCCATGTGCGCGTCACGGTGCTCGCCGCTGCGCTCGGCGCGAAAGGTGCGCGCGTGCTCGATTCCGCGATGCTCGCCGGCGCGACCGTTCTTGCCGTGTTTGCGGCCTGGCACTCGACGCTTCAGCTTATCGATTCCTGGAAATTCGGCAGCGTCTCCTACGGGGTTGTGCCGGTGCCGCTCTGGATTCCCCAAGCGGCGATGTCGGCTGGCTTCGTCGTGCTGGCAATAGCGGTCGTGGATGAACTGGTCACGCTGCTGCGCGGAGGCGTGCCGGATTTCCGGCGCGAGGAAGAGGGCAGGGACGCAGTCTCGGGAGCGGTCGAATAATGGCCGTCGAGACGCTCTCGGTTATCCTTCTCGTCGCCCTTTTTGCGTTTCTCGCGACGGGTCTCTGGGTCGGTTTTGCGCTGATGGCGGTCGCCTGGATTGCGATGACTGTCGCAACGTCCGTTCCGCCGGGCACCGTCTTTGCGACGAAGGTCTGGGGCGCGCTCAACATCTGGGACCTGACAGCTCTGCCGATGTTCCTGTGGATGGGCGAAATCCTGTTTCGCTCCAACCTGTCGCGCAACATGTTCGCCGGGCTCGCTCCACTGACGCGAAGGCTTCCGGGCGGCCTGCTGCACGTCAACATTCTTGGCTGCGCGCTGTTTGCCGCCGTTTCAGGTTCCTCCGCCGCGACCACCGCGACGATCGGCCGGATGTCGTTGCCGGAGCTCGAGAAACGCGGATACGACACGCGCATGGCGATCGGCACGCTCGCCGGGTCGGGAACGTTCGGGTTTCTCATCCCGCCTTCGATCATCCTGATCGTCTACGGCGCCGCGACGGAGCAGTCGATCGCGCGGCTTTTTATCGCGGGCATCGTCCCCGGGCTGATGCTGGCTGCGTTGTTCGCCGGATACACCGCGATCTGGGCGATGATGCACCGCGAGCGCATGCCGCAGGCCGACAGCGCGCATGACGAGGCCGGAAAGCTTCGCGCATTCATGGGTCTGGCGCCCACCATCGGGCTGATCATCGCCGTCATCGGATCGATCTATGCCGGGTTGGCCTCGCCCACGGAGGCGGCAGTCATCGGCGTGATCGGCGCGCTGATCCTCGCATCGGCGTCGGGCGAGTTCGGGCGGACCGCTTTCACAGAGAGCCTGCTCCGGGCGACGCGGACCTCCTGCATGATCGCCTTCATTCTGGCGGGCGCCGCTTTCCTGACCGTCGCTATGGGGTTCACCGGCGTTCCCCGTTCGCTGGCCGGCTGGATCGGCGAGCAGGGCTTCTCGCCCTACGTGCTGATCGCCGCACTGGTGATCTTCTTCATCATCCTTGGCTGTTTTCTGGACGGGATCTCGATCGTGGTGCTGACCGTTTCGGTTATCCTGCCGATGGTTCAGGCAGCGGGGATCGACACGATCTGGTTCGGCATCTTCCTGGTTCTGGTGGTGGAGATGAGCCAGATCACGCCGCCCGTCGGCTTCAACCTGTTCGTCCTGCAAAGCGTGACCGGCCGAAACATTTTCGAGATCGCACGCTACGCGGCGCCGTTTTTCGCGCTGATGGTGCTGGCCACCGCCTTGCTGACCGCTTTTCCGGAGATTGCGCTATGGCTACCAAGAACGATGATGGCAAGATGAGCGCGCGCGGCCGCGAGATACTCGAGGGTGTCGGCGCGGTCGTTTCCTCAGCGCATCTGGCGAAGTCGGCGATCCCCGCCATGTCGGAGATCGAATTCGCGCTGACGATGGCCAATCATGCCTTTCATAGGTGGATGGTTCGCTGCATGGCCGCGGCGGGCGCACCCGGTCTGTCGCCGCTTGACGTTCTGATCGCCCACCTTGTGCATCATCGCGAACGGCCGAAGACGCTCTCCGACATCTGTCTCGTCCTGAACATCGAGGACACCCATGTTGTGTCATACGCGATCAAGAAGCTGAAGGCCCAGGAACTGGTGACGACCGGGAGGACCGGAAAGGAAAAGACGGTTGAGATCACTCCAAAGGGCGCGGACGTATGCGAGCGGTACGGCGAAATCCGCGAGGCGCTGCTGATACGCACGGTCGAGCAACTTGGATATGACGGCGAGGACCTGTCGCGCATGGCGGCGCTGCTGAGAACAATCTCCGGAAGCTACGATCAGGCCGCCCGCGCCGCCGCTGCGATGTAGTCGCTACTTCTCGTCCGGGATGTGCGCCGTGTAGCCGCGGCCGACGAGATAGGCGAATGCTCTCTCGACCGATTCAGGTACCGGGTGCTCCGACTGGAAGCCACGCGCCGGATAGGCGTTCATCCGCCAGATATCCCCGACCATCTCGCAAATAAGCGCCTGCATCCCGTGATGCTCTGTCGGCTGCTCACGAAACCGTATCAGCGGCGCTGTAATCATGGCGTCGAGCCGGGCCCATTGGTGCTTCAGAGTCGCTTGGCACCGCCGCTGCGTCTGCGGCTTGGTGGCGATTATCGCCGAGTGGATGGTCGGCAGGATCGCGCGGGCGAAACGGAGGTTTTCGCCGATGTTGGTGGCGCGCTTTTCGAGCAGGACAGCGTCGGCAGGAACCCCTGCCTTCTCGGCGCGCTGAGCGAACGCTTCCGCCTCCGTCATTCCGTAGAGGTCGCGCGTCCAGTTGCCGGCAGAACCGGTGAACAGGATGAAGGGCGCAAAGCCCGCGAGGTACAGTTCCGCGCACCAATCGGCCACCCGCAGGTCGTAACTGCCGAGTCCGATGATTGCGTCGGCCGGCCTCGGCGTGTCGTAAACGCAGTGGAATTCCCACAGCACTTCCGCCGCGCCGAGGTCCTGTTCCGTGATTCTCAATTCTTGGCTCATGCGATACTCAGGCGACCCGCGCCTTGCGTCCCAGCCAGACGGTCAACGCCACCGCGCAGGCGAAAAGGATGGTGCGCACCGTAATCGTCTCGCCAAGCAGCCAGGCCGACAGCGCCACGGTGACGAAGATCTGAAGTAGCTGTATTTGGCCGACTCGCGCAATCCCGCCTTTGGCGAGTCCGGCATTCCAGGCGAAGAAGCCGAGAAACATAGACCCCAGCCCGGTGTAGGCGAAAGCAATGATCGGCTCGATCGCGGCTGCGGCATAGGACCTCTCCCACGTCAGCGCCGCGCCGGCCAGCGACGCCGGAGCCGTGAGGATCAATGCCCAGCATATGACCTCCCATCCTGGCATGATGGCCGACAATCGCGCCGAGATCACATAACCGAGCGAGGCCGAAAGCCCGGCGAGCATCAGCCACCAAACGCCGGCGGAGATCTGGAACTCGCTCCCGCCTGTAACGAACCACACAACAAGCACTGCCCCGAGGAGTGCAGAGAACCAGAATAGTCCCGAGGGCCGTTCGCCGGCGAGAATTGAGGCGAAGACCGCCGTGGCTAGCGGCAATATTCCGAGCACGACGCCGCCATGGCTGGCGCTGACGGTTTGCATGGCCACCGCCATGAAGCCCGGAAAGCCGAAGATCAGCAGCAGGCCGGCAGTAAGCAGCGCCACGACCTCCTTCCGGGGGAATTCCCTCCGCAACGCCAGTACGCAGACTGCCGCTGCCGTTGTCGCCAGTACGGCGCGGCCGAAGGTGATGAACCATGGCGAGAAAGCCTCCAGCGCCAGGACGGTCGCAGGCAGCGTCGCACCGAAAATGACGACGCCCAGAAAGCCGAGCACATAGCCCAGCGGGATATTCTTATTGGGGCCGGACATGATGATCGGGGATTGGCGGAAAAGCGAGGTAGAAGAAAGCGGCGCGGCGCAAACTCGCACCGAATGCCGAAGGGTGCAACCGGACTTACAAATCGGCTGGCGATCCAATAAAAGGGGGCATGTCGATTTGGGTGCGAATCTCGGATTTCGTAGCCGACCGGGCCACGACCGCCCTGTCGGGACTGGTCGAGTCGGTTCGGACAGTTTTTGCAGGTGATCCAGCCACGAGGCGCCGGGTCGCGTTTTCGATTGCCATGATCGCCCTGTCGGCGAAGATGGCAAAGGCGGATGGGATCGTCACTGTCGATGAGGTCGATGCCTTTCGCGAGATTTTCGAGATCCCCGCAGACGACGCGCGCCGCGTCGCAGGACTATACAATCTCGCCAAGCAGGACGTGGCAGGCTACGAGGCATATGCCCGGCAGGTGGCCGGCCTGTGCGGGTCGGGAAAGGCCGATTGTCCGCTTCTGATCGACGTCCTAGACGGCCTGTTTCATATCGCCAAGGCCGACGGCGTCGTCCATGCCAAGGAACTGCATTTCTTAACGGAGGTGGCAGAAATCTTCGGAGTGTCGAGCACCGAGTTCGAGCGGGTCGTGGCTCGACATGTCGACGCCGGACATCGCGATCCGTATCGAATTCTGGGGCTCGATCGCGGCGTTAGCCACGGCGAAGGCCGGCGGCGCTATCTCAAGCTGGTGCGTGACAATCATCCGGACCAGCTGATCGCGCGCGGTTTGCCAGAGGAATTCGTCAAGATCGCTAACGACCGCATCGCCGCGATCAACGATTCCTGGGAACTGATCGAGCCGGAGCTGCGGCGCGGATGAGGGGTGACAGCTTCGTCCCCGATTATCCGAATGCAGATGTCCGCGTCTCTCCGAACACCGGAGAGCGACGAGGCAAGGGGCCGGTCGATATACTGCTGCTGCACTATACCGGGATGAAGGACGGCCCCTCGGCGGAGGATTGGTTGTGCGATCCGCAAAGCGACGTCTCATGCCACTACATCGTCCACGAGGACGGAAGCATCGTGCAGATGGCGCCGGAAAGCCGACGCGCCTGGCATGCGGGCAAAAGCTTCTGGAAGGGCGAGACGGACATCAATTCGCGCTCGATCGGAATTGAGATCGTCAATGGCGGACACGATTTCGGCATGCCGGATTTTCCAGAGGCCCAGATTGCCGCCGTCATCGCGCTCGCCCGCGACGTGTCTCGCCGCAACACGATACAGCAGGAACGAGTGCTGGCGCATTCCGACGTCGCGCCAGGCCGCAAGCTCGACCCGGGTGAAAAGTTTCCCTGGAAAGTACTCGCGGAAGCAGGTGTGGGCCACTGGGTTCCGCCATCGCCAGTCAGTCGAGGCCGGTTTCTCGCGTTGGGCGACCGTGGTCAGCCGGTCGAGGCGCTCCAGTCAATGCTCGCGCTCTATGGCTATGGCACCGACGTGACGGGCGATTTCGATGAAAAGACCGCTACCCGCGTGGCGGCCTTCCAGCGCCATTTTCGACCGAGCCGGGTGGATGGAGTGGCTGATTCTTCAACCATAGAAACACTTCACGGCCTGCTGGCGGCGCTGCCGCGATACGCGGTGTGAAACTTTCCGCATAACGCGAATGTTGCGCCTGCTAACATCATTTGAAGAGCAATGCCGGTTTGGCGCCACTTTCTCCCCCGATCAGGCGGCTTCGAAGAGTAACACCAACAAACGAGTAAACATGCCAAGAAAGTTTCTGCTCAGCACTGCGGTGCTGTTGACGCTGGCGCTCGCCGGCTGCCAAACCACCGCTGATGAAGATGCGACCCTTCTTTCCTACGCGGCAGCGAAAAAGTCGGACGACACCGACCAGAAATCCGAAAAGGCCGGAAAAGACGAGCGGCCCTTTGCATCTATTGTCGCAAAACACGCGAAAGCCAACGGAGTTCCGACCGATCTCGCCCATGCGGTAATTTTTTCGGAAAGCACCTATCGGCCGGGTGCGCGCGGCTCAGCGGGCGAGATAGGGCTGATGCAGCTTAAGCTCGCGACGGCGCGCGGCGTTGGCTACTCCGGTTCGGCTAAGGGGCTCTACGACCCCGAAACAAACATCAAATACGGCATGAAATATCTTGGGGGGGCCTACAAGCTGGCAGGTGGCACGACGTGCGGTACGATCCTACGATACAATGCCGGACATGGCGCCAAGCGGATGAATCCGATTTCGCAGGCCTACTGCAACAAGGTTGCCCGGCTTCTCAACTGATGAACTCCATCGTCAGGCCGGAATAAACTCCCTTTGCGAAAGGCTTTCCTCGGCCAAGGCGGTATCGAGCGCCTGGAAAGGTGCATCCGCCGGCAGAGACGTCAATTTCGACGCCTTGGCCGGCGGAGCCCCACCGCTGCGCCGTCATCATTGCGTCCCCGGTGAGCCGGTCGTTGTTGCCGCTGGAAAAAAGTGCGTCGGCCGCCCGGATAAAACAGCGTAAAGAGAGGAAATGTCCGGATCGAGCACACAGCTGTCCGGCCGACTTGATTCTGCCCTATAGTTTCGGACCATTACACCCTCAAAGCGGCTTCGAATCGTCATCGTCGAAAATTGCAAGGAGGAAACGTCCCCGATGATCCCCCGGAAATGGATTGGCCGCCATCTTGCGGTCTTGGCGATTTCAGCCTTCGGCGTCGCATTCTTCTACTTCAGCCGGTCGGACTGGTCGCCGATGCATCGCTGGAATCGCTCGATCGGCGACATGTCGCTGTTGCTCGTTGCCATGGCGATGGCCTTGGGGCCGTTGTCCCGGCTCTGGCGGCCTTCGGTGCGGGTGATGGCCTACCGCCGTGAACTCGGCATCTATGCCGTGGTACTCGCCTTCATCCACGCCACCATCATTTTGTTCGGCTGGGTCGAACTGGATCTGATGCGGCTGATCGGATTCGAATACCACCCGGCACTGGAACGCTATGTCATGCTTCAGCACGGCTTCGCCTTCGCAAACCTGGTGGGTGTGGTCGCCCTGATATACGGTCTCGTGCTGGCCCTTACCTCCAATGATCTCAGTGTTCGGTGGCTGAGCGAAGGGGTCTGGAAGTTCGTCCAGCGCGGAACCTATGTGCTGTGGTGGCTGTCGGTCCTCCATACCGGGTACTTCCTGTTTCTCCATTTTCTCGATTTCCATCGCCCAACCCCTGCTCCAAACTGGGCACAATGGCCGTTCGTATTCCTCGTGCTTGCCGTTCTCGCGCTGCAGGCAAGTGCATCGGCGGCGACATGGCGGCGCGTTCGCCGGCGCGGGGCTCCAGTGACGACTTGAACCGGGAAACCAGCTGGGCGTCACTTTTCGATCGGCGCATCCGTGCTGTTTTTACCGTCTTCGCGAGAAGCGTGGCGCAACTCTGCCCCTCCACGCGGCGGTTGCCTTGACATCGCCCGCCCTTCCTCCGTCATAATCACCGGGCTGTCGGAAAGATGGCCGGCGAGTCGGGGAGAGAGGGCATGGCGGTAAACATCTTGGTGGCGGACGACCACCCGCTGTTCAGGGACGCCATAAAGTCAGCAATCAGCGCGCCGCTCGGCAATGATCCCAACCCGCCGGTGATCGCGGAAGCCGGTGACTTTGGATCGGCCATGGAGGCGCTCTCGAACACGCCGGAAACCGATCTCGTACTGCTTGATCTTTCCATGCCGGGGTCGAGCGGCCTCTCGGCGCTCGTCGCAGTGCGTGCCGCTTTTCCGGCGGTGCCGGTGATCGTCATCTCTGGCACGGACGACGCGTCAACCGTGCGGCGCTCGATCGAGCTCGGCGCATCCGGTTTCATCTCCAAATCCGCCCGAACCGACGCCATCCGCAAGGGGGTCGCCGACGTGCTGGCGGGCGACATCGCGGTTCCCGAGGACATGGATCTGGGCAGCGAGCAGGATGCCGAGATCGGCGACCTGATCGCCCGTCTAAGGACACTTACGCCGCAACAGGCGCGTGTGCTGGGAATGCTCGGCGAGGGCTTGTTGAACAAGCAGATCGCTTACGAACTTGGCGTCTCGGAGGCGACGATCAAGGCGCACGTGTCGGCGGTGCTGCAGAAGCTGAACGTCGACAGCCGCACCCAAGCGGTAATCCTGCTGTCGAAAATCGGCGCGGACATGCTGCGCGACGAGGAAAACTGACGGTTACTCCGCAGCGACCTTTCCGGGTGACACGCTGGCCAGAAGGGCGCGCAACGCCGCCGGTTTGAGCGGCTTGTTGAGAATGTGGATATCCGATTTCGCTGCAGCCGAGCGGATCTCTGCGGAACGGTCCGCGGTGGCCAGAATGGCGAACATGCCCGGGTCCAGACGCGTGCGCATCGCCGCGATCACGGCGAGACCGTTCTCGCCGCCGTCAAGATGATAGTCGGCGACGATCACGTCCGGCGTTCGTCCGGTTTCGCTGATGCGCTCAAGAAGCGCTTTCTCGTTCGGGGCTGCAACGACGGATGCGCCCCAGCCTTCGAGCAAAACGGTCATTCCCGACAGGATCGTTTCCTCATTGTCGATGCAGGCGACCATCAGCCCGGCAAGGACCCGGCGCGTGACAGCGGAGCGCCCGCCTGGCGTGCGCAATGCCGCCTTCGGCGCGCTGGACCGGGGGATACGCACCACGAACCGCGTGCCACGCGATGGCGCCGACAACATGTCGATCTCGAGGCCCAGCACGCGCGAAATGCGGTCGACGATCGACAATCCGAGGCCAAGCCCGGTCGCGATACGCGCGCCTTCCGAAAGACGCTCGAATTCCCGAAAAACGGTCTTCGCCTTCTTCGACGAAATTCCGATGCCGGTGTCGTGTACGCATATCAGCGCATCGGGCCCGTTGCGCCGCACGCCGACCAGAACCTTTCCGGACCTGGTGTATTTCAGCGCGTTCGAGACGAGGTTCTGGATCAGTCGCCGCAGCAGATTCCGGTCGGATTCGACAACCACGGACGTGGGCACGACAACGAATTCCAGCCCCTTGCCGGCGGCCATCGGCTGGAAGTCGGACTTGATCTGCTGCAGCAATTCGCCAAGCGAGAAGACCGTCGGGTCCGGCGTCATCGCGCCGGCGTCAAGGCGCGAGATGTCGAGGACGGCGCCGATTATGTTCTCGACGGCTTGTAGCGACGAATCGATGCGCTGGGCGATCTCATGTTCGGGCGTGCGGGCGGCCGCGGTTTTCTCGACCAGCGAGGAGGCGTAGAGCCTGGCGGCGTTGAGCGGTTGCGAAATGTCGTGTCCGGCTGCGGCAAGAAACCGGGTTTTGCCGAGGTTCGCTTCTTCGGCCAGCGCCTGCGCGCGCGCCAGTTCGCGGTTGACCTCCGTAAGTTCGGCCGTTCGGGCGCTGACCCGGTGCTCAAGGCCTTCCTTGGCCTTCTGCAGCGCTTCGTCGGCTTCCACCCGCCCGGTGATATCTGTGTAGGTGACAACGATACCGCCGTCGGGCATCGGGTTCGAGCGGATCTCGAGGATACGCCCGCTGTCCTGCAAGGCAAGTTGCCAGGCGCGCTTGAAACCGGTGATGTTGGTGACGACGGTAATAGCCGTCTCTTCGTCGATCTGGCCGTCTGCAATCAGGCGTTCCGCGATCATCTTGACCGGAAAGCCGAACTGCCCGACCTCGCTCGGCAGTCCGAGAAGCGCCCTGAACTGCGTGTTCCAATTGGTGAGGCGAAGATCGCGGTCGAACACTGATATGCCCTGATCCATTTGATTCAGGGCCATCTGCAAGAGGTCGCGGTTCTGCTGCAGCGCCTCGGAGGCATCGTCTAGCAACTGCACGGTCTCGCGCGACGAGGCGCCGTCCTTCTCGAACAACAGCGACAGCACCAGCCGCGCCGACGAAGACCCGACGGCGCTGGCGAGGATTTGCTCAGCATAGCGCACCACCGGAAGATCGGTCGTATGGCGACCGTCGAGCACCCGCCCCTCGCGCTCCTCGAACGCCTGGAAGGCACGTTCGGTGCGTGCCTTGCCGACATACCGGGCGAGGGTGGCCTTCAGGTCGTCAATGGTAATGGTCGTGCGGAACTTGCGGATATTCACGCTTTGCGGGGTGTCGCGGGGCACGAAGGTGATTGCCTGCATGCGCTCCAGCGGGGTTTGCCCGCGTGACAGCGATCCCGCGACCAGTAACGTGACGTTGGCCAGCAGGCTCCAGAAAACGCCGTGGGTGAGCGGCTCCATCTGCGTCCCGAACAATCCTTGCGGCTGCAGGAAGCCGATGCCGAAAATGCCTTCGCGGATGAACTCCGCGTCCTGTCCCAAAAGGGTCGGGAGGAGCAGCGTGTACGCCCACACCCCAAAGCCCGCGCCCATGCCGAGGATCGCGCCTCTCGCATTGGCGCTGCGCCAGAAGAGTCCGATGACGAGCGCCGGCGCAAATTGCGCGACGGCAGCAAATGACAGCAAACCGATCGCCGCGAGCTGGGTGGTGTTCGCAGCGGCCCTGTAATAGGCGAACGCGGCGAACAGCAGGATAAAGATCGAGACCCTGCGAATGTTGAGAATGACGCTTGACCAGTCGCCCGAGGCGGTCCGGAGCCGGTTGGCGAACCGCCACAGAAGCAGCGGCATGACGAGGTCGTTGGAGATCATCACGGCAAGCGCGACGGTTGCGACGATAACCATCGCTGTGGCTGCCGAGAGGCCGCCGGTAAAGGTCAGGAAGGCGAGCCAATCATGTCCGGCCGCCAGCGGCAGGGCGAGCACGTAGGAATCGGGCGAGACCTCGGGCGCGAGATAGAGCATGCCAGAGACCGCGACCGGCAGCACCAGCAGGTTGATCAACACCAGATAGAGCGGAAACAACCAGACGGCGCGACGCAGCTCGACGTCGGCGCGGTTTTCGACCACGGTGACGTGAAACTGTCTCGGCAGCACGAGAATGGCGGCCGCGCTGAGCAGGGTGAGGACCAGCCACGCGCTTCCGGAACTGCCGCTTTCGATCGCCCTCGCGACCCGGCTATCGTTGCGCAACGCTTCGAAGATCGGGCCCGGGCCGTCGAACAGGAAGAAAACGACCGCCGCGGAGACGGTGAGGAAGACAGCGATCTTGACCAGCGATTCCAGCGCGACTGCCAGGATCAACCCGTCCTGATGCTCGGTGGCGTCGGCGTGGCGGGTCCCGAACAGGACGGCGAACGCGCTCAGGAGGAGGGCGACGACCAGCGAAATATCGACCGGAAAGGTGGAATCGTCGTGCTGGAAGACGCCGTAGCTGTCGGCCATCAGCGTGACCGAATCCGAAATCGCCTTCAATTGCAATGCGATATAGGGAACAATTCCAATGACCGCTATGACCGCCGCAAGCGCCGCGACCCAAGCGTTCTTGCCATATCGCGAGGCGAGGAAATCGGCGACCGAGGTGATCTTCTCGGCCTTGGACAGGTGGATGATCCGCTGGACAAGCCTGTAGCCGACCGTGAAGACGAGGATCGGGCCGAGATAGATCGCGAAATATTCGAAACCGCGCTGCGAGGCGACGCCGACCGAACCGAAGAATGTCCAGGAGGTGCAGTAAACGGCCAGACTGAAGGCATAGATGTTCGGTCGCGGGGCTGTACCGCGCCCGTATCTCGACTTTCGGTCACCGTAGGCTGCAACGGCGAACAGCAGCGCCATATAGCCCAGCGCGACAACAATGATCAGGCCGCCTTGCATGGCTCCTCCCCCGAGGTGGAACCATACAAGCAAACCCCGTCAAAACTGTCCAATGATCCAACGTAAAGGCCCATGCGATCCTGAATAGCGGTGGATAGACGGTCGGGAAAGATTGTGTTCTCGAAGTTGACGGGTATTTGATGCGAGTACTTGTTGATCGAACAACTGGAGGGACCGATGTTCGAGGAATTCAAGGAATTCATCGCTAAAGGCAATGTGATGGATCTCGCGGTCGGTGTGATCATCGGCGGCGCTTTCGGCACCATCGTGACTTCCCTGACCGACGATGTGATCATGCCGATTGTCGGCGCGATCTTCGGCGGGTTCGATTTTACCGATTACTTCATTCCTCTTTCCTCCGACGTGACCGCCTCCACCCTCGATGCCGCGCGTGAACAGGGCGCCGTGCTGGCATATGGCAGCTTCATCACGGCCGTCATCAACTTCCTGATCCTGGCCTGGATCATCTTCCTGATGGTGAAGATGGTGAACAACATGCGGCGCAAGGAAGAAGCCGCGCCGAAGGTTCCCGATGCGCCGCCGGCGGACGTTCAACTCCTCACCGAAATTCGCGATCTGCTGAAGAAATAGTCCGAAAGAGACTGAAAGAGAGGAAGTGTCTGGCGTCAAACGGCTTCGGCCGCTTCCCCTCAGCGATCGTGCGCTCGAAGCGCCGCCCAGCGGCATCGTCGCTGTGGTCGATCACGCGCGTGGGCGCCAGGGCCTAATTCCGCTATGGGTGGGGGAGGGTGACCAGCCCACGCCCGACTTTATCGCGCGGCCGGCGTGTGAGGCCCTGCTGGCCGGTGAAACCTTCTATACTTGGCAACAGGGTATTCCCGAACTTCGCGCCGCGCTCGGACGATACTTTTTGCGCCATTTCGGTGTGGAGGCGGGTCCTGACCGGTTCATCGTCACCGGATCGGGCATGCAGGCGATCAAACTCGCCATCCAAGCGGTCGTGGATCCTGGAGACGAGTGTATCTATCTCTCGCCGGCCTGGCCCAACTTCGCTGCGGCGCTCGAGATCGGCGGCGGCTCGGCGGTACCCGTCCCGCTAGATTTCGCCGAGACCGGCTGGAGGCTGGATGTTTCGCGGATCGAGAGCGCGATCACGCCGCGGACACGCGCTCTCTTTATCAACACCCCTTCCAATCCTACGGGCTGGGCGGCCGACCGCCCCGCGCTCGAAGCGCTCATCGATGTTGCGCGACGCCACGACCTCTGGATCATCGCCGACGAGATATACGCCTTATACTGGTATGGCGAGGGACCGCGCGCTCCGTCCTTTCTCGACGTCTCGCGGCCTGACGACCGAATTTTATACGTGAACACGTTCTCCAAGAACTGGGCGATGACAGGATGGCGCGTCGGCTGGATCATGGCCAATCCAGCTCTAATGCCCATATTCGAAAACCTCGTCCAATATTCGACGTCCGGCGTTCCGCAGTTCCTTCAGCGCGGCTGCACAGCCGCACTCGACGAAGGGGACGCGCATGTGGCCGGTCAGCGGGAGCGGGCGGAGAGGGCGCTCGGCATCCTCGCCGATCGTCTGGCGCCAGCGTCGCGCGTCCGGTTCGCCCCACCGCAGGGCGCCTTCTACCTTTTCTTTGCCGTCGATGGCGTTAGCGACACGCTGACGGCGGCAAAGAAAATCGTCGACCGCACAGGCGTTGGACTCGCGCCGGGAAGCGCGTTCGGAGCCGGGGGCGAGGGCTTTTTCCGCCTATGCTTCAACCGGGACCTACGGCAGATCGAACGGGCCGCTGATCGGCTGGCCATCGAATTCGGCTGAAGCACGTTCGACCGCCATGACGCTTCGTCCATTGAGTCTTAAGCCTTGGCGGGTAGGCTTCTAAGAAGCGGAGCCCGTGCGAGGCGGCACGGCGGCGCATGAAAGGAGTGCCAACATGGCGGTACTCGTAACGGGCGGAGCCGGTTACATCGGCAGTCACATGGTTTGGGCGTTGCTCGAAGCCGGTGAGGAGGTGGTCGTGCTCGACCGGCTGTCGACCGGATTCGAGTGGGCCGTCGCGCCGGAAGCGAGATTGTTCGTCGGCGACGTTGGGGACACGGGGCTGGTATCGTCCCTCATCGCGAATCACGCGGTCGATGCTATCGTCCATTTCGCGGGTTCTGTGGTAGTGCCGGAGTCGATCGCCGACCCGCTGCTCTATTATGATAATAACACCGCCAGATCGCGCACGCTTATCGAGACCGCTGTTAGAAACGGGGTGCGCAACTTCGTGTTTTCCTCGAGCGCGGCAGTCTATGGCTCGGTTGGCGCGGAGCCAGTCCAGGAAAGCCATCCGTGCAATCCTGACTCGCCCTACGGCATGTCCAAGCTGATGACCGAGACGATCCTTCAGGACGCCGCCTTGGCGCACGATTTTCGCTACGCGGCATTGCGCTATTTTAACGTGGCAGGCGCCGATCCGGAAGGACGCACGGGCCAGTCGACAAAGGGTGCGACGCATCTGATCAAGGTTGCCTGCGAGGCCGCACTCGGAAAGCGCGGGCATATCGAGGTATTCGGCACGGATTACGACACGCCGGACGGGACATGCATCCGCGACTACATCCACGTGACCGATCTGGTGAAGGCGCATTTGCACGCTCTGGAGAGCCTGCGCCGGACCGGCGAAAGCCTGGTCGCCAATTGCGGATACGGCCGGGGCTACTCGGTGCTTGAGGTGCTCGACTGCGTCAAGCGCGTTACCGGCAGGACGCTCGACGTCCGCTATGCGGCCCGCCGGGAGGGCGATGCCGAGGCCGTTGTCGCTAACTCGGACCGCGCCAGGGGAATTTTGGGCTGGCGGCCTGAGCATGCCAATCTGGACCGGATTGTCGCTTCCGCGTTCAGTTGGGAAGAAGACTTGCTGCGGCGAAACAGCCCCAAAGCGAGCGCCTGAGTGTGCGATCGCGGATCAGAGGGCGACCCGTGACAGCGCCGCTTGCGCATCGCGAAAGTAGCCGAGCGTGTTTTCGGCGTCGGCGGGACGTCCATAATGGAATCCCTGGCCGGCCAGACAGCCGAGGCTGATGAGCTTCTCCGCCTGTTCGGGAGTCTCGATCCCCTCAGCTATCACGGACAGTTCCAGCGCCTCGCACATATTCAAAATTGCCCGGACAATGTGTTCAGACTGCTTATCCTCGTCGAGCGCCGAGACGAATGCGCGGTCGATCTTCACCTTGTCGAACGAGAAATCACGGAGGCGTCCGAGGCTCGACTGACCGGTTCCGAAATCATCCAGCGACAACCGGATTCCGGCGGCGCGCAGGTCGTTGATGACCCGCTCGGCCGTTACCGGATCGGACATCGTCGCGGTTTCGGTGATCTCGATTTCGATGCGTCGCGGATCGAAGTCCATCCGGTTCAGCATCGATAGGATCATCAGGCCGGTCGTGGGGTCGATCAATTGTACGGAAGACAGGTTGAAGGAGAGAAAGATCTCCTTCGGCCAGCTCTGCGCGCATTCGATTGCGCGGCGGAGCAGCAACTTGGTCAGGGAATCGATAAAACCCGCCTGTTCGGCGAGCGGGATGAAAACGCCGGGGGAAACCGGCCCGAGTTCGGGATCGGTCCATCGCGCAAGACACTCGAAACCGACAACGGATCCTTGGTTGAGACTCACAATCGGCTGAAAATACGGGATGACTTCCTCTGCGGCGATCGCTTTTCGCAGCGCCTGCTCGACGCGCGTGCGCTTACGCATCTCTTCTTCCATCTCAAACGTGTAGACCTGAACCAGTCCGGCCCCCGCCTTCTTCGCGAGATAGAGCGCGGATTCGCAGCGGTCGAAGAGAGCGTCGAAGCTGCTGCCGGCGAAAGGGTGCTGGCAGAAGCCGAAACATGCCGACATGCGCACCGTGCGCTCGCCAAGGTCGAAAGGCGCGGCGAAGACCTCTTTCAACAGGAGGCCGACCTTTTCCGCGTCCTTTTCGAAGAAGCAGGTAGGCAGCAACATGCCGAACTTGTCGCCGGAAATGCGAACGAGAGTGGCGTCGTCCGGGAGCGCAGCCGATATCCGGAGCGCGACTTGCGCAAGGATCTCGTCGCCGGCCTTTCGCCCGAACAGATCGTTGAGGGGCTTGAAGCGGTCGATATTGAAAACGCCGATGGAAAACGGCGCGGGATCCGCTGCGCGCTCCTCGATCAGACTTTCGGTCTTCAGTTTGAGACGACGGAGATTGCCGAGGCCCGTAAGGGCGTCGGTAAGGACTTTCCGGTCTTCTTCCTCGTTCTGGATCAGCCGTTCGGAAAGATCCACGTCTTCGTCCGGAACAAGCCCGATTCCGGCGCCAACATAAGTCATTCAGCGTTTCCAAGCCGTTTCGTCGGGCGGACCCTATCAGTGCAGTATTAACGCTTAGTATGTGGAAAAGCTTCACTTTCCGCGCTTGTAGCGGTGTGGAGAGTGCCCGACGGGCGTTGTGATGCTTGCTGCGAATCGGCTTCCTCGTTAACGAAACGATATGTCAAAGCAAGTCCCGCCTCCCGAAGACGGTCCGGGCAAGGAAATCGAGCCCGTCGACCTGAAGTCCGCTCTGGAAGAGCGCTACTTGGCCTACGCGCTGTCCACGATCATGCATCGCGCCCTGCCGGATGCGCGGGACGGCCTGAAGCCGGTCCATCGGCGCATCTTGCATGCCATGCGGCTTCTCAAGCTCGATCCCAAGGAAGCCTACAAGAAGTGCGCGCGGATCGTCGGTGACGTGATGGGTAAGTTTCACCCGCATGGCGACCAAGCGATCTACGACGCGCTGGTGCGGTTGAGCCAGGATTTCGCGGTGCGTTATCCGCTCGTCGACGGACAAGGCAATTTCGGCAATATCGATGGCGATAACGCCGCGGCCATGCGCTACACCGAAGCGCGGATGACCGATGTCGCCACGCTGCTTCTTGAAGGCATTACCGAGGACGCAGTCGACTTCCGCAAGACCTACAACGAGGAAGACGATGAGCCGGTCGTGCTGCCGGGCGCGTTTCCGAATCTGCTTGCCAACGGCTCCTCCGGCATTGCGGTCGGCATGGCGACCTCGATCCCGCCGCACAATGCCGCCGAGCTATGCGACGCGGCGCTGCATCTGATCAAGCATCCGAACGCGAGCATCGAGAAGCTGGTCGAACTGGTGCCCGGCCCGGACTTCCCGACGGGCGGGATCATCGTCGAGCAGAAGGCGTCGATTCTCGAATCCTACGCGACGGGACGGGGCAGTTTCCGCGTGCGCGCACGCTGGGAAAAGGAGGAGACCGGCCGGGGCGCCTACGTGATCGTGATCACGGAGATCCCGTATCAGGTGCAGAAGTCTCGGCTGATCGAGAAGATCGCCGAATTGCTGATCGCCAGGAAAATTCCGCTGCTGGAGGACATCCGCGACGAGAGTGCCGAGGACATCCGTATCGTCCTGGAGCCGAAGTCGCGGGCCGTCGACCCCCAAATACTCATGGAGTCGCTTTTCAAGCTCACCGAGTTGGAGAGTCGTATTTCGCTGAACATGAACGTGCTTTCGGGCGGCGTGGTGCCGAGGGTGATGAACCTGCGCGAGGTGCTGCGCGAGTGGCTGGACCATCGCCGCGAGGTGCTGATCCGCCGCTCGAAGCACCGGCTCGGCATCATCGAGAGGCGACTGGAGGTGTTGGGGGGCTTCCTCATCGCCTACCTGAACATCGACGAGGTAATCCGCATCGTCCGCTTCGAGGACGATCCCAAGGCAAAGCTGATCGAGCGCTTCGAGCTGACCGAGGTCCAGGCCGACGCAATCTTGAACCTGCGCTTGCGGGCCTTGAACAAGCTCGAGGAAGTCGAAATCCGCAGGGAGTTCGACGCGCTAACCGACGAGAAGGACGGCATCGAACAGTTGCTGGCCTCCGAGGAAATCCAGTGGAAGACGGTGGCATGGGACATCGGCGAAGTCCGCGGCAAGTTCGGCAAAGACACCGAACTGGGCGCCCGGCGCACCGATTTCGCGGAAGCCGCGGAGATCGACCTGGAGGCCGTACAGCAGGCGATGATCGAAAAGGAGCCCGTCACGGTGGTCGTGTCCGAAAGGGGCTGGATGCGGGCCATGAAAGGCCATTTGGCCGACATGTCCGCGCTCACCTTCAAGGAAGGCGACAAGCTGAAGCTCGCCTTCCACGCTGCGACAACGGACAAGATCCTCGTCTTCACGACTGGGGGCAAGTTCTACACGCTCGGCGCCGACAAGCTGCCCGGCGGGCGCGGCCACGGCGAGCCGATCCGCATCATGGTAGACATGGACAATGATCAGGACATCGTATCCGCCTTCGTGCACCAGCCGAAAGGGAAGCTTCTGGTCGTGTCCAGCGCCGGAAACGGTTTTGTGGTTCCCGAGGCGGACATCATCGCCAACACCCGCAAGGGCAAACAGGTGATGAACGTCAAGCTGCCGGACGAGGCAAAGCTCTGCGTGCGGCTGCCGGTGGGCGAAGACGATTCCGTCTCCGCCGATCACGTGGCGACCGTGGGAGAAAACCGCAAATTGCTGATTTTCCCGCTCGTTCAGGTTCCGGAGATGACCCGCGGCAAGGGCGTTCGGCTGCAGCGCTACAAGGATGGCGGTATCGCTGACTTGCGGGTGTTTGCGCTCGATGACGGCCTTACCTGGCAGGATGCATCCGGCCGCAACTTCACCCGCGAGAAGGCCGAACTGGCCGAATGGATGGGCGTGCGCGCAAGCGCTGGACGGATGGTGCCGAAGGGATTCCCGAGGAATGGCAAGTTCGGCTAGGGGTTAGCCTTTCCGGGCACCTGTTCAGGCGAGGCGGTAGAAGAAGATGGAGCTCATCGTTAGTCCGACCGCGACGATGATCGTGCGAACCACCACCGCCGGCAGGGCCCGCGCCAATGGCGCGCCGGCATAGCCGCCGATTGTCGCCGCGATCATCATCGCTATCGCCTGCGGCCAGGCGACGATCCCCGCAATTGCAAACGCGGCGACCGAGACCGCCGACAGGACGAAGGACAGCCAGGTTTTCAGGCCGTTCATCTGGTTCAGGTCCTTCATACCCCAGAGCGAGAAGAGCGCGAGCAGGACGATGCCGAGGCCGCCGTTGAAATATCCCCCATAGATGGAAACGAGAACGGTTCCGAATCTGCCTTCGGGCGTGATCTGACGGGCTTTGCCCTCGGCCCAATCCCGCATTCGCTGGCCGAAGGCGAACACAAGCGTGGCGCCCAAGAGGAGAAAGGGGATGACAACGGAAAAGGCCTCGTTGGACGAGATGAGAAGCAGGGCTGACCCGACAAGCCCGCCAATCGCGGTGAAGAGCGTGACCGACACTAGGCGCTTCCGGTCGAACGTGGCGACTTCGCGCCGAAAGCCCAAAAAGCCGCCGAAATATCCCGGGAAGACCGCCACCGCGCTTGTTGCATTTGCGGCGACCGGCGGAAGTCCGGCGAACACCAGCGCAGGGAATGTCAGAAACGTGCCGCCCCCCGCGATCGTGTTAAGAACGCCAGCGAGGAAGGCCGCGGCGGTGATGATGGCGTAGTCGAGCATTCGGGAACAGGATTTCGTGTCGGAACAGGCCGTGTGCGCGAAAGCGGGCGGAAACACAACCCTGGACGATTTTCATGGCGCGGGCGCGCGTCGTTTGCTCATCCTTTGGAGAAGCCGGTCTCCAGATGTTCGGAAATCGGCTAGGATGGCAAGAGAGGGTCTATTGAATGGGAGAGAGCCATGGACGCAGTCGCAAAACAGGCCGAACGGACGCGGCGGGTCTGGCTGTCGCCGGACTCCGGGGATTTCGACACCTTCAAGGCAATCGTCGAGCGAACGACCGATCCCGCCGAGTATCCCCTCGCGGCGACGGTCTCCCGAAATGTGCCAATTTACGATGGAAGCACGGTGCGAAACGCGGCGGAGGAGGGCGCCGACGCTGCACGCGGGCTGATGGCCGAATGGGTGGAGGTGTTCGCCAATGGGCCGGGTGTTGTGGTCATCTCCGGGGCTTTCGCCGACACCGGTCCCATCGATCGAGCAACAGCAATATTCGAAACGATTATCGCGCAAGAGAAAGCGCGGCACCTGGGAGGCGGCGATCACTTCGCGAAACCCGGCGCCAATGCCCGTATCTGGAACGCGCTCGAAAAGCATTGCCTTGCCGATCCGCAAAACTTTGCCGCGTATTATGGAAATGTCCCGCTTGGACTGGTCTGCGAGGCCTGGCTCGGTCCGGCCTACCAGATGACCGCTCAGGTGAACGTGGTTTATCCCGGCGGCGAGGCCCAAAAGGCGCACCGGGACTATCATCTGGGCTTTATGACGCCGGAGCAGATCGCGCGCTACCCCGCTCATGTGCACACCGTTTCGCCGGTTTTGACGCTGCAGGGTGCGGTGGCCCACGCCGACATGCCCGTCGAAAGCGGGCCGACGCTCTTCTTGCCCTATTCCCAGACCTTTTTCGAAGGCTATCTCGCTTTCGGCCGCGATGAGTTCCAGCGGTATTTCGAAGAGAACTACGTTCAATTGCCGCTGAAGAAGGGTGATGCCGTGTTCTTCAATCCGGCCCTGATGCATGGCGCCGGGGCCAACTTCACCAAAGACATCTCGCGAATGGCCAATCTGTTGCAGATTTCCTCAGCGTTCGGCCGGGCGATGGAGACGGTCGACCGCACGGAGATGGTAGCCCGGCTTTATCCGGTCTTGTCCGCTCAAAGGGCCTCCGGGAAAATGGCATCGAGAGAAATCGATTGTGTGATCGCGGCCAGTGCAGAGGGGTATCCGTTCCCGACGAATCTCGACCTCGATCCCCCTGTCGGCGGTCTCGCACCGCTATCACAGGCAGAGCGGGTACGCCGCGCGCTCGCCGATGGACGGGGTGATGATGTCATCGCGGAGCTGCGCGTCTGCGAGAAAAAGCGGCGGAGCGCCGTCATTTGCTGATGCCCGTAGCCCCGAGGGTCGCGTGCATGACGGCTCTCCCAGCGCGCGAGATCGAACCTCCCGATAAATAATGAATCGGATTCACTCTTTCTTGGTCATTTCTCGTTAACGGTTGACGTTTGGCGCGAAGATTAGCGCCGGTAACCCATGTGTCTTGCGTAACGGGTCATTATGCGATTTGTCAGATATGCCATGTTTGCCGTGGCGCTTAGTGGCTGTACAGCCTCCTCCACCGATGATGTGTTAAGCCTCCAACCGTCCACTGAAATAACAAGTTCCATCGGACCCCGCCCGGCGGCCGACGTCGGTTCGGGTGGGGTGACAGCCTTGGCTGGTAGTACGCCTGACGCGGCGCGCCACGTCCGGTCTGACATCACACAAGTGGCATTCACGCCGCCATCGCGGGCTGTACTGGGGCCGCGTGGCAAGGGTGTTGACGTTTTTTCCCCGCGCTTCGGCGAGGCCAAGCCGGTGAAGTTTCGGGGCGCGGATCCCTATCCGTTTCAGGTTCATGGCGTCGATGTCTCGCGCTGGCAGGGCGACATCGATTGGGAGACGTTGCGCAAGCAGGGGGCGAACTTCGCCTATATCAAGGCGACGGACGGCGGCGATCACAAGGATCCGGCGTTTCGCCGCAACTGGGAAGAGGCGGCAAAGGCCGGCATTCCGCGCGGCGCCTATCACTTCTTCTACTGGTGCCGGCCGGCAAGCGAGCAGGCGGATTGGTTCATCCGCAACGTGCCAAAGGAAAAGGGTGCGCTGCCGCCGGTGCTCGACGTCGAGTGGAACGCCTATTCGCGCAACTGCAAGAAACGCCCATCGCGTGACGTGGTTCTGAAGAAGATGCAGGTCTTCCTCGACAGGCTGGAGGCCCATTACGGCCAGCGCCCGATCATCTACACAGCCCCCGACTTCTACAAGGACAATCTGCGCGGCCGGTTCACAGATTATTCCTTCTGGCTGCGCTCGGTTGCCGCCCATCCGAGCCAAGTCTATCCCGACCGTGACTGGGCCTTCTGGCAATATTCCGGCACGGGGTTGTCTAAAGGCGTTTCGGGACAGATTGACCTGAACGTGTTCAATGGTACGGAGCAAGGCTGGAACGACTGGCTGACCCGGCGGAAGCTTTGAACAACTCCATAATTGTGATCGAACACTGGGCGGTAGCCGAGCCGGATTTCGGCCGGCAGCACCTGGCTGCGCGCGGGTATGATGTACGAGTGGTGGAACCTTGGCGAGGCGCGATCCTTCCCGAACTGACGGGCGAGGAGACCGGCGTCATGCTGATGGGCGGCCCGCAATATGTCACGGCGCTGGATGAGGCGCCGTACCTAGTTGACGAGATGCGCTTTGCCGAAGCCGCGATGGCGAAAAACGTGCCGTTGGTCGGCGTCTGTCTTGGCTCGCAGATGATTGCCCACGTGCTGGGCGCGCGCGTTGGAAACCATCCCGACGGCGCGATGGCGATGGGATATTACAATGTCGCGCCGACGGACGAGGGACGGCGGTATATTCCGGACGGGATGAAGGTCCTCGCCGGCAATAGCCAAGGCTGGGACATGCCCTCCGGCGTGACGGCACTCGCCCATGGCGAACTCTTCGCAAACCAGGCGTTCCAAGCAGGCGAGACGACGATCGCCTTGCAATTCCACCCGGAAGTGACCCGAAAGATTCTCGATCAGTGGCAGACAGAGTTCGCCGACTCAATCGGCAGGCTGGGCACGCATTCGATAGAGGAACAGGACGCCGGTTTTGACGAGTATGATCAGGCCCTGAAGGCCTGGTATATGGGGTTTTTGGATAGGTGGTTCGGAGCGGGTAACTAAACCCACCGGGCCGCGTAGCACACCGTTTCCGGGTCGAACCAGTTGCGCGAGAATTCCTCGACGGTGCCAGAATTGCCCCAAGAGACCCGCTCGACGTAGCCGAGCGCTTCTCCGGGATTGAAATGTCCGCCGGCGGGCGCGAAGGCGGGGCAGGGGGCGACAGACACCTTGTCTTCGACCCGTGCAACCCAGAAGGACAGCTTCTCTCGGTAGAAGAGGTGCATCGATTCCGGCATGTCGTCGACGGCGAGTGAGGCGGCATGACGGCCGTCGAACCATATTTCCTCGAGCGCCGCAGGTACGCCGTCGAGTCGGCGCAGCCTGCGCACCCGCCACGCCTTGTCCGACGCGCCGTCACCGAAGCGCGGCAGGAAATCCGGATTGGGGCAAAGGTCGAGCGAAAGTATCCGCGCGGTCGGCAGACCGCCGCCATGTTTCAGTTCCAAATGCAGGAACTCGTAGATCGCGCCGGTCTTCGCCTTGCGCCGAACATAGGTACCGGACCCTTGGATGCGCTCCAACAGTCCGCGCTCCTCTAGCAGCGCCAGCGCCTTTCTCAACGTGCCGATCGCGACACCGAGCTTTTTCGACAGTTCCGCCTCGGTCGGCAGGCGTGAACCGTCCGGCCAGATGCCAGCCGATATCTCACGGCTGATCATTTCCGTGATCTGCAGGTAGAGCGGCAGTCCGCCCTGTACTGGTTCCGCCTTGACGTCCAAATCGGGCACTCGTTCGAATCCGTTGCGCCAACCTAGCAAAACGTAAATTTCATTGTAATCCGAAGAAATTCATTCACTATTGATATACATCAATGCGGATGCTATTTCGCATGGAGGCGAGGCGGCGAATACGCCGGCCAACGCCCAACCTGGCAGGAGAGTCCGATCATGACCGTGGTTCCGGTCAACAGCGCAGATCTTGATGCGGCGGAAGTGGCGTGGTTCGCGCCGATCTGTTCCGACGACTACCGCCATCTTGGCGTACCGGAAGGCGATCTACGGTCGTCGTTCGAGCACACAAGCGACATCGTCAAGACCGCCGACCGGCTGGGATTCCGCAACATGCTCTGCCCGTCCTCCTATCAGGTCGGACAGGATACCTGGAGTTTCGTATCGGCAATGGCGCCGCTGACGGAACAGATCAATCTGCTGGCCGCGATCCGTTGCGGCGAGATCCATCCAGCGATGCTGGCGCGCGCCGTCGCGACGGTCGACCATATGATGAAGGGCCGCCTCACGCTAAATGTCATTTCGTCGAATTTTCCGGGCGAGGACGCGACGAGCGAGTATCGCTACAAGCGGTCCGCAGAAGTCGTGCAGATCCTTCGCCAGGCATGGACGCGCGAGGAGATCAACTTTGAAGGGGACATCTACCAGCTCAGAGGGTTGTCGACCGATCCGGTCAAGCCATATCAGCAAAATGGCGGGCCACTTCTGTATTTTGGCGGCTATTCGCCCGACGCGGTGGAATTGTGCGGTCGCTTCTGCGACGTTTACCTGATGTGGCCCGAACCGGAGGACCTGATCGCCGAACGGATGAAGACGGTGAACGAAAGAGCGGAAGCCCACGGTCGTGTGATCGATTACGGTCTGAGGGTTCACATGATCGTCCGCGACACGGAGGCGGAAGCGCGCGAATATGCCGACGAACTCGTCTCCCGGCTGGAGGACGAGAAAGGGTCGGAAATTCGTGGCCGCGCTCTCGACGCAAAGACGTTGGGCGTTTCGCTGCAGGCCGCGAACCGCGAGAAAGCCGATGATGGCGGGTATGTCGAACCGAATTTGTGGACCGGTGTCGGCCGGGCGCGTTCGGGATGCGGCGCGGCACTGGTCGGGTCCGTGGATCAGGTCTTGTCCAAGATCGAGCGCTATCGCGAGATGGGCATTCGTGCCTTCATTTTCTCCGGCTATCCCCACAAGGACGAGTGCGAGATTTTCGGGACGAAGGTGCTCCCGCAGTTGAAGACATGCTCGATGCCGGAAATTTATGGCCGGGTGCCGGCCGAAACGCCGGCAACGCCGCTCGGCGTGGGAGCGCGCCGGTGATGACTGTTCCGAAACTGGTCGTCGACGCCAATCTGCCGGCCTTTTCCCGCCTGATCTACGGAGTCTGGCGGCTTGGTGACGATGCCGACACGTCGCCCAGGCATATCCAGCGCAAGGTCGAGGCGTGTCTCGATCAGGGGATCACCACCTTCGACCACGCCGACATTTATGGCGGTTACGCCTGCGAGCGTCTATTCGGCGAAGCTCTAGCGCTTCGCCACGATCTGAAGAGCCGCATCCAAGTGATCACCAAATGCGACATCATGCTGATGTCCGAGACGTATCCCGACCGCCGCGTGAAGTATTACGACACCTCGGCGGCCCATATTCGCGCCTCGGCCGAAACGGCGCTCAAGCGCATCGGCGTCGAGGTAATCGACCTTATGCTGATCCATCGCCCCGATCCGTTGATGGATTCCGAGGAAACGGGCGCGGCGCTCGACGCGCTGGTGGATGACGGGCTGGTGCGCGGTGTCGGCGTCTCCAACTTCATGCCCTGGGATGTCGATTTGTTGCAGGCCTCAATGAAACAACCGCTTTTGGCCAACCAGATCGAGATCAGCCTTCTGGAACGGTCGTCTTTCACCAACGGGCAATTGTCGCAAATTCAGTTGAGGGGCATGTCACCGATGGCGTGGTCCCCGTTGGCTGGTGGTGCGTTGTTCGACCGGGAGAATGCGGCTGCGGCGCGGCTCGCGCCGAGGCTGGACGAGCTTGGTCGCGAACACGGTGTCGGCGCCGATGCCGTCGCTCTGGCGTGGATCATGACGCATCCGGCCAACATCATGCCGGTCGTCGGCACGAACAATCCGAACCGCATCGAGAGATTGTCTGATTGCCTGAAAGTCGATATCGACCGCGAGACATGGTTCGAGTTGTGGACTCTCGCGGAAGGCAAGGAAGTTCCTTGAGGAGAACGCATATCATGAACGCCGAAGCCAATTTGAATATCGAAGCGCTGAACCATAGCGCGCTCAAAGAGGCGATGGGCTGCTTCGCAACCGGCGTAACAGTGGTGACGACCCGCCACGAGGGCGTTGATCATGCCATGACCTGCAACTCGTTCAACACCGTCTCGCTTGATCCGGCGATGGTCCTGTGGAGCGTCCGCCGCGCCTCGCATAGCCACACGGCCTTCACTGAGGGTGAGGGCTACACCGTCAGTGTTCTCGCCGAGCGGCAGAGCTTGCTTGCCACAAAATTTGCGCGTGGAACGCTGGCCGAGCGCTTCGCCGAGGTCCCGGTCAGGCGGCTGTCCTCGGGACGGTTGATTCTGGACGGCGCGGTGGCATGGTTCGACTGCGCGCTGGAGACCGTGGTCGAGGCCGGCGACCATGATGTCCTTATCGGGAGAATCCTCGGGTTTTCCTCAAACGGCAAGGCGCCGCTTGGCTACGTCCGCGGCCGGTTCACGACCTTGCGCAACTGACCGCTTTCTGACCAGCGTCCGGCGGCGTTCGCGCCGCAATTGCCACAGCGTGTGCCCGACAAGTGCCGCGATCAGAATTACGCCGCCGATCAGTGCGGGCGTGGTGGGGACCTCGCCGAAAATCATCCAGACCCACACCGGCGCGAGCACCGTCTCGAGAAGAAAGAACATCGCGACCTCCGATCCGGTAATGTATTTGGGTCCCGTTGCAAGGCACCAGAATGACAACGGTATCAGCACGGCGCCATTGAGAATCAGCCACCATGGCGCCTCGATCGTCTCCGCCCCGGGTCCGCCGCCGAGCATGACCGCGGATGCAAGGACGACCGGCAGGATTCCGCCCACCATCGGCGCAAATCCCATGTCCCGGCCGCTGGCCCGGGTGAGGGTGATGGCCGCCGCGATCAGGAAGGCGGCAAAAAGGGCGGAAATATCTCCAAACAGGTTTCCAGTGCGCATGCTGTCACCGACGATGAGCGCGACCGCACCGATCATGATCGCCATGGTCACCAGCGTCGCCCGCGCGGGCCGTTCGCCCAGCACGAGCCAACCCAGCATGGCCGCAAAGGCTATGTTGAAGGAGAGGATGAAAACGACGTTTGCCGCGGCCGTGTGAAACACGGCGTTGACGAAGGCGATCGCCGACAGGCCGTAAAGCCCAGCGGTTGCCACGCCGACCCGGCCGGGGATCAGGGCAGAGCGCCTCCTGGCCAGTGCCAGAACGCCCCAGGCGAGAAGAGCGACGCCCAGGCCGAGACCCGACCGCACGAACTGCACCGGCCAGAGGTCACCCCCGGCAAGTCGAAGGACGGGAATGTCGAAAGTCAGAACCATGGCGCCGAAGCCGGTCAGCGCCAGACCTTTTTGGTGTGGTGTCATGGATCGTACGCGCGTGCCTGATCAGGAGTCGATCCGTTCCCAGCCATCGGCGAGCAGATGCTCCTGCGGCCGAAAGCGCGTCTTGTATTCCATTTTCCGCGATCCCTCCACCCAATAGCCGAGATATACGTGCGGAAGACCGGCTGCGCGTGCACGCTCGATATGGTCGAGAATCATCCACGTCCCGAGTGAGCGCGGTGTCTGATCGGGGTCGAAGAACGAATAGACCATGGAAAAACCGTCGGCCATCCTGTCGGACAGCGCGACGGCCTGCAACGGCCCCGTGCTGCCGCCCGTAATAAAACTGTCCGGGTCGCGCAGCCTGTATTCTACAATCCTCGTCGGTACATGCGTGTCCTCGACCATCATGGCGTAGTCGAGCACCGTCATTTCCGACATGCCGCCCTGGCGGTGGCGCGAATCGAGGTAGCGTCGGAACAGCGAATACTGCTCGCTCGTCGGTTCGGCGGTGTGTTCGACACCGATAATATCGCTGTTGAGATTCTGGATGCGCCGCATGTTCTTGGAGGGCATGAATTCGTTGGCGAGGATCCGTACCGAGACGCAGGCCCTGCACGTCTCACACGCTGGCCGGTAGGCGATGTTCTGGCTCCGCCTGAAGCCGCCCTGGGTTAGCAGATCGTTCATCTCGGCGGCCTTGTCGCCGACCAGATGCGTAAAGACCTTCCGCTCGAACTGCCCATCCAGATAGGGGCAGGGAGACGGCGACGTCAGGAAGAATTGCGGTGATTTCGGTGAGTGCTGAGTCATTCCACCAATCTCGCGTCCGCATCCAGAGTTGGCGAGAAACGCGAAAAGGTCAATACGCCGACCGGGGTCACCGTCCAGAGCGTACGACGACCGTTCCCAGCGCCAGATCATGGAGGGTGCGCTTGTGCTCCAGGACGAGCGGAGCGAGGAGCAGCGGGAGGAAGATTGCCGCCGATGCCCAGAACAGAACCGCGTGCACGACGGCGGTGAGGAAATCAATTTTCCGACCGTCGTAGCGCTCGAGACGAACCCCCGTCAGCCTCATGCCGATGGTCGCCTGGGAGGGGCCCCCGATCGTCCAGCCGACATAGGTGAGCGCGACAAGGGGAGAGAGCATGAGGTAGAGCAGCCACGCTGCGCCGAACGTCGCGAAACCGAGTACGAAAATCAGCGGAACGGCGATCAAGATGAGCAGGATCACCATCGCGTAATCGATCAGGAAGGCGATGATTCTACGGGTCCGTACACCCTCGAACAGGCGCCAGTCGTCGAACCGGGATGCCATGCGCTCCCCGGCGGTATGCATAATCTGCGGATCGCTCATTGGTGTCTTCCGTTTTCCTTACCCCGAGGTGGGGGCCGGAACGTTCGATATCAAGAACCGCCGGCACCCCGGTTCTGAAGCGCCTCGGCTGCCCGCAAGGCGTAGTAGGTGAGTATGCCGTCGCAGCCGGCGCGCTTGAAGGCGAGCAGGCTTTCCATCATCACACGCTCGCCGTCGATCCAGCCATTGGCGGCCGCAGCTTCGATCATCGCGTACTCACCCGAGACCTGATAGGCGAAGGTGGGCACCTGGAAGGTCTCCCTCACGCGCCAGCAAATGTCGAGATAGGGCAAACCGGGCTTGACCATGACCATGTCCGCGCCCTCGGCGATATCGGCTTCGGTCTCGCGCAGGGCCTCTTCGGTGTTCGCCGGATCGATGTAGTAGGTCTTCTTGTCGCCCTGCAGGACGCCAGCAGTGCCGATCGCCTCGCGATAGGGGCCGTAATAGGCGGACGCGAATTTGGTTGCATACGACATGATTGCGACATCGGCGTATCCGGCCTCGTCCAGCGCGTCGCGTATTGCGCCAACCCGGCCGTCCATCATGTCGGAGGGTGCGATGATGTCTGCGCCGGCCCGAGCCTGGCCAACGGCTGCCTCCGTGATTAGCGCGACAGACTCGTCATTCACGATGACGCCCTCCCGCAGCACGCCGTCATGACCGTGGTCAGTGAACGGATCGAGGGCCGCGTCGGTGATGATGCCGATCTCGGGAACCGCCGACTTGATGGCGCGCGTGGCGCGGTTGATCAGATTGTCGGCATCGAGACTGTGGCTTCCGGTGCGGTCGCGACGCTCCATCGGAATGTTCGGAAATGTGGCAATAGCGGGAATACCGAGCGCGGCAGCGCGGCGCGTGGCCTCCACGGCGCGGTCGACCGTGAGCCGCCGGACACCCGGCATCGCGGCAATGTCCTCCGCCGAATCGTCGCCCTCCATCAGAAAGACCGGCCAGATAAGATCACTCGCCGACAGTAGGTTCTCGCGAACAAGACGCCGCGACCATTCGGCTTTTCGCATTCGCCGAAGCCGCTTTCCGCCCGTTATTTCATCGACATCGCGCCGCATGTTCATCCTCGCACCGTTAGCCGGATCGCGTCTGACGGGTTTGCCTATCACGGGAATTCCGGTATGGCCAAGAGGGCCAATTGTGACTCCAATTCTAGACCGGACGCATCGGATCGACACGTGGTAGCGCTCAGCGGGGAAATGAAGGAAGACAGGCCCTCGCTGGTGCAGATAGCCTTTGTCTGGTTCCTCCGCGTAATGGCCGCTTTCGCGATGGCTGCAGGGCTATCCTATTGGGCGCAATTGATCGGAGTGGACAACGACCATCTGCCGAGGTTCGATCTCTTGGAACTGCACTGGCAGGTTCCCACCGTTGTACTGGCCGTCCTTCTGCCCTGTGCCGCGATGGGACTGTGGATGCTGACCACTTGGGGGATCGTGCTCTGGGGCGCATCGCTGTTCATCGAAATTGGGATGTATGGCGTCTGGGCCGAGCGGTATCTCTCCAAGCCCCAGCTCGTCGCCAGTCATGCCGTTTCGCTGGCAGTGCTCGCAGCGTTCCTGATCATCATCGTGGTACAGCGCTGGCGCCGGCGCATAAACGATTATTAACGCTGTTCCAATGCATTTCACTGTAATCAAACATTAACGATGGTGTTTAATTCGAATTTTATTCGCATTGGCTAGGTTGCCTCTCAACGGCGAAAGAAAAAACAATCGCCGACATAACAGAGAGGCAATCTAATCATGAATGCTACCAGCATGGTGGGCGCAATGCCCGCGAGTCCGTCGGCAAGTGAGGTACGCGATCTTTATCTGGAATCGCTTCAACTTGTTGAACGGCTGCACCGCCGCCTTCTTGACGTGGTCAAGGACGAATTTGACCGTGCCGGCCGCAGCGACATCAATGCGGTGCAGGCTTTGCTCCTGTTCAATATCGGCGAAAGCGTTCTGACCGCTGGCGAGTTGCGCTCGCGCGGTTACTATCTTGGGTCGAACGTCTCCTACAACCTGAAGAAGTTGGTCGATCTGGGCTTTATCGATCACAAGAAGTCGAAGTCGGACCGTCGTTCGGTTCGTGTCAGCCTAACCGAAAAGGGCAGGGAGGTCGCCGAGATCGTGGGCGAACTCTACAACAGACACATCCTGTCGATCGAAGCAGTCGGCGGCATCGGCGCCGATGAATTTCAGATTATGAACAAAGCGATGCAGCGCCTCGACCGATTCTGGAACGACACGATTCTCTATCGGCTCTGAGCATTCCGCCGGTTACAGGGTTAAAGGCGCGGATGGAAGTCCGCGCCTTTTCTGATTCCCGCTCCTTGGCGCTGCTGAATCCGGCCACCCCGAAAGCTTCGACAGCCGCGTGCATCCTCAACATGAATTGGCCATAAAGCTGTGAAAATCCCGGGGCGAGGGCGAAAGTCAGAGTAAGGGCGGCGTTCACATTCCTGGTGCTGCTTATGTGGTCGCGTAACCGTGATCATGCTTTCCGCTTTGTTAAGTTGACGGTGCTAGGTGAGAGTTCTTCAAGGCTGACCTCCGTCTTTCTGGGCTTAATTACGCAGGTGAATAATGAACAGATCCAAACAAGGCAGCCGCCGGTCTTTCCTGAAGGGCGCGGGCGCGCTGGGAGCAACACTTGCCGGTCTTTCCCAAGCCAGGGCGCAGGACACCCTGATCGAGGTACTGCGGTCACCGCGGCGCGGCAATTGGGAAGACCAGTTCGACGCGGTCGGTACGCGCGCCCCGGAGGTTCGCTCGCGCCAGCCCATTCTCAGTCCGGCGACCGTTTCCTATGTCGAGCAGGCGATAGCCACGTATCGCGGTATTGTCGCGCAGGGCGGCTGGCCGCACGTCAATCTCACCGAACGGCTGAAGGTCGGTTCCTCGACGCCGGCGGTTCGCGATCTGCGTCGCCGTCTGATCGTTTCCGGTGACCTGCCTCGCAATTCCGGCGACAGTCCGGTGTACGACACCTTCCTCGATGAGGCGGTAAAGCGTTTCCAGATGCGTCACGGCATGACTGCTGATGGCGTCATCGGGGACGTCACGCTCGCTGCGCTGAATGTGCCTGCGCCCATCCGGCTCGGTCAGTTGGAAACGAACTTGGTACGGCTCCACTCGATGTCCGGTTTCCTTGGCGACCGTTACGTGATGGTCAACATTCCCGGCGCAGAGATCGAGGCGGTGGAGAATGGGCGTGTCGCCCAGAACCACAAGGCAATTGTCGGCAAGACCGACAGGCAGACCCCGGTTCTGACATCCAACGTGCATGAGATCATTCTGAATCCCTACTGGACCGCCCCGAAATCGATCATCGAAAAGGACATCATTCCGCTGATGCGGAAGGACCCGACCTATCTTACTCGAAACAGCATTCGATTGTTCGACGGGCAGGGGCAAGAGGTTCCGCCGGAGCAGGTCGACTGGTCGACGAACGAGGCAGTCAATCTGCGGTTTCGTCAGGACCCCGGCAAGATCAATGCGATGGCTTCGACGAAGATCAATTTCCTTAATCCGCATGCGGTGTATCTGCACGATACGCCCCAACAGAGCCTGTTCGGGCAACTCTTGCGGTTTGAATCGTCAGGCTGCGTTCGCGTGCACAATGTGCGCGAACTCACCACATGGCTGCTGCGCGACACACCTGGCTGGTCGCGCAATCAGATCGAAGCGGTGATCGCGAGCGGGGAAAACACCGAGATTCCGCTGAGTACCCCGGTTCCGATCTACATGGTCTATGTCACCGCCTGGTCGACAGGTGACGGTGTTGTACACTTTCGTGACGATATTTATCGCAACGACGGCGTGGACGAACTTCAGTTGTCTTCCACCTCGCTTTGAGCCCAAGAGAGATCTAGTGAAAGAGCCGGCCTTGAGCCGGCTTTTTCTATTCGGGAGGGTCTGACGATATGCTTGTTCGCGCCATCCGGATTTCGCTGTGAGGCGATAGAAGTCTCGCCGATTCCATGATAATGCGCCGGCAATCGAGCTTCGATCAGCCTTAACTTGCCTCTTCGAAAGGAATTTTCGATGTCACACAGCAGCACGGCCGAAAGCGCGGCCTACTCGGACGCGTTCTTCACAGAGACCCTCGCGGACCGCGATCCGGAAATCTTTGACGCGATCGGCAAGGAACTCGGCCGCCAGCGCTCCGAAATCGAACTGATCGCCTCCGAGAACATCGTGTCGCGCGCGGTCCTTGAGGCGCAGGGATCGGTGATGACGAACAAATACGCCGAAGGCTATCCCGGCCGCCGCTATTATGGCGGCTGTCATTTTGTCGATATTGCCGAGGATCTCGCGATTGAGCGCGTGACCAGACTGTTCAACTGCGAATATGCCAATGTACAGCCGAACTCCGGGTCGCAGGCCAACCAGGCCGTGATGCTTGCACTAGCGAAACCGGGCGACACGATCCTTGGCATGAGTCTCGATGCCGGCGGTCACCTGACCCACGGCGCCAGGCCGAATCTGTCCGGGAAGTGGTTCAACGCGGTGCAGTATGGTCTCGACAACGCGACCGGGCTGATCGATTACGATCAGGTTGAGGAACTTGCCGTCGAGAACAGGCCGGTCATCATCATTGCCGGTGGTTCGGCCTATTCGCGGATCATCGACTTCAAGCGCTTTCGCGAGATTGCCGACAAGGTAGGGGCATTTCTGTGGGTCGACATGGCGCATTTCGCGGGCCTTGTCGCCGGGGGCCAGCACCCCAGCCCGTTCCCGCACGCGCATGTCGCGACATCGACCACCCATAAGACCCTGCGCGGCCCACGCGGCGGCATCGTTCTCACCAGTGACGAGACCATCGCCAAGAAAATCAATTCGGCCGTATTCCCCGGCCTACAGGGCGGCCCGCTGATGCACGTAATTGCGGGAAAGGCGGTCGCATTCGGCGAGGCGCTGCATCCCGAATTCCGTGGTTATATCCGGTCAGTTGCCGAGAACGCCAAGGTGCTCGCCCAAACACTGGTCGAGAACGGTCTGGAGATCGTTTCCGGCGGCACTGACACGCATCTGATGCTGGTCGATCTGCGCCCCAAGGGCGTCACCGGCAAGGCCGCCGAGCAGGCGCTTGGCCGCGCGTTCATTACCTGTAACAAGAATGGCGTTCCCGACGATCCCGAAAAACCGACGATCACCTCGGGCATCCGCCTCGGCACGCCTGCGGGGACGACACGCGGTTTTGGCCCGGCGGAGTTCCGAGAAATCGGCCGGATGATCGTGCGCGTGCTCGACGGCCTGCGTGATGCAGGGCCGGAGGGCGACAATTCCGCAGTCGAGGCGACCGTGAAAAAGGATGTGATCGCGCTGACGGATCGCTTTCCGATTTACGGATACATGGGTTAGACGCCAAGCATGCGCTGTCCGTTCTGCCAATCGCTGGACTCACAGGTGAAGGATAGCCGCCCTGCTGAGGACGGGGCGGCTATCCGCCGCCGGCGTGTCTGTCCCGACTGCGGCGGGCGGTTCACGACGTTCGAGCGCGTGCAGTTGCGCGATCTCTACGTGGTCAAGAAGAGCGGCCGGAAGGTGCCTTTCGACCGTGACAAGCTGGCACGTTCCTTCGAGATCGCTTTGCGCAAGCGCCCGATGGATCCCGAGCGCGTCGAACGGGCCGTATCCGGTATCGTCCGGCAGCTAGAAAGCACGGGCGAGCAGGAGATCGCCGCGGAAAACATCGGCACGCTGGTGATGGAAGCGTTGAAGGGCATGGACGACGTCGCCTATGTACGTTTTGCCTCGGTCTACAAGAATTTCCGCGATCCGCAGGATTTTCAGGATCTTCTTGGCGAATTGGGCGGCAATCTGCCTGCCGCCAACGAGGAAGTGATTGCGCCCGCGAAGGATTAGCCCCGTTTTGGTGTCATGACCACGACCGCTCTCGATCGCCGCCTCATGGCCGCCAACATTCGGATGTCGCGCCGTCATCTTGGCCTGACCGGCACGAATCCGTCGGTCGGAACCCTTGTCGTCAGGGACGACGGCGATGGCCCCGTCATCGTCGGCAGTGGCGTGACCGCGACCGGTGGCCGCCCCCATGCCGAGCCGCTCGCGCTGGCTGAAGCCGGAGATCGGGCCAGGGGCGCAACCGCCTACGTCACTCTAGAGCCTTGCGCACACCACGGCCGCACGCCACCCTGTGCCGAGGCACTGGTAAACGCCGGGATCGCGCGGGTGGTCGCTGCGGCCACCGATCCCGACAGCCGGGTGTCGGGGCGGGGATACGAGATGCTGCGCGCTGCCGGTATCGAGGTCGAGCAGGATGTAATGGCGGAAGAGGCAAAAGGCGTTCTTTCCGGCTATTTGACTCGATCTGCAGAGAAACGCTGTGAAGTGACCGTCAAACTGGCGGTTTCCGCCGACGGCATGATCGGCCGTGACGCTGCCGGACAGGTGCCGATCACCGGCGACGCAGCCCGTGCGCAAAGCCACCTCCTGCGTGCCGAGCATGACGCCATTCTGGTCGGCATCGGTACCGCGCTGGCGGACAATCCGGAGTTGACCTGCCGCCTTCCGGGGCTCAGCGCAAGGTCGCCGCTGCGTATCATTCTTGACCGAACCGCGCGGCTGCCGCTGGGTTCGCGGCTGGTCCATTCCGTCGGCGATGCGCCGCTCGCGATCGGCACCGCGCACCCGGCATCCGAACGGGCACAGGCGCTGGAGGGCGCAGGCGTCCGGCTTATCGCTTGCGAGGAGCACGAAGGCCGCGTCGCCTTGCCCGAACTTCTGGACGACCTGGCGGCTCAGGGCGTGATGAGGTTGCTGGTGGAAGGCGGCGCGAAGGTGGCACGGTCGTTTCTTGCGGAAGGTCTCGCCGATCGCATCGTGCTTTTCGAAAGCGACGTGGTCGTCGGTGCGAACGGCATCGCCGCGCCGTTCACCCGCGCAACGATCCCAGGCGAATACACCGCTTCGGGCGAATGGCGCTTTGGCGCCGACCGGTGCCACGAATTCCTCCGGAGCAAATGATGTTCACCGGCATCGTGACCGACATCGGGCAGATCGTGGAGATATCCGAACGCGATCAGGGGCGGCGCTTCCGCATCGAGACGCTTTACGATCCTGCGTCCATTGACATAGGCGCGTCGATTTCCTGCTCCGGCATCTGTCTGACCGTCACAGGGAAGGCTGAACAAGGCGCCAACCGGCGATGGTTCGAGGTCGAAGCCTGGGAGGAGGCGTTGCGGCTGACGACTGCGGCCGCATGGACGAAAGGCACCCGCGTCAATCTTGAACGCGCCATGAGGGCAGGAGACGAATTCGGCGGGCACATGGTCTCGGGGCACATTGACGGCAAGGCACTGATCGTCGCGCGAACGGCCGAAGGCGAGGCGATCCGCTTCCGGTTGCGGGCGCCTGAGGCGCTCGCGCGCTATATCGCGCCCAAAGGGTCGGTCGCACTCGATGGCGTATCGCTCACGGTTAACACCGTGGAGGGTGACGAGTTCGACGTTCTGCTGATCCGCCATTCGCTTGAGGTCACGCTATGGAAGGAGCGCGTTGCCGGAGAGGAGGTCAATCTCGAGATCGACCAGATGGCGCGCTATGTCGAGAGATATGTGAAGCGCCTTGCGGAGCATGGCAAAGAGGCGTAGGCCACCGCCCGACCACGATACTTCTCCGGAGATGCCAAACATGGCAGGCGACCAACCGCATTTGCTGATTGTCGAAGCGCGTTTTTATGACGGCCTGTCCGACGCCCTTCTGGAAGGCGCGAAAGCGGCGCTCGAGGAGGGCGGAGCGACCTGCGATGTCGTCACAGTGCCGGGGGCGCTGGAAATTCCGGCAGCCATTGCCTGGGCGCGGAAGGGAGAGGTCGCTTATGACGGCTATATCGCGCTCGGTACCGTGATCCGTGGCGAGACGTACCACTTCGAAATCGTCGCCAACGAGTCGAGCCGCGCGCTGACAGACTTGTCCGTCAACGAGGGGATCGCGGTCGGAAACGGCATCCTGACAGTAGAAAACAAGGATCAGGCCTGGGAACGCGCACGCGTCACCGAGTTGGACAAGGGCGGCTTTGCCGCCCGCGCCGCCTTGGTGATGATCGCGCTGCGAAAGAAATTTGGCGCCAATGACTGATGCGCAAAAAAGCAAGCCGCCGGCCAGAGCGCGTGATGGCGGGCCCAAAGCGGCGAACAAGCGCGGCGCAGCACGGCTCGCCGCGGTCCAGGCGCTCTATCAGATGGACGTATCGGGCGGGGGCGTTCTCGAGACGGCTGCAGAATACGAGACCTTCCGCCTTGGCAAGGAACTCGATGGCGAGCAGTACCGAGAGGCCGACGCCTCGTGGTTCCGTTCGATTCTCGGGGGTGTGGTGAGTCAACAGAGGACGCTCGACCCGATTGTTCGCCAAGCGCTCACCGACGATTGGCCGCTTTCGCGTCTCGATTCGACATTGCGTGCGATCTTGCGCGCCGGAGCCTTTGAACTGACCCGTACCAAAGATCTGCCAACCGCCGTCGTGATCTCCGAATATGTCGATATCGCCCGTGCATTCTACGACGATGGCGAGGAGCCGCGTCTGGTGAACGCCGTGCTGGACCGTGTGGCGCGCGACATCCAGAAAAAGACAAAAAAGGATCTTTGACCTCATGAAAGCCGATGCCACGGCAGAAGCAGCGGTTGCCAAACGCGCCGCGCTGACCCTCGCCGTGGCGCAGGCGATCGTCGGCTCCGCGGCGCCGATCGCGATCTCGGTCGGCGGTCTCGCCGGACATTATCTGCTAGCCGCCGACAAGTCTCTGGCTACGGCGCCTGTCACGGGCTTCAACGTCGGCGTCGCGCTGGGCGCACTGCCCGCCGCGATGCTCATGCGCGCGGTCGGCCGCCGCGCCGGTTTCATGTCAGGTGCGCTGGTCACGGCGCTCGGCGGCACGATTGCGGCGGCTGCGATCTTCATGGCGAATTTCTGGCTGTTTGCCGCAGGACTGCTGATCGTGGGCGTCGGCGGCTCCTTCGTTCAGCAATACCGCTTCGCCGCTGCTGACAATGCGCCGCTGCATTTCCGCCCGAAGGCGATTTCATGGGTGCTCGGAGGCGGTGTCTTTGCGGCAATTATAGGTCCGCAGGCCGTCGTGTGGACGCGTGACCTGTTCGCGCCTGTGATGTTCGCCGGAGCGTTCGTCTCGATGGTCGCTCTCGGCTTGCTTGGCATGATCGTGCTGTCGACACTCAAGATCGGACGCGATGTTCCGGGGGCGACGGTGCCCACCGGACAACCGCCGCGCCCGCTGAGCGAAATCCTGGTGCAGCCGCGCTTTCTGGTGGCGTTTGCATGTGCGGTTGGCTCCTACGCTCTGATGAGCTTCGTCATGACCGGCGCTCCGCTGGCCATGGTGGACTGCGGCTTTACCACTGACGAGGCGGCGATAGGTATCTCATTCCATGTTATGGCAATGTTCGCCCCAAGCTTCGTGACGGGCCGTCTGATCGCCCGGTTCGGCAAGGAACGGATCATTGCTGCCGGGCTCCTGCTTCTGGTCGCCTGCGCGGCGGTCGCGCTTTCGGGTATCGCTCTCTGGCAGTTCTGGTTCGCGCTCGTTCTGCTCGGCATCGGGTGGAACTTCGGCTTCATCGGTTCGACCGCTATGCTGACGGACGCCTACCGGCCGAGCGAGAAGAACAAGGTGCAGGGACTGCATGACTTCCTGCTGTTTTCGACGGTCGCTTTCGCGTCCCTGATGTCAGGTTTCACGCTCAATGCGTTTGGCTGGAACATGCTCAACTGGGTCGTCTTTCCGGTTGTGGCTTTCTGTCTTCTCCTGCTCGGACTTCTTGTTCTGGGTTCGCGAAATCGCGAGGTTGCACAACCAGGCGAATAGAATTGCCTCTGGACCGTACGGAAGTCTGCTTGACGTTGACTTGCGGCTTAAACTACCAATGCGCCGATCCGGCTGCGCTTTCGCGAATCCGGTGACGTCCAGATGGGCCTGGGAGGGGTTTTCGGGTCTGCTCAATTAAAGGATTTTGGCATGGTACTTCTTGCTGTCATCGCCTGCGGCCTGCTTTCGATCGTCTATGCGATCTGGGCGACGCAGTCGGTCCTGGCCGCTGACCAAGGCAATGCGCGGATGCAGGAGATCGCAGGGGCGATCCGCGAAGGCGCACAGGCATATCTCAACCGCCAGTACACGACGATCGCCATTGTGGGCGTTGTGGTGTTCGCCGGCACATGGCTCTTGCTGACGGGTGTCGCCGCAGTTGGCTTCCTGATCGGCGCCGTGCTCTCGGGCCTGGCCGGTTACATCGGAATGTACGTTTCGGTTCGCGCGAACATCCGCACCGCGCAAGCGGCCTCGCACAGCCTCGCTGCGGGCCTCGAGATCGCGTTCAAGTCAGGCGCGATCACTGGCATGCTGGTTGCCGGCCTCGCGCTGCTCGGCGTCTCGATCTACTATTACGTCCTGACCGGTCCGATGGGCATGGTGCCGGATGATCGCACGGTCATCGATGCGCTCGTCGCGCTTGGCTTCGGCGCATCGCTTATCTCGATCTTCGCACGTCTCGGCGGTGGCATCTTCACCAAGGGTGCGGACGTTGGCGGCGACCTCGTCGGAAAGGTCGAGGCCGGCATTCCGGAAGACGATCCGCGCAACCCGGCAACGATTGCCGACAACGTCGGCGACAACGTTGGCGACTGCGCAGGCATGGCCGCCGACCTGTTCGAGACCTACGCCGTGACTGTCGTCGCGACGATGGTTCTCGCGGCGATCTTCTTCACCGGAACAGACGTGCTTGCCTCGGTAATGCTTTATCCGCTTGCCATCGGCGCAGCTTGCCTGGTCACCTCGATCGCCGGCACCTTCTTCGTCAAGCTGGGCACCAACGGGTCGATCATGGGCGCCCTTTACAAGGGGCTGATCGCGACCGGCGTTCTGTCGATCATCGGCCTCGGTGCCGCGACCTCCCTGACAATCGGCTGGGATGCCGTCGGAGAAGTGGCGGGACGGACGATCACCGGCTGGAACCTGTTCCTGTGCGGTATCGTCGGACTGATCGTCACCGGCCTGATCGTGATCATCACCGAGTACTACACCGGCACTAACAAGCGCCCGGTCAACTCGATCAGCCAGGCATCGGTGACCGGCCACGGCACCAATGTTATCCAGGGTCTCGCGATATCGCTGGAGTCGACTGCTCTTCCGGCGATCGTCATCGTCGGCGGCATCATCGGCACCTACCAACTCGCCGGCCTGTTCGGCACGGGTATCGCGGTGACAGCAATGCTCGGTCTCGCCGGAATGATCGTGGCTCTCGACGCCTTCGGCCCGGTCACGGACAATGCCGGCGGCATCGCCGAGATGGCCGGCCTTGACCCGGAAGTGCGCAAGTCCACCGACGCGCTTGACGCCGTCGGCAACACCACCAAGGCAGTCACCAAAGGGTACGCGATCGGTTCTGCCGGTCTCGGCGCGCTGGTGCTGTTCGCGGCCTATTCGAACGACCTGGAGTTCTTTGCCGCCAACGCCGACCGGTTCCCGTATTTCAGTGACATGGGTGACATCTCGTTTGCGCTTTCGAACCCTTACGTGGTGGCGGGCCTGATCTTTGGCGGTCTGATCCCGTATCTGTTCGGCGGCATGGCGATGACCGCGGTCGGACGCGCCGGTGGCTCCGTCGTCGAGGAAGTGCGCAGGCAATTCCGCGAGAAGCCGGGCATCATGGAAGGCAAGGACCGGCCGGATTACGCCCGTGCAGTTGACATGCTGACCCGAGCGGCGATCAAGGAAATGATCGTTCCGTCATTATTGCCGGTTCTGGCGCCGCTCGTCGTCTATTTCGGCGTGTTGCTGCTTTCCGGGTCCAAGGCCTCAGCCTTTGCCGCCGTTGGCGCGATGCTGCTGGGCGTGATCGTCAACGGCCTTTTCGTGGCAGTCTCGATGACATCCGGCGGCGGCGCTTGGGATAACGCCAAGAAGTCGTTCGAGGACGGTTTTATCGACAAGGACGGCGTGAAACACGAAAAGGGTTCGGAAGCCCACAAGGCCTCCGTGACCGGCGACACGGTCGGCGATCCGTACAAGGACACGGCCGGTCCGGCGGTGAACCCGGCGATCAAGATCACCAACATCGTGGCCCTCTTGCTGCTGGCCATCCTGGCGCACTAAGCCACGTCCATCACGCGACAAAAAAACCGGCGGTGGTTGCCCAGCGCCGGTTTTTGTTTACCTGAGAAAGGTTCAGAGCCCGCCGCCGCGGCGTTTGAGGACACTTTCGGCGCTTGGCCCGCCGATGGTGCCGGAGAGGATTTGCGCCAGGAATGTCTGGTCGGTGCCGCCGGTCGGCGTCGTGCGCGAGATGAAGTCGAACACCCGCCCATCCTGCAGTCCGTAGTTGGCTATCCGTTCCACCGTCGCATCCTCGTTGAAATAGACGGCGAGGACGCGCTGGTCTACCAGCCTTGACTTGAGGAAGGCCGCATTGCGCTTGCGCGTCTGAGAGATGTAATAGAACACCTCGTTGTCGAAGGTCTCCCGGGTCGTCGGCGTGCCCAGGGTGAGCAGGACCTGCTCGCGGCTCGATCCTGGCGGAACGAGCTCCAGCGATTGCTCGTCGATCACGTATCCGTGCTTGAAGGTCTCGGATGTGTCGAGGAAGCCGGCCGACGTGCATCCGGAAAGTGCGGTTGCTCCCAGTGCCGCGGCGATTGACAGGGTGATCGCCGGACGCGCCGTTTTGTTGATTTTCTTTTGCGTCACCATCATCTCCGTGATTGAAGGCCCGGGGAACCGAAGTCGACGGGTTCGGTATCCTGACTTGCGTTCGGTTGCAAGATCGCAGCCGAGCCCCCAACCCGTAACGAAGATGCGTTTGCAGATGATTATGTCACTCTTTCGGCGCGGACCGAAAAACGTCAACATGCGAATCGTCGATGCGATCTATGCGCGGATTGTCGCCGCCGCCCGCCAGCCAGTGTTCTATCGCGACTGGGGCATTCCCGACACGCCGCTCGGCCGTTACGAGTGCATCGCGTTACACATGATTTTGTTTCTCCACCGTACACGCGCCTCATCGCAGCCGGCCGAGGCGCTTGCGCAGGATGTTCTCGATGAGTTTTTCAAGGACGTCGATCACTCGATCCGGGAATTGGGCGTCGGCGATCAGTCGGTGCCAAAGCGAATGAAAGGGCTCGCCCGGATGTTTTACGGTCGCATGGGACCCTACTGGTCAGCGCTCGACGAAGGCGATGGCGCGGCGCTGGCGGATGCGGTCTCGCGCAATATCGCGCCGGATAGTCCGGCGGCTTTGAAGTCCTCCGAGATCGCCGACTACATGATCCGATCGGCGGCAACGCTGGCCGGAGTGTCCGATGAAGTTCTCCTTGCCGGCGCTATCCTGTTCCCGGAGGTGGTATGATAAGTTCGCCGACGCACCGGGAAAGCCCGATCTCGCGTCCGATCACGGTCTCCGTGCTACCGGCCAGCGGCTTCAATCTTACGATAGATGCGGACGAAAGCGAGCGGGCTGCGCTAGCCGCAGCCCACGATCTGGTCGCCGTGCACCGGTTTCACACCGACCTGGAAATCAAGCGCTGGCGCAAGGACGGCGTGCGTCTGCGCGGCAGGATCCAGGCGAATGTCGAGCAGACGTGCGTGGTCACGCTGGAGCCGCTGGAAAGCGTTATCGATGCGGAATTCGATGCGGTCTTCCTGCCGGAAGGATCGAAACTCCGACGCCCGCTCGATTCCGACGGGGCCCTGCTTATCGATCCCAACGGGCCGGATGCGCCTGAAACGTTCGAACACGGAATCCTCGACGCGGGCGCGGTGGCGGAGGAGTTCTTCGAACTTGAAATCGATCCCTTCCCGCGTACTCCCGGTGCCGAACTGCCTGAAGCCGGCGATCCGGCCGGCGAGGGGAGCGACACGGGCGAAAATCCGTTCGCAGGGCTGCGCGCGCTTAAGAATAAGCTGTGAAGGGCAAAACGCTCCCGGAAATAAGGTGTTGAGGCCGATGCCAAAAAAGTTATGGTCGGCGCGCCGCGACCGCACCCCGGTGCGCAAATGACGGAAAAGAACAATAACGGGATCGGGCACGAGTGATAACGGTATCCATTGATGCTATGGGCGGCGACCACGGACCGGCCGTGATCGTGCCCGGCGCCGCAAAATCGCTCGAGCGTCATCCCGAACTGCGCTTCATCTTCTTCGGTCAGGAGGACAAGGTCGTTCCCATTCTGGAGCGCCATCCCCGGTTGAACGACGCTTCGAAGTTTGTCCATTGCGATGTCTCCGTGCGCATGGATGACAAGCCGAGCCAGGCCCTGCGGCAGGGCCGCTGGAAATCGTCGATGTGGAAGGCGATCGAAGCGGTCAAGAGCGGGGAGGCGGATGTATGCGTATCGGCGGGCAATACTGGCGCCCTGATGGCGATGTCGAAATTCTGCCTGCGGACCATGGCCGATATCGAGCGCCCGGCGATCGCTGCGATCTGGCCAACGCTGCGCGGCGAGAGCATCGTCCTCGATGTCGGCGCGACGATCGGGGCCGACGCTCAGCAACTGGTCGATTTTTCCGTCATGGGCGCGGCGATGGCGCGCGCGCTGATCGAGGTCAAACAACCTACGGTCGGTCTGCTCAATGTGGGCGTTGAGGAAATCAAGGGGCAGGAGGAGGTCCGGGAGGCTGGGCGGTTGCTGCGCCAGTCGAACCTTACCACGCTGGACTATCACGGTTTCGTCGAAGGCGACGATCTCGGGCAGGGTACGGTGGACGTTGTGGTGGCTGAAGGATTTTCCGGCAACATAGCCCTGAAAACGGCCGAGGGCACCGCCAAGCAGATCGCCGAATATCTGCGCGCCGCGATGGGCCGGACAATGATGGCGCGGCTTGGCTATCTTCTGGCGCGCGGCGCATTCAGCCAGCTGCGCGACAAAATGGATCCGCGCAAGGTCAACGGCGGTGTGTTTCTGGGACTGAACGGTATCGTCATCAAGAGCCACGGTGGCACTGACGCGGAGGGTTTCGCCGCCGCCATCGATGTCGGCTACGACATGGTGAGAAACCAGCTTCTGGTGAAGATCGAGACCGATCTCAAATACTTTCATGGCCGGCGGGCCAACGGCAAGGAGCCCGCCCTGGAAGTCAGCGAACAGTCAGGATAGTTCTGAAATGATCAGATCAGCCGTCACAGGCATCGGACGCGCATTGCCTGAGCGCGTCATGGTCAACAAGGAATTCGAGGAGCTCGTCGCGACATCCGACGAATGGATCGTTCAGCGGACGGGCATCAAGCAGCGTCATATCGCCGGTGATGGCGAGACGACGGCTTCGCTAGGCGAGGAGGCGGCGCGTAACGCGCTGAAGAGCGCCGGACGGACGCCCGCGGATATCGACATGATCATCCTTGCGACATCGACTCCAGACAACACGTTTCCGGCGACGGCTGTGAATATCCAGAACCGTCTCGGAATGACACATGGTGCAGCGTTCGACGTGCAGGCTGTCTGCACCGGATTCATCTATGCCCTGACCACTGCCGACCTCTATATCCGAGGTGGCATGGCGCGCCGGATTCTGGTTATCGGCGCCGAAACCTTCTCGCGTCTCCTCGATTGGGAGGATCGCACCACATGCGTTCTGTTCGGCGATGGTGCCGGCGCGGTCGTGCTCGAGGCGGCAGAGGGCGTCGGCCTGACTTCAGACACCGGCATCCTTGCTGCAAAGCTTCGTTCTGACGGGGCGCATTGCGACAAGCTTTATGTCGATGGCGGGCCGTCGACCACCGGAACCGTGGGCCATTTGCGCATGCAGGGCCGGGAGGTCTTCAAGCACGCCGTGGGAATGATCACCGATGTGATCGAGGATTCCTTTTCTATGGCCGGCATCACTTCGGACCAGATCGACTGGTTCGTGCCGCACCAGGCCAATCGGCGGATCATCGACGCTTCGGCCAGAAAACTCGGCATATCCGAGGACAAGGTCGTCGTCACGGTGGACCAGCACGGCAACACCTCGGCGGCATCCGTTCCGCTGGCTCTTTCAGTGGCGGCCGGGGATGGACGCATCAAGAAGGGTGACCTTGTGCTGCTCGAAGCGATGGGGGGCGGTTTCACCTGGGGGGCGGTGCTTCTGCGCTGGTAAGAATTTGCAAAGGCTCCTTTCGGAAGTTTGCTTGACCCCTGCTTGGTCAGACGTTAGCCTTTCCGGTGTCTTATCAGTGCGTTGAGGGAAGCCGGATCAGATGGGAGGCAAAACGCTTACGCGCGCGGATTTGGCAGAAGCGGTCTATCGCAAAGTGGGGCTTTCCCGTAGCGAATCGGCAGTGCTCGTCGAGATGATCATCGACGAGATTTGCGAGGCAGTGGTGCGCGGAGAGTCCGTGAAACTCTCGTCTTTCGCGACATTTCAGGTGCGTGACAAGGCCGAGCGAATTGGCCGCAATCCGAAGACCGGCGAGGAAGTGCCGATCTCTCCACGCCGAGTTATGACTTTCAAAGCATCGAACGTTCTAAAGCAGAAAATCGCTGATGCCCATCTAGATCGGCTCGGAAATTCGCACGATCAGCCCGACGATGAGTAAAGTCTCCGCCGTGGCCGGGAGATGCTTTCGGCGCTGATGGCCGTTTGCGTGCTTGGCGGCAGGCGGCGCGATAGGTAGACTTTGCTTGATTCGGACAGACGGCGGTCGTTCATGGAAAAAAGTCCCGACGCGTTTCGCACGATCAGCGAAGTTGCTGATGAACTCGATCTTCCCCAACACGTGCTTCGATTCTGGGAGACGCGGTTTTCTCAGATCAAACCGATGAAACGCGGCGGCGGACGCCGCTATTATCGCCCCAACGATGTCGACATGCTGCGCGGGATCAAGCACCTCCTCTACGAGGAAGGGTACACGATTAAAGGTGTGCAGAAGCTGCTTCGCGAAAACGGCGTGCAATTTGCGGTCGCCATCGGAACCGGGGACATGTCCGCTTTCGAGGAGATGTCGCGCAAGAATGCCGAGGCCGCCAAGGCCGTTCAGGATGAACAATCTGGCAGAGAGGCGGCGCAGCGCGCGGAAGAAGCCGACGGAAACGTTCTGGTCGGCGAAGCGAAGGTTAAGGGCAAGAAGATATTCGGATTCTCCAAGTCCGGCCCGGAGGATGCCGCTGAAGCCGGAGGCGATACCCAGCTTTCGCGGGAAAACCGGGCGCTTCTGCAGGAGGCGTTGTTCGATCTCCTCGAGTGCAAGCGACTACTCGATCAGGCGCGTTAAGACGCCGCCGAAAACCGCTTGTGTCGACCCAGACGGATGTCTATAGCTGCACGCGGTTCGGAGCGTAGCGCAGCCCGGTAGCGCACTTGACTGGGGGTCAAGGGGTCGTGGGTTCGAATCCCGCCGCTCCGACCATTTTCTTTTCCTTTGCCCCGCCGCCCGACGCTTCGCGAACGTGCCGCGCCTCGAGCGCGATGCACCCCCAGATAATTCCCAGAAGAACGTAAAAGTGGCGCCAGTGGTCGGTGTCGATCACATTGCCGATTAGCACGTGCCCGAGGAAGACGATGTAGGCGCACAGCAGGTAAGGCTGCCAGGGGCGATCGCGAAAAAGGATGCGAAAGCCGCCCGCGAGCGTGGCCGTCAGCAACGTGACATAGGCAGCAAAGCCGAGCCACGAATAGTCGAACAAGGACTTGAGCCAGATATTGTGGGTGTCCGCCCCATAGATTCTTCCAAATTCGAGCGGACCGATCCCGAAAGGCGTTTCCATCGCAAGCAGGAAGCCCGTAATTTGGTGACCAAACCGGCCGCCCGGTCCGGCATCGTAATCTTGGACCAGACGCGCACGTTCGAGGAACAGTTCGCGCACGCTTTCGAATTGCAGGGCGATGACGAGCGTGGCCGCCACGGCAAGCAACACAAAGCACGACATCGCGATCATGCGAAGACGAAACCGGCTGGACGAACTGCCGGTAAACAGCGCTGCCATGAGCAGCAAGGAACACAGGAGGTAAAGGCCCCAGGCCGCGCGCGAGAAGGATAGAAAAACCCCGAAGGTTAGCACGCAGAGGACTGTAATCGGAATCAGGGAGCGTGACAGGCGTGGTCCGGTGAGAACCGCACGGAGGTTATAGAGGGCGGGCAGGATCAAGTAAGGCGCGAAGACATTCGGATCTTGAAATGCGCCCTTCGCGCGGCCGTAGAGCGTGAACATCTCGGCTCCCGGCAACAGGCTGAAATAGCCTGCGATGCCCGCGAGGCTGGTCAGGATGGCGGCTGCGGTCCATCCGCTGTATATGACGCTGAGATAGCTTGCGCGTGCCGCGATGACCGAAGCGAGGAAAACGGACGTTAGCGCGAGAAACAGTGACACGGCAACATAAATCGGAGCGGTTCCAAGCGTCGTCATTTGCGAGGTCGCGATCACTCCGCCGATGTTGAACGCGACAAGCAGGGCAAGCAGGAATACGGCGCTCCGCGGGATCGCGAGACCAGCCAGAAGCCAAATCACGATCAGGCCGGTCATGAACAATTCGTAAGGCGCGGGTTCGTTGATTACGAAGCCGCTGAGAAAAGCGCCCACCCAGATAGTGGCCGTTCCCAGAACTGCGTTCAGTGCACGCACAGCCGAGGGGTCGCCCGGTATCGCTGCCGCATCGTTCAATAGGCGTTTTCCGTGTTCAGCAGGCGGATCGGAGTAAGGAAAAGGATCTTGAGGTCGAACCAGAGTGACCAGTTCTCGATATAGTACAGATCGAACTCCGTTCGCCTGCGTATCTTTTCGTCGGTATCGATTTCGCCGCGCCAGCCGTTGATCTGTGCCCAGCCCGTGACGCCCGGTTTAACCCGATGACGACCGAAATACCCATCGACAACTTCTCCGTAGAGCCGGTTCCGGGACTGGGCGCTCACTGCGTGCGGCCGTGGCCCCACCAGCGATAGATCGCCGCGGAGGACGTTGAAGAACTGGGGCAGTTCGTCAATTGAGGTTTTGCGGATGAAGCGTCCAATCGGCGTTACGCGTGGGTCGTCCTTGACTACCTGGTTGCGCGCTGTTGGATCGCACTGATCCGTGTACATCGAACGAAACTTGAAAACGTCGATCATCTCGTTGTTAAAGCCATGACGCTTCTGACGAAAGATCACCGGCCCCTTGCTGTCGAGCTTGATGGCGATGGCGGTGGCCACCATGACGGGCGCGAGGGTGACGATCCCGAACACGGAGAAAAAGATGTCGAAGGCGCGCTTGGCGACGGAATCCCAATCGCGGATCGGACGATCGAAGATGTCGAGCATCGGCACGGAACCGATGAAGGAATAGGTTCGGGGACGGAACCGCAGCTTGTTGGAATGCGCCGATAGGCGGATATCCACGGGCAGGATCCAGAGCCGCTTCAACATTGTCAGCACGCGGTCTTCCGCATCAAGCGGAAGGGCTACGATGAGCATGTCGATTCGCGCGCGGCGCGTGAACGTGACGAGCTCGTCGATATTGCCCAGCTTGGGATAGCCCGCAACAACCGGCGGCGAGCGGTCGTCATCACGGTCGTCGAAGATTCCGCAGATGCGGATATCGCTGTCGTGCCTGACTTCGAGGGCACGGATGAGTTTCTCGGCGGATTTGCCTCCGCCCACGATGACCGCGCGCCGCTCCATGATGCCGTTGCGCGCCCATGTCCGGACGCGCAGACCGACCAGCAGCCGGGTCGCAACCAGGAAAACCAGCCCTGCGACGAACCACGAGCCGCTCCACACCCGGCTGAAGCTATCGGAAATCTTGAGGAGAAATGCCGCGAGTGCGAGAAGTGCAAATGTGGCGATCCAGACAAAGACGATCCGCGGCAGCGAGGAAATGGGCTTGCGCAGCGCACGCAGATCATACCCGTCAGAAAATTCGTTGAGCACGACGAACAGGCCCGAACCGAAAAGGATCGCCAACGCGTAGGTCCACAACTGGCCGACACCGACGTAGGCGATCATGATGGTGGCGGCGATCAGCGAAAGGGTCGCAAACTCGCCGATGCGAAGATATCCGCTCACCATCACTGGCGATATGCTGTCTTTGCGGAACTCATCCGCGATACGGGCGACCAACGGATCCAGGCTGACCTCGGGGGCGCCCAGATCGCCAGAGCCGCGGTGATTTTTCACGGCCTCAGCATTGTAGCGTAGCTTCGGGTCTACTTCGTTCATGGGGCGCTTTCGATCCAGTTGGCCTGAGTTTGTAGGCGAAAGCCCCTAAGAAACGTTTGACGGGGAATTTGGTCCGAACCCTTCAGTGTGCCAGTTTGGTGACGGCTTCGCGGTAAGCTTCCAGCGCGTGTTCGGCCATCCTTTCTATCGAGAAACGTTCCTTCAAGGTGGTTTGACCGGGAAGGAGGCGCATGAAGTGCGCCCGGTTCTCGGCAGCTGCTCGCATCGCCGCCGCAAGCGCACCGCTTTCCGGTGCGACGAGCGCATCGGCACTGCTCCCGAATATCTCGGGTATGCCGCCCACATATGTGGCAACGACGGGCACCTGCGCGGCCAGAGCCTCGATCACGACATAAGGCAATGCCTCGGCGCGTGACGGCATCACGAATGTCCGCGCCAGCGCAAACGCCTCGCGCGCAGGCATGGAGGGGCGGAACTCGACCGAATCCGAAAGGCCCAAGCTCTCCGCCAGTCCGGCAAGTTGTTGACGCTCGGCGCCGTCGCCCACAATCACTGCGCGAATGTGCGCGTGACCGGCCGATTTTAGTTCCGCCAGCGCATGGATGAAAAGGTCCGGCCCCTTGATTGCGCGCAGTTCACCGAGAAAGAGGAAATCCGCCGCATCTGCTACCGGTTCGACGGGCTCGAATTCAGCCGCGGTAAGGCCGTTGCGGTTCACCGACCAGGGACAGGCAGGGGGACCGATTTTCGCCGTGTAGGCCCGCTTTTCGAAGTCCGCGACGAACAGGATGTGGTCTGTGAACCTTTCCAGAAAGCGCTCGACGCGAAAATACGCCTTCCCCGGACGCGTCGCGGCGCCGTAATGCAGGCTGCCGCCGTGGGGTGAGTAGAAACGGGCGACGCGAGACCTTTCTGCCCGTATGAGTGAACCGAGTGCGCGGGCGTAAACTCCGCCTTTCGCGCCGTGCCCGTGCAGAACACTCGGTTTCAATTCCTTGAGGACATTCAATACCTTCCGTGCGTCAATTAAGTCGCGCGGACCGACCTCCCGCCGCATCGAGACACGCTTCACCCCGAGGGAAATCCGCGGGGTCAACTCCGCGACCATGCCTTCGCTGTAGCCGGGGACCCCCGGCGTATCGCAGATTATGCCGACCGAGTGCCCTGCCGCCTCGTGGGCCAGCGCCAGATCGCGTACGTGACGAAACAGTCCTCCCATAGGCGCTCGCAGAATGTGCACGATGCGCATTGGCTCGGATCTGGCCATAAATCTGGATGCTCGCTCTCACAATTTTTCGCTGCCTCAGAACAGGCGTTCGCGTACGAATACGGTGTCGCCGGGCAAGATAGGATCACTGATCAGGACGCGTCCGGTCATGACCTTTCCGTTGATCTGTCTGGTAATGTCGACATTTCGCTGATTTGCTCGGGCTGAAAATCCGCCTGCTGCCGCAACCGCATTCTGCACGGTCATGCCGGGCGTGTAGGTGTACTGTCCCGCCGAGCCGACTTCTCCCATGATGAATACCGTCCGGTACTGGTCCACCTGAACCGACACATCGGGATTACGCAAATATCCCTCGCGCAACTCGCCCGCAATTTCCTGTTCGATCTGTTGAACGGTGCGGCCGCGCGCAGGTACCGCGCCGACGAGCGGAAAGGAAATGTAGCCGGATTGATCGACGGCGTAGGTGTTGGTCAAATCTTCCTGATCAAAGACCGTCACCCGGATCCGGTCGCCGGCGTCCAGCACATAGGGCTGATTGATTGCTTCGTGAAAGGCAGCGGGGGCAGGGCGGTACCCGGAACATCCGGCAACGAGAACCGCAAGCCCCATCAGGGATGCGACCGCTATTGGGCGATGGCGGAACAGCCGTTGCATGGACGATACCTCAATTCGTTCCGGCGTGGTCGCCGGTCAGATCCGTTATCCGTCTGTTAGGGTTAATGGCCGGTAAAGGATGTGTCCCAAGGTCCCGACTGCACGTCCAGGGGAGTGGGCAGGATAAACGCCGGTCAACCTACAGGATACGTTGGCGCATTTACCGCCCGGAAACCATGATCGTTTACATGCAAGGGATAAATGGACTGAGTTCCGGGGTAAGTGCATGTCACAATTGGATTACAGGCCGCAGGACGCCGATATCGATATTGGGCGCATCTTTGCGGCCCTGTGGCGCGACAAGGTGCGTATCCTTCTTGGAACGCTCGTCCTGACAGTGCTCGTAGTGGCGCTCTTGAGCATGGTCACGCCCAAATACGAGGCCGATGCGCGCCTTCTGATCCAGTCAAGCGAATCCATCTTCACCCGGCCGGAGCGAGACGGGGGCAATGCGCCGGATGCGTCGCTGCTTGATCAGGAAGGTGTTGCCAGTCAGGTTGAAATCCTCTCGTCGAGCGATCTCCTGATTCAGGTGGCGAACGAACTCGACCTGAAAAAGTTGAGCGAATTTGATGCCGCGCCGGCTATGTCCGGTCTCGAGCGCGGTCTCGTCGCTCTCGGCATGCTGAGCGATCCCGCGCTGGTGCCGCCCGAAAAGCGCGTGCTCGACGCGGTTCGCGAGCGCCTGGAAGTTTATGCTGTGCCGGATTCGCGTGTGATCGTTATCGGGTTTCGCTCACAGGACAAGGAACTGGCCGCGCGGTTCCCGAATGCATTGGCCGAAGCATATCTCGCTCTGGAGAGCCGCAATGAGTTGGCGAGCACCGGACGCGCGGCGACCTATCTTGCGTCGGAGATCGAGGAATTGCAGCGCAGCGTGCGTGAAGCTGAAGCCGCTGTAGCGGCGTTTCGTTCGTCATCGGACTTGCTGATTGGCCAAAACGACTCGATCCTCGCCACCCAGCAGCTTACCGAACTGGCGTCAGAACTGTCTCGTGTCCGTGCCGCCAGGGCCAGTGCCGAGGCACGCGCGCGCAGCGTCAAGGCCGCGCTCGACAATGGCGGTTCGCTTGACGCCATCCCCGAAGTCGTGGAGTCAGCACTAATCGCTCGGTTGCGGGAAAGGGAGATCGCGCTCAACGCCGAGATCGCGGAACTCTCGACGACGTTGCTTCCGGGGCATCCGCGTATACAGGGACTGAGATCCCAGTTGGAGGATCTCAGCCGTCAGATTCGTGCGGAAGGACGAAAGGTTCTCGTTGGCCTGCAGAATGCCGCCGAGATCGCCCGCTCTCGGGAAAACGAATTGATGGCAGACCTGAACGAATTGAAGGCGGCGTCAGGCAGTGCCAGCGAGCGCGAGGTGGAACTTCGCGCGCTGGAACGCGAAGCCGATTCCCAGCGGGCGTTGCTGGAGTCCTATCTGGTCAGGTTCCGCGAGGCACAGTCGCGCGATGAGGGTCAGTACGCGCCCGCCAAGGCGCGCCTGATATCGCGAGCTATCGTTCCCGTCGAACCGGCCTTTCCGAAGATGACGCCTATGGCGGCGGCGGCGTTTTTCGTCTCGCTCCTGATCATGATCCTCTCAACGGTGGTGCGCGAGCTCGCCACCGGTCGCGCCTTCGTCCCGGCGGTGCCGGCGGAGGTAGCTTTTCGCGCAGGACCGATGGCAGCTGTCGAGATCGATGACCGGCCGCCAACCCCAGGGCCGGATGACACGCCGGCGACCGGACCGGACCCCGTGGAAAGCGCTTCCGGCGCAAACGACAATTACGACATCTCCGCGCTCGCGGGGCGGCTGATCGATACCGGGGCCGACCGCGCCATCATCGTGTCGCCGGAGGGCGATGCGGCAGCCGGCGCATCGGTTGGCGTCGCACGCGCGCTTGCTGATGACGGTCTGCGCACGATTCTGGTGGATCTCACCGGAAACGGCGCCGCATCGCGCCGGATGCTGGAGGACGCCAACTGCCCGGGGATCACCGATCTTCTCGCGTCATCTTCGTCCTATTCCGACGTCATCTATCCAGACTTTCTGACCAATGCCCATGTGGTTCCGACCGGGACCGCCGACCCGGTACGCGCGATGCGGGCTGCGGACCGGTTGCCGATCATTCTTGATGCGCTGATGTCGGCCTACGACATTGTCGTTGTGGAATGTGGTCCCACCGACGCTGCAGGGCTGAAGCGGTTGGCCGGAGAGGGGACGCAGGTCGCTCTTTCAGTCGTCGACGCAACCGCTCCCGAAATCATGAACACGGCCGGCAATCTCGTCGATGGTGGTTATGACGACCTGATCCTGGTCGCCGCGGGCAGCGAGGAACACGACCCGTACGAGCCCGAGCCGCGCCGCGCTTACGCGCGTTGAATTGAATCCTTAGCGGGCGATGGGAAGCCGCCGACGCAGCTCCTTGACAGTCTGCCAGATCGTCTTGTTGTTCTTGACCGAGCGGATAAGGCCGTTGCGGATGGCCTTGCTGGCGCCAAGCGCTTGTCCCTTCAGCGTCAGGGGAATGATGGTGTCGCTGTGCAATGTCTCGATTTCGCACCAGCCTCGCTTGTAGAACTCGTCGCCAATGCCGAAGTCGAAGAATTCGAGCCCGCGTTCGGCGGCCTCGCGGATCGCCAGGAAGAAGAGCATGTCACCTGGCCCGAGCTCACTCCAGGTTTCGTCGTAGCTGCCGAACTCCACAGTCAGACGCCCGCGGTGTACGGTGCAACCGATAATCGCGATGGGGTCGCCGCCGACCTCCAGATATTTCAGCTCGTGGGTTGCCGGCTCGGTTGCCGCTCCGCGCTCGAAGATCGAATGGTAGAACGCCTTGACGTGATTGTCCGAGAAGACATCCGCGATGCCTGCCCTGGCAAACCACGCGGCCTTCAGCGCGAAGAAGCGGTTGAGCGTGGCTGCGACCCTATCAGGCTCCGCCCGCGGCACGTAGCGGTATCCGCCGGTGCCGGCCAGCCGTCGCTCCTGACCGCGGAAACGTTTCCTCCGCCGTTTCGCGCTGTGCCGTTTAAGCACCTCGTTAAAGCCTCCGTCCAGGGACAGCGCCAATGCCGGATTGGGGCTGGCGAACGAATTTTCGAAGACAAACGGGTTGGCGATCTTATTCAACGCCGGAAGCTGCCGCTCGAGGATAATCGCGTCTGCTTCCAGTGGCAGGTTTCGCACCGCGCGCAGGATCGCGGATTCGCCCGCCAGCGCCAACGCGGCGAGGTCGCTCGCCCGGCCGATTGGAAAGTTACCGTTGGCTTGGCGCTCGCCGGGATAGGTCAGTACGCCGCTGCGCGTCCGTTCGAGCGGGAGCACCACCGGTCCCGAAGCGTTCGGCCGGAAGACGAGGAAGACCGGCTGGTGTGGCGAATTGGCAATCCAAGGTTTTAGAAAGGCCGGATGCTGGTATCCCGAATACAGTGTGTCAGAGCGGATCGCGTCCGTCAGCGCCAACGCCATTTCACGGCCTGTATGGACATCGCACCGCAACCCGCCCGCATCGGCTGATGGGTGGTTCGTGCCGAAGGCCTGTGCGCCGATATCAACCATGCTTCGATCCTTTGCACGGCATTTTGCCATGGCCGGGTTTCGAAATTCCTTCGTTCGGTATGCTGGAAACGGGGACGCACCTACGGCATGCACTCGCCGCCGGCGAGCGGGAAATTGGCATCACCGCGAGGGTGGTTTCGGGTCGACACTCGGCGCGCACATGGTGTCGGCTATTGCCGGCGTGTCGAGTAGATTCGGACCATGCTTTCCGGGATCACCGTACCCGCGGCCAATTACGGCCGTCGGCTCGTCACCGTGTAGCGTCGCGCTCGCTCCTGGGCACCCGCTCCATCCAACTGATCACGAGCATCGCCGGAACGACCCAAAGCACCCCTGAGAACGCGAAGAAGGCGAGGTGGATGTACCACGGGCTTTCCGCCAGCCGGTAGGACGCGACCGTGACGGCGATCAGCGCGTAGAGCACGACAAGGGCGACCAGCACGATCATTCCGACAAATTTCCTGAGACGTTTGGGCATGCGGGGCTTCCGGATTGTTTGCTGCTACTTAGCAGCTTGGCCGCGGAAGCCAATCCCGCGACTGCGGCAACTGGACGCTTCCAATCGTTGCGGCGCAGCGATAGATCACAGCCGGAAACGGAAACGACAAGATGACACTCTCCACCTACGGGTCCGCCGGCGCGGCGTCCGCGCAACCTTTGCCCGCCGGGAACGCCGAACTCCGGCACCGCGCGCAGGTTCGCGGCTGGCTCTATTTCACGCTGCTCGTGCTGCTGGCCCTCGTCGTCGTCGGCGGCGCGACCCGGCTCACGGACTCCGGCTTGTCGATCACCGAATGGAAGCCGATCCACGGCGTCATCCCGCCGCTGAGCGAGGCCGAGTGGCAGGAAGAACTGGCGAAGTACCGCCAGATTCCCGAATATCAGCAGATCAACAAGGGCATGAGCCTCGCCGAATTCCAGTTCATATTCTGGTGGGAGTGGGCCCACCGGCTGCTCGCGCGTGGCGTCGGTCTGGTCTTCGCGCTGCCGCTGGCCTTCTTCTGGGTGACGGGAAGGCTCGATGACCGCATCAAGCTGCCGCTCGCAATGCTGCTCACGCTCGGTGGCCTGCAGGGCTTTATCGGCTGGTGGATGGTCTCGTCGGGGCTTTCGGAGCGCACGGACGTCAGCCAGTATCGGCTGGCGGTGCATCTGACGCTCGCCAGCCTGATCTTCGCTGGAGTGACGTGGGTGGCGCGCTCGATCGCGCCCCACGCGCCCGACCTGAAGCCGACGGCCCGGTCCGACAAGGCGGGTGGTATCCTCGTCCTTCTGGTGCTCGTCCAGATCTATCTCGGCGCGCTGGTCGCCGGGCTGGACGCCGGCATCGGCTACAACGAATGGCCGCTGATGGACGGCAGCCTGTTCCCGACATGGATGTGGGACGCGCAGCTTGGCCTGCGCAATTTCTTCGACAATCCGCCGATCGTCCAGGCCGTGCACCGGAGTTTCGCCTATGCGGTGTGGCTCGCCGCGCTCGCCCATGCGAGCATCTCCTGGCGCTGGGCGCCGGGGTCGACACACGCGCTGCGCGCCGTGCTGCTGTTCGGGCTGGTCACGCTGCAGGCCGCCTTCGGAATCGTGACGCTGGTCACGCATGTTCCGCTCGGCTGGGCGCTGGTCCACCAGGCGACGGCGCTGATCGTCCTCGGCTTCGCGGTGGCGCACTGGCGCGGTCTTGTGGGCCCGCTGCCGCTGAAGAACGGGACGGCCCACAGATAGGGAGGGGTTGCGGTCTCTCCCCGTGCGGAAGGGCGCGCGATTTCCGCCGCGTCTCATTGAAACGCAGCCCGAAACGACCAGCGATGTGGAGGGCCTTACGAACTGTTGAGGGCGTCGAGGGCGAGGATGTGGCAGTCCTTCACCGTCTCGCCGACGAGGGTCTTCGGCCGCTCGCGGTAGCCGGGCGGCACCCCGGGCCGGATCGGCCACCAGCGCCGCGGCCGCGTGGACTCCAGATGACACCGCGCCCGCCAGCAGGCCATGCGATCGATGTGATGGTCGAGGTTGAGCAGCGCGTTGGCAAAGGCGCGCACCCGCCGGCAGAGGGTCGTGGCGGGGACCAATTCGTCCGGGTCGAGCACCGGCCGGGGCGGCGCGGGCACGCGGTTCGGATCGTTCAGCGCCGCGATCTGCTCCTCGGTCAGAAAGGGCGGGCCGTAGCGCTTCCACGGATCGAAGATCGGGAAATAGGGAACGCGGGCATTCCGTGAATGCCCGAAACCGGACGAGGGAACAGTCCCTCTTTCCTGCGATTGGTGATCTTGCGATTTTCGACATTTGGCCGTCGCAGTCCGCTCGGCCAGGCCGTTAAAATCCCTGGCCTTTCCCAAGCGGTTCTCACTCTCCTCATCAGGGGGGAGAGGGGCGTAAGGGGTCTTTGTCCCGCCCTTAAGCTCCTCGCCGCAGGCTCGTCGCTGGCGGGCCCCTGATGTCCCATCCTCAAGCTGCGGGCTTTCCTCTTTCACAAGCGGCAGGCCGCTGCCGGTTTTCTCTTTCGCAGTGGCAAGCTCCCTGAAAGGGACCACCTTCCAGGCGGCCATGACGATCAGGCGGCGCAATGCGAATTCGGCGGGGCGCAGGATCGACAGGATCTCCAGATAGAGCCGGCGCGGCAGGGTCTCGACCGGACGGCCCCACAGGATCCCGGCCATGGTGATCATCCGCGCGGCGATGGCATCGAGCGCATCGCCGTAATGCTCCACCGACCCTTCCCAGTCGAAACCCATCTCCGCCTCCTTCGGCAACAAACACGGGACGGATTATCCGGGAGGTTTCGGGGGGTGTGGATAAGTTTTTTGCGGTATGCCGGAAAAACGTTGGGTTGGCGGAAAATGGAGGCGAATTTGTCGACGGGGCCGTCCCGTTATTTGGCCACAGCCGGGCCTCCCCAAGCGGCGCAAGTAGCGCGCAAGGGGGCTGCTTGCGCATTCCGGCGGTAGCGATCCATGATGCAGACATGAGCGAGCGGCACGTTTTCTACAGCATTGTCGATGTTTTCACCCGCACCCGGTTTTCAGGAAATCCGGTGGCTGTGATCCACGATGCGAGCGAAATCGACACCTCGCAGATGCTGGCAATCGCACGCGAGTTCGGTTTTTCCGAGACGACATTCATCCTGCCGCCCAGCGATCCCGAGACCATCGCGCAGGTCCGCATCTTCACGCCCTTCGAAGAGGTTCCGTTTGCGGGGCATCCCAACATCGGTACGGCGTTCGTCCTCGCGACACGCGATACCGCGGCGCGCGGACCGCTGACGGAAGGCGCAGTTTTTGACGAACCGGGAGGAGTCGTACGCGTTCGCCTCACTCGGGAAAACGGGGTTGTTACCGGGGCCGTGATCGAGGCGCCGCATTCCTTGCAGAAGCTCGGCAATGTGGACTCTAAGCTGGCCGCGCGGTGCCTCGGACTGGCGGAACGCGATATAGTGAGCGATCGCATCACTCCCTGTGTCGCGTCGGTCGGCCTGCCTTTCGCCTTCCTGGAGTTGCGGAGCCTGGAGGCGCTTGGCGCGATCACTCCGGATGTAGCGGCGTTCCGCGACGCGGCGGATGCGGGGCCGCGGACGGTCGACGGCTTCGCGGTCTGTGCTTTCGTGGTCATGGAGGAAAACGAGCCGGTGACGCTCGTCCGCTCGCGCGTCCTCTCGCCGCTCGGTCACCCGGCCGAGGACCCGGCAACGGGCAGCGCCTCCGGTGCACTTGCCGCCCTATTGAGCGAAGTGGAGAGTCGCGAGGGCGGGGTGTTCAGGGTCACTCAGGGCGTCGAGATCGGACGCCCCGGCGAAATCGGGGTTGAGATTATCGGAACGGGTCGTCCGCCGCTGATCCGGGGGGACTGCGTGATGGCGGGCGGGGGGACGATGTTCGTCTGAGCCTGCACTGAAGGGCCTCCGCCGGGAACCGGCAATGCCGCCGGCTCAATCCTCCTTCAGCGTGTCCATCGCCCAGCCGACGGTGAAGCCGTGAAGGATCGTCGACAGCAGGATCACCAGCCCGATCAGCGCCCACAATTGCGGTTCGTTCACGAACTCCATGTGGCTGCCGGCATAGCATAGATAGTAGATCGAGCCGATGCCGCGCACGCCGTAGACGGAGACCACCGCCCGGTCCCGCTTGCGGAGGCTCGTTCCCGAAAGCGCGATCCATCCCGACAGGGGGCGGATGATGAGGAGCAGCACCAGGGCCACCGCGACATGCGTCCATGTGAGATCGGCAAACACGACCGGAAGAACGCTGCCCAGCGCGATGAGCAGCAGCGCGGTGAGGGCATGTTCGATGGATTCGGAAAAATCGTGCAGCGCGCGATGAAAATGATGTTCCTCCTCCACCCGCCGCAGCGTCAGTCCAAGAACCGCGACGGCGATGAAACCGTAACCCTCGGCCAGTTCGGTCGACCCGTAGCACAGCAGCACGCCGGCCAGCGCGACCACACCCGAGCCGGTTTCGGCGAGGATCGCCCCCTTCGGGATCGCGAACAGCACATAGCCGAGCGTCTTCCCCCCGAGCCACCCCATGCCGACGCCGACGACGATGCGATAGACGACATCGCGCAGCACCCACTCCGCCCCCCATGCGCCGGGGTTCATGCCCTCGGCGGCGACGATCAGGCCGAGATAGACGAACGGAAAGGCGAGCCCGTCATTCAGCCCGGCCTCGGTTGTCAGGGTGAAGCGCACGGGATGTTCGGCTCCCTCGTGCGGCGGGCCGACCTGCACATCCGCGGCTAGAACGGGATCGGTGGGGGCGAGCACCGCGCCGAGCAGGATCGCGCCGGCCACCGTGAGCCCGGCGACGCCGACCCCGAGCAGCGCGACGGCCAGGATGGTGATCGGCATCGCGATGGCCAGCATCCGGAAGGTGGGGTTCCAGCGCTTCCACGGGCGCAGATTGTCGATCCGCATGCCCGCGCCGAACAGGGCGACGATCACCGTCAGCTCGCTGACCAGTTCCCAGGGCAGCGGCGTGCTGCGTGGATCGGGCAGGGCGGGAAGTTCGGGCAGCAGCAGCGAGGCTCCCGCGCCGAACATGATCATCAGCGGCGCGGCCGCCGGTTCGCGCTTGGAAACCAGGCGCGGCAGCCAGCGCGCGGCGATGACGATCACGCCGACGAGCGCAAGGGTGACATGGTAGGCGTTCAGGCCAAAGAAGGGTTCGTTCTGCATGCACTCCCGTTCCCGACTCGCCCGGCGGGGTGTCGTAACACAAAGAGGCTGAATTGAGGAAATGGGGGGTTGTGCGGCAGGTGCTGCCGTTAGTCGGTCCAATGCGGAAGTTTACGGCGTCATCGCTGAATGGACGTGAAATTCCATAGCTTTGCTTGCCGCAGTCAGACGCCTATGGTGGTTTGCCGCGCACCACTACTCACGGAAACATCCCATGTCAGCGCAATTGATCCTCTGCTTCATCGCTGCCGATAAACCGGGACTGGTCGACGCGCTTTCGAAGGCCATCTCCGAATGCGGCGGCAACTGGCTGGAAAGCCGGATGGCCCATATGGCCGAAAAGTTCACCGGCATCATCCGCGTGGAGTTGCCGGACCGGGAGCGCGCCGAAGGGCTCATGGCGCAACTGGCCACTCTCGAACGCGACGGTTTTAACATCATGGTGAGCGATGCGCGTGAGCAAGCCGAACCGACGGGCTCGCCACTCGAAATCGATCTCGTCGGATCCGATCAGCCCGGGATTGTCCAGGACATTACGCATTGCCTCGCCACACACCGGGTGAGCATCGAAAAAATGGACACCTACACAGCGGATGCCCCCATGGGCGGAGGAATTCTGTTCCATGCCCATTTCGACCTGCGTGCGCCATCGGGTTTTGATGAAGCGGCGCTGCATGCCGAACTCGAACAGCTGGCGAATGCCCTCATGGTGGATCTTGATCTGCATGAGCGGGATGCGGTAGCCGCGAAACCAGGCTGAGGTGCGCCAGCCGACAGGCCTCCCGGAGGATATGTCCTGCTTGGCACCGAGAGCGAGCGCCACTCGCGATTGTAATCCGCGGCGCCTATTGGGCGGGGCGCAGAAGGCTCATTGTCCCGATCGTGCCCGATCAGCCCGTCGCCGATCCTTGTCTCGTTGAGTCGGGATCAGGCCGTTCACCAGCTCTCCACCGTTTTCAGGGCGTCGGCGCGGCGGGCTCCGTCGAGCGCGCCGAGGCGTTGGACCGCCCGGTAGAAACGCGCGTGGTCGCCCGCGCAGAGGTCGAACAGGCGCTCGAATGCGGGGACGAGATCGTTGTAGACGCCGGCCGCGGCGATCTTGGCGTTGCCGATCGGGGTGTCGAACCAGGCGTCATAGCCCGCAAAGCCGCTCCAGCGCCGGTCGCGGAGGCGGCGGTAGTCCGACCGCAGCTCTTCGATGACGGCAGCCTTCGCCGCCCGCTTTTGCGCCTCGCTGCCCGGGCCGTCATAGATCTGCGCCAGCGCGTCCCGGGCGCCGGCGACCAGCGCGAGAAAATCGGCCCTGCGTTCCCGCCCGTCCCGGTAACGCCGCAGCGCCGCCGGGTCGCCCCGGTGGGTCAGCCACTTCGTGACGCCCGTCGTCTCGACGACGACGGCGAATCCCTCGTTGAACGCGGAATCGCCACGCGCATAGAACTGCTGGTGGGCGAGCTCATGGAAGACGAGCCCCGCCAGATGCGCCTCATCCTGGCCGAACATGGTGTTGAGCAGCGGATCGCTCGACCAGCCGAGCGTGGAGTAGGCGGTGATGCCGGCGACATGCACGTCGAGGCCCTGCCGCCGCAATTGCGCGGCGAAACGGTTCGCGGTCTCCTCGGAAAAGTAGCCCCGGTAGGGGACGCAGCCATAGACCGGGAAGCACCATGTCCGCGCCTCCAGCGACAATTCGGGCGCGGCGAACACCGCCCAGGTCACGTAATCGCGGTGCGTGTCGACATAGCTGCGGTAGCTGTCGTTGTCCGGCAGCGCGAGTTCCTCCGACGCGAACTGGCGGATGTCGCTCGCCAGCGCCATTTGCGCGCGCAAGATCGCCGGCTTTTCGGGATCGGCGATCAGTTCGTCGACCGGCTGGCGGGCCGAGACGATCTGCAGATGGCCGTTCACCGACTGGACGTAATAGGAAATGCCGGTGCAGCCGGACAGGACGAAAGTCAGGGAAAGGGCCGCCAGGGGCCGCGCGAATGCAAGGGTCATGACCGGTACGCAGCGCGAAGGGTGAGGGGCAAGGCGCGCTTCCCTATGCGCCGATCATCAGGTCGAGATTCTGCACCGCAGCGCCGGACGCGCCCTTGCCGAGATTGTCGAGCGAGGCGACGAGGTTGACCTGGCCGTCGCCGTCGGTGCCGAAGACGAACAGCTTCATCCGGTCGGTGCCGGCCATCTCGGTCGGGTCGAGCCGGGCGATGGCCGCGCTTTCGGCAAGCGGCACGACCTCCACGATATCCTGCCCGTCATAGTGTTTCGCCAGGACGGCGTGGATGTCGCCCATGGCGGGGCGTCCGTCCATCGCGTCGAGATGCAGCGGCACCTGCACCAGCATGCCCTGCGCGAAGCGGCCGACGCTCGGGGAAAACAGCGGCCGCACGGCGAGCCCGCTGCGCGACTGGATCTCGGGGACGTGCTTGTGGCGCAGCGCGGTCGCGTAGAGGAAATGCGGCGCGGCGATGTGATCGTCGCGGGCCTCGTCCTCCATCTGCGCGATCATCTGCTTGCCGCCGCCCGTGTAGCCGGAGACGGCGTTGATCGTGACCGGATAATCGCCCGGCAGGATGCCGGCGCGGGTGAGGGGTCGCAGCAGCCCGATCGCGCCGGTGGAATAGCATCCGGGGTTGGAGACGTAGCGCGCTTCGGCGATCCGCTCGCCCTGGCCCGGCTCGCTTTCCGCAAAGCCGTAGACCCAGTCGTCATGGGTGCGGTGGGCGGTCGAGGTGTCGATGATGCGCGTGTGCGCGTCGGTGAGCATGGCGACGGCCTCGCGGGCCGCATCGTCGGGCAGGCAGAGGATGGCGATATCCGCGCTCTTCAGCAGTTCCTCGCGCAGGGCCGCGTTGCGCCGCTCGGCTTCGGGGATCGACAGGACTTCGAGATCGTCCCGCGCGGCGATCCGCTGGCGGATTTGCAGCCCAGTGGTTCCGTGTTCGCCGTCGATGAAGAGCTTGGGTTTCATAACTGTTTTCTTTTCAATGCTTTGCAGACGCTTCCTGATTCAGTTCCCGGCGCGCTTCTCCGCCAGCAGGCCGAGATAGTGCTGGGCGACCGTCGCGCCGGCGATGGCGGTGATGTCGGCATGGTCGTAGGCAGGCGCAACCTCGACGATGTCGGCGCCGCGGATGTCGAGACCGCCGGACTGGCGCAGCACCGCCAGCATCTTGGCCGATGACGGGCCGCCCGCGACCGGGGTGCCGGTGCCGGGCGCGAAGGCCGGGTCGAGACAGTCGATGTCGAAGGTGATGTAGCACGGCATATCGCCGACGCGGCTCGCGATCGCCGCGGCGATGTCGGCGGCCTTCATCTCGTCGATCTCGTTTCCGTGAAGCATCTGGATGCCGCAATCCTCCGGCGCATGGGTGCGGATGCCGATCTGGATCGAATGCGCCGGGTCTATGACGCCGTCACGCACCGCCCGACCGACGAAGGAGCCGTGGTCGATCCGCCTGCCGTCGTCGAACCAGGTGTCCTGGTGGGCGTCGAACTGGACCAGCGCCAGCTTGCCGTGTGTCGCGGCATGGGCCTTCAGCAGCGGCCAGGTGACGAAATGATCGCCGCCGAGCGAGACGAGAAACGCGCCGGATTTGAGGATCTTCGCGGCCTCCCGCTCTATTCTCCCCGGCGTTTTCTGGTGGTTGCCGTAGTCGAGCAGGCAGTCGCCGTAGTCGATCACGGCGAGATCCTCGAACAGGTCGCGCTGAAACGGATATTGCGGATCGTTGTCGAAGATCGCCGAGGCACGGCGGATCGCCTGCGGGCCGAAGCGCGCACCGGGACGGTTGGAGACGGCGGCGTCGAACGGGATGCCCCAGACGACCGCGTCCGCGCCCTTCAGGCTCTTGGTGAATTTGCGGCGCATGAAGGACAGCGCGCCGGCATGGGTCGGGTCGCTTGCCGCGCCGGTGAGGCCGCGGGCGGTAAAGGCGTGGTCGATGGATTTCGATGGCATGGTCGGTTCCCTGTCGCCAAGCCACCTAGCGCAAATCCGTGGCCGCGGCCAAGCACGCAAACAAAAAAGCGGAGCCGAAGCCCCGCTTTTCGAAGTCCTGTCTTCCGAAGCGGATTAGCGCTTGGAGAACTGGAACGACCGGCGGGCCTTCGCCTTGCCGTATTTCTTGCGTTCCACCACGCGGCTGTCGCGGGTCAGGAAGCCGCCCTTTTTCAGGGTCGGACGCAGGGTCGGCTCGTAATAGGTAAGCGCCTTGGAGATGCCGTGGCGCACCGCGCCGGCCTGACCGGAAAGACCGCCACCGGCGACCGTCGCGTTGACGTCGTACTGGCCGTTGCGGTTGGCCGCGACGATCGGCTGCTGCAGGATCATCTGCAGGACCGGGCGCGCGAAATAGGCGGTGAAGTCCTTGCCGTTGACGACGATGCGGCCGCTTCCGGGCGTCAGCCAGACGCGGGCGACGGCGTCCTTGCGCTTGCCGGTGGCGTAGGCGCGGCCGTGGGCGTCCAGCTTCTGGACATGGACCGGCGCTTCCTGGGCGGTTTCTTCCGCCGGCGCCGCGCCGGTTGCTTCGCCGAGTTCTTCGAGAGAGTTCAATTCAGCCATGGTGTTCAACCGACCTTCTTGTTCTTGGGATTGAGAGCGCCGACATCCAGCGTCTCGGGCTGCTGCGCCTCGTGCGGATGATCCGCGCCGGCATAGACGCGCAAATTCTTCATCTGGCGGCGTCCGAGCGGGCCGCGCGGGATCATGCGTTCGACGGCCTTCTCGACCACGCGCTCGGGAAAGCGTCCGTCGAGAAGCTGCTCGGCGGAGCGCTGCTTGATGCCGCCCGGATGGCCGGTGTGCCAGTAATACACCTTGTCGGTGCGCTTCTTGCCGGTGAGCGCGACCTTGCCGGCGTTGATGACGATCACGTTGTCGCCGTCGTCGACGTGCGGTGTGTAGGTCGGCTTGTGCTTGCCGCGGAGACGCGAGGCGACGATGGATGCAAGACGGCCGACGACGAGATTCTCGGCGTCGATCAGGATCCACTTCTTCTGCACGTCCGCGGGCTTCTGGGAGAATGTCCGCATTTTCTTGTCCTTGAATTCATCCCCGTCCGGAGAACCGAAGCCGGGGCTTTTCTTGTTGCTTGGATTGCGGCACCGCATCGGGCGGCGAACGCAAAAACAGAGCGCGCCAGGCGGAACCCGACGCGATCGCGGGTCAACTAGACCCAAAATCCCGCAACGTCAAGCGTTTGATTTGCGTGCGTCAAGAAAAAACAGAGCAAAAACAGTGTGTTGCAGATGTGGTATTATTTTACCGCATGTCAGCGTTTGATGACGAGGGGCCACGGCGACTTGATACTCCACCTAGGCGGCGGCTTTGTTGAGGCCTGTACGGTAGGTGAGCGCGATGAAAAGCTCTAATGCGCGGTGCCCGCCCCATCGCTGCTGGCTCTACCTCGGCGGGATCGAGTAAGTGCAGGAGCCGTGAGCGATGATCTCTTCTTCCTGATCGACGATCGACGCCTCGACCACGGCGAGTCGCTGGCCGGCTTTCAGCAGGCGGCAGGTGCAGAACAGCGGCCCCGGCGCCGCCTTGCGCATGAAGTTCATGTGGAAGCTCGTCGTCACCGTCAGCGCCTTCAGGCCGACATGGGCGAGGATGACGAAATAGGCGGTCACGTCGGCAAAGGTGAAGAGGGTCGGCCCCGACACGGTGCCGCCGGGCCGCAGGTGCTTTTCGTTCGTATCGAGCCGCATGGTGATGAAGCCCGGCCCGAGATCGACGAAGGAGAACACCCGGCCGTCCTGATGGATCTGCGGGAACTCGGTTTCGGCGAAGTGTTCGAGTTCGGGGATCGTGACGACGGGTTCGGGATGGGGGGCCATGGTGTTCCGTGTGGAATCGAGTGTCTTGTCGCCGCGTTTGACCTGCTGATAGGTTCGCCGTCAAGCAGCGCAGATTCCGGAGCCCGTCGCATGACCGCAAAACCCGAACTGGTCAAACACCCGCTCGTGACCCGCGACATGACAGGGCCGGTGCTTCGTCTGACGCTTTCCAATCCGCCCGCCAACGCGCTCTCCATCGCGATGATGAAGCACCTCATGGCCGCGCTCGAGGATGCGCGGAACGACAACGCCGTCAAGGTGATCGTCATCGCGGCCGCCGGCCGGGTGTTCAGCGCGGGGCACGACCTCAAGGAAATGACGGCGCACCGCACGGACGAGGACCGGGGCAGGAAGTTCTTCGCAAAGACGATGGGGATGTGCTCGCAACTGATGCAGGCCGTCGTGACGCATCCCAAGCCCGTCATCGCGGAAATCGACGGGCTCGCCACCGCCGCCGGGTGCCAGCTCGTCGCCAGTTGCGATCTGGCGATCTGCACCGACACCTCCGGCTTCTGCACGCCGGGCGTCAATATCGGCCTGTTCTGCTCGACGCCGATGGTCGCACTTTCGCGCAACGTACACCGCAAGCAGGCGATGGAGATGCTGCTGACCGGCGAGACGATCGACGCCTCGACGGCGCGCGAATTCGGCCTGGTGAACCGGATCGTGCCGAAGGAATATCTGCACCAGGTCGTCCAGAAGTATGCCGAGGTGATCGCCTCGAAATCGCCGCTGGTGGTCAAGACCGGCAAGGAGGCCTTCTACCGGCAGGCCGAGATGAGCCTGTCGGAAGCGTATGACTATTGCGCGCAGGTGATGGTCGAGAACATGCTTTATCGCGACGCGGAGGAGGGGATCGGCTCCTTCCTCGACAAGCGAAAGCCGCACTGGACGGGTGAATAGGGCTTGCGGCCAAGCGCGCATCATCATAATAGGTTCATGATTTGTTCAAGAGGTTGGTGTCATGGCATTGGAACCCCGCCTAACGATGGTCACCCTCGGCGTCGCCGATGTCGCGGCCTCGACCGCGTTCTATGAAAAGCTCGGTTTCGAGCGGTCGTCGGCATCCAATGACGACGTGACCTTCTTCAAAATGAAGGGCACGGCACTCGGCCTCTTTGGACGCTCCTCGCTGGCCAGGGACGCGGGCGTCGAGGACAGTGCGCCGGGATTTTCCGGCGTGGCGATCGCGCACAATCTCGACAGCGAGGCGGCGGTGGACGCCGCCTTCGACCACGCCGTCTCCTGCGGCGCGAGCCCCGTCAAGAAACCGGAAAAAGTGTTCTGGGGCGGGTACTCCGGATATTTCGCCGACCCGGACGGCCATCTTTGGGAACTGGCGTTCAACCCGTTGATGCACAACGACGATGACGGGTTCATGCAGCTTCCATGAACCATGACGCCTATTGCAACGAGCACATCGCCGGCATTCTCAATTCCGTCCGCACCATCGCCGTCGTCGGCGCGTCGGCGAATGTCGCGCGGCCAAGCTATTTCGTCGCCAAGTACCTGATCGCCAAGGGATACACGGTCCATCCGGTCAATCCCGGACAGGCGGGCAACGAGATCCTCGGCCGCCCCGTGTATGCCAGCCTCGCCGACCTGCCGGAACCGGTCGACATGGTTGATGTCTTCCGCGGATCTGATGCGGTGCCCGGGGTCACCGACGCGATCCTCGCGATGGAGCCGCTGCCGAAGGTCGTGTGGATGCAACTCACCGTCCGCCACGACGAATCGGCGGCACGCCTGGAGGAGCGCGGCATCACGGTCGTGATGAACCGCTGCCCCAAAATCGAATATGCGCGGCTCTCCGGCGAAATCGGCTGGAACGGCGTCAATTCGAGCGTCCTTTCGTCCCGCCGGCCAGAACTGCGTAGCGGCTACCAGAGCTTCGGCATCCGCCGGTAGCGCAGGCAGCGTTTCGCCCGGGCGCACCGTCGCGCGCGACAATCCTCTTTGACAGGTTCGCCGTTCCCCGCCACAAGGTTGGCCGCACGAGTTAGGAGGAACGACCCATGTCGCAGCGTGTACCCGGCTTCGAAACCCTCGCCATCCATGCAGGCGCGCAGCCAGACCCCGCCACCGGCGCGCGGATCACGCCGATCTACCAGACCACCTCCTACGTCTTCAACGACACAGACCACGCCGCCTCGCTGTTCGGCCTGCAAGCCTTCGGCAACATATACACGCGCATCATGAATCCGACGCAAGCGGTGCTCGAGGAACGGCTCGCGGCGCTGGAAGGCGGGACGGCCGCGCTCGCGGTCGCCTCCGGCCATGCGGCGCAGTTGATCGTCCTTCACACGCTGATGAGTTCCGGCGACAATTTCGTCTCCGCCCGCCAGCTCTATGGCGGCTCGATCAACCAGTTCGGGCACTCCTTCAAGAATTTCGGCTGGGAGGTCCGCTGGGCCGACGCGAAGGACCCCGACAGCTTCGCCGGGCAGATCGACGACCGCACCAAGGCGATCTTCGTCGAGAGCTTCGCCAACCCCGCCGGCTTCGTCACCGATATAGCGGCGCTGGCGAAGGTCGCCCATGACGCCGGCCTCCCGTTGATCGTCGACAACACCATGGCGACGCCCTACCTGCTCCGGCCGATCGAGCACGGCGCCGACATCGTCGTCCACTCGCTGACGAAATTCCTCGGCGGCCACGGCAACTCGATGGGCGGCGTCATCGTCGACGGCGGCACGTTCGACTGGTCGGCCTCCGACAAGTATCCGATGCTGTCCAGGCCGCGCGAGGAATATGGGGGCATCGTGTTACACGAGACGTTCGGCAATTTCGGCTTCGCCATCGCCTGCCGGGTCCTTGGCCTGCGTGATCTCGGCCCGGCCATCGCGCCGATGAACGCGTTCCTCATCCTCAACGGCATCGAGACGCTGCCGCTGCGCATGCAGCGCCACTGCGACAATGCGCTGGTCGTCGCCAGACATCTGACCGGCCACGACAAGGTTGACTGGGTCGAGTATTCCGGCCTGCCGGACCATCCCAATCACGCGCTTCTGCAGCGCTATAGTCCCAACGGCGCGGGCGCGGTCTTCACTTTCGGCCTGAAGGGCGGATACGAGGCGGGCGTCAGGTTCGTCGAGGGCCTCGAGATCGTCTCGCATCTGGCGAACATCGGCGACACCCGCACCCTGGTGATCCATCCGGCGTCGACGACGCACCGCCAGCTCACCGACGAGCAGCGCGAAGCAGCGGGCGCCGGCAACAACGTCGTGCGCCTCTCGATCGGCATCGAGAACGCCCCCGACATCATCGCCGACATCGACCAGGCGCTGGCGAAAGCGTGACATGCGCGGTGCGGAGTTGACCTACCGCAATTTTCCGGGACGCCACCTCGGTTAGATTCCACTGGAAACAACCGGTGGAGGCCTTCATGTCAAAGCGCGCAGGAGCGATCGCGATTGCCGCGATCGCCGCTCTGGCCTCGGGCGCAGCTTTTGCCCAGTCGCAGGACCCGGCCTGGCTCGACGAGCTGTCGGACCAGCTTGCGGTGGAGCAGGACTGCGCCGTCGACTATTACATCAACGTGCGCGAGGGCACGCTTGGGGGGCGCAACACCTTCGAGGCGCGGGCGCAATGCCGCGACGGCCGTCAGTTCGACGGCGCCCGGACCGAACCGGCCTCGATGTTCACGATCGAGCAGTGCGGCGTTCAGGTTTGCTGACGAGCCAGCCGGCATAGACCGGATCGGCGTCCTTCATGTCCTCATAGAGCCAGACCATGCGGTCGACGAACCAGATCTTGAAGACGGAGGCAAGCAGCGCGCCGAGCGCCGCAGCCCACGGGTCGAGCGCGTAAAGTCCCCAGATCATCGGCAGCAGCGACAGGCCGCTCGCCACGCTGAGCCATCTCGCCCAGGCGGCGTGGTGGGCCGGGATCGGGATCGTCTTCCGGTTCAGCCAGACGCGCTCGCCGAATGTTCCCTTCGACACCCAGTTGTCGGTCGAGGCGGGGGGCGGGAAGGCGCGCGGATTGTAGAACGTCCACAGGACTAGCAGCACGATCGGCACGAGCGACAACCAGCCGATCCAGACGCGGCTCCAGATCGCCAGCGCCAATAGCGGGAGAACCGGAAAGCGCGTCCAGACGCTCCATGGGTTGGCGTGGCGCGCCCAGGTCGCGTCGCTCATCGCCATCGAACGTTCGAGGCTTTTGTCCAGTCGCATGATGTGACTATAGGAACGGGTCGTTGAACTTGCGAGGTGCCCGATGCCCGAACCGTTGTGTGTTGCAATCGATACGTCCGGCGCGGCGCCGGAAACCGACCGCCCCGCGCCGGAAAAAGCGATTTCGGGCGATCCGGAGTTCACGACGTGGAACGTGGAGGAGCGCGACGGCCTTTACTGCGGCGTCTGGCAGGCGACGCCGGGGAAATGGAAGATCTCCTACGACGAATGGGAGTTCTGCCACATCCTCCAAGGCGTGTCGGTGATCGCGGAGGATGGCGGGAACGTGCGCACGGTGAGGGCCGGCGACAGCTTCGTCCTTCGGCCGGGCTTCGAGGGAACCTGGGAAGTGATCGAGACGACGCGCAAGGAATACGTCATCCGGCTGTGACCGGCACCCGCTCCAGCCCGTGGAAATGATAGACGTCGGCGTAGCGCAGCGCCTCGGTGACCTGCAGACCGGGCAGACGCTCGAACAGGACGGGCAGCGCGACCTGCAGTTCCAGCCGGGCGAGGGGCGCGCCGACGCAGAAATGGATGCCCGCGCCGAACGAGACGTTGTCGTTCTTGTCACGCGCCGGGTCGAACCGTCCGGGCTCGTCGAAACGCCGCGGATCGCGGTTCGCCGCCCCCAGCATCAGACCGATCGTGTCGCCCTTCTTCAGCGCTACCGGATGACCTTCCAGGTCGAAGGTCAGATCCTCCAGCGCATAACGGGTGAACATGTGAAGCGGCGCGTCATGGCGCAGGCACTCCTCCACCGTTGCCGCGCTCGCCTTGTCGTCGGCGAACAAAACCGCCGGGTCGCGGCCGCTCTCGACGATCGTTTTTACCGCGTTGCCGATCTGGTGGACCGTCGCCTCATGGCCGGCGTTGAGCAGAAGCACGATGGTCGAGATCAATTCGTCGAGCGTCAGGGTGTCGCCGTCCTGCTCAGCCGCGATCAGGGCAGAGAGCAGGTCGTCGGCGGGATTTTGGCGGCGTTCAACGATATGTTCGCGCAGGAAGGCGGAAAATTCGCCGGCGGCGGCATCGGCGTTGCGCGCGTCGTCGTTGGACGGGTCGAGCACATACATGCGACACATGGCATGGGACCAGGCGACGAGCTGCGGACCCGCCTCGACCGGCACGCCGAGCATGCCGCAGATCGTCACCAGCGGGATTGGCGTCGCGTAGCGCTCCAGCAGTTCGACCGGCTTGCCCGGCGCGAAACCGTCGATCAGGCGGTTCGCCAGCGCCTCGATTTGCGGACGCAGGCGCTCGACGTTGCGCGAGACGAACGCCTTGTTGATCAGCTTGCGCAGCTTCGTGTGGCCGGGCGGCTCAAGTTCGAGCAGGGAGTGGCGTTCGACCGCGTCGAAATTCGCGAGCGCCGGGTTTGGGCCGGGAAGGCCGAGCTCCTCACGCGTCGCGACATGCAGGATCTGCCGCCCGAAGCGCCGGTCGCGCAGCAGCGCGCTGACCGCGTCGAACCCGGCGAAGCACCAGTGGCCGTATTGCTCCCAGAAGAAGGCCGGGCTGACGCGGTGCAGCTCGGCATAGGCGGCATAGGGGTTCTGCACGAAGTCCGGATCGTGCGGATCGAGCGACAGCCGGTTGCCGGAAAGCTGGAAGGAGGAGGGAAGCATCCGCATTCCTTAGCAGGGGGCGGGCCGGAACGGGAGTGGGCACCTTTCTTCCGCTTGCTGTCGTTATCGTGGCCCGATAATCGGGTCGAGGGCAGCCACGAGTTTACATTGTCATGAAAGTCATCATCGTCGGAGCAGGGATCGCCGGTCTTTCCACCGCATGGGCGCTGTCGAAGGCCGGCCACAATGTGACGCTGTTTGAGCAGGGGCCGGTGCCGAACCCGATGGCCGCGTCCGGCGACCATCACCGTATCATCCGCCGCGCCTACGGCGCGGGTTCTGGCTACGGGGCAGCGATCACCGAGGCCTACGAGGCCTGGGACGAATTGTGGGCCGATCTGGGCGAAAGCCATCTCGATCCACGCGGCTTCATGGCCGTCAGCCGCGAGCCGGACGACGAGGCGGAGGATTATCTGAACGGCTTGCGCGAGGGCGGCTGGCCTTGCGAGCTGTTCCAGCCGGACGAGGCGGTAAAGCGCTTCCCGTTCCTCAATCCCGGTACATTCCGCTACGCCTTCGTTTCGCCGGAGGGCGGCGCGCTGCATTGCCGCCGCATCGCGTCCGGCATGGCCGGTTGGCTGCGGGCGCGCGGCGTCGACTTGCGGGAGAACACGCGTGTCGCCTCGGTCGACCCGGCGGCAGCATCGGTGACGGTGGCGGACGGGGAGACAGCGCAGGCCGATCTGGTGATCGTCACGGCGGGCGCGTGGGTGACCAAGCTGTTTCCCGACCTCGCATCCGTTCTGACCCCTTTCCGGACCGCAGTCGTCTATCTCGACCCGCCGGCCGATTTCGCCGAGGCGTGGGCGAGCGCTCCGGTGATCCTCGATGTCGGCGGCATGACCGACGGCTACATCATTCCGCCATCGGGCGGGGGCGGGCTGAAATTCGGCTCCGGACTGCACAAGTTTGCGAACGCGGACGCCGACGCGAACCGCGAGCCGGAACCGGGTGAAGGGGAGACGGTGCGCGACCTGTTCGCGCCGCCGCTGCGCGATCTCAACCGCTACCGCGTGACCGACACCGTAACCTGCGCCTACACCTTCACCGAAGACGAGCGGTTCTTTGTGCGCGAGGAGGGCAGGTGCCTCGCGGTCTCGGCATGCTCCGGCCACGGCTACAAGTTCGGTGCTGCGGTGGGTAGAAGGGTGGCGAGGTATGCTGGGGACGGGGACTTCGCGGGCCTGAAGAAGTGGATGCGCGCGGAGGGCAGATTATAATGCCAGAAAGCCGCGGCCCTGACCAACGGATGGCCCGGTGAATCCAATCAAGTGATGCTGCCGTCCTAGTCATTCAGAAGATGGATGATTGCTGACATCAACTTTTGAAATTGCTTTTCCGTGCCCGGTGTCCTGACCTCCAGCTTACCGCATTTGCGGGCGAACCTGTCGAGCGTCATCTCGCCTTCGGAGACGGCGATCAGATCGGCGTAAGTAGTCGAGAAAATGAGGTCCGGGTCAACGCAAGGCCCGTAAAGAACCTGAGCAACGCTGTTTTCCACGTTCAGCGCCATGTTCTCGCCGTCTACGATGAAGGCGACCCGGAAATTCATGCCCGGCACGACGACGCGCCGCGCCGCCGCGCCCAGTGTCGTAGTGACGGTGCGCAGATTGCCCGGTGCGACGACTTCGCCCTCGGGCTCGAACCTGGCGCCGAATAGCGCGAGTTCGAACAGTATGTCGCGGGTGCGGGCGCCAAGGTCGGTCAGTTCGTATACCGACGTTCCGTGGCCGCCGTCTGCCTTTACCACCAGCCCGTCCGCGACCAGCTTTCCGAGACGCTCGGTCAGAAGGTTCGCTGCCACACTCGTCAGGCCGCGCTGAAGATCCGTGAAACGCGCTGGCCCCGCGTGAAGATCGCGCAGGATCAACAAAGTCCACCGGTCGCCGATTCGATCGAGCGCCCGGGCGATCGGGCAAAGCAGCTTGTACGACCGGGATTTGGCCATGAAGCCTCACGGGAATGTTACTTTATAATATAAAGTAATCGCTTTATATTCAACAGTGAAGATATATCGGGCACGTTCCGTGTCAACAGGCAGGAAATCACGCCCTACCGGCGCAGGCGGTTAGACGATCCTGTCCTCCTTTGCAGGCTAGTCGCCCGTAGCGGCGCTCGACCGTCAAACCAAGCAGGGAGGACAAGATGTCCAGCATGAATATCCTTCTCGACCGCAACCGCGCATTCGCCGAAAATTTCGACGGGGCGGATTTGCCGATCCTGCCCAAGATGCGCTCCGTCATTGTTGCCTGCGGCGATTCTCGGGTCGATCCTGCGCACATCCTCGGTCTAGAACTGGGCGATGCCGTCGTCATCCGCAACAATGGCGGGCGGGTTACGCCGGCGGTGATCGATGAGATCGCGGCGCTCGCCTTTATCGTCAAACAGATGGATGGGGACGAACCAGGCCCGTTCGAACTCATCCTCCTGCAACACACGCAATGCGGCGCGGAGCGTTTTGCCGATCCGGGTGTACAAAGCGCGCTGAAGGAGCAACTCGGTGTCGACGTATCGCAGGTCGCGATCACCAACCACGAGGCGAGCCTGCACGGCGATATCGAGCGCTTGCGAATGGCGCCCGAAATACCCGGCTATATCGTCGTCTCGGCGTTTATCTACGACATGAAATCAGGCGGGATCCGCGAAGTCGTCGCGCCGATCGCGTTGGCAGATTAGCGGAAGGGCGGCTGGCGACACTGCCTGACGTCTTGCAGTCTCTGCGTGCTCCGGCCACAGTGACAACTTCGGCGCGGCGGTCGGCCGGAGGGTGGCGATGTATGCCGGGGACGGGGACTTCGCGGGCCTGAAGAAGTGGATGCGCGCGGAGCGGTGATTATCCCCAATCCTTTCCCATTAAGGTTTACGGAAACCGCGCCTTGCGAAACGCCGCATGAGCGCCCTATTTAGGGGCGAGAACAAACTTGATTCCTCTTGGCCCCGGTGTCCTCCGGGCGCTTCCAGACAATTCCCGGGAAGGTCACATATGCGCAATCCGATCGAAACCGCCATGAACCTCGTGCCGATGGTGGTCGAGCAGAGCAATCGCGGCGAGCGCGCCTACGATATTTTTTCACGGCTCCTCAAGGAGCGGATCGTCTTCATCACCGGCCCGGTCGAGGACGGAATGGCGTCGCTGGTCTGCGCGCAACTGCTCTGGCTGGAAGCGGACAATCCGAAAAAGGAAATCGCGATGTACATCAACTCGCCGGGCGGCGTGGTGACATCCGGTCTCGCGATTTACGACACGATGCAGTTCATCAAGCCGCCGGTCTCGACGCTGTGCATTGGCCAGGCGGCCTCGATGGGTTCCCTGCTGCTGACCGCCGGCGCCGACGACATGCGTTTCTCGCTTCCCAACTCGCGCATCATGGTGCACCAGCCTTCGGGCGGGTATCAGGGGCAGGTGACGGACATCATGATCCACGCCCGCGAAACCGAGAACCTGAAGCGCCGGCTGAACGAGATTTACGTCAAGCACACCGGCCGCAGCTACGACGAGATCGAGACCGCGCTGGAGCGCGACAAGTTCCTCACTGCGGAGGACGCGAAGGAATTCGGTCTGATCGACAAGGTCATCGAGTCACGCGAGGCGGCAGAGGCGGAAACCGGGAAATAGCGCGGCCTGGCGCCGCGATGTTGCCGGAATGTGACGCCCGGGAAGGTTCGCGAAAGCTTGAAGACACTATGATTGTCAAAAGCGAACCACCCATTAGGTTGTAAGTTGAGCCGGGCGGTAAGGGTTCGGTAAAGGAAAATGTCGGATCGTTGCACGTAAGGCGATTATGTGTACGAATATGTAAATGGTCCCGATGACCGGTTTCCGGGATTTTCCGGAATGTATGCAGGCATCGTGACAGTGCGGATCAAGGCAGGGGCCCGAGGGCCGCGAACCGCGATCCACTGAAAGGAACAGGCATGAGCAAGGTTGGCAGCAGCAGCGGCGGAAATGGTGGCGACACCAAGAACACCCTGTATTGCTCTTTCTGCGGCAAGAGCCAGCACGAGGTGCGCAAGCTGATCGCGGGCCCGACCGTCTTCATCTGCGACGAGTGCGTCGAACTGTGCATGGACATCATCCGCGAGGAAAACAAGTCCTCGATGGTGAAGAGCCAGGAGGGCGTTCCGACGCCGCAGCAGATCCTCGAGGTTCTCGACGATTATGTCATCGGCCAGGGCTACGCCAAGCGCATCCTGTCGGTCGCGGTCCACAATCACTACAAGCGGCTTGCCCATGCCGAGAAGAACGACGACGTCGAACTGGCGAAGTCGAACATCCTGCTGATCGGACCGACCGGCTGCGGCAAGACGCTGCTCGCGCAGACGCTGGCCCGCATCATCGATGTCCCCTTCACCATGGCCGACGCCACGACGCTGACGGAGGCGGGCTATGTCGGCGAGGATGTCGAGAACATCATCCTCAAGCTGCTGCAGTCGTCCGACTACAATGTCGAGCGTGCCCAGCGAGGGATCGTCTATATCGACGAAATCGACAAGATTTCCCGCAAGTCCGACAATCCGTCGATTACCCGCGACGTGTCGGGCGAGGGCGTCCAGCAGGCGCTGTTGAAGATCATGGAAGGCACTGTCGCCTCCGTGCCTCCGCAGGGCGGCCGCAAGCATCCGCAGCAGGAATTCCTGCAGGTCGACACGGCCAACATCCTGTTCATCTGCGGCGGCGCGTTCGCCGGCCTCGACAAGATCATCTCCGACCGCGGCCGCAAGACCTCGATCGGCTTCGGCGCGACCGTCGGTTCGGCCGAGGACCGCAAGATCGGTGAACTGTTCCGCACGGTCGAGCCGGAAGATCTGCTGAAGTTCGGCCTGATCCCGGAGTTTGTCGGCCGTCTGCCGGTTCTGGCGACGCTCGAGGACCTTGATGAGGACGCCTTGGTGCAGATCCTGACGGAGCCGAAAAACGCGCTGGTGAAGCAGTATCAGCGACTGTTCGAAATGGAGGACGTCAGCCTGATCTTCCACGAGGATGCGCTGCGCGCGATCACCCGCAGGGCGATCGAACGCAAGACCGGCGCGCGCGGTCTGCGCTCCATCATGGAGGCGATCCTGCTGGAGACGATGTTCGAACTGCCCGCTCTGGAAGGCGTTCGCGAAGTCGTGATCTCCGAGGAAGTCGTTTCCGGAAGCGCCCGCCCGCTCTACATCTATGCGGACCGCGCCGAAGACAAGGAGAACGCCTCGGCGTAAAGCTCGTCAGGCAGGATCAGATGTGAATAAGAAAGGCCGGGTTTCCCGGCCTTTTTTGCGGGCTGAGTGGCACGAATCGCGGGAGGGTTCGTCAGCAGCTACCCTCGCCGCCTCCGCCTCCGCCCCCAGGCGAGCCGTATTCGCCGCGCATATCCCTCACGAGGACGTTAAAGGCGGCTGTGCGGTCAGGGAGAGCCGGGGCGTAGCAAATTTGCTGCAGGAAGCGCTGACGCGTGCGGCGTTCTTCGGTCCGTTCGGCGCTCTGCTGAGCAGCCGTGGCGAGCATTGGCGTCGCCTGATAGTAAGCTTCATCGGCAGCCCCCGTGGTGCAGGCGCTCAGCGCTGCACCGCCTATCAGCAGCAGGGCCGCCCGACCCCAGCCATTTCTTGTTGTATCGTAGCTATTTTCCCTCATCTCGCTCATCCTCGCTGAAAATGTCGGCCCTTGGCATCGCTAGCAACTTCCTTCGCCGCCGCCCCCGCCGGGCGAGCCATATTCGGCGTGCATGTCTTCCACCAAGACGGCAATAGCGGCGGTACGATCACGGATATCCCGGGCGGCCGCGTAGCAGAGTTCACGGACGAAGACCCGGCGCCTCTCGCGTTCCCGACTTTGTGCTGCCGAAGCGGCCTCGCGGGCTCGAGCGTCACTGCTGACCCGTTCCACCAAGGCATTCTGGGCCTTGAAGGTGTCGATTTCGGTCGCCGTATTGGGCACCTGTACGCATCCCGCCAGCAACACGACGGCGATTGCCGCGGTTGCTGCTGCGGACCCGCCGACAGGGTTTGGCCCTTTCGTTTGGCATTTGGTCATGGAATCCCTCCGCCGTGGCTGGCCGGGATGGGCAGCGCGAGACCACGCGAATCTTCCCGGCAAGTGGTTGCCTCGTGAAAACAGCGTATCTCGCCTGCTACCTCTGCGGAATCCGCAGAGAGGGCGATGAGACTAGGTAGAACCGCGTATTTTGATCTGTCGCGTTGCGGGGTAGAGTTGCGCCGGGAAAAAGCACCGGGGGGTCGCCCGGATGAAATGCTCGCGGGTCACAATCTTGCGCGCCGTGGTGACGGCTGTCGCAGCCGTCTTGGGCTTTTCGGTCGCCATCATGGAACTGCACGCTGCCGAGCCGTCGATTTCAGTTCTGGCGGCACCCGGCGCCCCGCACCTGCAGATCGCCGATGTGCTGCAAGCCGGTGCTGCTGGGTTCAAGCCGCTTCCGGACCGAACGTTTCAAACGGGATTGGGCGAAGCGGATCATTGGATCAAGATCGAGCGGCGCGGACAGGAGGACCTGCTCGTTCTCGACGCGATGGTGGACGAGGCGGAGGTATATGCGATCGCGGCCGGGTCCGCGAGCATCGCTCCTCCGATGCGGGCAGGCGATACGCTTCCGGCTTCGGTACGCCCGATCCTATCCAGCCAGATCGTCTTTCCGCTACCCCCGCTTGAGGAGGCCGAAACGCTGTTCATGCGCGTCCGCCAACCGTCACCGGTCGCCATCACGATTTCACTCCGCCACGCCGATGCCTTTTGGCGCGAGCTATCGCGCGACGCGCTGATGCGCGCCGGCCTCCTGGGTGCGATTGCAATCATGATTGTCTTCAACACTGCGCTGGCGCTTACAACCGGCGACCGCGCGTTTTTCTTTAACGCCGTCACCATTGCCTCGATGCTCCTGCTGGCAATTTATCTAAACGGCCTCGGGGCGGCCTATGTCTGGCCGGAATGGCCGGAACTCTCGAACTTCGCGCTGATGGTCTCGCTCCTCTTGGCCTGTTCGGGCGGCGCGATCTTCTTCCATTCGTTCCTGCGGGGACCGGGCGGCGAGAAGCCGAGGTTCTTCAGGCTGCTACAGATCGTGCCCCTGCTCGCGCTGACGCTGCTCGTAAGCATCCCGTTCGTTGACTACTGGCGCGTCATGATCGGAGTTTATGCGCTGCTGCCGCTCACATTTGTCGCACTCTTCGCGGCGGTCATTCCGGAGGCACTGAGCGGAAACCGCCGGGCATTGGCACTCGCCGCGCCGCTTCTATTCAGCATCTTTCCCGGAATCGCGATCGTTGTTGCTTCCAGATTGCTTGGCACGAATTTCGGGACTGCCGAAAAGCATGTACTCGAAATCACGCTCGCCAGCGAGGCGATCCTGTTCTCGCTCGCATTGGCCTATCGCATCCGGCTGGCGGAGCGGGAGCGAAGCGACGCGCATCGTGAACTCCTCGACTTCATGGCGCAATCCGAGCGGCGGGTTCTCGCAGCGCTTGACGAAGAGCGGTCGCGGATCGCCGATGATTTGCATGACACCGCGGGCCAGGGCTTGGTGGCGATTACCAACCGCTTGGCCCGGCTCAGCCGAAATGAAGACATCCCGAAGGGAGCGCAGTCGGAAATCACCTCCGCCGCGGAAGCCTCAAAAACCGTTGTCGGTGACATCCGCCGCATATCGCATGAACTCCATGCCGTCGCCTTGCGACAACTCGGCTTCAGCAAGGCGCTAGGCTCGTTGGCGGACAGGATAGAATCCTCGGGAAGCCTGGGCGTCGGAATCCAAAACGGCATTACCGACGACGTGTTGACGGACGAGCAGGCCCGCCACGTCTACCGCATTGTCCAGGAACTGCTCGTCAATGCCGCAAAGCACTCCGAAGGCAGTCAAGCAGCGGTTACGGTCGAGAGACGCGGGAGCGAGGTAAACGTGAGGGTGGAAGACGACGGGGTCGATGCAGACGTCGAGACGGCCTCGAAACGTAAGACCGGCATCGGGCTGGAACTGGTGGCGCAAAGAATTAGGTGTCTGAATGGCAGGGTAATTCGTGACAGGCGGACGGGAAGCGGCTTCGAGTTTCGTTTTCCGCTTGCCGGGGATGACGGTGGGGCAGGAGCGCGGCATGGAAGCTGATCGCCGACAGCGGGAACGGACTGTGCTGATCGCGGACAACCATCCGCTGTTTCGCGCCGGCGTCCGGTCCACCGTCGAGGATCTGCCCGATTTCAGTGTAGTCGGAGAGGTTTCGGACGGTGTGGCATGCGTGACGCAAGCGGCCCTGTTCAAGCCGGATTTCGTCACTGTCGACCTGAATATGCCGGGTATGGATGGATTCGAGGTCGCGCTGCGGCTACGCGATCAAGGCAGCGGCTGTCTGGTGATCGTCGTCTCGATGTACGCCGACAAGGCATATGTGGAGAAGGCGATGGAGTGCGGTGCGCACGGTTTTGTCGCAAAGGAGGACGCCGGAACGGAACTCGGAATGGCGTTTGTGCAGGCGGGCAGCGGCTTTTTCATGAGCAGTTCGGTCGGCAAACCCGAGCCGTTGCTGACGGTGGCCTCAGACACTGGCGAAGGGATCGCGCAGATGCTTGAGCGGCTCACACCGGCCGAACGGCGGGTCCTGCGGCTCGTATCCAGGTCCCTGGCGAGCCGGACGATCGCTGATGAACTGGGCGTCTCGGAACGTACCGTGCACACCCACCGCAACAACATCTGCGCAAAAATCGGCGTACACGGAGCCAACGCACTGTTGACCTTCGCCTTGTCCAACCGAGATGAGATTGCCCGCCTTTGTGGCGATCCCGGTTCAAGAATATAACGCCCGTCCAGGATTTTCTTTGGGCCGATGCATTCGCGCATTGCGGACATGTGCCGATGGGTTGACACTATCAGGTGATTCCGGGTCTGACCCCGTTGAAATCCGCAGACCCCGAAGCCACTTACAGGGAGTGATTTGTTCGGGGCCAATTGGCACGGGCAGGCACCTCAAAGCCGATACGGCACGAAAGGAAAATACGAATGGCTGAAGCCGAAACGAAAACAGCAGCGGGCGGTTCCGACGGGCTCTATGCCGTCTTGCCGTTGCGCGACATCGTTGTTTTCCCCCACATGATCGTTCCGCTCTTCGTCGGTCGTGAAAAGTCGATCCGTGCGCTCGAAGACGTGATGGAGAACGATCGCCAGATACTCCTCGCGACCCAGATGGACGCCGCCGACGACGATCCGTCCCCCGAAGCGATCTATCGTCACGGAACGGTCGCCAATGTTCTTCAGCTTCTGAAGCTGCCCGACAACACCGTGAAGGTGCTGGTCGAGGGCGTTTCCCGGCTCGAGATCGAGCGCTTCAGCGAACGCGACACGCATCTTGAAGCCTTCGCCGTTGCGGTCGAGGAGCCGGAAGAGGATGCGGTCGAACTGGCCGCGCTTTCGCGCTCGGTGATCTCCGAGTTCGAGAACTACGTGAAGCTGAACAAGAAGATTTCGCCGGATATCGTCTCCGCGGTGACGCAGATCGACGATGCGTCGAAACTCGCCGATACGGTGGCTTCGCATCTTTCGGTAAAGATCAGCGAAAAGCAGGACATCCTTGAGACCGCCAGCGTCAAGACGCGCCTCGAAAAGGCGCTTGGACACATGGAATCGGAGATTTCGGTTCTGCAGGTCGAAAAGCGCATCCGCTCGCGCGTCAAGCGCCAGATGGAGAAGACCCAGCGCGAGTACTACCTCAACGAGCAGATGAAGGCGATCCAGAAGGAACTCGGCGATGGCGAGGACGGCCATAATGAGATTGCCGAGCTGGAAGAGCGTCTGGCCAAGACGAAATTCTCCAAGGAGGCGCGCGAGAAAGTCGACGCCGAGATGAAGAAGCTCAAGCAGATGAGCCCGATGTCGGCCGAGGCGACGGTGGTGCGTAACTACCTCGACTGGATGCTGTCCATTCCGTGGAACAAGAAGTCGAAGGTCAAGTACGACCTCGACGTCGCCCAGGAAGTGCTCGATGCGGATCACTACGGCCTGGACAAGGTCAAGGAGCGCATCGTCGAGTATCTTGCGGTGCAAAAGCGCCAGAACAAGCTCAAGGGCCCCATCCTGTGCCTCGTCGGTCCTCCCGGCGTCGGCAAGACGTCGCTCGGCAAGTCCATCGCAAAGGCGACCGGCCGCGAATTCGTGCGAATGGCGCTCGGCGGCGTGCGAGACGAGGCCGAAATCCGCGGCCACCGCAGGACCTATATCGGGTCGATGCCCGGCAAGGTCATCCAGTCGATGAAGAAGGCCAAGAAATCCAATCCGCTCTTCCTGCTCGACGAGATCGACAAGATGGGCATGGATTTCCGCGGCGATCCGTCGTCGGCGCTACTCGAAGTCTTGGACCCGGAACAGAACTCGACATTTATGGATCACTACCTCGAGGTCGAGTACAACCTGTCCAACGTGATGTTCATCACCACGGCGAACACGCTCAACATCCCGGCGCCGCTGATGGACCGGATGGAGATCATCCGCATCGCAGGCTACACCGAGGACGAGAAGGTCGAGATCGCCAAGCGGCACCTGCTGCCCAAGGCGGTCCGCGATCACGCGTTGAAGGAGGATGAGTTCGAGGTCACCGACGCGGCGATCCACGAAATCATCCGCACCTACACCCGCGAGGCTGGTGTGCGTAACCTCGAGCGCGAATTGATGACGCTCGCCCGGAAAGCCGTCACCGATATCCTTCGCACCGGCAAGGATAAGGTGGAGGTCACGCCCGACAACCTCGCCGATTATCTTGGCGTGCCGCGCTTCCGCTTCGGCCAGATCGAGGGCGAGGACCAGGTCGGCGTCGTCACCGGCTTGGCGTGGACCGAGGTGGGCGGCGAGCTGCTGACCATCGAGGGCGTCATGATGCCCGGCAAGGGCAAGATGACCGTCACCGGCAATCTGCGTGACGTGATGAAGGAATCGATTTCCGCTGCGGCGTCCTATGTCCGCTCGCGGGCGATCGATTTCGGCATCAAGCCGACGGTGTTCGACAAGACCGATATCCACGTGCACGTGCCGGAAGGCGCGACGCCCAAGGACGGTCCGTCGGCGGGCATCGCCATGGCGACGGCCATCGTCTCGGTCCTGACCGGTGTACCCGTCCGCAGGGATATCGCCATGACCGGCGAGATCACGCTACGTGGCCGGGTGCTGCCAATCGGCGGCCTCAAGGAAAAAATGCTCGCCGCGCTGCGCGGCGGCATGAAGACGGTGCTGATCCCGGAAGACAATGTGAAGGATCTCGCCGACATTCCAGAGAACGTGAAGAGCGGACTGGAGATCATTCCCGTGGGCCGCATCGGGCAGGTGCTCGAACACGCGCTCACCGAGAAGCTGGAGCCCATCGAATGGGACGCCGAGGCCGAATCAGCCAAGCGTGACGTCGCTTCGATCGAGGACGAAAGCGTGGCGAATTTGCCGCATTAGGTCCCTCCTGGCCGCCGACATTGGAAAACGCCGCAGAAATGCGGCGTTTTTTGTTGGAATTCCGGGCTTTTTGCCGGTATTTGGCTTCGGCTCGGGGCAGAAAACCTATAATGTCCCGGTGCTCACGGTGCGGCTGGCCGGGCAGGTCCGGTGGCCACCGGTTCGCATAAAGAAGGATAGTGACAATGAATAAGAACGAACTCGCGGCCGCTGTGGCTGACAAGGCTGGTCTTTCCAAGGGAGATGCAGCATCGGCGGTCGATGCTGTCTTCGAGACGATCACCAGCGAACTGAAATCCGGCGGCGACATTCGTGTCCTCGGCTTCGGCAATTTCAGCGTGAATCATCGCGCGGCAACGACGGGCCGCAACCCGATGACCGGCAAGCCGGTCGACATTCCGGCCAAGAAAGTCGCCAAGTTCTCGGCCGGGAAGGGCCTCAAGGACGCCCTCAACGGCTGATCGCGCAGACGTTTTTCGGAAGACCGCGGCCGCCCGCCCGGGCAGTCGCGGTTTTTCTTTGCGTTGATTTGGGAAAAATGTCTACCGCCGGCGGGCGCGGTTGAAGCTCGCGGTCAGCAATTGCGTCATGTGCGCGTCGCGCGCACCGCCGGAATCGCCTCCCATCACCACCCCGACGAGTGACTTGCCGCTGCGTTGCACCGATGCCGCAAGATTGTAGCCCGACGCGCGGACGTAGCCGGTCTTGATGCCGTCAGCGCCGGCCACCATCTCCAGTACCTTGTTGTGACCGCGAATTGTCTTGCCGTTGTAGTCGAAGCTGCGCAGCGAGAAATAGCTGTAGTAATGCGGAAAATTCCGCCGGAGCGCGAGGCTGAGAAGGGCCATGTCGCGCGCGGTGGTCCGCATCTGCGGATCTGGCAGGCCGGATGCATTGGTGAAGACGGTCGAGCGCATTCCGAGCGCGCGCGCTTTCGCCGTCATCTGGTATGCGAACGCCTCCTCGGACCCGGCGAGTTGCTCGGCCACCGCCGTGGCCACGTCATTGGCGGACTTGACAGCCAGCGCCCGGATCGCGGTGTCGACTCCGATCGTTTCGCCAGGCTTCAGATAGAGTTTCGATGCAGGCTTGGTGGCGGCGTTGGCGGAAACCGGAATCTGCGACATCCGCGACAACCTGCCCTGATCGATAGCCTCGAATAGCAGATAGAGCGTCATCATCTTGGTGAGCGACGCCGGATAGCGCGGTTCGTCGGCTGCCTTCGCATAGAGCACCGTGCCGTCCTTCGCGTCGACGATGATGGCAGCGTATTTCTGCGGATCGGCTTGCGGCGCCGGAATTTCCAGAACGGACGACGTCGTGCAGGCGGCAAGGCTCGTTATGCACAGCAGGGCAATCGCATGGAAACTGCGGCGCGTTATAAAACTCAAGATTGGCTCCCCATGGCGTTGGCGCCAGCCGGACTATTACAATCCGAAATATTTGGCCAATAACAAAATCTCGTTAACGCCTACTGATCCGTGCCGCTGGAAACGGCTCGCGGAATGCCTATCATTGCGACCGGGCGAGGGCGCGTATGTTGATTGAAGGAGACCGGAAATGGCTGCAACCCCACCAATTTGCGATTTTGGCTGGAAGGCCGTGAACGCCAAGTTGAAGGGCACCGATGGCGCGGAGCACGCGATTTTTGATTTCGCCGGCCCGAACGGCCTCGTCGTCGCCTTCATCTGCAATCACTGTCCCTATGTGAAGGCGGTGGCCGAACGCCTGGTCCGCGACGCCGAGGATCTGGCGCCGCTCGGCGTCGGTATCGTTGCGATCAATGCCAACGACGCCACGGCCTACCCCGAGGATTCCTTCCAGAACATGCAGGCCTTCGCCGCACGCCACGCTTTCTCCTTTCCCTACCTGCACGACGAGGATCAGTCGGTCGCCCGCAGTTACGGGGCGGTCTGCACTCCCGATTTCTTTGGTTTCAACGGCGATCTCCAGCTGCAGTATCGGGGGAGGCTGGATGCTTCGCGCGCCCAGCCCGCCGGGCCGGACACCCGACGCGATCTGTTCGAGGCGATGAAACAGGTTGCGGAGACGGGCGAGGGCCCGCGCGACCAGACCCCGTCAATGGGTTGCTCAATCAAGTGGAAGGACGCGGCCTAGAAAACCGGCTGACGGTGACCGGCTCGGCGCCAGGCTCCTCGCGCGTTTTGTCGGTCGTCGCGGCAGAGGGGCCTCTGGTAGACGCCGCGTCCGATTGCGGCGCGTGGCAGCGACAGGTGCCTCCCGCGGCCTCTGGCGACAACGGGAGACAATGATGAATGGCGTTCAGGCGAAGAAAAGTGCCACTCCGGCAACGGACGTAAGTCCGCCAAGGACCCGGGCAAGGTATTCCCCGTTGCGGCTGTGTGCTCCGAACGTGGAGTTGATGGCGAAGCCGATCGTCAGTCCAAGGGCGTGAAGAAGCGCTGTTGCCGCTGCAAAGCCCGCCGCATAACCAACTTCTCCGGCAAGCCCGATTTCTCCTCCATGTGCATAACCATGGAAAAGGGCGAAGACACCCACCAGGGTGGCGCTTGGGACGAGGGGCATTCTAACGGCAACGGCCACCAACAGACCCAGCGCTAAGACCGATGCTAGAATCGCGGGTTCGACAAAGGGAAGCGGGAAGCCCGACAATGCCAGTAGGAAGCCGAAAAGCATGGTGCCGACAAATGCCGACGGAATAACCCAAAGTCCCTTTCCGCCATTCGAATAAGCCCAGAGCCCGACTGCAATCATCGCCAATATGTGGTCGACGCCAAGAAGCGGGTGAGAAAAGCCAGTTGCAACGGAGACCTGTTCGCCCGGATTGAGGTGGGCGGCAGTCGGTACAGTCGTCAGCGCCAAGAGTGCGGCTGCGCAGGAAAGTCGTCTGAGCATCGTGATCCCCTGTCTTGAGTAAATCAGCGCCCCGAAATGGGTCGCGCTCGAAAACAGCTATATCGTTTCACCCCCAGACCACAATGCACTCCGAATATTTTCCCGAAACGGCTCCTATCCGGCTAGCTTCTCGGAATGATAGCCATGACCAGGTCGTAATTAGAGCTCGAACGCAGCCGCATCGAGGAGTTTGTGGTGGGGTCCCTAAGCTGCCGGGATCCTAGATAGGAAAATGGTGGGCGGTGAGAGGCTCGAACTCCCGACATCTTCGGTGTAAACGAAGCGCTCTACCAACTGAGCTAACCGCCCGGACCGTGGCCGCTATCTAATCGCGAATGCCGCATGATGCAAGCACCTGTAGAAGTGGATCCAATGGGCGATGAACCAGGTTCGAAGCGCCGCGAAAAATTCGTTCGCGCACAGGCTTCGGCGCGCTTGACAGCGTATGGGGAACCGCTCTATTGACCGCTCACGCTTCGGTCCAGGCCGGAGCCGATGCGCGGGTGTAGCTCAGTTGGTTAGAGTGCCGGCCTGTCACGCCGGAGGTCGCGGGTTCGAGCCCCGTCACTCGCGCCATCAACCATCAGAAACATTTTCGCTGGATACCATTTTTGTCCCGTGTGCCGCGTTGTAGCGGGCTGGGCGCGACACCTAAACAGTTCCGAATTTTTCCCCTATGCTGCACTTGCGCAGAAACGCACCAGGGTCTAACCGATGCACAACGCAAATGCGGTGAAGTGCTTTAGCCGGACCTGCCGTCCGGCTGCGCAGAAAGGCGCTCCGCCGCACAGTGAAATGGTGAAGCCGTACCCATGGACGCAGTCATCGCATCCTATTTGCCGATCATCATCTTCCTTCTGGTCAGCGCCGGCATCGGCGCCGCGCTGCTGATCGCGCCCTTCATTGTCGCCTACAAGGACCCCGATCCGGAGAAGCTGTCCGCTTATGAGTGCGGGTTCAACGCCTTCGACGATGCGCGCATGAAATTCGACGTGCGCTTCTATCTGGTGGCGATCCTGTTCATTATCTTCGACCTTGAAGTGGCGTTCCTGTTCCCCTGGGCGGTGTCGTTCGGCGAGATCGGCATGATGGGTTTCTGGTCGATGATGGTGTTCCTGACGGTGCTGACGGTCGGCTTCATCTACGAATGGAAAAAGGGAGCGCTGGAATGGGATTGAGCGACGGCCCGACCCTCGTCGCGCCGCAGCCGAAGGGCGTGATCGACCCGAGAACCGGCAAGACCGCCGGAGCAGACGATGCCTTTTTCGGCGACGTCAACAACGAACTTGCCGACAAGGGCTTTCTCGTCACCTCCACTGACGAGTTGATCAACTGGGCGCGCACCGGCTCGCTCATGTGGATGACGTTCGGGCTTGCCTGCTGCGCTGTCGAGATGATGCAGATGTCGATGCCGCGCTACGACGCGGAGCGGTTCGGCTTCGCTCCGCGCGGCTCTCCGCGCCAGTCCGACGTGATGATCGTCGCCGGCACGCTGACCAACAAGATGGCGCCGGCGCTGCGCAAGGTCTATGACCAGATGCCCGAGCCGCGCTACGTGATCTCGATGGGCTCCTGCGCCAATGGCGGCGGCTATTACCATTACTCCTATTCGGTGGTGCGCGGCTGCGACCGGGTGATTCCGGTCGACATCTACGTACCGGGCTGCCCGCCGACTGCCGAGGCGCTGCTGTATGGCGTGCTGCTGCTGCAAAAGAAAATCCGCCGCACCGGCACGATCGAACGCTGATCGCCGCGCCCAACGGAGCCGCACCACGATATGGCCGCAACCACTGAAACGATCGAAGACCTGGTCAGCACGCTTGCTGACGAGCTGGAAGGTATCGACTACGAGACGTCGGTCGCTCATGGCGAACTGACGCTGAAGGTCGGCCTCGGCTCGCTGATCGAACTGCTGACCGCGCTCCGCGACGATGTCCAGTTGAAATTCGTCTCGATCATCGACATTTGCGGTGCCGACTACCCCGGCCGCACGAAGCGTTTCGACGTCGTCTACCATTTGTTGTCGCCGACGCTGAACCAGCGCCTGCGGGTGAAGGTGGAGACCGACGAGGAAACGGCCGTGCCCAGCGCCGTGCCGGTCTTTCCCGGTGCCAACTGGTTCGAGCGCGAAACCTACGACATGTATGGGATCCTGTTCACCGGCCATCCGGATCTGCGCCGTCTCCTCACCGACTACGGTTTCGAGGGTCATCCGCTGCGGAAGGATTTCCCGCTGACCGGCTTCGTCGAGGTGCATTACGACGACGAGGCAAAGCGCGTCGTTTACGAGCCGGTCAAGCTGCGCCAGGAGTTCCGCGATTTCGACTTCCTTTCGCCATGGGAAGGCACGGAATACGTGCTTCCGGGGGATGAGAAGGCCAAACAATGACCGAACACAACGTCCGCAATTTCACCATCAATTTCGGGCCGCAGCATCCCGCCGCTCACGGCGTTCTGCGGCTCGTGCTGGAGCTCGACGGCGAGGTTTGCGAGCGCGTCGATCCGCATATCGGCCTGCTGCACCGCGGCACCGAGAAGCTGATCGAGCACAAGACCTATCTTCAGGCGATCCCCTATTTTGACCGGCTCGATTATGTCGCGCCGATGAACCAGGAACACGCCTTCGCGCTGGCGGTCGAGCGGCTGATCGGGCTCGAGGTGCCGAAGCGCGGCCAACTGATCCGGGTACTCTACTCGGAAATCGGCCGTATCCTGTCGCATCTGCTCAACATCACCACGCAGGCGCTGGACGTCGGCGCGCTGACCCCGCCTGTCTGGGGTTTCGAGGAACGCGAAAAGCTGATGGTGTTCTACGAGCGGGCCTGCGGCGCGCGCCTGCATGCCGCCTACTTCCGGCCGGGCGGCGTTCACCAGGACCTGCCGCGCGATCTCGTCGAGGACATCGGCAAGTGGATTGATCCGTTCTTGAAAGTGGTCGACGATCTCGATGATCTGCTGACACCAAACCGTATCTTCAAGCAGCGCAACGTCGATATCGGGGTGGTCAAGCTGGAAGACGCCTGGGCGTGGGGATTCTCGGGGGTCATGGTGCGCGGCTCGGGCGCGCGCTGGGACCTTCGCAAGTCGCAGCCCTATGAGTGCTACGACGAGATGGAGTTCCAAATCCCGATCGGCAAGAACGGCGACTGTTATGACCGCTACTGCATCCGCATGGAAGAAATGCGCCAGTCGGCCTCGATCATTCGCCAGTGCGTCGACCGGCTGCTTGGCCAAGAGGCGGTGGGGCCTGTTTCCAATACCGACAACAAGGTGGTGCCGCCGAATCGCGGCGAGATGAAGCGCTCGATGGAAGCGCTGATCCACCACTTCAAGCTCTACACCGAGGGCTACCACGTGCCGGCTGGCGAAGTGTACGTGGCGGTCGAGGCGCCGAAGGGCGAGTTCGGCGTCTATCTCGTCTCCGACGGCACCAACAAGCCCTATCGCTGCAAGCTTCGCGCCCCCGGCTTCGCGCATCTCCAGGCGATGGATTTCATCTGTCGGGGTCACATGCTGGCCGACGTTTCCGCCGTGCTCGGCTCGCTCGATATCGTGTTTGGTGAGGTGGACCGCTAATGTCCGTTCGTCGTCTCGCAGAAGAAAGCGTCCAGCCCGACAGCTTCAAATTCTCGCGCGCCATGGCCGCGGAGGCCAAGAAGTGGATCGGCAAATATCCCAAGGGGCGTGAGCAGTCCGCCGTGATCCCGCTGCTGATGCTGGCGCAGGAGCAGGACGGATGGGTGACGCGCGCCGCCATCGAGCATATTTCGCAAACGCTCGACATGCCGCGCATCCGCGTCATGGAGGTCGCGACCTTCTACACGCAGTTCATGCTGCAGCCGGTCGGAAGGAAGGCCCATGTACAGGTTTGCGGCACGACGCCCTGCATGTTGCGCGGAGCGGAGGACCTGAAGAAGGTCTGCCAAAACAGGATTCATCACGATCCGTTCGCGCTCAGCGCGGACGGCGCTCTGTCCTGGGAAGAGGTCGAGTGCCAGGGGGCCTGCGTCAACGCGCCGATGGTGATGATCGGCAAGGACACCTACGAGGACCTGACGCCGGAGCGCCTCGAGGAAATCATCGACGCGTTCGAGGCCGGCAAGGGTGACACGATTACGCCCGGCCCGCAGGTCGACCGCGTGTTCTCGGCCCCGGCGGGCGGCCCGACGACGCTGCTGGAAGACCCGGCCGGTCCGTCGGAATCCACCCATACGCCGAACGGCAAGGCCAATGGCGAGCAGGAGATGACCAAGGCCGCCAAGCCGAAGACCGCGGCCCCTGAGGGCGCGCCCGCCTTTGCTGATCCGGACGAGGCCGAGGGGCCGGGCAGGAAGAAGGCTTCGAAAACGCAAGTCGACGCCAAGACCGAGGATGCCGGCCCGACCCTGAAGGTCGCCAGCACGGCGAGCTCCGTCAGGCCGAAGGAGACCGGAGGCGCAACCGTCGAGTCCGGCAATCCGACGATGAAGGTCGCTGCGACCGCGTCGGGGCGCGCGCGCGCCGCAAGCAAGGAGAGGGTTGCGGCAGCCGCGCCGGCCTCTGACGACACGAACCGCCCGGCGGGCATCGAAAGGCCCGCACAGCCCGACGATCTGAAGAGGATTTCCGGCGTCGGTCCGAAAATCGAGGGAATTCTACACTCGCTCGGCATCTACACCTTTGAGCAGATTGCCGGCTGGAATGCGGCCGAGCGTGAATGGGTCGACGGCTACCTCAGGTTCAAGGGCCGTATCGAACGCGACAACTGGGTCGATCAGGCCAGGACCCTCGCCGGGGAGAACGGATGACGATGGCCGCAGACGCGACGCATTCGATCGAGCAGGATTCGCTGGGCGAACCTTCGCTGTGCATGCGCACCAGCGTGATCTCGGCGGTGGGCGTGACCCTGGTCTTCACGCTGGTCGCGCTCCTGACGCACGAATGGGCGTGGTTGGTCATCCCGGCAGCGGTCGTGTTCATGGCGGGCATTCAGGGCCTGCTGCTGGTTTTCTTCCCCGCGCTGCGCGGGAGAACGGCATGTGGAATGAAAGGCTGTGGCGATGCTCGCTGATCAGGATCGCATTTTCACCAACATCTACGGCCTGCGCGACAAGACGCTGAAGGGCGCGATGGGGCGCGGCCACTGGGACGGCACGGCGGGCCTGATCGAAAAGGGCCGCGACTGGATCATCACCGAGATGAAGGAATCCGGCCTGCGAGGCCGCGGCGGCGCGGGTTTCCCGACCGGCCTGAAGTGGTCGTTCATGCCAAAGGAGTCCGACGGACGGCCCCATTATCTTGTCGTCAACGCTGATGAGTCCGAGCCCGGAACCTGCAAGGACCGGGACATCATGCGCCACGATCCGCATACCCTGATCGAAGGATGCGTGATCGCGGGTTTCGCAATGGGTGCCCACGCTGCCTACATCTATATCCGCGGCGAATACATCCGGGAACGTGAGGCGCTGCAGTCGGCGATCGACGAATGCTACGACGCTGGCATTCTGGGCCGAAACAACAAGTGCGGCTGGGACATGGACGTCTACGTCCACCACGGCGCGGGCGCTTACATCTGCGGCGAGGAAACCGCGCTGATCGAAAGCCTCGAAGGCAAGAAGGGCCAGCCGCGCCTGAAGCCGCCGTTCCCGGCCAATGTCGGCCTCTATGGTTGCCCGACGACGGTCAACAACGTTGAATCGATCGCCGTCGCGCCTACCATCCTGCGCCGGGGTGCCGGCTGGTTCGCGGGCCTCGGCAAGGAAAACAACACCGGCACCAAGCTGTTCTGCGTCTCCGGCCACGTCAACAATCCGTGCACGGTGGAAGAGGAGATGTCGATCCCGTTCCGTGAACTGATCGACCGCCATTGCGGCGGTATTCGCGGCGGCTGGGAGAATCTGCTGGCCGTCATTCCCGGGGGCTCGTCGGTTCCGCTCGTACCCGCCGAGGAAATCATCGACTGCCCGATGGACTTCGACTCGCTGCGCGCGCTGAAATCGGGCCTCGGCACGGCCGCGGTCATCGTTATGGACCAGTCGACGGATATCGTGAAGGCGATCGCGCGGCTGGCCTACTTCTACAAGCACGAGAGCTGCGGCCAGTGCACGCCGTGCCGGGAGGGCACCGGCTGGATGTGGCGCGTGATGGAGCGCATGGTGGTTGGCAACGCGCAGAAGCGCGAGATCGACATGCTGCTCGATGTGACCAAGCAGGTCGAGGGACACACGATCTGTGCCCTGGGCGATGCTGCGGCCTGGCCGATCCAGGGCCTCATCCGCCACTTCCGCCCGGAGATCGAGCGGCGCATCGACGAGTTCTCGCGCAATGCTCACCAGACGGCCCCCGTGCTGGAGGCCGCCGAATAGAGTTGCGCCTTCGGGCGCTGAAATGAAAAGACGGGCGTGGGCCGGAGATACGGCCCCGCGAGCGGCAAGACCGCAAAGAGGAAACGTTCGGGAACGGCGGCGTCACATTCAATCGAAGACCTCGATGAGGGAGGTTTCACATGGGCTCGCTGAAGGAAACGATGATGACCAAGGACAACCCTTTCGCCACTTTTTCGGATGGCATGACGGAAATGCAGAAAAATGCGGTCGGCTGGATGACCGCGGCCGGCGTTACGAAATATCCCGGCGCCGCCAACCTTGCCGCCCAGCCGATGGCTGCGATCGCCGCGTCGTCGGCGATCGGCATGGGGATGGCGAGCCAGATGTTCGGCATGATGGCAGGCGCCATGGCCGGTGCGATGAAGGCGACAAACATGCTGGCCTCCGAATCGACCGGTGGCCTTTCGACACCCTTCGGGGCCGCGAACCCTTTCAATTTCGATTGGGCGATCGGGTCCTTCGATGACACCTCCGAGACGGCGCCGACCGAGAAGAAGGCAAAGACCCCGGATGCCGCGCCAAAGCCGGCGCCGAAACCGGTTCCGGTCGCGAAGATCGTCAGTTCGGACAGTGCTTCGGTGAAGAAGGCCACCACAGCCGAGCCGGTCGGGGACCCGGTTGCAAAGACGAAAGCGCCAGAAGCTCCGGCGAAAACCAAAACACCCGAGCCACCGGCGAAACCGCAAGCGGCGGAGTCGGCGGCCGAGCCGGTCATGCCGGAGGATTTCAAAAAGCCGGCGTCCATGAAGAAACCCGACCAACCGGATGATCTGAAAAAGATTTCCGGAATCGGGCCGAAGCTCGAGACAGTCCTGAACGGTCTCGGCGTCTGGACGTTCGGGCAGATAGCGGCATGGACTCCGAACGAGATCGCCTGGGTTGACGACTATTTGCAGTTCAAGGGTCGGATCGAGCGCGACAACTGGATTCCCCAAGCCGGCGAACTCGCCGGAAAGGGCAAGTAGTCGTCGCGATGCATCTTGCCGCACTCATCCTCGCCATGCCGAACCCTGACCTCGCCGGATCCCACGGCCCGGTGGGACTTCGGAACGTCCAAAGCATCTGGACCGGCACGGCGGCAGCGACTATGCGTTCGGCTGGTCCCAGCCCCATGTCAAACTCTGGCGGCCGCGGCGCTGCGGCGAGATACTGAAAGTTGGAAATCGGTTCATGGCACTGATCAAGGTCGACGGTAAAGAGGTCGAGGTTCCCGATCACTTCACGCTTCTCCAGGCGTGTGAGGAAGCGGGCGCGGAAATCCCGCGCTTCTGTTTCCACGAGCGGCTCTCGATCGCGGGCAATTGCCGCATGTGCCTGGTCGAGGTGAAGGGCGGCCCCCCGAAACCGGCGGCGTCCTGTGCCATGGGCGTGCGCGATCTGCGTCCGGGTCCGGAAGGTCAGCCGCCGGAAGTCTTCACAAATACCCCGATGGTGAAGAAGGCACGCGAGGGGGTGATGGAGTTCCTGCTCATCAATCATCCGCTGGATTGCCCGATTTGCGATCAGGGCGGCGAGTGCGATCTGCAGGACCAGGCGATGGCGTTCGGCGTCGACTCGTCGCGCTATCACGAGAACAAGCGCGCCGTGGAAGACAAATATATCGGCCCGCTGGTCAAGACGATCATGACGCGCTGCATTCACTGCACGCGGTGCGTCCGTTTCACCACCGAGGTCGCCGGGATTTCAGAACTTGGCCTGATCGGCCGCGGCGAGGACGCTGAAATCACTACTTACCTGGAAGAGGCGATGACCTCGGAATTGCAGGGCAACGTGATCGACCTTTGCCCGGTCGGCGCGCTGACTTCGCGCCCCTATGCGTTTCAGGCGCGCCCATGGGAGCTCTCCAAGACCGAGTCCATCGACGTCATGGACGCCGTCGGCTCGGCGATCCGCGTCGACGCGCGCGGCCGCGAAGTTATGCGTATCCTGCCGCGGGTTAACGACGCAGTGAACGAGGAGTGGATTTCCGACAAGTCGCGCTTCATCTGGGACGGGCTCCGCACCCAGCGCCTCGACCGGCCCTATGTGCGCGGCGTAGACGGCAAGCTGAAGCCGGCAAGCTGGATCGAAGCGTTCGGCGCCGTATGGGGGGCGGTATCCGGGAAGTCCGGCAACCAGCTCGGCGCGATCGCCGGCGATCTTGCCGGCGTGGAGGAAATGTATGCGCTGAAGACGCTGATGGCGTCGCTCGGATCGTCCAGTATCGACTGTCGCCCGGATGGCGCCGCGCTCGATCCGTCGCTCGGGCGGGCATCCTATATTTTCAATCCGACCATCGAGGGCATCGAGCAGGCCGATGCGATTCTGATCGTTGGCTCCAATCCGCGTTTCGAGGCCTCGGTGCTGAACGCGCGCATCCGCAAGGCATGGCGAGCAAACGACATTCCGATCGGCGTGATCGGTGACATGGGCGATCTGCGTTATGACTACGAGATGCTCGGCTCAGGCCCGGAGACGCTGAAGGAACTGGCGGGCGGCAACCACAGCTTCTTCAAGGCGCTGAAGAAAGCCAAGCGTCCGATGGTCATCGTAGGGCAGGGCGCTCTGGCGCGAGGCGACGGCACGGCAGTCCTCGGACTGGTGGCGAAGGTCGCGGATGCCGCGGGCGCGGTAACGAAGGACTGGAACGGCTTCGCCGTGCTCCATACGGCGGCCGCACGGGTCGGCGGGCTCGATCTCGGCTTCGTGCCGGGCGAGGGTGGGCTTGCCGCTGCCGACATGGTGGCGGGGAGCGATGTCCTGTTCCTGCTCGGAGCCGATGAACTGGATTTGCGCAAGCGCAAGCAGGGCGGGTTTACCGTCTATATCGGCACGCACGGAGACGTCGGCGCCCACCATGCTGACGTGATCCTTCCCGCTTCGGCCTACACCGAAAAATTCGCAACCTATGTGAACACCGAAGGCCGTGTGCAAATGACTAACCGGGCCGGCTTCGCGCCGGGCGAGGCGAAAGAGGACTGGGCCATCCTGAGGGCGCTCTCCGAGGTGCTCGGCCACAAGCTGCCGTTTGATTCGCTGCCGCAATTGCGCGCCGCGCTTTATGCCGATCATCCGCATTTTGCCGAGATCGGGGAGGTCGCGCGCGACGAGAGCGCCGATATTGCCGCAATTGCCGAAAAAGGCGGACGGTTGGGCAAGTCGGCGTTTGCATCGCCGGTCAAAGACTTCTATTTGACCAACCCGATCGCGCGGGCATCCGCCGTGATGGCCGAATGTTCCAGCCTCGCGCGCAAGGGCTTTAAGCAGGCCGCCGAATGACCGGGTTCAACAAGGGCAGGAAACGGACCGCATAGATGTTTGAAACCTACGTCGTACCGGGGCTGATCATCCTCCTGCAGACGCTCGTCCTGCTGGTGTCGCTGCTGGTCTTCACCGCCTTCATTCTCTATGCCGACCGCAAGATCTGGGCGGCCGTCCAGTCGCGGCGCGGCCCGAACGTCGTCGGTCCGTGGGGGCTTTTGCAGTCGTTTGCGGACCTGCTGAAATTTATCCTCAAGGAACCGATCATCCCGTCCGGAGCGAACAAGGGAATCTTCCTGCTTGCCCCCTTCGTTTCGGCTGTCCTGGCGCTTGCGGCATGGGCCGTAATTCCGCTCGATGACGGCTGGGCGATCGCTTCGGTCAATGTCGGAATTCTCTATGTTTTCGCGATCTCCTCGCTTGAGGTTTACGGCGTGATCATGGCCGGCTGGGCGTCGAACTCGAAATACCCGTTCCTCGGCGCATTGCGTTCGGCCGCCCAGATGGTCTCCTACGAAGTCTCGATCGGCTTCGTCATCGTGACCGTGCTGCTGGCCGTCGGTTCGCTCAATCTCGGCGACATCGTGCTCGCCCAGCGCGACGGCCTCGGCACGCGTCTCGGCCTGCCCAACACTTTCCTCGACTGGCATTGGCTCGGTCTGTTCCCGATGTTCGTCATCTTCTTCATCTCGGCGCTGGCCGAGACCAACCGTCCGCCCTTCGATCTCGTCGAGGCCGAATCCGAGCTCGTCGCCGGCCACATGATCGAGTACTCCTCGACGCCCTACATGATGTTCATGCTGGGCGAATACATCGCGATCCTGCTGATGTGCGCGCTGACCGTCATCCTGTTTCTCGGAGGATGGCTGCCCCCATTCGACTTCGCGCCGTTCACCTGGGTTCCCGGTGTCTTCTGGTTCGTTCTGAAGCTTTGCTTCGTCTTCTTTCTGATCTCCATGGTGAAGGCATTCGTCCCGCGCTACCGCTACGACCAGCTGATGCGGCTCGGCTGGAAGGTGTTCCTGCCGATCTCGCTGTTCATGGTCTTCGCGACCGCGGCTTTCCTGAAACTGATGGGCTGGGCATGATGGGCGCGGCCGTCACATTGCCGATTAAAGGACGCTGCTACTGCGGCGAGACGGCCGTGAGGGCATCACGCTCGCCGCAGACCGTCGCATACTGCCATTGCGTCGACTGTCGACGTGTCACCGGTGCGCCTGTCGCGGCGATGGCCGCCTTTGAGGAAAAGGATCTGACTTTCACTCCCGACGAAGGTGCCGTGGCGCCTTCCAATCCGGGTGTGAAAAGGTCATTTTGCAGATCCTGCGGATCGCCGCTTTCCTCGCGCTTTGATTATCTACCCGGCCAGGTCTACGTCCCGCTCGGACTGCTGGACCAAGCGGACGAACTCGTGCCGGAGGTCCACAGCTACGAATCGCAGCGTCTGCGCTGGCTACACATCGACGACAGCGTCGAACGGTTTGCCACGTCGTCGCGCGCGCGGCTGGCCGGTTCGCCGGAGACAATGAGGGATCGGACATGAACACGATCGCACAAGCCGCCAAGGCGCTGCTGCTGAAAGAGTTCGTCGGCGCGTTTTTTCTCTCGATGCGGCGATTTTTCGAACCGAAATTCACGGTCAACTATCCGTTCGAGAAGGGTCCGGTCAGCCCACGGTTCCGTGGCGAGCACGCGTTGCGCCGTTATCCGAACGGCGAGGAACGCTGTATTGCCTGCAAATTGTGTGAGGCGATCTGCCCCGCCCAGGCGATCACCATCGAGGCCGGGCCGCGCCGTAATGACGGCACGCGCCGCACGGTTCGTTACGACATCGACATGGTGAAATGCATCTATTGCGGCTTCTGCCAGGAAGCCTGTCCGGTCGACGCGATCGTCGAGGGTCCGAATTTCGAGTTCGCGACGGAGACCCGTGAGGAACTCTATTACGACAAGAACAAACTTCTGGAAAACGGCGACCGGTGGGAACGTGAAATCGCACGCAACCTCGCGATCGACGCGCCGTATCGCTAGAGGCAAACGCATAATCGCCGCCCGGGATGGCGGTGCGGCTCCGGCACAGGGCGCTTGCGCGCTGGCGGCCGGGCAGGGAGATCGGGGAAGCGATCATGATTAGTGGTTTAGGGGCGGCATTCTTTTACCTGTTTGCCTTCGTTGCCGTCGGGAGCGCCTTCATGGTGATTGCGGCGCGCAATCCCGTGCACTCGGTTCTCTATCTCATCCTCACCTTCTTCAACGCGGCCGCACTGTTCCTGCTGACCGGGGCGGAATTCCTCGCGATGATTCTGCTCGTCGTTTACGTGGGAGCGGTCGCGGTGCTGTTCCTGTTCGTCGTGATGATGCTCGACGTCGACTTTGCGTCAATGAAGCGCGGCGCGCTGGAATACGCGCCGATCGGGGCGGTGGTCGGCATCATCCTGGCTGCCGAATTGCTGATCGTTCTGGCCGGAGCCGCCTTCGATGTCGAAAAACCGGCTCAGACGGCGCTACCCGCACCCAACCCGGTCGTGCGCCACAACACCGCAGCGCTCGGCGATATCCTTTACACGGATTACATTTTCTTCTTCCAGATCGCCGGCATCGTGCTGCTCGTGGCGATGATCGGCGCCATCGTGCTTACGCTTCGCCCGCAGCGCGCCGGCGTGAAGCGCCAGAACATGTCGCAACAGGTTGCCCGGACACCGGAGACCGCGATCGATGTCGTCGACGTCGAGACCGGCAAGGGAATTTGACCACATGACAATTACCATCTCCCATTACCTGACCGTTTCGGCGCTGCTCTTCGTCATCGGTGTGTTCGGCATCTTCCTGAACCGCAAGAACGTCATCGTCATCCTAATGTCGGTGGAACTCATCCTCCTTGCCGTGAACCTGAACTTCGTCGCGTTCTCTGCGCATCTGGAGGATCTCGTCGGGCAGGTCTTTGCCCTGTTCGTCCTGACCGTGGCGGCCGCCGAGGCGGCAATCGGGCTTGCAATTCTCGTCGTCTTCTATCGCAACCGCGGTTCCATCGCGGTCGAAGACGTGAGCATGATGAAAGGCTGACCGCGCCATGTATCACGCCATCGTCTTTCTGCCGCTTATCGGCGCGCTGGTTGCCGGTCTGTTCGGCCGTTCGCTCGGCGCGAAGGCCAGCGAGTACATCACCTCCGGCTTGATGGTGGTTGCCGCCATCCTGTCGTGGATCGCGTTCCTGACGTTTTCCTTCTCCGACTCCGAAGCATTCACCGTTCCGGTGATGCGCTGGATACAGTCGGGGGGCCTGGACGTGGGGTGGGCGTTCCGGATCGACACGCTGACGGTCGTCATGCTGATCGTGGTCAACACGGTGTCGTCGCTGGTTCATATCTATTCGATCGGATACATGCACCACGATCCGCACCGTCCGCGGTTTTTCGCGTATCTGTCTCTGTTTACCTTCGCCATGCTGATGCTGGTGACGTCGGACAACCTCGTGCAGATGTTCTTCGGCTGGGAGGGCGTCGGACTGGCGTCTTATCTTCTGATCGGCTTCTGGTACAAGAAGCCGTCGGCCAACGCTGCCGCGATGAAGGCCTTCATCGTCAACCGCGTCGGCGACTTCGGTTTCGCGCTCGGCATCTTCGGCGTATTCGTGCTGTTCGGCTCGGTCAATCTGGAGACGGTTTTCGCCAGCGCAGCGGCTGACCTCACCGGCGAGGGCGCGGAAGGCGTGGCGCAGGCCGGCAACGTCATGAATTTCCTCGGTTACCAGCTCGACAAAGCGCATGCACTGACGGTGGTCTGCTTGCTGCTCTTCATGGGCGCGATGGGCAAGTCGGCGCAGTTCCTGCTGCACACTTGGCTGCCCGACGCGATGGAAGGCCCGACGCCGGTTTCCGCGCTGATCCATGCCGCGACGATGGTCACCGCCGGGGTGTTCATGGTTGCGCGCATGTCGCCGCTGTTCGAACTGAGCCCGACGGCTCTGACCTTCGTCACGATGATTGGCGCGATCACCGCCTTCTTTGCCGCAACCGTCGGCCTCGTGCAAAACGACATCAAGCGCGTGATTGCATATTCCACCTGCTCTCAGCTCGGCTACATGTTCGTGGCGCTGGGGGTCGGCGCCTATGGCGCTGGCATCTTCCACCTGTTCACCCACGCCTTCTTCAAGGCGCTGTTGTTCCTTGGCGCGGGCTCGGTCATTCACGCGGTTTCCGACGAGCAGGACATGCGCAAGATGGGCGGCCTGCGCAAACATATTCCGCTGACCTACTGGATGATGATAATCGGCACGCTGGCGCTTACCGGCGTCGGCATTCCGGGCACCTATATCGGCACCGCCGGGTTCTTTTCCAAAGATGCGATTATCGAGAGCGCATATGTCGGGAACAACGCCGCCGCCGGTGTGGCTTTCGCCCTGCTGGTCATCGCCGCGCTGTTCACCAGTTTCTATTCCTGGCGGCTGATCTTCATGACGTTCCACGGCAAGCCCCGCGCATCCGCGGACGTGATGCACCATGTGCACGAATCGCCGCAGGTAATGCTGGTCCCGCTTTACATTCTGGCCGCCGGAGCGTTGCTCGCGGGCGTGCTCTTCTACGGAGCCTTCACCGGCCACGCAGAGGGCGAGCATGCCGGCTGGTACAATGAGTTCTGGCGCACCGCGCTGTTTGCCGGGCCGGACAATCGTATCCTAGAGGAATTCCACGACGTGCCGCTGCTCGTGAAATGGAGCCCGTTCATCGCCATGGCCATCGGCCTGGTAACCGCCTGGTACTTCTACATCCGTTCGCCACAGACGCCGCGCAATCTCGCCGCGCAGCATGAGGGCCTCTACAAGTTCCTGCTCAACAAGTGGTATTTCGACGAGCTCTACGACTTCCTGTTCGTGAGGCCCGCAATGCGTCTTGGCCGGTTCCTGTGGAAGCGCGGCGATGGCTGGCTGATCGACGGATTCGGACCTGACGGCGTGGCGTCGCGGGTTCTCCAAACCACCGGCCGGGTCGTCAAGCTGCAGTCCGGCTACCTTTATCACTATGCGTTCGCGATGCTGATCGGCGTTGCCGCGCTTGTCACTTGGATGATCCTTGGGGGCGCCGTCTAATGGCTGGGATGCCCATCCTCTCACTCGTTACGTTTCTGCCGCTCGTCGGCGTGCTGATCATTTTGTTCATCAACGACGACAGCGAGATCGCGAAACGCAACATACGCATGGTCTCATTGCTGACGACCGGCTTCACTTTCGCCATTTCGCTGCTGATCTGGATCGGGTTCGACACGTCCGATCCGGGCTTCCAGTTCGTCGAGAAGGCCGAATGGCTGGACAGCGGAATTTCGTACCACATGGGGGTCGACGGCATTTCGATGCTGTTCGTCATCCTGACGACGTTCCTGATGCCGCTTTGCATCCTCGCGAGCTGGGACGCGGTCCAGACCCGCGTGAAGGCGTACATGATCGCCTTCCTGGTACTGGAAACGCTGATGATCGGCGTTTTCTGCGCGCTCGACATCGTTCTGTTCTACGTCTTCTTCGAGGGCGGGCTGATCCCGATGTTCATCATCATCGGGGTGTGGGGCGGAAAGCGGCGGGTCTACGCCTCGTTCAAGTTCTTCCTCTATACGCTGCTCGGTTCGGTGCTGATGCTGCTCGCCATCATGGCGATGTTCTTCAACGCCGGTACGACGAGCATTCCGGACCTGCTGGCCCATGACTTCCCGGCATCAATGCAGACGTGGCTGTGGCTCGCCTTCTTCGCTTCCTTCGCGGTGAAAATGCCGATGTGGCCGGTCCACACATGGCTTCCCGACGCCCACGTCGAAGCGCCGACCGCGGGCTCGGTGATCCTTGCCGGCATCCTGCTGAAACTCGGCGGGTATGGCCTGATCCGCTTCTCGCTGGCGATGTTCCCGCTTGCCTCGGCGGAGTTTGCCGGGCTGGTCTTCACCCTGTCGGTGATCGCGATCGTCTACACATCGCTGGTCGCGCTGATGCAGGAGGACGTCAAGAAGCTGATCGCCTATTCCTCCGTCGCCCATATGGGCTACGTGACGATGGGAATTTTCGCGGCGAACCATCAGGGCGTCGACGGCGCGATCTTCCAGATGCTATCGCACGGCCTCGTGTCGGGCGCGCTGTTCCTGTGCGTCGGCGTGATCTACGACCGGATGCATACACGCGACATCGCGGCCTATGGGGGCCTCGTCCAGATCATGCCGCGTTACGCCGCCGCCTTCATGGTATTCACGATGGCCAATGTCGGCCTGCCGGGGACCTCCGGGTTCGTGGGCGAGTTCCTGGTGCTGATGGGGATTTTCAAGGCGAACACGTGGTTTGCCGTGATCGCCACCACCGGCGTAATCCTTTCCGCGGCATACGCGCTGTGGCTCTACCGGCGTGTCATCTTCGGCGTGCTGGAAAAGGAAAGCCTAAAGGCGATGCTCGACCTTTCGCCGCGCGAGCGGGCGATCCTCTATCCGCTCGTCGTTCTCACCATCTTCTTCGGCGTCTATCCGGCGCCGGTGTTCGATGTTACCTCGGCGTCCGTCGACGCCCTGTTGTCCGATTATTCCGCCGCGCTGGATGCTGCCCGTGCCGCTGCGGATGTCGCGATGACGGCGAACTGATCCGGGAGCCAGGTTCGATGTCTGCCGATTTTCTGTCACAGGGCCTTGCCCTTTCGATACCGGAACTGATCCTCGCGGCTGGCGCCATGGTGCTGCTGATGGTGGGCGTTTTCGTTCCCGCCGACCGGGCCAACGCCACCGTCACCGGGCTGGCCGTGGCGCTGCTGATCGCCGCGCTCGGCTGGATGCTGTTCATCGGCGGTCGAGGGGAGGCTTTCGCCGGCGCATTCGTGCAGGATGGCTTCGCCGTCTTCATGAAGGCGCTGACGCTCATCGGCTCGGTTGTCGCGCTGGCGATGTCGGTCGGGTTTGCCCGCGCCGAGAAATTCGACCGGTTCGAATTCCCCGTGCTGATCGTGCTGGCGACGCTCGGCATGTTGCTGATGGTGTCGGCCAACAGCCTGCTGACGCTGTATATGGGGCTCGAACTTCAATCCCTCGCGCTCTACGTCGTCGCTGCGATCAACCGCGACAGTGTGCGCTCCACCGAAGCCGGCCTCAAATATTTCGTTCTCGGTGCTCTTTCCTCAGGCATGATGCTGTACGGCATATCGCTGATTTACGGCTTTACCGGCCATGTCGGGTTCGCCGAAATCGCTGCCGCCCTCACGGGGGGCGAGCGATCCATCGGCGTGTTGTTCGGGCTGGTGTTCCTGATCGCGGGGCTGGCGTTCAAGATCTCGGCAGTACCGTTCCACATGTGGACGCCGGACGTCTATGAAGGCGCGCCGACGCCGGTAACCGCGTTTTTCGCCGCCGCCCCGAAAATGGCGGCCATGGCCATGTTCGTGCGGGTTGTGATGGACGCCTTCGCGCCAGTGACCGCGGACTGGCGGCAGATCGTCGTCTTCATCGCCATCGCCTCGATGCTCCTCGGCGCGTTTGCAGCGATCGGCCAGCGCAACATCAAGCGCCTGATGGCCTATTCGTCGATCGGCCATATGGGGTACGCGCTGGTAGGGCTTGCCGCCGGCACGCTGGTCGGAGTCAAGGGCGTGATGCTCTACATGGCGATCTATCTCGTCATGACCCTCGGCACGTTCGCCTTCATTCTCGCCATGCGGCGCAAGGACGAGGGGAATGTCGAGAACATCGACGATCTGGCTGGGCTGTCCGCCACCAATCCGGTGATGGCGACAGTGCTGACCATCATGATGTTCTCGCTGGCGGGCATTCCGCCGCTCGCCGGCTTCTGGGCAAAATGGTACGTTTTCCTCGCCGCCATAGAGGCCGGGCTTTATCCACTCGCGATCATCGGCGTCCTCGCTTCGGTCGTCGGGGCCTACTATTACCTGCGCATTATCAAGCTGATGTGGTTCGACGAGTCAGTAGGCGGTTTCCTGCCCGTGGCCGCCGAACTGCGCCTGGTGATGGGCGTCTCCGGGCTCTTCGTTCTCGGCTATGTGCTGATCGGCGGGCCGATCGCGGCGACCGCCGAGGCCGCCGCACGAACGCTGTTCTGACGAACGGGGAAATGTTCGCGGCGTGACAGGTACTCCGATGGACGGAATTCCGGGCTGGCGGCACCTTGAGCTGATGTCCGTCGGTTCGACGAATGCCGAGGCGATCGCGATTGCCGCCGAGGGCGATGCCGGGCACTTATGGGTCACGGCGCGCGAACAAACGGCGGGCCGGGGCCGCCGCGGCCGCGATTGGAGCTCGCCGCCGGGAAATCTCTACGCATCCGCGCTGCTCGTCGATCCGGCACCGCTCGAGGCGCTGGCTGCGCTGCCGCTTGTCGCGGCCGTTGCCGTGCGCAATGCCATCGCCGCATGTGGCCTGCCGCCCGGAACGAAGCTGCACATCAAGTGGCCGAACGACATCCTGCTCAACGGCGCGAAATGCTGCGGCATGCTGCTGGAGAGCAGTTTTCTTGCCGGCGGGCCGCGCGCCGTGGTGATCGGTTGCGGCATTAATGTCGTCAGCCATCCGGACCCCGGACTTTACCCCGCGACCGCGCTCAACCGCGAGGGTGTGGCGGCGACGCCCTCGACGCTGTTCGCGCATCTGGCGCGGGCAATGAGCGATGCGCTCGACATCTGGAACGAAGGGCACGGCGCGGCCCGTATTCGCGGCCTCTGGCTGGAACACGCGCGCGGTGTCGGCGAGCCGATCGTCGTCAACCTTGCCAACAGGCGCATCGAGGGCATATTCGATGACATCGACAGCGAGGGCATGTTGCTCCTGCGCGACCGTCACGGCACGATCCGCGCGATTTCCGCAGGCGATCTCTTCTTTGACAATCCGAACAACCGCGCCGATCCGGCGCCAGCGCAAGAATAAGAATGATCATGGACGAATTGGTGTTTGTGCCGCTGGGCGGCGTCGGCGAAATCGGCATGAACCTGGCGATGTACGGCTTCGGACCGCCCGCCAGGCGCAAATGGCTGGTGGTGGACTGCGGCGTGACCTTTCCAGGCCCGGAGCTGCCGGGCGTCGACCTCGTGCTGCCGGATATCCGTTTCCTCGAAGCCGAGCGCGAGAACCTGTGCGGCATCGTCATCACCCACGCGCACGAGGATCACTACGGCGCGCTGCTGACGCTCTATCCGCTTATTTCGCCCGAAGGCACCGTGCCTGTCTTCGCCACGGCCTTTACCGCCGGAATGCTCGAGGCGAAAGCCGAGTCGGAACCCGGTTCCCCGAAGATCGTGGTGACAGAATTCAAGGCCGGATCGACGTTTAAGGCGGGTCCGTTCGAGATCGAGGGTATCTCGGTTACGCACTCGATTCCTGAACCGATGTCGCTCGCCATCACCACGGCGCTCGGCACAGTCGTTCACACCGGCGACTGGAAGAATGACGAGGACCCCTCGATGGGGCCGCTGATCGATCACAACCGGTTTCAGGAACTTGGCGAAAAGGGCGTTCTGGCACTGATTTGCGATTCCACCAACGCGATGCGCGAGGGGGTCTCACCGTCGGAACGTGAAGTCTCAGAAGGGCTGAAGGAGGTCATCGCCGCCGCCGAGGGCAGGGTGGCCGTCACGACCTTCTCCTCCAACGTCGGCCGCATTCGTTCGATCGTGGAGGCCGCGCGTGACAACGGACGCGAGGTGCTCCTGCTTGGCCGCTCGATGAAACGTGTGGTCGATGTCGCCTCGGAACTCGGTTACATGGAGGGCCTGCCGCCATTCCTCGCGGAGGAGGATTTCGGTTACATCCCCCGCGACAAGGTTGTCATCATCCTTACCGGGTCGCAGGGTGAAAACCGTGCCGCGCTGGCAAAACTCGCCCGCGACGAGATGCGCGACGTATCCCTGACGAAGGGCGACACTGTCGTCTATTCCTCGCGCACCATTCCGGGCAACGAGAAGGCGATCCTCGAGACCAAGAACAGGCTGATCGACATGGGGATCACAGTGATCGAGGACGGCGATGCGCTTGTCCACGTTTCCGGTCATCCCCGCCGCAACGAACTACGCCAGATGTATGGCTGGACAAGGCCGCAGATCGGCATTCCGGTGCATGGCGAAGCTGCCCACCTGAGTGCTCATGCGAAGCTGATGACCGAGAACGGCATCGAGCACGTGGTGCCCGCGCGCAACGGCGATCTCGTGCGCCTCGCCCCGGGGCAGCCCGAGATCGTGGACGATGTGCCGAATGGCCGCTTCTTCAAGGACGGCAAGCTGTTCGGCGATGACGAGGCGGTCGGGGTACGCGACCGCCGGCGCCTTTCGTTCGCCGGTCATGTGGCCGTCAGCATCGTTCTAGACCGCAAGCACGAGCTTGTCGCCGATCCGGAGCTGGTCGCTATCGGTGTACCGGAATCCGATGCGGGGGGCGAAGATTTCGAGGATTTGCTGTATGACGCCGCACTCGGCGCCGTGGAGAGCATTCCCCGCGCGCGGCGTCGCGATCCGGATCTCGTCGAAAGGGCGGTGCAAAGCGCGGTGCGGGCCGCCGCTCGCGACGCATGGGGTAAAAAGCCGCTGACAACCGTGCTGGTCTCGAAAGTGTAGGAGGATGCAATGCTGGGCCGCCTCAACCATGTCGCAATCGCGGTACCGGACCTAGAGGTCGCGGCGGAGCGATATCGCGCTGTGCTGGGTGCGACGGTGACCGAGCCGCAGGCGCTGCCGGACCATGGAGTGACGGTGGTTTTTGTCGAGGTCGCAAACACCAAGACCGAATTGCTGGAGCCGCTTGGCGAGGCTTCGCCCATCGCGGCGTTCCTGGAGAAAAACCCCGCCGGGGGAATCCACCACATGTGCTACGAAGTCGAGGACATCATCGAGGCGCGCGATGCTCTGCAGGTGAATGGGGTCCGCGTGCTCGGCGACGGTGAACCGAAGACCGGCGCGCACGGAAAGCCCGTCCTGTTCCTTCATCCGAAGGATTTTGACGGGACCCTGATCGAATTGGAACAGGTGTGACCATGAACCTGATCTCCGCCTTTGCCATCTTCTTCATCATCTGGTGGGTCGTGCTGTTCACGACACTTCCGCTCGGTGTGCGGAGCCAGGTCGAAGATGACGATGTCACGCTTGGGACCGAACACGGCGCGCCGACTCGCCCGGCACTGTTGCGCAAGATGCTGCTGACCACCGCGATCTCGCTCGTTCTGTTCGGACTATTCTACCTGGTCACGGTTACCTTGGGGTATGGCGTCGATGACATCCCCCGCATCGTGCCGCGGTTTGACTGAGAGCCCATCGGTTCCGCCCCATCCGGCCCAAAAAAAGTGGCAGGGTTGAAGCCCTGCCACTCATGAATCGGCCCGATTTTCATACGCTACCTCCGTAACGTCGCTGCCATGAAACAGGCGCGGAAAATCCAATCCTCCCAAGACTTTGGCCGCATTCTCCAACACGTTCGGCTCTCACGTCACGTGCCGGGAGCCTTTCCTAGCAACGGTTGAGGCTCTTGTCATTAAAAAATAACGTAACGTGAGAAAATGATTACACTGGAGAGGCGCAAAACGCTCTGGAGGTGCCGAGCGAGCGTTTTTCTTTCCAATGAAGGTGAGGCGGTCTATGTACGGCTCCGTCAGGCCGGTATGCCTTCTGATTCCGGTTCGCCCGATTTGTTCTCTGGAAATTGCCATGCGTCTCTCGCGTTATTTTTTACCGCTTCTCAAAGAAAACCCAAAGGAAGCGGAAATCGTTTCCCATCGCCTCATGCTGCGCGCGGGAATGATCCGCCAGCAGGCCGCCGGCATATATTCTTTGCTGCCGCTCGGCCTGAGAGTTCTGGAAAACGTGTGCCGCGTCATTCGCGAGGAGCAGAACCGCTCGGGCGCGATTGAAATCCTGATGCCGACGATCCAGCCCGCCGATCTCTGGCGCGAAAGCAGCCGCTACGACGACTATGGCAAGGAGATGCTGCGCATCACCGACCGCCATGAGCGTGACCTGCTTTACGGTCCGACCAATGAGGAGATGGTGACCGACATTTTCCGGTCCTACGTGAAGTCCTACAAGGACCTTCCCCTTAATCTCTACCATATCCAGTGGAAGTTCCGGGACGAGGTGCGCCCGCGCTTCGGCGTGATGCGCGGTCGTGAATTTCTGATGAAGGACGCCTATTCGTTCGACCTCGACTACGAGGGTGCGAAGGCAGCTTACAACCGGATGTTTGTTGCTTATCTGCGGACTTTCGAACGCCTGGGCCTGAAGTCGATACCGATGCGCGCGGATACCGGCCCAATCGGTGGGGATCTCAGTCACGAATTCATCATCCTCGCGGAGACAGGCGAAAGCCAGGTGTTTTGTGACAGGGCATATCTCGACATGGAAGTCCCCGGAATTGACGTCGACTTCCGGAACGACGAGGAGATGGCTTCCATCGTTGAGAAGTGGACGACTCCCTACGCTGCGACCGACGAAATGCATGATGAGTCAGACTGGTCGAAGACGGATGAGTCAGACCGTCTCTCGGCGCGCGGCATCGAAGTCGGCCACATCTTTCATTTCGGTACGAAATATTCCGAGCCGATGGGCGCGACGGTCACCGGCCCGGACGGCAAGCAGCATCCGGTCTCTATGGGATCCTACGGGATCGGTCCGACACGCCTTATCGCGGCCATTATCGAAGCCTCCCATGACGACAATGGAATCATCTGGCCTGAAAGTGTTGCCCCGTTCGGAGCGGCAATCGTGAACATGAAACCCGGCGATCGGGGATGCGACGAGTTCTCCGACAGCATCTACGAGAAGCTGTCGAACGCGGGCATCGACCCATTGATGGATGACACCGATCAGCGCGCCGGCGCGAAGTTTGCCGCCATGGACCTGATCGGACTTCCCTGGCAGGTCGTCGTTGGCCCGCGCGGCGTCGCTTCCGATGTCGTGGAGATCAAGAATCGCAGAACCGGCGACAAACAGGAACTGTCCATCGACACTGCGGTGCACCGCATCGTCGGAGGGGCGTGACGGGTGGCCAGCATAACCGATACCAAAGCCCCGGCGTCGAATGTGCGGGATGACCGGAACGGATCCGCCGGTTCGTTCTCGGCCTTCGAGAGGCTCGTAGCGTGGCGCTATCTGCGTCCGCGCCGCAAGGAAGCTGCCGTCTCCATCGTGACGATCATCTCGCTCATCGGCGTTACCTTGGGCGTTGCGGCGCTAATCATCGTCATGGCGGTGATGAACGGCTTCCGGGCCGAACTTCTGGACCGGATCCTTGGCCTGAACGGCCATCTCATGATTTCCGCGATCGACCGTCCGCTCGACGACTACGAAGAGCTTTCGGCGCGCGTCACCACCGTTCCGGGCGTGCGCATGGTGATGCCGATTGTCGAGGGGCAGGCTCTGGCGACCGGCAATGTCGGTGCCGGATCCGGTGTCCTGGTGCGTGGCGTGCGCGGCGAGGATTTCGTCAACCTGGACTCCGTCTCCGGGAACATTCAGCACGGTTCGCTTGAAACCTACCTGACCGGCGACGGTGTGGCGATCGGCACGCGCATGGCGCAGGATCTGGGCCTTGCCGTCGGGGACCTCATCAAGGTGATCTCGCCGGAGGGCGACGTCACGCCATTCGGGACGACTCCGCGGGTGAAGTCCTATCCGGTCCGCGCGATTTTCGAGATGGGCATGTCGGAGTACGACCGCTCAGTCATTTTCATGCCGCTCGAAGAGGCACAGCTCTATTTCAACACCGAAGGCGTAGCCCAGCTCATTGAGATATTCGTAGACGACCCGGATGCGGTCGACCACTACCGTCCGCTGATCGAGGAGGCGGGGGACCGGCCGATGTATGTGAGCGACTGGCGGCAACGCAATCAGGCGTTTTTCTCCGCGCTGCTGATCGAGCGCAACGCCATGTTCCTGATCCTGTCGATCGTGGTGCTGGTCGCATCGCTCAACATTGTCGCCAGCCTGATCATGATGGTGAAGGAAAAGGCGCGGGGTGTGGCCATCCTGCGCACCATGGGCGCGACCCAGGCGTCTGTTATGCGCATCTTCATCATGGCGGGCGTCGGCGTCGGCTTTGTCGGCACAGTGTCCGGACTGGTGCTGGGCGTGCTGTTCTGTCTGAATATCCGCTATATCCAGCGCTTCGTGAACTGGGTGTCCGGATCGGATGTCTGGGATCCAACCATACGCTTCCTGTCCGAGATACCGGCGAAGTTGAACGTGTACGAGACCGCCTCTGTCGTGTTGCTGTCGCTTACGCTGTCGCTGTTGGCGGCCATTCTTCCGGCCTGGCGCGCCGCCAAGCTCGATCCGGTCGAGGCGCTGAGGTACGAATGATGGCCGACCGGAAGACTGTTTTGCGTCTCAGAGGCGTTGATCGCGCCTATAACGAGGCGAACCACACGCTGCAGATCCTGAAGGGCGCCGATTTCGAATTGCGCGAAGGCGAGATGGTGGCGCTGGTAGCCCCGTCGGGGGCCGGCAAATCGACCCTGCTCCACACCGCCGGCCTGCTTGAGCGGCCCGATGGCGGCGAGGTGTTTATCAACGGCACTGCGTGCGGCACGATGTCGGACGGCGAGCGGACGGCCCGCCGCCGCAACGATGTCGGGTTCGTTTACCAGTTCCACCATTTGCTGCCGGAGTTCAGCGCGCTCGAGAACGTGATGATTCCGCAGATGATCCGCGGACTCTCCAGAGGCAAGGCCGCTGAGCGGGCTCAGCAATTGCTCGACTATATGCGTATCGGACCGAGGGCGGCGCACCGCCCTGCGGAACTGTCCGGCGGTGAGCAGCAGCGGGTAGCGATCGCCCGCGCCGTTGCCAATGCACCCCTGGTCCTGCTCGCCGACGAGCCGACGGGCAATCTCGATCCGGAGACGTCCGGCTACGTGTTCGAGGCGCTATCGGCTCTGGCACGCCAGTCGGGCCTCGCCGCCCTCGTCGCCACCCACAATCACGCGCTTGCCGAGCGCATGGACCGGGTGGTCACGCTCGCCGAAGGCCGCGTCGTCGCGGTCTGACGTTACTCCTTTTACCTACCGTTAACCGCGTTTTCGGCTCCCCTCGGACGCGCGCTCTCCTGGACTTGATAAAAGAACAAAAATAGAACATAAAGAGTGCATACACAAAACAAGGAGCCCGGTTTATGCCTGCATTTGCCCGCGACATCGCCTCTTTCGTTTCCATTGCGGCGTTCGTCGCGACCTTCTCGATCTGCCTGAACGCCTTATGAGGTCTCCCCGCGCGGCCGGGAATTGTTCCCTGGGGATCGCTCCCCGCATTGCTGGACGACAGGCCCTGCCGCTCGCATAGTGGGGCAGTGCCGTACCCGGGTTTCCGGCTCGGCACCGACTCCAATTTCGTCAGCATGGAAGCCGGATGTCCGACCACGACGCAACTCCACCTGAACTGATATCGCCCGGTTTCATCCACCTGCGGGTGCATTCGGCCTACTCGCTGCTTGAGGGAGCGCTTCCTCTCGCCAAGGTCATCGGGTTCGCCGAGACGAACGCCATGCCCGCTATCGGCGTGGCCGACACGGCGAACCTGTTCGGCGCATTGGAATTCGCGCAGAAGGCAGTCGGAGCCGGCATCCAGCCGATCGTGGGCTGTCAGCTCGACCTCGTTTTCGACGGCGAACTCGCCTCACCGAAGTCCGGCAATGCCAAGGCGCCCGCCGCGCAGTCCGGCGAGGCGGTGGTGCTGATCGCGGCGACGGAGGAAGGCTACGCCAACCTCGTCGAACTCGTAAGCCAGTCCTACCTGTCGTCCTCCGACGGCGCGCGGGCCCAGATCGTGCCCGGCTGGGTTCGCGAGCGGTCGGGGGGAATCATCTGCCTTACCGGTGGACCGCGCGGCCCGATCGGGCGGATGCTCGCCGACGGGCATGCGGGACTCGCTGAAAGAAGGCTGGAGCTTCTGAAATCGCTTTTTGGCGACCGCCTCTATGTCGAACTGCAGCGCCACAAGGGTTATAGCCGCATGGTCGAGCAGCAGGGCGTGGAACTGGCCTACCGGCACGAACTCCCGCTGGTCGCGACCAACGAGGCCTTCTTCCTGAAGCCGGAGGATTACGAGGCGCACGATGCACTGATCGCGATTGCCGAAGGCACGCTGATTTCCATAGATGACCGCCGCCAGTTGACACCCGATCACTGGCTGAAACCCGCTGCCGACATGGTGGCGTTGTTTGCCGATCTGCCGGAAGCGGTCGAAAACACGGTCGAGATCGCTCGCCGCTGTTCCTACTTCCCGCAAAATCGCAAGCCGATCCTGCCGCGCTTTGCCGCCGCCGCCAAGGATGCGACCCCCGATGAGGCGGTCGCCGCCGAAGCCGCAGAACTACGCCGTCAGGCGCGCGAGGGCCTCGACAAGCGTCTCGCCGAACAGGGCATGAGCGACGGATACGGGCGCGGCGACTACGACGAACGCCTTGAATACGAACTCGGCGTCATCGAGAGGATGCAGTTTCCGGGCTACTTCCTGATCGTCGCCGACTTCATCAAGTGGGCCAAGGCGCAGGATATCCCCGTCGGGCCGGGCCGCGGTTCTGGCGCAGGTTCGCTGGTCGCGTGGGCGCTGACGATCACCGACGTCGATCCGCTACGCTTTTCGCTGCTGTTCGAGCGCTTCCTGAACCCGGACCGGGTGTCGATGCCCGACTTCGATATCGACTTCTGCCAGGAACGCCGCGAGGAGGTGATCCGCTACGTGCAGGAGCGATACGGCCGCGAGCAGGTCGGCCAGATCATCACCTTCGGTACGCTGCAGGCGAGGGCTGTGCTGCGCGACGTCGGGCGGGTGCTGGAGATGCCCTATGGCCAGGTCGACAGGCTGTGCAAGCTAGTGCCGAACAACCCGGCCAATCCGACGCCCCTCGCCAAGGCCATCGAGGGCGAGCCGAAATTCGAGGAGGAAAAGCAGAAGGAGCCGATCGTCGGCAAGTTGCTCGATATGGCGCTGAAGCTGGAGGGCCTCTACCGCCACGCCTCCACCCACGCAGCCGGTATCGTAATCGGTGACCGGCCCTTGTCCCGGCTCGTGCCGATGTACCGCGATCCGCGCTCCGACATGCCGGTCACCCAGTTCAACATGAAGAAGGTGGAGGATGCCGGCCTCGTAAAGTTCGACTTCCTCGGGCTGAAAACGCTGACGGTCCTGAAAATGGCGGTCAATCTCGTCGCCAGAAAGGGCATCGGCATCGATCTGGCGACGATACCGCTGGACGACGCGCCGACCTACGAGATGATGTCGCGCGGCGAGGTCGTCGGCGTGTTCCAGGTGGAATCGGCGGGCATGCGCAAGGCGCTGATCGGCATGAAACCAGACCGCATCGAGGACATCATCGCCTTGGTTGCGCTCTATCGCCCCGGTCCGATGGAGAACATTCCGACCTACAACGCGCGCAAGCACGGCGATGAGGAGGTCGCCTCGATCCACCCCAAGATCGATCATCTGGTGAAGGAGACGCAGGGCGTCATCGTCTACCAGGAGCAGGTCATGCAGATCGCGCAGGAGCTGGCCGGCTACACGCTCGGACAGGCTGACCTGCTGCGCCGCGCCATGGGCAAGAAGATCCGTGCCGAGATGGAAAAGCAGCGCGGCATCTTCGTGGCCGGCGCGACGGAACGCGGCGTTTCCAAGCCGCAGGCCAACAACATCTTCGATCTGCTGGCTAAATTCGCCGATTACGGCTTCAACAAGTCGCACGCCGCCGCCTATGCGATCGTGTCCTACCAGACCGCCTACATGAAGGCGCATCATCCGGTCGAGTTCCTTGCAGCGTCGATGACCTACGACATGGCCAATGCCGACAAGCTCAACGACTTCCGGCGTGACGCCATCCGCCTCGGCATAGAGGTCAAGCCGCCGTCGGTGCAGACCTCGTATCGCGCCTTCGAGGTCGGCGAGAACGAGATCTTCTATGCGCTTGCGGCGATCAAGGGCGTCGGCGAGGCGGCGGTGGAACACATCGTCGAACGGCGCGGCGACAAACCGTTCGACAGCCTCGAGGATTTTGCCGGCCGCATCGATCCGCGCGTCGTCAACCGGCGCACCATGGAGGGACTGATCGCGGCCGGCGCGCTCGACTGCTTCGGCCACGACCGCGCCGCGCTCGTCGCCGGCCTCGACCGGATCATGGGCCTGTCCCAGCGCGCCGTCGAAACCGAGGAGAGCGGGCAGGGCGATATCTTCGGCGCGTCGAGCGCGGTCGAGCCCGAGCGGCTCTATCTCCCGGCGACCGAGCCGTGGACGATGCCGGAGAAGCTGATGCGGGAGTTTCAGGTGCTGGGTTTTTATTTCTCCGCCCATCCGCTCGACGAATACGGACCGACGCTGGAAAAGATGCGGGTGCAGCAATATGCGGACTTCGCGCTGGCCGTTAAGCGCGGCGCGACGGCCGGACGCCTTGCCGGCACCGTGGCGTCGAAACAGGTCCGCCGCACGCGGACCGGCAACAAGATGGGCATCTTCGTGCTGTCCGATGCCACCGGGCAGTTCGAGGTGGTCATGTTTTCCGAGACGCTGGCGCTCTACGAGGAGCGCATGGAGCCCGGCCAGTCGGTCGTGCTGACCGTTGCGGCCGAGAACCGCGAGGAGGGCATCAGCCTGCGCGCCAACACGGTGCAGCGGCTCGACGACGAGGCCAACAAGCAGAACCACGCGCTGCGGATATTCGTGCGGGATCATGTCCCCGCGAAGAGCATCGCCGCGCATCTTAAACGCAAGGGCGACAGCCCGGTCAGCCTGATCGTGATCAAGGAGGAAGGCGAGGGGGAGGTCGAGATCGCACTTCCCGATACCTACCAGATCTCCCCTCCTATCGCCGGCGCGATCAAGGCGATCGGCGGCGTGGTCGATGTGGAACTGGTTTAGGTCGAAAGAACGCCTTTAGGCCGATCGCGATTTTGCGATCGGTATCTGTGCGCCGTTTTGAGCGTGCTATTGTTGACCATCGTTTCTATCCTCCTCAAGCGCGGATTCAGACATGAACTTCACTCCGCGGCCCACCGTATCGGGTCCCCCTGTAAAGCCGGAAAAGAGGCGTGACTCGCTTGCCTCTGTCATTGCGAGCACGGATACCACTTGCTTGTCCTTCGATAACCACTGCATCCACACTGTAAAGCCCCAAACTTCGTTCCAGGGATGCGGGACGGTGATGTTGATCACTTCATCGAAGTCGCCGTCCCTTTGCTTAAACGACCGCGGTCGCACCTTCACGGGAACGAAGCTGGCAGCATCGAAATCGTAGCCTTCAAGTTCAGACGCTACCCGAGCCACTTGTTCCAGAAACGCCATGTCTACCACTCTCGGAGCGATGTTCCGGATGCCGTTGTAGACGATCGCACTTATCACGATCAGTGTGAAAAGGGCGGCAATGATCCTCGAAGGGCGCCGCCGGTGAACGTAAATCAAGGCAATGCCGGCAATGAGGAGCACAAGATTGATCAGGACTTCATGTGACTGCCCTCAAGGGGCGTATAGCCGCCGCGGAAAGACAATAGTGGCGCATTTCGACGGTTCGGGTCATTTATCCGCGTCGGGCACGGTTCGATTGCCCTCTGTTATAGTCCGTCTCTATCGAAATTCTGTCGAGGATAACACCGCAACGGCCCATGGAAAATGTCGCGATCAGGTTTTCGTATTTCATCTCTACCACGGAAACAGAAACGCCAATTATACGCTCCCAGATTGAGTTTCCATAACGAATGAAGTTGCAGCAATCCGGATACATTTCGAGAAATTCTTGGGGAGAGCGAGCGCTTGTGACCAGTCCGTAGCCGCTCCTTTCGACTTCGTCTTGAACTACAATTCGTATGTATTCGTCATGAGAAAGCCTCGTGAAATTCTTATATAATGGCGCATCTATATGCACTGCAAGCGCGATTATAAATAATAATACGTTCCACATATACTGCTATGCTAAATTTTCTAACGTCATGAGATCGGACCTCTTTTATGTAATCTAATTTAAATCTCTACTCAGAACTGCAATTTGTGAATTTCTCTCATTTCGCCCGCTGCGCCAATCCTGCATAGTTAGACCCAACTCCCTGGATGGATCGGCACTTGGCGCTACGGCGACAGCCCGGTCAGCCTGATCGTGATCAAGGAGGAAGGGGGGGGGCGTGATCATGATCCCCGGTACCACCGGATTTTCCCACCGATCGGCGTCAAGAAGCCTCCATGTCCATAGACCGCAGCAACAGCTCTGCATCGGCAAGCTGGTTTCGGTCCGCATAGGCATACCATAGGGAAATCACCTCAAGCGTGACCTCGGGGTTAAGCCATGGATTACTCATCGGATCACTCCAGGGCCGATTTTGTGAAGCAATTGAACAATAATTATCGTCTTTAAATTGCTTTCTGCACCCTCGTATAAGATATAACGCGTGGCTTGGGAAGCCGGAGCAACGCGCATCCATTGCTGCTTTTAAATATATTAAATTTATAGAAATATCGTCACTGGTAATATGTACATTGCTTTTAGTTACACTACGCAATTCCTCGATGGCTAGGCGGCGCCAATTTTTTATATTAGGAGTATTTCCAACTGTTACCGTACCACTTCGAATACCGATTACTATTCTATCGCCATTCGTGCATCGAATTGTTTCAAATAATACGCCAGGAGGAGTTCCTGTAACGCCTACACTTTTATACAAATCGACAGTCGCTCCATCATATGCTCTCTGAAAGTCTGACTTCCTTCTTTCATATCTAAAATTCAGGACTTCAATATTGTCTCCAAGCTTGATTCCGATAGAGCCAAGCAGACCGCTATCCGCTTTCCATTGCAGGCAGCTTGGGGAAGAGTGTACTTCAGCCTCAGCCTGGGGAGCATTCGTAAGAGTCAGCAAAAATACAGAGGTTAATAATCTCAAACTTGCGCACATATTTTAACCTAAGTTTCTGCTTGCAATTGCATTGTTCTGCCAGCGACACTCGCTGTTTTAGTGCCTGCCTTTTGCGCCGGCCGGCTTCTTCCGGATCCTGATCGCGCCGCCCTCCGGATCTTCGATCTCGAAGCCGCCGGTCTTGCGCACCAGATCGGAGAGTTTGCGGAAGCCGAATGTGCGCGGATCGAAATCGGACGACAGGTTCGCCAGCTGCTTTCCGACGGCACTGAGCGGCATCCAGCCGTCCTCGCTGTCGATCTGTTCCATGGCTTTCAGGATGATCGGCGTCGCCTTGCTGGGCGGCTCGCGTTTGGCCGACGTCCCGGAGCTTTGAGCGACGGCTTCCGGCAGCAGGTTCTCGGTATAGATGAAGCGGCGGCACGCCTGGCGCAGGCTTTCGGGCGTCTTCTGGTCGCCGAATCCGTACACGTCGAACCCCTGTTCGCGAATGCGCGAGGCAAGGCGGGTGAAGTCACTGTCGGAGGAAACAAGGCAGAAGCCGTCGAAGCGGCCGCTGTGCAACAGGTCCATCGCGTCGATCACGAGCGTGATGTCCGAGGCGTTCTTGCCCTTCGTGTAAGCGAATTGCTGCTGCGGTACGATCGCATGGCTGGCAAGCACGTTCTCCCAGCCTTTCATGCGCGAGCTGGAGAAGTCGCCATAGATGCGCCGCACGCTGGCTTCGCCGATCTTGGCGATCTCCTCGAACAGGCCATCCACGATTTTGGCGGAAATGTTGTCGGCGTCGATCAGGACGGCCAGTCGCGGCGCGCGGTCTTCCGGCATGGGCTACCTTTCCATGGAGGCGCGCGGGCAAAGAGTAGGCCCGCGTCGCTGATTCCATGGTCACCCTATCTTCGATTGCGCATTCAGGCGAGTTCGCTTACCGCGCCGCGGCTCCGCCAGACGATGAAGACGAACAGCAGCATGCCGGCGATCACGACAAAGGAGGAGCCGGCCGCCAGTCCCTCCGGTCCTCCGGTAATGGCAAGCGCGATCCCCGGCACCATCATCCAGAGGCCGATGCTCGACACCCAGAAATGAAAGTTGGCGAGGCGCGTCTGCGCGGCACCGGGTACGTTGTGATAATAGAGGCCGAACAGACCCATCGACGCCCAGCCGACGAGATTGAGATGGGCGTGCACCGGCGTCATCGCGTGATCGCCCGACGCAGCCATATAGATGCGGAGCGCCATGCCGATGAGCACGTACAGCGCCGCCGATATGAAGAACCTGAATGCTATTCCATGCATGACTTCCCCTTCCTTCCCCGTGGGCATTGGCATTAAGACGGTCGCCGGCATCCGGGCAGGATGCCGGCCTGGCGGGCGTCAGGCCCAGTCGGCGGGTCCCACGAATTCCAGTCCGTAGAGACCGGCCAGTTCGACCACCGCAGCCATGTCCTCGGGGATAGTGAGGTCTTGCTCCGCCGCCTTGATGAAAAACTCCTCGAACCCACCCGGCGTCAGGATCGCCAGATTGCGTCCCGGCCGGTCGCCAACCACCCTGAAGGTATGGGGCACTCCCCTCGGAAGGAAGACGGACCGGCCGGGTCCGGCCCGTTCGGTCTTGCCGTCGAGCCAAAATTCGTAATCGCCCTCGATGACGTGGATGACCTCGTCCTCGTTGTGATGAATATGGACGGGGGGCCCGTCGCCGGCCGGCACCCGACCCTCGAACACGCCGATCAGCCCGGCACTGTCGCCCTTGCTCACGGTGATCGTGTAATCGGTCCCCATCCACGAGACCGCGCGCGTCTTCTTCTTTTCCTGGACAATCGTCGTCATGTCGTTCTCCTGCAATCGAGGTTGCTTCTGGACTTTCGGACGCTGCAGCGCTTTCCTGACGTTAGGCGATAACGCGAAGGGGCGGAAATCGAATGATCGTATCGGGGATATTCACGCGATGAATTGGAGTTCCGTCGATCTCAATCTCCTTCGGGTATTCGACGCGATGATGATGGAACTTTCGACAGTGCGTGCGGGTGAACGCATCGGCCTCAGCCAGCCCGCCGTGAGCTCCGCCCTCGGCAGGCTGCGTCATCTGGTTGGTGACGAATTGTTCGTTCGCGAGGGCAACAGGATGGTGCCGACGTCTCGCGCGGTCGAATTGCAGGACCCGGTCCGAAACGCCCTGAGACAGATCGAGGCTGCGCTTTGCTCAGCATCGGCGTTCGATCCGGCCACTTCGGAGCGGGACTTTGTCATTCTCGGTTCCGATTATTTCTCGACGCTTCTGATGCCGCGCCTGGCGATGCGCCTGACGCGCGAGGCTCCGGCGGCAACCATCCAGATGCTGGATTACCCGTCGTCGAGCGTCATTCCGCTGCTGGTCGAAGGGAAGATAGACCTCGCGGTCGACCGCAACCTCGACGCTCCGGAGTGGATCGTTCGAGACACCCTGTTCTCGTCGTATATCCATTGTGTTGCCCGCAAAGGACATCCCGTCCTTGCAGCACGTGGCATCGCGCCCGGCGAACGGGTTCCGCCCGATATCTTCTGCGCGATACCCCAAGTACTGATGTCCATGGACGGCGGCAAGACGGGAACGATCGACCTGGAGTTGAAGGAGCGGGGGCTCCATCGCCGCGTGGCCATGACGGTACCGCATTTTCAGGCTGTCGCCCTGGCTACCGAATCGAGCGACCTGCTCGGCAATCTGCCGGTGCATTTCGCCCGTCAGGCGGCACAGTCACTCGATATCGAACTGTATCTTCCCCCCTTCGATCCTCCTGTCATCGGCGTCAGTATGTATTGGCACAGGCGCGTGGATCGCGATCCCGCCAACAGGTGGCTCCGGCGGCAGGTGGAACTGGCGCTGATGCTCGACGATGATCCGGTATTCGGCGACGTCGCGCCGCCACACGGGGCGGGTCGCGCGGCAGAATGACCGATTTCCTCCTCAATCCTCACAGGGGCTGCGGGCTCGCGACACTCCGCGAGTGGGACAGGAAGCCTGTGTCGAACGATAACGCGGCGGCAAGGCGCCTGTTTGCCCGATGCCCAGCCGCCCATGCAACGCCGCTGATATCCATGGATGTTCTTGCGCGCGATCTCGGCGTCGCCGGCCTTTCCGTCAAGGACGAGCGCGGCCGGATGGGGCTCGGCAGCTTCAAGGCGCTCGGAGCAGCCTATGCGATCGCCAAGTTGGCATTCGATAAGAACGGCGGGTCGGTGGAGAACATCGAGAATGCCCTGAAGGGGGTCACGTTCGTTTGCGCCAGTGCCGGCAATCACGGACTTTCGGTCGCCGCCGGAGCGCGCTTGTTCGGTGCCTCGGCGGTGGTCTTTCTTGCGGAAACCGTTCCCGAAGGGTTTGCAGACCGGCTCCGCGAGAAAGGCGCGCGGGTCGTGCGCGAGGGTGCCGGCTACGAAGCAGGCATGGCGGCTGCCCAAGCTTTTGCCGAAAAACAGGAAGGATATCTGCTCTCGGACAGCTCATGGCCGGACTATGTCGACCCGGCGAGAGACGTGATGGAAGGCTATCTCGTCATGGCAGCCGAGGCCGGCGAACAGATCGCTCAGCCTCCGACGCATGTCTTCCTTCAGGCGGGGGTCGGCGGGCTGGCCGCCGCCTGCACTGTGGCCGCTCGGGCGCTGTGGGGCGATGCACCGAAAATTGTCGTCGTCGAACCGGATCGAGCGGCGGCCTTGCTGGAGAGTATTCGGGCCTGCAAGCCGGTGCGTGCAAGAGGTCCAGAGTCGAACATGGGCCGTCTCGACTGCAAGGAACCGTCGCATCTTGCGCTCGCCTGTCTTGCCCGGGAGGCCGACGCCTTCATGACCGTAAGTGACGATGCCGCCTGCGAAACGGTGGCACTGCTGGCCCGCCATGGACTGGTCACATCGCCTTCCGGGGCAGGGGGGCTTGCAGGGCTGCATCATATGGGTGAGGCAGACGCGATCGGGCTCGACGAACGCTCGCATGTGCTCGCCTATGTGACCGAGGGCGCTGAAGGGTGACGACGCCCGACTTTCCGCAGGTTGAATACGAGGAGCGGTTGGAGCGCGTACAGGCAGCGATGCATGCCGCACGGGTGGACGCGCTGTTCTTCACCTCCGAAGCGGAAGTGCACTACTTTTCCGGCTTCCGCACGCTGTTTTGGCTCAGCCCCACTAGGCCGTGGTTTCTCATCGTTCCAAAACGGGGAAAGCCGATCGCGGTGATCCCCGAAATCGGCGCAGCGCTGATGCACGAGACATGGATCGATGACATCCGCACGTGGAATTCGCCCGATCCCGTCGACGACGGCAACTCCCTGCTCGCTTCGTTGCTGACCGGTTATCCGCGGGTCGGCGCGATGATGGGCCGCGAAACGTCGCTACGCATGCCGCTTGCCGATTTCGAGGCCCTCCGTCGCCGATTGTCGGCATGTGAATTCGTCGATGTCACGGCGATGGTGCAGAAGCTGCGCATGGTGAAGTCGCCCGACGAGATCGCGAAGATAAAGTCCATCTGCGCCATCGCCTCGCGATCTTTCGAGGCCGCGCCCGCGCTCTTCTCCGCGGGGCAGTCCCTGAAGGAGGTGTTTCGCTCCTTCAGGATTTCGCTGCTGGAGAATGGCGCAGACGACGTGCCCTATCTCGTTGGTGGCGCCGGACAGGGAGGATATTCCGGCGTGATCTCCCCGCCTACCGAAAGGCCGCTCATGGACGGAGACATCCTTATGCTCGACACCGGCGCGACGCTTGGGGGATATTATTGCGATTTCGACCGGAATTTTGCCATTGGCCACGCTCCGGTGGCCAGCCGCAAGGCCTACAGCACTCTGTCTCGTGCCACGGATGCGGCGCTGGCGATTGCCCGGCCGGGAGTTCGATGCAGCGAATTGTTCCGGGTCATGGCCGGCGAGATCGGCGCCGGCGGCTCCGATACGGCAGGGGTCGGACGTTTCGGGCACGGTCTCGGCATGCAGTTGACCGAGCCGCCCTCGCTCGCGCCCTTCGATGATACGATCCTGGCGGCCGGGATGGTCATAACGCTCGAGCCGGGCATTGAGGTCGCGGAGGGACGCATGATGGTGCAGGAGGAAAATATCGTCATTCGCGATGGTGCGCCGGAACTGCTGTCATGGCGTGCGCCCGCGGAGCTGCCCGTCATTGGGGCGGCGTCATGAAACTTGGCTATCACCTCGACCGGGAGGCCGCGCCGAACGGCGTTTTCGGCGTCGTCGTGCTGCAAAGCGACGAGACGCTGGAGCGGGAGCTTTCGCCGCTGTTCGCCGCGGACGGCGCTGCGCTCCACCACACCCGCATTCCTTTTGCCGACGCGGTTAACCCCGAGACCTTGCGGCAGATGAGACGGGATCTGCCGTCCGCCGTCGCGCTCTTCCCGTCCGAAACGCCATTCGACGTGATCGCGTATGGATGCACGTCCGGCGCGACGATGATCGGTAGCGCGGAGGTTGAGGCCGCCATCCACTCAATCAAACCGGACGCAAAAGTGACCAACCCTGTCGCCGCTGTCCTAGCAGCCTGCGAGAAACTTGGAGCGCGCAGGCTCGGCTTCCTCACGCCGTATCTTCCGCCAGTGTCGCGCGCAATGCGGGAATTGCTGGAGGGACATGGGCTGGAGGTCACCGCGTTTGGTTCTTTCGAGCAGGAGAGCGACCGAGCTGTCGCCCGGATATCGCGCGCGTCCGTTATCGATGCCATCCGCGAGATCGACGCCAGGGGTCAGGTGGACGCGGTGTTTGCATCGTGCACGAATCTGCGCACGTTCGGGCTGATTTCCGAAGCCGAAGCAGCGATCGGAAAACCCTTGATCACCAGCAACCAGGCGCTCGCCTGGCACATGTTTTCGCTGGCCGGGTTGGCCCTGCCGTCGAACGGTCCCGGGCGGCTGTTTCGCGTATGAGCGCTTGTCGTCAGTTTTCCTGATCGCGTTGCGGCTTTCCGCGGCTGCCGGTGCCGAACGTATAGCCGGTCTCGAGCGCCTTGGTCCCGAACTTCGCGCGCACGGCGTCCATTGCTTCCTCGGCCTTTGCCCGGCGTGTCGCGCCGGTGTCGACAAGGTCCATCGGATCGGCCATCGCATCGCTGGCCAGGTCGGACACCCCGACGCCCAGAAGCCGGTATTTCGTGCCGTCCAGTTCGTGATCGAGCATCGGCGCCGCCACCCGGAAGATCCTGTCGGCAAGTTGCGTCCGGTCCGGCAACTGCCGGTTGCGCGTCCGGATGCGGAATTCCGTGTCTTTCAGCTTGAGAACGACCGTGCGGCCAGCGGTGTCCGACGCCTTGAGCCGGTTGGCCACCTTTTCCGAAAGCGTCCGCAGGATAGGCAACAATTCGGCGGCCGTGCCGTAGTCGTGATTGAAGGTCGTCTCCGCGGACACGCTTTTGGCCTCGTGGTCGATATGCACGGCGCGCTCATCTTCGCCGCGCGACAACCGGAAAAGGCGCTTTCCCATCATGCCATACCGTCGCATCAGGGTGTTTTCATCCATCTGCTGCAACTGTCCGATCGTGCGGATTCCGTCGCTTTCGAGAGTTGCCGCGAATGCCTTGCCCACCCCCCAGATCAGGGTGACAGGCTGGTCACGGAGGAAGGTTAGCGCTTCGGCCCTGCCGATGACCGAGAAGCCGCGAGGCTTTTCGAAGTCCGAGGCCACCTTGGCGAGGAACTTGCAGTAGGAAAGCCCCACCGAAACGGTGATGCCGATCTCGCGCTCGACGGCCGTGGCGAAGCGCGCGAGTACGCGCGCCGGGGTGTCCTTGTGCAGTCTTTCCGTTCCGGTCAGATCGAGAAACGCCTCGTCGATCGACAGCGGTTCTACGAGCGGCGTCAGCGCTCGCATCATGTCGCGCACCTCGCGCCCCACCCGTGCGTATTTCTCCATTTCCGGCTTCACGACCACTGCCTCGGGGCACGCCTTCAGCGCCTTGAACATCGGCATTGCCGAGCGCACGCCGTTGATCCGCGCGATGTAACAGCAGGTCGAGACAACGCCGCGTCTGCCGCCGCCCACGATCACCGGCCTGTCGCGAAGGTCAGGATTGTCCCGCTTCTCGACTGACGCATAGAAGGCGTCGCAATCGATATGCGCGATTGGGAGCGCTTCAAGTTCGGCGTGGCGCACCAGACGCGGACTTCCGCATTGCAGGCAGCGGCGCTCGCCCGCTGTTGCCGGTGTCATGCAGTCTCGGCAAAATCCGGTTGTTTCGGCCATTTTGACCTGCGGTGGTTGGAGCGGGAACATAGCACGAACGGATATTCGCCGAAACGATGCCACCACGATCATCAACAAGATGAGGCGTAATCGGCAACGGGTGAGCAGCTTGCAGGTTTGGATTAGCGCAGTCCGGCGGTGTTCGCCAGAAAGGTCGAAATCTCAGTTCTGGCCTGCGGCCAGTCTTTCACCGACTTCACGCCATCAGGCAGGGGCGGCAAATGCCGCCGCAGCGGCTCATATGCCATCATGTGGAGCGCCAGCGTGGCGGGAGCAGCCTCTAGAATGCTGAGATGATTTGCAGGCAAATCGTCAAGAAAGGCGACCGGCCGATCCGGGTGGGTTTGAAGCAGGACAGCAAGAGCCTGGCCCTTGGCGTCTTCGGTGGCGATCATCGGCTGGGTAAGGCCGTGCGCATCGAGAAGTCCGCGGCGACGGGCGTGATGGCGCGGGGGCATTGCCGTCAGGAAAACGACCTCGGCGCCATGTTCGGCTTCTAGGGACTGCAAGCTTGCGCGGGCCTCCGAGACAGGGGTTTGCCAGCCGTCATGCTCGGCGAAAAAGTCGTTCAGAAATCGAGAAATATTCTTTTTTTCAACGGGATGACCGGTGTTTTTAACATAAATATTGCCGGTGAGGTGAAATGAATCGCTGCGGAATTCGTGTTCGCGGCTTTCAAGAAAGCGAATGAACGGCGCGACGAACTCAAGGACCACCTCGTCGACGTCGCAGACGATCAGCGGCGATTTCGATCGCGCTAGCGCTTCGATGCGCCGAATCTCTTCCGCCGTCATGTCAAAAGCCACGCATCTTCGTCGCCGGAGCCGAGGCTGCGCCGCGCTTTCTGAACCTGTGCAGGCGCTATGCCACTGTCCTCGCAAAATGCGGTCAGGGTGGGTTCGTGGGCGAGCACGAAATCCAGCACGCCGGCAAGAAAGCCTGGTTCGCTGGCCGCTTCGCGTATCTGCGCGGCCTCGATTCCTGTCAGGGCCAGAAACCGGCCGAGCATGTCCGGGCTTTTGGCAATCCATCCCAGGGCGGCGACCGCAACCGCGTCTGGTGCCGTTTCGTCTGGGGTGTTGCGCGGGGACATGGCTTGTTCTCTCTTTGGCAAGGAAATGACGTTATAGCGATGGATGTTGGCAGATTCGACAGGGCAGGGCAGAACGACCTGCGCGGACCGCAACCGCTGGTGAGGAAAGACAGATGGCGAAGACCGTGATGATCGTGGAAGACAACGAGCTCAACATGAAGCTCTTTCGCGATCTCATCGAGGCAAGCGGTTACGAGACGGTGCGTACCCGAAACGGGCTAGAGGCGCTTGATTTGGCGCGTGCGCACCGCCCTGATCTCATTCTCATGGACATCCAATTGCCTGAGGTGTCGGGGCTAGAAATCACCAAATGGCTGAAAGAAGACGACGAATTGCACGCAATTCCGGTCATCGCCGTAACCGCCTTTGCCATGAAGGGCGATGAGGAACGAATCCGCCAAGGTGGATGTGAGGGGTACATGTCGAAACCGATCTCGGTTCCTAAATTTATAGAAACCATTCGCTCTTACCTTGGCGATGCATAAACTCGTGAAACGGGACGCCATCCCATGACCGCGCGCATATTGGTCGTCGACGACATCGAGGCGAATCGCAGTCTGCTGCAAACCCGCCTCACGGCTGAGTATTTCGACGTTCTGACGGCCGAAAATGGCCAGCAGGCGCTTGACCGGTGCGCCGAGACATCGGTCGATCTCGTTCTTTTGGACATCATGATGCCGGGAATCGATGGCTTTGAGGTTTGCGCGCGGCTCAAGGCCAATGCCGCAACGAGCCACATTCCGGTGGTCATTGTTACCGCGCTGGACGAGATGGCCGACCGGGTGCGCGGTCTCGAGGCGGGCGCCGACGATTTCCTGACCAAGCCGGTCAACGAGATGCAATTGTTGACGAGGGTGCGCAGCCTCTTGCGCCTGAAGATGTTGACGGACGAGCTACGTCTCCGCGCCGTCACGGCGCGCGATATCGGCTTGGAGGAATTATTCAGGTCGGGCGGCGAAAACGCGTTCGACCGGCCGCAGGTGCTTGTCATCGACGATCGCAAGGCGTCGTTCGATAAGCTCGCCACGACCCTCCGGAGTCACGTCGCGCTTAGCCATGCAGACGCTCCGCAGAAGGGCGTTCTGCAGGCGGCAGAAGGTAATTATGATTGCATCTTCGTGGCCGCGAAATTCGCAAATTTCGATTCGCTGCGCGTCTGCTCGCAATTGCGCTCGCTGGACCGCACCCGCTTTGCGCCGATCATCCTCGTCGCCGACGCCGAGGACGAGACGTTGATCGGTCGGGCGCTCGATCTGGGCGTCAACGACTACATTGTCCGGCCTGTCGACCCGAATGAACTCATCGCCCGGTTGCGCACGCAGGTGCGCCGCAAGCGTTACCACGACGGCCTGCGTGACGACGTCGCCGCGTCCATCGAAATGGCTGTGACCGATGGTCTGACGGGGCTGCATAACCGCCGGTATCTCGACACCCATCTCGAGACTCTGGTCGCGCGCGCGGAGAGCCGCGGGAAACAGCTTTCGCTGCTCATCACCGATCTTGACCGCTTCAAGGCGATCAACGACGCCCACGGCCATGACGCCGGCGACGACGTGCTGCGCGAATTTGCGCGGCGGCTGCGCATCAACGTGCGCGGAATGGACCTCGCCTGCCGGTATGGCGGCGAGGAATTCGTCATCGTCATGCCCGACACGCCGCCCGACGTGGCCGAGGAAGTCGCCGAACGCCTGCGTACGCAGATCGAGGCGGACAGATTTCGCATCGGCAATGGCGAGCAGATGATCGATTTGACCATAAGCGTCGGGGTAACGAGTCTGCGTCACGCCCAAGGCCAAGATGGAAAGACGTTGCTCAAACGCGCCGACGAGGCGCTTTACGAGGCGAAATCCGCCGGTCGCAACCGGGTTGTAAGCAAGGCGGCTTGAGTGGGTTTTTCCAGACTTTATTTGGCGCAAATATTTCTACGTCAAAAATCGTCATGTAATTGACTGGCGTCAAGGAACCAACATCTTTCACGTGTATTGATATGGCACAGGAGGCCGGACATGGGCTCTGTGCCCGGAAACCGTCTCGCTGTCACGCCACCACGCGCTCACGTGAGAGAGGGAGTACCGCATCATGCGCATCGCGCTCGTCACCCCGCTTATGGAAGATGTTCCACCCAGAGGTTACGGGGGCACAGAAAGGGCGGTCGGGTCGCTCGCGAATTCGTTGACCTGGGACTCCCATGACGTAACGGTCTTTGCGACAGCGGGAAGCCAGGTGGATGCGAAACTCGTGGCGTGTCGTGACCGGCCGCTCCTGACTGACAACCGGTTGGCCGATCCGATCGCTGAGCAACTCACCATGCTGCGTCAGGTCCGCGAACGCGAGGCGGAATTTGATATCATACATTTCCACATGGATACGTTGCAGTTTCCGCTCTTCAATTCGATCTCGCACAAATGCCTGACCACGTTTCACGGACGGCTTGATCTGATCGGCCTCCCTGCCTTCTATCGCGCCTATCGTAATTTTCCGGTCGTCTCTATTTCGGACAGACAGCGCGAGCCGCTGCCATGGCTCAACTGGCAGGCGACGATCCACCATGGTTATGCGCTCGACCAGTACCGGGCGATCCCGCGCACGAATAACGGCGAGGGGTATTTGGCTTTTCTGGGACGGATCAGTCCCGAGAAAGGGATTCTGGAAGCCATCGAAATCGCGCTGCGTTCCGGTCGGAAATTGAAGATTGCCGCGCGTGTCAATCGTTTCGACCAACAGTACTGGCATGAGGAGGTCCTGCCTCGGATTGATGGCGACCGGATCGAGTATGTCGGCGAGATCAACGATGCGGAGAAATCGGCCTTCCTCAGCGGTGCGGATGCTCTTCTGTTTCCTATTTCCTGGCCAGAACCGTTCGGGCTCGTCATGATCGAAGCGATGGCCTGCGGAACACCTGTGATCGCCTTCCGTCACGGTGCAGTCCCCGAGGTGCTGGAGGATGGAGTGACAGGTCGGATCGTGAATAGCGCGGATGAGGCTGCAGCGGCGGTTCCCTCCTGCTGTTCGCTGGACCGGGCGCGTATTCGCTCACGTTTCGAGACCCGATTTTCCGATGAAAGAATGAAAGACGACTACGTCAGGGTGTACCGCAAGTTGGCGCGCTCGGAGCGGTCGGCATTGCCGCGATACTTGACGCCTAACGTACGCAAAGTGGAAAAGGGCATGGCGGCGATTACGGCGTCTCTTGCAACCACCCGGAGGCAGACGTCCATCGAGAAGCCGGCGGACCCGAAGCGATCAGTTGAGAATTGAGCGAAATAGAACAGATGACGAGAGGGCTCTCCGAGGAGAGCTTCGATAATCCGCAAGACGATCTCGCGGAGCAGGCGTTTGCACCCAACGAGTTCGGTCCGGATACACGGGGCGAATTTGAGGTGCTGAAAGACGGTGACCTGTTCGCCGTGTTCGCAACGAATGGGGACATGAACGGGCCCCTCGGCGGCCGCGCCGAACTCTATTCGAAGGATGGCCTCTTCTTTCGCGACACGCGCGTGCTCTCGCGGTTCGTACTCAGCATAAACGACACTTCTCTCGTGCCCATGGCCGTGAGCGGGGACGACGATGGCGTTTTGCTTCGTTGCGACCTTGCCAATGCCCGCTTGATTGACACCCGCGGACGCGAGATCAAGCCCTATGAAATCCATATCAGCCGGGAACGCTTCCTCAGCGACGCCATGTACGAGCGCGTGGAGATCGCGAATTACGGAACGGTCGAGGCCGATCTGGACGTGGTCCTGGATTGCTACTCCGACTTTCGCGACATCTTCGAGATACGTGGCACGCGGCGGAGAATATTCGGCACGAACCTGCCACCAGAGCGCCATGAGAACGGGGTGGTTTTTTCCTATGAGACCACCGACGGGCACTGTCTGACTACGGATATTTCCTTTGATCGCCCCGTTAAAATGATGGGGAGCCGCGCTCATTTCGACGTACGGTTACCTCCCGGCGGGTCCGCTGCGCTGCAATGCATCGTGCGGGCCTGCGAGGAAAGGGAAGCTTCGGAGCAGCATGACGACGTTGCGTGCCATGGCTCCTGCGACCTTGATCGACCGCCCCGGGAAAGAGCGACTGCGCTCGCCGGTGCGCGCGCCCGATTTGCGGATCGAGCCACCCGAATGCGGGAAATTTCCTCCGACCGGCCTGAATTCGACGCCTGGCTTTGGCGCTCGGCCTCGGACCTGACGATGTTGACAGCGGAATTGCCGACCGGCCCCTATCCTCACGCCGGTGTGCCGTGGTTCTCCGTTCCGTTTGGACGTGATGGACTGATCGCCGCGTTGCAGACGCTTTGGATCGATTCAACGCTAGCCGCAGGTGTGCTCGCATTTCTGGCTGAGAGCCAAGCGAAGGAAATGTCGGTCTTCCGCGATTCCGAACCCGGAAAGATCCTTCATGAAACACGGGGGGGCGCGATGGCGCGCACCGGCGAGGTTCCCTTCGAGCGCTATTACGGCGGAATTGACCAGACGCTGCTCTTCGTCGTTCTCGCTGGAGCCTACTACCGCCGCACTGCCGATATCGAGTTGATACGGCGGCTGGCGCCCGCCATCGATGCAGCGCTCGAATGGGCGCACAACTATGGCGACCGGGATGGTGACGGATTCGTCGAGTACGAGCGGGCCTCCGAAAGCGGGCTCCGCAACCAGGGTTGGAAAGACTCGGAAGATTCGATTTTCCATGCGGATGGCACGCTTGGCGAAGGCGCAATCGCATTGATCGAGGTCCAGGCTTATCTGTATGCCGCGCTGCGGGCCGGCGCGGATATCGCGGAGGCCCTGAAGAATCCGAAAAGGGGCACCGCGCTTCGCGCTAGGGCCGATGATCTGCGGGAACGCATCGATTCGGCGTTCTGGGACGATGAACTTTGCAGCTACTGTATCGGCCTAGACGGAAAGAAGAAGCCAATTCGGGTGAACACCTCGAATGCGGGACACGTCCTCTTCGCCGGCGCAGCGTTGCCTCACCGCAACAAAGTTCTTGCGCAGACCTTGCTGAAACCCGACATCTTCACCGGATGGGGCGTGCGCACGGTGGCGGCCGGAGCGGCCCGGTTCAATCCGATGGGATACCACAACGGAAGCATATGGCCGCACGACAACAGCCTGATCGCCGCCGGGCTGGCGCGAAACGGTTTTCACAACGAAGCCTGTCGTGTTTCGGAGGCGCTGTTCCACGCCGCGCGGGAATTCCCTGAATACCGGTTGCCGGAACTATGGTGCGGTTTCGACCGGAGCAGCTACGGCCAACCGGTAGCCTATCCGTCAGCCTGCTCCCCGCAGGCTTGGGCGGCCGGCGCTGCGTTTCTCTGCCTCGAGGCCTGCCTCGGATTGACGCTGGACGCCCTGACGATGACCGTGACAGTCCGGAACCCTGTCCTGCCACCCGGGGTGGACGAACTGACCTTGACCGACATCCATCTGCGCGGACACCCGGTCACCCTGAAATTTTGCCGGACCGGCGAGATGTCCGCTGGCGTCGAGGTGCTGGAGGCGCCGCCAAACATTCGCGTCGTCACCGACATCGAATAAGGCGCGCAGAAGAGCATGTGACGGCAACAAAAAACCGCCGGTCTTGCGAGCGGCGGTTGGTCGTGATCGCGATAGGGAAGCCTTACTTGATCTTGGCTTCCTTGAACTCGACATGCTTCTTGGCGATCGGATCGTATTTGGTTTTCACCATCTTTTCGGTGAACGTGCGGCTGTTCTTCTTGGTGACGTAGAAGTAGCCCGTGTCCGCGGTGGACAGCAATTTGATCTTGATCGTCGTGGCCTTTGCCATGGTCCTGTACCTGTAATTTCGAGAAAGCAAGCCGTAACCGGGCCTTCGCAAGACCGTCGGCGAATTTTGCCGGAACCTACGGATTGCGCGTCAAAAGTCAAGCGGCGATCCAACGGAGTTTGTCTTCGGCCGCTCCGTGTCCCTTCCGTTACTCCATCACCCGGTGAAATCGTCCGTAGCGGTAGAATGTACACGGTATTTCGGCATCCCGCGTCAGGTCCGGGTCGCTGGCCAGCCGTTTGGTGACGGTTTCGAGCATTATCGTTGTTATCGGGTGCACGGGAAGGTCCGTGACTTCGGGGAGCGGCACCCAGCACACGTCCTCGATCTCGTCCTCGGCGTTGGTGTGGAGGCCGCCGGGATTGGCGACCGACGAGCGCTTGGCGGCGAAAAAGCGCGTATTGAAGCGGCGAACCTGGCCGGGCGGCGTGATGGCGCGCGCCACATAACGCAATGCTGACAGGTCGGGGGCAACGCCGGCATCACCGAATGCCGTCCAGTCCGCCCCGGATGCAACGCTGCCATGCGAGTCGTCGGGCGCAGCAATCATGAGACCGGTCTCCTCCCACGTCTCGCGAATTGCGGACAGTGCGATAGCCTCTGCCTTGCTGCGCGTTCCCCGCGCGCCGAAACTGCGGGTCAGGCGCACCAGATCGCTCTCTTGAAGGTTTCCCGTCCGCGGCGCGGCGTGATCAGAACGGTCGGTCCGCCCACCTGGAAAGACGTAAAGCCCCGGCATGAAGGCCAGCTTGCGGCTGCGCCGTCCCATCAGTACCGCGGGCACGTCTCCCTCGAGATCCAACAACAGAAGCGTCGCCGCATTCTTGGGTCTGACTGTTGGCGCGCTGCCGATCTTGATGTCCGGCTGCTTATCCATGCGTCTCGAAAGCGTCGTTGTCTTCGCCGCCGAAGCCGTGCATCCGGTTTGCCCATTGCAACCCGATCACTGCACCCTTGATCGGCTGCATCAGCGCGAGCGACATGGTGACCAGAACCGTTCCCCAGATCGTGACATGCGCCCAGCCGGGCAGGTCGACAGCCGCTTCGACCATCATGAACGCGCCGACAACCACATGCCCTACGATGACGATATTGAGATAGGCTGGAAGGTCGTCCGCGCGATGATGATGCATTTTCTCACTGCAGACCGCGCATTCGTGGACAGCTTTCACAAAGCGGGCAAAGAGTTTTCCTTCACCGCAATTCGGGCAACGTCCGCAAAAGCCACGCAGCATCGACTGAAAAAGCGGCCGTTTCGCGCGGGCCGTCTGACCGTCGCTTGAATAGATGATTTGGCTCATCGTCTGCGTCCTGCTTTTGGCCGTCCGCGGCTCTGTCCGGGCCGTTTCCCCTTCATCGCGCCGCGTCCGGCGCGGGCGCCCTTGCGGGACTTGTGGTACGACCGGTTGGAACTTTCAAGCTTGCGCGGCTCGGTTTCCATTTCGAAACGCATCGAGCCGGCGAGGGGCAGCACTTCGACGATCTTGATCGTTACGGCATCGCCCAACCGATAGCCGGTACCCGAGCGCTCGCCGACCATGGCGTGTAGACCCTCATCGTGACGGAAATATTCGTCCCCAAGCGTCGAGGCGGGCACAAAACCGTCGGCGCCGTATGCGGGCAGGGCCACGAACAATCCGGCCGAGGAGAGACCTGCAACGCGACCGTCGAACGACTGGCCAATGCTGTCGGCCAGATGCAGCGCGATTAGCCGGTCTACTGTTTGCCGTTCTGCGGCGACCGCCCGCCGTTCCGCGATCGATATCGAACCGGCGATCTCGCGCAGCTGATCAAGCGTGATGTCCGGCAAGCCGTCCTTGCCGTCGCCAAGACCGAGTGCGCGGATCAGCGCCCGGTGAACGATCAGATCGGCGTAGCGTCGGATCGGCGAGGTGAAATGGGCGTAGCGGAGCAGATTCAGCCCGAAATGGCCGTAATTTTCGGGCGCGTATTCGGCCTGCGCCTGGCTGCGCAGGATGACCTCGTTCACCAGCGCGGCGTGATCGGTATCCTTGACGCGGTCGAGAATGGTGTTGAAGGCCGACGGCCGCAGTTGCGCGCCTTGCGCGAGTGGAATCTCGATGGTCTTCAGAAACTCGCGCAGCGCCTCTTCCTTCGCCATCGAGGGCGAGTCATGGACACGGTAGACGAGTAGCTGTTCTTTGCTTTCCAGGGTCTCGGCGGCGGCGACGTTCGCCTGGATCATGCATTCTTCGATCAGCTTGTGCGCATCCAGCCGATCCGGGACGGTGATGCGGTCGACCAGCCCCTCGCTGTTGAGGATGATCTTGCGCTCCGGCAGGTCCAGTTCAAGCGGCCCGCGCGCATGGCGGCCCTTTTTCAGGCAGGCATAGGCCGCCCAGAGTGGCTTGAGGATGGGTTCGAGTAGCGGGCCCGACTTGTCGTCCGGAGCGCCGTCTATGGCGGCTTGCGCCTGATTGTAGGAGAGCTTTGCCGCCGAGCGCATGACGATTCGGTGGAAGCTGTGGCTGCGCTTGTGACCGTCCGCGCCAAAGACCATGCGCACGGCAAGGGCAGGGCGGTCCTCGCCCTCGCGCAGCGAGCACAAATCGTTCGAGATGCGCTCCGGCAGCATTGGCACCACCCGGTCAGGGAAATAGACCGAGTTGCCGCGTTTAAGCGCCTCGCGGTCGAGCGCTGAGCCGGGCCTGACGTAATGTGCGACGTCGGCGATCGCGACGGTCAGAACATGCCCGCCGGCATTGCCGACGTCGGGGTCGGGTTCTGCGTGCACGGCGTCGTCGTGGTCCTTTGCATCGGAGGGGTCGATCGTGATCAGCGGCAGCTTTCGCCAGTCCTCGCGCTTGCCGCCGGGCTTAACCGGTTCCGCCTTTTCTGCTTCCGTCATAACTTCCTGGGGGAAGACGTGCGGAATTCCGTTGGCGTGAATGGCGATCATCGAGACCGCCTTTTCGGAGGCGAACGACCCGATGCGTTGGGTGACCGTCGCGCGGGGCAGGCCATACCGCCCGGTGCGCGTGACATCGACCTCCACGAGATCGCCGACGCGCGCATCCGCGAGTTGGTCCTTGTCGATAATCAGTTCGCTTTGCTTGCGATCCACCGGCTCCAGCCGGTAGCCGCCGTCATCCATGCGGCGAACGACGCCGAGGACTCCGGTGCGCCGGGCCTCCAGCTTCTTGATCACCCGCGCGACATGAACGCCGTCACCGCTGTCCGGCGGCGAGATGCGGGCCAGCACCCGGTCGCCGACGCCCGCGGAAACCTGGCGTTGCTTGTTGTGCCGGGGCACGCGTGTCGCGATCAGCGGCGGCGGGCCGTTTTCGGCCTCGTTCCATTCCAGCGGTCTGGCGAGCAGGCCGCCGTCCGCGTCGCGGCCGGTGATCGTGAGTACCATGACCTTGGGAAGCGCGCCGGCGGCGACCAGGCGTTTTCCCCGCCGCTGGAACACGCCTTCCTCTTCCAACTCCTTGAACAGGGGCTTCAGTGCGAGCCGGTCCTCACCCTTCAGGTTGAAGGCCTTTGCGACATCGCGCTTGGTCGAACGGTCGGGATTTTCGAGGATGAAGCCGACGATCTCGTCGCGCGACGGCAGCTTTGCCGTACGCTCCTTGGGCTGCGGCTTCGGATCGCCTTTTCGTCTAGCCATCTTGGGTGGCGGCTTTTTTCTTCGCCGGAGCCTTTTTCTTCGCCGTGGTTTTCTTGGCAGCCGGCTTTTTCGCCGCTGCCTTTTTCGCCTTCGCTGCGCCGACCTTCTTGCCGGTTTTCGCGGCCCGCTCGGCGATGAGGCGCACGGCGTCTTCCAGCGTTATCGACATCGGTTCGGTGTTTTTTGGTAGCGTGGCGTTGATCTTGCCGTGATTGACATAGGGTCCGTAGCGGCCGTCGCGGACCGTAACCGGGCCGCCAGCTTCCGGATGCTCACCCAATTCCTTCAATGCGGCTGCAGCCGCACCGCGGCCGCGTCCCGGCCCCTTGGCGGCCTTTTCGGCCAGTACCGCCACCGCGCGGTTGAGGCCAATCGAGAAGACGTCCTCGATGCTCTCGATATTTGCATACATTCCGTCGTGCAGAATGAAGGGCCCGTAGCGGCCAAGGCCGGCGGAGATCATCTTGCCGCTCTCGGGGTGCGGCCCGACATCGCGCGGCAGGGACAGCAGCGCCAACGCCTTTTCGTGATCGATATCCTCGACCTTCCAGCCCTTGGGGAGGCTCGAACGCTTGGCTCCCTTGCCCTCGCCACGCTGAACGTATGGGCCGAAGCGGCCTGATCGAAGCGTGATATCCTCCTCCGTGTAGGGGTCCTTGCCGAGCACCTTGGGCCCATCGGCAAGCTCGGCTTCCTTGCCCTTGGGGCCATCCTCTCCGAGTTGGCGCGTGTAACCGCATTCCGGATAGTTCGAGCAACCGACGAACGAGCCGTAGCGACCGAGCTTCAGGCTGAGATTACCAGTCCCGCATTTGGGACAGATCCGCGGATCGGACCCGTCCTCCCGCGTCGGAAACACGAGTGGCTCGAGCTGTTCGTTGAGCGCGTCGAGAACGTTGGTGATCCGCAGTTCCTTGGTCTCGTCCACATGGGCCGAGAATTCCTTCCAGAAATCGCGCAGTACATCCTTCCATGCGAGTTTTCCGGCGGAAATGTCGTCGAGCTTTTCTTCCAGCGATGCCGTGAAATCGTACTCGACATAACGCTCGAAAAAGCCCTCCAGAAATGCAGTGACCAGCCGCCCTTTTGCTTCTGGGATGAGTTTCTTGCCGTCGAGCCTGACGTATTCGCGGTCGCGCAACGTCGTCAGCGTTGCCGAGTAGGTGGACGGCCGGCCGATGCCGAGTTCCTCCATCCGTTTGATAAGGGAAGCTTCGGAAAAGCGCGGCGGTGGTTCGGTAAAGTGCTGGGTCGCCTCGATCTTCTCCCGCGTCGGTTCCTCGCCGTTCTGCATCGCCGGCAGTCGGTTGGCGTCGTCATCGTCATCGCTGTCCGTCTTCATGTCGTCGCGGTGTTCGGTGTAGGCCGCGATGAAGCCGTCGAATTTGATTACCGAGCCCGTGGCCCGCAGCGTAGCGCTCGCCGAACCGTCCGTTGCGGCGATCTCCACCGTCGTCCGCTCGATCTGGGCGGACGCCATCTGGCTGGCGATGCCCCGTTTCCAGATCAGCTCGTAGAGCTTCACCTGGTCGCTATCGAGCGCGCCGCGCACCTTCGACGGTGAACGGGTAAAATCGGTTGGGCGAATGGCTTCGTGCGCTTCCTGAGCGTTCTTCGCCTTGGTCGAATAGAAGCGCGGCTTTTCCGGCACGTAATCGGCGCCGAATTCCTTGTCGATCGCGTCCCGGGCAGCGTTGATAGCCTCGGTCGCCATCTGAACGCCGTCGGTCCGCATGTAGGTGATCAGGCCGACGGTCTCGCCGCCGACATCGATGCCCTCATAGAGTCGCTGCGCGACCTGCATGGTACGGGCAGGCGCAAAGCCGAGCTTCGCCGACGCGGCCTGCTGCAACGTGGACGTGGTGAAGGGCGGAGCGGGGTTGCGTTTCTGCGGTTTCGCCTCGACAGAATCGACCTGAAACGATGCCGATTCCAGCATCGACTTGATGCGGCCAGCCTGCTCGCCGTCGCGGACATCCATTTTAGTGATCCGCTTGCCATCGAAACCGTTCAGCCGGGCGACGAAGGGCTCGCCGGACCGTGTCTTCAGATGCGCCGCGATCTGCCAGTATTCTTCGGGCGTGAACCGCTCGATCTCGCCTTCGCGGTCGCAAACGAGTCGCAGGGCCACCGATTGCACGCGGCCTGCAGACCGCGCACCGGGAAGTTTGCGCCAAAGCACCGGAGACAGCGTGAACCCGACAAGGTAGTCGAGTGCGCGGCGCGCCAGATAGGCGTCCACCAAAGGAGTGTCGATGTCGCGCGGCTGCGCCATCGCTTCGGTAACGGCCTTTTTCGTGATGGCGTTGAAGACGACCCGCTTGACCGGCTTGTCCTTCAGCGCCTTCCTCTTGTTGAGCACTTCCAGCACATGCCAGGAAATCGCTTCGCCTTCGCGATCCGGGTCGGTCGCCAGGATCAGCGAGTCTGCCGATTTCATCGCTGTCGCGATCTCGTTCAGACGCTTGCTGGATGCAGTGTCGACTGACCAAGACATGGCGAAATCCTCGTCCGGCCGAACCGAACCGTCCTTGGCCGGCAGGTCTCGCACGTGACCGAAGGAGGCCAGAACCTTGAAGCCGGACCCGAGATACTTGTTGATGGTTTTCGCCTTTGCGGGCGATTCTACGACAACGACATCCATGACTTGCTGCTAGAAAAGAGGTCAAGATCGGCGGCCGACAGCCGCCACAGGCTCCGCACATGGCGGTATGGCACGGATTGGTCAAGAGGCAGACCTTGCAAATGCGCGCGTATCGTCCGCATCACACGTAAAGATTGCAATACAGAAAGTTGCAATCAAAAGTGGGTATGATTACTTTCTTCCCGCAGCTGGCAGGATCTTTCGTTTGTCGGATCTGTCGTCCCGATCGGAACTGTTTCGACGGTGCGGCGTCGGATAGGAGAAGAAGTGGATGGCCGAACTGCAGCAACCCGACCTCGACCGGCTTGAATACATAGCCGGCATGCTCGCGGAACTGAGAGGGATGGCGGAGGAAGGACAGCTCCCGTCAATTTCCTATTATCTGGGCATGGCGCAGATGGACGCGCTGGAACTCCTCGACCGGCTTACGGAGCTAGACAGCCGCGACGAGCGAAACGCGGTTGCCTGAGTGCCGCTCGATGCGTTGCGCGATGTCGAGTTCGAGAATTGTCAAAAAAACCTGCGCGGGATCCAGGCCCGTGTGGCTTATGATGTCGTCGATATTGACGGGCGCTGGGCCGAGCAGCGAAAGAATTCGTGCACGCTGGTCGTCGTTGGGGGGCAGCGACAACAGTTCGCCAGGTTCGAATAGCGTCGTCTGAGATCCGATGGGCCGGGCGGGCGCAATGCCGGCGAGCGGCTCGAGGGCTTCGATGACGTCGCGCGCTGAAGTCGTGACGATCGCGCCGTTCTTCAGGAGCGAATTGGCGCCCTCGGCGCGCGGATCGAGCGGCGAGCCGGGCACGGCGAATACCAGCCTTCCCATCTCGTTTGCAAACCGCGCCGAGATCAGTGATCCCGAACGTGTCGCTGCCTCGACAACGACCAGGCCGAGCGAAAGTGCGGCGATGATCCGGTTGCGTCGCGGAAAATCGCGGGCGCGCGGCTCCCAGCCGAAAGGCATTTCAGTGATCGCTGCGCCGCCGCCGGTTTCGATCTCTTCGAGCAAGGGAAGGTTCTCGGGCGGATAGCCCTTGTCGATGCCGCCCGCCAACACGGCGATCGTGCCGGTCTTCAATGCAGCCTCGTGGGCGGCGCGGTCTATCCCCCGCGCCAGACCCGAGGCAATCCCGTAGCCCGCCTCGCCGAGACCGGCGGCCAGTTCCCGGGCAAGCTTGATGCCGGTCATGGATGCATTGCGAGCGCCGACGATACCAGTGCAGGGGAGGGCAAAGACCCCGGCGTCACCTTTTATTGTGACCAGCGGAGGCGCCGGTTCACTCTGGCGCAACAGCCCGGGATAGTCGGGTTCGCCAAAGCCGACTATCCGTGCTCCGTACCGTTCTACGGCTTGCAGTTCCTGTTCTGCATCCTCCTCGGTGGCGATCTTTACGCTACCCAGCCTGCCGCCGCGCGATCCCAGTTCCGGCAGCTTTTCCAGCGCCAGCTCGGCGGAGCCGCAATGGCTGATCAGGTCGCGGAAGGTCGCGGGTCCGACATTCTCCGACCGGTAAAGCCGAAGCCAGGCAAGCCGTTGACGGTCCGAGAGAACGAAACGAACGGGTTGGTCTTCCTTACCGCCGTCCGCCTCCAAGGGTCAGCCCTTCTGTCCGATCTTGCCTTCGGCTCCGGACATCAGGCGCTGGATGTTCTGCCGGTGCTTCCAGAACACGATGGCAGTCAGCAGCACGTACAGCCAGCCAAGGGCCGCTTCCCCGACATAGAACAGGCTGACCGTCGTCACCGCGCTGGCGATCAGGGCTGCCAGCGATGAATACCGGGTCACCGCAGCGGTGGCGAGCCAGACCACGGCGAAGGGCAGCAGAACGTGCCAGGAGAAGCCGAGCGAGATTCCGGCAAAGGTGGCGACACCCTTGCCGCCCCTGAACCGTAGCCAGACCGGGTAGAGGTGACCCAGAAACGCGCCGAGACCGGCGAGCATCGCTGCTTCCATGCCGAGAAATTGCTTCGCCATCAGCACCGGCACGGTTCCCTTGAGCGCATCGAGGAGGAGTGTCAGGGCCGCAAGGCCCTTGCGGCCTGTTCTGAGGACGTTGGTCGCGCCGATATTGCCCGACCCGATCGAACGGACGTCGCCGAGACCGGCCATTCGCGTCAGCAGCAGGCCAAAAGGCACCGAACCCGAAAGATAGCCCGTGACCAGCGCAAGAAAGAGCGCGAAGGGCGGTATTTCGGCAAAATCCATGGCGTCCGCAGTGCGATCGTGTCGTTCAATGCACCTTATGCGCTGTAAACCTGCTGTCCGGCAACCACTGTTTGCAGTACCCGGCCCGTGAACCGCGCACCCTCGAATGCGGTGTTCTTCGATTTGGAATGCAAGGCTTCGGCATCGAGCACCCACGGCGCGTCGAGATCGAGCACCGCGAAATCGGCAGGCGCATCGGGAGCAAGTGTTCCTGCGTCGATGCTGAGCAGCCTTGCCGGTCCGGCGGTCATTGCCTCGATCAGCCGCGAAAGCGACACATCCCCGGAGTGGACGAGACGAAGTCCCGCTGCGAGCATTGTCTCGAGCCCGACCGCGCCGTCCGCCGATTCGGAGAAGGGCAGGCGTTTCGTGTCAACATCCTGCGGATCGTGCGAGGAGACGATCACGTCAATCGTCCCGTCCGCAAGCGCCGCGATCATCGCCTGCCGGTCGTCTTCGTGGCGCAAAGGCGGTGAAAGCTTGAAGAAGGTGCGGTACTCGCCGATGTCGTTCTCGTTGAGCGACAGATGGTTGATCGAGACACCCGCCGAGACGTCGATGCCTCTTTCCTTCGCTATACGGATGGCGTCCGCCGACATTTCCGTCGAGATTTTCGCCGCATGATAATGCGCGCCTGTCAGCGCCGCGAGGCGCAGGTCGCGCTCGAGCGGCAGCACTTCCGCCTCGCGCGGAATCCCGGAAAACCCGAGCCAGCTGGCAAACAGCCCTTCGTTCATGATTCCCCCGGCCGACAGATCGGCATCCTGCGTCTCGCAGGCAATCAGAGCGCCGAAGTCACGCGCGTAGCGCATCGCATTGCGGATGACCGCTGCGCTGGCAATCGTCTCGCGGCCATCGGTGAAGCAGACCGCACCGGCGCCGAGAAGATTGCCGATTTCGGTCATCTCGCGCCCGTCCAGGCCCCGTGTGATGGCCGCGGCCGGATAGATGCGCGTGCGTGCGGTCTCGCGGGCGGTTCGCAGTACGAACTCAACCAGCGCGACATCGTCGATCACCGGATCCGTGTCCGGCATCATGACTAGCGACGTGACCCCGCCCGCAGCTGCGGCCTTGCTTGCCGATGCGATCGTTTCGCGATGCTCGCCGCCCGGCTCGCCGATGAAGACGCGCATGTCGACGAGGCCCGGAACAATCGTTTGGCCGGTACAGTCGTGAGTTTCGGCGCCCTCGGGCGATCCCTGGTTGAGCGTGTTTGCCCCCGCCGCGACGATCTTCCCGTCGGTGACGATGAGAGTTCCGGTCTCGTCGATGCCGCGCGACGGGTCCACGATCCGCGCGTTCCGGTAAACCGAGGTGCCGGTGTGATCGGGCAGCATCAGCCGGTCGCTCCGTCGTTCTTGCGCGGATCGAGCAGCGCCTCGATCACCGCCATTCGCACGGCAACGCCCATCTCCACCTGTTCCTCGATCACGCTCTGCGGTCCGTCCGCGATCCCGGATGCGATTTCGACACCGCGGTTCATCGGGCCGGGATGCATCACCAGCGCATCCGGCTTGGCATGGGCCAGTTTGGCGGCGTCCAGCCCGTAATGGCGGAAATATTCGCGCACCGAGGGCACGAGCGCTTGACCCATTCGCTCGCGCTGAAGGCGTAGCATCATCACGACATCGGCGCCGTCGAGCCCCTCGCGCATCGACGTGAAGACCTCGGTTCCCATCTGTCTGATCGCGGTCGGCATTAGCGTGGACGGCCCGACCACGCGCACCCGCGCGCCCATCGTGTTCAGCAGAATGATGTTGGAGCGGGCGACGCGCGAGTGCAGGACATCGCCGCAAATCGCGACGGTCAACCCGTCGAGCCGGCCTTTGGCCCGGCGAATGGTAAGCGCGTCGAGCAGTGCCTGGGTTGGGTGTTCGTGCGCGCCGTCGCCGGCGTTGATCACCGCGCAGCCGACCTTTTGCGATAGCAGGGCTGCCGCGCCGGCCGCCGAATGCCGAATCACGAGGATATCCGGCCGCATGGCGTTCAGGGTCATCGCCGTGTCGATAAGCGTTTCGCCCTTTTTCACCGAGGATGAGGCGACTGCCATGTTCATCACATCTGCGCCCAGCCGCTTGCCTGCCAGTTCGAACGACGCCTGCGTGCGGGTGGACGCCTCGAAGAACAGGTTGATGTGGGTCAGACCCCGCAGGACCGACTTTTTCTTGTCGCGCTGTCGCGACACGTCCACATTGGCGTTCGCACGGTTGAGAAGCGTCTCGACATCCGGATAGGAAAGCCCCGCAATTCCCAGAAGATGGGAGTGTGGGAAGATTGGGAAGTCGGTCGCGGCGTTCATGTCGAGGCCACGCTGTAAGCGCTCGCAATGAAACGGGCAAGCCCGATCGACCGACCTTGACAGTTATCGTCGCTTGATTGCGTGGATTGACCGTGGACCGCGCGTCGGCCATCCCCGATAATGGCTGCAACGCCATTCACAGAATCAAAAGAAAGCCAGCCCCATTGACTGCCACTCATTCCGTCGAGAACCAAAGCCCGCCGCTTGGCGGAAATGCGTTTGAGGAAGACCCGCTGCTGATGCAATACGCGTCCGGCGGCTCGAACGTCGCCCTGACAGAGTGGCAGCAGATCGGAGCTTATGTGCGCGCGCCAGAAGCAGTCGATCTCGCGCGTCTCGCCAACACCGAACCGCCGAAGCTCAAGACCCACGACCGGCAGGGGAGACGCATTGACAGGGTCGATTTTCACCCCGCATACCATGCGCTGATGCGCCGTTCGACAGGATGGGGATTGTCGGGCTCGGTGTGGGAATCGCGCAGCCGCGACGAAAGCCCGGGCCATGTCCGGCGAGCTGTGACCTTCTATATGGTGGCCGGGCTCGAGACCGGTCACCTCTGCCCCATGACAATGACCAACGCTTCGGTCGCAGCCCTGACCACCTCTTCGCAGCTCGCCCGCGAATGGGTCCCGCGCATCGCCTCACGGAAATACGATTCGTCCCACAAGCCGCCGGTGGAGAAGGCGGGACTGACCGTCGGCATGGGCATGACGGAGAAGCAGGGCGGAACGGATGTCAACGCTAACACCACGCGGGCGGAAGCCGAAGGCAAGGGCATCTACAGGCTGACAGGACACAAATGGTTCATGTCGGCGCCGATGAGCGACGCGTTTCTGGTACTTGCGCAGGCGAAGACCGGACTGACTTGCTTCCTGCTACCGCGCGTTCTGCCGGATGGCGCATCTAACGGCATTCAGTTCCTGCGCTTGAAGGACAAGCTGGGCAACCGCTCCAACGCGTCATCCGAGGCGGAATTTCATGGATCTGTCGCGCAGGCGGTTGGCGAGGAAGGCGAGGGTGTCCGCACCATTCTGGAGATGGTGACGTTGACGCGTCTCGACTGCGCCGTTGCTTCGGCAGGCCTGATGCGGGGGTCGCTTTCAGAAGCAGTGCACCATGTCCGCCATCGTAGCGCGTTCGGCGAAAAACTGATCGATAAACCGCTGATGACACGCGTGCTGGCCGACATGGCGGTCGACACAGCAGCGGCTACAGCGCTTTCAATGCGGCTTGCCCAGGCGTTCGACCGCGCGCGCACCGACGATTTCGAAGCCGCCTACGCCCGGGCGATGACGCCGGTCGTGAAATACTGGGTCTGCAAGGCTGCCCCTGCGATGATCGGCGAGGCGATGGAGTGCCTCGGGGGCAATGGCTACACAGAGGATTTTGTGTTGGCACGCCATTATCGCGAGGCGCCGGTCAATTCGATTTGGGAAGGTTCCGGCAATGTCATGGCTCTCGACCTGTTGCGTGTCTTCCGCCGCTCGCCGGAAACTTACGAGCGCGTCATTGAACATGTTACCGACCAACTCGGCCGGCGCGCTGCGGGCACTCGCGACGTCTTGAACGCGGCCTTCGATCTGCTGCGCAAGGACGAGGGCGCCGCCCGCATCGTGATTGAGCAACTCGCCCTGGCAGCAGCCGCCGCCGAGTTGTATCACATTGGCGCGGGGAGGCTTGCCGATGCGTTTTCCGAGACGAGGCTCGGCGGTGCCTGGCGCATGAGCTATGGCATGCTCGATGCCCGTTTTGACGCAAGCCAGTTGCTCGATGCGCTCTACCCCGGGGATAATTGAGCGACCACGGCCAGCACCATGGGGATCGAGATGAACGAGACGGCCGTCTGCACCGTCGCGATCGCGGCGTAGAGTTCGGCGTCACCGCCCATCTGTCGCGCCAGCACATATCCGTTCATGGCCGTCGGCACCGACGCACATAGGGCCAGGTAGGCGAGTTGCTGTCCGCCGAGGCCGAGCACCACCGCGGCCGATATCACGAGAGACGGAAACACCATCAGTTTGTTAGCGGCGGCCAGTATCACGGGAAATCCGGGGCGAAGGGCGTCCTGCGGTCTGAGCCCGGCACCGATCGCCACTAACCCCATTCCAAGCGCCGCCCGCCCGAGAAGGTCGAGCATTTCCATCACCGGAACCGGCAAGGCGAACGGCAGAACACGCACGATGAGCGCCGCCGCCGAGGCCAGGATCAGCGGATTGACGGCGATGCGGCGCAGTACGCCGGCGAAGTCGGGCGAGCGGTCGGTGAACCAGGCAACCACCGCGACCGCTTCGATGTTGATCGGGATGATGACCACCGCCATCACGAGCGCCACCATTGCCGCGCCCTCTGGCGGGAACAGCTTCTCGGCGACGGCGAAAGCGATGAAGCCGTTCCAGCGCACCGTCGTTTGGAAAACTGATGAGAAGGCGGGCCGGTCGACCTTGAACCGATCGCGCAGCACCGGCCAGATCGCGAGCGTAAACGCAGCGATGAGGACACCGCCGACGGCGAGGGCGATGATGATGATGTCGAAGGTGAGCCGAGCGAAGTCCGCCCGGACGATCGTGACGAAAAGAAGCGTTGGATAAAGGACGTAGAACCCCATCATGTCCATGCCGCGCCAGAATTCGGCCGGGAACAGCGGCAATTTGCGCAGGAGCTGTCCGAACACGATCAACAGAAATATCGGGAGAATGGCGGCAAGGACGGAAAGCATGAGCGCTCGGACATGTGGGCGGGACGTTCACCCATGCAACAACAGTGGCTGGTTCGTCCACAGGTGTTAAGGTTAATCGTGGGTAAACGTTGCGACTCGAAGACGGGAGGCCGATAGTCCGGGAAACGAACGGAATTGGTATGAGACAACTTCTTTCAGGCAGTATTTTCTTCAGCTGGATGGCTTTTGCGCTGGCCGTCACGGTTGGCGGCTTGCCACAGACCGGTGCGTCGGCAGGGCTCTTGAGGGAAATGCAGCGCCTGTTGACCGAACCGGCGTTTCTGGGTCTTTCGTCCGGAATGGCGCAGGGTGTCATCACTGTGATGGTCGCGGTCACGTTGGCGCTGATGCTGTGGGCATTGATGTTCTCGCTGACCGGCGGGGACGATGATTATCCCGAGCGGATGACGGCCGAGGCCGCAGCTTTCTCGTGGACGCTCGGCGTCACCGGCCTTTGGATGCTGATTGCAATGGCGATCGGTGGAACCTCGGCGCTTCCCGCGCTTTTCGTTATTTACATGGTGACACTAGTCTCGATGCTTGCGGCCGGCGGCGTCGAATTCGCCTGGGAAGGGCGGCCCGTCGCGCGCAATGCGAAGCATGCCGAGGAACGGATGGCCAGGCGCCTCGCCGCCCACATGGCGTTGAGCAGTGCCAGGCTGGCAGAGAGAACACATAAGGGAAGTGCCCCGCGCAAATTTGCGCTGGCGGAGAGCAAACCGGGAAACGCGTGATGCGATACTTGTTCTGGCTATGGTTTCTTCCGCTCTCGGTTTTCTGGAGCTGGTTCGGCCTGTCTTACAACGATGTGAATTTCGGTCTGATGTTCCTGAGCCGCGACCTTCATGATCTGGTATTCAACATCTACGGTTCGTTGCTAGGCGTCGATCCGGCCGCAATTCCGATCATGTTCCTGAAGGCCTGCATTTTCGATTCGGCGCTCATCTTCGCTATTGTAGCCTTTCGCAAGCGGCGTCAGATCCGCGCCTGGTGGGAGGCGAGAAGGCAGCGGGATAGGGACGATGCGCCGATGACGCAGGAAGTCGCCGCTCACATTCCGGCAGAGTAGATCCGGTCGAGAACCCCCTGCAGGATGAACGCAGCCGCCGCCGAATCGATACGGTCGGCGCGTTTGGCGCGAGAGACGTCCCGCTCGAGAAGTGACCGTTCCGCGGCAACCGTCGACAGTCGCTCGTCCCAGAACGTGATCGGGATTGCGGTTTTTTGGGCGAGGTTGCGTGCAAAGGCGCGCGTGGCCTGCGCTCGTGGTCCCTCTGTCCCGTCCATATTGAGCGGCAGGCCGAGCACGATCGCACCGGCGTTTTCCTTTTTTAACAGTCCGAGCAGCGCTTCAGCATCGGCGGTAAACTTCGTTCGTCTGATCACCGGCCGTGGCGAGGCCAGCGAGAGACGCTGATCGCTGACGGCAACCCCGATTGTTTTCGTGCCTAGATCGAGTCCGGCAACGACCTGTCCTTCCGCAAGCACTGCCGCGATTTCCTCGATTGCGATGTTTGCCATGGCCCGCGCCTTCAGTCCCCGCTATGCCTGTGGTCGGCTCATAATACGGACGAACGCCGTTTGCGAGGAGGCGCGATCATGAAACTCACCTGGTACGGACATTCGGCATTCCGCGTGGAGCACGGCGGCACCAGAATCCTGATCGACCCGTTCCTCACCGGCAATCCGTCGTGGGACGCGGGGTGGGAAGAGCCCGCAGAAGGTGTCACCCATGTCCTGCTTACTCACGGCCATGACGATCACATCGGCGACGCCGTCGAAATTCTCAAAGCGTCCGGGGCGATGCTGGTCGCGAACTTCGAGATTTGCATGTACCTCGCAGCAAAAGGAGTCTCAGAGGACAAGCTCAATCCGGGAAACCACGGCGGCACGGTCGAGTGCGGCAGCTTCACGACAACCTTCGTGCAGGCGCATCATTCGTCGTCAGCGCAGATCGGTGGCGGCGCCAATACCTATCTGGGCAACCCTGCCGGTCTCGTTTTGCATTTCCGGGATGCGCCGACGCTTTATCACATGGGCGATACGGACATATTCTCGGACATGGCCCTGATCGCGGAGTTCCACCGTCCCGAGATCGGTCTGGTCCCGGTCGGTGACCGGTTCACGATGGGCGGCGCCATGGCGGCGGTCGCATGCCGGCGCTATTTCGACTTTTCGAAGATCGTCCCCTGCCACTACGGCTCGTTTCCCATAATCGACGCCACCGCCGACACCTTTCTTGCCGCGATGGAAGAGGACGCCAACCGGATTCTTGTGCCTCCCATCGGCGAGGCCGTTGATGTGTGAAGCACGGTCATTCATGAAGCGCCGCTGAGGGGCCCTTGCGATTGGTGAGATGGTTCTGGTGATGGTCATCCTCGGGAGCGCGGTGCGCCATGAGTTGCGGCGCCAGGGAGTGGGTTGACCGCGGACCCCGGCCGTGTTGCGCCGCGCAATCGGCGCGTCTATAGCGGGCGGGAACAAAGACTTTCCGGAGACATCCATGTCCGTCGACCTTGCAACCGTCAAGCGTGTCGCCAAGCTTGCCCGTATCGCCGTCACCGATGATGAAGCCTCCAGCCTCGAGGGCGAATTGAACACTATCCTCGGTTTCGTGGAGCAATTGAATGAGGTCGATATTTCGGGTGTCGAACCGATGACATCGGTCATTCCTATGGAGATGCGCAAACGCAAGGACGCCGTCACCGATGGCGACAAGGCGGATGATATCACCGCAAACGCGCCCGCTTCGGAAGACAATTTCTTCCTCGTCCCGAAAGTGGTGGAGTGATCGCCGGATGGAAGTTTCCGTCGCAAGCGAAACGCCTCTGCAGGACGATGTGCGCGCAATGGTCCAGCGGCTGAACGAGTACCTCATCCCGTTGTCGCCGCGTGAGTTCCAGTTTCAACTGACCGCCGAGCAGATGATGGCGGACGACACGACCGTGTTCGTCGCCCGCAACCGGGAGGGACGGGCCATCGGTATGGGCGCGCTGAAAGTGCATGGCGATGCGTTCGGCGAGGTCAAGCGCATGTATGCCGCCGACGCGGTCCGCGGGAGCGGTGTCGGCAAGCGCGTCTTGGATGCGATCGAGAAGGAGGCGCGTCGCAAATGCCTGCGCCTGCTTCGCCTGGAGACCGGATCGACTGCCGGCTTCGAGCCAGCCTGGCGCATTTATGAGCGAAACGGCTTTACCCGATGCGGCCCTTTCGCCGACTACCCGGACTCCGCCTACAACGTCTTCTACGAAAAGAACCTTTCGAAATGACCGATCTGACATCGCTGACCATCGCCGAAGCCCGCGAAAAGCTGCGCGGCCGGGAGATCACCTCGACCGAGCTGACCGACGCCTATCTTTCCGCGATTGATGCCGCCAACGACACGCTGAACGCCTATGTGAAAGTGACGGCGGACAAGGCGCGCGAGATGGCCAAGGCGTCGGACGAACGGCTCGCCAATGGCGCCGGCGGCGCGCTGGAGGGCATTCCGCTCGGCATCAAGGATCTGTTCGGCACTGAGGGCGTGCACACCCAGGCCTGCTCGCACGTTCTGGACGGGTTCGAGCCGCGTTATGAATCCACCGTTACCGCGAATTTGTGGGCCGACGGAGCTGTGATGCTTGGCAAGCTCAACATGGACGAGTTCGCGATGGGGTCGTCCAACGAGACATCGTATTACGGCCCGGTGAAAAACCCGTGGCGGGCCAGAGAATCGAACAAGGACCTCGTCCCGGGCGGCTCCTCGGGCGGCTCGGCTGCGGCGGTGTCCGCCTTCCTTTGCGCCGGAGCGACCGCGACCGACACCGGCGGCTCGATCCGCCAGCCCGCCGCCTTCACCGGCACGGTCGGCATCAAGCCGACATACGGCCGGTGCTCGCGGTGGGGCGTCGTCGCCTTCGCCTCATCCCTTGATCAGGCCGGTCCGATCACCCGCGACGTGCGCGACGCCGCGATCATGCTGAAGTCCATGGCGTCCGTGGATCCGAAGGACACGACATCTGTCGATCGTCCGGTGCCGGATTACGAGTCGGCGCTCGGCCAGTCGGTGCGTGGCATGAAAATCGGCATTCCGGCGGAGTACCGCATGGACGGCATGCCGGAAGAGATCGAGACGCTGTGGCAGAAGGGCATGGCCTGGCTGCGGGACGCCGGCGCCGAGATCGTCGACATCACCCTGCCGCACACCAAATACGCGCTTCCGGCCTACTATATCGTCGCCCCGGCTGAAGCTTCTTCCAACCTCGCCCGCTACGACGGCGTTCGCTACGGCCTGCGCGTGCCGGGCAAGGACATTACCGAGATGTACGAGAAGACGCGCGCAGCGGGGTTCGGCCACGAGGTCAAGCGCCGCATATTGATCGGAACCTACGTGCTCTCCGCCGGCTACTACGACGCCTATTACCTGCGCGCCCAGAAGGTCCGCACATTGATCAAACGCGATTTCGAGACGGTGTTCGCCGATGGCGTGGACGCGATCCTCACGCCAGCCACCCCTTCGGCTGCGTTCGGCATCGCCGATCAGGACATGGCCGCAGACCCGGTCAAGATGTACCTGAACGATATCTTCACGGTGACGGTCAACATGGCCGGTCTGCCGGGCATTGCCGTTCCCGCCGGACTCGACGCGCAGGGCCTGCCGCTCGGCCTTCAGCTTATCGGCAAGCCGTTCGACGAGGAGACGCTGTTCCGCACCGCACATGTACTGGAACAGGCGGCAGGGCATTTCCCTGTCGAGAAATGGTGGTAGGAACCGAACGCCGGACCGCTAACTCGTCCCGCGGATTTCCATCGATATGCCCGGCCGATCGACCGGTTCGATGAGACATTTGTCGAGGAGGCGCGAGGCCGTCACGGTCAGCGAGGCCTGAGCTTTCGGCCGTGCCTTGACCACACTCATCACCGCATCCTGGCTGCTGCGTCCGACGGAGCCGATGCGCTTGTCGACGCATTCGCAGCGCCAGACCCGTTCGGCGTTGGTAAGACCGGAGGCAGCCTGGCCATAGCCGGCAATGCAGGCGTCGTAGGTCGCGCCGCGAGTGTAGTACCTGGAGTCGAAGCGGCGTATCGTCTTGCGCACCGTGGAATCAGCGGACGCGTATAGCCCGTAGGCCGACGGCAGTTCTCCGGTCGCGCTGAAATACGACCAGGCGCCGCCGAGCGTCCCGGCGACAAACATGGCCGCGATCAGAATCACCTTGAAGCCCACGTCATTGGTCCTTTTGGCAATTTTCTCCGACATCCGTGAAGAAACAATTTCCTCGTCATTCAGTATTTTTAGCCACATTTTCACGGATTTCATCCGCTGCGGCTTGCCGGAGCCAGGGCCGAGCTGCAACCTTGGCCCTGCCGAAGATCCGGGAGTAAGAGATGAAAGGCGACCGCAATGCCGCTCTGGCGGCGCTCGATCTTCTCAAATCCGGCGACTTCAAGACCGGTCCGGAATGGAAGCGGGCGCACGAGATCGCGCAGGCCAATGAGGGCAAGCCCGAATTCGACCGGATTCACGCACTATGCCATCGCATCGAAGGTGACGAGGGAAACGCGGCTTACTGGTATCGTCGCGCCGGCAAGCCGCGTCACAGCGACGACCTTGAGGAGGAATGGGCGCACCTGCGTGCCGCTCTCACCGCCAGATTGAAATGTCCTGGATCGGAATGACTCGACCGGCGGCTCGCTTTCCGTTGTCCGGCGTGTGAAACTGCGCACAGAACGTTTTTGCCTTGTCATGTAGCGCCTGTACTATCGCGCCAATCGGGCCGAACTCTTCAATCGAGGGAGCCGCCATGTTTCGCAATACGCTTGCAGCTTTCGCCGCATCTTCTTTCCTATGTGCCGGATCGGCACTGGCCGGCGAGAGGGCGATCATCGTCTTGGACGCGTCGGGGTCGATGTGGGGCCAGATTGAAGGCAAAACCAAGATCGAGATCGCCCGCGAAACGCTCGGCGACGTGCTGTCCACCATTCCCGCAGATCTTGAATTGGGTCTGATCGCCTACGGGCATCGCCGGAAGGGACAGTGCTCCGATATCGAGCAGATTGTCGCACCGGCCGCCGGAACTTCCACCGCTATCGCCGCCTCCGTTCACAAGCTCAACCCGAAAGGCAAGACGCCACTGACCGACGCGGTTCGGCAGGCCGCCGAATCACTGCGCTACACCGAGGATAAGGCGACGGTGATCCTCGTCACCGACGGCATTGAAACCTGCGAGGCCGATCCATGCGCGGTCGCCTCGGAGCTTGAGCGGGCAGGCGTCGACTTCACCGCCCATGTTGTGGGTTTCGGTCTGCAGGAGGGCGAAGGCGTCCAGGTTTCCTGCATCGCCGAAAACACCGGCGGCGTGTTCCTCGAGGCGGATGACGCGGCCGAACTGACCGACGCATTGACGAAGACTGTCGCCGCGGCACCTCCCGTACCGGAGCCGGAACCCGAGCCCGCCGCCCTTGAAGACAACGTGACGATCACCGCGCGGCTTGCCGAAGGCGCAGCGGACTACGATCTGAACGGCCGGTACGACTACTTCCCGATGGAGGACGATACGCCGGCCGCGAAATCGGTCGTCGGCGGATACGACACCACTTTCACCGCGACGCTCGAGCCTGGCCGCTACCTGCTTCGCTACAAGAAGGACATGGCCGGCGCCGAAACGGTGATCGAGGTGACCGGGGACGAGAAGATCGAGCGGGATCTCGTGCTTGGTGCGGGGGTGATTTCGGTCGCGGTCCTGCCGGACGACGGAGCGGAACCCGACACGGCAGGTCGCTTCGATATCCTGGCCTTCGGGGCGAAAAGCGGCGGATACGGATCCGGAACGCTCGTCGTTCCGGCTGGTGACGTGGTCATCGAGGCCCGGCTTGGCAAGGGTGACTTGGCAGAGAGCCTGACGCTTGCGCCGGGCGAAATTGTCGAGCGTGATCTCGTGCTCGGTATCGGCATTGTAAGAGCCAATGCCGTCTATGCGGCCGGCGGTCCCGCGGTGGAAACGAGCGGACTGCGCGTCGACGTGTTCTCGGCCAGGAAGGCGCTGGACGGCACCCGCAAGGATTTTGGCGGCGGCTACGGCCCCGGGAACGAGTTCAAGCTTCCTCCTGGGGACTACGTGGTCCGGGCGCGTCTCGACAAGGCGGTCTCCGAGGCTCCGGTCACGGTGGCGCGCGGCGGAGCGACGGATGTGGTCGTTGACCTCAATGCCGGCGTCCTCGCAATTTCGGTGCCTGGGGCCTACCGTATCGACGTATTCGCCGCGAAACCCGACCTTCAGGGCAAGCGCACGGATTTCGGTGGAACTTACGGCGAGACGTTCCAGACAACGCTCCACCCCGGCGATTACGCGGTCGTCGCCACCATGGGCGATTCGAAGGGTGAAAAGAAGGAGATGCCTGCCAGCGTTATGGCAGCCGAACGTACGGAAGTCATGGTGGAGTAGGCGGCGCGCATCGCGTTCAGCGGGCCGTTTGAAGCAACTCCTCCGCCTCGATGTCGTGCTTCAGCCGCTCGAACAGGTCGTGGTTCCTGCAGAAGCGCGGCGCCTCGATTGGCTCGTCCATTTCGTCGAGCCATATTCGGCAGCTTTCCTCGCGTCCGCATTCGGCGCAGCGTTCCTCGGCACGCCTCATCACGGTGCCGCTGTTGTGCCGCGTCAGGATGGCCTGTCGCAGACCCAGCTTGTCCAACATGGCCTGAAATAGCAGCTGATTCCCGGAGTGGTCGAAGAGATTGCGGATGGAAAACATCGATTTTCCCCTTGTCCAGTCCGCACAGTCTCATCCGCCTCTGGTGCCTCCGCCTTGATCCTCGTCAAATGTGAGGAAAACTCCGAAAGCCGCAGTGTGTCCGTACCGAGAGCTGGATCGGTTGTCGACCGCGCTGCAGCAGCGTCGGCGCGAGGCCCACCATCATGAGTCGCAACGTTCTCTGGATTGTCGTCGGCGTCCTCGCGGTGACCGTATTGGTTCTGGTTACCGGTTTCATCGAGAGCGTCGGAAACCTTCGCGGATACAAATCCAAGTCGGCGAAGGCGGCCTGTCCGTGGAATCGGAATGGAGGGATTGCTTATGCGTCCCGGTCCCCGGACCTCTGTGAGGAGGGGCTTGTCCTGCCCCGCGATTTCGCATAGCCAAGAGTTCAAAGAGTTCTTTATCCACAGCACCGATGAGCATTATCGATACGCGTACCCCGGACCCCAAACGCTTAATTCCTGGCGCTACGGGTGATTGGGAGATCGTTATTGGCATGGAAGTCCACGCCCAGGTGATCTCCGAATCCAAGCTGTTCTCGGGTGCATCGACCGAATTCGGCGCCGAGCCTAACGCCAATGTCTCGCTGGTGGATGCTGCTATGCCGGGCATGCTCCCGGTCATCAACGAGGAATGCGTCAAGCAGGCGGTGCGAACTGGCTTGGGCCTGAAGGCCAGGATCAACAAGAAGAGCGTGTTCGACCGGAAGAACTACTTCTATCCCGATCTTCCTCAGGGCTATCAGATTTCCCAGTTCAAGCAGCCGATTGTCGGCGAGGGCGAGGTCGTGATCTCGGTCGGACCCGACCGAAACGGCGAGTTCGAGGATGTGGAGATCGGCATCGAGCGGCTCCACCTGGAGCAGGATGCCGGTAAGTCGATGCACGACCAGCATCCGACCATGTCTTATGTCGATCTCAACCGTTCCGGCGTGGCGCTGATGGAAATCGTCTCCAAGCCCGATCTGCGTTCGTCCGACGAGGCCAAGGCATATCTGACCAAGATGCGCCAGATTTTGCGCTATCTGGGCACGTGCGACGGCAACATGGACGAAGGTTCCATGCGCGCCGACGTCAATGTCTCCGTGCGCAAGCCGGGCGGCGACTTCGGAACGCGCTGTGAGATCAAGAACGTCAACTCCATCCGCTTCGTCGGCCAGGCGATCGAGTCCGAGGCGCGCCGCCAGATCGCCATTATCGAGGACGGCGGCTCGATCAACCAGGAAACCCGGCTGTTCGACCCGGGCAGGGGCGAGACGCGGTCGATGCGCTCCAAGGAGGAGGCGCACGATTACCGCTATTTCCCGGACCCGGATCTGTTGCCGCTGGAATTCGACGATGCATTCGTCGAGGACCTCGCGCAGCATCTTCCGGAATTGCCGGACGAGAAGAAGGCGCGGCTGGTTTCGCTTGGCCTGTCCGCCTACGACGCCTCCATTTTGGTCTCGGAAAAGCCCATCGCCGACTATTTCGAACAGGTGGCCGCCGGCCGCGACGCAAAGACCGCTGCTAATTGGGTGATCAACGATCTCCTCGGGGCGCTGAACAAGGCCGGTCTCGGCATCGAGGAGACGCCGGTTTCCCCGGCGCAGCTCGGCGGCATTATCGATCTGATCAAGAGCGGTGACATTTCGGGCAAGATCGCCAAGGATGTCTTTGAAATCGTCTGGCACGATGGGGGAGATCCGGCTGACATCGTAGACGAACGCGGCATGAAGCAGGTGACCGACGCCGGCGCCATCGAGGGTGAAGTCGACAAGGTCATTGCCGCCAACCCAGACAAGGTCGAGCAGGCGAAGGCCAAGCCCTCGCTTGCTGGCTGGTTCGTCGGCCAGGTGATGAAGGCGACGCAGGGCAAGGCCAACCCGCAGGCCGTGCAGGCGCTCGTCAGAGCGAAGCTCGGAATAGAAGACTAGAGGGAAACCGGATCATGTGGTTGAGGACGGCATCGCTGGAGGATCTCGAGACCATCAGCGCCATGCTGTCAGAGACGTGGCACAACACCTATGACGACATATACGGCCACGAGAAGGTTGCCGAACTGACCGGCACGTGGCACTCGGTCCCCGCACTGAAGCAGAGACTGACCAAGCCGCGCAGCGAATTCATCGTCTGCGATGACGGGTCGGAGATCGCCGGTATGGCTTTCGTCAGCCAGGTCGACTCCGAGACCTCGATGCTGCATCAGCTCTATGTCCGCCCATCCACACAGGGGCAGGGCGTCGGAAAGATGCTTCTCGTGGAGGTCGAGGCCTGTTTTCCGGATGTCCGGAAGATCAAGCTGGAAGTCGAGGAAGCGAACGACCGGGCGGTCAGGTTCTACGAGGAAAACGGTTTCAAGCGCACCGGCATGACGCCTGATTGCGGCGTAAAGGGCTCCGGCATCCCCGCGGTCAAAATGGAAAAGGTCATCTGGTAGGCGGAGTCGCCGTCTTCCACTGGCGCCCAGGCTCAAACCGCCATACGATGGGACCGTAATCGGGACTGTCGGCATGCTGCGCTTCCTGAAGATCGCCATCCCCGTATTCGTCATCGGTTTCGTGACGGGAAATGCCTTCTGGTACCTGTTCTCGCCGCTATGGATAGACCGCGAGGTCTCCGAGGCGCTGCCAGCCGAGTTCATGCTCACCGCGATCCGCGAAGGCCGGTTCCGTGATGCCGATTTCGCCCACAAGGGAGAGGGGCGCGTCCGGATCATGGTCAGCGATGCCGGGACCGTGCTCGTTCGCCTGACTGAATTCTCCGTGACGAATGGCCCCGATCTGGAAGTCTGGCTGGTCGGGGAGGCTGATCCGCAATCCTCCGACGATGTGAAGGCGAGCACCTGGATTTCGCTGGGCCCCCTGAAGGGCAACAAGGGCGACCAGACCTATATTGTTCCAGATGGTGCTGACATCGACTCATTTGGCTCGGTCGTGATCTGGTGTGCGCAGTTCGGCGTGCTGTTTTCACCTGCGCCGCTCTCGGAGGTTTGAAGAACACGATCATGGAGCGCAAGACGATTCACAACCCCGACAACGAGGCCCATTTCATGCGAATCAAGCCGATCGCCGGTACCGTTCGTGTCACCCGGGGCGGCAGGTTGCTGGCGGAATCGGGAGACGCGCTGCGCGTCATGGAAACGGGCAGGGACGTCTACGACCCGGTGATCTACTTTCCGCGGGCCGATGTGTCGGGACAACTGGTGCCGGTCGAGGCCAAGAGTACCCACTGCCCGCTCAAAGGCGATGCATCGTACTTTTCACTCGAAGGTGAGGAGATCGCATGGAGCTACGACCGTCCCCTTGAGGTCGCGCGTGAACTGGGAGGGTATGTCGCGTTTTATTCCAGCAAGGTCGTGATCGCGGAGGCTGGAGCGGACGCCGCCTGATCCACGATGCGCAGCTTTGACGAGATATTCGAAATCGCAGCCGAACGCCAGGGAGGACACCAGTCGCTGGAAGCCAAACTGGATCCGCCGCTCCTGCCGCGACAGCTCGCGGCCATTCCCGATGATCGCTGGCTCTCCTGCATGACTAAGTGCATCTTCAACGCCGGCTTCAACTGGAAGGTCGTGGACAACATGTGGCCCGGCTTCGAGGAGGCGTTCCAGGGGTTCGACATCGGCCGTTGCGCGATGCTGAACGAAGACGATATCGCGCGGCTGGCAGCCGATGTCCGGATAGTTCGCCACGGCGGCAAGATACGCTCTGTTCAGCACAATGCGGTGTTTCTGCAGGAGCTTGCCGGTGAACACGGCAGCGCGGCGCAGTTCTTCGCCGATTGGCCGGCAACCGATCAGGCGGGCCTTCTCGAAACTCTCAAGAGGCGCGGGACGCGGCTTGGCGGCGCGACCGGTCAGTATTTCCTGCGCTTCATGGGAAAGGATAGCTACGTCCTTTCGCGGGACGTGGTGGCGCGGCTGATTGCCGAGGGCGTCGTCGACAGGACGCCGGCCTCGAAGAAGGCAATGAGCGCCGTGCAGTCCGCGTTCAACCGGTGGATGGAGGAATCCGGCCGTTCGGCGAAAGAGATAAGCCGCACGCTTGCCATGAGCATAGGATGAGGACGGGTGCCGTGGCGCGTCGGCCGTTGTTCTGCGGTTGCATTCGCACCCGGGCAGCGCCATAAGCAGCACAGCAAAACGCTCGGACTCAAGGCAATGAAGAAGTTTCTGATTCAGGTCTTCACATGGTGGAACGGAACCACGCTTGGCACGCGCTTTCACACTTGGCGCCACGGCGAGAAGGTGGGTCAGGACGAGTTCGGCAATGTTTACTATCAGGGTGGCCTTGATCAGGAAGGCCGCACGCGCCGCTGGGTGATTTACAACGGTTATGCAGAAGCTTCGAAAATCCCTCCTGGCTGGCACGGCTGGATGCATCATCGTGTCGACACGCCGCCCTCGAAGGAGGATTATAGCCCGCGTGAATGGCAGAAGCCGCATAAGCCGAACCTGACCGGGACGGCCGGCGCTTATCGCCCCGACGGGTCGATGCTGAATCCGCAGACACGTCCGGTGGTGACCGGGGATTACGATGCCTGGACACCGGGCGAATGACCGAAATTTGTTGGTGATCGGCCGGTCTGCCAAATTTTCACCGTGCTTTTGGTCCAAACGCCGCGGAATGACAATGCGCAAACTCACACGACTTATCGGACTTCTCGCGCTGATCCCGGCACTTTCGGCTGCACCGGCGATTGCCGAGCGTGCCACCAATCCGGTGGCCGAATTTTCTGGCATCGACAAGATCACCGGACGTATCATCACCTTCGATGTCTATCTCGATGAGACCGTACAATTTGGCGCTCTGCAGGTGACGCCCCGTGTCTGTTATTCGCGCTCTGAAAACGAGGCTCCCGGTTCCAACACCTTTGTCGAGATCGACGAAATTACGCTAGACCGGAAGATCAGGCGCATTTTCACCGGCTGGATGTTCGCCGACAGCCCCGGGCTCAATGCGGTTGAACATGCTGTCTACGACGTATGGCTGAAGGGTTGCAAGCAGGACTCCCAGGTCCCGGCGCCCGAAGCGAAATCCTGACCGCGGCGATTGCGCAGGCCGGTCAGTCGAGCCGGGCTTCGCCGGTCAGCGCCTCCTCCAGCATCGCCTGATATTCTTCCTGCGATACGTCGATTGCTCCGAATTGCTTCAGATGTCCCGTGGTGAATTGCGTGTCGAGCAGAATGAACCCGCGCTCCCGGAGGCGCTCGACCAGATGCACCAGGCATATCTTCGACGCGTCCGTCCTGCGTGAGAACATGCTCTCGCCGAAAAAGGCACGCCCGAGGGTGACGCCGTAAAGTCCTCCGACCAGCTCGTTGCCCTCCCACGCTTCCACGGAATGGGCGTGTTTCATCTCGTTGAGTTGGCGATAAAGCTCCCGGATCGTCCGGTTGATCCAGGTCTTTTCGCGGTTTTCGGTCGCCTCCGCGCAGAATCCAATCACTGCTGCAAAAGCCGTGTTGAAACGAATGTCGAAGGGCGCCTGGCGTACCTTTTTCGCCAGGCTTCGGGGAACGTGAAAGGCGTCGAGCGGGATCACGCCGCGCACGTCGGGCTGCACCCAGAAGATTTCCGGATCGTCCGCATCGTCCGCCATCGGAAAGATCCCCGCCGCATAGGCACGCAGCAGGATTTGCGGCGTCACGCCGCGCAGTTTCGCGTCGTCTGCGTTACGCTTCATGAGGCATGTCCCGGCGCCGCTACGCCGCGTGGTTTGCCAGGTACTTTTCCAGCCAGTGGATATCATAATCGCCATTGGCGATGTCCGGATTCTGCACCAGGTCCTGGAACAACGGCAGCGTGGACTTGATACCGTCGACCACGAATTCATCGAGGCACCGCCGAAGCCGCATCATGCATTCGACCCGGTTGCGGCCGTGCACGATCAGCTTGCCGATCAGGCTGTCGTAATAGGGCGGTATACGGTAACCGGCATAAACGCCGGAATCGACCCGCACACCAAGCCCGCCCGGCGTGTGGTAATGGGTGATCGTGCCGGGCGAGGGAACGAATGTCCGCGCGTCTTCGGCGTTGATCCGGCATTCGATTGCGTGACCTTCGAACGTGATCTGGTCCTGGGTGACGGAAAGCCCCGCGCCCGATGCGACGCGAAGTTGTTCATGGACCAGGTCGATGCCGGTAATTGCCTCCGTGACTGGATGCTCCACCTGCAGGCGGGTGTTCATCTCGATGAAGTAGAATTCGCCGTTCTCGTACAGGAATTCGATCGTGCCCGCGCCCCGATAGCCCATTTCGGCGATCGCATTGGCGCAGATCATGCCGATTTCGTTGCGCTGCTTTTCGTTTAGGGCAGGGGAATTCGCTTCCTCCCACACCTTCTGGTGGCGGCGCTGCAGCGAGCAGTCGCGCTCGCCGAGATGTACGCCCGCTCCGGCGCCGTCGCCGACGACCTGAATCTCGATGTGCCGCGGCTGGCCGAGGTATTTCTCGATATAGACCGCGTCGTTGCCGAATGCCGCGCCCGCTTCCGAGCGGGCCGTCTGCAGGGCGACCAGCAAATCGTCTTCCGAGCGTGCGACCTTCATGCCGCGTCCGCCGCCGCCGGCGGTCGCCTTGATGATCACCGGATAGCCAATGTCGGCGGCGATCTTCTTTGCCTCGCCTTCATCGCTGACGCCGCCTTCCGAACCGGGGACGACCGGGATTCCCAGCTTTGCAGCGGTGCGTTTCGCCTCGATTTTGTCGCCCATCACCGAGATATGCTCGGCGGTCGGGCCGATGAAGGTGATGTTGTGCGCCTCGAGAATCTCCGCGAATTTCGCGTTTTCCGAGAGGAAGCCGTAGCCGGGATGCACTGCGTCCGCGCCGGTGATTTCGCAGGCCGCTACGATCTGATGGATGTTGAGATAACTGTCGCGTGACGGCGGCGGGCCGATGCAGACGCTTTCGTCGGCGAGCCGCACATGCATTGCCGATTCATCTGCCGTCGAATGCACGGCAACGGTGGGAATACCGAGTTCCTTGCAGGCGCGCAGAACGCGTAGCGCGATTTCCCCGCGATTGGCGATGAGAACCTTGTTGAACATGTCCTTGCCCGCTCCGGCCTTACCCGAGAACCACGAGCGGCTGTCCGAATTCCACCGGTTCTGAATCCGCGATCAGGATTTCCTTTACTGTGCCGGCGCGCGGTGCCGGAATTTGGTTCATCGTCTTCATCGCCTCGATGATCAGCAGGGTCTGGCCTTCCTTGACGCTTTGCCCGACCTCGATGAACGGCGCTGCGCCCGGAGCGGCGGCCAGATAGGCAGTTCCGACCATCGGCGAGGGCACTTCCTCCCCGTCGCGCTTCTCGCCTTCGGTCTTCTGCGGCTGATGCGCGCTGGCCGGCTGAGCGTTGGGAGCGGCGGCGGGCGGGGCCTGCTGGTGTACGGGGGCACTGGCCTGAACGTAGCTGGGCGCTGGGTTATCGCGCGAGACACGAATCCGCAGTTCGCCCTGTTCGATCTCGATTTCGGTCAGATTGGTTTCGGTCAGGATATCGGCGAGATCCTTCACCAGCCCGGTATCGATTGCCGGCTTGCGTTCAGCCATTGTTGTCCTCGATTGGTTTTTCCCCGTCCGGGTTCATATGAACGGCAAGCGCGCGCATCGCAAGCAAATAGCCTTGCGTGCCGAGCCCGCAGATCACTCCCTTGGCGACTGCGGAGATGTAGGAATGATGCCGGAACGGCTCGCGCGCATGAATGTTCGAGATGTGCACCTCGACGACCATCGCCTTGGAACTGGCTATAGCGTCGCGCAAGGCGATCGACGTATGCGAATAGGCGCCCGGATTGAACACGACGCCGATTTTCTCGCGTCCGGCTTCCTGCAGCTTCTCGACCAGTTCGCCCTCATGGTTGGACTGGAACGACGCCACCACCAGGCCAAGCTCGGAGCCCAACTTGGTGCATTCCGCGTCGATATCCGCAAGAGTCATGGCGCCATACACGCTCGGCTCGCGGGTGCCGAGCATGTTCAGATTGGGGCCGTTCAATATGAGAATGCGCTTCTTCATGTATTACGTTTCTTGTTGTCGCGCGGATCCGGTAGAACTTCGGTAGAATGTGAGGCGGCGCGCGACAAGGGCGCGCGGCCGATTTTCCCGCCGGGGCGCAAGATGCGCACATGAATCGGTGTGTTTTGGGGTTTCCCCGCCGATCAGCAGAGCGTCGAGCCGCACTGGCGGACATTGGCGATCTTGGCGGTCAGAACGCTTTCTCCGAGTGCGCCCGCAACCACTTCGTCGCCGACCACATACGCGGGCGTGCCGTTGATGCCGAGGACATTCGCCAGATCGTAGGTATTGCGTACGCGGGCCGGAATGCCTCCGGCTGCCATCTGCTTGCGAATCGCCGCCTCGTCGGCCCCCAGTTCCGTTGCGATGCGCATCGCGACATCCTCGGTGGCGCGGCCGTCGAAACCGAGCAGGCGAAGATGGAACTCGCCGTAATTCTCGGGCATCAGGTCGTTGAATGCGAATGCCACGCGGTGGGCGCCTTCCGAATCCGGTCCCAGGATCGGGAACTCCTTCAGGACGAAACGTAGTTCGTCGTCGTTTTCGATCATCGTGATCATGTCGTTCATGGCGCGCTTGCAGAAGCCGCAATTGTAGTCGAAGAACTCGACGATCGTGATGTTCCCTTCGGGATTGCCCAGAACCGGATCGTTCTTGTCCTCGAAAATGGCTTCCTTGCGGGAGGCGATCGCGTCGATCCGCTGCTCGCGCTGGGCAACTGCCTGGCGCTCCTCGAGCGCCTGCTGGACTTCGAGCAGGATCTCCGGGTTTTCCAGAAGATATTCGCGCACGATAGTCTCGATTTCCGCGCGGTCCGAGGCGTCGATTGCGCCCGCAGAGATGGTCGCGCCTGGTAGCGCGACGGCCGCGCCGAGCGCGATGATGGCGAGGAGGGAGCGGAATCCGTATGTCATGTCTGGGCCTTTCATGGACCTGATTATCGTTTGTCGGGCGTCTTGAAACGCTGAATGTCGTCGGCGCGCAACCATCGCGGCGAATTCGGTTCGAATTTCCGCTTGGCGCGTGCCGCAAACACCTTGGCATCTTTGTAACGTCCTGAATGGAAGTTTTCTTCCGCCGTTGCAAGTTCGGCGCTCCCCGTGTCGCCGAGGCGGCCGTAGGCCATGGCGAGATTCCGGTAGGCGACCGGATTGACCGGATCGAGCGAGAGCGAGACTTCCAGTTCGCCGACTGCGCGTTGGAGGCTTTGCCGGTCGCCCTGCAGGACGAGAGCATGACCGAGTGCGCTTTGAATTAGGCCGGAGTCGCCCTTGTCGAGCCGCGCGGCCTGCGTGAAGGCGTCCGCTGCAGCCGCCGCATTGCGCGCCTTGAGCTGTATCTCTCCCTTGATCTCGTGGAGATAGGGATTGGACGGATCGCCTGCGATTAGCTTGTCGATCATGGGAAGTGCCTGTTGCGGCGAGCCGTAGAGAAACTTGGCAATCGCGCGCCCGTAGAGCGCGGCCCGGCTGGACGCCGTCTTCTGCGCGAAACCCTCGGCGGCCGCCGGACCCGACGTATACGCGATGATCTTCGCGCGCGCCATGTCATGGCGTTGTTGCAATCCTGCCGGATCGGACTTGCTGAAATTTGGGCTCTTGCGGGCGAGCGTCTCGAGCGCCGAGATGCGCTCGCGGGGCAGGGGGTGGCTGATGCGGTACGGATTGATCCGGTCGCTGATAAGCGCCAGATCGCGCTGGAACCGCTCGAAAGTGACCAGCATTCCTTTCGGGGACTGACCGGTTTTGTCCAGATAATCGACCGCTGCACGGTCGGCGGCAAGCTCCTCGCTTCGCTGGTAGGTCAGCAGACCGCGCCTTGCCGCCTCGGCGCCGCCCAGCGCAAGCCCGCTCCCGGCGCCCGCGACCGAACCCTTTCCGCTCATGCCCGCAGCGACGGCGGCCGACGCTCCGAGCACGGCGGTCACCGCGGCGATCGTCTGCGCACGATCGATCTGCTGGCGCAGGCGGTCCTGATGACCGCCGGCCAGATGGGCGATCTCGTGCGCAAGCACCCCGATCACCTCATTCGGTGTCTCCGCAGTGACGATCGTGCCCGTATTGACGAAAATCTTGCGGCCCGAGACGAATGCGTTGAATGCAGGCGAGTTGACCAGGACGATGTCGATGCGGTCTCGCTTGACCCCTGCCGCTCTGAGCAACGGCGTCGCATAGTCACTGAGCAGCCGTTCGATCTCGGCGTCGCGCACGATCGGCAGCGACGCCTGCGCCCGTGCCGTTGTGGCCGCGCTGATCGAAAGCGCGATCATCGTCATCCAGGTCGCCAGCGTTCTGACCAATTGGCAACTTCCCGTGTTATGTGCTCATAGGGACTTGGTTTCGCTATCGCGAAATGCCCGTCAATCATAGCAAAAACATGGCCCCGCACCCTATCGTGATGGCCAGACAACTCGGAGAAATCCCATATGGCCGGAATGTCGGCGCGCGGCGCTGTGGAGCCGTTTCACGCAATGGACGTGCTGCGCGAGGCAAATGCGCTCGCCGACGCCGGCAGGGATGTGCTGTCGCTTGCTGTCGGCCAACCGTCCGCCTCGGCGCCGGTCGGCGTCCTTGATGCTGCGGAGCATGCGCTTCGCAATGCGCGTCTTGGTTATACCGATGCGCTCGGCCGCACCGATTCCCGCCGCGCCGTCGCCCGCCATTATGCCGATCACTATGGCGTCGAGGTGCCGGCGGAGCGAATTGCGCTCACGACCGGCTCGTCGGCCGGGTTCTCACTCGCGTTTCTGGCGGTAACCGACCCTGGCGGACGCATTGCCATTACGGCGCCCGGCTATCCGGCCTATCGCAACATTATCAAGGCACTTTCGCTGGAAGCGGTCGAGATCGAAACCGATCCGGACGAAGACCACATGGTGACGGTCGCCATGCTGGAGGCAGCGCACCGCGAGAAGCCGCTGAGCGCGCTTCTCATCGCAAGCCCGGCCAATCCGACCGGCGCCGTCACCGATCGCCATCACATGAACGGCCTGATGGATTTCTGCCGTGACGAGGGAATCGCCTTCATCTCCGACGAGATCTATCATCGCCTGCGTTACACCGGCGATGATCGCACCGCGCTCGCGCACTCGCATGACGTCATCGTCATTAACTCATTCTCGAAATATTACTGCATGACCGGCTGGCGCATTGGCTGGATGGTGCTGCCGGAGGAGCTCGTCCGGCCAGTCGAGCGGCTCGCGCAGAGCCTTTACATCTCGGCGCCGGACCTCGCCCAGATAGCCGCGCCGAAAGCCTTCGAATGCACGCAGGAACTGGATCGCATCAAGGACGGTTACCGCGCCAACCGTGCACTTCTCCTGAAGCGCCTGCCAGCCATGGGAATCTCATTCGCCGCACCGCCTGACGGTGCGTTCTATGCGTGGTGCGACGTCAGCCGCCACACCAATGATTCGATGGACCTCGCTAGGCGGATGCTTGCGGAAATCAACGTCGCGGCCGCGCCCGGTCTCGATTTCGATCCCGTGAATGGCCACCGCTTCATGCGCTTCTCCTATGCCGGGAGCGGCGAGACGGTCGCCCGCGCGATCGCCCGGATGGAGAACTGGATCGGGAAGTAAATGCGATAACGCTCTGAATATCAGAAGAAAAAGGCGGGAATTACCCCGCCCTTCAAAGCCGTTTGATTACCAGCCGATCAAAAAAATCCTTTTCGCGACCACCATCCGGTTTTTTTGGATTTTTTCTCCGCCGTATCTCCCTCGGACGTTACCACCGGCTCCGCCTCGTGGTTGAGCGAGTCGGCGGCGGCGCGGCGGCGCGCCGGGCGCTGCTCGGCTTCGCCGGGCGGTGTCGACGCGTCGTTGTCATTATCGTTTGCGCCCGCCACATCCCCGGTCTCGATCGGCTCGGCTGAATTCGCGCCGTTCGTCTCGGCCCAGGCAGGCGCCGCATCGGCGTTGTCCTGAACGGGCGCCGGCGCGCGCTGCGCTTCTTCCGGCTCCTTCTCCGGCACCGAGGCGACAGTTCGCTCTTCTTCCCGCGCCTGTTCCTCCGCGGCAGACTTGGCTGCCTCGGCCTTGGCCATCGATTCCCGTTCCTCGGCCTCTGCTTCCGCCGCAATGGAGTCAGCAAGCGGGCCTACAGGTTCGGCTGACGGAATGCGCGGCTTGCGCCGGTCGCGGCCGCCTCGGCGTCCGCGCGAACGGCGGCGCTTCTTCCCGCGCTCTCGTCCTTCGTCATCCTCGCCCTCGTCGTCGGACGCGCTTTCTTGCGCAGCCTGATCAGCAGCGTCGCCGTTCTGGCTTTCGTCACGGTCCCTGCGTCCCCGGCGCTTGCGGCGGCGCTTGCCACGGCCTCGGTTGCGCTCGTCGTCGCCGTCGCTTTCGTCGCGCTCCTCGTCGGCCGGCTGCGCCTCCGCCGAAGTCTCTTCCTCGTCATCCTCGATCGGCAGATCAGGATCATCGTCTTCATCGCCATAATCGGGACGAACCGGCTGCGTGCGGGGCAGATCGGAAACCTCGCCCTTGTCTATCGCGAACATCTCGGTTCCGATCGCCGGATCGGCAAGTACGGAAATACGAAGGCCGAAGCGCGCCTCCATGTCGGTCAGCGTTTCGCGCTTGTGGTTCAGAATGTAGAGCGCCGTGTCGCCGCTCGTGCGCACCGTGACATGATGCTGCCCGTTGCGCATGAGGTAGTCTTCGAGCGACCGGATCACATGCAGCGCGACCGACTGCTGCGACCGAACATGGCCCGTGCCGCCGCAATGAGGGCACGGCTGCATCGTGCTTTCCAAAACGCTGGCGCGCATCCGCTGGCGAGACATTTCCAGGAGCCCGAAATGCGAGATTCGTCCGACCTGGATGCGGGCGCGATCACTCTTCAGGCATTCCTTGAGCTTTTTTTCGACCGCCCGGTTGTTCCGGTTTTCCTCCATGTCGATGAAGTCGATCACGATCAGTCCGGCAAGGTCGCGCAGGCGCAATTGCCGAGCGACTTCCTCGGCAGCTTCCAGGTTGGTCTGGAGCGCGGTGTCTTCAATCGAGTGCTCGCGGGTGGATTTGCCCGAATTCACGTCGATGGCGACCAGCGCCTCGGTCTGGTTAATGATGATGTAGCCGCCCGACTTCAGCCGGCAACTCGGCTGGATCAGCCCGTCGAGCTGCGCCTCGATCCCTGTGCGGGCGAAAATCGGTTGTGATTCGCGCCAGGGCTGAACCATTTTCGCGTGACTGGGCATCAGCATCCGCATGAAGTCCTTGGCCTCGCGGTAGCCGTCTTCGCCGGAGACCAGAATTTCGCCGATATCCTTGTTGTAGAGATCGCGGATCGAGCGCTTGATCAGGCTGCCTTCCTCGTAGACCAGGGTCGGCGCGGTGGAGGCGAGCGTCAGATCGCGCACGCTGTCCCACATGCGCATCAGATACTCGTAGTCGCGCTTGATTTCGGCCTTGGTTCGATTGGCGCCGGCGGTGCGCAGGATCACGCCCATGCCTTCAGGCACCTGCAGATCCCGGACGATCTCCTTCAGCCGTTTGCGGTCCGGCGCATTTGTGATCTTGCGCGAGATCCCGCCCCCGCGCGCTGTATTCGGCATCAGCACCGAATAGCGGCCGGCAAGCGACAGGTAGGTCGTCAGCGCAGCGCCCTTATTGCCGCGCTCTTCCTTCACAACCTGGACAAGGATGATTTGGCGGCGCTTTATGACTTCCTGGATCTTGTACTGGCGGCGCTGCACCCGCTGACGCGGGCGCGCCTCATCCATGGCGTCTTCGCTGCCGACGGTGTCGATTCCTTCGTCGCGGCCGTCATCGTCGGAATCGTCGGAGTCACCATTTCCCTCGTCCGAATGGCGTGCGGACCGCCGGTTCCGGCCGCCGCGTTCACGCCGGCGCCTGCCGCGGCGCGATCCGCGGTCATCGTCATCGTCCTGATCGTTGCCATCGGGCGAATCGTCGGTTTCGTCATCGTCGACATCTTCGGATATGACATTGCCGTCGTCAGCAGTTCTCGCGGCGACCGCTTCCCGCGTATCGTCCCCGTCGTCCTCTTCGGGCGCATTGGCCTCCCACTCGGCGAGAATCGCCTCCATGGCAACGGGCTCGGCTTCGGGAGTCGGCGATTCCGAGGACGCTTCCTGGCGCTGGCCACGTCCCTTTCGGTTGTTGCGCTTGCGCCGCGGTTTGCGCGGTTCCGGCGCCTCAGCCTCGTCATTGTCCTCCTGTTCGGCCAGTTTGGCTTCTTCGGCGAGCAGCGCCTGCCGGTCGGCCAGCGGGATCTGGTAGTAGTCGGGATGGATCTCGGAGAAGGCGAGGAAACCGTGGCGATTGCCGCCATATTCCACGAACGCCGCCTGCAGCGACGGTTCGACCCGCGTTACCTTGGCGAGGTAGATGTTTCCGCGAATTTGCTTCTTGTGTTCGGATTCGAAATCGAAATCTTCGAGGCGATTACCCTTTACGACGACAACTCGGGTTTCCTCCGGATGGGAGGCGTCGATGAACATTCTGTTTGACATTGATTCTTGTTCCAGCAGCCGCGCATGCATCCGAAGGTTGTATCCGGGTGCGCGTCATCTCGCTCATTCTGGATGACCTTGTGCTGCTTAATAGATGTCTTGCCGGCTCGCGCGACGTGGCGACAGCCTCGGATTCTCCGTGCGGCTGCTGCATACTCTCGTCTGACATGGTGCAAAAAAATGCCATCAATATCGGCCAACAAAACGACTTCACTGGGACTCCGGTACCGGAGCCGGTTTGGTTCGCCCTCTCTCGAAGGGCGGGGATCCCCGTTTCGGAGACCCGCTGGGAGATGCCGTCAGCCTACAACCGAACTGACCGGCGAATTCTTTTGATTGCGCCGCACGCGTATTGACGCAACTGCGCCGCCGCAATTTAGATTTTTGCCAGTCGCGCTGCAAGCGTTTTAATTGCGTCGCGATATGGTCCACCCACTTGGGAAGGGACAAGGACCCGTATGAAACCTTTGTTTAACGATGTTTGCATAGGCGTCCCATTGTGAGACAGAACCGCACGATGGCTCGCTTGAGAAGCACATATCGATTCGGGAAAGTCGCCGGGCGCACTGTCCGCGCGACGCTGTTTTTTTTCGCCTTTCTCCTCTTTCAACCGCCAATTGCCTTCGCAACGCCACCGGTCGCGCTCGATATGCGGATTGCCGGCGATCACGAAGTCTCGCGCATTGTCATCGAGTTCGATGAGCCGGTAGAGGTTACCCACACGATCCTCGACCGGCCTTGGCGGCTGGTACTCGATCTCGGCAAGATCGCTTACGGCTTCAACGATAGCGCGGTGCGCAATTCGAACCTTATCGAGAGCGTCCGTTATGGCGACATGAGCGAAGAGCACTCCCGGATCATTTTCGAGACCGGCAAGCCTTTCAAGGTGCGCACGATAGATACCCGGGCGGCAGCGCAGGACGGCCGCCACAATCTGGTCATCGATCTTGAAGTGACGGACGCCCGCACCTTTGCCGATGCGCTCGACCGCAAGCTGACCACGACTTCGCTGGTGAACACGGCACAGAAACGTGACCGGCTCGGTGCGGTGCGTAATCGCGACGACACCTTCACGATCGTGCTCGATCCCGGCCACGGCGGCATCGACGACGGCGCGCGCGGCACCCAGGGAACGATGGAGAAGGACATCACGCTCGAGTTTGCCGAGGTTCTGCGCGATCGTCTCTCCGGCTACATGGGCGCCGAGGTGTTCATGACGCGCGACAGCGATGTTTTCGTTGCGCTTGGCGATCGCACCGGTTTCGCGCGGCAGCATGGTGCGGATCTGTTCATCTCCATTCACGCCGACTACCTGCGCCAGCAGGATGTGCGCGGCGCCACGATCTACACCATCTCGGAGAAAGCATCCGACGCGGTGTCGGCGGCAATCGCCAAGGATCAGAATCTTGCGGATTCGGTCGCCGGCGTCGAACTGCCCGATAGCGGTGATGAAGTCACGGACATCCTCGTCGACCTGACCCGTCGCGAGACGCTCGGCTTTTCCGTTCAGTTCGCGCGTCTGGCTATTTCCGATCTCCGGGGGTTTGCCCGGCTTATCAAGAACCCGCACCGCTACGCCGGGTTCTACGTGCTGAAGGCGCCAGACGTGCCGTCTGTCCTGATCGAGCTCGGCTATCTTTCGAACCAGGACGACGAAAAGCTCATGAACGATGCCGAATGGCGGGACGGTCTGGCGGATCGCCTTGCCGCCGCCATAGAAAAGTTCGCTGCCCTTTCGTCAAAAGACCTTGCACTCGCGCCCGATGCGCAATAGCCAGCGCTGATTGACGACTCCGCACACACTTGTTGCTGAAAAGCCACGACTTTTTCCCTGGGATGCCACGTTGAGGTCCCAATTGCGACGGAAGCCTGTTTCGCGGGTGGCGAGAGTCTATTAATCTACGGTCTGGACGACGCGCCTCGTCAGCGTACGAAAGTGAGATGATGCTTCGACTGCTCGGTTATTTCTTTGGAATCGCAACGGTCCTGTTTCTGCTGGTCGCCGGTGGCGTTGTTGTTTATATCGGCGGTCTGACGAAGGATATGCCCGACTACGAGGTTCTCTCCAGTTACGAACCGCCGGTAACGACCCGCGTCTATTCGTCCGACGGCCAGTTGATGGGCGAGTTTGCGCGTCAGAAGCGCCTCTATCTGCCGATCCAGGCCGTCCCCGATCGCGTTAAGGCGGCGTTCCTGTCGGCCGAGGACAAGAACTTTTACCATCACCGCGGCGTCGACTTCGTTGCGCTTGCGCGCGCCATGGTGACCAATCTCGAGAATTACCAGAGCGGCCGCCGCCTTGTTGGCGCGTCCACCATTACACAGCAGGTGGCGAAGAACTTCCTCCTGACCAACGATCGGACCATCGACCGCAAGATCCGCGAAGCGATCCTCGCGTTCCGTATCGAGCAGGCCTATTCGAAGGACCGCATTCTAGAGCTTTATCTCAACGAGATATTCTTCGGTTCAGGCGCCTACGGTATCGCCGGCGCTGCGTTGACCTATTTCGGCAAGTCCGTCAACGAGTTGAACATCCAGGAAGCGGCCTATCTGGCGGCGCTTCCAAAGGCACCCAGCAACTATCACCCGTTCGACGACACCGAAGCCGCGATCACGCGCCGCAACTGGATCGTCGACCGGATGCTGGACAATGGCTACGTCACCCGCGAGGAGGCCGATGCCGCCAAGGCGGAGCCGCTTGGCGTCAACTTCCGCCGCTCTGGAGATTTCGTGTTCGCTTCGGAATATTTCACTGAGGAAGTGCGCAAGGAAATCATCGACCGCTATGGCAACGATGCGCTTTATGAAGGCGGGTTGTCTGTCCGCACGACCCTTGATCCCGCCCTTCAGGTTCTCGCCCGCGAGGCGCTCCACAATGGATTGATCGACTACGACCGGAAGCGCGGCTATCGAGGTCCTGTTGCCCGGATAGACGTGGCGGGGGACTGGGGTGTCCCGCTCGCCGATGTCGAGCGCCTGTCCGACGTGCCGGAGTGGCAACTCGCCGCCGTTCTGTCGATCGGCGAGCAGGGCGCAGAACTCGGTCTCCAGCCGAAGCGCGAAATCTCGGGCAGGATCGCCTCGAAACGCGAAACCGTGACGCTGGCGGCGGAAAACGCCAAGTGGGCGTTCACCAGAAACGAGGACGGCAAGGTCACCAAGGTCAAGTCGCTCGGAGAAGTGGTCGCACCGGGCGATGTCGTCTATGTGGAAGACAAGGGCGACGCCGGGGTCGTACTCCAGCAAGTGCCGGAAGTATCCGGCGCGCTCGTCTCCATGGATCCCAATACCGGCCGCGTCCTCGCCATGGCCGGCGGCTTTTCCTTCTCCGATTCTCAGTTCAACCGCGCCACGCAAGCCTACCGGCAGCCTGGATCGGCCTTTAAGCCGTTCGTTTACGCCGCCGCGCTCGACAACGGTTACACCCCCGCCTCCGTGGTGATGGATGCGCCGATCTCGATCACCAGCGGCAACGATGTGTGGGAGCCGAAGAACTATGGTGGCGGCTTTGCCGGCCCTTCCACGCTGCGGCTTGGCATCGAGAAATCACGCAACCTGATGACGGTCCGCCTCGCGAGGGATATGGGCATGCCGATTGTCGCGGAATACGCCGAGCGTTTCGGCATTTACGACGACATGCTCCCGGTTCTCGCCATGGCGCTCGGCTCTGGTGAGACGACGGTGCTGCGCATGGTCTCGGCCTACTCCGTCATCGCCAATGGCGGGCGTTCGATCGAGCCGTCGCTTATCGACCGCGTTCAGGATCGCTACGGCCGGACGGTCTACCGGCACGACCAGCGTGGTTGTGAGGGCTGTAATGCCTCGCAGTGGCTGCAGCAGGACGAGCCGCAACTGGTCGACAACCGCGAGCAGGTGCTCGATCCCATGACGGCGTTCCAGATTACCTCGATGATGGAAGGCGTCGTGCAGCGCGGAACGGCAACGCTCCTGCGGGAACTCGGCCGCCCGCTCGCCGGCAAGACCGGCACCACCAACGACGAGAAGGACGCCTGGTTCATTGGCTTCACGCCGAACATGGTAACGGGCGTCTATATTGGTTACGACCAGCCGACGCCGATGGGGCGCGGCTCGACCGGCGGCCAGCTGGCAGCGCCGGTGTTCAAGGAGTTCATGGCGGCCGCGCTCGAAGGTCAGCCGATCGCCGATTTCCGTCTGCCCGATGGCATGAATGTTGTCGAGATCGATCGCAAGACCGGCATGCGCTCGTCGGGTGGCGACACGATCCTCGAGGCGTTCAAGCCCGGCACGGGACCGGCGGACAGTTATCAGGTCATCGGCATCGAGACCGTCGCCATCCAGGCAGAGGAACAGCGCCGAATTTCACCGCGCGCCCAAGAAGCCATTCAGAGCGGGCAGGGCGGTCTGTTCTGATGCCTCCGCTCTTTACAGGCTGGAACGCGCCGCTTACATCGCCCAAGACATTCACTGCAATCCGAGGAAAGCTTCATGCGCGCCGAAACCGCGACGCTCGTCGACGAAATCGAGCAGGCGATCGCCCTGCTGAGGAGGCATCTTTGACTGGGAACAGTCAATCAAACGCCTCGACTATCTGAATTCACGCGCCGAGGATCCCGAACTCTGGAACGACCCCGCCGAAGCCCAGAAGCTGATGCAGGAGCGTCAGCGTCTGGAGGACATGGTCACGGCCATCCGCCGCTTTGATCAGGATCTGGAGGACAATGTCGAACTGATCGCGCTCGGCGAGGAAGAGGGCGACCAGGAAACCGTCGCCGAGGCCGAGAAGGCCATTCGCGGCATTCAGTCGGAGATTGACAAGCGCGCGGTCGACGCATTGCTGTCGGGCGAGGCCGACCCCAACGACACGTTTGTCGAAATTCATTCCGGCGCCGGCGGCACCGAAAGCCAGGACTGGGCCAACATGCTTCTGCGCATGTACACGCGCTGGGCCGAGCGCCGCGGCTTCAAGGTCGAACTGCAGGAATATTCGGCAGGCGAGGAGGCGGGCATCAAGTCGGCGACCATTCTCGTCAAGGGCCACAACGCCCATGGCTGGCTGAAGACGGAAAGCGGCGTCCACCGGCTGGTACGCATCAGCCCGTACGATTCAAATGCCCGCCGTCACACGTCGTTTTCTTCGGTCGGCGTTTTCCCGGTCATCGACGACAACATCGAGATCGATATCCAGGACAAGGATATCCGGATCGACACCTACCGCTCCTCCGGTGCCGGCGGCCAGCACGTCAATACCACCGACTCGGCGGTGCGCATTACCCACCTGCCGACCGGTATCGTGGTTACATCCTCGGAGAAATCGCAGCACCAGAACCGCGCCAATGCCATGAAGGCGCTGCGCGGTCGGCTTTACGACCTGGAGATGCAGAAGCGCGAGGAAGCGGCGCAGTCGGCGCACGATTCGAAGTCCGACATCGGCTGGGGGCACCAGATCCGCTCATATGTTCTCCAGCCCTACCAACTGGTCAAGGATCTGCGTACCGGCGTCGAGTCGACCGCCCCGTCAGACGTTCTCGACGGTGCGCTCGATCCGTTCATGGAAGCCGCTTTGGCCCATAAGGTTCACGGCGGTGACGGGGCCGAGATCGAGGACGTCGAATAACGCCAGCCGGCGGAACCGGCGTCCACGTTTTGTGATCGAACGCACAGCGATGGAACCGGATCACAGGTAGATCGTTTCATCTTCTGACAAGGAGAGGAACGATGGAACCGATTATTGCTGTAATGCTGATGCTGGGATGCGACGACGCCATGATGGTCTGCCGTGAAAATCCGGAGCCCGTTCGGCATTACGCGTCCGTCGAGGCCTGCGAGAATGAAATCGAGACCCGCGTCCGCGAAATCGACGGTTATCCCGTCGCCGTCGCCAAGTGCCTGCCCGTCGAGGGCGCCGCAACGGGCGAGCGCGTGGCAATCGACTGGCAGTTCGATCCCACCGGCGGCCTTTTGGCCGAGGCGCGGATCGACGATACGAAGCCGATGACTGTTGGCGGCGAGCTGCAGATGGCCAGCGCCGAGCGGTTCTAGAGCGCAGCAGTTCCTGAAAAGAAATTACATTTGGGATGGCCCGCCTCTGCGGGCCATTTTCTTTTCGTCAGTCGATGCGCGCGCCGTCCTTCCCGAACAGGCAGATATGTTCTGCCGCGCTGCTCATCACGCATTGCGATCCGGCCTCCGGCAATTGCGCGATGCCGTCCTGTCTTACGGTTATCTGCTCCCCGCCCTCCGTCACGAGATGGACGAGCGTCTCGGCACCCAGCGGCTCCACGTAGCGCAGGCGGCCGGAAAACCGCGCCTCGCCATTGGCGTCTAGGGAGAGATGCTCGGGCCTGACGCCGACCGTCACCGGTCCTTCCGCCTTCTCGATCCTGTCGGCGATTTGGGGCGGCAGCCGCATCGAATCGTCACTGGCCTGCCGTAATTGCAGAAAATTCATGGGCGGAGATCCAATGAACCCGCCAACGAACATCGTCCGCGGGTCCTGATAGACATCCATTGGCGCCCCGATCTGCTCGGCAACGCCCGCATTCATCACCACCATACGGTCCGCCAGTGTCATCGCTTCCACCTGGTCGTGCGTGACGTAGAGCGAGGTGATTCCCAGATCGCGCTGCAATGCCTTGATTTCGAGGCGCATCTGCACCCGCAGCTTTGCATCGAGATTGGAGAGCGGCTCGTCGAAAAGGAAGACGGCGGGCTTGCGCACGATCGCCCGGCCCATCGCCACGCGCTGACGCTGTCCCCCGGATAACTGCCGCGGCTTGCGGTCGAGATAATCGCCGAGCTGCAGCATCTGCGCCGCCTTGTCGACACGCTCGGCGATCTCGGCCTTGGCCGTTCCCGCGATCTTCAGCCCGTAGGCCATGTTGTCGAACACGCTCATGTGCGGATAGAGCGCGTAATTCTGGAACACCATGGCGATGTTACGGTCCATCGGCTCCAGTTCGTTGACCCGCTTGCCGTGGATCTGCACTTCGCCCGAGGTGACCGTTTCCAGTCCTGCCACCATCCGCAGCAGCGTGGACTTGCCGCAGCCGGACGGGCCGACGATGACGATGAACTCTCCGTCATTGATGTCGATGTCGACGCCGTGAATGACCTCGGTCTGGCCGAAGCGTTTCTTCACATTGTCGATTCTGATGGTTGCCATGGTCTATTTCTCGCTGTCCACGAGGCCGCGGATGAAAAGTTTCTGCATGGAGATCACAACCACCACCGGCGGCAGCATCGCCAGGATCGAGGTCGCCATGATCACCGGCCAGTCGGCTATGTCGTCACCGGAGGGGAACATCTGCTTGATGCCCATGACGATCGTGTTCATCGACGGGTCGGTGGTGATGAGCAGCGGCCAGAGATACTGGTTCCACCCATAGATGAAGAGGATGACGAATAGCGCCGCGATGTTGGTGCGGCTCATCGGCAGCAGGATGTCCCAAAAGAACCGCATCGGCCGCGCGCCGTCCACCCGCGCCGCTTCGGCCAGTTCGTCCGGGACGGTCATGAAGAACTGCCGGAACAGGAAGGTTGCGGTGGCCGAGGCGATCAGTGGGAAGATCAGCCCGGAATAGCTGTTCAGCATTCCGAAATTCGCTGCCACCTCGTAGGTCGGCACGATCCGCACCTCGACCGGCAGCATCAGCGTCAGGAAGATCAGCCAGAAGAACAAATTCCGTCCCGGAAACCGGAAATAGACGATCGCGAAGGCCGACAGGATGGAGATCACGATTTTGCCGATCGCGATGCCGAACGCCATCACCGCCGAGTTGAAAAGCATCCGCGCCACCGGTGCGTTGATGCCCGAAACGAGCGCCTTGCTGTAGTTCTCGAAGAACTGGTCGCCCGGCCACAGCGGCATCGGAGGCCGCACGATTTCCGGCTGGCTGACGGTCGAGGCGACGAAGGCGAGCCAGATCGGAAAGACGATCACCAGAACGCCCGCGATCAGCCCCAGATGCGTCAGCCACAGCCCCGCGCCGCGCTTTTCCACCATTCCGCTTTCGGGAAGACGCGCCATCAGTAATGCACCCGCCGCTCGATGAACTTGAACTGGATGACGGTGAGGATGCCGACAACGATCAGCAGGATCACCGACTGCGCCGCCGACGATCCGAGATCCTGCCCGACGAAGCCGTCCGCATAGACCTTGTAGACGAGGATCGTCGTCGACTGCTGCGGCCCGCCGCTGGTGATCGTGTGGATGACCCCGAATGTTTCGAAGAACGCGTAGACGATGTTGACCACCAGCAGGAAGAACGTCACCGGCGACAGCAGCGGAAAGACGATCGTGCGGAACCGCGTCCAGAAATGCGCTCCGTCGATCGCCGCCGCCTCGATGACCGAGCGCGGAATTGCCTGAAGGCCGGCAAGGAAGAACAGGAAGTTGTAGCTGATCCGCCCCCAGGCCGAGGCGACGACCACGAGTCCCATGGCCTCGCCGCCGTTCAGCACGTGGTTCCAGTCATAGCCGAGCAGGCCGAGATACCAGCTCACCACGCCGACGCGGGTGTTGAACATGAACAGCCACAGCACGCCGGCGACGGCAGGCGCGACGGCATAGGGCCAGATCAGCAGGGTGCGGTAGGTGCCCGCGCCCTTGATCAGCCGGTCGGCGAGCACGGCGAGATAGAGCGCGACGCCCATCGAGACGGCCGTCACCAGCAGGGAGAACACCGCCGTCGTGACGAAACTCGCCCGGTAGAACGGGTCGCGCAGCAGGAACTCGAAATTGCCGAGTCCGACGAACTGCGATTTCAGGCCGAACGGGTCGGGAATGAACAGCGATTGCCAGACAGCCTGGCCCGCCGGCCAGAAGAAGAACACCGCCGTCACCACGACCTGTGGCGTCAAAAGCAGGAGCGGCAGCAGCCAGCCCTTGAAGATGACCCGTTTTTCCATCGGCCCCCCACCGTCCTCCGCGTAACGGAGGACGCCCCCGCCGGAACGGGGGCGTCTTCAGCTTATTTGTTGGCCTGTTCGAAGCGGCGCAGCAGCTGGTTGCCGCGCTCCACGGCGCTGTCGAGCGCCGCCTGGGCTTCCTTGTCCCCGGCCCACACGGCTTCCAGCTCCTCGTCGATGATCCCGCGGATCTGGTCGAACGACCCGAGGCGCAGGCCCTTCGAGTTGGCCGTCGGCTCCTTGCCGGTCATCTGCATTCCGGCGATGTCGGTGCCTGGGTTCTCGTCATAGAAGCCCTCCGACTTGGTCTGGTCGGCCGCCGCCGTGGTGATCGGTAGATAGCCCGTGTTCTGGTGCCATGCCGCCTGCACGTCGGACGAGGACAGGAACTTCAGGAACTCCGCCACGCCCTTGTAGTCTTCCGGCTCATGGCCCGAGAGCACCCACAGCGACGCGCCGCCGATGATCGTGTTCTGCGGGGCGCCCTCGGCGTCCGACCAGTAGGGCAGCGGGCGGATTTCGAATTCGAAATCGGCTTCCGCCTTCACGCCTGCGTAACCGGCGGAGCTTTCGGTGAACAGCGCGCATTCGCCGCCGCGGAAGTTCGCGCCGCCCTCGTTGCGCCGCCCGGCATAGATGAACTTGCCGTCCTTCGCCCATTCGCCCATCGTCTCGATGTGCTTCACCTGCACCGGCCCGTTGAAGCTGAGTTCGGTGTCGACCCCGGCAAAACCGTTATCCTTCGTCGCGAACGGGACGTTGTGATAGGCCGACAGGTTCTCCAGATGCACCCAGCTCTGCCATGCGGTGGTCAACGGGCAGCCGATGCCGGCTTCCTTCAGGGCGTCCAGCGCCTCGCCGACCTGTTCCCATGTCGACAGATCCATGTCCGGATCGAGATCGGCTTCCTTGAACAGGTCGCGGTTGACGTAGAGCACCGGCGTCGACGAATTGTAGGGCAGGGACAGCATCCTGCCGTCGGTCGTGGTGTAGTATCCCTTCACCGCGCCCATATAGGCGTCCGGGTCCCACTCGACGCCGGCTTCCTCCATCACCTCGTAAACCGGCTTGATCGCCCCTTCGGCGGCCATCATCGTTGCCGTGCCGACCTCGAACACCTGCAGGATATGCGGCTGCTCGCCGGCGCGGAAGGCGGCGATGCCGGCATTCAGCGTTTCGGAATAATTGCCCTTGTGGGACGCGACGACGGTGTATTCGTCCTGGCTCGAATTGAACTGTTCCACCTGCTCGGCCAGAAGATCGCCGAGGCGCCCGGTGAAGGCGTGCCACCACTGAATCTCGGTTGCGGCGAGGGCGGGCCCCGACCAGGCCACCGAACCCGCGAGAAGCGCGGCGACGTAAGCTGTTTTCACACCCATGGTGTTTTCTCCCGTAATTGATTTGATCCCCGTTCGCGGCAGGACCGTCTTCCGGGGTGCCCTCTGCGGGGCTCCGGCAAGACTTGTCCTTTCTCGGACGGCTGTCAATTCGTGGATGCGGCATGTGTCACGGCGATGACAGGGGCGATGTGCGGCGAGTGAGGGTGCTTCCGTGAACGTCCCAATTCCATAATTCGGCTCAAGTATTTGCCTCCCATCAGATTTGGTTATTGAATTTCGTATCCTGCTCCATACGGTTGGCGGAACGACGGGAATCACATGGCCAAATCAACACTTGCCGAAATTGTCTCCCTTTTCGGACAGAGTGCGACGGACTCGTCCGGCTGGAACCGGCGCAAGCCGATCTGCTCGAAAGAATCTTGGAACAACCTCTGGTCAAGCTTGAAGAGTTGAACGCCGCTGGCGATAGTGAAGACGATTCGTGACAGCGCTTCCGGGCAAATGAACAAGCATCAACTCGACATGTTTTCGACGCATGAGGAACCGGCGCCTTCCGGCCCGGTCGTCTATCGCGCCGATCCCGACAAGGTGCGCCTGAAGCTTGAGCGCATCCTCGCGGAAGCGCGCGCCGCCAAGACCATGCCGTGGGATCGTGCCAAACAGGGGTATTACCGCACGGTCTTCCCGCAGATGACCCGGTGGTTGCCGGAGGATGAAGCCACTGCGCTGTGCGAGGAATTTTCCCAGCAAATCGAACGGCTTGGCCGCGTGGCATAGGTTGCCTTGCCACTGGGCTACCATTGGCGATTGGTGAAAGAGCCCGCAAAACGTCGACAGGTTTTTTGCCGCCTTCCGCCCACACCGCTGAAATCACGAGACATTCGCATTTTCCCGCGAAAAACTTATCCACACTTCTCGCCGCTGCCGCATACTGTTCCCGTCTCTCGCAGGAAGCCTGGGTGCACACCGGCACAGGGGAGAGGCCGGCGCCTGACGGGGCGGGGAGAGGTCCCTGCCTGGGTGATGAGCCCCCACGTCGGGCCGGAAGAAGG
>NZ_JAINFK010000001.1:633625-967015 GCF_019966575.1 Oricola cellulosilytica | reverse complement strand
AGGCTTCCTGCGAGAGACGGGAACAGTATGCGCCAAGCTCGGGAGGTGTTGATAAGTTTTTGGCGGAAAAAATATAATAACCCGTCATACGACCCCTCCCCCAAGGGGGGAGAGGGAGAGCTCAGCCCTTATTAAAAGTGCCGGTGTCAATCATCTGCTGGAACATGTCCGTGATCGCCTTTTCGACCGGGCCGTAGGTCAATCCTAGTTTGCGTACCGACTTGGTGTTGTCGGCGCGCCAGGCGTGTCCCATATTTTCGGCGATCGATTTGCGCGTAAAGCTCTTGTCGGCCAGCGGACCGACCAGCCAGACCAGCCATTTCGGCAGGGTGCGCTTCGGCAACGGCCACGAGTCGCCGAATTTCTCGCGCAGCATGCCGGCAAGGTCGAGAAAGCTGCGCGTTTCCGCAAAGACGATGTGACGGCCTTCGGCGGAGTCGATGAAACCGGCCCGCATATGAGCCTCGGCGACATCGCGCACGTCAACCATTCCGATCTCGTAGGGCGGCACGCCCGCTTTCATGGTCCCGTCGCCGAACTGCCGGATGAGCGAGAAGGATTCCGAGGTCTGCGTGTCCGCGGTTCCGGGCCCGATGACGAGCGCCGGATTGACGGTCACCAGCTTCCACCTGTCCTGCCCCTTGGCGATGTCCCATGCCGCCTTCTCGGCCTCGACCTTGGAATAGGAGTAAGCCTGATGATGGAGCGTGGAGGAGGTGTTCCAGACGTCTTCCGTCAGAATGCCGCCCGGCGCCCTGGCGACGTCGGCATTGTCGCCAAATATCGCCGCACACGAACTGGTGACGACCACGCGCTTGACGCTTTCCACCCGGTTGGCGGTGTTCAGCACGTTGCGCGTGCCCTTGACCGCCGGGTCGACAAGATCGCGCTGCGGGTCGGTGAAATGCAGGGTGAAGGGCGAAGCGGTGTGGAACACGACGGCGCAGCCGGCCATCGCGGTTTCATAGCTGCCGTCCTCGAGCAGATCGGCCCTAAACAGTTTCAGCGTCCCGGGATTTTCTGCCGCCATTTTTTCAAGATGGGCGACCTTGGCCGTGGCGGAGGGATCGCGCACCGCCCCATGGACGGTGAACCCCTCCTCCAGCAGCCGCTTGACGAGCCAGCCGGCGACATAGCCGGTGGCGCCGGTCACCAGAACCGGTGCGCTGGTGTCGTAATCGGGGGTCGGGACGGTCATGGGTCGTTCCTTTGCGCCGTCAACGGGCGGGAGGCGCGGTTGCGTCCTGCCCCCGATCGCCTGTCGGGTAGCTCTCATTGTAGGGCGTTTAGGGAAAGGGGGGAAGCGGCGGGCCGAGTGGGACAAGGGTGGGAGTCATTCCCAAGACCCGGCGGGAAACCGGGAAAACCTGACCGGTGCCCTGTACCACTGTGCCCGGTTGACGCGGCCCGCCGCTCTGCGTGGTGAACGCGGAAGGGCGGAAGTGGTTCCGCGAAGCCGCCGAATCGCGGTAACATATGCATCGCGCGCAGCCCGCGCCTCCCCCCTCCATCCGGGAAAGCACAATTCATGCAGGGCTCATTCAACATCGGACCGACTGCCGGGCACCAGCACAAGGAGGGATTGCGAAGCCGCTCGCAACAGGAGGTTTCAACATGAATCTATCTGCTCCGATCCATGCCCTCAAGCGGGAGGCCAAGGCGCTTTCCCGCCGTCAGAACATCCCGCTGACGAAGGCGCTCGACCGCATCGCGCGGCGCTTTGCCGCATGGAGCCTGCTGATGGCGAAGATGGCCGCCGTCCCCGACCCGGAAAAGTTGCACGCCGCGCTTCAGCCCGGCGACCTGCTGCTGCTCGGCGCGCGGCCGCGGCAGGGCAAGACGCTGATGAGCCTCCGGCTCGCGGCGCACGCGATGAAGATCGGCAGAAAAGCGTTCTTCTTCACCCTCGACTTCACGAAGACGGAAGTGGTGGAACACTTCGGTCTCATCGGCGAGGACGAGGCCCGATTCGGCAGCCGGTTCGCCGCCGATTGCTCCGACGCGATCAGCGCCGGATATATTGTGACCCGGCTGGGCGATGCGCCACGCGGCGCGCTCGTTGTGATCGACTATCTGCAACTGCTTGACCAGAGACGGGAAAATCCGCCGTTGTCAGAACAGGTCGCGACGCTGAGGGCTTTCGCCCGTGAGCGGGCCATCACCATTGTCTTCCTCTCGCAGATCGACCGGAGTTTCGATCCGGAGCTCAAGCCCGTCCCCGGCCGCGAGGACGTCCGGCTGCCCAATCCGCTCGATCTCGACCTGTTCGACAAGGCATGTTTTTTGCACGGAGGTGAGGTGCGGTTGGGGACGTAAGGCTCCTCCCTCTCCCTTGGTGGGAGAGGGCCTGAGCGAAGCGAAGGCGGGTGAGGGGAGCTGCGCCGGACAACCCCTCATCCGTTTTCGCCCCTCTATCAAGAGAGCCGAAAACACCTTCTCCCACAGGGGAGAAGGGAGGAGCGCAGCCACCGCCTTTGCGCGGAACCGCAAAAAAATGGGGATCCATAATAAACCCGCCGGGCTTGTCCACCCGGCGGGTTTATTACTTCAACATCGCGCCTGGCTTACGCCGCGAGATCGCGCAGCACTGTCTGCAGGATGCCGCCATTGTGGACGTAGCCGAGTTCGTCGGCGGTATCGATGCGGCAGATCAGCGGCACGTCCTTCACCGTTCCGTCGGCATATTCGACCTTGGCGATCACCTTCTGGCGCGGCTTGACGTCGGCGAGGCCCTCGATGGTGACCTTCTCGTCGCCCTTAAGACCAAGCGACTGCCAAGATGTCCCTTCCTCCAGCACGAAGGGCACGACGCCCATGCCGACGAGGTTGGAGCGGTGGATGCGCTCGTAGGACTGGGCGATCACCGCCTTGACGCCGAGCAAATTGGTGCCCTTGGCCGCCCAGTCGCGCGACGAGCCGTTACCGTATTCGCCGCCGGCGAAGATGACCAGCGGAACGCCCTCCTCGCGGTATTTCATGGCGGCGTCGTAGATCGGCATCTCCTCCTTGCTAGGATAGTGGATCGTATATCCGCCCTCGCGCCCGTTCTCGCCGAGCATGTGGTTGCGGATGCGGATGTTGGCGAAGGTGCCGCGCATCATCACTTCGTGATTGCCGCGCCGCGTGCCGTACTGGTTGAAGTCGGCGATGCCGACGCCGTGATCCATCAGATAGGCGCCGGCCGGAGACTGCGCCTTGATCGAACCGGCCGGGGAGATGTGGTCGGTCGTGATCTTGTCGCCGAAAATGCCGAGCACGCGCGCCCCGACAATGTCCCCGATGGGGTCGAGAGACTTGGTCATGCCGGCGAAATAGGGCGGGTTCTGGACGTAGGTGGAATTGTCGTCCCAGGCGTAGGTCTGGCTGCCGGGCACGTCGACGGCCCGCCAGTTCTCGTCGCCCTTGAACACGTCGGCGTATTTCTTCTCGAACAGTTCGCGGGTGACGTGCTCGTGGATGAACTGCTGAATCTCCTGGTTGGTGGGCCAGATGTCCTTCAAGAAGACGTCATTGCCGTCCTTGTCTTCGCCGACGGGTTCCGTTGTCAGGTCGATATTGACCGTGCCGGTGAGCGCATAGGCAACGACCAGCGGCGGCGAGGCGAGATAGTTGGCCTGCACGTCCGGCGAGATGCGGCCCTCGAAATTGCGGTTGCCGGAAAGCACGCCGGCGGCGATCAGGCCCTTGTCGTTGATGGTCTTCGAGATCGGACCCGGCAGCGGGCCGGAATTGCCGATGCAGGTGGTGCATCCGAAGCCGACCAGGTTGAAGCCGATCTGGTCGAGTTCTTTCTGGAGACCGGAATTCTCGAGATACTGCGCCACGACCTGCGAGCCCGGCGCGAGCGACGTCTTGACCCACGGCTTCTGCTTCATGCCGAGCCGGTTGGCGTTGCGGGCAAGGAGCCCGGCCCCGATCAGCACCGACGGGTTCGACGTGTTGGTGCAGGAGGTGATGGCGGCGATGGCGACATCGCCATGGCCGAGATCGTAATCCTCGCCATCGACGGCGTAACGCTTCGTCAGTTCGGCCGGGTTCTTCTTGTATTCCTTCTCGAAGGCCTCGCGGAACTTCGCGCCGATGTCTTCCAGCGCGTGGCGGCCTTCCGGACGCTTCGGCCCGGCCATCGAGGTGACGACGTCGCCAAGATCGAGCTCGAGCGTGTCGGTGAAGACCGGCTCCTCGCCGCCGGTCTCGCGGAACATGCCCTGTTCCTTCGCATAGGCCTCGACCAGCACGATGCGGCCGGATTCGCGGCCGGTCATGTTGAGATAGTTCAGCGTCTCGGAGTCGATCGGGAAGAAGCCGCAGGTCGCGCCGTATTCCGGCCCCATATTGCCGATGGTCGCGGCGTCGGCGAGCGTCAGGTGGTCGAGGCCGTCGCCGTAAAACTCGACGAACTTGCCGACGACGCCCTTCTGGCGCAGCATCTGCACGACGGTGAGCACGAGGTCGGTGGCAGTGACGCCTTCCTTCATCTTGCCGGTCAGCTTGAAGCCGATAACTTCCGGCAGCAGCATGGAGATCGGCTGGCCGAGCATGGCCGCCTCCGCCTCGATGCCGCCGACGCCCCAGCCGAGCACGCCGAGACCGTTGATCATGGTGGTATGCGAATCGGTGCCAACGCAGGTGTCCGGGTAGGCGGTCGTTTCGCCGTTTTCATCCTTCGTCCAGACGCACTGGCCGAGATACTCGAGATTGACCTGGTGGCAGATGCCGGTGCCGGGCGGGACGACGCGGAAATTCTTGAACGCCTGCTGGCCCCATTTGAGGAAGCGGTAGCGCTCGCCGTTGCGCTCGTATTCCTTCTCGACATTGTGGGCGAACGCCATCGGCGTGCCGAATTCGTCGACGATCACCGAGTGGTCGATGACGAGATCGACGGGCACCAGCGGATTGATCTTCTCGGGATCGCCGCCGAGCGACACCATCGCATCGCGCATCGCGGCGAGGTCGACGACGGCGGGAACGCCGGTGAAATCCTGCATCAGCACGCGCGCCGGGCGATAGGCGATCTCGTAGCCGGCCTTGCCCTTGTCGTTCAGCCAGGCGGCGACGGCCTGGATGTCAGCCTTGGTGACCGAGTTGCCGTCCTCGTTGCGCAACAGGTTCTCAAGCAGCACCTTCATCGAATAGGGAAGCCGCGAGATGCCTTCGAGGCCGTTCTTTTCGGCCTCCGTCAGGCTGTAATAGGTGAAATCCTCGCCGCCGACGGTCATGGTCTTGCGGCATTTGAAGCTGTCGATCTTTGACACGGTCATAAACCTTTCGAGTCCGGTTAGCCTGTTCAGGAACGAACTCTTCCGCATGCACCCGGAGCCGGGGCTTCTGTGAAGATGCGGGTGCGACCATTTCCGCTGTCCGTCCCTGCCTGGCCACGCGAAGGGGCCCGACATTTTGGGGTCGGCTCATATGTTTCCGCGCCGGCCGCTGGCGCGCTGAGGTCCGTATAGCCACATTCCTTTCGGCTTTCCAGACCATCGAAAGTCAAATTCGCCCGCGCCACCCCGATCGCGAAGACGCTCGTCCGCGGCAGCGAGCCGGATTACATCAGCGCTCCCGGAAGCCAGAGCGCCAGTTGCGGCGCGGCGGCCAGGATGGCGACGCCGAGCAGCAGCAGCAGCCAGTAGGGTGTGGTCGCGAGCGCCGCGCCGCCGAGCGTGACCTCCTCCTTCGTGACCGAAACCAGCACGGAGAGATTCAGTCCCACGGGCGGGGTAACCTGCCCGATCTCGATCATGATGGTGATGATGACGCCGAGCCAGACGGGGTCATAGCCGATGCCGGTCAGCAGCGGGAAGACGATGGGCAGCGTCATGATCATCAGCGAGAGGCCGTCAAAGAAACAGCCAAGCGCGAGATAGACCAAAACGACGAGGGCCAGCACCGTGAGCGGGCCGAGATCGAAGGCCCGCACCGATTCGAGGATCGCCTGAGGCGCTCCAAGCAGGCTGACCGCCTGCGCCAGAATGGTCGCGCCGACCACGACGAAACCGATCGAGGCATAGAGAAGGACCGCGCCGTAGATGCTGCCCGCCAGGGTGCGGAGGGTCAGCGACCCCCAGAGCCGGCCGACGATGATGGTCGCCAGAACCCCGATCCCGGCGGCTTCCGTCGGCGTGGCGATGCCGAAGACGATGCTTCCCATGATGGCGAAGATGAGGAGCAGGAACGGCCACAGGCCGAGAAGGTCGGCGAGCACGCGAAACGGCCGGACCGGGGTCTCGTCGCGCGGCGCCAGATCCGGCGACGCGAGACAGCGCAGAAGGATGTAGCCCATGAACATCAACGCGATCAGCAAACCGGGCACGATTCCGGCGATGAACAACCGCCCGATCGAGGTTTCGGTGAGCGCGCCGTAGATCAGCAGCGACAGGCTGGGCGGGATCAGCAGCCCGAGCGTGCCGCCGCCGGCGAGCGAAGCGACCACCATTTGCCGGTCGTAGCCGCGGGCGGACATTTCCGGATAGGCGACGGAACCGACGGCGGCGGCGGTCGACAGGCTCGATCCGCTGACCGCGCCGAAGACGGTGCAGACGGCGATGTTGGTGTGAAGGAGGCCGCCCGGCACGCGGCGAAAGAGAGGGGAAAGCGCGCTGTAGATGCGTTCGCTGACGCCGCTGCGCAGCATGATCTCGCCGAGCATGATGAACAGCGGAATCGCGCTCAAGGTGAAGGAGTTGAGGACGTTCCAGACCGCGTCGACGGCGACGAAGGTCGCTCCGCCAGCCGCGAATTGGAGGAGCAGGAAGCCCGTCAGGCCGAGCGCGGCGCCGAGCGCCAGCCCCGATCCGGCCAGCACGGTCAGTCCGCCGAGCAGAAGTCCCCAGAATGCCGTCATCGAGATCCCCAATCAGGCCGACTTCACCGCCGCCGTTAGCGATCGACAGGAGCGCCGGGCGCCCCCAGAATGCCGCGCACGGCGAAGGCCACCGCCGTCAGGGCGAGCGAGAACGGAACCAGCGCCATCCAGGGATAGAGCAGCAGACGAGCGGCTTCCGTCTTGAGGTTGCGCGAAAAGGCGAATTCCAGCCAGGGAAGGGAGAGCACGAAAAACCAGATGCAGAAAACGATGCCGAACAGAGCGGCGGCCAGGCCGACCCGGCGGCGGAAGCGCTCCGGCAGGTTGGCAACCAGGATCGAGACCCGCACATGTTCGGCCTTCAGCGTGACGAACGGCAGGGCGAGGAAAAAGGCGGCGGTCATCAGCAGCCCGACCAGTTCCTCGGTATAGGGAAGAGGCGCATTTGCGAGATGGCGCATCGTCACGCTGACGCCAATCAATCCGACCATGGCGATACCGGCGAAGGCGCCAAGAGTGGCGAGCGCTGCAAGAACGGGCATCAACCAGCCCTCGATCCGCCGCACAGGACCCGACGGCCGGTTGTCCGCGCGTTCAGGTCCCTCCAATGTCAACGCCCGAGAACATCGAGAATCCGCTGCCTGTATTCGGGCGCCTTTCCGCCGGCCTCCTCGGCGGTTTCCTTCCATGTCGCCGATGCGGCTTCGAGGAAGGCGGCGCGGTCCTCGTCGGAGAACGGCTCAAGAAACTCCACGCCCTGCTCAGCCAGCTTGGCGCGCGCGGCCTGCTCGTTTTCCTCCGACTTCGTGTATTCGTTGGTCCGCTCCCATACACGGTCGGCGGCTGTGGTGACGGCCTGACGCTGCGCATCGGACAGCGATTCCCAGGCCTCCTTGTCCGCTCCCAGCACATAAGGGACGCTGGCGATCGGATAGAGGTAGGACGCATAGTCGGTGACTTCCTGCAGCGAGATCGTGTGGGCGAACAGGGCGGGATAGACCGCGCAATCGACGACGCCCGTCTGCAAGGCCACGTACAGATCATTCTGGCCGACGATCTGCGCCGAAACGCCCAGCTTGGCGAAGGTGTCGACCTGGTCCTTGCTCCACACCCTCAGCTTACGGGTGCGAAGATCATCGAGCGAGCGTACCGGCTCGTTGCGGCAGAAGATCGAGGCCTTGAGCAGCGGAAGCGCCATGAAACCGGTGGTGACGATGCCCCACTCCTCGAGTTCCTGCGTATAGATGTCCTGGATTTCAGGCAGCACCTCGATCAGCTCATCCGAACTGCCGACCGACCCTTGCACCAGCACGGCATTGAGCGCGGGCGCGTCGCGACCGAGATAATTGGCCCAGACCAAGCCCATTTCGACCGCGCCGCCGGGCAGCCAGCGCACCACATCGTTGTCCTTCAGGTTGAGCGAGCCGCCATGGAAAACCTTGATGTTCAGGCTGCCGTCGCTGAGGTCGGCGACGTCGTCGGCGAACGTGTTGAGCTGCTGCGACTCGCCGCGGCTCTCGGGAAGGCCGTTGTTGAATTTCCACTCCTCCGCTACCGCGGAGCCGACAAACAACCCCGCCGCAAACGCGGCAGAAAGCAGATAAGACAATGTCCTGCGCATGGCGATCCTCCCAAGTTTTCTTCCGGTTATGAAGATACGCTAGTGCCGATCCCGGCGGCTCGCAAGCTGCGGTCTAGCCAGATCCGGCGGCGGCCTCAATTCCGGTGCATGGCGATCAGGGGATTGGCGCGGACATCGGCGACGAGTTGGCTCTGACGGGAATGTCCGGTTTTGGCGAAAACCGATTGAAGCTGGGTCTTGGCGGTGTTGCGGCTGATTTTCGCCAGCCGGGCGCTCTCGGTGAGCGTCAGGCCGGCAGACAGCATCGCGACCAGACGGCTCTCGGCGGCGCTCAGCGCGAATATCTCCGAAATGGCAGTTTCCGACGGAAGGCGGCCCGAGGCGGGATCCCTGAACATAATCGTCGCGGTCGGAAGCAAGGCACCCCAAGGCCCGCCTTCCGCCCGAAACGGGGCGATCAGAACCGGGAGGATCGCGCCCTCGCCGTCCCGCAGGCGCATCACCGAACCGGGACTGAGGCCGCGACCGGCTCCGGTGCGCGCCGCTTCCGCCACCAGCCATGCAAATTTTCCAAGACTGCCATGATGGACGGTTCGCAAGCGCCCGTCGACGGCCGTAAGCCAGCGGCGGCCGGAAAGAAGCGCGTCGGCGACGCGGTTGGCCTGGACGATTTTCCGATCCTCGCCGACAAGGATCATGCCCATGTCGAGCGCCTCGACCAATGCCGGAGCGACGCCACCCGGACTTTCCCCAATCCTCAAGCGCATGTTGATCTCGATCGCCCGCGCGAAGTGGCGCATGTAAAGCCCGTAGAGCCGCTTTTCCTGACCGCTGAAAGGCCCCTGATGTCGCGTCTTGTGTACGCCACTGCCGCCGAGCATGCCGCCCGGCAAGGGATAGGCGCATCCGATCATGTGATAAATCCCGACCCGGCTGCACCAGTCGGCACAAAACTCCGTCCTGGCGAATTCGCGCTCCTCGATCAGTTCCTCGCCGCGCATCACCAGACGCGATCCCCTCCGGCTCGCACTGCGCACCCGGGACACCGCCCTTTGAAACCAGGGGTTTTTCTGGTGGTAATACCGCTCGTAATCCGACCGTGCGTCAGGATCGAAATTCGGAGAGGCGGAGAACAGCCGAAGCATCCGGCCCGTTTGCCCCTCCGACACGAAATGGATGCTGCTTTCGACGCCGAGCGCCCGTTCGATCTGCCGCCCGATTTCCGGAAGCCGCCCGCTCTCAAGGGCGCATTCGTAAATGCCGCCGATCAGCTCGTGCATCTGGCGTTCGTCCACGGCGTTCACCGTCCAATACAGAGGCAATTTCACCCAAACGGGTGATCACAGTCAAGCTTCGGGCCGGCATGCTGACCTCCCAATTCAAACGAGGAGGAACCGTCATGAAGTATGCGATGGTCTGGCGTGAGCGCCGTTACGGGAGCGCCGAAGCTGCTGAAAGTGCGCAGCAGCGCGTGCTCTCGCTTATGCAGAACTGGAAAGAACCCGAAGGCGTCGCGTTTCTCCAGTTCGTGGTCCGTGTCGGGGAATATGGCGGCGTTGCGCTTCTCGAGACCGACGACCTTTCCTCAATCCATCAGATGACCAGTACCTTTGCGGTATTCGAGTTCGAGGTATGGCCTGTTCTGGACGTCGGCGACGCGCTCGCCGCCGAAGGCGCGGCGGTTGCGTGGCGGGAAAGCGTTTCCTGATCGCACGCAAGAGCCGGCATGACGAACCTCCAATGGGCGGGACCGCATGGGAGCGGACAGGGCGGAACGCCTCGCACGGCTAATGCATTGTCACAGTCGTGATCGACCGGAAAAAGGAGCAAGCCATGCCGGCGAAATCGAAGGCCCAGCAAAAAGCGGCCGGCGCAGCGTTATCCGCCAAGCGCGGCGAAACGAAAGTTTCCGAGCTGCAAGGGGCGGCCAAGGAAATGTACGATTCCATGAGCGAGAGCGAACTGGAGGATATCGCGTCGACCGACCGGTCAGACCTGCCAGAAAAGGCGGATGGCGACGACTGAGAAAGCTTCATGGCCGTTCGGATACGCCACGGGGCGGGCGTGACATGTCCCCGGCGCCGGACGGCAGTGCCAGCCGAACGGCGCAACACGATTGAAACCTATGTCCCTTCCATGCCAAATCGCGGCATGGAGAGGGAATTTCGATGAAGCTCGCAGTGTCGGGCCTCGCGGCCGATCGCGGTGCGGGGATCATATTCGAGAATGTGGGTTTTACGCTCGAACGCGGGACCGGCCTGGTGGTGATCGGGCCGAACGGCGCGGGAAAATCGACGCTGATCCGCGCTGTCGCCGGGCTGCTGCGGCCGAGCGCCGGAACGGTTGTGCTCGAGGGCGGCGGTGAGGAGTGGCCGGACGTGGCGGCGGCGTGCCATTATCTGGGGCCGGCGAATGCCATGAAGCCGGCCCTGACCGTGCGCGAAAATCTCACCTTCTGGCGGGATTTTGGCGGCCAGAGGGACTGCGACATAGCCGCCGCGCTGGAGATCGTCGGGCTCGCCCATACGGCCGAGTTGCCGTTCAGCTACCTGTCGACGGGGCAAAGGCGGCGGGTGTCGATCGCCAAACTGTTCCTCAACAGGCGGCCGCTCTGGCTGCTCGACGAGCCGACATCCGGCCTTGACGCGGCGGCGGAGGCGCGGTTCGCGGAATTGCTGCGCGATCATCTCGAAGACGGCGGAATAGCGGTCGCGGCCACGCATCTGCCGCTCGATGTCGCGGGCCTGAGGGAACTGCGTTTCGGTGCGGCGGTGGCGGCATGATCGCCCTGATCGTCCGAGACATACGGATCGGTCTGAGGGCCGGCGGCGGAATGCTGATCGGCATCCTGTTCTTCCTGGCGGTCATCACGGTGGTGCCGTTCGGGATCGGCCCGGACCTGAACCTGCTGGCGCGGATCGGCCCTGCGCTCCTGTGGATCGGGGCGCTGCTGGCGGCACTGCTCGGCCTCGACCGGCTGTTCCAGGCAGATCTCGAGGACGGCTCGCTCGATTTGCTGATTCTGCGCCGCCACGACCACGCGCCGGCGCTCACCGTGTTCGCCAAATGCGTGGCACACTGGCTCACGACCGGCTTGCCGCTGGTGATCGTGTCGCCGGTGCTGGGTCTGCTGATGAACATGGAGCCGGCGGCGATCGGCGCGACGACGCTGACCCTGCTTGCCGGGACGCCGGCGATCACCTTTATCGGCGCGACCGGGGCGGCTGTCGCGGTGGCCCTGCCGCGCGGCGGGCTGCTGGTTTCGGTGATGGTGCTGCCTTTTGTCATCCCCGTCCTTATTTTCGGCGTGATGGCGGCCTATGGCGCGGTCGAAGAGCCGGCGCCATTCACGCAGCCTTTCCTGCTGCTGTGCGCCCTGACGCTGTTTTTCGCCGTGCTCGGGCCGCTGGCGGCCGGCGCGGCGTTGAAGGCGGCGGGGGACTGAGGGAGCGGGACCGCGCGATCAAGGTCAGTTCGGGATGAACTCGTGTACGGGCGGAAATCAGACATCGGCGTCAGTGTTGGTGATTGCAGGTGTTGCCGCAGCCCAGCCAATTGGAGTCGCGGCTGCTCGCCTTCTGCATAATTGACTTGTAAGCCAGGTACAGATCAGTGAGTTGTCGGCAAATTGATCCGCGCTAGCGCCTCCAACATTGCCATGCGGAAGTCCGGTCGACCATATAGATCATTATGGTCTGCAAAAGCGATCGTGCGGTCGAAAACGAGAGCAGGAGCCGCCTGCCGCACCGCCTCAGTGCGCCGGGGCGGAACGACCGTGTCGCGCCCCGCGGCGATCAATGCGATCGGAGTGGTTAGGCCGCGTACGTCTTCGACGGTAGACATGTGATGGCGCAACAGCCATCCCACCGGTGCCCATGGATAATGTTCGCGCGCAAGCGCTTCCAGCGAATCGAACGGGCTCACCACGATCAGGCCGGCAAGCGGCCGGCGGCTTGCGAGATGTATCGCGACGCCGGCGCCGATACTGAACCCGACGGCGACGACGCGTTCCGTCTCCAGGGTCGCCACTACATGATCGTAGACGACCGACGCATCGGCAAGCAAAGCGGCAGCGCTCGGCCTGCCGGTGCTCGGCCGATAGCCTCGGTAGTGGAAGGCGACGACCTCGACATCGGGATACAACCCGTGAAGATACGCAGCGAGATTTTCTGCGTTCCAGGCATTGCCGCCGAAGCCGAGAACCACCAACCGCTCTTCGGGCAGGACCTGTGCGGGCGCAACGTGCACTCCCTGGAGGTGTTCGCCGTCCGGCGTCTCAACCTCCAACCGGCCCGCGGACGCCGGCAGGAGCGGTTGGCCCGCCGTCGCCAACCTGGTTGGAAAGAGCATCTGGGTTTGAGCAGCATACATCACCGCGACTACAGCGATGTAGGCCACAGCGAGGATAAAGATCAGTTTGAAGAACCACATACCGCCATCTCGCGTCGTCGTAATCCTGACGGGCCCTAGGTGCCAAGCCCGCGATCAAGGATTCCATTGGTCGGCGCAAACGGCAACGGGCGGTAAGCGGACCTCCGCCGCAATGCGAATGAATGCCTGTTCCTGCTGCGCCTTCCAGAACCGCCATCCAGCGGAAGACGAGCGAACGTCCGGTCCGGGCCGAGACCGGCGGTCGCATCTTGAGATGAAGAGCCTCGAACTGGCTCAATCCGGCCATCCGCCTCATCTTTCCTATTTCGCACTCGGCCGCGCACCCTTTGCCGCACCTTTGCCGGATTGCGCCGCCATACGCGACATATTAGGTAGATCGCATGAGTGACACCGCCGACATCGCCAAGCCCGGCTTCTTTACGGGCCTCGCCAATCCGACGCGTTTTCTCGGCTATTCGGCCAGGCTGCTGCCGTGGCTCGCGGCGGCAAGCGCCGTGCTGCTTGTGGCCGGGCTGTTCATGGCATTTTCCGCCCCGCAGGATTACCAGCAGGGCGAGACGGTGCGCATCATGTATGTGCATGTGCCGGCCGCCTGGCTGGCGATGATGGGCTACATGGTGATGGCGGTCTCGGCGCTCGGCACGTTGATCTGGCGGCACCCATTGGCCGACGTCTCGATCAAGGCGACTGCCCCGATCGGCGCGGCGTTCACCTTCCTGGCCCTCGCCACCGGCTCGCTGTGGGGCAAGCCGATGTGGGGAACATGGTGGGTCTGGGACGCAAGGCTGACCTCGGTCTTCGTGCTCTTCCTGATGTATCTCGGTGTGATTGCGCTGCAGCGGGCGATGGACGACCCGGTGAAGGCGGCGCGGCCGGTCGCCATTCTCGTGCTGATCGGCACGGTCAACATTCCGATTATCAAGTTCTCGGTGGAATGGTGGAACACGCTGCACCAGCCGGCTTCGGTAATCCGCCTGGACGGGCCGACGATCCATCCGAGCCTGCTGTGGCCGCTGCTGGTGATGGCGTTCGGATTCACCTTCCTCTTCTTCACCATGCACATGGTGGCCATGCGAACGGAAATCCGGCGCCGCAGGATCGCGTCCATGCGCCGCGCCGGCGCCCAGGAAAACAGGACCGCGACAAACCCGATACTCGCAAAGCAGGGCCGATGACACATTTCCAGTATGTCCTCACGAGTTACGCACTGACCGCCCTCGTGCTGGCTGGTCTCGGTCTCTGGCTTTGGCTCGATGCCCGCGCGCGTCGGCGGGAACTGGCACGCCTTGAGGAAAGCGGCGTGCGCCGCCGTTCGGAGCAGTCATGAGCGACGAGACATCAAACGAAACGCCGCAAAAGCGCTTCAACATCGCGGTCTTTCTTCCAGCCCTCGCCTTTCTCGGTCTGGCCGCGCTGTTTGCGGTAATGCTGCTGCAGCCCGGCCGCGACACGTCGACCGTACCTTCCGTGCTGATCGGCAAGCCGGCGCCGCAAACGCCGTTGCCGGCCATTCCAGGCGCGACCGATGCGAACGGCGCACCGCTGCCGGGTTTCGATCCGGCGACCTTCGGGGGCAAGCCGGTTCTGGTGAACATCTGGGCGTCCTGGTGCGGCCCGTGCCGGGAGGAGCATCCGCTACTGATGGCGCTGGCCGAGAAGGACGGCGTCGTCATCGCTGGGCTGAACTACAAGGACAAGGCAGAGAACGCTGCCGGGTTCCTGCGCGAACTGGGCAATCCTTACGACCAGGTTGGGGCGGACTCGTCTGGCCGCGCCGCGATCGAATGGGGCGTTTACGGCGTGCCCGAGACATTCGTAGTCGGCACCGACGGGACAATCCTCTACAAGCATGTCGGACCGCTCAACCCGGGCGTGGTGGAGCGCGAACTCCTGCCGCGCCTGGGAGAGCCTGCTGCGGGCGGGTGATTCGGTCTCGGGCCCTGCGCGGAAATGACATCGCGAGGGTGTTGTCGCACCATTCCCAAAGATGACGCAACGGAACATTGGGCAAGCGATCGCGTCCCGCGCCGAACTGCCTGTGAATAGCGTTCACTTTCATCAAAAGGCGCTTGCCCGGGCATTTACCATGACGCATGGTCCAGCGGCGATGAACTCTCTTACGATCGACATTAGGCCAGCAGACGCCGACGATGCACAACAAATCTCGGATGTGCATGCGGCCGCGTGGACGAACACGTATCAGGGTCTGATCCCGCACAAATCGCTGCAGCGGATGATCGCAAGACGGCACGGGGGCTGGTGGCAGCGCGCCATCGAGCGGCGTATCTCGGTGATGGTCGTCGATATGGGTGGCCTTATCGCGGGTTACTGCACCTACGGATTCAATCGGGCGCGGGCCTTGTCACAGGACGGCGAGATCTACGAACTCTACATCCGCCCCGAGTACCAGGGTATCGGCGTTGGCTCGCGGCTGTTCGAGGCGGCTCATGCCAGCCTCAGGAATCACGGCTGTCACGGACTGGTCGTCTGGGCTCTCGAAGAAAACGACATGGCGATGAACTTCTACGCCAGCCATGGCGGGAAGGATGTCGCCCAAGGGTACGAGACGTTCGAGGACCGCAAGCTGCGCAAGGTCGCCTTCGTCTGGAACTGAACGGCCGGCCGCACCATCAGCCCACCCGGCGACAAATTTTCCCGTGAAACTCCCCTGGCGCTGATGTTGCACCGCACCAGCAAACCGTCTATCAGCCGCGCGCAGAACAGGAGACCCCGGGATGCGTATCGAAGCGATCGCCATTGGCGAGAATCCGCCAGACGACGTCAATGTGATAATTGAAGTCCCGGTGGGTGGACAGCCGATCAAATACGAGATGGACAAGGATGCGGGCGTGCTGGTGGTCGACCGGTTCCTCTACACGCCGATGACCTATCCCGGGAATTACGGTTTCGTGCCGCATACGCTGTCGGACGATGGCGACCCGATCGACGTGCTCGTCTGCAATACGCGGCCGCTGGTGCCGGGCTGCGTCATCAATGTCCGGCCGATCGGCGTGATGCTGATGGAGGACAATTCCGGCCAAGACGAGAAGATCATTGCGGTTCCGGTCAGCAAGCTGACCAAGCGCTACGACAGCGTGTCCGACTATTCCGAACTGCCCGAGATCACGCGACAGCAGATCGAGCATTTCTTCGAGCATTACAAGGATCTGGAACCCGGCAAATGGGTGAAGATCGGCGGCTGGCAGGACAAGGACGTCGCAAAACGCCTGATCGTCGAGGCGATCGAGCGGGCGAAGACGCGGGCCTGATCGGCACCGCTTGGCCGGACCGTATTCGGCCGACGCGCGTTCGAATTTCACAGGAGGACGCCTCGATGAGTGGAAAAGCGCATTCCCTCGAGTGGTGGAAGACCGGGTCCGTCTATCAGGTCTATCCGCGATCCTTCCAGGATAGTGACGGCGACGGTATCGGCGATCTTGCCGGGATAGAACAGCGGCTGGACTATCTGGCCGGTCTCGGTGTCGATGCGGTCTGGATTTCGCCGATCTATCCGTCGCCCATGGCCGATTTCGGTTACGACATCACAGACTACTGCGATGTCGATCCTATGTTCGGGACGCTCGAGGATTTCGACAGCCTGCTGGCGGCCGCCCATGCGCGCGACCTCAAGATTCTCATGGATTTTGTGCCCGGCCACACGTCGCTCGAGCATCCGTGGTTCGCCGAAAGCCGCAAATCCAGGAAATCCGCCAGGCGGGACTGGTATATCTGGCGTGATCCGGGCCCGGATGGCGGACCGCCCAACAACTGGATCAGCGAATTCGGCGGCCCGGCATGGACTCTCGATCCCGCGACCGGCCAGTATTACCTGCACATATTTTTGACCGAACAACCCTCGTTGAACTGGCGCAATCCAGAAGTGTGCGAGGCGATGTACGGCGCCATGCGATTCTGGTTCGACAGGGGCGTCGACGGCTTCCGGGTCGACGCCGTGGAGCACATGGTCCATGACACGCAGTTGCGGGACAATCCGCCGAATCCGGACTGGGTGCCGTCGATGGGCCCTGCACGCAGCCATATCGGCCGGTATTCACAGCATCAGCCAGAGGTCCTGGAAGTCGTCCGCGAGATGCGGCGCATCGCCCAATCGTACCCTGAGGAAAAGCTGCTGATCGGAGAGGCCTACGGGACCCTCGACCAGTTTCTCGCCTACTACGGAGCTGAACTCTCGGGCTTCCATCTTCCGTTCAATTTCCTGCTGATCGGGGCCACGTGGAGCGCACGAAATATCGCCGGATTGGTCGAAACCTACGAGGCTGCATTGCCGGAAAGGGCATGGCCGAACTGGGTGCTGGGCAACCACGACCGGGCTCGCATCGCATCGCGCATCGGTCCCGAAAACGCGAGAGCGGCGGCGGTAGTGCTTCTGACCCTGCGCGGGACGCCGACGATTTACCAGGGAGAGGAACTCGGCATGGAGAATGTGCCCATTCCCCCCGACCGGGTGATGGATCCGTGGGAGAAGAACGTTCCCGGTGAGGGGCTCGGACGCGACCCGGTCCGCACGCCGCTGGCCTGGGACACCGGCGCCGGTGCCGGGTTCACCAGTGGAACTCCCTGGCTGCCGATCGATGACAGACCCGAAATGACCGTGGAGCGCCAGAACGCGGACCCCGACTCGATGCTTTCGCTCTATCGCGCGCTGCTCGCGTTGCGCCGGCGCGAACCGGCATTGGCGAAAGGAAGCTACGCCACGCTTCAGGTCTCGGAGGCTCTCTTCTGCTACGAGCGGCGGGATAATTCCGATAGGATCGCAGTCGCCATCAACTTCAGCGCCGAACGGCAAACGGTTCCGTTCGAAGGCGATCTGCTTCTTTCGACCGAAACCACCGGGAGCGGACCGGATCCGGACGTGCTCGGCAGCCACGGGGCCGCGATCTACCGGCTCCGGTAAGCGAAATCCGCCATCCAGCGCCCCGAACGGGTCGGAGCGCCGCAAACGACGATCATACGATCGCAGGCGCCAACACGTTGATGATGATCCGCTCGATAAAGAAGATGATCACGAAGAGGATGATCGGCGAGATGTCGAGGCCACCAAGATCCGGCATGAATCGGCGGATGGGACGCAACAGGGGCTCGGTCGCCTTGTAGAGGAACTCGCCGACCATCGCGACAAAGCGGTTCGAGTTGTTGACGACGTTGAAAGCGAACAGCCACGAGAAAATGACGGTCGCGATCACGATCCACTTGTAGATGCCGAGCGCAAAAAGCAGCGTCTGAATGATGGTCAGGCCCAAGAGATGTCTCCCCTAATTCGAACGCAAATCACTTAGGCGTTCCGACGGAAGGCTGCAAGTTCCGGGCTGAATGCAGATGAAAATCGTCTTTGCCTTGGGCCGACAAAGCGGATAACGCGTGGGTTGCAGATCTTCCTTCCCTCAACCCGGTTCCGCTACCCCACCATGACCGACGAATCGCAAGCCGGCCGGCAGGACGACCCGGAAGACGGGGCGGTCGGCGCGCGTTTTGCGGCGTTCTCGCATGGCGCGTTCGTTCGGTATTGGCTGGCGCGATTCTCCACCACCTTCGCCGTGCAGATCATCGCCGTCGCGGTCGGCTGGCAGATCTATGCGCTGACCCGCGATCCGCTCGATCTCGGTCTGATCGGCCTCGTCCAGTTTCTCCCGCTGCTGCTTCTGGTGCTGGTAACCGGCGCGGTCGCGGACCGGTTCGGGCGGCGGCTGGTAATGGGCTCGGCAATCGCCCTCGAATGCGCTTGCGCAGGCGCAATTCTCTTTTTCTCGTGGCGCGGTCTGACAACACCGCTGCCGGTTTTCGTAGCGCTTGCCGGGATGGGGATCGCGCGGGCGTTTTTCGGCCCGGCGTCGCAGTCGCTGGTGGTAAACCTGGTCCCGCGCCGCGATTTTGCCAATGCTGTCGCCTGGAACTCCTCGGCCTGGCAGGTGGCGAGCATCGGGGGACCGGTGGCCGGCGGGCTGCTCTACGGTATCAGTGCGAACGTCGCCTACACGACCGCGCTGGCGATGCTGCTGACGGCCCTTTTCCTCGTCAGCCGCATTCCAAAGCCTCCAGTGCGGGGCGAGGTCAAGAAAGTGACGTTCTCGTCGCTGTTCGACGGGCTGCGGTTCATCCGCCGCGAGAAGGTGGTGCTCGGCGCGATCTCGCTCGATCTTTTCGCCGTGCTGCTCGGCGGCGCCGTGGCATTGCTACCGGTCTATGCGCACGACATTCTCGATCTCGGCCCCTGGGGCCTCGGATTGCTGCGCGCCGCACCGGGGATAGGCGCGGTCTCGATGGCCGCCTTTCTGGCGGCTTCACCGATCCGCGATCACGCCGGGCGCGTCCTGCTGTTCTTTGTCGCGCTGTTCGGCATCTTCACCGTAATATTCGGAATTTCCACCCTCACATGGCTGTCGATCGCCGCACTGACACTGGTCGGCGCAGCCGACATGGTGAGCGTTTACATCCGCGAGACGCTCCTGCAACTGTGGACACCGGACGAGGTGCGCGGCCGGGTCAACGCGGTCAACATGGTGTTTCTCGGCGCGTCGAACGAACTCGGCGAGTTCCGGGCCGGCTTCATGGCGGCCTGGATCGGCGTGGTGCCGGCCGTAGTGTTCGGTGGTGTGGGCGCGGTCGCGGTGGCGACCGGTTGGGCCCTCCTGTTCCCGCAATTGCGAGATGCACGCTATCTCCACCGTGCAGGATGATCAGGAGCGCGAGCGCATTTGCCCGTCGCTTGGGAATACCAGGTCGATGAAACTGTTCAGCCACTCGAAGACGGGGCGGTCGTAGAGATACCGTCCGTCGAGATGTCTTAGTCCCTCCTGAGCGCCGGGCAGTGAGAAGCGGTGCGCACCGCGCACAACCCAACGCTGCATCATCACCTGCGTGAGTTCGGCGTGAAACTGGACCGCCCAGGCATTGTCCCCGTAGCGGAACGCCTGGTTTTCATATTCGGCGGATCTGGCCAGATGCACGGCGCCCCGCGGGAGCGAAAACCCTTCGCGGTGAAACTGATAGATCATTCGCGGCCAAGGCAGCAGGCGCCGGCCTTCCTCGGTCGCTTCAAGCGGGTACCAACCGATTTCCACCAGCCCTTCCGGGTGTCCGCAAACCTTTCCGCCAAGGTGATTGACCAGCATCTGCGCGCCGAGGCAAATGCCAAGCAGGGGCTTTCCCTCCTTCAGCGGAACGGCGAGCCAGTCGGTCTCGCGGCGGACATATTCAGCATCGTCATTTGCGCTCATCGGCCCGCCGAAGACGACCGCGCCGCTGTGTTCGGCAAGTGTCTCCGGCAGAGGATCGCCAAGCGGCGGCTTGCGGATGTCAAGCGGGAAGCCCCGCGCGCGGAGAACCTGCCCGACCCGTCCCGGTGACGAGCTTTCCTGATGCAGCACGATGAGGACCGGCTTGGGGCCGGCATGGTCGTTCATGGACGGTCCGATCGCCTAATCCCCGGTCGCGTCCGCCAGGCGCCGGGCAGCGACGGACTGCCGCAGCAGGACCCGGTCGCGTCCGTCAATGCCGAGCAATTCGGCGACCCGCCAGACAATATTGTCCTCGAGCTCGTGATTGACGCCGTCCGCATAGACGATTTCCCAGAGGAGTTCGATGAACTTCAAGCGCTCTTCCGCATCGAGCGTGCGCATCAGTACGCTCGTGAACTGGTAGAGGTCGATCGCCTCATTGTCGGCCTCGCGCGCCTCGGCGAGTAGCGATTTGAGGGTCTTTTCGTCAAGCGAATAGGCATCGCGCAACAATTCGGCCAAGCGCTCGCGCTCCACGGCCTGGGCGACTCCGTCGGCCTCGATGATGTGATGCATCAGCGCTGCGGCGGCAAGACGCGGATCGTCGAGCGAGAAGGTGCCGTCCGGGGCAGACCCATCCTTCCCTATCGACTGGAAAAATGAAGCAATTCGGTCGAACATGTCTACGCTTCTCGCCGTTTCAAGCCCGCCAGACTATCCAGCCCGTTCCACTCAGAAAAGTCGGAAGCGGCGTTTTGCCTCTTCCTGTGGCTCGTCTGCATCAATCCCCGGATCGTCGGGTATCGGGGGTGGGCTTCCCTTTTCAGCGGACGCTGTTACGGCGGCCGCCCGGGTCGTTTTTTCCGTTGGAGTGTCCTTCCCGGCTTCGCCGGGTTCATGAGGCTTCGTGTTCCCGACGGATGGCGCGTCATCATCTGTCTCGACGGTTTCGGGACGGCTTTCGACGGCGGCAAGTTCGATCACTTCCGCGCCCTTCGTCTCCGCCTTGTCGGCTTCGGTCTCCGTCTCTTCGGCCTTCGCGGCGGAAGGCACGGACTCATCGCTCTCGTGCTCGATGACGTTGTCCGCCGGCGCTGTCGCGGCGGGCAAAGGCTCCACCGGTTTCGCAGGCCCCTCCGGGACAGGCCTTGTAACCGGTGCGGCCTCCGTCTCGACCGGTTCGGCGGGTTTCGCCCCGGCGGGCGCCTCGGCTCGGTTGACGGAAATCCCGGGCACCATTGGATCGAGATCGTTCTCCAGCACCGGACCAAGCCGTTCGACTGGCGTCTTCCATTCGAAAGCGTCGAGACGGCCGGTGATCGGCGAAACGGGCAGCCATTTCTCGGAGACGTAACCGTCCGCGGTCCAAGCCGGATCGCGCGGTGCGCGCACCGCCCGCGCCAGCCACTCGCGCATCTTGCCCTGGTCTCCGGTCTCGGCCTCCTCGATGTCGGCCATCAGCATGAAGGCGCCCTCGCGCGGCTCGTTGCGCAACACGCTGGCAACCGCCTTGCGCGCATCCTCGTATTCACCGGCCTCGAGCGCCATCTGCGCGACAATCATGCTCGATTCGGTGTGATTGGGCTTCAGACGCTCGAGCCGCCGGGCACGCTTGTAGCGGTCCAGTGCGGAATCACCGGGGCGCGCGTCGATATAGGTGAGCGCCACATCCGGGTGGGGCGCTTTCTTCCACGTGCTTTCCAGAACGCTCACCCCCTTGCGCATGTCGTTCAGACGGAAGGCGGCCTGCGCGGCCGCGACGGCAGCCGGGGCGAGGTCGGGCGCGTGGCGGTGGGCTTCCAGGGCGGCAGATTTCGCCTTTGCGGGATCGTGTTCGAGGTTTTCCAGCGCCATCGCCGTCAGCAGGACTGCCCTTTTGCGCTTGGCGGCATCGCGGGCAAGCTGTCCGGCGCTCTTCTGGCTGTCGAGCAGGCGCAGCGCGCCATTCCAGTCGCCCGCGGCGGTCTTGAGTTCCAGAGCGGCATTTCCCGCCCAGGAAAGATGCGGCGCGAGTTCCGCCGCTCTCTCGGCGTAGTGGCGAGCGGCCTCGCGGTCACCGAGGCGCTTTGCCTCCATGTAGAGGCCCCGCAGGCCAAGCATGCGCAATTCCGGATCCTCGAGCATCGCCTCGAACTTCCCGCGCGCCTGTTCGTGGTCGCCGTCGACCATGCTGGCCTGCGCATCGAGAAGCTGGATCAGCGGCTCGGAACTCGAATCGAGAAGGCCGTTGGCCTGTTTCAGCATGCGTCGCGCGGTGTGGCTGTCGCCCGCCCCGGCGGCGATGATGCCAGTCGACAGCGACTGGTAGCCGCGATCGCGGCGGCGCGCACGAAAGAAGCGCTGCATGCGCTGCGGCGAGGTGAAGATGACGCGGAACAGCCACCACAGCACCATGACGGTGACGAGCGTCGCGACGAAGGCCACCGCCGCGACCATCAGCGATACGGTCACCTGCTGTCCCGCGATCGTCAGGACGATCGTGCCGGGTGTATCGGCCAGCCACGCGAAACCGAGACCAAAAAGGGCGACAACAATGATGAAGAAAAGTACGCGCAACATGACGATGCTCCTACTGGCCGCTGACGGCCTGGCTGCCGCGGATCGCACCGCCCAGCACATCAGAAATCAATGTGTCGATCTGCTTGCGTGCGCGCAGATCGGCGGCAAAGTCGCTGGAGACCGCCTTCGCCTCTTCGGGCAGGGTGTCCCATTCGGCCAGCGCGCGCTCGAGGTCGCCGCGCTGCAACGCCGTCTCCATGCGCGCCGCAACGGCCCCGGGTGCTTCGCCCTCGACCTCGCCGACCGGACGGATCTGCACCAGAGACCGGGCGCTCGCCATCAAGCGATCCGCGACACCTGCATCCGGGTCGACGCCGCTGCCGGCAGCGACAATGCGATTGGCCACTGCCGGAAAACGCTCGGAAAGTTGCGAAATCGTGGGCACACCCGAAGCGGCGTATTCGCGCAGCGCTTTGACCGACTCGTCGTCGGCGCGCACGGCCGCAAAGGCTTCCAGTTCGGCCATGAACGATGCGCCGCGGTCGGCGGCTGATTTCAGGGCCGAGGCGGCGATGGCGCTCGCGACGCGGCTGCCGGCGCCGGCGTCGATGTCGTTCTCAACATCGGCAAGTCGCTGGTCGAGCCCGCCAATGGATGTCCGCAGGTCGGCGATCGAGGTCTCAAGCGCTGGCAGCGACCCGTCGAGCCGGCCCGAGAGAGCGCCGATCTGCTCGCGCAATCCGCTGATTGCCGCCTCGATATCGGCGACCGCCTCCTGAGAAACCGCCGAAGCGACCGAGGACTCCATCGCGTCGATCCGCCCTCTCAAATCCGCCACTGCGGTCGGCTCCGTGCCGTCTCCGGCGCTAACCGACGCGAATGCGTCGTCGAGGCCTGACAAACGCTCCTCAAACTCGCCAAGTCGGGCCGAGAGGGCGGAAACCGCCTGGCGGTTTTCATCGATACCAGCGACGGCTCCCTCGACGGTCGCCGCCACTTCGCCACCGGCTTCCGCGCCGGCCGGCCGGTCCTGCAGCGCAGCGACGTTCTCATCCAGCGAATCGATTTCCACCTGCAACGAAGCAAGATCGCCCGGCGCTGAGGCGCCCGGTGACGGTAGAACACCGGCCCATTGAAGGCCCCCGGCGAGCAGCAAGGCAACGACGCCACCGGCGACCCCGCCGGCGAATACGCTGAACCCTCGGCCGTCCGGGCGCGATTTCGGGAGCGTGGCGGACGGTGGCGCCGATCCGGCGTCCTTGTCCGCGCCTGCGCCGCTCTCAACCGCTCCGCGCGCAGCCGCGTCGGCGTCGGCCGAGGCCCCGGGACTGTCCTTCGCGCCTGCGGCAGATGCGTCGACCGTGTCGAAGGCGACAGGTTCGGCGTCGGGAACTTCGCTGGTGGGCGCAGGCGCCTCGGAAACCTCGCTTGCCTCGAGATCGAGGGTCACCGGCTTCCGGCTCGTCCGGCCGCGTCTGTTCTTGGAAGATTGCGCCATTTCATGCCTCCAGGTGCGCGTGTCGCCGATGTCTTTAGCACGGCTCCCCGAAAGCAAAAGGGTTTCGTAGTTGATCAGTTCCCCACGACGGGGAACACCTCGGCGATGGATGCAAGAAGCGCATCCTCCGTCGGGACCGCCGCGACGTGAATACAGGACTGCGGAATCGATGACAGAGAGCGCGCCACGCGGTTCGAGAGCGCAAAAAAGAACAATTTATCAGTAAGTTGCACCGATTTTGTATCGACATACTGTCTGAAGAGGCTTGCCGAGAAGGCCGAATGAAAAATTGCTCCTACGACGTCTTGATCGCGAAAGATTGCGTTCAGTTTATGAGCTGTATAACTGACTTTATCGGTGGCATACACCTCGGCTACCACGGTTCGAATGCCCAGTTCCGCCAATTTCCGATCGAGATCACCGGTTCTCCTCCGGCCGCAGAGGTAGAGCAGCCGCGCAAACGGCTTCTGCGTCTCGGAGAGCAACCGGACAAGATCGTCGACATCTCCGGCGGCACTGCGAGTATCGGTGAAACCGTGGGTCCTCGCCTCCTCCATCGTGGCGTCGCCGACCGTGAAGAGCGGCTTCTCGAGAAGCGACGCCAGCAGGTCGGGTGGGGCATGGCGCAAGGCGTTGCCGCTGGTGACCACGACGCCATCGAGTGCGGCCGTTTCGGCAGGACCGAGGGCCGGCGGAACCGGGGTTACCTCCGTGAGGGGGAGGACGAGCGGTCGATAACCCATCGCCGAAAGGCGTGCCGCGGTGCTGTCCGCGCCCGGCTGGGGGCGGGTGACGAGGATAGCGGGACCGGTCTGGGCCATGATGCTAGGACCAGGAGGCGAAGAAGTACGGCCCGGCCCGTTCACGAAGCGTTTCGCCCGCCTCGCGTCCGAGGTCGGCGGCGCGCCCGACGGGTCCGGAGATCTCGATGGCGTGCGCATCCTTTCCGTCGGGTGTGAGGATCATGCCGTGAAAGCTCACACGGCCTGCGTCGACCGTCGCAAGTCCGGCGATGGGCGTCCGGCACGAGCCGTCAAGCGCGGCCAGGAACGCCCGTTCGCAGGACAGCGCGATTGTGGTCGCGTCGTGGTTCAGGGGCGCGACGAGAGCGTCGGTGCGCGCATCGCCGGCGCGGCCCTCGATGCAGATCGCGCCCTGGCCTGGCGCAGGCGGAAAATAATCCGGCTCCATCAGGTCGGTGACAATCGAGGCCATGCCCAGACGCCGAAGCCCCGCATTGGCGAGAAGCGTGGCGTGGGCCACGCCTTCAGACAATTTGCGCAGGCGAGTCTGCACGTTGCCGCGAAAGCCGACAACCTCGACGTCGGGCCGGATGCGCCGGATCAGCGCCTGGCGGCGCAGGGAGGACGATCCAACGACCGCACCTTCCGGCAAACTCTCAAGTGAGCCGGCATCGTGGCTGATGAAGGCGTCCCGGGGGTCCTCGCGCTCGAGAAACGCGGTGAGCGCCAATCCCTCGGGCAGCACGGTCGGCATGTCCTTGGAGGAGTGGACGGCGATGTCGATCCGGCCGTCGAGCAATTGCTCTTCCAATTCCTGGGTGAACAGGCCCTTGCCGCCAACCTCCGATAGCGGACGGTCCTGAATACGATCCCCGGCCGTCGAAATGACTATGATGTCGATGGCGTTTGCCGGGATTCCGTGCGCGGCGACAAGTTTGTCGCGCGCCTCGTTCGCCTGTGCCAACGCCAATGGGCTGCCGCGTGTGCCGATCCTGATTGTTTCGCGCCGCGCCATCCGAGTTTGCAAGCCTTTCGTTCCGTGGTACCCGACCCGCGAGACGTAACCGCAAACGCAAGTGCGGGCAACACGCGCGCAGCAACGCCCGGAATTCATGACAACAGTTCTCGGAATAGAAACGAGTTGCGACGAAACGGCGGCGGCGGTCGTCCGCAGCGTGGAAGGGTCCGCCGGAGGCGAGATCCTGTCGAACACGGTCTACAGCCAGATTGCGGATCATGCCGCCTTTGGCGGGGTTGTGCCGGAAATCGCCGCGCGGGCCCATGTCGAAGGTCTGGATGCGATCGTCGCGCGCTCCCTCGCTGACGCCGACGTGACGCTCGACGATATCGACGCCGTTGCCGTGACCGCCGGGCCGGGGCTGATCGGCGGGCTGATCGTCGGGATGATGACAGCCAAGGCGATCTGCACTGCGCGCAGCCTGCCGCTGGTCGCCATCAATCACCTGGAGGGTCATGCGCTGACGCCGCGTTTGACTGACGGAATGCCGTTTCCATACCTGTTGTTGCTGGTCTCCGGAGGGCACACCCAAATTCTTCTGGTGCGCGGCCTTGGCGATTACGAACGCTGGGGTACGACGATAGATGACGCACTGGGCGAAGCTTTCGACAAGACGGCGAAGTTGCTCGGCCTGCCTTATCCCGGCGGCCCTGCGGTGGAGCGGGAAGCCCGGAACGGCGATGCGACCCGCTTCCCGCTGCCCCGGCCGATGAAGGGCGAAGAGCGGCTGGATTTTTCGTTCTCCGGACTGAAAAGCGCCGTCCGGCGGCAGGCGAGCGAGCTCGCCCCTTTGACCGCACAAGATGTTCACGATCTTTGCGCCTCGTTTCAGGCCGCCGTGACGGACACGCTGCGCGACCGGATGCTTCGCGCACTGCGGCGCTATCGGGGGGAGGTCTCCGACCACCCGGCGGCACTGGTCGTGGCAGGTGGCGTTGCGGCAAACCAAGCCATCCGCGCCATGCTCGAGGATGTCTGCAAGGACGAAAAGACCCGCCTCTACGCGCCCCCGCAATCGCTGTGCTCGGACAACGCGGCGATGATTGCCTGGGCAGGTATCGAACATCTCGAAACCGGAACCGCAACCGGCATGGACGTCGCGCCGCGATCGCGGTGGCCGCTGGACGAGGCCGCAGCCTCCCTGATCGGCGCCGGCCGCAGGGGAGCGAAGGCATGAGCGGAAAGATCGCGGTCGTCGGGGCCGGTGCGTGGGGAACGGCCCTCGCCGCCTCCGTTGTACGGGCCGGGTGGTCCTGCCTCCTCCTGGGGCGCGATTCGGAGACCGCCGCGAAAATCAATGAACTGCATCGCAATCCCCGCTATCTGGGCGAAATCGAGCTTCCGGAGACGCTGAGGATGACGCTCGAACCCGCAGAGGCGCTTGCCGGAGCGGAGATCGTTCTGGTGGCGGTTCCGGCGCAGACGGTGAGCAGCGCGCTTCCCGGTCTCGCAGCATTTGCGGCGCCCGGGAGTGTCTTCGTTTCCTGCGCCAAGGGCATCGACCGTGAAACGGGCAGGACAATGAGTGGCCTGATGGCGACCCTGGTGGGCAACGACCGCGCCGCCGTCCTGTCTGGCCCAAGCTTTGCCATCGACGTCGCCGCCGGTCTTCCGACCGCCGTAACGGTCGCGGCATCCGACATCAAGACAGCGAAGATGCTCGCCGAATCGCTTTCGAACCCGGTTCTGCGCTGTTACGCAAGCGACGACATCCCCGGCGTGGAACTCGGCGGAGCGTTGAAGAACGTGCTGGCAATCGCGGCCGGTATCGTTCACGGAAGGCAGCTCGGCGCGAGCGCACTCGCCGCGCTGACGACGCGCGGTTTCGCGGAACTGCGGCGCGTCGCCGCAGCGCTCGGCGGGCGTCCGGAAACCCTTGTGGGTCTGTCCGGTCTCGGCGACCTGATCCTCACCTGCGGTTCGGAGAAATCGCGCAATTTTGCATATGGGGCAGCCATCGGACGCGGCGCTCCCCTAGATGAATTGGCGCTTGCAGAAGGCGTAAAAACCGCGGCAATGGCGGCCCGCATTGCCCGCGAGCACGGCGTCGAAGCGCCCATCATCGCGGCGGTCGACGCAGTTCTCGACGGCGGCCTGTCGGTCGAAGCAGCTATCGACCGGCTGATGTCCCGCCCCCTCAAAACCGAGACTTGACCGGACGCTCCCATTCGTTAGCTATCGCGCCACACGATGGGAGAGTGGTGCATGGCGAATTACTGGCTGTTCAAGTCCGAGCCGTTCAAATGGTCTTGGGAGATGCAGAAGGCCAAGGGCGATGCGGGCGAGCAATGGGACGGGATTCGCAACTATCAGGCCCGCAACAACATGCGCGCCATGAAAATCGGCGACAAGGGCTTCTTCTACCACTCCAATGAGGGGCTGGAGGTCGTCGGCATCGTGGAGGTCTGCTCGGAGATCCATCAGGACACGACGACGGATGACGAGCGCTGGGAATGCGTCGACATCCGTGCTGTGCGCGATATGCCAAAGCCGGTCACGCTGAAGGACGTGAAGGCCAATCCCAAGCTCAAGGACATGTCTCTTGTCACCTCGATGCGCTTGTCGGTGCAGCCGGTGACCAAGGATGAATGGATCGAAGTTTGCCGGATGGGCGGGCTCGACAATCCGCCGATGTGACGGCGATTGCCGGTGGATCCGAAGAAGGCGGCCTTCATCCGCGCCAACACGTCCGTCATGGCGCCGCCGCATGTACCCGAGATCAGACTTCACCTCGCCAGTGAGGCGCATGAACTCTGGAGCCTGACGGAAGAGGAACTAGATGCCGCGGGCGTCCCACCGCCCTATTGGGCGTTCGCCTGGGCGGGGGGCCAGGGCTTGGCGCGCTACGTTCTCGATCACCCCGACGTTGCGCGTGGCCGACGCGTCGCGGATTTCGCCACCGGATGCGGACTTGTCGGGATCGCGGCGGCACTTTCCGGCGCCCGCCATGTTGCAGCGGTGGATATCGATCCGTTCTGCGGGACCGCCGTTACGCTGAACGCCGCCTTGAACGGCGTCCCGATCGAATTCGACGGGCGTGATCTGATCGGGACGGGCATGATAGATGTCGATGTGATGCTCGCGGGAGACGTCTTCTTCGATCGCGAGATGGCTGCCCGGATCACGCCATGGTTCGAGCGGCTCGCCGGTAAAGGAATGACGATCCTGGTGGGCGACCCCGGCCGCTCATATCTGCCGCGTGACCACCTGACCCTCTTGGCGGAATACGAGGTGCCGGTAACGCGAGCGCTGGAAGACGGGGAAGTGAAGCGCACGGTGGTCTGGCGTTTCGATTGAGTTTTCCGGGCCCGGGGTGTTTTCTGGGGCAGAATGGATCGGGAGGGACCGCGGTGGACTTTGGTGGAATCAACTATCTCGCCGTCCTCGTGGCGGCAGTCGCCGCGTTCGCTGCGGGAGCGGGCTATTACGGCGCACTCGGAAAGTCGTGGATGAAGGCCGCGCGCATCGACCCTGCGGAGGCGAAGATGTCGCCGGCACTGTTCGTCACGAGTTTTGTCGCGGAACTGGTCATGGCGTGGGTTCTGGCGGGTGTGATCGGTCATCTCGGCGAGGGTCAGGCGACGATTCGCAACGGCGTCATCTCCGGCGGATTCGTCTGGCTCGGCTTCATCGCGGCCACGATGACCGTCAATCACCGCTATCAGGGTTTCGGCTGGAAGCTGACGATCATCGATGGAGCGCACTGGCTGATCGTGGCGGTTCTGATGGGTGGCATCATCGGCGCGTTCGGGGCTTAGCGGTCGATTCGAACAATCGTTTCCGGCCCGATTCGCGGCAGCAGCCAGCGCATCGCCTCCGGCTCGACGGCGATGCAACCCTCCGTTGGCGGAAAGCCGGCCTTGGCGATGTGCAGAAATATCGCCGAGCCGCGATTGCGGCTGCGTCCTTTCGGCGGACGGTTCCAGTCGAGCACCAGGCAGATGTCGTAGAGCCGGTCATCGCGCATCATGGTCTCATGGCTGCCGGAAAAGGGCAGGCGCACATGACGATTGTAGTTCGGATTGTCCGGCGCGTCGCACCAGCCGTCATCGGAGCGGATGGCGCGCAGCGGATACCTGGCAGGCGGCCGAAGGAGACGGTCGGCTCTGAAATAGCCACCGGTGATGCGCATGGACGCGGCAGGGGTCGCTCCGTCGCCCTCCCGCTTGAGCGCGCGGATGCCGCCGCGTCCGAGCGCGCACGGAATCACCCGGTCCCCCGCGTCCAGCAAGCCGCGACGGATGTCGCCCGGCGCCCTTTTCACCAAGATCGTTGAAATCACCGGTATTTCTGTCCGCCGCCGTTTTTTGTTCACGATTTTCGACAAACACTCACATCTTGGTGCAATGGTTCGTGAAGTGGTTCCGCCGTTCATATTTCCATGACAGGGATTTTGTGAATAGTGTGAAATCAAATCATCATCGAAGTCTAGACAGGATATTTCATGAGCGCACGGACAATTCTTCTGATCGATGACGACAACGATCTGCGCGAAATGCTGGTCGAGCAGCTGTCGCTCTATGAAGAATTCGCTGTTCTTCAGGAAGAAACCGCGGCCAAGGGCATCCAAGCGGCGCGTGCCGGCGTCATCGACCTCCTGATCGTCGACGTGGGCCTGCCCGATATGGATGGCCGAGAAGCGGTAAAGATTCTGCGCAAGAGCGGCTTCAAGGCACCGGTCATCATGCTGACCGGCCATGACACCGATTCAGACACCATTCTCGGCCTCGAGGCAGGCGCCAACGACTATGTCACCAAGCCATTCAAGTTCGCGGTCCTGCTGGCCCGTATCCGAGCGCAGCTGCGCCAGCATGAGCAAAGCGAGGACGCAACCTTCGTCGTCGGACCCTACACCTTCAAGCCAAGCCAGAAGCTGCTGATCGACGGGAACGGATCGAAGATCCGGCTGACGGAGAAGGAGTCGGCAATCATCAAGTATCTCTATCGCGCCGACCGCAAGGTGGTGACGCGCGACACGCTTCTTGAGGAGGTGTGGGGATACAATTCCGGCGTCACCACCCACACGCTCGAGACGCATGTCTACCGCTTGCGCCAGAAGATCGAGCGCGATCCGTCGAACGCCGCGCTGCTGGTGACGGAAAGCGGCGGCTACAAGCTGAATCCCTGACCGGACGGCGATATCGCCGTGTTGACGGCAAGCGGTCTTTTCATTGCCAACCCTGTCCTATAACAGCGGCAGACAGGTGCTTGGGATGAGACGGGACCGTTCGTGTCGCTTGAAGACGATATACGCATCATAAGCGGCGTTTCGCTGTTCGAGAGCCTGAGCGCGGAACAGCTGCGCCTGCTCGCGTTTGGCGCGGAACGCGTTTCCGTCGCGAAGGGCCGTGATCTCTATCGCGAGGGGCAATCCGCTGAGGGCGGTTACGTCGTCGCTTCGGGGGCGATAAATCTGTTTCGGGAAACGGAACGCGGCCGCGTTGTTCTCAGCACAATCGGCCCGGGGCTGATTCTCGGCGAACTTGCCCTGGTGACGGAAACCCGGCGCCTGACGGGAGCAGTCGCATCAGAGGATTCGCAGGTGATCCGCATCAACCGCAGCCTGTTCCGCCGGATGCTGGAAGAATATCCGGAGACTGCAGCGGTGCTACACGGTCAGTTGGCCGAACGCCTGAACGAAATGCTGCGGCACATCGGCGCGCTCGAAACGCGTTTCCGCGACGACTGAGTTATTTCAGAAATCGAAGGTCGCAACCACCGGCACGTGGTCGGACGGCTTCTCCCAGCTACGCGCCTCGCGCACGACCGTGATGTCCGAGAGCGCAGTTTCGAGATCGCCCGAACCCCAGACATGGTCGAGCCTCCGGCCGCGATTGGAGGCCTCCCAGTCGCGCGCCCGGTAACTCCACCACGTGAATATCTTTTCCGACGGAGGAATATGGGTGCGCATCAGGTCGACCCATTCCCCGGACTTGCGCAGGGCTTCGAGCGTTTCGGTTTCCACTGGGGTGTGGCTGACGACCTTCAAGAGTTGCTTGTGAGACCAGACATCCGTCTCGAGCGGCGCGACGTTGAGGTCGCCGACCAGCAGCGCCGAATCCGCCGATCCCGGGCAGGCCGGAACGTCGCGCATCTCGTCGAGAAAACCGAGTTTGTGGGCGAATTTCGGATTGATCGCCGGATCCGGCTCGTCCCCGCCGGCCGGAACGTAGAAATTGTGAATGCGCAGCGACCGGTGCGGCAGCCTGACGATTGCGTCAAGATGGCGGGTGTCGTCTATTTCACAGAAAACCCTGCGATTCACCTCCTGCAGCGGGAAGCGCGAAAGGGTCGCCACACCATGATAACCCTTCTGGCCGTGAATCTCGATGTGCTCGTAGCCGAGCTTGCGCAACGCCGACAGCGGAAACTGGTCGTTGGGGCACTTGGTTTCCTGCAGGCACAGGACGTCCGGCCGCCATTGCCGCAGAAAGGTCTGCACGATCGGCAGCCGCAGACGGACGGAATTGATGTTCCAGGTGGCAATCGAGAATTTCATGGCGACCTCTTGTGCGGTCACCCTTCTCCCAGCCGGATCCGTTCACGGCAAGCGGCGGCGACCCCAAACGGCGCCGTCGCCCACAGGATTGAAGCCGTCCCGAACCTAGCGGGACTTGCTGCGCGTCTTACGCTCGCGAATCTGGTGATAGGGGATGTCGAACGTGCCTGGTCCGAACTGGACCCCTTCCCGGACATTGGAGACGATCACTGTCGTGTCCTTGCCTTGGGCGTCGCGGATGGTCCACTGGCGCAAATCATAGGTAGCCGGGTCGAACATCATGGTGATCTCGCTGTCACCGAAGACCTGCTTGTCGCCCATCACGATGGTCGTCAGATCGTCTGCCTCGTTGACCCGGCGAACGCGGTTGCCGCCCAGATCGATCCGGTCGCCCAGAAGGAGTTTCAGCGGCGTCTTGTCGAGGGGGTAGGCGTCGAACGTATCGAGCTTGGTATTGTTTACCAGAAGGGTCTTGCCGTCGGCGACGACGCGGATCGGCGAAGGTTTCTCGTAGAGAAACAAGAGTTTGCCCGGACGCTGGATATAGAATTTGCCGCCGGTGGACTCGCCGCTCGGACCAAACTGGACGAATTCGCCGGACATGGTTTTAACGCGCGAAAAGTGTTCGGCAATCTTTTGCGCCGCGCCCGATGCGGCATTTGCCGGAATTGCGGGAAGTCCGGCTGCCAGCGCCGCCGACGCGACCCCCGCCAGCACTGTTCGGCGGGTCAGCCGCCATTCTGTGTTCGATGCTGTCATGACAGACTCCTGTCCGTGTCTTTTCCCTGCGCAGGCTGTTAACCGCGCGGACGGGTTTTGGTTGCCCGAACCGTTACGAATGGAGTTTGGCTTCACTGTGGCGGGGGGTCACACCGCTTACAGTTCGTCATCTTCCGTCGGCACGAGGATCTCGCGCTTGCCGGCGTGATTCGCAGGGCCGATCACGCCTTCCTCCTCCATCCGTTCGATCAGCGAGGCGGCCCGGTTGTAACCGATGCCGAGGCGTCGCTGAATATAGCTGGTCGAGGCCTTCTTGTCGCGCAGCACGACGGCGACCGCCTGGTCGTAGGGGTCTTCGGAGTCCTCGAAGGAACCACTTCCCGCGCCGCCGCCATCGTCTCCGCTGCCGTCCTCGTCGTCGTCTTCGGTGATCGCCTCGAGATATTCAGGCACGCCCTGGAGCTTCAGATGATTGACGATGTCCTCGACTTCAAGATCGCTGACGAAGGGGCCGTGGACGCGCTGGATGCGGCCACCGCCGGCCATATAGAGCATGTCGCCCATGCCGAGCAGCTGCTCGGCGCCCTGCTCGCCGAGGATGGTGCGCGAATCGATCTTCGAGGTGACCTGGAAGGAAATGCGGGTCGGGAAATTCGCCTTGATCGTGCCGGTGATGACATCGACCGAGGGCCGCTGGGTCGCCATGATGACATGGATGCCTGCGGCGCGCGCCATTTGCGCCAGACGCTGCACCGCGCCCTCGATGTCCTTTCCGGCCACCATCATCAGGTCGGCCATCTCGTCGATGATGACAACGATGTAGGGCATCGGTTCGAGTTCGAGCGTTTCGGTCTCGTAGATTGCCTCACCGGTCTCCCGGTCGAACCCGGTCTGCACCGTGCGCGACATGTGCTCGCCCTTGGCGGCCGCTTCCTTCACCTTTGCGTTGAAGCCGTCGATATTGCGCACGCCGACCTTCGACATGTTCTTGTAGCGCTGCTCCATCTCGCGGACGGTCCATTTCAGCGCGACAACCGCCTTCTTCGGATCGGTCACGACCGGCGTCAGCAGATGCGGAATTCCATCATAGACGGACAGTTCAAGCATCTTCGGGTCGATCATGATGAGGCGGCACTGTTCCGGCGTCATCTTGTAGAGGATCGACAGAATCATCGTATTGATGGCGACGGACTTGCCCGAGCCCGTGGTTCCGGCGACGAGCAGGTGCGGCATTTTCGCCAGATCCGCAATCACAGCCTCGCCATTGATGGTCTTGCCGAGGGTAAGCGCGAGCCTGGCTTTGGAATTATCGTAGTTCTGCGACGAGATGAGTTCGCGCAGGAAGACCGTTTCCCGTCTGGCATTGGGAAGTTCGATGCCGATGGCGTTGCGACCGGGGACAACGGCGACGCGCGCGGCGATGGCACTCATGGAGCGTGCAATGTCCTCGGCGAGCCCGATGACGCGGGAAGACTTGATACCTGGCGCCGGTTCAAGCTCGTAGAGCGTGACCACCGGGCCGGGGCGAACGTGGATGATCTCGCCACGCACGCCGAAGTCCTCTAGTACACCTTCCAGAAGCCGTGCGTTCTGCTCGAGCGCCTCCTTCGACAGGCTGGCGTCCTTGGCGATGCTCTTCGGCTCGGCGAGCAGCACAACCGGGGGAAGTTCAAACTTCTCATCGCGAATGAATGAGGATTGTGCCTCGCGCGCGGCCCGCACGCTGGGCTTGGGCTTGGGGGCGGGAGAGGAAACGCGCGTTGGATTGTGCGGCGTGGCGCTGTGTGAATCGCGCATGGCGGGCTGCGGCGCCCAGTCCTCGGCGCCCTCCCAGTTTTCGCCGTCCTCCTCGTCCTCGCCGAACCCCGCATCGAAATCGTCGTGAGATCCATCATCGAAATCGGGTTCGATTCGACCGCCCGCGGCCCGGGTTTGCCGCGACGGCCGCTCGCGCCCGGATTTTCTTCGGCGGCTGCCGAAAAACGTGCGGCGGAGCGCGGCCCGCAGGGTATAGAAGCCGTGAATTAGTGCGCCGAGCGTGACGAAACGGCCCGTGACCGCATCGCCGTCTTCGTCGGTTAGTTCGTCATCAGGTTCGCGCCAGAAGAAGCCGCATGCCAGTGCGAGCGCGTAGACGGACGCAGGCAGCAGCACGAGAAAGCACGCCACCAGCAGCCAGCCGGCGGGATAACCGCCCGTCAGCATGCCGGGAACCCGCAGGACCATGTCACCGGTTACGCCGCCAAGTCCGGTCGGAAGCGCCCAGTTCTCGGTGAGCGGCAGGCAGCCGACTGCCGCGGCGCTCAGCAGTGCCGCGAGCGGCCAGATCGCAAGCCGGCGAAGCGGATATGACCAGGGAAGGCCACGAACGCGCGCCAGTCCGTGGAAGACCAAGGGAAGAAGCACCGGTAGAGAGGCCACGCCGAAGAACTGCATAGCCAGGTCTGCAAACACCGCGCCGGGATAGCCCATCGCGTTGCGCACGGGCGCATCGACGGCGAAGCTCCAGCTCGGATCGCCAGCATTCCAGGTAGCGAGCGAGAAAAGGGCGAACGCGGCGGTCCCCCAAAGGGCAAGTCCGTTGAGGATTTCAATCTGGCGCCGGAAGAGGGCCGTCATTCCCGCCTGGAGCGTCCGGTTGCGGCCGTGGCTCGTGCTCTGCCGGTTGCGTCCTACTGAAACTGCGTGCTCGGCCCGCATCACAAAACCCCGTTACAGATCCGCCGAGGCGGACATACTAAACCGCTCGGCAGGCTAGCGAAGGTTGGTTAAACAGGCATTAACCATCCCGAGCAGGGAAAATGCCCCGCCGGTAACTTACCCGGCGGGGCTTTGGAAGCCCGTTGCAGAACGGTCAGACCCCACGAATTTCGGCCTCGGGGTTGGCGCCGATTTTGTGAATGGAAAGGTCCGCGCCGCGCATCTCGTCTTCCGGGCTCAACCGCAGGCCGGTGGTGCTTTTCAGGACGCCATAGACCACCGCGCCCGCCGCGAGCGCGTAAACCACGCCCATCACCGTTCCGATAACCTGCGAGGCGAGCGAGACGCCGCCCATGCCGCCGAGCGCCTCGGCGCCGAAGATGCCGGCCGCGATTCCGCCCCAGGCGCCGCACATCCCGTGCAGCGGCCAGACGCCGAGCACGTCGTCGATCTTCAGCCGGTTCTGGCACCAAGCAAAGCCGTAAACGAAGATCACGCCCGCCGCGCCGCCCACGACCAGGGCCCCGATCGGGTGCAGAATGTCGGACCCGGCGCAGACAGCAACGAGACCGGCCAGCGCGCCGTTGTGGACGAAGCCGGGATCGTTACGGCCGGCAAGAAGAGCGCTCAGGATGCCGCCGACCATCGCCATCAGCGAATTGAGCGCGACGAGGCCCGACACGCCCTCGAGCGAGGCCGCGGTCATGACGTTGAAGCCGAACCAGCCTACGCATAACATCCACGAACCTAGAGCAAGCCAGGGAATCGATGATGGCGGGATCCCTGTCATGCCGCCGCCGGGGCGATACCGGCCGGTGCGCGCGCCGAGCAGCAACACCGCCGAAAGCGCGATCCATCCACCAACGGCATGAACGACGATCGAGCCTGCAAAATCTCGGAACGGCGCGCCGAAGCTCGCCTCGAGCCAGGCCTGTATGCCTAAATTTCCGCCCCAGACAATACCCTCGAAGAGCGGATAGAACACGCCCACGAGCGCAACCGTAGCGAAACATTGCGGCGCAAACTTCATGCGCTCTGCGATTCCGCCGGAGATGATCGCCGGGATTGCCGCCGCGAAGGTCGTCAGGAAGAAGAATTTCACCAGCGACAGGCCCTGGAGTTCGAACCCTTCCACCGCGCCGGACAGTCCGGCGGCGGAAATGAAGAAATGCGTGCCGTAGGCGATGAAGTAGCCGACGAAGAAATAACTGACCGTGGAGAGCGCGAAATCGGCCAGAATCTTCACCAGCGCATTGACCTGATTCTTGTGCCGAACCGTTCCGACCTCGAGAAACGCAAAGCCGCCATGCATGGCAAAAACCAGAATGGCGCCCATCAGGACGAAAAAGACGTCGCCCCCGACCGAAGTGTTTTCCATCTGTATCCCGTTGTTATTTTGGTTGTTTGCGGCCTCCTTTCCACAATCCATGCCAAACGGCTCCCTCCTCGCTCCCACGGCCCGAAAGCGCACAGGATGTGACCGTGTGCACATAATTTGCGCACTCACTGACGGACTGTTGTCTAAAAATTACGCAAAAAAGGACCCGGTCTCTCGACCGGGCCAAGCACGTGACGACATGCGTCACGACGGGATGGATCGGGGCGGCCGGTACTGCGGCAGCGGCCGTCCGGGGGCAGCGTCAGCCGCGCCCGAATTCGGGATAGGCCTCGACGCCGATTTCCGCCTTGTCGAGCCCCATCATTTCCTCTTCTGCCGAGGTCCGCACGCCCATTGCCGCCTTGAGGACGAACCAGACGATGAAGGAGCAGGCCAGCGTGAAGGTTCCGTAGGCGAGAACCCCTATGAACTGCGTAACGTAATTCGTTCCCGTGTTGGAAAAGGGTACGATCATCGTGCCCCAGATGCCTGCCAGAAGGTGGACCGGAATTGCACCGACAACGTCGTCAATCTTCAGCTTGTCGAGCAGCGGCACCGCGAAGACCACGATCCCACCGCCGACCGCGCCGATGAGAAGCGCCTGCCAGACGGCCGGAGCGAGCGGTTCGGCGGTGATGGAGACCAAGCCGGCAAGGGCGCCGTTGAGGACCATGGTGACGTCGATCTTCTTGTACAGAAGCTGGAGCAGCACCAGAGTGGTCACGACGCCGGCAGCGGCGGCGAGATTGGTGTTGGCGAAGATCCTCGAGACGTCGGATACGTCGCTTATCGTGCCCATGGCGAGCTGCGACGCACCGTTAAAGCCGAACCAGCCGAGCCAGAGGATGAAGGTTCCGAGCGTTGCCAACGGAATGGACGAGCCGGGCATCGGGTGAACCGCGCCACCCTCATACTTGCCGGTGCGCGCGCCGATGACGATGGCCCCCGCGAGCGCCGCCCATCCGCCGACCGAGTGAACGAGCGTCGAACCAGCGAAATCGGAGAAGCCCCTTTCCGCCAGCCAGCCGCCGCCCCACTGCCAAGACCCGGCGATGGGATAAATGAAGCCGGTCAACATCACAACGAAGACCAGGAACGGCCACAGGCGCACGCGCTCGGCGACTGTTCCGGACACGATTGATGCCGCCGTTGCCACGAACACCATCTGGAAGAACCAGTCAGAAGCCGTGGAGTAGCCCGTCTCGAGAAGCGCGGCGGAATCGGCGCCCTCAAGGCCCACCGGATCGAAGCCGTAGGTACCGAACGAACCCATGAAGCCGCCGTCAACGCCGGTGTACATGAGATTGTAGCCGATCGCCCAATACATGATGCCGGCGATCGAGTAGAGCGCGATGTTTTTCAGAGACTGCATGGAGACGTTCTTGGAACGGACGAGGCCGGCTTCCAGCATGGCGAAGCCCGCGGCCATCCACATCACCAGAAATCCGCCGATAAGGAAGAGCAGGGTGTTGAGAATATAGGCGACATCCGCGGATACAGCCGGCGCGGGCGCGGCCGCTTCCTGGGCGAGCGCAGGGACGGCGAGAAGCGCTGACGTCGCCGCGGCGGCGAGGCCAAGTCGAAAGGGTTTTGACAAGATCATGTCTGTGGAACTCCTGAATGACGGGTCGCGCTTCAGAGCGCGTCGGAATCGGTTTCGCCGGTGCGGATGCGCACCGCCCGGTCGATCGTGTAGGTGAAGATCTTGCCGTCTCCGATCTGCCCGGTTTTGGCGGCGGCGGAGATTGCGTCGACCACGCTGTCGACCGTGTCGTCGTCGACGCCCACTTCGATCTTCAGCTTCGGCAGGAAGCTGATCGCGTATTCCGCCCCGCGGTAGATTTCGGTATGCCCCTTCTGACGCCCGTAGCCCTTCACCTCGGTGACGGTCAGGCCCTGGACGCCAAACCCTGTGAGGGCTTCACGCACCTCATCCAGTTTGAAGGGCTTGATGATGGCCATGACTATTTTCATGCGCTTTCTTTCCCTCTCGGTAGACGACGCCGGCCCACTGCCGGACGTCTCCGGAGCGCCGGCGGCTACACCTGCGGCTCCACGCACTGCATAGTCACACCGTGTGCCAGTTCGATAGACGAACTGTAGGTATTTGAAATTATTGCAGAATTTTATTTACGGCAGAGCGCAGGCAGGGAAAGACGCGGAAGTTTCGCACAAATTTTATGCAGTGTGCAAAGCGCGCCTATTTTTTGCGCTTGGTGCGGCGGCGGATAAGCCCCTCCTGCGCAACCGAGGCAACCAGAGCGCCGTCAGAGCCGTAGATATGGCCGCGCGTGAAGCCGCGGGCGCCCGACGAATTCGGGCTGTCCTGGGTGTACAGGAACCAGTCGTCAAGCCGGTGCGGACGATGGAACCACATGGCGTGGTCGAGGCTCGCGACCTGGAGGTCGGGGTCGAAGATGGATCGCCCGTGGGCAAACAGCGAGGTATCCAGCAGCGTCATGTCGGAAAGATAGGCGAGTATGGCCGCCTGGATGGCACGGTCGTCGGGCACCGGCCCGGTGGTCCGGATCCAGATGTGCTGTCGTGGCGGCAACTTCTCGCGGGTAGTGTAGTGGGTGAGAGATACCGGCTTCATCTCGATCGGCCGCTCGCGCTGCCAGTAGCGCCGCACGTTTTCCGGCACCTTGTCGATAAACTGGGCGATCAGGTCCTTCTCGCTCAACAGCGTGTCGGGCGCGGGCACGTCCGAGGGCATTTCGAACGCGTGCTCCAGACCTTCCTCGTCATACTGGAAGGAAGCGGAAAGGGAGAAAATCGCGTGGCCGTGCTGGATTGCGACGACGCGGCGGGTGGTGAAGCTCGATCCGTCGCGGATGCGGTCGACCTCGTAGATGATCGGAACTGTCGGATCGCCGGGCCGCATGAAGTAGCAGTGTAGTGAGTGAACGTGGCGTTCCGGTTCCACCGTTCTTTGGGCGGCGACAAGCGCCTGGCCGATCACCTGGCCGCCAAAGACCCGCTGCCATCCCACCTGTGGGCTGCGACCACGAAACAGGTTGTGTTCGAGCGTTTCGAGATCAAGTATGGAAAGCAGGTCCTGAACGGCAGAAGACATGAAGGCGGTCCGTTTCGCGCGTGAAGTCTGCGCCTTGCTACAGCCGCCCGGCGGCAAGTCAAGGTTGCAGGCGATGCGGCGGCCAGGCGGTTCGCGACAAGGAGATCATCGATGGCGGCGACGGCACGGCGCAAGCCGACTGGAAAAGGCAGAAAAAGGAAAGACGGCCCCGTCGACGTGCTGGTTGCGGGCGCGGGCTACGTTGGCCTGGCGACGGCGGTGGCGATCGCGACAGCGGCTCCGCACCTGAAGGTGCGCGTCGTCGACGCGGCGCCCGAGGGCGTCTGGAAGAAGGACGGAAGGGCCTCGGCGGTTGCCGCGGCCGCGAGCCGGATGCTCGACGAACTCGGCTGCTGGCAGCCCCTGCTCGACGACGCACAGCCGATCTTGGAGATGATCGTTACCGACAGTCGGACCAGCGATCCGGTGCGTCCGGTGTTCCTGACGTTCGACGGCGAGGTGACTCCGGGCGAACCGTTCGCGCACATGGTGCCAAACGTCGAGTTGAATGGCGCGCTGCGCGAAAAATGCGCCGAATGCGGGGTCGAGATCACGCAAGGCGTGGCGGCGACGGCATTTTCCGAAACGCAAGGCGCGGCCGCGCTGTCGGTCACGCTTTCGAACGGCGAGGAACTTCGTACGCGCCTCCTGATCGCCGCCGACGGCGTGCGCTCGGCGCTGCGCGGCATGGCCGGAATCAAGACCGTTCACTGGGACTACGGCCAGATGGGCATCGTTGCGACAATCGCGCATGAACGACCGCATCACGGCCGCGCCGAAGAGCACTTTCTGCCCGCGGGACCTTTCGCGATCCTGCCGCTTTCGGGAAACCGGTCGTCGATTGTCTGGACCGAATCGAAACGGACCGCCGAAAGGCTGCTCGAAGGCGACGATTTCAGCTTCGACCTTGAACTGGAGAAGCGATTCGGCCTGAAACTGGGCGAAATCCACGTTGAGGGGGCGAAGCGGGCCTATCCGCTCGGACTGACGTTGGCGCGCGATTTCGTCAAACCCCGTATCGCGCTCGCGGGGGATGCCGCGCACGGCATCCACCCGATCGCCGGGCAGGGACTAAATCTTGGCTTCAAGGACGCCGCCGCGCTCGCCGAAACGATTGTCGAGGCCGATCGCCTCGGCCAGGACATAGGCGCGCTTGACGTTCTCCAGCGGTACGAACGCTGGCGGCGCTTCGATACGGTTCAGATGGGCGTCACAACGGACGTTCTGAACCGTCTGTTCTCCAACAATTTCGGCCCCTTGCGCGCCGTGCGCGATGTTGGTCTCGGCATCGTCGACCGGATGCCCGGCTTGAAACGGTTTTTCATTGGTCAGGCTGCCGGTCTGTCGGGTACCTCGCCGCGGCTTCTGCGGGGCGAACCGATCTGAGAAGAATTACCGGGCAGCCGTCAGTAGCCGCTCCATGCGCCGGAAGCATTCGGCCAGCACCGTCGGTTCGTTCAACGCATGGGCGAGCGCGATGGATCCCTGCCAGTCGGCAATCGCTGCACGCGCCCTTGACAGGGAGACGGAAGGGCGGGCGCCGGTTCGACCAAGCTCGGCGGCGAGAAAGCCCGTCAGGAGTGAGAAACTCTCTGCCGCGCGTGCGGAAGGTTCCGGCATGGTGCGGCGAAAATCCCGCGCCGCGCCGGAAATCGGGCATCCGTAGCGGACGCGGCTCGACTGCGTCGACTGCAAGCGCGCCACGAAGAATTTCAGCCGCTCGCGTGGGTCGGGCGTCTCACCACAGACGTCCGCTACGAGGCGTTCGGTCTGCGCGACGAACAGGTTAGCGACGGCCATGGCGAGATCGGCCTTCGATTTGTAGTAGTAGTAGATATTGCCGAGCGGCACGTTTGAAGCCGCAGCGATGTCGGCAAGGCTTGTCGCCTCGAAACCGCGTATCCAGAACAATTCGGCCGCCGCCTGCACCAAGGCTTCGCGCTTGGCCGCGCCGCGCGTCCGTTTGGCTCCATCCATCTCCATCAGGAATTGTCGAGCGTGCGGGCCTCGGAGGGCAGCAGGATCGGAACCCCACCGCGCACCGGATAGGCCAGCTTTCCAGCTTCCGAGATCAGTTCGCCGTTCCCAGCATCGTAGCGCAGCCGGGTCTTCGTCAGCGGGCAGACAAGCAGCTCAAGCAGTTTCGGGTCCAGATCGCCGGTTTCTGAACGGTTCTGCGCCATGTTGAAGCTCCCGCTTTACGCCGACCTTACTGCAGCGTACGGCCGCTGTCGTCCTTGTCGCGTGCGAGCGACATTTCGGTCAGCGCGATCAGCGTCTCGGCCCGGCTCTTCAGGTCAGGCGCCTCGAGCAGCGCCTGCTTTTCCGCCGGGCCGTAGGGCGACATCATAGACAAGGCGTTGACCAGCGTGTCGTTGCCGGCTCTTTGAACGCTTTCCCAATCGGCCTCGAGTTCGTTCGCCTCGAGATAAGCACGGAACACGCGCAGAAGCTCCTCGCGGTCCACAGCCGCTCCGTCATCCTGATCCTCCGTCAGATCGGACGCAAACGGAATGATGCGACACTGGCGGAAATGGGTGCGCACATGAACTTCGTCGCTGACGCGGAAACGGCAGATACCCTGCAGCGAAACCAGATAACGGCCGTCTCCGGATTCTGCAAAGGATGCCACCCGGCCAAGGCATCCGACGGAGCACAGATTGGGCTTATCGGGCGAGCCGGTTTCACCGCTGAATTTTGGCTGGATCATTCCGATGACGCGGTCGCCGCGCAAGGCCGCATCGATCATCTCAAGATAACGCGGTTCGAAGATGTTCAACGGCATCTGACCGCCCGGCAAAAGCAGCGCGCCGGAAAGTGGAAATACCGGTACCTGATCCGGGATATCCTTGATCGAACTGTAGGTTTTGTTGCCTGCGTGCATATCTAAATCGACACCTCTTCGACGGCGTCTTCCTCCAATCTGGAGCGGTAGCGACCGATCTCAAGTGGGCACCATCGCTAGCGGAAGAGCATACTCGAGAGCTTGCGCCGCGCGTGCGCTGTCGCCGGATCTGCGGGGCCCCATGCCTCGAAGAACATCAATAGTTCCTTGCGGGCGCCATCGTCGCGCCATTCGCGGTCGTCGCGCATAATCTCCAGAAGCAACTCGGCGGCGGCTTCGTGCTCGCCCGTAGCGTTGCGGATTTGGGCCAGATCGAACTTCGCGTCATGATCTTTCGGATTGTCGGCCAGCCGCTTCTCGAGCGCCGCCGGATCGCCGATATCGGCGACTTTCTCAGCCAGATCGATTCGCGCCTGAACCGAGGCGAGTTCCGGCGACCTGGCGACCGCTTCCGGAGCCTGCTCGACCATCGCCCGTGCGTCGTCCGCTTGGCCGGCGTCGAACAACATGCCCGCCAGACCCGCATAGGCGGCGGCATTTTCGGGCATCTGGTCGAGCACCATCGAGTAAATCTGCGCGGCGCGATTGGTGTCGCCGGCCTCGCGCGCGGTCCCGGCGGCTTCCAGCGCCTGTTTCAGCGCTTCTTCCTGAGCGCCGCCGGCCGCGCCGGCGAGCTTGCCGATAAATTCCTGCAACTGGCTGTCGGGAACCGCGCCCATGAAGCCGTCTACGGGCTGGCCGTTATGGAAGGCGATGACCGCCGGGATCGACTGCACGCCCATCTGGCCGGGAATTGACGGATGGTCGTCGATATTCATCTTGACCAGCTTGACCTTGCCGCCTGCCTTGCGGACGGCATCCTCGAGCTTGGGCGTCAGTTGCTTGCAAGGCCCGCACCAGGGGGCCCAGAAATCGACCAGAACCGGCTGATTGCGCGATTCGGCGATCACATCGGCCTGGAAATTCGCCGTCGTCGTGTCCTTGATCAGGTCGCCCCCGGCCAGCGGGCCGCCGAGCAGCCCGTCCGGTCGTGGTGCGGCTGGCGCTTGCCTTTCCTCGGCCAGGCCCACGGTCTGGGCGCCGTATTCACCGGAGGCGGAGTTCGGGGCAAACGGATTGTCGCTCGCGCTCATGATCTGTTCCCTTGCACGTCGTGCGTTTCTTCTGTGGCGCCTATGTCGCGCCTTGTGACGAGAGATTCAAGACGTTGAAGGAATGGCCGGTCGCCTCGACGAACCGTTTCATGTCGCTCGTGCGGATCGACGTGGTGGCGGCATTGGTCAGCGGGTGGGCATTGATGACGTCGTGAGCCATCAGTTCCTCGTCGAAAATCAGCGTGACGGCGCCGTCGCGGTCGTTGATCACGCCAAAGGCGGTGACGGCGCCGGGAACGACGCCGAGATAGTCCATCATCTGTTCGGGCTTGCCGAAAGAGACACGCCCGCTCGCCCCAATCAGGCCGTGAATCGTTTTCAGGTCGATAACCGCATCCTCGCCCACCGTGAGCAGGAAATGCCGGCCTTTCTTGTCTTTCAGGAAGAGGTTCTTGGTGTGGCCGCCGGGTATGGCGTCGCGCAGCGACTTCGATTCCTCCACGGTGAAAACCGGCGGATGGTCCCTGGTCGGGGCCTCGATGCCGAGTTCGCCGAGAAAGGCGGAAAGATCGTCGCGGGTCAACGGATCGTGGCGAGGGTTTTCTGAGGCGGCGGTCATGCGGCTTTCCATCGTTCCGGATGCTTGCCTGAATAGGCGGCGGGGACCGCTTTTGGCAAGCGGGGCAGCGCACAAGGCCGTCACGGAAATCGTGCGAATTTGGTGTTGCATTCGTTTTGCGCTTGCGGCATAGAGCGGCAGCCGATTTCAGGCGCCGAGCGGGCGTAGCTCAGGGGTAGAGCACAACCTTGCCAAGGTTGGGGTCGTGGGTTCGAATCCCATCGCCCGCTCCAGTTTCCGGAAAATCCGATCCAGTATGAAGGGCGATACCGCTCGGCTTTCCATCGACGCAGGGAGGGTGCCGGTCGCGCCGGTTTAAACCCTTATGCAATTCCGCGATTGACTCTCCGAGGGATTCGGATGTTTTATTGTTGGAACAAAAAGAGAACAAATGTCTGATGGGAATGAATGGCCATTCGCAGAAAACTGTCCTTGCGCCGGATTCCCGGAAAGGCGCCAACGTGCGCCACGCCGCTGATTTGCGCAGAGGCGAGACACTTCGCCCGTTCCCGAAGCCGCAACTGGCCGAACTCATGGGAGCAACACGCGACGCCGGTGCTGCGGGGTTCGCCTTGGCGCAGATACCGGCCGGAAAGCCCGTTCTATGGGTTCAGGACCGCATGTGCGCAGAGGAGATGGGCCGCCCTTACGGGCAGGGCCTGGAGCGCTTCGGCGCAGACCGCCACAAGCTCATCGCCGTATGCGCATCGGACGCGGCAGGTGTCTTGTGGGCAATGGAGGAGGGGCTGAAATGCAGCGCCCTCGCAGCCGTCATCGGCGAGATATGGGGAGATCCGGCGGCGCTCGACTTCACGGCGACGAAGCGGCTCGCCATGCGTTCCGAGCGTACCGGGATACAAGTTTTCCTGATCCGTTTCGCGGCTGGGTCCAGCTTGTCGGCGGCCCGCTCGCGCTGGCGTGTTACGTCTTCCATCTCCGCGCCCCATCCCTACGATCCCCAGGCGCCGGGCGTTCCGCGCTGGCGGGCGGAATTGTTTCGCGCGCGCGACAGCAGGCCGGGCCTCTGGGAGGCGGGCTATGACGCAAAGGCGCATCGTCTCGATCTTTCTTCCCCACTTCGCGATCCAGCGCTGGAGGAGCCGCCATTACGGTATTCCCGCGCCGGCTGAATCCGAACCGGTCGTACTGGCGCGCCAAGGTGCGCATGGGCCGGTGATTCATGGCGTCAACGCCATAGCGGCGAAGCTTGGCATGAAGCGCGGTGCCCGCGTCACCGACATGCGGGCGCTGGTGCCGGCAATTCGGGTCGAGGATGCGGAGGAGGGCGAAGATGAAAAGGATCTCGCCCGGCTGTCGCACTGGGCGCGGCGATGGTGTCCCTGGACCAGGACGGATGACAGCGACGGGCTGCTGCTCGACACCACCGGGTCCGACCATCTGTGGGGCGGTGAGGAAGCGATGCTGGACGACATGGCCCGCGCCTTCGCGGCGGCCGGCCTGACGATACGCGCAGCCGTTGCGCCGACGACCGGCGCTGCCTGGGCGCTGGCGCGCTACGCAGCGAAACCACGCAGCATGTGCACGGAAGACGATCTGGCGGAGATGCTTGCGCTATTGCCTGTCGCCGCGCTCAGGATCGACGCCCGGACCGTGGTGCTGCTCGAACGGCTCGGGCTGAAGTCCGTCGGCGCGGTGGCGGACGTGCCGCGCGCGGCGCTGGTCCGGCGGTTCCGGCGCGATAACGCGCTTTCCGCCAATCCGGTTCTGCGCCTGGACCAGGCCATGGGCCGCCTTGCCGAGCCGCTGATGGCGGAAGAACCCCCGCCATTGTTGCGCGCCATGCGGCGGCTAGCCGAACCGATCGGCGAACTTGAAAGCGTCCGCTTCGTCCTAGCCGAACTGACAGGCGATGTCGTGCGGCGCATGCAGGAACGCGGTGCCGGCGCGCGGCGCCTGCGCCTGACCGGTTTCCGCGTCAGTGGCGGGGTTTCGACAGTTGAGGTGGCGACCAGCCGGGGCAGCCGGGAAACCGCGCATCTGACCAAATTATTCGACGGCAAGCTCGAAACGCTCGATCCGGGCTTCGGCTTCGAGGTGATGACGCTCGACGTCCTCGTCCATGAGGAACTAGACGGGATTCAAAAGGAACTGACAGGGGAAGACGTGAAGGATGTCGAACTGTTCTGCCTCATCGACCGGTTGAACACCCGGTTCGGCCCCGCCGCGGTGACGCGGCCGGTAGCGCGTGGCAGCCACATCCCGGAGCGCGCAGAGATCCTTGCTCCGGCCAGAGCGCAGGATGCCGCCGAGCCGGTAATGATCGGCAGAAAGCTGCAGCGGCCGCTCCGCCTGCTTCGACAGCCGGAAGAGGTGCGGGTGCTCTATTCACTGCCGGACGGCCCGCCGGCGCAGTTCGTCTGGCGGCGCAAGACGCACCGGATCGATAAAAGTGAGGGTCCGGAGCGGATCGCCCCGGAATGGTGGCGCGAGAAATCGACAGCGCGTCTGCGCGATTATTATCGGATCGAGGACAGCGAGGGCCGGCGTTACTGGATTTTCCGCCAAGGGCTTCCGGGTGATGGCAGGGGCGGGCTGCCACTGTGGTTCATTCACGGACTGGATGCGTGATGCCGGAAGCCCCGCTCACACCCGGCAAAAGAACGATCTCCGGGCAGGAAGGGTTCACGTCCAATCCACCCGCGCCCTTCGTGGAGCTGGGATTGGCGACGAATTTCTCCTTCCTGCGGGGGGCGTCCGATCCCGTTGACCTGGTGCTGACGGCGCATCTGCTCGGCTACGACGCGCTCGGCATCGCCGACCGCAACACGATGGCAGGAACCGTTCGCCTGCATACCGAGGCCTCGACGGCCGGAATGCGGCCGGTGATCGGTTGCCGTCTCGATCTTCTGGATGCGCCTTCGCTTTACGCCTATCCGAAGAACCGGGCAGGATATGGTCGCCTTTGCCGGCTGTTGTCGGCGGGCAAGATGGAGGACCGAAACGGCGAATGGCAGCAAAAGGGTGCCTGTGACCTGACGCTTTCCATGGTTGCTGAAGCTCTGGGGACGCAAGCTGACGATGTCGTCTTGATCGCCATCCCGGAGGAAGACCTCGATGCCTTTGCCGCCGATCTTCCCCGTCTCCGCCAAAGCCTGCCCGCATTCCGCCACATCGCCGCGGCGCATCTCTATCGTGGCGACGACCGCGCGCGCATCAACCGGCTTTCAAGGCTCGCTGGACAGCATGGCCTGAGACTCGTTGCGACCAATGACGTACATTACCACACGCCCGCGCGCCGTCCGCTTCAGGACGTAATGACCTGCATTCGCGAGAAGGTGATCCTCTTCGAGGCAGGGCATCGCCTGCACCCCAATGCGGAACGCCATCTGAAGAGCCCGGACGAGATGGTTCGCCTGTTCTCCGACTGGCCGGACGCAATCGCGCAAAGCCGCATCATCGCCGACGCCTGTACGTTTTCATTGGCCGAGCTACGCTACGAATATCCGGAGGAAACGGTGCCGGACGGCAAGACCGCTGACGAGTATCTGGCCGAACTGACCTGGGCGGGCGCGGCGGAGCGCTATCCGCATGGCATTCCGGAGAGCGTGCGGGAGACGCTGGAGAGGGAACTGGCGCTGATGGCCAAGATGGACATCTCCCGCTACTTCCTGACCATACGGGATATCGTGAAATTTGCGCGTGACTGTGAAGAAGAGATTCTTTGCCAAGGCCGCGGCTCGGCAGCCAACAGTGCGGTTTGCTATTGCCTGAAGATCACCTCCGTCGATCCGGCGCAGCACGAATTGCTGTTCGAGCGTTTCATCTCCGAGGAACGCAAGGAGCCGCCGGATATTGACGTCGATTTCGAGCACGAGCGGCGTGAGGAGGTCATTCAGCACATCTACCAGAAATATGGCCGCAACCGCGCCGGTCTGTGCGCCACGGTCATCCATTACCGGCCCCGCATGGCAATCCGTGAGGTCGGAAAGGTCATGGGTCTGTCGGAGGACGTGACAACCGCGCTGGCGAAGACGGTGTGGGGATCGTGGGGGTCTTCGGTCGGCGAGGCCGAGGTAAGGGAGGCCGGGCTCGATCTTTCCGATCCGCATCTCAAGCGCACCATCGCGCTTGCCGATCAGCTCATCGGCATGCCGCGCCACCTATCCCAGCATGTCGGCGGGTTCATCCTGACCCAGCATCCGCTGACCGAAACGGTTCCGGTCGGCAACGGCGCCATGCCCGAGCGCAGTTTCATCGAATGGGATAAGGACGATATCGACGCGCTCGGCATCCTGAAGGTCGACGTGCTGGCGCTCGGCATGCTGACCTGCATACGCAAATGCCTCAACATCATCGCCGCGCAATATGGCAGGCGTTACACGCTGGCGACCGTCCCGCAGGAGGATCCGGCGGTCTACAACATGCTCTGCAAGGGCGATTCGCTGGGGGTTTTCCAAGTCGAGAGCCGGGCGCAGATGAACATGCTGCCACGATTGAAGCCGCGCACCTTCTACGACCTCGTCATCGAGGTCGCGATCGTGCGTCCGGGACCGATTCAGGGAGACATGGTGCACCCCTATCTGCGCCGCCGGCAGAACAAGGAGCCCGAAGAGTATCCCTCGCCCGGCCCCGAGCACGATCCGGACGAACTGAAGAACATCCTTAAACGCACGCTCGGCGTGCCGATCTTCCAGGAACAGGCGATGAAGATCGCCATGGTCGCGGCCCGGTTCTCGCCGGTCGAAGCCAACCAGCTTCGCAAGGCGATGGCCACCTTCCGCTCGCGCGGCATGGTGAGCGACCACAAGGACAAGATGGTCGGCCGCATGGTGGAGCGTGGTTACGATCCCGGTTTCGCCGCGCGCTGTTTCAGCCAGATCGAAGGGTTCGGCGAATACGGTTTTCCGGAGAGCCACGCGGCGAGTTTCGCGCATCTCGTCTACATATCGAGCTGGCTGAAATGCCATTATCCGGCAGCCTTTGCCGCAGGACTGCTGAACTCGCAGCCGATGGGGTTCTACGCGCCGGCGCAGATCGTGCGCGATGCGCGCGAACACGGCGTCACCGTGCTGCCTGCCGACATCAATTACAGCGACTGGGACAATGTGCTTGAGCCGCTTCCGGATATGCCGGACGGCCCGCGGGAGTATGCGCTGCGACTTGGCTTTCGCCAAATCGATGGTTTTTCCCAAGGCGACGCAGCCCGGCTGCTCGAACATCGCGACATGCCTTACGAGAGCGTCGAGGAGTTGCGCAGCCGCGCTGGGCTATCGACGCGGGGCATTCAGCTTCTTGCCGCCGCCGACGCTTTCCGGTCGCTGGCCAAGGACCGCCGCGCCGCGCTATGGGATGCCAAAGCGATCAAGAACGCCCACGAATTGCCGCTGTTCTCCTATCAGGACGTGCGCGACGAGGGCGCCGACACACCGGTGCTTCTGCCCGCAATGCCGCTGAGCGAGCATGTCGTCGCAGATTATCAAACCACGCGCCTTTCGTTGAAGGCGCATCCAATGTCATTTTTAAGAAAGGATTATGCGGGGCAGGGGTTCACCAGGGCAGCTGACCTGCGCGCGCTTCGCTTCGGGCAGCTCGTGTCCGTGGCCGGTATCGTCCTGATCCGCCAACGGCCGGGCAGCGCCAAGGGCGTGGTGTTCATCACGCTCGAGGACGAGACCGGTATCGTCAATCTGGTGGTCTGGCCGAGTGCGTTGAAGAAATATCGGAAAACGATCATGGGCGCGCGGCTGATGGCGGTGCACGGCACGGTACAGATGGACGACGCCGTGATCCATGTAGTGGCGCGCCAGATGACCGACGATACCGATCGGCTCACCGGCCTTTCGGACGATCTCCTGCGCTCCGACCTCGCGCGCGCCGACCATGTCGTCAATCCCCAGCCCTCAAATGCCGGTCGTCATCCGCGCAATGTCAGCGTGATACCGAAATCACGGGATTTTCACTGAGGCGGATCAGCCTGCCGGGAAACCGGCCATCCGGTCTGCGCGCAGCGTGTGCTCGCAGTGCTGCTGCAGACGCACCGTCAGATCCTGCACGTCGCCGTCAAGCGCCGCCGGGTCAATCGGTTTGCCAATTCGAATGCGGAAGGGATGGCCCTTCTTGTTGAGCAATTCGTGGAACACCGTCATGTCCCGCAGTTCCGGCGTGCGGTGCGATAGGAGATAGAACAATTTGGAGTTGCGGGCGCCCATGTGCATCGGAATCACCGGCACGTCGAACCGCTTCGCCATCTGGATGCCGGTCGCCTGCCAGGGCCGCTCGTTCAGGCGGCCCTTCGACCAATAGGCGATCCGGCCGGAGGGGAACAATATGATTGCGCGGCCGTCGGAAAAGGCGCGGCTGGTGCGTACCAGGGTCTCGCGGCTCTTGGCGTGGGATTTCTCGGTCGTCCGCCATTCGACCGGGATGATGATCTCCGAAAGGCGCTGGTTGACCCTGACGGCGTCGCGGTTGGCGAAGAAGACGAGGTCGGGCCGCGCATCCTTGATCATGTCGTAAACGGCGATGCCATCGGCAATCCCGGTCGGATGGTTGGACACAAGCACGAACGCACCGTCCTTCGGCAGGTGCTCCTTGCCTTCCACGACAATGTCGAGCTCGAGCAACCGGCTGACATATTCGAAGCATTCAAGGCCGCTAAGCTCGGCAACATCGTCGGCCATGCGAACGGCCTGATCGTAATACAGCATCTTGTAGAGCGCCGGGCGCAGCAGCGGCCACAACGGATGCTTGACCAGAGTCTGGCCACGCTCCTCGATCAACTGGTCGACGATGTGCGCGGTCTGTGGCGCGCGCGAATCCGCCCGGCCGGTCACGATGTCCGTAAAGGTGGAAGATGCGCTTTGAAATTCCATCGCCATGGGTCCGGGGGCTGTGTGCCGTTCTCTTACCGATCTCTGTATCGATAATATGACATAACGCTCATATCATGGAAGTACAGCACCAGCACATAAGTGCCCCCCGCGGGAACTTCAAACGTTTTCGGGAGGTTAGTCCGAAAAGCGATTAGCTGCCGTTCCGGACGACGCCGGTATAGGCCTCTCTTCCCCACAATTGCTTCACCCTGGCATCGCGACCGCAGGCCTTGCGGTAGCTCTTGTAGGCCCTGGCGCGGGTGACGAGGCCGAAACGGGTCAACTGCCTCACCTCGCTCATATAGTAGTTCTGGTGGTAGTCTTCGGCCCGGTAGAAGGTAGCTTCACCTTCGACCGGTGTGGCGATATCCCGGCCAAGCGCTTTCCGCGCGCGGGCGACTTCCTCCTGCGCGATGCGCCTTTCTTCGTCGGTGGCGGCGTGAATCGCGGAGGAATAGCTACGCCCCCGGTCGCAGAACTGCCCTCCGGCATCGGTCGGGTCCATAGTGCGCAGGAAGGTCGAAACCAGCGTCCGATAGTCCGTGACAGTGCCGTCATAGTCTATCCTGACCACTTCGCGGTGCTTGCCATGATTGCGGTATGTCGGGTTCTTCATCGTGCCGCCGGCATAGCCGGACGTAGTGCCGGTGACGCCCCTGACGTGATCGAAATCGCTTTCGACGCACCAAAAGCAGCCACCGGCTACAACCAGCGCCTTGGTTTCGGCGAGAGCGGGAGGGGAAAACGCCGATATGGCCAGGATCGCGGCGGAAATCATTGAACGGATCATGTAATTCTCCGGATCGCGCGTTCTTCCGAAGAGAATAGCCAAATGCGTGGCGCTTCAAATCATCTCGGAACACGCTTTCGTGAAGGGCTTACTCTTTGGCCTGTTCCCGGGAAACCGAGCGCTGCACCGCATTGAGCTGGTCCTGACTGATCCAGCCTTGCGTATGGGCGATCTCGGCGGCCCCACCCAGATGAGAACCGGTCGCGAAGGGGATTGCGAGGCGGTCCAGCGTCTCGCGCATGCGCACCATATGATCACCCTTGGCGGTGTCGGCGACCTCGCGGATGAAGACGGCGGCAACCCGGCCGGGATGATTTTCCGCGATCTTCGCGTAGATCAGCGCATCGCGCTGACCGGAATCGCCGACCAGCACGAAAGACAAGTCCGGATAGCGGGCGAATATGGCCTCGATCATTGCGGTCTTATGACCGTCATGGCCCCCGGTTAACCATTTCGTCTCCGTTAGGCCGAAATCCTTTAGCAGCATCGGCCCAAGAGGGATGTCATGCAGGATCATGAAGCGCTCGAAGAGATCGAACAGGTTCCAGGGACTCGATGAAACGTAGAAAACGGGATTGGTCTGCGGGCCTTCCGAACCGGCAGCGAGCGCCGAGTAGAGTGAGGGAACCCCCGGAAACACTTGGCGGCTCTCGGCCGAGTTGGCGACCACCGTACGCCAATGCTTCAGGAAATCATACGCGCCTGTTTCGACGATGGTGTCGTCGATGTCCGAAATAACACCGATTGCAGCGTTTTTCGACGGCGTGCGAATGCAGACCTCAGCCTCGATCGGATTCATATCGCGTCCACGCGCGGAGAGGAGGTGCACCCGAAGTCTTTGCCACGGCGCCCCCCGGGATAGCTCTCCTCCCGGATGAAACGTCAAGTCGAAATACCCTTCCTCGTCGGTGACGACGGACCCGCTCATCTCTCCGAAGCGCCAAGAAAGCTCGGCTCCCGGAATTTCGTCGGAATCATAGCGCTTCAGGGTCTGCCAGATGTTCTCTAGAATGGAATCGGAGTGCGGTGCGGCGATGATGCCCTTGTTTTCGATCACCCGCCCCTTGCACCACAATTCGCGCGTATCGCCATAGCCGCGGTAGGGAACGACGATCGGCTTGCTTGCCATTCCGACGCGGTTGCGGAGTGCAAAACGCGCACGGTCCCAGCGGGTCTCGATCCGGTGCAGCAGCATTCGGCTCGTATCAGCAAAGTTCGAAAGCAATAGCGGCTCCGGGCCTGGTCGTTCACGTTCTATTGCATACGCCAACGGCGCGTAACGAGGAAGGTTCCACCAAGCGGTGGCGCGCATTACCCCATCCCAAGGCCCTGCTATTTGCGGCGGGCAGTCTTGAAATTTGCGGCGGGCGGTTCAGGTTATTTGTCGAATTTGAACGCAGACGCCACTTTGGGAAGGGACAGATCATGAAACGCAATGCGACGGCCGTATGGGAAGGCGATCTCCAGGGGGGCCGCGGGCACCTGACGACGCAAAGTGGTGTTCTTAAAGACAAGCGCTACGATTTCCGCGGACGCTTCGAGGATGAGGAGGGCAAGTCGGGCACCAATCCCGAGGAGCTGCTGGCGGCGGCTCATGCGGGATGCTTCGCTATGCAGCTTTCGCATCTCCTTGCCGAGAACGGCACGCCGGCCGAGAAGCTCGAGGCCACGGCAACCGTCGAGATCAAGCCGGGTGAGGGCATCAAGGGCAGCGCGCTGGTGCTGAAGGCCGAAGTGCCGGGCATGGAGCCGGATAAGTTCTCCGAGCTAGCCACCAAGGCAAAGGAAGAGTGTCCCGTCTCGCAGGCGCTCGCTTCGATAACCGTTTCGCTCGACGCCAGCCTCGTCTGAAAGGCGATTGCGCTGCATTGCGGACGATCTCTTTGCGTTGCAGCATAAATTGCCGTGACCGCAATAAAATTTCCCGGTCAGGGCGTTTTGAGCATCTGTTTGAAACAGTGCCGCGTGAAGTTCGACAGCAAATAACCCGCTAAAAAGACTATGATTTCGGCATGCAGCGCGAGGAGGATGCGTCATGCTTCAATCAGTGGGCCACACCGAAATAACGGGCGGAACCGGTACGCTGTCGATCCGCGATATCACATGCGAGTCGGCACGGATTGATGCCTTCGACAGTCACGAACAGATTTTCCTGGGCGAGGACCCCTCCCGCGGCCTGAAGGCGATCGTGGCGATCCACAATACCAGGCTCGGGCCGGCGCTGGGCGGTACGCGGATCTGGCCGCACGAGACCTTCGACGCGGCGCTGACAGATGTGTTGCGGCTATCGCGCGGTATGACCCTGAAGGCGGCGATCTCCGGCCTCCCCTTCGGCGGCGGCAAGGCGCTGATCGTCGCCGATGCGCGGACCGCGAAAACGCCGGAGCTCTTGGACGCCTATGCCGAGATGCTGTTGGCGCTGAAAGACCGCTTCTGGACCGCCGAGGATGTCGGCATGACCCTCGCGGATGCCGACTATCTGCGCGCGCGGACGCCGAACGTGTCCGGCACCTCGTCCGGCGGCGGCGGAAACCCATCGCCGATAACCGCCGAAGGCGTGTTTTTGGGCCTCAAGGCCGCCGTGGAGCACCGCCACGGCAGCGAAGACCTCACCGGGCTCAAGGTGGCCGTCCAAGGCCTCGGAGCGGTTGGCTGGGCGCTCTGCGAAAGGCTCCACGCCGCCGGGGCAGCGCTGATCGTCGCCGATATCGACGCCGATCGGGCCGGAGAAGCCACGAGCGAATTCGGCGCGAGGAAGTGCGCCGCCGACGCGATCCATGCGGCCGACGCCGACATATTCGCCCCCTGCGCCCTTGGCGGCATGCTCAATGGAAATTCGATCCCCGAACTGAAGGCCGGAATCATCGCTGGATCGGCGAACAACCAGCTGGCGCGCGAGGAAGACGCCGTGCTTCTGAAGGAAAGCGGCATACTCTACGCGCCGGACTACGTGATCAATTCCGGCGGCCTGATCAATGTGGCGGCGGAACTTGAGCCCGGCGGATACGAGGCCGAAGCAGCCTTCGCAAGGTTGCGTCACATTCCGGAGACGCTTGCCGACATTTTCCATCGCGCCGAGGCGACCGGAATGACGACCAATGAGGTCGCCGAAGCGCTGGCGCTGGAACGCATCGCCGCCGCGAGCTGATCAACCTGCCTCTTGGGCGACAAAGGCGTCATACACGCTGAGCGCCTCGGCTCCGTAAATCATCGACGGGCCGCCGCCCATATAGAGCGCCACGGCGATGGTCTCGAGAACTTCCTCGCGCGACGCGCCGTATTTGAGCGCTGCCTTGGCGTGAAAGGCGAGACATCCGTCGCAGCGCGCGGTGATGCCGATCGCCAGCGCCATCAGTTCCTTGGTTTTCGAATCGAGCGCACCTGCGGAGATCGTTGCCTTGGCGAGCTCGCCAAACCCCTTGGCGGGCTCCGGAATGGCCTTGCGGAGCGCCGCCATGCGCTTGTTGGTCTGGTCGGTGAATGCGATCCAGTCGGTTTCTGCCATCGGATTTATTCCTGTTTCGGGGATATCGTTAGGCCGAAACGCAAAACCCCGGTTTGACGGGGGTCAAACCGGGGGCAATTCAACCTCTGGCAAACGTATCAGTAACGGCGTTCGACCATCATCTTCTTGATCTCGGCAATCGCCTTGGCCGGGTTCAGACCCTTCGGGCAGGCCTGCGTGCAGTTCATGATCGTGTGGCAGCGATAGAGCCGGAACGGATCCTCCAGATGGTCGAGTCTCTCGCCCGTCGCTTCGTCTCTGGAGTCGATCAGCCAGCGATAGGCCTGCAGCAGCGCGGCGGGTCCGAGATAGCGGTCGCCGTTCCACCAGTAGGACGGGCATGAGGTCGAGCAGCAGGCACACAGGATACACTCGTAGAGCCCGTCGAGCCTGGCGCGATCCTCGTGGCTTTGCCGCCACTCCTTCTCCGGCGCCGGCGTCTTCGTCTCCAGCCAGGGCTGAATCGAGGCGTGCTGCGCGTAGAAGTTCGTCAAGTCGGGCACCAGGTCTTTCACCACGGGCAGGTGCGGCAGCGGATAAACCTTCACCGTGCCCGTCACCTCGTCCATACCCTTCGTGCAGGCGAGCGTGTTGGTGCCGTCGATGTTCATCGCGCACGAGCCGCAAATTCCCTCCCGGCAGGAGCGGCGCAGCGTCAGGGTCGGATCGACATTGTTCTTGATCCATAACAGCCCATCGAGGACCATCGGCCCGCAATCGTCCATGTCGACGTAATAGGTGTCGGTGCGCGGATTGCTCCCGTCATCGGGATTCCAGCGGTAGATCTTGTATTCGCGGATGTTCGCGGCATCCGGCTTCGGCCAGACCTTGCCCTCGGTGATCTGCGAGTTCTTGGGGAGTGTCATTTCGACCATCGAATTTCGTCCTCAGTACACCCGCGCCTTGGGTTTGATCTTGTCGAGCTCGATGCCCTCGGCAATCAGGTCGGTGTGCACGCCGCGGTAGTCGAGCGTGACCTTGCCGTCGTCCGAGACCCAGGCCAGCGTGTGCTTGCGCCAGTTCTCGTCGTCGCGCCCGCCGAGAGGCCCGTCCTTGTAGTCCTCGCGCGCATGGGCGCCGCGGCTCTCCTTGCGGGCTTCCGCGCCGTGGACGGTGGTGATGGCGTTGGCCATCAGGTTTTCCAGTTCCAGCGTCTCGACGAGGTCAGAGTTCCAGATCATCGAGCGGTCGGTGACCTTGAGATCGGCAAGGCCCTTCCAGGCCTCGTCCATGCGCCGGCAGCCGTTCTCCAGCGTCTCCTGGGTGCGGAAGACGGCGGCGTCTTCCTGCATGATCTTCTGCATTTTGAGCCGCAATTCGGCGGTCGGCGTACCGCCGTCGGCGTGCCGCAGCCGGTCGAAGCGCTCCATGATTTTTTCGCAAGCCGTTTCGTTGATCTCGGGGATCGGCGCTTCCCGGTCGATCACCTCGCCGGCGCGGATCGCCGCCGCGCGTCCGAAGACGACCAGGTCGATCAGCGAGTTCGAGCCGAGGCGGTTGGCGCCGTGAACCGAGGCACAGCCGGCCTCGCCGACGGCCATCAGGCCGGGCGCGACCGCGTCGGGATTGTCGGCTGTCGGGTTCAGCACCTCGCCCCAGTAGTTCGTCGGGATGCCGCCCATGTTGTAGTGGACGGTCGGCAGAACCGGGATCGGTTCCCTGGTCACGTCGACCCCGGCGAAGATCTTGGCCGATTCCGAAATACCCGGCAGCCGTTCGTTGAGGACCGCTGGGTCGAGGTGGTCGAGATGCAGGAAGATGTGGTCGCTGTCCTTGCCGACACCGCGCCCCTCGCGGATCTCCATCGTCATGCAGCGCGAGACGACGTCGCGCGAGGCCAGATCCTTGGCGCTCGGCGCATAGCGCTCCATGAAGCGCTCGCCCTCGGAGTTGACGAGATATCCGCCTTCGCCGCGCGCGCCTTCGGTGATGAGGCAGCCCGCGCCGTAGATGCCGGTTGGGTGAAACTGCACGAATTCCATGTCCTGCAGCGGCAGGCCCGCACGCGCGATCATGCCATTGCCGTCGCCGGTGCAGGTGTGCGCCGAGGTCGCCGAGAAATAGGCGCGGCCATAGCCGCCCGTCGCCAGCACGACCATCTTCGCCGAGAAGCGATGAATGACGCCGTCGTCGAGGTTCCAGGCGACGACGCCGGTGCACCGGCCGTCATCGTCCATGATCAGGTCGAGCGCGAAATACTCGATGAAGAACTGGGCGTTGTTCTTCACCGACTGGCCGTAGAGCGTGTGCAGGATGGCGTGGCCGGTGCGGTCGGCGGCGGCGCAGGTGCGCTGCACGGGCGGGCCCTCGCCGTAATTCTGCATGTGCCCGCCGAAGGGGCGCTGGTAGATCTTGCCGTCCTCGGTGCGGCTGAACGGCACGCCGTAATGCTCCAGCTCGTAGACCGCCTTCGGCGCTTCCATGGCCAGATACTGCATGGCATCGACATCACCCAGCCAGTCCGATCCCTTGACCGTGTCGTACATGTGCCACTGCCAGCAATCGGGCGTCATGTTGGTGAGCGAGGCGGCGATGCCGCCCTGTGCCGCGACCGTGTGCGAGCGGGTCGGGAAAACCTTGGTGATGCAGGCGGTGCGCAGGCCCTGTTCGGCCATGCCGAGCGTGGCGCGCAATCCCGCCCCGCCGGCGCCGACCACGACGACATCGAACTTGTGATCTTCGTAGCGATAGGCCTGCCCGGTCGAGCCCGGCGCGGTACCCGCATCTTCTGCATTCGTGTCGTGGACGTTCATCGGTCTCGTATCCCCGGAATCACCGAACGGATTCAGCGCACGGCCGCAATCAGCCGGCGAACCCCAATTTCAGAATTGCGAAGGCGCTGAACGCGCCCATCGCGAATGTAAAAAACACGTTGGCCAGCACAAGAGCGATCTTGGCCCCTTCTGCGTGCACGTAATCCTCGATCACAACCTGCATGCCCAGCTTGGCGTGATAGAAGCCGTTGACGACGACCAGCAGGAGGACGACAGCGACGAGCGGATGGCCGAGCATCGCCCGGACCTCCTCATATGGTGCGCCGATGCTGGAGGCGACGATCCAGACAAAGGCGATCAGCAGCGGAACGTTGGCGACGGCGGTCAGGCGCTGCCGCCAGAAATGCGCGGTTCCGTCCTTCGCCGAACCGAGGCCGTGGGCGCGCTTGTAAGGGGTGAGGATGGACATATTCTCTCGTTCCTTGCCTGCCTTGCCTATTTCGCGATTGCGCCGACGATCCAGATCGCGATCGTCAGGCTGACCGACCCGATGATGGTCGCGTAGGCCAGTCTGGTTGCCGTGTGTTTCTCGATGAGATAGCCGAAATCCCAGGCGAAATGGCGCAGGCCGCCCAGCATGTGATGGATCAGCGCCCATGTGTAGCCGAACATCACGAGGATGCCGAACCACGAGCCGAAAAACCCGTTGACGAAGGCGAAATATTCGGCCCCGCTCGCCGCGGCGATCAGCCACCAGGCGACCAGCACCGTCCCGAAATAGAGCGCGATGCCGGTCAATCGGTGCGCGATCGACATCGTCATCGTGATGATCGGCTTGTAGATTTGCAGGTGGGGTGAAAGCGGTCGGCTGCTTCCGGAGGCGGATTGCGAAGCGCTCACGGGCGTGCTGCTCCCTCGAAATGGTCACGTGTCATGCCAGCGTTCTAGGACGCGGCAGGCCCGCCGTCAAAGTTCAGACGGCGCGCGCCGTCATCCATTAATGGGAATTGGGTGCAATGCAACACCACCGCCGATTTTCAATCGATTGCAAGGCGTTCGGCGGACCGCAAAGATCGGAACGGATTGTTGCCGGCGGCGATTCGGCCCTCCACGAAGGGGTCAGCGGCGGCACTCGACCGGCGTCTGGCCGGAAACGAACCAGGTCGCGTTGCGGCCTTCCAGTATGAGCGCGTAGATCCCTTCGGCGAAACGGGTGCTTTGCCCGGGGGGGCTCGCCGGAACGCTGGCGGCGATGCCGCGGCTGTCCGTCACGGTAATGGCGGAACCGTCGCGCCGGATCATCAGATCGACGCCATCGCCACAACGGTAGCTCGCCTGGCGCGGGACCGGAGCATAGGACGCGGCGCTGCTGCCCACATAGGTTTGGCAGGCGGTTGCGGCGAGGCTGATCGTTCCCAGAATGAATGCCCGAATCATCGTCATGGAATTTTTGATACGCCGGGCAATTATGGCGGGCAACCCGTCACGTTCCAACTTCTTTCATTGGTGTTGGCGTGATGTTGAATGGCGCTGTCCGCGCACAGTTTCGGCCGTGCGACTTGGCCTCGTAGAGCGCGGCGTCGGCGCGTTTGTACACGTCGCGAACGGCCTCGCCTTCCTGCCATTGCGCAATGCCGAAACTCGCGGTGACGCGGTGCCCCGCCATGCCGCTGTGCTCGGCCTGCTCGAATACGAGACGCACCGCCTCGGCAAAGAGGCGCGCGGTTCGCAGATCGCTGTTGGCGATGATGACAACGAACTCGTCACCGCCCCACCGCACGACAACGTCTCGCTCGCGGGCCGTTCCTGCGAGAATTCGGGCAAAATGAGTGATGATTCTGTCACCGACATCGTGTCCGTGCGTATCGTTGATCGACTTGAAGCCGTCGATGTCCGCAATCAGCATCCAATGCCCCGGCCCGCCCGTTTTCAACCTCCGGGAAATCTCATCCGTCCGGGCGTCGAATCCCCGGCGATTGAGTAGCCTCGTTAGCGGGTCGGTCTCGCCATGGGTTGTAAGCCGGTTCACGACCTCGATCGCGTAGATGGCGAAAAGCGTGGCGGCCAGCACGACGGTGGAAACCGAGATCGCAAGCCGGAACGCCGTGGCGGTCAGGGAATCGGGAAGGCTCGAAAGGGTCAGGCCGCCGCCCTCGAGCGACAGGGTTACGGCGGTCCGCACGATGAACTGCGTCCCGTTGGCGGCCAGCAGAAACTGCAGGAACCGGTCAACCGGGCGCGTCATCCGGCGATGCAGCGCGATCGGAAGATAAAGGAGGATAACGGCGGCAGTGCCGTGGACCAGGGCAATGCGCAGGGCCAGATTGTCGTCGGCGAAACGGAACCACAGCACCGCGCTGCCCGCGGCGATCATGAAGGCGGCGAACCGCTTCCCGGGAAAGGGGACCGAATAAAGACGGAACACTCCGACGCAGAACGCGACGCCGGCCATCGAATAGAATCCGAGAGTCGCCAGGATCGCCAGATTCGGCTGCAGCACCGGTCTTGAGAAATCGGCCAGAAAGCCGAATGCGCGAAACAGGAAGGACGCCGCGAAGAAGCCCGCAGACCGGAGTTCGCTGAAGGAGCGCCACAGGATGGCAAATCCGAAGGCGAACACCAGGAAAATCAGCGGACCGACGAGTTGAAAGAAAGATTGTCCGGACACGCGCCCATCCCGTCACCTTCCCGGCGGCACAAAAAGCGCGGGAACAACAATGACGGGACCTTAAACGAGCGTATTTGACGCAAGGTTAACTTCGACCCGGTCGGCAAAAATACCGGCAGGTTCTCACCCGCGGCCGGAAATTCGGCGCTTCGATCAGGTTAGAGCGTTTCCACTGAATATTGAATCGTTCGAACGCCGGGGATTTGTGCGATGGCAAGGCGCGTGCGGCGACACGGTGCGAGCACTCCCCGGGTCAAGCCCGGGGACAGGCTCCGACCGTGCGCAACAAAGCCGGCGTGCAAGGAACCAGGTTCGAACGGTTGCAGTTTCAGTTGTGCTTTCAATGCAATGACCCTCCTGGCCTGGATGTCTTTTTCGCCCTGACAGCGTCGAAATCCTCGACCGATGCGACGGCATCGCTCTGCGGTCTTCTCCTTGCCAGGACGAAAAATCCATTCCATCGAACTGCTCCGATATTCAGTGGAAACGCTCTAGTCTGCGCACGTCGACGAAATGGCCCGCGATCGCCGCCGCCGCGGCCATGGCCGGCGAGACCAGATGCGTGCGGCCCTTGAAGCCCTGACGGCCCTCGAAGTTGCGGTTCGAGGTCGACGCGCAGCGCTCATGCGGCTTCAGCCGGTCGTCGTTCATGGCAAGACACATGGAGCAGCCCGGCTCGCGCCAGTCGAAGCCGGCCGCCTTGAAAATCGCGTCCAGACCCTCCTCTTCGGCCTGCGCCTTCACCAGTCCCGATCCAGGCACGATCATCGCCTCGACATTGGCCGCCACCGTCTTGCCTTCGACGACCTTCGCCACCTCGCGCAAATCCTCGATACGCCCGTTGGTGCAGGAGCCGATGAACACCCGGTCGAGCGTTATATCGGTCATCCTGGTGCCGGGCTTGAGACCCATGTAGTCGAGCGCCCGCCATTTGGAGGCACGTTTGGTCGGATCCTCGATATCGTCGGGATTGGGCACCGCGCCCTCGATCGAAACCACATCTTCGGGCGACGACCCCCACGAGACTATCGGCGGCAGATCGGCCGCGTCCAGCCTCACCACCTTGTCGAAATGCGCGCCCTCGTCGGTATGCAGCGTCTTCCAGTAGGACATCGCGGCATCCCACGCCGCGCCCTTCGGGGCGCGCGGCTTGTCCTTGATGTAGGCGAACGTCGTTTCGTCCGGCGCGATCAGCCCGGCGCGCGCGCCGCCCTCGATCGTCATGTTGCAGACGGTCATGCGCCCTTCCATGGATAGCGAACGGATCGCCTCGCCGGCGAATTCGATGACGTGCCCGGTGCCGCCCGCCGTGCCGATCTGGCCGATGATGGCGAGAATGATGTCCTTGGCCGTCACGCCCTCCGGCAGTTCGCCGTCAACCTGCACCAGCATGTTCTTGGCCTTGCGCTGGATCAGCGTCTGCGTCGCCAGGACGTGCTCGACCTCGGACGTGCCGATACCGTGAGCGAGCGCGCCGAAGGCGCCATGCGTCGAGGTATGGCTGTCGCCGCAGACGATCGTCATGCCGGGCAGGGTGAAGCCTTGCTCCGGGCCGACAATATGGACGATGCCCTGACGGCGGTCGTTCTCGGAATAGTATTCGATGCCGAAATCGGCGGCGTTGGTCGCCAGCGCCTCCACCTGAATCCGGCTTTCCTCGTTCTTGATGCCGAGGTGGCGGTCTGGCGACGTCGGCACATTGTGGTCGACCACGGCAAGCGTCTTTTCAGGTGCGCGCACATTGCGACCCTCCATGCGAAGGCCTTCGAAAGCCTGCGGGCTGGTCACCTCATGGACGAGATGCCGGTCGATATACAGAAGCGAGGTCCCGTCCTCGGCGCTGTCGACCATGTGGTCGTCCCAGATCTTGTCGTAAAGCGTGCGCGGCGCGGCCATGGCGGCATGGTCTCCAGATGTCAGAACTTGTTGGTCGCGATATGCACCCGGCGCGATTATGCGTCAAGGATCGGAGCCGGCCGGGGCGCGGCGTTCGCCGGCCTGCTCGCCGTTTGCCTCGTCATCGGCAATGCGGTCGCCAGAGCCCCCGTCCTTGAGATTCATCTTCACCTCGAAACGCCGGATCGCGATCAGAACGAACACGCCGAGGAAACAGGCAAGCGCGGCGACCGAGAAAAGACCGAGCCCGGCAGCCAGTCCGATCGCCGCGGCCAGCCACATGCCGGCTCCCGTCGTCACGCCGTGCACCTCGCCCCTGACGAAGATGATGAAGCCGGCCGCCAGAAACGCGACGCCGCTGGTGATCGCCTCGACCAGCCGGATCGGATCAGCCCGGACATAATCGGAATCGAACATCGGCTGACGCAGGATTTCAATGGAGACGATGGCGAAGGTCGCAGCCGCCACGCTGACGAGGATATGCGTGCGCAGGCCCGCGGGGCGCTTGCGCCACTCCCGCTCGAAGCCGAGCGCGCCGCCGAGAGCGATCGCGGCCACCAGCCGCGCCGCAATCACCCAGAATGGCAGGGCGGTCGCGAAATGGGCATCCACGGTTTCCAACATTGCAAGACGGAAACGCTCATGCGGCCGTCGTGTTCCGGAGAAACGTGCGCAGGCCCGCGGACCCGCTCCTTATCGGCTGTTTTCGAGCCTGTATTCGAAATAACGCAGCCTTCCCTCGGGAATCCGGCTCGTGTCGAGCCGTCCATTGCGCAGATCGCGCAACAGGTCCCGCTCCGCTCGCGCATCCAGTGAGAAGCTCGGGTTCATCCGTGGAGTAAGGATACGGTCATAGAGGCGGCCCTGTGTAATGGCGTCAAGCCGACCACCCGAGCGGTGGTCGGCGAAGGCCGGCACAACCGTCAGCAGAAGAAGGGCAAGAAGCAAGAATCTGAGCATGAGCGTTTCCTTTCAGGGTCCGGAAGAAACGCTCAGCGGGTTCTCCGGTTCCCAGGCACCCGACCGTTCATATGGGAATGGCCGCCGCCAACCTCAAAACACCTTGATGTGATCCGCGGAAGGGATCATGCGGCCTGAGCCTCGGTCAGCGTTCACCGGCTTTGCGGAGCCGCCGCTCAAGCCTCCGCAGCGCAAGCGACAATCCGATCGTCAGGATGAGGTAGATGTAGGCGACGATCGAATAGGTCTCGAAAAAGCGGAACGAGCCGGCCGCATAGACCTTGCCCATCTGGGTAATGTCTGCGACGCCGAGCACGGAGACCAGCGAGGAATCCTTGACCATCGCCACGAAATCGTTGCCCAAGGGCGGCAGGATGGTGCGGATCGCCTGCGGGAAGATGATCAGGCGGAAGCGCTGCCATGGCGACAATCCGAGCGCCTCGGCCGCTTCGACCTGCCCCTCGTCGACAGAAAGAATGCCGGCCCGGAACACCTCAGAGATAAAGGCGGAATAGCCGATCATCAGGGCAAGGATCGCCCGCCAAAGAAGCGATAGGTCGCGCACCAGCATTTCCTCCATCACGCCGGCGGACTGCAGCGGGGCGGTCGCCGCATTGATTAGCCAGACGAGGCCCGGCGCGCCGACGAAGGCGATGTAGAACAGCAGAACAAGGATCGGAATGCCCCGGATGACCTCAACATAAAAGCGCGCGATCTGGCGCAGCACCACGGAACCGGACAGGCCCATAAGCGCGATTGCGAGACCCAGCACCGAGGCCAGCGCAAAGCCGGTTAGCGTCACGAAGATCGTGATCCGCACACCTTTGGAGACGGCGTTGAACACCTGGGAATAGAGATCGCTGGCGGCAATCAAGGCGGCAAGCAGGAGGCCGATAGCGACAATCGCTACCAGCCACCAGGGAAAGTCAGTTTTGGCGGGGCGATTTCTGTCAGGGTTCTTCAATTCCGCCAGAGCCGGACTCCCGCCGCTGGGTGAGGCTTCACTCGCCGAGCTTGTAGTCGAGGAACCATTTTTGATTCAGCGCGGCGAGCGTGCCATCGGCTCTCATCGACGCGATGACGGCGTTGACCGGCTCAACGAGATCCGAGCCCTTCGGGAAGATGAAGCCGAAATCCTCCGTCCCGAGCGGGTCCCCCACAAGTTTCAGCCCGCCATCGGATGCCTCGACATACCCCTTGCCTGCTGTACCGTCCGTCAGGACGAGGTCGACATCACCGGTTTTCAGGGCCTGCACGCTCGCCCCGAAGGTCTCGAACAGCTTGATGCGCGGGTTGGCCTCGTCACCGTCAAGAACGTCATATACCGCGACATAGAACGGTGTCGTGCCGGCTTGCGCGCCGACGAGGCCGTCCTCGAACGCGGCAAAGGATGCGGCGTCGGTGAACCGGTCCTCGTCGCCGCGAACGAGCATGAACATTTCAGAGCGCATGTAGGTGTCGGAAAAGTCGACCTTCTCCTTGCGGTCTTCCTTGATGGTGATGCCGGTCATTCCCATGTCATACTGGCCATCGGACACTGCCTGTATCATCGCGTCCCACGAGGTGTTTTGATATTCGACCTCCATGTTCAGGCGGTCGGCGATTTCCGCGACCGCATCGTATTCCCAGCCGATCTGATTGCCGGTCTTCGGATCGATAAACTGCAAGGGCGGATAGGCGTTTTCAGTAACGACGGTGACAGTGCGTCCGCCGAGATCGGGCAGGTCCTGCGCAGCCGCCGCGACGGGGGCGAGCAGAACGGCGGCGCAAGCGCCGAGCATCAGGCGTCGGGAAATCATTTTGGCCTCCTTGTTGACCGCACGGACGATCCCGGCTGGCAAGCGGTCAGAGTGGCAGACTCTCGCGTGCCTTTTCAAGGGACACGGCGAACAAAAAGGCGGGCCAGAGAGCCCGCCTTTTCCTGTCTGCCGGAGGCAGGATGATTTATGCGTTGTCGACCGGCGCTTCTGCGGCGGCGGTCTCCGCTTCGGCGGCCTTCGCGGCATCCTCTGCGGCCTTTTCTGCTGCGAGCGCCTGTGCTGCGGCAACCTTCTCGGCCTCGAGGCGGGCCTTCTCGTCGGCAATCTTCTGACGCTCCCCGTCATTAAGCTTGCGCGAGCGCGCGTTGGTGTTCTCGGTGATGCGCGCCTTCTTGCCGGTCAGGCCGCGCATGTAATACAGTTTCGCGCGGCGCACCTTGCCCCGGCGGACCACTTCGACGGCTTCCACCATCGGCGAGAAGACCGGAAATACGCGCTCCACGCCTTCGCCGTAGGAGAGCTTGCGCACGGTGAAATTCTCGTTGAATCCAGCGCCCGAGCGCGCGATGCAGACGCCCTCGTAGGCCTGTAGACGGGTGCGTTTGCCTTCGGTGACGCGCACCTGCACGCGAACCGTGTCGCCGGGCGAGAATTCAGGGAGCTTGCGCTTTTCAAGAATTTTCTCGGCCTGTTCGGCCTCGATCTGGCGGATGATGTCCGTCATAGTCTTGTTTCCTCTTGTTCTTTTGAACCGCCAGAGCGCTCACGAGGGGCTGCCAGTTTCCTGACCGTCATGCCTGGCCTTCAGGGCCGGAGCGTATTCACGAGATCGTATTTGCTGTCGAGTCCAAGGCTTCCGCCCTGATTTCCGGCGCTGCCATACAGCAGAATTCAGCCTTTGTCACGTCCCGTCGGCGTGTTTCGAGGCGGAAGAAGATCGGGCCGCCGTTCGCGGGTGAGGCGCTCGGCCTCGGCGCGCCGCCAATCGGCGATTTTCGCGTGATTGCCCGATGTCAGCACGTCGGGGATTCCTCGGCCCTCCCATTCCGCCGGGCGGGTATAGTGGGGATGCTCGAGCCACCCGGCCTCGAAACTCTCCATCTGGCCGGACGTCTCATTGCCCATGACGCCGGGAAGCAGCCGCACGACCGCGTCGAGCAGCACCTGCGCGGCGATTTCGCCGCCGGACAGCACGTAGTCGCCGATGGAGACCTCCTCCAGCCCCCGCGCATCAATTACGCGCTGGTCGACCCCTTCGAAACGACCGCAGACAATCAACATTCCCGCAGATGCTGCGTAATCGCGCACCATTTTCTGTGTCAGCGGCTTGCCGCGCGGGCTCATCAGCAGGCGCGGCCGGGGATCGTCCGCGGCCACCGTGGTATCCAGGGCGGTGGCCAGTACATCAGCCCTCATCACCATCCCCGCCCCGCCGCCAGCCGGCGTATCATCGACGCTGCGATGCCTGTCAGTTGCAAAATCGCGGATCTGCACGGTCTCCAGCGACCAGGTATCCGTCGCCAGTGCCTTGCCCGCGAGCGCTTGGCCAAGCGTTCCTGGAAACATGTCCGGATAAAGCGTCAGGACAGTGGCCTTGAAGCTCATTTCCTTTGCGCCCCGCTATCTTCTTCTTTACCGTGCGCCTCGATTTCCGCCGGTTTCAGCAGCGTGAGGCGGCGGGTGTCGAAGTCGATGTCGGGCACAGTGCGACGGGAGAATTCGACCAGAAACGCCTGCTTGCGCGAGAAGCCGCCCCGAACATCGGCCGGTGCGACTTCCAGAATGTCGCCGGCGCCAAAATTGTGAACAGCGATCACTTCGCCGATCGCCTCTCCGTCAGCGCCATGGGCCGCGAGACCGACGAGATCCGCGACGAAAAACTCGTCGTCGTCCAGTTCTTCGTCCGGAAGCTGGCTGCGGTCGACGAAGAGTTCCACCCCGTTCAAAGCCTTGGCGGCCGTGCGGTCGCGCACCTGCTCGAAGCGCACCACGAGCACATTTTTCGACGAACGCAGTTCGGTGATGTCGAAGGCGCGGCCGGCAGCGTCGCGAAGCGTACCGTAATTGCCAAGCGCCAGCGGATCGCCGGTATGGCTTTTCACCCGCAGTTCGCCGCGGACGCCGTGCGGGGCTCCGATCACGCCGACAAGTACGGATTTTGTTTCGGAAATCTTGGTCATCACAGGCTCGGATACTGATTTTTCGGGCCTGCGCCAAGGGCACCGGAAAGCGAAAGGTAACCAATCGACGCGCAAGATGGGCGAATGCAGACCGATGATGCGCTGATCGCCTTCGCCGAACCCGACCTTGCCGCGGCCCGCAAGGCGTGGCTGGAGAAGCTTGCCGGCGAACGCCGGCTTGCCGCGAAAACGATCGAGGCCTACGAACGGGACACGCGCCAGTTCCTGCTGTTCCTGACGCAGCACTTGGGCGGAACGCCCGGCCTGAAGGATGTCCGCGACCTCAAAACGCTCGATTTCCGGGCGTTTCTGACCCGGCGGCGCAACGCCGGCGCGGGACCGCGCACGCTCGGCCGCGGCGTCGCCGCGATCCGCTCCTTCATTCGCGACCTCGAAAACCGGGGCCTCGCCAATGCCGCTGCCGTGAAAGGTCTGCGCGCCCCGAGACAACCCAAATCCTTGCCGAAGCCGCTGACGGTCGCCGATGCCCGGCGCGTGGTCGACCGCGCGGAGCAACTGAGCGAGGAACCGTGGATCGCGGCCCGCAACGCCGCGGTGCTGACATTGCTTTACGGCTGCGGCCTGCGTATCGGCGAGGCATTGATGCTCAGAGGCGGCGACCTGCACGACCCTTCCGAACGAGCGCTGGCGGTGACGGGAAAGGGCAACAAGACCCGGATGGTACCGCTTCTGCCGGTCGTTTTCGACGCCGTGGCGCTCTATCGCGGGCTTTGCCCTTACGACCTGTCCGACGACCGGCCATTGTTTCGGGGTGCGCGCGGAGGAGCCTTGCAGGCGGCCGTGCTGCAGCGCGACATGCGGCAGCTTCGCGGCGCGCTTGGTCTGCCGGACACGGCGACGCCCCACGCACTTCGCCACTCATTTGCCACCCATCTGCTCGGCAATGGCGGCGATCTGCGCACCATTCAGGAACTGCTCGGCCATGCGAGCCTTTCGACGACACAGGTATACACCGGGGTCGACACGGCGCGGCTGCTCGACGCCTTCCGGAGGGCGCATCCGAGGGCCAGAAGACAGGCCGATGGCGTGAATGTGTGACGATTTCTTAACGGAATCGTCGCGGTTTCGCGGTAATCTGCCGCGATGAAAGCACAAACCCTATCAATCGACCGTATTTCAGCGGCGGCCCTGGCCGCTCTCGGGGCTCTCAACGCTCTCTTCGCGCTGTCGTTTTTCGCGGTGCTGGCGTTCGCTGTACAGGCGGCGCCCGCGCAATCGGCCGAAGCTTGCACCGGCAAAAACCTGCTTGAGGCGATGCGGCAGAACGACCCCGGCCTGCTGCGCGAGATCGAGGCCGAGGCCGCCAACGTCGTCAATGGCGATACCACCCTCTTTCGGGTCGAGAACGACAAAGGGGTGCCCTCCTGGCTTTTCGGGACGATGCACCTGACCGACAAGCGGGTGATCGATCTGCCGCCCCACGCCCGCGAGGCGTTCAAGGCCGCATCCACCGTCGCCATCGAGAGCGTCGAGATTCTCGATCCCGCCAAGGCGCAGTTGGCGCTGTTTTCGCGACCCGAACTGACCATGTTCACCGACGGGAACCGTCTCTCCGATTATCTCACCGCCGAACAGCGCGAAATCCTCCGGGACGGACTCAGCGCGCGGGGTATCCAGCTCGCGCTGGTCGACCGGATGAAGCCGTGGTTGATCACAGGAATGGTTGCCTTGCCGCGTTGCGAACTCGATCGCAAGAAGGCAGGCGAATCCTTCCTCGACCTGAAGCTGGCCGAAGATGCCGAGCGCGATGGCAAGTCCCTGGTGGGCCTGGAAACACTTGTTGAACAATTCGACGCGATGGCGTCGCTGCCGATCGAGTTCCATGTGCGCGGGCTCGTCGACACGATCACGCTCGGCGAGACGGTCGATGACGTTCTCGAGACCATGACCGAGCTCTACGTCGACGGAAAGACCGGGACGATCTGGCCGTTGCTGCGCGCAATGACGCCCGAAATCGACGACGCCGGTGACGCAGGCAAGAAGGTGGCCCAAGGATACGCGGCGTTTGAGGAGGCGCTCGTCAACGTACGCAACAGGACGATGGTCGACCGGTCGCGCGATCTGGTCGAGCGGGGCGGCGCCTTCATCGCGGTAGGCGCGTTACACCTGCCGGGCGAGAAAGGTCTTCCAGCGCTTTTCGAGCAGGACGGATTCACGGTCACCCCGGTCTACAACTGACTGACCGGGGCGCCGGATAGCGCCCCGCCCCCGTTCGACCGCCAGTCCATGGGGGATCACGGCGCCGAGCCCCGTTTTCCAGGAAAATTTTCTGGTGGAACCCGACGACACCTCTTCACGTTCTCCAGCCATCGTCAATCGAAGGAGCCGGGAAGATGGCCAATCACGATCACGAAACACGCGAAACCACGGTTGTGACTTCCAGTGGCGGCGGCGCCGGCTGGTTCGTCGCCATCTTGTTGGTACTCGTTCTCGCCTTCGGCGCGTGGTACCTTTTCAGCGCCGGGACGTTCTCAGGCGGCGACAGTGTCAACGTCACGATAGATGCCCCGGACGCTCCCGCTCCCGAAGCACCTGCGCCGGAAGCGCCCGCACCGGCAAACTAAGCTCTTCGGCTTAACCGGCCTGGTTCGTACCAGCACTCCCTGATCGCAAAAAGGGTGATCCGGGAGTGCCGTATCGCTCTCGGGATCTCTGGCAAATCAGATGTGAATGGCCTTGCCGAACGCGGTCGCCAGCGCCGCTTCACGCACGGCCTCCGACATGGTCGGGTGGGCGTGACAGGTCCGCGCCAGATCTTCGGATGAGCCGCTGAACTCCATCAACACGGCCGATTCATGGATCAGGTCGCCGGCGCCTTTGCCGACGATGTGAACGCCGAGCACCCGGTCCGTATTCTTGTCAGAGAGAATCTTCACGAAACCATCCGTCGCCAGCATAGCGCGGGCACGCCCGTTCGCCGTGAATGGGAACTTGCCCACGGTGTATTCGACGCCGTCCGCCTTGAGTTCTTCCTCGGTCTTGCCGACGGACGCGACTTCCGGCTCGGTGTAGACGACGTTGGGAATCACGTTGTAGTTCACGTGGCCGTGCTGGCCTGCGAGAATTTCCGCCACCGCCATTCCCTCGTCTTCCGCCTTGTGCGCGAGCATCGGACCCCTCACAACATCGCCGATGGCATAGATTCCGGTGACCGAAGTCTGCCAGTGCTCGTTGATCTCCACCCGGCCGCGATTGTCCAGGACGACACCCGCCCGCTCGAGGCCGAGACCCTCGGTGTACGGCTTGCGCCCGGTCGCCACCAGCACGACGTCGGCGGTAAGCGACTCGGTGTTGCCCCCCTTCACGGGCTCGAAAGTAACCTCGCCGCCCTTCGCCGACTTCTTCACGCCGGTTACCTTGGCCCCCAGCTTGAACTCGATGCCCTGCTTGGCGAGCATGCGTTGGAACTGTTTTGAAACGTCTTTGTCCATGCCGCCGAGAATGGTGTCTAGATACTCAACGACGGTGACATTCGCGCCCAGCCGCTTCCAGACCGAACCGAGTTCGAGCCCTATCACGCCGCCCCCGACGACGATCATGTGCTCGGGAACCTTCTCCAGTTCGAGCGCGCCGGTCGAAGACACGACGGTCTTCTCGTCGAACTCGACGTCGACACCCGGAATCCCGGCGACATCAGAGCCGCTTGCAATGACGATGTACTTCGCCTCGATTTCTTCCGTCTTGCCATCGCCGTCGTTGACAGAGAGCTTGCCTTCGCCGAGTACCTTGCCAGCACCATGCAGAACGTCGATCTTGTTCTTCTTCATCAGGAACGCCACGCCATCGACATTCGATTTTACCGTCTCGTCCTTGTGCGCCAACATGGCCTTTAGGTCGAGCTTAGGCTTGCCAACCTTCACGCCCAGCGCGGGCAGGTTGTGCTCAGCTTCGTGGAAGATCTCGGAGGCGTACAGAAGCGCCTTGGAGGGAATGCAGCCGATGTTGAGGCAGGTTCCGCCGAGCGTCGCGCGCTTTTCCACAATCGCCGTCTTGAGGCCCAACTGGGCGCATTTAATCGCGCACACATAGCCGCCGGGTCCCGAGCCGATCACGACAACATCGTATTTACTCATGAGGTTTCCTGACTTTCCCCTGTGGTTTCGTTCTGATTTTGCCTTGTGGCCGCTGAACGGCGGGACCCCGCGCCGCCAGCCGATGCGATTGATATGACGAGAACTATCATACCTTCAACGAGCAATGATACGCCGATGCCGAAGATCGTGGAGATGCCGACCAGAGCATGCTGCAGTTCGATCTCGGAGGTAGGCTTTCGCCAGTAGACCACGACGCTGTCGTCGGCGCTGCCGCCGCGCGGGCCCAGATGCGCATCGACGAAGGCGCGCCGCACGCCCACCGGGCGGACAAGCGCGTTCTGTTCGTTGACGAACTGGAAGCCCGGCTCCTCGTGCACAAAGACGTTTATGTCGCGCGCGCCTTCATTGATCAGCGCGACGCGGCGAGATCCCTGCTGCCAGCGGTCTTCGACGCCAGATAGCGTCACGGCGGCAAGCGCAGCGGCTTCTGACGGCGCGTCGGGCTTGCGGTAGGCAAAATTGAGCTTTCCACCATCGCCAGCCTCGAGCGCCATGTGCGGCGCGCTGCGTGCGGGTATTTTCCCGACGCCGGGAAAATCATCTTCGAAACGATACGAACTGAAATCTCCGGTGATCGTCATAGCGACGTGTTCACATGTCTCGGGAATTCCACGCCCCAGACCCACGCCGGGCGCGCGCGAGGCGGGAAGGGCCAGGACGGGAACCGTATCGCCGCCGCCGAGCATCGGAAACCTGTTCGGACCGCCGAGAAAATCCACCAGCAACCGGTAGCGGCTGGCGGAGCCCTCGGACTCGGGCACGACATAGACTGACGGCGTGCCGCAGTCGCCCTCGATATCCGAGACCGAAAAGGCCAGCACGGCGCCGTCGTCAATACTCAAGAGCGCATCGATACGGGATCTGGCCCAAAACGAGATCGCTGCACCGGCGACGATCATCACAAGAAGGATGGCGGTCGTGCGCTTGAGATGGCGGGCGGCGGCGCCGATCCACCTGCGCAATGAACTGAGCGCTATGATGGCCATGGGCTGTGGCTTCCCGGGTCACGCGACCCGTCCCGCCGCGGGCTGAGCGTCGTCGACCGCGTGGCCGAAACCGGACCGCTACCCACATTCATGGTGGCACTGGCGCACATGGCACATGCCTTCGTCCCTTCCGGACGGCCCTAGAGATCTAGAACGAGCCGTTCCGGATCCTCAAGGCTTTCCTTGACGCGCACGAGGAATGTGACGGCCTCCTTACCGTCGACGACCCGGTGATCATAGGAAAGCGCCAGATACATCATCGGACGGATCACGACTTGGCCACCAATCGCCATCGGGCGTTCCTGGATCTTGTGCATACCGAGGATGCCCGATTGTGGCGCGTTAAGGATCGGGGAGGACATCAGCGAGCCATAGACACCGCCGTTCGATACCGTGAACGTGCCGCCCTGCATGTCGGCCATGGCGAGCTTGCCATCGCGCGCAGCCTTGCCCAGACGTCCGATTTCCTTCTCAATCTCGGCAATGCTCATGCGGTCCGCGTCCCGCACAACGGGAACCACGAGACCCTTATCGGTGCCGACGGCCACACCTATATGGCAAAAGTGCTTGTATACCAAGTCGGTGCCATCAATCTCGGCGTTGACCGCGGGGATTTCTTCTAGCGCGCGGCAAACCGCCTTGGTGAAAAAGCCCATAAAGCCGAGTTTCACCCCGTGCTTCTTCTCGAACAGTTCCTTGTACTTCTTGCGAAGCTCCATCACCGCGGTCATGTCCACCTCGTTGTAGGTGGTCAGCATGGCGGCGGTGTTCTGGGCGTCCTTCAGGCGCCGCGCGATGGTCTGGCGCAGCTTGGTCATGCGCACGCGTTCCTCGCGGTCCTGATCCTGTTCGGCGACGGGCGCACGGGCGGCTTTCGGCGCCTCGGCCGGCGACGAGGCGGCGCCCGACGAAAGCGCCGCGAGAACGTCGCCCTTGAGCACCTGGCCGCGTTTTCCGGACCCGGAGACCTGCTCGCTCCGGATGTTGTTTTCCGACAGCATCTTGGCCGCCGAGGGGGCGGGCGGAACGGCATTGCGCGCCTCTTCCATCGCCTTGGTGTCGACCTCGGAGGCGGACGGTCCCGGTTCGGCCGTCTTCGGCATGTCTGATTTCGGGTCGGCAGGCTTGGTCTGCTCCCCCTTGCCGTTGTCGCTCGCGCCGGCAGAACCGCCTTCGCCTTCGTTCAGCATGCCGAGAAGGCCATCAACCTCGACGGTATCGCCTTCATTGGCGACGATCTCGCCGAGCGTTCCGGCAGCAGGTGCCGGAACTTCGAGCGTGACCTTGTCGGTCTCGAGTTCGACCAGGGTCTCGCCGTCGCTGACGCTGTCCCCAACCTTCTTGAACCATTGGCCGATCGTCGCTTCAGTGACTGATTCGCCGAGTGTCGGTACGCGAATTTCTTTTGCCATGTTTCAGTCTTCCAACCTGTTCAGCCGTGGAAATGCGGGATGATCATGAAAGCGCGTCGTCGAGAAACGCCGCGAGTTGTTCCTTGTGCTTCGACATCAGGCCGGTCGCCGGCGAAGCCGCCGCCGCGCGGCCGGTATAGCGGACGCGCTGATGCTTGGCGTTGATATGCGCGAGCACCCACTCAAGATAGGGGTCGATGAACGCCCATGCACCCATGTTCTTGGGTTCTTCCTGGCACCAGACCATCCCGGCATTCTTGAACCGCGACAATTCGGTGATCAGAGCCTTCGCCGGGAACGGATAGAGCTGTTCCAGCCGCAGCAGGTAGACATCGTTGATGCCGCGCTTCTCGCGCTCCTCGTAGAGATCGTAATAGACCTTGCCCGTGCACATCACCACGCGGCGGATCTTGGAATCCGTGACGAGCTTGATCGCCTCGTCCTTGCGGTACTCCGCGTCGTCCCACAGCAGCCGGTGGAAAGCGCTTTCGCCCGACATCTCGTTCAGCGTCGAAACCGCGCGCTTGTGGCGCAACAGCGATTTTGGCGTCATCAGGATCAGCGGTTTGCGGAAATCGCGAGTCAGCTGGCGCCTGAGGATGTGGAAATAGTTCGCCGGCGTCGAGCAATAGGCAACCTGCATGTTGTCCTCGGCGCACATCTGGAGGAAGCGCTCGAGGCGCGCGGACGAGTGCTCCGGACCCTGGCCCTCATAGCCATGCGGCAGCAGGCAGACGAGGCCGCTCATGCGCAGCCATTTGCGCTCGCCCGACGAGATGAACTGGTCAAAGACCACTTGTGCGCCGTTGGCGAAATCGCCGAACTGGGCTTCCCAGAGCGTTAGGCCGTTCGGCTCCGCAAGCGAGTAGCCGTATTCGAACCCGAGGACGGCTTCCTCGGACAGCATCGAGTTGATGACCTCGTAGCGGCCCTGCCCCTTGCCGATATTGTTGAGCGGAACGTAGCGTTCCTCGGTCTTCTGATCGTACAGGACGGAGTGCCGCTGGGAGAAGGTGCCGCGCTCGCAATCCTGACCGGACAGCCGGACGCCGTAGCCTTCCTGGACGAGTGATCCGAACGCCAGCGCCTCGGCCGTCGCCCAGTCGATTCCTTCTCCGGTCTCGATCATCTTGGCGCGGTTGTCCATGAAACGCTTGACTGTCTTGTGGGCGTTGTAACCCTCGGGCACGACCGTCAGCTTCTTGCCGACTTCCTTCAGCAACTTCATCGATACGGCGGTCTTTCCGGGCCTCCGCTCGTCCTGGTTGTCAGCCTTGGAAAGACCCGACCACTTGCCGTCCAGCCAGTCGGCCTTGTTCGGCTTGTAGGAATCGCCAGCCTCGAACTCGACCTCGAGATGCTCGCGCCAATCGGACTTCATCTTCTCGTATTCGTCGATCGTGACCAGGCCCTCGCTAATCAGCTGGTCCGAGTAGATCTGCGCGGTCGAACGGTGGGCGCGGATCTTCTTGTACATGATCGGTTGGGTAAATGCCGGCTCGTCGCCCTCATTGTGACCGAACCGGCGGTAGCAGAACATGTCGATCACGACCGGCTTGTGGAACAGCATCCGGAATTCGGTCGCCACCTTGGCGGCGTAGACGACCGCTTCGGGATCGTCGCCGTTGCAGTGGAAGATCGGCGCCTCGATCATCTTCGCGACATCCGACGGATAGGGCGAGGAACGCGAGAAACGCGGATTGGTGGTGAAGCCGATCTGGTTGTTGATGATGACGTGCAGGGTGCCGCCGACACGATGGCCGCGCAGCGCCGACAGGCCGAGACATTCCGCAACGACGCCCTGGCCGGCGAAGGCGGCATCGCCGTGGATCAGCAGCGGCAGAACCTTGGCGCGGTCCTCGAGGGGGACGATCTCCGGGCGCTGCGTTCCTCCGGCATACTGGTCCTGCTTCGCGCGGGCCTTGCCCATGACCACCGGGTCGACGATTTCCAGATGCGACGGATTGGCCGTCAGCGACAGGTGAACGTTGTTGCCGTCGAATTCGCGATCGGCGGATGCGCCGAGGTGGTACTTCACGTCGCCCGAGCCCTCGACGTCGTCCGGCGCGAAGGAGCCGCCCTTGAACTCGTGGAAAATGGCGCGGTGCGGCTTCGACATCACCTGGCTGAGCACGTTGAGACGTCCGCGGTGGGCCATGCCCAGCACCACGTCTTTAAGGCCCATCGCACCGCCGCGCTTGAGGATTTGCTCCAGCGCCGGAATCAGCGATTCGCCGCCGTCGAGTCCGAAGCGCTTCGTTCCCTTGTACTTGACGTCGATGAACTGCTCGAAGCCCTCGGCTTCCACCAGCTTCTGGAGGATCGCCTTCTTGCCGTTGGCGGTGAAAGCCACACCCTTGTCCGGACCCTCGATGCGCTGCTGGATCCAGGCCTTTTCCTCCGGATTGGAGATGTGCATGAACTCGACGCCGATCGTCGAGCAATAGGTCCGCTTGAGGATGTCGAGCATCTCCGGGATGGTCGCGTATTCCAGCCCGAGCACGTTGTCGATGAAGATCTGCCGGTCGTAATCGGCTTCAGTGAAGCCGTAGGTAGAGGGGTGAAGCTCGTTGTAATCCTCCTTCGGGCCGGCAAGCCCGAGAGGATCGAGATTGGCGTGCAGATGGCCGCGCATGCGGTAGGCGCGGATCATCATGATGGCGCGAACCGAATCGCGCTGGGCCCGCAGCACGTCCTGGCCGGATGCAGGCGCGCCCGCCTTGGCTGCCTTCTCCTTCAGCTTCGCACCGATATGGTCCTCGACTTCGGCCCAGTTGCCGTCGAGCGCCGAGGTAAGTTCGCCGTTCGGGATCAGCGGCCAGTTGTCACGCTCCCAGGAAGGGCCCTTGGCGTTCTTGCGGACGTCGTCAGGCTCGTCCTTCAGATCGCCGAAGAATTCCCGCCACTCGTCCGGCACCGATGCCGGATCGTCCTGATAGTTCGCGTAGAGCTCCTCGATATAGTGGGCATTGCCGCCATAGAGGAACGAGGTCGCGAGAAAGATGTCGTTCAAATCATCGGTGCGTGCCATCTGCGTCACCTTGCCTGGACCGATAGTCCGTCCTTGGGTTGTTGCGCCCTTTGGGCGTCCGTGTTTCCGAGACGGTCTGCGCCGCCTTTTCCCGCTTTATGGCCGGGGGCGAACGTGCCGCCCCCCGCCTGAATTTGTCAGCCCTTGAGGACTTCGGCCAGCGTCTTGCCGAGCTGGGCCGGCGACGGGGAAACGCGGATGCCCGCATCCTCCATCGCCGCGATCTTGTCGTCCGCGCCGCCCTTGCCGCCGGAAATCACCGCCCCGGCATGGCCCATCGTGCGACCGGGAGGCGCTGTGCGCCCGGCGATGAAGCCGACGATCGGCTTCGAACGGCCCTTCTTGGCCTCGTCCTTGAGGAACTGCGCGGCGTCTTCCTCGGCCGAGCCGCCGATCTCGCCGATCATGATCATCGACCTGGTCTCGTCGTCGGCGAGGAACATCTCGAGGACATCGATAAACTCGGTGCCCTTGACCGGATCGCCGCCGATGCCGACCGCCGTCGTCTGCCCGAGACCCTCATTGGTTGTCTGGAAGACCGCCTCGTAGGTCAGCGTGCCGGAACGCGACAGGATGCCGACATTGCCCTTCTTGAAAATCGAGCCCGGCATGATGCCGATCTTGCACTCCTCGGGCGTCAGGACGCCCGGGCAGTTCGGGCCGATCAGGCGGGATTTCGACTTTTCCAGCCGCGCCTTGACCTTGACCATGTCCATCACCGGAATGCCCTCGGTGATGCAGACGATCAGCGGGATCTCGGCGTCGATAGCCTCGATGATCGCCGCGCCTGCGCCCGCCGGCGGAACGTAGATCACCGACGCGTTGGCGCCGGTCGCTTCCTTGGCCTCGCCGACGGCGGCGAAGATCGGCAATTCCTTGCCGGTCGCTTCGCCCGCGCCTTCTCCGGCCGTCCAGGTTTCGCCGCCCTTCTTCGGGTGGATGCCTGCGACCATCCGGGTGCCGTGATAGGCAAGCGCCTGTTCGGTGTGAAAGGTGCCGGTCTTGCCGGTCAGGCCCTGGACGAGAACCTTGGTATCTTTGTTTACAAGAATGGACATGAAACTCAGTTCCCCTCGACCGCTTTGACGATCTTCTGCGCCGCGTCGTCGAGGTCGTCGGCGGCGATCACGTTGAGTTCGGATTCGTTGATGATCTGCTTGCCCTTCTCGACATTGGTGCCTTCGAGGCGAACGACCAGCGGCACCTTGAGGCCGACCTCCTTGACCGCCGCGACGACACCCTCGGCGATCACGTCGCAACGCATGATTCCGCCGAAGATGTTGACGAGGATGCCTTTGACGTTCGGGTCGGCGGTGATGATCTTGAAGGCCGCGGTGACCTTCTCCTTCGATGCGCCGCCGCCGACATCGAGGAAGTTCGCCGGCTCCTTGCCGTAGAGCTTGATGATGTCCATCGTCGCCATGGCGAGGCCGGCGCCGTTGACCATGCAGCCGATGTCGCCGTCGAGGGCGACATAGGCGAGATCGTGCTTCGACGCCTCGATTTCCTTTTCGTCCTCCTCCGACTTGTCGCGCAGCGCCATGATGTCGTCGTGGCGGAACAGCGCGTTGCCGTCGAACGACACCTTGGCATCGAGCACGCGCAGATGACCGTCCTTCATGACGATCAGCGGGTTGATCTCGAGCAGGCTCATATCCTTCTCGGTGAACGCCTTGTAGAGGATCGGGAACAGCTTCAGCCCGTCCTTGGCGGCGGCCTTGGTCAGCTTCAGTGCCCTGTTGAGCTTCTTGGAGTCGGCATCGGTGACGCCCTTTTCAGGATCGATCGGCAGCGTGACGATCTTATCCGGGGTTTCCTCGGCGACCGCCTCGATGTCCATGCCGCCCTCCGTCGAAACGACGAAGGCCGGACGCCCGACGGTGCGGTCGACGAGGATCGACAGGTACAGTTCGCGGTCGATGTCCGCCCCGTCCTCGATATAGAGCCGGTTGACCTGCTTGCCGGCGGGGCCGGTCTGTTTGGTGACGAGGGTGTTGCCGAGCATTTCCCGGGCGTTCTCGACCACTTCCTCCACGGAATTCGCCAGCCGGACGCCGCCCTTGGCGTCGTCGCCCAGTTCCTTGAACTTGCCCTTGCCCCGGCCGCCCGCATGGATCTGGCTTTTGACGACATAGAGCGGTCCGGGCAGCTTCTTCGCCCATTCCTCGGCTTGTTCGGCAGAGTAGACCGCGACGCCCCCGGCGACGGGCGCGCCGTAGGAGTGCAGCAGCCGCTTGGCCTGGTATTCATGGATGTTCATGGCAATTGCCTCTGTTGATCTTCAAGCGTTCGTTCTCCTTCCGGGGGAGCGCCCGGAAGGCCCTATGCAAAACTCTCTTTCGCGCCGATCGCCGCCACGCGCCCCTCGATGGTGTCATGGATCGAGTTGAAAGGGCCGCTGGAACAATCTCCCCGCGACCGGTCATTCTGGCGCTTGCTGCCACGCGGATGCTCTCCCGGGCCCTTAGTTCAGGTTTGGCGCGATGCCGCGGCAGGCTTCGCAAAGCCCGGCGACGGCCTCGACCGACTTGTCGAACATCTTCTGTTCGGTCTTGTTGAGGTCGATCTCGATGATACGCTCGACCCCGCCGGCGCCGATCACCGTGGGCACACCGACATACATGTCCTTGACGCCGTACTGGCCGTCCAGATGCGCGGCGCAGGGCAGCACGCGCTTCTTGTCCTTCAGGTAGGCTTCCGCCATCGACACCGCCGACGCGGCCGGGGCGTAATAGGCCGATCCGCTCTTCAGCAGGCCGACGATTTCTGCGCCGCCGTCGCGGGTGCGCTGGATGATCTCCTCCAGGCGGTCCTTCGACAGCCAGCCCATCTTGATCAGATCCGGCAATGGAATGCCGGCCACCGTCGAGTAGCGCGCCAGCGGCACCATGGTGTCGCCATGGCCGCCGAGCACGAATGCCGTGACGTCCTCCACGGAGACGTCGAACTCGTCGGCGAGGAAATGGCGGAAACGCGAGGAGTCGAGCACGCCGGCCATGCCCACCACCTTGTTCTTCGACAGGCCGGAGAACTGCTGCAGCGCCCAGACCATGGCGTCGAGCGGATTGGTGATGCAGATGACGAAGGCGTCGGTCGCGTATTTCTTGATGCCCGCTCCGACCTGCTCCATCACCTTGAGGTTGATGCCGAGAAGATCGTCCCGGCTCATTCCCGGCTTGCGCGGCACCCCGGCGGTGACGATGCAGACATCAGCTCCCTTGATGGCCTCGTAGGAATTGGCGCCCGTGAAGGTCGCGTCGAACCCGTCGACCGGCGCGGATTGCGCGATATCGAGGCCCTTGCCCTGCGGAATGCCCTCGGCGATGTCGAACATGACGACATCGCCAAGCTCCTTCAGTCCGATCATGTGGGCAAGGGTTCCGCCGATCATGCCGGAACCGATGAGTGCAATCTTGTTGCGTGCCATATTGGGATGTTTCCGTTCAGATAAAATTGCGAACTGCGTGCAGCTTCCTTAAAGGAACGCCGTGAAATCTCGGCGCTTGGACGTGGCCTACCCGCGTTGAAAAATCAACTGAAAATTTTGTAATCAATATTTTCAATCGGTTAGACTATTTGGGTCTTACGTAAACGTAAGAATTTGCAATCGAAATTGCGGCTTTTCGATGATCGAGCGACCGCGCGGCATCATCCGTCAGGAGCTCGAACGCCTTGTCGACCGGTCTCAACTCCACGCCTGCCGCACCCTCCTCGTTGCCGCCGCTCCTCAGGCGGGCTGGATCAGATCCCATTTGTTGCCGAACGGATCGCGGAACACCGCGACCTTGCCGTAGGCTTCCTGCCGCGGATCCTCCAGAAACGCCACGCCCGCCGCAGCATATCTGGCGCAGTCGCGGTCAAAGTCATCGGTCTGGAGAAAAAACGACACCCTGCCGCCGGTCTGGTTGCCGATCGCATTGCGCTGTTCGTCAGTGTCGGCGCGTGCAAGCAGCAGAGCCGCGCCGGAGGGACCAGGCGCGACGCGAACCCAGCGCTTGCCGTCCGGAAGGGCCGTGTCTTCCAGCAGTTCGAACCCGAGCGCGCCGCAATAGAACCCTATCGCCTCGTCGTAATCCGGCACGACGAGAGTGGCGGTGGCGATGTGCCGGGTCACGAGATCTACCCGCTCCGCGCGCCGGCGGCGTCCGCGCTCATGCGGCTCGACCGCACTGCGCGGCCCAGGCCTCGGACCGCATTTCGACAAGCCGGGAAACCGTGCGCTCGAATTCGAACGCCTCGGTGCCCGAATCCGCCTGGTAGAGTTCGTGGGGCTCGGCCGCGGCCGAGACGACCAGACGGACGCAATTGTCGTAAAGCGTGTCGACGAGATTGATGAAGCGCTTGACCTCGTTGCGCTGACCGTCGCGGATCACCGGCACGTCCTCGACGAAGACCGTATGGAACGCACGCGCGATCGCGAGATAGTCGCGGCTGCCGAGAGGCTGCTCGCAGAGTTCGGCGAAGGTGAAGCGCGCGGCCCCCTTGGCCGCTTCGCGGACGGCGATCTCCCTGCCCTTGACCTCGATCACGTCGCCGCCGCCGCCGGTGCCGCCGGTGAGGAGATACCAGGCCTCGTCCATCGCCATCTCGGCGGCGCCGCCGAGCGGCGTCACGTAGAGGCGGGTGTTCGACAGTTTGTCGAGCCGGTAGTCGCGTTCGGCGTCGAGACTGACGACATCGACATGCTTCTTCAGGGTCTCGACGAAGGGCAGGAAAAGGCCCCGGTTGAGACCGTCCTTGTAGAGATCCTCGGGCAAGACATTGGAAGTCGCGACCAGAATCACTCCTTGTGAGAACAGCGCATCGAAAAGCCGCGAGAGGATCATCGCGTCGGCGATGTCGGTCACCGAAAACTCGTCGAAGCACAGCACGCGGGCTTCGGCTGCAATCGCGCGGGCGACAGGCGGAATCGGATCGTCGCCCTTTTCCCTGCCATTCTTCAGGTCGCTGCGATAGGCGCCGATCCGGTCATGAACATCGGCCATGAAGTCATGAAAATGGGCGCGGCGTTTCCTCTGCGCCGGACAGGCCCGGTAGAAGAAGTCCATCAACATGGTCTTGCCGCGACCCACGCCACCCTGGACATAGAGTCCTTTGACCGCATCGGGCTTCGGCGCGCGCTTGGCAAACAGCCAGCCGAGCGAACTCGATTTTGATGCCAGCCTGAGCGAGCCGATTTTCTCGTTCAATGCGTCGAAACGGCTGGCCAGCGCGGCCTGGGCGGTGTCCGGCTCAAGTTTCCCCTCCGCCACGAGATCGTCATAGCGCACCCGGACGGAATCGCCCGGAAAGAGCTTGTCAGGCATGAGGGAAGCGGCCTAGCGCGACAGCGATATCGCGCTTCCGCCAGTCGTCTGTCCGTTGAACTGACCGTTGCCGGATGCAAACAGCGTGGCGACCTTGTTCCCGCTGGAATCGCTGAGCACGACCTGCTGGCCCTGCACATCCCAGGCGGCGACGCTCGCCGCATCTCCGGGACAACCGCGTGACGCCGCGCGGAATCCGCCGGTCCACTTCGTCAGGGCCATGAACATCTGGCAGGACGACCCCCCTGTCGTGACTTTCCAAGCGCCAACGAGCGATTCGCGGGTCACCGGCGCTGCCGTAGCCACCTGCTGAACGCTGCTGTCCTGGACCGTAGAGCTATCGTCAACGCCGACCGTCGCGTCTTCGCCCGGAGGCGTGGGAAAATCCGTCTGCGTCGCCGCGTCGGGTTGAACGGGCGGCGGTAGCTGACCGCTGGTCACCGTGCCGGAAGGCGCTGCTGCAATCGGCGCGGGCGCAGGCGCGGGACGGGTGTTGAACGTGTTGAACCGGGAACTTGTACAACCGCTGACGAACACGCCCGCCGCAATCACACATGCCACCGTGGCAAGCGCGGATTTCTGCATCACAATCTCCTGTTTGCCGGGCAGCTTCGCCGCCGACACAATCGCCCTTCAGTCGCGCAGTAAAATGGCGAAATAACGAAAACACAACCTTAATAGCGGGGTCGTGCCGAATGCGCTACCGGCGATTGCGCACAACGTGAGGTGATCGTGCACGCTGATCTGACGAGCTCGTGCTCGCACGGGCGTACTTTTCCGGCGTCACTGCCGGGAAACATATCGTGCCGGATTTCCCACGACCGTGGTTTCGGGGGCGACGTCTTTCGTCACCACGCTTCCCGCGCCGACGATCGACCGGTCGCCGATCGCAACGCCCGGAAGCACGATGGCGCCGCCGCCGATCCAGACGTCCTCGCCGATCGTGACCGGCCTTGCGACCTCCAGGCCCTCCCGACGTTTGACCGGATCGAGGTGATGTTCCGCGCAATAGATCTGCACGCCCGGACCGAGCATGGTCCGCGCGCCCATCCTCACCTTCGCGGTATCGAGAATGATGCATCCGGCATTGAGAAACACACCGGCCCCGAGAAAGATGTTGAAGCCGTAGGGGCAGTGGAACGGCGTCTCGATCACTACGTCCGCGGGCGCGGCGCCGAGGAGTCCGGCGAGGGCCGGGCCGATGTTTCCTCTCCGGCCGGGCGCCATGGTGTTGTGTTCGTGTATCGCCGCGCGAGCGCGGGTCCGCAGGCTTTCGAGTTCCGGATCGATGCAGCTATACCACTCGCCGGCCTCCATCTTTTCCCGCTCGGTCTTCGCCATGGGCCGCCCGCAAGCTCCTTGAATGGCGTTCCCCGACGCAGTCGAATCTGCGCCTTTGCACGAAGGATTGCCCGAAAACCGGCAAAAGAAAAGCGGGCCCGGAAGACGTTCGCCGCCCGGCCCCGCTTGATGATATTGGCGCGTAAGGGCGCTTATTCCGCAGAAGCCGCTTCCTCTTCGGCAGGAGCTTCCGCGGGCGTCTCTTCGGCCGGTGCTTCCTCTGCAGGTGCCTCGGCTGCCGCCTTCTTCTCCTCGGTGGCCGCTTCCTCCGCGGCCTTGGCATCTTCTTCCTTCTGCTTCTTCATCGCTTCGCGTTCCTGGGCGGCCTTGCCCGGAACGGCCTTTTTCGGGTTGTTGCGCCCCTCGCGCTTCACCAAGCCGGCGGCGTCCAGGAAGCGGGCCACGCGGTCGGTCGGCTGCGCGCCGACTTCAAGCCAGTGCTTGATGCGGTCCTCGTTCAGTGTGACGCGCTCGCCGTCCCTGGGAAGCATCGGGTTCCACGAGCCGACCTGCTCGATGAAGCGGCCGTCGCGCGGCGAACGCACGTCGGCGATGACGACGTGATAGTAGGGACGTTTCTTGGAGCCCGCGCGGGCCAGACGGATTTTCAGTGCCATTTCTCGTTTCCTTTCAATAACGGCGTTCAGTCGCCGGCGAGATGTGCCGGAATCTAAGACGGGGTTCGTCCCGCAAGGTCGTTGGTGTCATAGGGGTTGCACCCAGCCGATCGAGCAGCTTGTGCGAGCGCGTGTTGCGCGGATGGACAAAGCTCATCAGCGGCGGCAGTCCCAGGGTGTCGGCCGCCCATTCGCGCACCGTAAGGACCGCCTCGGTCGCAATTCCCCGGCCCTCAAAACCGGCGAAGAGCCCCCAGGCGAGTTCGGGCTCGTCGAGGTAATGCGGCTGCCAGAGCCCGGCATATCCGGCCAGCTCGCCGGTTTCGATGATCTCGATCGCGAAAATGCCATAACCGTTCAGCACCCATTCGCCGGAGAGCGAGGCGAAGGCGGTCCATGCCTGCCATTCGTCCTTCGGCCCGCCGATAAAGCGTGTGCGCGCTTCGTCCGCCACGAAGGCGGCGTAGGCGGGAAAGTCTTCCGGACGCCACGCCCGCAGGATGAGGCGCTCGCTGCGCAACGCCGCGATCATTGTTCGCCCCCCTCGTTCCTTGCACTCGCGCTACCGGCGATCGCCTCGTGATGACGGATGACTTCCCTGACGATGAAGGCAAGGAACGTCTCGGCGAAATCGGGGTCGAGATCGGCGTCATGGGCGAGCTGCCGCAGCCGCTCGATCTGTCTTGCTTCGCGTTCCGGATCGGACGCCGGCAGGCCGTGCGACGCCTTCAATTCGCCGACGGCCTTCGTGCAGCGGAACCGCTCGGCAAGCGTGTGGATGAGGATCGCGTCGAAATTGTCGATCGAGCGGCGCAGATCCTTCAGCAATTCGGCCGCGTGATCGGAGGTGCCGGTGACGTTCATCGCATGCGCCTCACTTCTTCTTCGGCAGGCCGGGCAGGCCCGGGCCCGTGCCCATGCCTGGCAGGGACGGACCACCGAGGCCCGGCAGTTTCGGCACTGCGCCTGGACCGCCGAGACCGGCCGCCTGTGCCTGCTTCTGCAGGGCCTCGAGCTGCTTCGGGTCCAGGTTGGCGAAATCGGGCATGCCGCCCATCCCGCCGCCCGGCAGACCCATCTTGCCGGCCAGGCCGCCCATCATCTTGCCCATCACGCCGCCGCCCTTCTTGCCTCTCATGGACTTCATCATGTCGGCCATCTGGCGCTGCATCTTCAAAAGCTTGTTGATCTCGGCGGCGTTGGTGCCGGAGCCGGCGGCGATGCGCTTCTTGCGGCTGTGCTTGAGCAGTTCCGGGTGGGCGCGTTCCTTCGGCGTCATCGACTGGATGATAGCGATCTGACGGCCGAACATCTTGTCGTCCATGCCGGCGGCGGCCATCTGGTCCTTCATCTTTCCCATACCGGGCATCATGCCCATGATACCGCCCATGCCGCCCATCTTCTGCATCTGGCGCAGCTGGTCGGCGAGGTCGTTCAGGTCGAACTTGCCGTCCTGCATCTTCTTGGCCATCGCCGCGGCCTTTTCCGCGTCGATGTTCTCGGCGGCCTTTTCGACCAGCGAGACGATGTCGCCCATGCCGAGAATGCGGTCGGCGATGCGCTTGGGATGAAATTCCTCCAGCGCATCCATCTTCTCGCCGGTGCCGATCAGCTTGATCGGCTTGCCGGTCACAGCGCGCATGGACAGCGCCGCGCCGCCGCGGCCGTCGCCATCCATGCGGGTCAGCACGATACCTGTAACGGAGATGCGCTCGTCAAAGCTCTTGGCCAGATTGACGGCATCCTGACCGGTCAGCGAGTCGACCACCAGCAGCACTTCGTGCGGATTGGCCGCCTTGCGGATATCGACCATCTCGACCATCAGCGGCTCGTCGATATGGGTGCGGCCGGCGGTGTCGAGGATGACCACGTCATGGCCACCAAGCTTGCCCGCCTGAACGGCGCGCCTGGCGATGTCGACTGGCGACTGACCGGCAATGATCGGCAGGGAAGCGACGCCGGTCTGCTCGCCGAGTTGCTTGAGCTGTTCCTGGGCAGCCGGACGGCGGGTGTCGAGCGATGCCATCAGGACCTTCTTGCCCTGTTTCTCGGACAGACGCTTCGCGATCTTGCCTGTTGTCGTCGTCTTTCCCGAACCCTGGAGGCCGGCCATCATGATGACGACGGGCGCCGGCGCATTGAGATCGATGACCTCGCCTTCCGCGCCCAGCATCTCCACCAGTTCGTCATGAACGATCTTGACGACCATCTGGCCCGGCTTGACGCTCTTGAGAACGTCGGCGCCCACGGCCCGCTCGCGCACGCGGTCCGTAAACGCACGCACGACCTCGAGCGCCACATCGGCCTCGATCAGCGCGCGCCGCACCTCGCGCAGCGCAGCCGACACGTCCTTGTCCGACAGCGCGCCGCGCCCGGTCAGATTATTCAGGATCGAACCAAGGCGGTCCTGAAGCGATTCAAACATTCGTTTCTCTCCACTTTCGGTCTCTCCCGAAAGGTAGGCATCAGCGGAGGCGTTCGAAACCCCAAAGCCGGAAAGCACCCGGGGGCGCATCGCGCTGCCGGGTGTTGACCTCCGGGATCGTCCGTTTGGCGGCGTCCCGGTCGGTGGCTCGGAGTTTCAACTCTTCGCTATTCGGGCGCGCCTATGGCGGAAACGGGGGCGGGAGTCAAGGTTGGGCGGCACGAAACATTGGCGGGAGGCGGCCTGTCACGGTGCGGCACCGGCTTCGCCGCCTCGCACAACCCCCCGACGGAGCGCCCGGCGCTCCTGATCGCAGAATGCGTGACACGGGCCGCGCACCGCATGCTAGGCAAGAACGTCGACCAGGAACTCGCAGCGAAATCCCGTTTTGCAATAGTCGATGTCGACGGCTCCGCCCAGCACGGTCCGAATGAGTTTGGTTCCGAAGCCGGGCATGCCGGACTCTGTGACTTCCGGGCCTCCGGTCTCCGTCCACCGGAAACGCGCTCGTCTCGGATTCTCGGTGCGTTTCAAGGTGATCGCCACCATCCCCTGGCTGGAGGAAAGGGCTCCGTATTTGCAGGCGTTTGTGAGCAGTTCGTGCACGACCAATGAGAAGTTCTGCGCCATCCTCTCCCGCAAGAGGATGTCCTCGTCGAAATCGGCCACGAACCGGTCTTCGCCGGTCACGAACGGGCTGATCTCCGCTTCGATAATCCGTGCGGCCGTGACCCCGGCGGACTGCTCGTCCGGGCGAATGACCTGGTTGCGCGCCAGCACTTTGATTCGGTCCGCAAGCGTTGCTGCAAATTCCTCAACGGCCGGGGAGCCCTTGGCCGAAAGCTTGATGATCGAAAGCAGCATGTTGGCGAAGTTCGACACCCGGTGGTTCAACTCGTCCGTCACCAGCCTGAGCTGCTCCTCCGCTTCCTTGGTCTTGGTGATATCGATGACATGGCCGATGAACTTGATCGTCGCGCCGGAGTGGTCCTGCAACGGCTCGCCATGGGCGAAAATCCAGCGGCGCTCGCCCGTGCTCGTATCGATGCGGCATTCGAAGGACCAGGGCTCCCCCGCCTCCATCGCCGCCTTGTTCAATCCGTCGACGCGCTCGCGGTCAGCCTCGACGACATGCTCGAGAAACTGATCGTACGTCCATTCCGGAAGTTGTTCCTCATAGCCGAATATCTCGTCGTGCCGGGCATTTCGCCAGGCATGGCCCGTCGTCAGGTCGAGATCCCACACACCGATCTTCCCGGTGGCCACAACCATGCGCAGATGCTCTGCGAGATTTTCCGGTGTAAGTACGTGTTCCATCATGCCTGCCTGGTGCTCTCGGCGTCACTAAGCGGCAAAGCGGGCGCTTCCGCAAGTCACCCGACCGGAAACGCTTCAACGGCACACTGGCCATCCGGCCGGTTAAGCGCCCCGCCTTCGCCATCAGCGTCGTCAGTTCATCGTGCGCAAGCGCTCAGACGAGACCGGTCAGATCGAGATGTCCGCGCGGCCGCCAGCCGAGGCCCCGCAGACGCGTGCAGTCCATCGCATTGAAGCCCGGCGCCTCCGCGTGGCCGGGCAGCGGGCCCTTGCAGCCCGTCAGCCGCGCATATTCGCCGAGCAGGTCGCGCCGGTCGAGAAGAATGTCGGAGACATTGAAGACGAGGCCGGGACTTGCGGCCCGGATGTCGTCCGGATCCGCCTCCAGCATCAGGCGAACGGCCGCCGCCATGTCCTCGCCGTGAACTTCCGTGGCGGCGCGCGGCGCGATCGGACTTTCGGCCAGGTAATCGTCGAAAAGGTCGCGCCATTTGTGAAACCTTCCTTGTCCGGCGGGGCCGTAGACCCCCGTGACCCGCAGGGAAACCGGTAAGGAGGCGAAATTCGAGAGCTCCTGCAGCGCCAGTTCGACCTCGCATTTGACCTGTCCGTAAAGCGTGTCGGGCCGAGTTGTAGTGTCTTCCTTGAGCACCGCGCCGGGTGGCTGGGTGCCGTAGACGGCGCGACTGGAAAGAAAGACGGCGCGCTGGACGCCAGACGCCGTTGCAGCCGCGAACATCGCGACCGATCCGCCGACATTGAGCCGGCGGAAAGCCTCGGGATCTGCACCTTCTCCGCCGCGGTATTTTCCAGCCACGTGGTGAAATGCGGCGTGAACGAAGGCGTCGACGCCGTCGAACATGCCGGCCGGAAGTAGATCCGGCTCGAGACCGGCTTCGATCCACCTTACCGGCTGGGAGAAGAACCCGGTTTCCGGGGAGGTGCGCCCCGTCACCGTGACTGCGTATCCCGCGGCAAGCAGGGCCTCTACGATGAAGCGTCCGGCAAAGCCCGTCCCGCCGCTCACCAGTGCCGTTTTCAACTTCCGGGTTCCGGATGGGCCAGCGCGTCGATATCGGGAATATCCTCGCCCGTTCGATAGGCATTCCAGAGATCGATCAGCGGCCGCAGGCGGTCGCGCTTCGGATGATCGGCCTGCCACGGCTTTTCATACTGATAGTGAACGACGCGCACCGACTTCCAGTCCCACAGTTCCGGCATGTTGAACCAGACATATTGCAGCATGTTGTCGAACACCGGCAGGCCGTGCCAATCGGGAAAGAACGACTGGAGAAACGTCTGGTCGGTGCGCCTCCAGAAGATGTCCGGCTGGTCCAGACGCTCCATCATCGACGCGAATGTCGTCTGCGACGGTTTGGCGGTGAATACGCCGGAATTGAGCCGGTGGAAATCGGCGAGGGTTTCATAGACGTTCGGCGCGGCGGAGAATTCCGGATAGCCGAACAAGCGGTCGATGTTGCGCAGCACGATCGCATCGGCGTCGATGAATACGCAGTTGCGGTAGGTATCGAGTTGCCACAGCCGCAGCTTGGCGAAATTGTCGAGCGGCGTATGGAAGGCGGGCTTTCCCCCCTTGGTGAATGGCGCATTGGCGTGCAGGCGGGCGCGTCCATGCCGCGCATTGAAGGCGGGGGAGGTGTCGAGCAGGGCCGCCTCTACGCAGAGTGCGCCGAGTGCCCTCAAGGGTTCGAGATCGCTGTCGGCCACCGCCCCGGTATGCATCACCACGATGTCCGCATCGGTTGCGGTCAGCGCCAGCGAGCGCACGAGCGCGATCGCCGCATCGGCATAATCGTGATTGGTGACGAGCGTGACATAGGCGTTTTCGGACATTGTTGCTCGGATGGTTACGCGGCTTCGTTCATTGTGCCATCGACAGGGCGGCGCCGTTGATTTCGCGCAGCAGCTTTCGCTTCATCGACGCCTCGTAGTCCGCGAAATCGGCGGCAACCTCGACGAAAGCGCCTGGGCCATGGATAACCTTGGATCGGTAGTAGGCGACTGGGTCGGGTTGCTCGCCCGCGATCACCAGTCCGTTGACCGTGACATTCTCGAAATCGAAATTCGCGAAGGCAAGCGGCGGCTCGTATCCGTCATTGTTCACCCCGTCGCCGGAGACGTCGACGACGCTCCGCTCGCACTGGATAGGGGCCTGCGACAGGCGAATCGCTGCATGCCCGAGTGCAAAACCGAGCGCTGTCGGAAACTCGTCGAAACGCCGCTCATGGGCCGCGATCCTGGAAGCGAAATCGAGAATGTCGGTATCGGTGGCGACAAAGGACCATGGCGCGATCTCGATCTGCTGGTTCCGGCCGCTCCACTCGAACGCGGTCGCCTGTATGCCGCCAGCCTCGATGATTGCTTCGCGAACGATATCCGCGCGCAGCGCGTCCGCGAGACCATTCATCTGCAGGCTATATTCCGTTGCATCCACGCTGGCGGAAACATCGATCGCCAACACCAGGGCCAGGCCGCATCGTGGCTGGGTAGCTGCGGGCGATGCCCCGGTCAACAGGAGCGCGGTTATCGCTGCTCGCAATAAAACCCGTGGCAATCGCGCCATGCCTACTGCTCGCCGAGCTTCATCGAGGGATCGTAGGACTTTCCCTCGACGGATTTCACCACTGCCTGCGCGCAACGCAGCTGATGCGTCACAGCGTCGAACGCGTAAGCCGGCGAACCATGCAGCGTCCAGCCCTTCGCAAGCGCCTCACTGACCTTGTGGCAGAAACTCGAATCGTCGGGTCCGGTGAGCAGGCGGTAAAGCTGCATCGCTATCTACTCCTCGTTGCGGCCCTGCATTGCGGCCAGCGCCAGCGTCCGTCGCGCTTCTTCCAGATGCAACCGTTCCACCAGCCGGCCGTCAAGCGCGATGGCGCCGGCGGTAACGTTTTCGGGCCGGTCGTAGGCCGCGACGATGGCGGAAGCTTCCTCGATCCGGGCGTCCGACATGCCGAATGCCTCGTTCGCCACCGTTATCTGGCCCGGGTGAATCAGCGTCTTGCCGTCAAAACCCATGCGCGCGCCGTCGTCACACTCGGCTCTTAGGCCTTCGGGATCCCTGAAAGCATTGAAGACCCCATCAAGCACATCCAGACCAAAAGCCCTTGCCGCAACCACGACCTCGCTCAGCATCGGCGTCAGCGCCGTGCGCGAACTTCCGGGCATACGCAGATCCTTCGCGAGATCATTTGGCCCGACCACCAGGCAATCCAGCCGCGAACCCGTCGTCTCGCCCCGTTCGGCGATCGCCGCCACATTGAGAATTGCCTTCGGCGTCTCGATCATCGCCCAGAGCCGGAGCTCCTCGCCGGCGTCGGCCTCGGCCAGCATGTCGGCGACATCCGCCACATCGCTTGGCACGTCGACCTTCGGAATCAGGATCGCATCCGGCATGCAGGCGCGCGCCGTGAGCAGGTCTTCAGGCCCGTCTCGCGTCGACAGGGAGTTGATCCGTATGATCCGCTCGGACCGTATCGCCGGGTTCTCGTGAAAATACGCCCGCAGCGCTTCCCGTGCGGCGTCCTTGGCATCGGGCGCCACCGCGTCCTCCAGATCGAAGATGAGCGCGTCGCAAGCAAGCGACCTGACCTTTGCCATGGCCTTGGCGTTGCTGCCGGGCACGAAGAGAACGGAGCGGCGGAGACGAAGAGGACGCACGGACATGGTTTTCTCTGCCACGAACGCGGCAGGGGCGACAAGCTGCAAATCCGCTTGACGCGTTGAGCCGGCGCAGGCCAGCGTCGCCGGAATGAAAAGGATCGACCCGAACCGTTCCAGTATAGCAATCGTCGGTGGCGCGCTCGCCGGCGCCGCAACCGCGTGGCATCTCGTGCGGCTTGGGTATCCGGGACCGATCACGGTCTTTGAGCGTGACCCCGGCTTTGCGCGCGCCGCAACCGCCCTGTCCGCCTCGGGTCTTCGCCAGCAGTTTTCGCGCGCCGAAAACATCCTCCTGTCGCAGAGGACGCTTCGGCTCATAAGGGGGAGAAAAACGTCTTTCGCTGCTGCGTGCGATTTCTCGTTCAGGGAGAACGGCTATCTGCTCCTTGCCTCCCAAGCCGGCCTCGCCACGTTGCGGGGCAATCACGAAATACAGAGGCGATGCGGTGCGGATATCGAGCTCCTCCTGCCAGCCGAACTGAAGCAACGCTTCACCTGGCTCGACACCGGCGATATCGCCGCCGGGACCTACGGCTGCTCGGGCGAAGGCTGGTTCGATGCAATGGCGCTCCTGTCCGCCATGCATACCGATCTTAGGGAGGCGCCGCAGGTTACATTCGAACGCGCTGAGATTCTGGAGATCAAGACGCGCAGCGAACATGTCACGGGCCTGCGCCTTGCCGAGGGAGTTCGGCCGTTCGATCGGGTCGTCATCGCCGCCGGCGCGAACTCAGGCGATCTGGCGAGGTCCGCCGGCGCAAATCTTCCGGTCGAGCCGCGCAAGCGAACCGTATTCTTTTTCAAGGCCAGGGATTGTTTTGCGGATATGCCGCTCACCGTCGATCCGAGCGGATTATATGTGCGGCCGGAAGGCGAGGGTTATATCACCGGAATTTCGCCTGGCGCCGAGATGGATCGCCGCGCCGACCCCGATGATTTCGAACCCGAGTGGGCAATCTTCGAGGAAATCCTGTGGCCACTTCTGGCAGCGCGCATTCCCGCCTTCGAGACGCTCAAGCTGCAATCCGCCTGGGCGGGTCACTACGACTACAACACCTTCGACCAGAACGCCCTCATCGGTCCCCTCGCCGAAGTCGAAGGACTATATGCAATTACCGGATTTTCGGGCCATGGCGTTCAGCAGGCACCCGCCGGGGGAGAAGCGCTCGCCGAATTGCTGCTTTTCGGCGAGTACCGTACCACAGACTGCGCGGCGTTTTCGCCATTCCGCGTCGCGGAACGGCGCCCCTTTGCCGAGCGCAACATCATATGACTTCAGAGCGCTTCATTTTTCGCCCATGCTTTGCTAAGTCCGCCTCATATTCCAAGCGGAAAGCGGACTCGATGGACAAATTCACCACGCTGAGCGGCGTTGCTGCGCCCCTCCCGATCATCAATGTCGATACCGACATGATCATCCCCAAGGATTACCTGAAGACGATCAAGCGGACCGGGCTTTCCGCCGGACTCTTTGCCGAGATGCGTCTCAACGAAGATGGTACAGAGAACCCGGACTTTGTCTTGAACAAACCCGCCTACCGAAATGCCCGGGTACTCGTCGCCGGAGACAATTTCGGCTGCGGGTCGTCGCGCGAACATGCGCCCTGGGCGTTGCTCGATTTCGGCATCCGCTGCGTGATCTCCACCAGCTTCGCCGACATATTTTACAACAATTGCTTCAAGAACGGCATCCTGCCAATCGTGGTCGGCCAGGAGGATCTGGACAAGCTGATGGACGACGCCGAGCGCGGGGCGAACGCCACGCTCACCGTCGATCTCGAGGCGCAGGAAATCCGCGGACCTGACGGCGGCGTGGTCACCTTCGAAATCGATGCATTCAAGAAGCATTGCCTCCTGAACGGACTGGACGACATTGGCCTGACGATGGAAAAGGCGGCCAAAATCGATCGCTTCGAAAAGCAATTGAACGAGAACCGCCCCTGGGCCTGAATCGTCGGCAAGCGCTCGCGAACATGCTTGTCCGGCGAGGCCCCGGATTGATTGACAGCGTGTTTACCTTCGTCGCAAAAGGAGCGTCTGGGACCGGCCATCGCCATGGCGACCGGCCAACGGAGCTTTCATCGCAATGACCACAGTACTGGATACGACAAAACGCATCATTGCGGAGAAGGCGGAACTCGATGCCGACGCAATCAAGGCCGAGACGGTCCTTGCCGATCTCGATGTCCAGTCGCTTGAACTTGCCGAAATTATCTTTGATCTCGAGGATGAATTCGACATCGAGATCGAACTCAACGCCGCCGCGGCCTGGCAAAAGCTGAAGACCGTGGGCGACGTCGCCGACGCGGTCTCCGAACTCGTGACCCACAACGCCTGATGACTCGTCCCCGCATCGTCGTTACCGGAATGGGTGGCCTTTGCTGCCTTGGCAAGAATACCGACGAGATCTGGGCCGCGATGCGGAAGGGCACCTGCGGCATCGGCCCTTTGACGATTCCCGATAAGGACGACCTCAAGGTCTCCATTGCGGGCGAAATTGCGGAACTCCCCGGTCATGATCTCGACAGGCGTCAGCTTGCGACGATGGGACGCTTCGGACTTCTCGCCGTACTCGCGTCCGGCGAGGCGTTGCGTCAGGCCGGTCTCGACGCCGGTCAAATGCCGGAAATGCGTATAGGTGCCGTGATCGGAACCGGCGTATATGGCGGAGACGCGGTCGAACAAAGCTATCGCTCGGTCTTCCGCGAAGGCAAGAAGCGGACTGATATCTTTACCGTCCCGAAGGCTATGCCTGCTTCGCCTTCGGTGCAGACAAGCATGGCCCATGGCCTCACCGGCCCCGTCTTCGGCGTCACCTCCGCCTGTTCGTCGTCCAATCACGCTATCGCGAGCGCAGTCGACCTTCTGGTTCTCGGACGCGCCGACGCGGTGGTCGCAGGCGGGTCGGAGGCACCACTTTCCTACGGAGTGCTGAAGGCGTGGGAATCCATGCGCATCCTTGCCAAGACTGGCTGCCGCCCGTTTTCCGCCGATCGTGAGGGGCTGGTGCTTGGCGACGGCGCGGGGGCCCTCGTTCTCGAAACCCTCGAACATGCCAACGCGCGCGGCGCGACGATTCTTGCCGAAATCGCCGGATCGGGTTTCTCCGCGGATGCGAGCGACATTGTTTCGCCGACATTGGAGGGGCCGGTTGCTGCCATGCGCGATTGCCTGGAGAATTCCGGGCTTTCGCCGGAGGATGTCGACTACATCAATGCGCATGGCACGTCTACTCAGGCGAACGACAAGATCGAGACCGAGGCGATCCGGGCGGTATTCGGCAAACATGCCGACGCGCTCTCTTTATCCTCCACGAAGTCGATGCACGCCCACTGCCTTGGGGCATCCGGGGCGCTGGAAGCGATCGCCTGCATAAATGCAATCCGTTACGGTATCGTACCCCCCACGGTGAACTACACGGAGTCTGATCCCGACTGCGATCTCGACGTAACGCCCAATGAGGCGAGGCGTCGCCCGGTGTCAGTCGCCCTGTCGAACGCTTTTGCCTTCGGCGGGACCAACGCGGTCATAGCCTTCAAGGCCGCATAACGTCAGTTACGCGCAGTTCCCGGCTAATTCGAGCGGTGTTGTGCCTGCGCCGGCGCCCCTCAGATGGTCGCACACGACACGATGAACATCCGCGCTCTTGAGTATTCGTCTGTGGCCCAGCCCATTCGTCGTGTGCAGTCGCACATGGGATCCCGCCCGTGCCATTCTGAGCGCGTCGGCATAGAGCACGTCCTTGTCGTCCATGTCATGAACAAGCAATACGGGCCGGTGGAACTCTTTCAGTTGCTCGGCGCCCACGATCGTTTCGATGGACCGGCCCAGAATGTGGAGCACTTTACGCTCGAAGGATTCCTGTGCGGCCCGAGGAAGTCCGATCTGCCGGCCGAACCAGCGGAAGAACGCCGGCAGGGAATTTGGCGCGGCCAGCATAACAAGGGTTTCGGGCACGCGGGCCGGTACGCATATCAAAGCGCCGACGGCAGCGTTAAGCGCAACCGCCCCTCCGAAAGAATGGCCGACCAAGGCATTAAACCCGCCATAGTGCCGCCAGGCTGCATCGATAGCCTCGATCCCCTTGCCCATGTGCAAATGCCGCCCGCTCGAAGCGCCATGGCCGGGCAAGTCCAGAAGAACAGCTTCCATTCCGCTGCTCGTTAAAGCGGCCGCCAGCTGGACCAGGTGAGCCGACCGGGAATTCCAGCCGTGAACCAACAGCACCCGGCCCCGAAAAGCCGTCGTTGCCGGGAGGAGCCACGTGGAGACGACGCCCCCGGGAACCGGCAGCATTGCCTGCTCGGCGTTTTCCGGTATATCACCGGGATATCTCCTGTTTTTCCTTCGCGCGGTTCTGGTGAAAACGCTGAAGGCGAAATTGGCGGTGGTCTTTGGCCAGACACGCCCACAAAATCCGACCGCCCGCTTTGCAATGACATCTATGACGTGCAACATCGGCTCAGATCCCTCATGTTCAATACTGAACAGAATTGTACAACTATGAACGAAATGCAAGTACAGATGTGGGACAACCCACGTTTTCGCAACTGGGTGGCTGTGGCGCGCGCCTGCCAGCTTGTCCAGCAGGCTCTGGCCCGGGAGTTGAAACCGCTTGATCTGAAGCCCCCTCACCTCGACATCATCGTCAATCTGATGCGCTCGGAAGGCATCAGCCAGCAGGACCTTGCGCACAAGCTTCTGGTCGGCCGCTCCAACATGACGATGCTGCTGCCGCAGATGGAGGAGCGCGGACTGATCGAGCGCAGGCCGGACCAGGCCGACCGACGGGTCCTCCGGCTTCATCTGACCGCCCAGGGTAAGGCCCTGGCCAAACGCGCCATTGCCATCCAGTCCGATCTGATCGACGAGGTCATGTCCGTCTCCTCGCCGGAACACTGCGAAATCATTGGGGATGCTATGCGCAGGATGACGGCGCTGATGCTGGAACGCGACAAGATCGGCATGGCGACAAGGACCCGGAAGGAGCAGAAGGCTTGACGGCAACCAGGAGGCTTGTCTCTACCGGCTCGCCTTTCGAGAAACAGGCCGGATACTCGCGCGCCGTCGTGCAGGAACCATGGTGCTTCGTATCGGGCACGACGGGATATAATTATCAAACAATGGAAATGCCGGGCGATGTGGAGACGCAAGCCGCCAATTGTCTTGCGACCATCGACGCCGCACTTGCCGAGGCCGGATTCGCGCGGTCCGACATTATCCGCGCCCACTACGTCGTTACCGACCCCGCCGACGCAGAAAGCGTATTCCCGATTCTCGGCGAGTATTTCGCGGGTATTCGTCCGGCGGCCACCATGATCGTCGCGTCCCTTGTCCGGCCCGAAATGAGAATCGAAATCGAGGTCACGGCCCTTCGGCGCTGACCGGGCGTTGTCGCCTTGTCGATACCACAGAGCGGTTGAATTCCCGTGCGCCTGCATCTATTGCGCTAGCCACATCAGACATAACGGGTGCTTTTCATGACAACGCGTTCTCTCTTCCTGCTGCCCGGCGACGGCATCGGCCCCGAGGCAATGACCGAGGTGCGCAAATTGATCGCGCACATGAATGAGGTAGAGGAGGCACGTTTCTCCATCGATGAAGGTCTGGTCGGCGGATCGGCGTATGATTCGCATGGCCAGGCGATCTCCGACGATGACATGAAGAAGGCGATGGCGGCAGACGCCGTGCTGTTTGGAGCCGTCGGCGGCCCGAAATGGGACGGCGTGCCCTACGAGGTCCGGCCTGAAGCGGGGCTCTTGCGGCTGCGCAAGGATATGGCCCTGTTCGCCAACCTGCGTCCGGCGATCTGCTATCCCGCGCTTGCCGACTCATCCTCGCTCAAACCCGACGTGGTCGAGGGCCTGGATATTCTGATCGTTCGCGAGCTTACGGGCGGCGTTTATTTTGGTGAGCCCAAGGAGATCATCGATCTCGGAAACGGTCAGAAACGCGGCATCGATACGCAAGTCTATGACACCTTCGAGATCGAGCGGATATCCGGTGTCGCTTTCGAATTGGCGCGCACACGCTCCAACAAGGTGTGCTCGATGGAAAAGCGCAATGTCATGAAATCCGGCGTCCTCTGGAACGAGGTCGTCACGGCGACCCACAAGGAAAAATTCAGCGATGTCGAACTGACGCACATGCTCGCGGATGCCGGCGGCATGCAGCTCGTGCGCTGGCCCAAGCAGTTCGACGTCATCGTTACCGACAATCTCTTCGGCGACATGCTGTCCGATGTCGCAGCCATGCTGACCGGTTCGCTCGGCATGCTGCCCTCGGCCTCGCTTGGCGCCCCCGATTCTTTGACCGGCAAGCGCAAGGCGCTCTACGAGCCGGTGCACGGCTCGGCTCCGGACATTGCCGGACAAGGCATCGCAAATCCGATCGCAATGATTGCGTCATTCGCAATGTGCCTGCGCTACTCGTTCAACGATATCGAGACTGCCGATCGGGTCGAGAAGGCAATTTCGAATGTCCTCGACCAGGGCCTCCGCACCGGCGATATCATGTCGGACGGCTGTACGAAGGTCTCCACCTCGCAGATGGGCGACGCCATCGTAAAGGCATACGCCACGGCATGAGCGGCAACCGCGAAGCCGGTACGCACCAAGCGCGCGCTTGGCGCGTCCGATTGACATTCGCCTCGGTCTGCAGCAAAACGCCGACACCATGAGCACTGCATCGTCGAAGACCACCAAGACGTACTGACCGCTCCGCCCCACACTCTCCCGGGGGCGGGACGAGTGGTGCTTTCCAAGCGACGGGGAGAGAAGAGCAGGAAGACAAGCCATGGGCTTCACCATCGCTATCGCGGGCGCAACCGGCAATGTCGGGCGCGAAATGTTGAATATTCTTGAAGAACGCGGCTTCCCGGCGGACACCATCGTGCCGCTCGCCTCTCGCCGTTCGATCGGCCAGGAGGTATCGTATGGCGAAAAAACGCTGAAAGTCCGCGCACTGGAAAGTTATGACTTCGCGGAAGCCGACATCTGCCTGATGTCTGCTGGCGGAACCGTCTCCAAGGAATGGTCGCCGAAGATCGCGGCCAAGGGCTGCGTGGTGATCGATAATTCGTCGGCTTATCGTTACGACAGCGACGTGCCGCTGATCGTACCCGAGGTCAACGCCGACGCGATCGAGGGTTTCACACGGAAAAACATCATTGCCAATCCGAACTGCTCGACGGCGCAGCTCGTCGTCGCATTGAAGCCGCTCCACGACCGAGCCCGAATCAAGCGTGTCGTCGTCTCGACGTACCAGTCGGTCTCCGGAGCGGGAAAGGATGCGATGGACGAACTGTTCCAGCAGACCCGTGCGGTGTTCGTCGCCGATACGCTGGAAAACAAGAAGTTCCCGAAGCGCATCGCCTTCAACGTCATTCCGCACATCGATGTGTTCATGGATGACGGTTACACCAAGGAAGAATGGAAGGTATTGGCCGAGACCAAGAAGATGCTCGATCCGAAGATCAAGGTGACCTGCACCGCCGTGCGCGTGCCTGTCTTCATCGGTCATTCGGAATCGGTCAACATCGAGTTCGAGAATCCGATTTCTGCAGACGAGGCGCGCCAGATATTGCGTGAGGCGCCGGGTTGTCTCGTCATCGACAAGCACGAGGATGGCGGATACATAACCCCCTATGAGAGCGCCGGGGAGGATGCGACCTTCATCAGCCGCATTCGCGAGGATGCGACTGTCGAGAACGGTCTCAACATCTGGGTTGTGTCCGACAATTTGCGAAAGGGCGCGGCGCTTAATGCCGTCCAGATCGCTGAGGTGCTCGTCAATCGCAGCCTGATCCAACCCAAAAAGCAAGCGGCCTGAGAGAAACCGCGCCGGTGACGGTCCGGTGAGAAAACGTCCGCGCGGGTAACAAGGAAGGCCGACGTTGAACGTCGGCCTTGTTGATTCTACTCCGCCGCCTTCGGATATTCGGGATAGTCCTCGAACGGGTCCTCGACTTGCGGCGGCCGCGGAGAAGCGACCCCCGTCTGCGGCTCGCCCTTCGCTGGGCTGGTACTCTTCTTCACCACCTTTGTTCTGCGCCCAATCAGCTTGGTAAGAAGTGGCCGCTCGTCGGCCATCCATTCGTTATCCCGGGTGAAGACCATCAGCGCGGCTGGTGTGACCACAAGCGTCAGCAAGGTCGAGAAGGCGAGGCCGAAAACGATCGCGCTGGATAGCGCAATCCACCACTGGGTCGACGGAGCGCCGATCGTAACCTCGTGTCCGAGCAAAGCGAGATTGACCCCGAAAGCAATCGGCAGCACGCCGAGAATGGCGGTCACAGCCGTGAGCATCACCGGCCGCACACGCTCACGGCAGGTTTCAAGCACGGCCTCCAGCTTGTCCCAGCCCTCATTGCGCAAATGGGCATAGGTGTCGATCAGGACGATGTTGTTGTTCACCACCACGCCCGCGAGCGCGATCGTGCCAACTGCTGTCATGACGATCGAGAACGGCATTTGCATAACCAAGAGGCCCAGCAGCACGCCCACCGTTGACATCACCACCGCTGTCAGCACCAGCCACACATAGGTGAAGCGGTTGAACTGGGCGAGCAGCAGCGCGAAGATCAGGAAGATCGCAACGCCGAATGCCTGGCTCAGAAATGCCGATGCTTCGGCACTTTCTTCATTTGAGCCCGCCAGTTTCCAGCGTACGTTTTCCGGCAGATCGAGAGTTGGGATCGCGTCCGCAACTTTCGCCTGGAAAACCGAATCCTGCGAGCCTTCGACCAGGTTAGCCGAAACCGTGATCGTCCGCGTGCCATCGAGGCGGGTCAGGGTTCCGAGGCTGCGCGCCGGTTCGCGGGACACGAAATTGGCGAGCGGCACCGCACCTTGCGGCGTCTCGATGCGCAATTGATCGAGCGTTGAAAGGGTTCGCCGGTTTTCCGGCAGCCTAAGGCGGATGTCAACCGCATCGTCGGCGCCCGCAGGACGGTAATCGGATAATTTCAAGCCGGTTGTCACCAACTGGACGACCGTTCCAACAGAGTTCGGTCCGATGCCGTATTTGGCCGCTTCGGTGCGGTCGACTCTTAATTCCCAGTCGATTGACGGTGGGGGAAGGCCGTCCGAAAGGTCTATCACTTCCGGTATCGATGCCAGATAATTCGCTACCTGTTTTGCCGCATCGTCAAGACCCGACGGGTCGTCGGCGGACAATTCAACCTGGATTGGCTTGCCCTGTGGGGGCCCTGCATCCGGAACCGAGACTTCGGCCTCGATACCTGGCAAACCGGCCAAGGCCCCGCGCAAGTCGGTCAGAATCTCGCTCGCCGGCTTGCGCTCGCGCCAGTCGACGAACTCATACTGGATCGTGCCGATGACATCCTCGTCGACGCTGCCGCCGAACCCACCCCCGCCGCCAAGCGTTCTTCCAACCCGCGAATAGACGGTCTCGACCCCAGGCCACTGAAGCATCTTTCTTTCAACCAGGCGAACCGCCTCGTCCTGCTCTTCAAGCGACAAATTCCCCCGCGCATGAACATAGACGAGGCCATATTCCGGCTCGACGTTCGGGAAGAACTCAACGCCCTTGTTGTTGCTGGCGAAGGCAAAGATCACCGCGGCCATCAGCGTCATGACGAAACCCATCGTGACGAACGGATGTCGGACGGCTCGTCCGACCAGCATCATGTAGGGGCCATCCGGTTGGCGTTCTTCGACATGCGCCTTGCCAAAGATCGATCCGAGCGTCGGCGCAAACAAAAGCGCATACACCATCGAGGCTGTCAGCGTGGCAATCAGGGTAATCGGCAGATAGCGCATGAACTCGCCCACGATGCCCGGCCAGAACAGGAGCGGCGAGAAAGCGGCAATACGGGTGAGCGTCGAGACGACGACCGGGCCGAACATTCGGCGCGCCGCCTCCGAAAAGGCCGGGCCGGCCTTCATGCCCTCGCTCATCCTTCGTTCGGCGTACTCTGTCACGATGATGGCGTCATCAACAAGCATTCCGACGGCGAGGATCAGGCTGAAGAGCACCACAATGTTGACCGTCAACCCGGCGAGCGAGATGCCGAGAATGCCGATCAGGAAGGCCGTCGGGATGGACATTCCGATAAGAATCGACGATCGGAACCCGAGGAAGAACAAAATAACGATGAACACCAGAATAACGGCCGTCAGAACCGAGTTCTGCAGGTCGTCGAGCATGTTGCGGATATCGGTCGACTTATCCTGGCTATAACTCACCTCAACGCCGGCGGGGAGGAACGGCTTAAAGGCTTCCGCGGTCGCCTTCACTGCATCGACAGTCTCGATCAGGTTCGCACCCGCGCGCTTCGAGACTTCAATCGCGATGGCAGGATTTCCGTTAAGTCGGGCGATCGATTCGGCGTCCTCGAAAGTCGATCGGATCAAGGCGAGGTCACGTGCACGGACAACCGCATTACCGGAGGCAGCAATCGGCAGATTGGCAACATCTTCGACGGTTTCGATAAGTGCGGGAACCTTGACCGCATATTTGCCTTCGCTACCTTCCAGCGTTCCGGCGGCAACCAGCTGATTATTTGCAACGACGCCGCCAATCAGCGCGTCGAGCTGCAGATCGTAGGAGGACAGCTTGACCGGGTCGATAATCACTTCCACCATCTCGTCGCGCGAGCCCTGCAGCTTGCCCTCGAGCACGCCGGTCACTTCCTCAATCCGGTCACGCAGATCTTTGGCCGTGCGGGTTAGAAGGCGCTCTGGCGCATTGCCGGAAAGCGTGACCACCAAGACTGGGAATTCGGAGATGTTGACTTCGTTCACCGTCGGTTCGTCGGCACCGGCGGGAAACTGCCTCTTGGCGTCCGAAACCTTCGAGCGCACGTCTTCCAGCGCGGTCGAAAGATCGGAGTCCGGATCAAATTCGATTAATACGTTGCCACCGCCCTGGTACGCGCTTGACGTGATTTTATCGATTCCCTTGATGCTCTTCACCTGAGTTTCGACCGGCCGGACAAGCAGGCGCTCGGAATCCTCCGGCGAAATACCCTGTAGTGACAGCGAGACGTAGATCACCGGAAACTGGATGTCTGGCTCGGCCTCTTTTGGGATGTTCACATAGGCGACAGCACCAGCGACAAGAAAGAACAGCAGCGCGGTAACGGTCAGCCGCGCATTCTTCACCGCAACGTCGAGAAAACTCATCACGATTATAACGCTCCCGTCCTGGCTTCCTCAATCAGCCGCTCGATCGTTTCCCGGTCACTTTCGACAGCCTTGACCTTCTCTCCATCCGCGACGAAATTCTGGCCGGCCACGATGACGCGAGCACCTTTGGGGATGCCACCGAGGATCAGTGCGCTTGTGGAATCGTCAACGATGTCGATCGGGTGGAACACGACCCGATCACGATCATCGACCGACCGGATACCCAGCTCTCCGTCGTCGTTCAGTGCGATAACCGACCGCGGAACAGGAGTTGCCAGCACCGGCCGGCCCCGCAGAATGACTTCCGCGGTCATTCCCGCAGGGATCACCAGATCCGGATTAGGAACTTCGACTTCCACAGTGAATGTACGCGTCGTTTTCTGCGCGACACGGCTGACATAGCGCACCTTGCCTGCAACCGTCTCACCCGTAACCAGGCGCAACTGCGCGTCATCGCCGACTTCGACCACGCCAAGATCGCCCTCATTGACTTCGCCGATGCCGACAATCGGATCTAGCGCGATAAGCGTCGCGACGGGGGTGCCTCCGTTCACTGAAGCACCCTCCTCAATCTGCAGGACATCAATCACGCCGTCATAGGGAACGACCACTTCGAGGCGTTCCAGTTCGGCCTTGGCCGCCTCGACCTGGCTCTCGGCCGCCCGCAAAGCCGATACTGCCGCATCAGCCTGCAATTTGGGCAGGGTGCCCCGCTCCACGAGGCGCAATCGGGCATCGGCCTCGGCTTTCGCCTGCTCCAGTTGCTGCTCCGCTGTTCGGACAGCAGCATCGCGGCCTTCAGGTGCGATTCTAGCAATCACATCGCCCTTCTTCACCGCATCACCCTGTTCGACATTCAACTCGCCGATTACTCCGCCCGTGCGCGATGTGAGCACGGTCTCCTTGTCGGCCCTGGTTACCCCGGACACCTTTACCGATCGAGCGTGCTCAACCTGCGGAATGACGGCTGTGCCGACGATCGCGAGCGCATCGTCCGCCTGTTCGGCCGTAGCGGTGACCTCGACAGGCTTCTCTTCCTCGTTGCCTATGGCACTGCCAACGAAGGAAAACTCTCCGGTTGCAATCCATGCGGCCGAACCGAGGAACACCAGTATGGCGACATAACGATTTGCTTTCATCGGCTTTCCGATCGCCCGTGCGGGCGGCTTGAGTGACTGCAGCGTGTGCGCGACACGATGAGGTTTCACATTTTTGGCCTATTGGCCGCGCGATTCCGAAAAATCGCGAAATCGATCATCTTTCCCCAAGGTTGAGCCGATCGCCGGGATCGGATCTACGTTTCAGGTAAAGGCGATGTGATTGCCCAAGGGCATCGTTCGTATACGCTCACCAGTCAGCGCGTATATGGCATTCGCTAGCGCGGGAATCGAAGGCGGCGTGCCTATCTCGCCCACGCCCCCTATTGTCTCCGCATTTTCCAGTATTACCACCTCGAATTCCGGACACTGGTGAATCCGCATTGCGTCATAATCGTAGAAATTCTGTTGCTCTACCCTTCCGTCGGAGATGGTAATCTCCTGACCGAGGGCCGAGGAAAGCCCAAAGACAATTCCCGATTCGATCTGGGACTTCACTATGCCGGGATCAAGAGCGCGGCCCACATCCGCGACGGCCCAGACCTTTTCGACCCGGATGCCGCTCGGTGTTTGTGCCACCTGCACGACCTCGCCGACATACGAACCAAAAGACAGCGTGAACGCCACGCCCTTTGCCCGGCCGTCCGGCAGGCGGCGCGCCCATCCCGAGATCTGGGCAAGCTTCTTCATCACCATCACCGCTTCGGGATGGGCGCTCATCAGCCTAATCCGCATCTCGATCGGATCCTGTCCGGTCTTCTCCGCGATTTCGTCGAGAAAGCTCTCGTGAAAATATCCGTTGAAGGAATAGCCAACCGAACGCCAAAAACCGACCGGAACCGGCATTTCGGTTTCGACGCCCGTGACCCGGTAATTAGGAATTGTATACGGCTGGTCGAAAGCGCCTTCGGTCAGCAGCCGCTCCGGACCGCCCGTTGGCAAAGACGGGAACGTGCGTCGACCGACGCTCTTGATTATCGAGGGCGTCGCAATTCGCATGTCCAGGGCCTCAACGGCGCCGTCGGCGTCGACACGCGCGCGAAACCGTCCTGCAGCCGCAGGCCTGTAGGTGTCGTGGGAGGTATCTTCTTCGCGGGTCCACGTCACCTTGACAGGCCGCCCGTCGGAATTCATGGCCATCAAAGTCGCATAGATCGAGAAATCGACTTCACCGCGGCGTCCGAAGCCACCTCCAAGGTAGGTTGTATTGACCGCGACGTCCTGGGCGTCGATTCCGGCAATTCCGGCGCAAACCGTCTGGATAACCGTCGGCGCCTGGTTCGGAGCCCAGATATCGAGCTTTCCGTCTCGCAACCATGCCGTTGCATTCATGGGCTCCATCGCCGCATGCGCGAGATAGGGAACCTCATAATCCGCTGTCAGCACCAAATCCGCCGGCGCGTCAGCGAATGCGGCCTCAACATCGCCATCATCCCGATAGGACGAACCCGCAGCGCCACTGTCCAGCCGCCCCCTGAAAACCTCCATGATCGCGTTCGTATCGTCCGGATAAGGCGCATCTTCCCATTCGACGTCGATCGCCCGCGCCGCCTGGAAAGCCGCCCAGGTGTTTTCCGCGATGACGCCAAATCCCGTGCCTGTCTGGGTGTCCATCCGCACGATCTTGATCACGCCCGGCATTGCTTCCGCTGCTGCCATGTCGAAAGATCGGATGCCGGCACCCAAGCGAGGCGACATTCTGACCGTGCCGTAAACCATGTTTGGAAGATCGGTATCGATGCCGAAGATCGGCGCCCCTGTTACCTTGGCGAGCAGGTCGGTGCGCTGCTGCGGCTTACCGAGAAGGGTCCATTCGGATGGATCCTTCAATGCCAGGTCGCTCGGTGGCTTGATCAGGGCCGCCTTCGGTCCGATTACGCCCAGCGAAACGCGCTCGCCACTGGCGGATACGACCTCGGTCCCTTCGATTAACAGGTCCGGTACTGCCTCGCCCATCTCTTCGGATGCCGCCTGTAGGAGAAGATACCGCGCGACGGCGCCAGCGTGGCGCATCTTTTCGAACGCGTCGCGCACCGACGAGGAACCGCCAGTCACCTGCAATCCGAGTAACCGGCCGGTCGCCCCGGACAGAGCACGCGTGGTTTCAGCCAGAAGCGTCTTGGCGAAAACCGGATATGGTCCGCTCTCTTCGAGCATGACGCTGTTATAATAAGCGCCGGCGGCGGGACCGTGCTCGACCTCGACTGCCGACAACCCTACACCCAGTTCTTCGGCCACTAACGCGGCTAGTGTCGTAGTAACGCCCTGCCCCATTTCAGCGCGCGGCACGATCACATGAATTTTCCCGCCGGCATCGATGCGAACAAACGGGTTGAACGTCGACTCGCCGTCCGCCAACCCGGCCTCCAGTGGATTTTCATGTGGACGGAATCCCGTGTAAAAGCCCACAGCAAGGCCGCCAGCGATGACGCCGGTGCCCACCAGGAACGTTCGCCGAAGAATCTTGCCCAAGATCAGGTCTCCGCGTCCAGCGTTACCGGCATCGCGGCCGCGGCTTTCTTGATCGCCGACCGAATGCGGGGATAGGTCCCGCAACGGCAGAGATTACCCTGCATGGCATCGTCGATTTCAGCGTCGCTTGGATGGGGGATCTCCTCGAGCAGCGCAACAGCGCTCATGATCTGGCCGGCTTGACAGTAGCCGCACTGCGGAACTTGTTCGTCCATCCAGGCCTTCTGCACCGGATGCATTCTGCCGTCTCTCACCAGACCATCGATCGTCCGCACGTCCCCATCGACGTCACCGACCGGTAACGAGCAGGACCGCACGGCCATACCGTCAATCACCACGGTGCAGGCACCGCAGGCCGCCACGCCGCACCCGAATTTCGGGCCCTTGACCCCCGCGACGTCGCGCAGAGCCCAGAGCAACGGCATCTCCGGATCGACATCCAGATCGAGCGTCTCTCCATTGACAACCAGTTTCATCGACATGCTCATTTCAAGGTGACTTGCGGGAACGTGCGGTGTCCGACCTTCTGTGGATCGGCAACCTGACAAATTGACAAAATAACGAAAACTGTCATATCGTCAAGTCATGATGCTTCAAACTTCACCGGACAAACGCGGGACGATTCTCTCGGCCGCCTTCGACGTGTTCATCAACTACGGTTTTCGCAAGACGTCGATGGACGATATCGCTCGGGCTGCAGGCATGTCGCGGCCGGCCCTTTACCAGATATTCCGCAACAAGTCGGAGATCTTCCGGGGCCTGAGCCGTAGTCTCCTGGAATCTACTGCGACAGAGGCAATTTCGGCGTTCCACGGCGCCAAGCCATTTTCCGAGCGTCTCTACGACGCACTGGATGTCAGCATACTTTCCATGCATCGCAAGATCGACGCCACGCCGCACGGCATGGAGCTAATCGGCGTCAACGAGGAGATTGCCAGCGATATCGAGGAAGAATGGTGTCAGTCCCTGATCGGAGTAATTGCCAAGGGGATTGAAGAAGCCGCGCGAACTGGCGAGGTCTCACTCGAACCTCTTGGTGTCGACGCACATGCCGTCGCATCCATCGTGATGCAGGCGATGGAGGGCATGAAGTCCAACTATTTACGCGGCAAGCCGATTGAAGACGACGTCCGCAATCTTGTCGCCTTCGTGAGCAATGCCCTGACGAAAGGGTAAATCCTACCCACCGCCCGGGCGAAGCCGCGTCATGGCCTCGCGCATGTGACCGCCGATCGACTTTCTTCGCCGATCGGGCAGGATGTCCGGGCTGAGCTCCTCGGAAAGATCGAGAGTCGCTTTCTCGCCAATCGCGTTGAAATGCTCATCGAGGAAATCCTGTGCCGCCGCACGGCCGATGCCGTGCAGATACTGCAGAAAATCCCACTCCGCATTGATCTTCGTCGAGGCCGACAGATCTTCCACCACCGCATCGGCAGAAACCCGGTGCATCCGCAGTGTCCGGTAGCTTGTGCCCTCCAGCCTGCCGTCTTCCTTGAGCCTCCGAACGAACTCGATCGCCCGGAACTCGCGCAGCAGTGCAGCATTGAAGGTGATCTCGTTCATCCGATCCTGGATTTCCAGTGCTGTTTTCGGAGTCGCTCGCCGCTCGATCGGGTTGATCTGCACCAACAGGCAGTCCTCAGTGTCCGTTTCATAGAAAAACGGGAAAAGCGCAGGGTTTCCCCCGAACCCCCCGTCCCAATAGGGGATTCCCTCGATCTCGACCGCCTTGAACACCGTCGGCAGGCAGGCAGACGCCATCACCACGTCCGGAGTAAGTTCCTCCGGCCGGAATACGCGTACCTTGCCGGTCCAGACATTCGTCGCCGAGATAAAAACCTTGATGTCGGAGCAGGTGTGAACATGATCGAAGTCGACTTCGGCGTCGACGACATCGCGCAAAGGATTGAGATCGAGCAGGTTGAGATCATAGGGCGAGAACATTCGCGAAAACAGGTTGTAGGCCCGGTAAGACGGCGAAAACTCAAGGTTCCAGCTCCCCCACAGCACATCCAGCGCCGTCCGCTGAATCGGCGAGAAGCGTCCCTTCTTGCTGACAGCGAACCAGAAGTCGTACAGCGACTGGCGCGCGCCCTCCGCACCGTCGCGCACCCAGCCGTCTACCAGCGCAACGGCATTCATGGCACCCGCACTCGTTCCCGAAATGCTGTCGATCTTGAGCCGACCGTCCTCCAGGAGCGCATCCAGCACGCCCCAAGTGAAGGCGCCGTGTGATCCGCCTCCCTGTAGCGCCAGATTGATCGTCTTCGTTTCTCTGCTCTTTCCGTTTGACCCCATGAGACCGCTCCCGTGACCGCTAAAGTGCGGTCCATCCGCCATCGACGGAAATCGTCGTGCCGGTAATTTGCGCTGCATGATCGGAGGTCAGGAAGAGCACCGTTCCTCCGAGTTGCTCAACGGTCGCGAATTCCTTCGACGGCTGGCGCTTGAGCAGGACCTCGCGAATGACTGTTTCGCGGTCCATGTCGTACTCTTTCATGGTGTCGGGGATCTGCTCCTCCACCAGCGGCGTCAGCACATAACCAGGGCAGATCGCGTTACAGGTAATCGGATCCTCCGCGGTTTCAAGCGCAACGACCTTGGTGAGGCCAACCACGCCATGCTTTGCCGTCACGTAGGCTGATTTGTACGGAGATGCGGTCAGACCATGCGCCGAAGCAATGTTGATTACCCGACCCCATCCGTTCGTCCGCATCATGGGCACGGCAACAGCAGCCGTGTGAAACGCTGAATTCATGTTGATCGCAATGATCGCGTCCCACTTTGCGGTAGGGAATTTCTCGATCGGCGCAACGTGCTGGATGCCGGCGTTGTTGACCAGAATGTCAACGCTGCCGAACTTCATGGCCGCCTGCTCGATCAGCGAGCGGCACGCCTCGCCGTTCGACAGGTCAGCCTGGATGTAGACAGTCTTGTTGGCGTACCTTTCGGCGATTTCCTCGGCAAGGGCGTGATCCTCGTCCTTGTCGGAATAGGAATTGAGAACCACATTGTGGTGCTCGGCTGCCAGCGCCTGGGCAATGCCCAATCCGATGCCGGAATTCGAGCCCGTGACGACGGCGGTCTTGGTTCTTGCCATTTCAAGCGATTTCCCTCAGTTGGCGGTCACTTCTTCTGCTGCATTGCATCAAAAACTTTTGCGGCGCACTACATAACACATTAGCGGCCAATTGGTTCGCTTGAAGCGAGATGAAGCGACGATGCCGATACGAATCTATGGTTACCCCGGTTGCACTACGGTGAGGCGGGGATGTGAATGGGCCGATACCCACAAGATCGAGGCAGAATACGCGCATTTCTCCAAGGTTCCGAACTTGCGCAGGGAACTCACCGAATGGGTGAAAGTCGCGGGGATTGAACGGGTTTTCAACATGCGCTCGCAAACCTTCAGGAAGCTCGCAGACGAGGACCGCGCGAAGATCGAAGCGAACGACGAGGCCCGGATCGCCGCCATGGCGGCCGATCCCCGTCTGATCAAGCGTCCGGTCGCCACCGACGGAGAAGTGGTTCTGACCGGTTTTGATGAGAAAGAGTGGACCGCCGCGTTTGGGTGAGACGCACTTGATGCCTCTACCTGCAATTGCCGCGAGCGGCGGGAAGCCTTAAGAACCCAGGAAAGCACGGACCGACATTCCATGACCCACTTGGCCATCAACCGCGAACAGCCTTCCGATCTGAGGATACTGCGCGAGCCGCAGCCGCGCCGTCATACGGTTGGTGTTGCGGTCGGCGGCGTCATGGTCGGCGGTACCGCGCCGGTGGTGGTCCAGTCGATGACGAACACGGACACGGCAGATATCGATGCGACCGTTGCCCAAGTCGCCGCGCTGCATCGCGCCGGCTCCGAAATCGTCCGTCTTACGGTTGACCGTGACGACAGCGCCGCCGCCGTTCCCCGAATCCGGGAGCGGCTTGAGAGGCTCGGTCTCGACGTGCCACTTGTGGGGGACTTCCACTATATCGGCCACAAGCTCCTCGCAGACCATCCGGCTTGTGCGGAGGCGCTCGCCAAGTACCGCATCAACCCAGGCAATGTCGGTTTTCGCGAAAAGCGCGACCGCCAGTTCACCGAGATCGTCGAGATGGCAATCCGCCATGACAAGCCAGTTCGCATCGGCGTCAATTGGGGCTCGCTTGATCAGGAGCTTCTCACCCGTCTCATGGATGACAATCAGGATCGCGGATCGCCGATGAGCGCGCGCGAGGTCACCCGCGAAGCGATCGTCCAGTCGGCCCTAATTTCAGCGGAACTCGCCGAGTCCATAGGCCTTCCCCGCTCGAAAATTATCTTGTCAGCCAAGGTCAGCCAAGTGCAGGACCTGATCGCAGTCTATATCGAACTCGCTGGCCGCACCGACCACGCACTGCATCTGGGGCTGACTGAGGCGGGCATGGGATCCAAGGGCATTGTTGCCTCTTCAGCGGCCATGGGCATTCTGCTCCAGCACGGAATTGGCGATACCATCCGCATCTCGCTGACGCCCGAGCCGGGAGGAGACCGCACGCGCGAGGTTCAGGTCGCGCAGGAGTTGTTGCAAACCATGGGTTTCCGGCAATTCGTTCCCGTCGTCGCTGCCTGTCCGGGTTGCGGGCGGACCACATCGACCGTATTTCAGGAACTCGCCCGGCAAATCGAGGACGATCTGCGCCGCAACATGCCCGTTTGGCGTAATAAGTATCCTGGCGTCGAGAACCTTCAGGTTGCGGTGATGGGCTGCATCGTCAACGGTCCCGGCGAATCGAAACACGCCAATATCGGAATCTCGCTTCCAGGCACCGGCGAGTCGCCGGCCGCTCCCGTCTTCATCGACGGCAAGAAAGCGGCTACCCTCCGTGGACCGACCATCGCCAAGGATTTCCAAGACATGGTCAGCGACTATATTGAGCAGCACTACGGCAAGGCCCGGACTCCTACAGCCGGGTAAGAACGGGGGTGAGCAGCGATGAATAGCCGCCCGGTCAGATACATCGCTCCGCTGATAGCGTTTCTTTCTCTGGCAACTGCTCACGCTGAGGAGGTGCGGGTCATCCTGCCTTTCCAGCCGGGCGCCGATAGGTCTGGGACGCTCGAACGCGTCGAACCGGAGGCACCGGCGCCAGGTATGTCCGTCGCCGACATTTGTCTTCTGATTGCGGGGTCGGCGGACAAACATGACATTCCGCGGTCGTATTTCGCACGGCTAATTTGGCAGGAGAGCCGCTTTGACTCAAACGCCGTATCCCCTGTCGGCGCCGAGGGGATCGCGCAATTCATGCCCGCCACCGCATTGCGGCGTGGCCTGCGAAACGCGTTCGATCCCCGCGAAGCGATTCCGGCCTCCGCAGAGTACCTTGCCTTTCTACGCTCCATGTTTGGCAATCTCGGCCTGGCGGCCGCGGCCTACAACTCAGGCGAAGAACGCGTAGCGCGGTGGATCGACAAGGGAGGGAATTTACCTCTCGAGACGGAGAACTACGTGCTGTCGATCTTGGGAAAGCCTGTCGAGAGTTTTCGAAAGAGCGCATCGGATGAGCCTCAGAAGCCGCTGAGCGACGAGAAGTCTTTCGAGGAAGCCTGTCGTGCGTTGCCAACCAAACCAGCGAGCGGAACACTCCTGGTCCGTGCGCCCAAACCGGCTTGGGGCGCTCAGGTCGCCGGACACTTCGATCGATCCGTTGTCATGCGCAAATGGTCGCAAATCCGCATCCGCCATGCAGCGATCGTCGGAGAAAGCAGACCGGCCGTCTTCACCATGCCCAGCGCTATGGGCCGAAAACCCCTCCATGTCATCCAGATCGGAGCCTCGAACCGCCGTGAAGCAGGTGACATCTGCAATCGCCTGCGAGTCGCCGGGGGGGCATGCGTTGTCGTAAAGAACTAGCCGGCCACGTGGCCCGTCAAAGTCTCCGGCTGGCGACAAAGCGCGCGGCTCCAGCAAGCGATGAGCCAGCTTCGCCGAAAGATTTTGCCAGGTCCTCAGCCTCTGAGACGAATTCATCGAGTTTTCGTCGGGCCCAATCCTCGCCGTTCAGGCTTGCCAGCGTCGCTTTCCCCTGAGCCGCATCCTTTCCCGTGGCCTTACCCATCACGCTTGCCGACTGGGTCATATCGAGAAGATCGTCTGCAAGCTGAAACGCGAGACCGACCTTCTCTCCATAGATGCATAGCCGGTCGAGTTGGCTGTCCGTCGCCCCGCCTATAACTCCACCCGCCTCGCAGGCAAAGCGGATCAGCGCCCCGGTCTTCATGGCCTGCAATGTCATTACGCCCGCTTCGTCCAGCCGGCTCGTAGACGCCTGCAAATCCAGCGCCTGGCCGCCCGCCATGCCGCCCAGCCCGGCGGCCCGCGCCAGACGGTTAGCAAGCGCGGCGCGGGTTTCACCGTCAAATCCGCTCGCCTCATCGGTCACAAGGTCGAACGCCAACGTCAGGAGACTGTCGCCGGCCAGAATTGCAGACGCCTCGTCGAAGGCGCGATGTACCGTCGGTGCCCCCCGCCGCATGTCGTCATCGTCCATTGCTGGAAGATCGTCGTGGATCAGCGAATAACAGTGGACGCATTCAAGCGCAGCAGCAGCGTAAAGCGCCCCGTCGTCGTCGGCATCGAACAGCTTTGCTGTCTCGAGCAGCAGAAATGGGCGGAATCGCTTGCCCCCATTCAGTACACCATGGCGGATCGCGGCAAGCAGGCGTGGCGGGCGGACCCTTTCCCCCGGCAGAGTTTTCTCACCAAGGCGGGAAGACAGAAAGGCGTCCACTTCGCTCGCCCGTCCGGACAGATATGTGGAGAATTCATCGGCTCTCATGCCCACTCGATGGCGGGTTGGCGGGTCCGCGTCAAGCTGCCGACCCGGCCCAGTGCATTCGACCACACAGGCATTTCATTTTACTTCAATACCGAATCGATACGCGGTACGACGCTGGCCAACCGATGTTTGACAGATGGGCGGGTGATATTTGGCCACCAGTAAGAAGGGCGGACGGTCAGCGCCGCGCGTCAGGAGCGAGTCGCGACCGCGAGCGAGCGGAGGGCGGAAGCGCGGCTTTCTGCGAATGCTTCTGCTTGTGGCAATCGGCCTCGCGATGTTGCCGCTCGCGCTGACCCTGCTTTACCGCTTAGAGTTTACGCGGCCCGTTTCGATGCTAATGTTGGTTGACAGATTCACCTTCCGGCCATTCCACCGCCAATGGATCGACATCGACGATGTCGCGCCTGTTCTCGTGCAATCCGTCATCATGTCGGAAGATGGCCAGTTTTGCTCCCATCAAGGCGTCGACTGGGGTGCGCTTAACGAGGTGATCAACGAGGCCTTGGAAGGCGAACGCGCCCGCGGCGCGTCAACCATCACCATGCAGACAGTGAAGAACCTGTTCCTCTGGAACTCGCGATCCTTCATTCGGAAGGGATTGGAAATACCACTGGCGATCTGGTTCGATCTGGTCGTTCCGAAGAAGCGCGTTCTCGAGATCTATCTCAACATTGCCGAATGGGGCATCGCGACCTACGGAGTGGCGGCGGCGAGCCAAGCCTATTTCGGCAAGCATCCCACCGAACTCTCGCCGCGGGAGGCCGCCCTTCTGACCGTCGCACTGCCCAATCCAAAAGAGCGCAATCCCGCCTCCCCCGGGCCCGGCATGAGCCGACTGGCCGACATTATCCAGGCGCGAGCCGCCAAGGCTGGCGGCCATACCGGCTGCCTTGATTGACGGACTCACAATTTTTCCTCGCAAGTCTGGTCAACGTACCGACAAGCGTGTATAGGCGCGCAATCTTTTTCATGAAAAATGAGGGCGACTTCGAGCTGGACTGGCCAGTCCGTTCATTCGCCCGGTTGAATGGAGACCGTAATGGCAGTTCCCAAGCGAAAGGTAACCCGCTCCAAGCGCGGGATGCGTCGTTCCACCGATGCACTTAAGAATCCATCCTATGTCGAGGACAAGGATTCCGGTGAACTTCGCCGTCCGCATCATATCGACCTGAAGTCGGGCATGTATCGCGGTCGTCAGGTTCTCGAGCCGAAGGAAGGTTAACCGCTTCCATTCTCGAAAGCGCTGCTATTAGAGCCCGTGGCTGCGAAACCGGCCGCGGGCTCTTTGCCGTTACCCGTCGATCCGCGCGGCGATGATCGCGATTGCCTGCTGGTACACGCTGGCGGCATTCCAGCCCTGAATAGCGCGGAAATTGCTTTGCCCTGGCTGGTAACCCGCTCCTGCACGCCAACCGTGCGCCCGCAGGAAATTGGCCGTCGAGGCCAGCGCGTCTGCCTTGGAGGTTAGGTCGAGGCGCCCATTGCCGTCGCCGTCGACGCCGTATTGCATCACGTTGGCGGGCAGGAATTGTGTGTGACCGACCTCGCCGTGCATCGCGCCGCGAGTGGTCGACGAGAGCACCCCCCGATCAATGAGCTGCAATGCTGCATAGAGATGCGTGGTGAAGAAGGCTGACCGCCGGCAGTCATAGGCGAGTGTCGCAATCGCCGAAAGCACGTTGGCGTCCCCCATGAATCGGCCGAATCCGGTCTCCATTCCGTGAATGGCGATCAGCGGTCCTGGCGGCACGCCGTAGCGTTGTTCGAGAGCCGCAAACAACTGCGCGTTCGCGACCTTCTGCTTGCGGCCCTGTGCGACGATCGTGTCCGCGCCTCTAACCTTCATGAACTTGTCCAGCGAATATCGAAAAGTCTTCTGGTTTCGGTCGGCCGCGATCGTCTTTGTCGCATACTGGGCACCCGCCAGCGCCTGAAGTCCGCGCTGGCCGATGCCCCGGGATCTGGCTTCCTGCGCGAATTGCTGTTTCCAGATTTCGAAACCCCCGGCATCGTTTCCACACTGCGCGGCTGCGGCTGAACCGCCAAGGAGTGCCAGCGCAGCAGCGGTACCCAAGAGGCGCTTCGTTATTCCGAATTTCATTGATTATCCTCCGCAAGATTGCCGATATCCGCTAACTGGCGCGAACATGCCCGATTCAGAACGTTTTGTCAGGTCATCGGTTGCATTGGAGCAGACAGTCGGCTTACCGCTCGCCGAAGATCGCGGAACCAATACGTATGCTCGTCGCACCAAAGGCAATTGCGGTCTCGAAATCGCCCGACATCCCCATCGAGAGTTTCGATACGCCGTTTTCGGTCGCTAGCTTGCGGAGCAATGCGAAGTGCGGACCTGGATTCTCGTCGGCCGGGGGAATGCACATGAGCCCCTCGATTGCCAGCCCCAGATCATGGCGACAAAGCGCCAGGAACGTCGCACAATCGTCGGGTGCGACACCGGCCTTCTGCTCTTCCAGGCCGGTGTTCACCTGCACGTAGAGCCGAGGGTGTCGTGCCTGCTTCTTCATTTCGCCTGCGACCGCCCGGGCGATCTTATCGCGATCAATCGTCTCGATCACATCAAAAAGCGCCACCGCGTCTTTCGCCTTGTTGGATTGCAGCGGACCGATGAGATGCAGTTCGATATCGGGGAATTCGGCCTTCATCTCCGGCCACTTGGCCTGCGCCTCCTGCACACGGTTTTCGCCGAATACGCGCTGCCCGGCGTCAATCACCGGGCGGATCGCGTCGGCCTCGAATGTTTTAGAAACCGCAACGAGCCGGACTTTGGACGAATCCCGACCGGCGTCCCGTGATGCAATGGCCACGCGGTCCCTGACGGCTAGAAGTCGCGTCGCTGACGTCATCTGTTCCCTGCGAGACCTGCCCCGTACTCGGCACAGCGGGGGGCGCTTGTTGACGGCCCCGTCGTTTCACGGCAAGAGACCGGTGATTTGATATCGCGGCGCAGGACTGCACACCACCGCGCAGAATTCAAGAGTTTCATCCATATGACGACCGAACGCTACAACCCGCGCGAAGCCGAGCCCAAGTGGCAGAACGCATGGGCCGAGGCGAAGCTTTTCGAGACTGGCGACGATGACCCCCGCCCCAAATATTACGTCTTGGAGATGTTTCCCTATCCATCGGGGCGCATCCACATCGGCCACACGCGCAACTACACGATGGGCGACGTCGTTGCTCGGCATAAGCGAGCGCTGGGCTACAACGTTCTGCATCCGATGGGCTGGGACGCCTTCGGTATGCCGGCGGAAAATGCGGCAATGCAGAACCGTGTACATCCCGGCGAGTGGACCTACGCGAACATCGCCACCATGCGCGAGCAGTTGAAACTGATGGGTTTGTCGATCGATTGGTCGCGCGAGTTTGCAACCTGCGATGTCGATTACTACCACCAGCAACAATCGCTCTTCCTCGATTTTTACGAAAAGGATCTCGTCTACCGCAAACAATCCAAGGTAAATTGGGATCCAGTAGACATGACCGTGCTGGCCAACGAGCAGGTAATAGACGGGCGGGGCTGGCGTTCGGGCGCGCCGGTTGAACAGCGTGATCTCACCCAATGGTTCTTCCGCATCACCCGGTTCAACCAGGATCTGCTCGAGTCACTCGACGAACTCGACGGCTGGCCGGAGAAGGTCCGCACAATGCAGCGGAACTGGATCGGCCGGTCACATGGGCTCCAGTTGCGCTGGGCACTCGATGCCGATACCGCGCCTGCAGGTGAAACGGAACTGGAGGTTTACACGACCCGTCCGGACACGATTTTCGGCGCATCCTTTATGGCGATTGCCGCCGATCACCCATTGGCCATAAAGGCGGCGCAGTCAAATCCCGAGATCGCTGCCTTCTGTGACGAGTGCAAGCGCGCCGGGACGTCGCTCGCGGCGCTTGAAACTGCCGAAAAGAAGGGCATCGACACCGGCATCCGCGTGATCCACCCGTTCGATTCCGGCTGGACGCTGCCGGTTTATGTCGCAAATTTCGTGCTGATGGACTATGGGACGGGCGCGATTTTCGGTTGTCCGTCCGGCGATCAGCGCGACCTCGACTTCGCGAATAAATACGACCTTCCGGTCGTTCCCGTGGTGATGCCTGCCGATGCCGACGTGGCCTCGTTCCAGATCACAGAAGAGGCGTATATCGAGGACGGCGTGATGATCAATTCCCGCTTTCTCGACGGCATGACGCCAAAGCAGGCATTCGACGCGGTCGCCAGCAAACTCGAGACCGAAACGCTTGACGGCCGCCCGAAAGCAGAACGCCGCGTACAATTCCGGCTCCGGGACTGGGGTATTTCGCGGCAGCGTTATTGGGGCTGCCCGATACCGATGATCCACTGCCAGGATTGCGGGGTTGTGCCGGTGGCGCGCGCGGATCTACCGGTGAAATTGCCGGAAAACATCGATTTCGAAAAGCCCGGCAACCCGCTCGACCGGCATTCCTCCTGGAAGCATGTCGATTGTCCGTCCTGTGGCAGGCCAGCTCGGCGTGAAACCGACACCATGGACACCTTCGTCGACTCGTCCTGGTATTTCGCCCGCTTCACTGCGCCCCGCGCCGCCGATCCGACGGTTCCCGAGGCGGCAAATGCCTGGTTGCCGGTGGACCAGTATATCGGCGGCATCGAACATGCGATTCTGCACCTTCTCTATTCGCGGTTCTTCACCCGCGCGATGCGCGAGGCCGGCCACCTCGACCTCAAGGAACCATTCAAGGGCCTGTTTACACAGGGAATGGTGGTTCACGAGACCTACCGCACCGGCAACGGAGCGAACGCCGAATGGCACGCGCCGTCCGAAATCCGCTTCGAGGAGAGGGGGGGCAGGCGCTGCGCCATCGTCGCGGCGACGGGCGAAGAGGCCGAGATCGGTTCTCTGGAAAAAATGTCGAAGTCGAAGAAGAACACGATCGGTCCGGAGGATATCACCCAAAGTTACGGCGCCGACACCGCCCGCTGGTTCATGCTCTCGGATTCGCCCCCCGACCGGGACGTCGAGTGGAGCGACCGGGGAGCCGAGGGCGCTCACCGCTTCGTTCAGCGCGTTTGGCGCATCGCCTCGTCGGTCACCGGTAAGGTCGCGGCGGGTGACACGTCTTCAGCGAAGGGCGACGCACTTGCCCTGCGCAAGGCTGTCCATAAGGCGCTGAAGGCCGTCGGTGACGACTTCACTCGGCTTGCCTTTAATCGCGCCATCGCTCGCGTGCACGAACTGGTCAACGAGATGGCACCCCTGGTCGACAAGACCAAAGACGGTTCACCGACCGATAGGGCCGCGACCCACGAGGCATTATCCATTTTGATGCAAATGATCGCACCCGTGATGCCCCATCTGGCGGAAGAATGCTGGCAGGCTCTTGGCTACGACCAAATGATCGCCGCGACTCCCTGGCCGACGTTCAATGCCGACCTCGTGGTTGACAACTCGGTCACGCTTCCAGTGCAGATAAATGGCAAGCGGCGCGGCGAGATCGTCGTAAGCAAGGATGCCGAGCGCGACGCCGTCGAAGCGATCGTTCTCGAGACCGACTTCGTGAGGCATCATCTTGACGGAGCGTCGCCAAAAAAAATCATTGTGGTTCCGAACCGCATCGTGAACATTGTCGCGTGACCCACGACCGGAAAGCTGATGCTTCGATGAAACGCCGTCGCCTGACGATAACGATCGCCGCCCTGGCAATGCTATCCTCCGGGTGTACGGTTCAGCCCCTCTATGCGCCCGGGACCGCGACCGTGTCCGCTTTCGCTGCGCCGATCTCATCGATATACATTGAGCCTGCTGAGGACCGTATCGGCCAAGAACTACGCAACGAATTGATCTTCCTGCTCAACGGTGGTTCCGGCCAGCCGTCTAGCGCCGAGTTCGAAGTCAGCCTAGATGTCGCGTCGACCTCGAGGAGCGCTTTCGTGATTCAGCGGAGTGGGGAGGGCCGCGATGGCGAGCCAACCTCACGAACGGTGGACGTGACCGCTCGTTATGCGTTGCGGAAGTCGGCTGACAACAGGCTCCTTTCCTCGCGGCAGACGATGGCTTCGGCATCGTATGATATTTCTGTGCAGGAGTTTGCCAACACCCGCGCCGAGCGGGATGCCGAAAACCGTGCAGCTCGCGAAGTGGCAGAGCAGGTGCGGGCGTTGCTGGCAGCGGATCTCGCGCGACTGCGCTGAGGGGATGAACGCATTTGGCTGAACTCAAGGCCGGCGACGTCGAGCGCTATCTGCATAATCCGGATTCGAGTCACTCTCTCTTTCTCGTCTACGGCCCGGATCGCGGCCTTGTATCCGAGCGCGCTGAATTCCTCGCAAGAAAGTCAGGCATCGATCTGAATGACGCCTTTTCGGTCATCAAGCTGGATGCGTCGGAACTCGTCGGCGACCCGGCACGCCTTACGGATGAAGCCTACACCGTCGCGATGTTCGGTGGCGACCGTCTGATATGGCTTCGCAATGTCGGCAGTCACAAGGAAATATCGGCCGTAATATCCGGATTGCTTACCGATCCGCCCGAAGCCGTAAATGTTATCATCGAGGCCGGGGATCTTAAAAAAGGCACCGCCTTGCGGGCAATAGTCGAAAAATCGAAAGCAGGCGTCACATTGCCCTGCTATTCCGATTCCCCCCAGGGACTGAACGCTTTGATCGATTCGGCGGTGGCCGAGTCCGGCAAGCGGCTTTCAACAGACGCGCGCCGCTATATCCAGGAACACATCGGTGGAGACAGGCGAGCATCTCGGGGTGAACTCGAAAAGCTCATGCTGTACGCCCGCAACGAAGACGAGATCACGCTGGAAATGGCGAGGGCATGCATGGGCGATGCGTCGGCTATTTCCTTCGACGACGTTGTCGATGCGGTTATCATCGGAGATCTCCCTGCTTTCGATTCCGCGATGCAGGCGTTTGTTTCAGCCGGCTCCAACCCGGCGCCGCTTCTAGCCGCGGCGATCCGGCAGTTTCAACAGCTGGACGTCCTGCGTTCGGAAATGGATATCTCGAGGCGGTCTCCCGCCTCCGTGATCGCTACGGCTCGCCCACCGGTATTTTTTTCGCGGCGCAAGACGGTCGAATCGGCTCTAAGCCGCTGGACACACATTGGAATCCGCAATGCATTGAAACGCCTGCAGGAGTGCACACTCGAAAGCCGTATGAAATCCGCACTTTCCGTTGCTATCGCGCGGACGACACTATTGGCGATTACCATACAAAGCGCACGCCGCCGCTAGAAGGTTCGGCCGAAAAAATTTAGGCGACTAAAGACCCTGCAGCCTGTGACAAAGGGAATCAAGCTGCTCAAGGGCGCTGTAGCGAATTCGAACTTCTCCGCCCTTGCCGCCATGTACGATCGAAACACGCAGGCCGAGCTGGTCCGTCAAGAGCTTCTCGAGCGCAAGCGTATCGGCGTCCTTTTCAGGCTGCGCCGTCGGCCGGCTTCCGCGGTTTTTTGTGCCAGCCGACGAATCCTGAGCGAGCGATTCCGCTTGGCGCACCGACAGCCCCTCGTTGATGATCCGCCGTGCAAGCGTGTCGGGTTCTTTCGCGGTCACTAATGCGCGCGCGTGGCCTGCCGAAAGCTCTCCGTGCTGAACGTGTTCCTGCACCGCCAAGGGCAGCTTCAGCAGACGCAAGGTGTTGGCGACGTGGCTCCGGCTCTTCCCGATCACATCTCCGAGTTCCGCTTGACTGTAATCGTGTTCGTCGATCAGTCTCTGATACCCTGCCGCCTCTTCGATCGGATTGAGATCGGACCGCTGGACGTTTTCGATGATTGCAAGTTCCAGCGCGGTTTTGTCGTCGACGTCACGCACAATAACCGGGATCTCTGTGAGCCCTGCGCGCTGCGCCGCGCGCCAGCGGCGTTCACCCGCGATGATCTGGAAATTTCCGCCGAGATCATCAGGCCATGGACGCACGACAACTGGCTGCAGGATGCCATGTTCGCGTATCGAACTTGCGAGATCGTTAAGCTCCTCGTCGGAGAACTCCCGGCGCGGATTATCGCGATTCCGGTGAACGAACTCGACCGGCATTGTCCTGTCACTGGCCAGGGGCGCCGGCGCACTCTCCGCGGGAGCGTCCATCTCGCCGATCAGCGCCGCAAGTCCGCGTCCGAGCCTTTTGCGGGAAGCTTCTTCTGCCATTCTGATGCTCTCTGGTTAAGCCGCAGTTAGATGCCGCTCGCGACGGATCACCTCCGAAGCGAGTTGGAGATAGGCTTGACTGCCGGCGCAATTCAAATCGTAGAGGATCGCGGGTTTGCCGTGGGATGGCGCCTCAGACACCCGCACATTGCGAGGAATGACGGTGTCGTACACCTTATCGCCCATGTGGGTTCGTACATCCTCGACCACTTGAAGAGCCAAATTGTTGCGCTTGTCGAACATGGTCAAGACGATACCCTGGATGGATAACGTTGGGTTGATGCTACGTCGCACCTGTTCGACGGTACTGAGCAGCTGGCTCAAGCCTTCCAAGGCGAAAAATTCACACTGCAGGGGGACCAGAACGGAATTTGCGGCGGCCATCGCGTTCAACGTCAGCAAATTGAGTGACGGCGGACAATCCACCAAGATATAGGTGAACCGGCCCGACACGCGGGTAAGCGCAGACTTCATTCTGAAGACTCGGTCTTCCCGTTGCGAGATTTCCATTTCAACACCGAGCAGATCCATCGTTGACGGAACGACCGACAAATTCGGAACGGCGGTCGGAATGGCTGCATCCACGACATCGGCCTCGCCCAGAATGACATTATAGGAGGAAATCTCTCGATCCTCGCGATCAATGCCAAGACCGGTGCTCGCATTCCCCTGAGGATCGAGATCGACGATCAGCACGCGCTCGCCGATCGCCGCCAAGGCTGTGGCCAGATTAATGGCGGTCGTAGTCTTTCCCACGCCGCCTTTCTGGTTCGCTATCGTGATCACCCGGCACGAATGCGCCATCTCTTCCTCGGAAAATAAGCGTTTAGTTCAGTGCCGGGCGCAGGTTCGCAACTTCGAGAACAACGGAATCTGCATCGACGCGACTCCTATGCTCTACCAGATCGAATTCCCATTTTGCACGGCTTTCTGCAATCTCCGCCGCGTATCCACGGCCTTTGTGCAACAGCGCCCGGGCGCCCGCCCTTGCCCACGGAGCGATCATCTCGATCAGGGCGGGCAGTGGCGCCAAGGCGCGTGCGGTCACGATATCCGGTGCTTCTGTACGAGCGACCACGGCCTCAATACGTTCCGAACGAATTACGCATGAGGGCGCACATTGCGTTTTCACCACGTGCAGGAAGCTGGTTTTCTTTCGGTTGCTTTCCACCAATTCCACCTTCCGGTCTTGGGAATTCTCGAGCAATATTGCGACGACCATGCCCGGGAATCCGCCGCCGGACCCAAGATCGATCCAATGCTTTGCATCCGGCGCCAGTTCCAGAAGTTGGGCACTGTCGCCGATGTGGCGCGTCCAAAAATCCCCGTGCGTGGAAGGAGCCGTAAGGTTGATCCGTGGGGTCCATTTTGCATAAAGATCGGCGAAGAGCTCCAACCTGTGGAGCGTTTCACGTGAAACGCTCCCCGCATATGCCGCTTGAAAGTCTTTCGTTTGCAACAACTTAGGCCACTCTCGACTTCACGGCGCGGGCACGCTGCTGCACATGCGCCAGGATCAACCCTATCGCAGCCGGAGTCATTCCTTCGATACGCTGCGCCGCCGCAAGCGTTTCCGGCCTCCGAAGGTCAAGCTTCTGCCGCAACTCGTTCGAAAGTCCCGCAATCCGCCCATATTCGAGATCCGGGGGAATTTCCGTCAATTCCTCCTTCTTCACCGTTGCGATCTCCGCGGCCTGCCGCCGCAGATAGACTGCGTATTGCGCCTCGATCTCGAGGCGCTCCAGCGTATCGGCCGAAAATTCACCCAGTTCGGGGAGGATACGGATCAGGTCAGGCATGGAGACCGACGGATACGAGAGCAGATCGTAGCCGGATCGCCGAACGCCATCTTCGTTGATTTCGAGACCGAATCGATTGGCCTCCTGCGGAGAAAACTGGCCATCCATGGCAACTGCGCGCGCTTTGGAAAGCGCTTCGGACATGGATTCGAATGCTGATCGACGGCGCGAACCGACGACACCCAGGGCCATCGCCCTTGGCGTCAGCCTGAGATCCGCATTGTCGACACGGAGCGAGAGCCGATATTCGGCTCGTGACGTGAACATACGGTACGGCTCCGATACGCCGCGTGTAACGAGATCGTCGACCATCACGCCGATATACGAGTCCGTCCGGGAAAATACGACGGGGTCTAGCGCGCCGGCCAGCCGACCCGCATTGATTCCTGCAACCAAGCCTTGGGCGGCAGCTTCCTCGTAACCAGTCGTCCCGTTGATTTGGCCCGCCAGATAGAAACCCTCGACTCCGCGCAGTGCCAGCGTTGGCTCGAGCGCCCGTGGATCCACGTGATCGTATTCGATGGCGTAGCCCGGCTGTAGAATCGCAGCGCGTTCAAGGCCCGGGATGGTCTTCAGCAACTCGGCCTGGACCGCCTCCGGCAGCGATGTCGATATGCCATTGGGATAGACGGTGTGGTCATCAAGCCCTTCCGGTTCGAGGAATATCTGATGGCCATCCCGCTCTCCGAATTTCACGATCTTGTCTTCAATCGAGGGGCAGTAGCGCGGTCCGGTGCCCTTGATGCTTCCCGAATACATAGCGCTGCGGCGGAGGTTACTCCGGATGACCTCGTGGGAAGCCGCGGTCGTTCGCGTAATCCCGCATTCAATCTGACGATTGGCAATCTTCTCTGTCAGGAAAGAAAAGGAAATTGGATTTTCATCGGCTCTCTGCGCCTCGAGGGCACTCCAATCAATGGTTCGCCCGTCTAATCGCGGCGGCGTGCCGGTCTTCAACCGAGCAAGCGGCACGCCGAGGCGCTCCAGCGTTGACGAGAGTCCTGTGCTCGGCCCCTCCCCCAACCGTCCGGCCGGGATTTGACGTTCGCCAATATGAATCAATCCCCGCAGGAAGGTTCCCGTGGTCAATACAACCGCTCGGCAAGAGAACGCAGCGCCGGCGGCCGTAACCACGCCTCGGACAACGCCATCGGCTGCGAGCGCTACATCGGCGACCTCGCCCTCGACCACCGTGAGACCGTCGATCGCGCCGATCTCCTCCTCCATTGCCCGACGATAAAGACTCCGGTCCGCCTGAGCCCGCGGCCCGCGTACCGCTGGTCCCTTTCGACGGTTGAGCATCCGGAACTGAATCCCTGCGGCGTCCGCGACGCGGCCCATCAAGCCATCAAACGCATCGATCTCACGTACCAGGTGCCCCTTTCCCAGCCCGCCTATCGCCGGATTGCAGGACATGACCCCGATCGTATCGCGTGAGTGCGTTACAAGCGCTGTCCGGGCGCCTGTCGCCGCCGACGCGCGCGCTGCCTCGCAGCCTGCGTGACCACCTCCGATAACAATGACATCGAACTCATGGTTCATGAGATATCTCTGATTCCGAACGCCGCTGTTTGGCTCCGCCAATCGACGCTGTCAAGCCAGTCATGTTTCACGTGAAACAAACCGCACTGGCGTCCGCGAATACCGCGTAGCAGAGCAATTGATGTTTCACGTGAATCATCATTTACCGACACAAAATTCCGAAAATATGATGCCGAGAATATCCTCAACGCCGGAATGCCCAATGATACGGCCCAGATAGTCGGCGGACACCCGAAGCGCCTCGGCCCGTATCTCCAACGCATCGGCATCATTTTCCAGCGCAGTCTTGAGATCCTCGAGGGACCGTTTAACATTATCGAAGTGCCGCTGCCGCGTTGGCAATGTGATCGCATCAACGCTCAAGACCGCCGCGAGATGCTCCTCAAGCATAGCCAGAAGCCCCTGCAAACCATCGGACGTCTTCGTCGACACCGCAACCTCGTGGCCCACGTTACACGAACCGGAAACGTCGCGCTTGGACCGAACGCGCCATATCCGGTCTTCGTCAACGCCTCCGAGGACCGACCAGGAACCCGTTTCTGAAAGGTGCAGGACCAGATCGGCGTCAGCTGCGCGAACAAACGCGCGACGGATCCCTTCCGCTTCGATCTTCTCGGCTCCTTCTCTGATCCCCGCCGTGTCGATAACAAGTACTAGGTGTCCGGCGATCGAGAGCCGGACCTCTATCGCATCGCGCGTCGTTCCCGGCTCGTCAGACACGATCGTAACATCACTGCCAGCCAGCGCGTTTAGAAGACTAGACTTCCCGGCGTTTGGCGGGCCAACGATAGCAATTCGAAATCCCTCCCGTATAGCCGAACCCCGCCGAGCTTCGCCAAGATGGATATGCATCTCCTCTGCCAAACTCGCCATATCGTCCCAGATCTCAGCCGACACTGAGCCGGGAACATCTTCTTCATCGGCGAAATCTATCTCGGCGGCGATCATGGCTTGGCCATGCAGCAGCCTCGCCCGCCAACCCTTGTACAAATCGTGAAGAGCTCCAGATGCCTGTGCCAAGGCCAGCACGCGCTGTGCCTCCGTCTCCGACGCAATCAGGTCCGCAAGTCCCTCCGCCTCGGTCAGGTCAAACTTGCCGTTCACAAACGCCCGACGTGAAAACTCACCGGCCTCGGCCATGCGGGAATCGGGGTGTGCTCCCAGTTCCTCAAGCATCCTGTCCACCACGGCGCGCCCGCCGTGAAGATGAAATTCCGCGCAGTCTTCACCCGTGAAACTTCCGGGACCCGGGAACCAGAGCACAATCCCCCGGTCAATCGGATTTCCATTCCGGTCGCGAATCAACCGTAGAATCGCCGATCGCGGCGCCGGCAAGTCACCTGCGTGCAGCTCGACGATATCCCGACTCCCGCCTCCAGACACGCGAATAACCGCCACACCGGAAGGCGTGTTTCCGCTCGACAAGGCGTAGATGGTATCCATATGCATTCCCAAGGAAATCCAGGAGCAGTTCGTTGACCGTGATCTCCGCCAACCGATTGGGCGGCTCGACCAGCCCGTATCTACTGCAGCACAAGGACAATCCTGTCCACTGGCAAGAATGGGAGGACGGCGCCCTTCAGGCCGCCCGGGACGCCGACAGACCGATCCTTCTGTCGATCGGCTACGCGGCCTGCCATTGGTGCCATGTCATGGCACATGAATGCTTCGAGGATAACGATGTTGCGGAGCTCATGAACTCCCGCTTCGTCAACATAAAGGTGGACCGCGAGGAAAGGCCCGACCTGGACCAAATTTATATGGCTGCCCTGACCGCAATGGGTGAGCACGGGGGATGGCCTCTGACGATGGCGTTAACTCCCGACGGAAAGCCGTTTTGGGGCGGAACCTATTTCCCAAAGCACAGCCGTTGTGGCCGCCCCGGCTTTATCGATGTCCTCAACGCGGTTAGTGACGCTTTTCAGAACAGGCGCGCCGAGATCGAGAGCAGCGCAAAGTTGCTGAAAGGCCATCTCACCGACAAGCTTGCCGGTGACGATTCGCCTGTCAGTGTTTCACATGAAACAATCCATGCGTTCACCCAGCAAATCACCGCGCTCTATGACTCCAATAGCCCCGGCTTGAGGGGCGCGCCGAAATTTCCCAGCGCCCCATTTCTCGAAGTTTTGTGGCGAGGCTGGCGGCGTACCGGTGATGAAATCGCGAGAAACCGTTTCCTCGAGACCGTTACCGCGATCGCGACAGGCGGGATCTACGATCACGTCGGAGGAGGTATCGCCCGCTATACCGTAGACGAGAACTGGCTGATTCCGCATTTCGAGAAGATGCTCTACGACAATGCCCATTTCATTCGTCATTGCCTATGGGCACACGCCGAAACCGGTGAGGAATTGTTCCGTATGCGAATCGACGGAACAATTGCCTGGCTGGAGCGTGAAATGACGACGCCCGCCGGCGGCTTCGCGGCAAGTCTCGACGCCGACTCCGAAGGAGAGGAGGGGAAGTATTATGTCTGGACAGCATCGCAGATCGCCCAGATCCTCTCTCCGCGCGACGCAACGACTTTCCGTGACGCCTTTGGCGTGACCGACGGCGGAAACTGGGAAGGTAAGACGATCCTCAATCTGTATGATCTTCGACGGGAGCCGGAACGAGCGTCCGAAACGGTGACGGCGCATGACGCCTCACTGCGCGCCCTCCTCGAAGCGAGACAGGAGAGGATTCCACCGGGACGGGATACCAAGGTCTTGGCGGACTGGAACGGGTTTGCTATCCGCGGGATCGCCGAGGCTGGGCGTTATTTCGGATCCGAATCTTGGCAGCACGTTGCCCGAAGTAAATTCGACGCCATTCTCACGAACATGCTTTCCAACCGAAGGCTCGCCCATGTCGGTGATGGCCGCAAGAGGAGCGATTTCGGTTTCGCAACCGACTACGCCGCGATGATCAACGCCGCCATCTCGCTTTACGAGGTCAGTGGTGACGAATGCCTGGTCGATCAGGCACGTGAGCTTCATCGTCTTTTGCGGGTAAATCATTACGACCACGAATCGAAGATGGGGTATCTGTTCGCAGAACACGGCCGGTCTGATATCCCGATCAGCACCTGGAATGACAACGACGATGCAAATCCGTCCGCCACGGCGCAGGTCATCGAAGCGCTTACGCGCCTCTCGCTAGTGCGAGACGACGGAGAACTCGACGCGGAGATCGAACGAATTACCTCTCACGCCGCCGGCAGAATTCTTGCCAATCGATACGGCCAGGCCGGCTTCATCAACTCAGCCGACAGTGCGATAGCCAAGCAACGTCTTGTGGTTAGTGGCGAGGCTCGCGAAGTCGATCCTCTCTGGACGACGGCCTCAAAGTACCCGGACCCCCGTCGCACGGATATCTTTATCAAACCGGAAGCGGGCCGCGCGGAATTCGGGGGCCCAAGAGCCTATCTATGCACTGATCAGACGTGCAGCCTTCCAGTTCGGGACCCTGCCATCTTGGAAAGGCTACTCAGAGCGGGAACAGAATCCGGCTAAATTTCGCCGGATCATGCATTCATCGAATCGAAAAACTCGGCATTGTTTTTCGTCTGCTTGAGCTTGTCGATGAGAAACTCGATCGCGTCCGTCGTACCCATCGGAGCCAGGATACGGCGTAGCACGAAGATTTTCTGCAAATCCTGACGCGCGATGAGAAGGTCTTCTTTGCGCGTCCCCGACTTCAGGATATCCATTGAAGGGAAGATACGCTTGTCGGCCACCTTCCGGTCGAGCACAATCTCCGAGTTGCCCGTACCCTTGAACTCTTCGAAAATCACCTCGTCCATACGGCTGCCGGTATCGATGAGCGCGGTCGCGATGATTGTCAGCGAACCCCCTTCCTCGATATTGCGGGCAGCGCCGAAGAATCGTTTCGGACGTTGCAGCGCATTCGCATCGACGCCACCCGTCAGCACCTTGCCCGAGGAAGGCACGACCGTGTTGTACGCCCGACCAAGACGGGTGATCGAATCGAGCAAAATTACGACATCACGTCCGTGCTCGACCAAGCGTTTGGCCTTTTCAATCACCATCTCGGCCACAGCGACATGCCGAGACGCTGGCTCATCAAAAGTCGACGACACCACTTCTCCGTCAACCGAGCGCTGCATGTCTGTAACTTCCTCCGGCCGCTCGTCGATCAACAGGACGATCAGGTAGCATTCGGGATGGTTCGCGGTGATCGAGTGGGCGATATTCTGCAAAAGGACTGTCTTACCGGTCCTGGGTGGAGCGACGATCAGGCCGCGTTGACCCTTACCGAGCGGCGCCACCAGATCGATTACCCGGGAGGAGAGATCCTTAGAGGTCGGATTATCGATCTCCATCTTGAACCGCTCGTCCGGATAGAGGGGTGTCAGATTGTCGAAGTGGCTTTTGTGTCTGATTTTCTCGGGGTCTTCGAAATTGATCGTATTGACCTTGAGCAGCGCGAAGTAACGCTCGCCCTCCTTCGGTCCACGAATCGGTCCCTGAACCGTATCCCCGGTTTTGAGTGAGAAACGGCGTATCTGAGATGGAGAGATATAGATATCATCCGGACCCGGCAGATAATTTGCGCTCGCAGACCGCAAGAAGCCGAAGCCATCCTGCAGGATCTCGACGACACCATCGCCAATGATCTCCACATCGTCTGCGGCCAGTCTCTTCAGGATCGCAAACATCAGCTCCTGCTTGCGCATGACGCTGGCGTTTTCGACCTCGACACTTTCGGCGAACTCGACGAGTTCAGTTGCGGACTTGTTTTGAAGGTCCTGTAGCTTCATCTGCTGCATGGAAACACGCTTTGTGAAATCGGTAAAAATGGGGGAGGGCTGTTTGAAGCAGGGAAGAAGATCCCGGGCCCGGTCAGGCTTCACATACGCTTTTGGCCGAAGCACTGCAAGTCACAATGCCGCACAACCACAGCAGCAGGCATCAGAAAGGCTTTACTATGACCAGTACGACGGCCGCGATCATCAACACAGTTGGCACCTCGTTCATGATACGCCAGTAGCGGGCCGAGCGCCGATTGCGATCCTCGGCGAACAACCTGACCGCCTTCGAAAAGCTACCATGCACACCCGACATCGCAACGACCGCCAAGAATTTTCCCCAGAACCAAGGTTCCAAAAAGTACCCGCCACTCCAAGCGAGCCATAACCCGAGCGCCCAAGCGATAATCATAGCCGGGTTCATGATCACGCGTAGAAGGCGACGCTCCATGATCTTGAAGGTCTCGCTCTGCTCGGAACCTGGTTTGGCTTCACAATGATATACGAACAGCCGCGGCAGGTAGAGCATACCGGCCATCCACGCGATGATTGCAATGACATGAACGGCTTTGACCCACAGATATATGCCGGAAGGATTGAGCCAGAAGATCAAACCCATAATCGCAACAAAGACCGCCATGGCCATTGCCGCGCGGCGCGCTGCGGTACGTCCGCTTCCCTCGGATACCTCGCGCTGTCCGTCCATCAATCCCTAGGCCTTTCCGCGGACACGATTGACTAGGTAGGCCACATCGTCGGGATCGGCCTGTGGGGTTATCCCGTGCCCGAGATTGAATATCAGCGGACCATCTCCCAATCGATTGAGAATCCTGTCCGTGCCTTCGCGAATCGCATCTCGCCCCGCGACCACGCGCAGCGGATCTAGATTACCCTGCACAGGCCCGTCCTTTTGCAGCTCTGCCGCAAAGTCAAGCGGAACCGACCAGTCGAGTCCGAGCGCATCGATACCCGTTGACTGCCGGTAATGCCGATAGAGCGCGCCAGCGCCCTTCGGAAACCCGATGATTTTTGCGTCGGGGCGCGCCGCCCGAACCTTCAAAACGATTCTTTTCACCGGCTTAACGCAGAATTCGGCAAAAGTCTCATCGTCGAGGACCCCGGCCCAACTGTCGAATATCTGGACCGCATCGGCTCCGGAATCGAGCTGGCGCACCAAATAATCCGCCGACATATCCGACAAGATGTCGAGCAACCGTTCCATCGCCGGACGCTCGCGGTAGCCAAACAATCGCGCCGGCGCCTGGTCCGGTGTTCCGTGTCCGGCGATCATGTAGGTCGCCACCGTCCAGGGCGCGCCGCAAAATCCGAGCAGGGTCGTCTCCTTCGGCAACTCGGCCCGTAGTCGCGTTACTGTCTCATAAACCGGCGCGAGATGCGCATGCATCCGGGACGGATCGAGCGCCGCGATCCCGTCGGCGTCGATCGGGTCCATCCTTGGACCCTCGCCTTCAACGAACCGAACGTTGCGCTTTAACGCATCGGGCAGGACCAGTATGTCGGAGAACAGGATTGATGCATCGAAGCCATAGCGCCGGATAGGCTGTAGCGTTACCTCCACGGCCAGATCGGGCGTGTAGCAGAGATCGAGGAACCCTTTTGCCCGTGCGCGCGTTTGTCGATACTCGGGAAGATAACGGCCCGCCTGCCGCATGATCCAGATCGGCGGAGGATCCATTGTCTCTCCGTTCAGCACCTTCATGATCGCTCGTTCGACGCTCATTATCCCCAGTTCCCCAGAATGCTTTTCTTCCAAATAAACTTACGGCGAAGCCGATTGATGATTCTATGAGTCTGTGAATAGCAGGTATCCCTGGTTTTGCAGAGCCGACGAGATCCCGGCTTAAAGTCCGTTCGACGGGACCGGAACGGTAACCGGCATGTGAATTAATGTGGATGTAAAAAAACATTAAAATCAATTAGATAGGAGATGAAGTTTCTCGCGGCCTGTGGAAAGACGACAAGATCTCCCAGACAACCCTCTCGTACCCACAAATCCACACAACTGGAAAGATTTCTCCGGCTGAAGCCAATCTGTGGACGGGGCCCGCTCAATTTCGATCGCTGTGGAGAGGAGCAGCTTAATGCGATCCGGTATCCCCATTTCTCCACAATCGGTGATTCCTCAAGGTCGAGTTCACCGATCATCGCCACCCGCGGGTTTCTTGCCATCCGCCTCCCGAAACGCTACCGCAGACCGGGTAACGCAACCCGAAAGCCCCGATGTCTATCGTACTTGCCTCCACAAGCCCGTTCCGAGCCGCGATCCTCAAGAATGCCGGGCTGGAATTCCTCACCGACGCCAACGAAATCGACGAACGATCGGTCGAAGCACCGCTCCTCCAGACCGGTGCAACTCCCGAAGACATCGCTTCGGTCCTAGCTGAGGCAAAAGCGCTCGACGTGTCCCCGCGCCATCCTGGCGCAATCGTGATTGGTGCCGACCAGACGCTGTCGCTGAACGGCGAACTTCTACACAAGCCTTTGGACATGGAGGCCGCGCGCCGCCAGGTCTTGCGCCTGTCAGGCAAGACGCACGAACTGAACTCTGCCATTGTGCTCGTCCAGAACAGCGCGCCGCTCTGGCGGCACGTATCCGTGGCGCACATGCATGTGCGAGAGTTGACGCCGCAATTTGTCGGTCGGTATCTCGCGCAAACTGGCGAGATCGCCCTGAAGAGCGTCGGCGCCTACCAATTTGAAGGAGCGGGCATCCAGCTCTTTGACCGGGTCGATGGCGACTATTTCACCATTGTCGGACTGCCGATCCTGCCGTTGCTCACCAAACTGCGCGCTCTCGGTGAAATTGATGGCTAGCGTCCCTCACATCCCTCGCGCTTTCGTGGCGGGTCATCCGATCGGCCACTCCCGTTCGCCGTTCATTCATTCGACTTGGCTTGACCGGTACGCCATCGAGGGCACGTATCAGTCCCTCGACGTCAAGGGCGGGGATTTCCCCGGTCTCCTCGACTCCGTCCGGCGTGGCGAATGGCTTGGCGGAAACGTTACCATACCCCACAAGGAGGCGGCGTTCCGTCTTTGCGCCCGGCGTGACGAAGACGCCGAGGCGATCGGCGCGGTCAACACGATCTGGCTAGAAAATGGTCGACTTGTTGGCGGTAACACGGATGCCTATGGCTTTTCGGCAAACCTCGATCAGCACCTGAGGGGCTGGCGTGACGGCCAAAGGGCCCTGGTGCTCGGGGCGGGAGGAGCAAGCAGGGCAGTCCTGCACGCGCTTCTCTCGGCCGGGTACAGCCGCGTGGATGTAGCGAATCGCACGCCCGAGCGAGCCGAAACACTGGAGCAGAGCTTTGGCCCGCGGGTGCGCGCTCATGGGTGGGATAAGGCCGATTCGCTCGTTGCCGGGGCGGACCTTATAGTCAACACGACGTCGCTTGGCATGGAAGGGAATCCGCCCTTGCAGCTCGAACTTGAAGGGTCGCACGTCGGCGCGATGGCGACCGATATCGTGTACGCCCCTCTTGAGACACCGTTTCTCGCCGCTTGTATCGAGGCAGGGATGACAACGTGCGACGGGTTAGGCATGCTTTTGCATCAGGCAGTGCCAGGGTTTGCCCGCTGGTTCGGCACAAAACCCGAAGTTGACGCCGCGCTGCGCAATGCGGTGATCGCGGACCTGAACAGGCCTGGGCCCTGATGATCATCGTTGGACTGACCGGATCCATAGGGATGGGTAAATCGACGACGGCAAAGATGTTCGCCGACGAGGGTGTGCCGGTTCATGACGCTGATGCAGCCGTTCACGCTCTCTACTCCGGGAAGGCTGCTCCGTTGATCAGAGCTGCCTTTCCCGGCGTGGTGAAGGGTGGCTCTGTCGACCGCGCCGCACTTGGGGCTCAGGTCATCGGCGATCCGGACGCGATGGCTAAACTCGAGGCGATTGTTCATCCTCTCGTTCGGGAAATGGAAATTGCATTTCTGAATCAGGCACGGAAGGAGGGCGCACCGGTGGTGGTTCTCGACATTCCGCTGCTGTTTGAGACGGGCGGCGACAAGCGCGTCGATCAAACCGTCGTTGTGACGGCGCCACCGGAGGTACAGCGCCGGCGCGTTCTCGCCCGGCCCGGCATGACCGAGGAGCGATTCCAGGCAATTCAGGGCAGACAAATGCCGGATACGCAGAAACGCGCCCGCGCCGATTTCATAATCGACACCGCCTCCGGGCTCGATTGTGCAAGAGCGAAGGTTCACGACGTTGTTTCTGTCCTCGCGGCGATGGCGAAAGACAAGCTGGCGGACGAGCCAAAAGTTTCTTTGGATCAGAATTGTTCGCCGTTGTGATGCGCCCGGACGCTCTGCATGATTCACGTGAAACAGACGGCGGCTGGCGGACCCATGCGCGAAATCATTTTCGACACAGAGACGACAGGACTGGATTCGTCAGCGGATCGCATCATCGAGATCGGTGCGGTGGAACTCGAGAACCGCTTTCTGACCGGCCGCAGCTTCCACGTCTTCATTAATCCCGAAGGCCGGGAAGTGCATCCCGAGGCGCTCGCGGTTCACGGCATCGGCAACGACCAGCTCCTCGACAAGCCGAAATTCCGCGAGATCATGCAGGAGTGGATGGATTTTACCGCCGGGGCCACCCTGATCGCCCACAATGCGAGTTTCGATGTTGGCTTCCTCAACGCGGAATTCGCACGGGTTGGCTTTCCGCCAATCGATCCATCGTTCGTGATAGACAGCCTCCATCTTGCCCGCCGCCGTCACCCGATGGGACCAAACTCGCTCGACGCGCTCTGCAAGCGTTACGGTATCGACAATTCAAGGCGCGAAAAGCACGGGGCCCTGCTCGACAGCGAGCTCCTCGCCGAAGTTTATATCGAATTGGTGGGCGGCAAGCAGGCGACGCTCAGCTTGGAAACAACCGACAGGAGCCCGACTGGGGTCAGCTCCAGCAGCGTCGAAAAATCCGGCCCAATCGAATACGGCCCCCGCCCCACGCCGCTCCAGCCTCGACTGACGGCCGCAGAGGTCGCTGCACACCGCGTTATGGTTGCCGGTTTGGGTGACGGGGCCTTTTGGATCTGGGGAAACAAAAAAGGCGGCTGAACTCCGCCTTTCCCGGATCAGGCGAGATGCGTCTCAGTTCGAGGCCTTGACTTGCGCCTTGGTCTGTTCCTCGGCCATACGCTTTTGGAACATCTGGGCGAAATCGACCGGATCGATCAGCAGCGGCGGGAAGCCGCCATTGCGCGTCGCCTCGGCGATGACCTGCCGGGCGAAGGGAAACAGCATTCTCGGACATTCGATGAACAGCACCGGGAGCATGTGTTCCTGCGGAAAATTCGCGACGCGGAACACACCTCCATAGACCAGCTCGACATTGAACAGCACATTCTCGCCGTCTTGCGCCTTAGCTGTCAGGGTTAGCATCACGTCGTAGTCGTTGTCGGCCAGCGGATTTGCCTGCACGTTGACATTGATGTTGATCGACGGTGCGTTTTCCCGCGGGCGCAGCGACAGGGGCGCGCCGGGGCTCTCGAACGACAGATCCTTCATGTACTGGGTCAGGACCGAAAGCTGCGGAGCGGCGCCGTTCGTCTTGGCTTCGCCATTGTCTTCGGTTCCGCCGTTCTTGGTTTCATCAGCCATCGAATAGTGCCTCTTGAATTCATGCTCGGCGCGCGCGACCGCCCGCCCGTTTCAGTTGCGGGTGGCTAGCACGGCCCTGATAGACTGGCAAGGACACTAGCGTGCCGCTTCGTCCGCGCTCTATCGGCTCCGTTTCCAAGGCGTATCCGGATCGGCAGTATCCGAATATTCATCCTCGGTAAGATCGATCGTAGGGGAACCGGAATCTCGCGCCGGGCCATCAGTTGGGTACGACGATTGGGCGACGATCTGGACCCTCCTCCGGGCAAAGCGCCAGACGGCATCGCGGAGCGCCGGAACAAACAACAGAAAACCGAGCGTATCGGTGACAAAGCCGGGGGTCAGCAGGAGAACCCCGGCAACCAGGATCATAACTCCATGCACGAGTTCGCGTCCGGGGACGCGGCCTTCGTCGAGATCGCGTCGCATACGTGTTAGAAGGCCGAAGCCCTGAACCCTGAGGAGGATCGAGCCGATGATCGCGGTCAGCACTATCATGCCAAGCGTCGCGAACACGCCGATCTGCGATCCGACGGCAATGAACACGCCGATCTCGAGTAACGGTATGATAAGAAGGATGAAGGGAATCAGCGAAAAGGGCATGGAACAGGCGCTCGTTCTGCGGGTTAAAGGCTTACCTAGTTATTCATCGCGCGATTTGAATGCTTGTCATTCATGGCTATATGAGGTGCGATACCACTTTGGATTTCAGCAGGGAATTTTATGGAAGGCTCCAACCTCGTCACATTGCTGTTCGTCGTAGCAGCGGTCTTCGTTTTCCTGCAGCTTCGAAGCGTGCTCGGTAAGCGGACCGGACATGAGCGCCCGCCGATGGACCGGTACTCACGAACCAGCGAGTCCCCGGCCGACAAGGGCGGCGATGGAACCGCCGATCCCGACAACGTGATAACGCTTCCCGGCCGCAGCGAATCCAAGGCTGAGGCTTACCGTGAGATCGACAAGGTTGCCGAACCCGGAACCGACGTTAACAAGGGACTGCGCGCCATTCGCGACGCATCACCCGAATTCGATCCGAAGGCGTTCCTTGCCGGCGCAAAAATGGCTTATGAGATGATCGTCATGTCGTTTGCCGATGGCGACCGTAAGACGCTGAAAAATCTTCTGTCCAAGGAAGTCTATGACGGGTTTTCTGCTGCCCTCGACGAGCGCGAGACCAAGGGCGACACCGTTCGGTCGAGTTTCGTCGGGATCGACGACGCCCAGATTGTCGCCGCCGATCTGCGCGAGCGCGAAGCCCATATCACCCTGCGGATCGTTAGTCAGATGATCTCGGCCACCACCAACAAGGCCGGCGAAGTCATCGATGGAGATCCCGAGGCGGTCGTAGAGGTCAAGGACATTTGGACATTTGCTCGCGACACGCAGAGCCGCGATCCCAATTGGCGTCTGGTGGCGACGGAATCCGAAGAGTGATTCGGGCCTCCGATGTGGAGTCTGCGGACCGTTGAGTTCCCCCGGCTGCCCGGATGGGCAGAGGACGATCATTCGGCGGCACTGGAGGCGCTCAGTCGCCATTTCGCCTACAAACACAATCGAACCTACCGCAAGGGCGCAATCGGCGTCGACGCCGCCGATCTGGAGCCTTTACACGCCGCCGCTGCCGAATCGGCAGCGCAAAAAAATCCGCGCTCCTTCTTCGAGGCAGCCTTCGACGCCGTCTCGCTGCAGCCTGGGGCGGACGAACGCGGTCTGGTCACGGCCTATTACGAGCCGGTCATAGCCGCCTCCCGGGAGCGCACGGGGCGTTTTTCGACCCCGTTTTATCGCCGGCCGGCCGATCTCGTGGAAATCGGGGAAGCGAACCGTCCGCCGGGGTGGGAGGACGGGCTCCGGTTCGGCTGCCGTAGCCCCGACGGAACCGTCGACCGGTATCCCGACCGCGCTACCATCACGAATGGCTGGCTCGAGGGGCGGGATCTGGAAATCGCCTATGTTGAAGATCCGGTCGACGTTTTTTTCGCCCATGTACAAGGGGCAGCCCGGTTGGAATTCGCCGACGGCGCGACAACGCGCATAGGCTATGACGGCAAGAATGGCCACCCGTTCACGGCGATCGGACGTTTGTTAGCTGAGCGCGGGGAGATCGAGCCAGCGGAAGTCGGCATGGCGTCGATCCGCAACTGGCTGGCACGCGACCGCGAGCGCGGCCAGCACCTCATGAACGAAAATCGCTCGTACATCTTCTTCCGCGAGACCGCCGACGAGCCGTCGGCCGGGCCGGTCGCCGCCGCGAAGGTCCCTTTGATGGCGGGGCGGTCGATCGCCGTAGATCGACTGTTGCATACGTTTGGAACGCCAGTGTTCGTACGCGCTGACGCGGTAAATGGCGAGACTTGGGCGCGGCTGATGATCGCGCAGGATACTGGTAGTGCGATTGTCGGCCCTGCGCGCGGCGATCTCTTCATGGGATCGGGCAGCGCCGCGGGCGCGCTGGCCGGAAACGTCCGGTCACCTGCCGATTTCCACCTGTTGGTCCCCAAAGGCGCTGTCCTTCCCAATCCTGCGGGAGCTGCCTGATGTCCAGGCGCCGCGATAGGCCGTTAAGGGAGGAGGAAGCGATCCTTTGGCAGAAGGTGAGCCGGACAGTGACGCCGCTGAAGCCAGAGGCGATAAAGCCAGCCGAGTTGCTGAAGGTGGAGCCAAGTATAATTGCACCCGCCCCGGTGTCCCGCGATGACACGGCGTCGATCCGCTCGCCTGTTAGGAACGTCCGCCACCAGCCCCCGCCAAGGCGCGACCGGCAGATCGACCGTATGACAACCCGCAAGATCGCAAAAGGCAGGATCTCAATCGACGCACGTATCGATCTTCACCACATGACCCAGGACCAGGCTCACGACCGCCTCTACATGTTTCTGGCCGATTGCCGCTCACGGGGTTTGCGGCATGTGCTGGTGGTGACCGGAAAGGGGCGGTCCTTTGGCAGCGAGGGCGTCTTGAGGCGAGTGGTGCCGCTGTGGCTGAAAAGTCCTCGCTTTGTCGATCTCGTTAGCGGTTATTCCGGCGCTGGCCGCCACCATGGCGGCGACGGGGCGCTCTATGTCAGACTGCGCAAGATCACCAATGCGGACGGGAGCGTGAGGCGGTGACGCCATTTGGAAAGCGCTTGCGGCAAATTCGGGCTGAGCGCGGTATTAGTCAGAAGGAAATGGCGAAGGCCGTCGGCGTTTCGGCGGCCTATCTGTCGGCGCTCGAGCATGGCCACCGCGGGTTACCGTCTTGGGCACTGCTGCAGCGCATCATCGCCTATCTGAACGTTATCTGGGACGATGCGGATGAGTTGCAGCGTCTCGCGCTGCGCTCCTCCCCGAGGGTAGTGATCGACACGTCCGGACTCGATCCGCGCGCCACCGAACTTGCCAATCTGCTCGCCGTGTCGATTGGCGATCTCGGCCGCGATGATCTGGACCACCTGATCAGACGCCTGCAGGCTCTCTCGGACCAGACGGCACGCTCCGTCCGCGGACCATCATCCGCCGAGAAGTGAGCGCAGTTCGTCTTCCTTCTCGTTGATCAGCCAGCCGTAATAGTTTTCTTCAGGAAGGATCGAGCCGCCCCGGCCGCCGTTCCGCCGGGCGAGATTCCTTGCTCGACCCAGGGAATCGCCTGTGTTGTAGAGCGTCGCGGTCAGACCCGGGTTGCGCGATATGTCGAATCCCGCGATATTGCGGTAGTCGTCGATCGCCGTGGCCAGCGTTGCGGCGATATAGGGCAGCGTCTCGTCAGGATCCATGATGGCGCGGTAAACCTCTTTGCCATCCTCGGCGTTCAGTTCGCGCGCTCCGGTCGCTTCGTTCACACGTTCCGTCATCATCAGGGCGGTCAGCGGGTTGAGCTGCCCGATGCCGAAGGTCTGACCGGCATAGAAGGGCTGGAAGAAAACCGCGCTGAACCGATCGTTCGGAAACGCCTTGCCATCGACCGTCTTGCCGCGAAAAACGTCGTTCCAAACGGCTTCACGGCAGCTCCACAAGTCGCGGCTGGCCTCGAATTCCGCGCACGTCTCGAATTGCGGCCTGGCGATGAAATCCGAGACATCCTCCCCATCATAGCCGAAATTGATCGAACCCCTCAGATACGAAACCGCCTTGACGTAGTAGGTTTGTGCACGGTCGTAGGCATCAACATTGTAGGTGTGTTCGCCGACGATCGCCCCTATCATGTGAATGGGATCGATATCGAAAGTCTCGGCGGTCCGCCTGATCTTGTCTATGAGCCGCTGCTCTGTGCGCAGAAGGGCGACGATCTTTTTGTATTTCAGCTCGAACGTGGTTTTCAGCGCATTTGTGCGGTTCTTAGAGGCTCCCGGCACGGCGGGCTGCTCGACGTTGCGGTTCCCCGGCTCGACTTCTGTCAGGGCATGCGATGGGCTCGCCGTGGCCAACAAAAGCGCCGCGGCCGCGAAAATCCCCGGCGGGATGGATAGGTGCATCGTAATGTTTCTGCTCTGCAAGAAAGCCCCGCGAACGCATTAGGAAAAGCCCGCAGGCCTGTCGAGTGCGCACCGCAAGGAAATCTCGACTATGGCCTTTCGGTCACAGAACGTATCGGGACAGGTCCGCGTTCCGTGCGAGGTCGCCGATTTGTTTGCGCACATAGTCGCCGTCGATAATAAATTCCTCGCCTCCCTGGTCGGGGGCGGTGAACGAAATCTCGTCAAGCACGCGCTCCATCACCGTTTGCAGACGCCGCGCACCGATATTCTCGACAGTCGAATTGAGATCCACCGCAATATCGGCCAGCGCGTCGATAGCGTCGTCGGTAAAGGTCACAGTGACGTCCTCTGTCTGCATCAGCGCGATGTACTGCTTGATTAGGCTAGCTTCGGTTTCGGTGAGGATACGTTTGAAATCCTCGCGCTCCAGCGCTCGCAATTCGACACGGATCGGCAACCGGCCCTGCAGCTCGGGCAACAGGTCTGAGGGCTTGGAAACGTGGAAGGCGCCGGACGCGATGAACAGTATGTGGTCGGTCTTGACCGGGCCGTACTTGGTCGCGACCGTCGTGCCTTCCACCAGAGGCAGCAGGTCGCGCTGCACGCCTTCGCGGCTGACGCCGGCGCCGAAACGGCCCTCGCTGGCGGCGATCTTGTCGATCTCGTCTAGGAAGACGATCCCATCATTCTCGGCCGAGCGCATCGCCTCCTGCACAACCTGTTCCTGATCGAGCAACTTGTCGGATTCGTCGTTGAGCAGAATGTCGTAGGATTCTTTGACCGTGGTCTTCACCTTTTTCGACTTGCCGCCACCCAGAGCCTTACCGAGCATGTCGTTGAGATTGATCATGCCAATGTTGGCACCGGGCATCCCTGGAATCTCGAACCCTGGCATTCCGCCCGAGCCAGTGTCGGCAACCTCGATCTCTATCTCCTTGTCGTCGAGTAGCCCGTCGCGCAGCTTCTTGCGGAAACTGTCTCGCGTCGCCGGGCTTGCTGTCGAACCGATCAAGGCTTCCAGTACGCGCTGCTCCGCATTCACATGTGCCTTGGCCTTCACCTCCTCGCGCTTGCGCTCGCGCACCAGCGCAATTCCGGCTTCGACCAGATCGCGAATGATTTGCTCGACGTCGCGCCCGACATAGCCGACTTCCGTGAATTTGGTCGCTTCGACCTTCACGAAGGGAGCGCCCGCAAGCTTCGCGAGTCGGCGGGAAATCTCAGTTTTTCCCACACCCGTCGGTCCGATCATCAGGATGTTTTTTGGCATCACCTCGTCGCGCATCGCCCCCTCCAGGCGCTGACGGCGCCAGCGATTGCGCAGTGCGATGGCGACGGCGCGTTTTGCGTCCTTCTGACCGATAATGTAGCGGTCGAGTTCCGATACGGTTTCGCGCGGTGAAAAATCAGACATGAAACAATCACACTTTGATGGGAGGAAGTTTGGATAGCACCGATGTGGGAAGCGTCGATCCGACAATCAAGCGGCGCATATTCTGCCAGCCAGCCCCGAACAGGATAATTAGGCCACCGATCACAAGCAGGATAAGCGCGAAGGGCGGGATGTCCGTTGTGTTTGCCGCGCCGTCGATCAGATAATAGATCCCGAGCGAGCCGAAATAGGCGAATGTCGGTACCAGCAGCGAGCGCCGGTCGATTGCCAGTGCGACATAAACGAAGCCGCCGAACAGCATCCCCAGCATGATCGAGGCGATCATGCCGGGTTCGATCTCGCCGAAGACCACTTCCTGGCCAGTCGCGAGAATGAACAGCGGATGTACCAGCAATGGCGCCGAGATCACATGCAGCCAGAAAGCGCAATCGGACCAGACGGTATGGCGCTCGCGGTCGTGCAGGTCGAATGCGACACCGGTTACAAAGATAATCACACCGCAAGCGAGCGGTACGTAAAGCGCCCGAGCGATGACGTCCGGTATCTGGTCGGGCGTCGGCAGCAAAACGGTACCGCTAGTCACGCTGTCATAGAAGAACAGGGTCGTGGAGACGAAGGCGAAGCCGGTCAGGCATAATGCCAGGATTGCGGCCATGATCGGCACACGAAACCGCAGGAAGTAGATGACTGCCGCAGCGGCGATTACTCCGAAGAATATGGCGGACCATATCCCCGCCTGCGGGCGCAGCGCGGCGTATTGCAGTGGGTTCCGTAGGCTGTCCGGATCGATCCGACCTTCCAGATAGACGGAGACGAGTTTGGCTGCGGCACCCAGAAATCCCAGCCCGAGGAGTGTGCTGGAGAGGCGCATGCGGCGCTGTCGCGTTACAAATTCGGCGACGAGCCAGACAAGGATGCCAAGCATTCCTGCGATGACCGGCGTACTGGTTCCGATCGTGGACCGGAGAACGAAAAGCAGTCCCGCAAACAGCAGGACGACGCCTACCGTCACGAAAAGATCGTTGCCGCCGCCAACAAGGCGCAGTGGTTCGTCGGTGGCTGGCCTCGCAGCCTCGATCACTCCGGTATCCGGGTCGTCGTCCAACGCGAGCAGTTCGTCACGCTGGTCGACGGAAATGATCCCGCGCCTTACCGCCTGCTCGAGTTTCTCGGCTGAGATCATCGGGCAAGTTCTGCTTTGCGATCAGGTGGTAGCCGCATTAGCAGCGCGACCCCGTCATTGCCGACATGGCGGCCAAAGGCTACGAAGCCGGCCTTTTCATAGGCGCGTATGGCACGATGGTTGGTCTCGTCCGGATCGATGACGATGCACCGGTAACCTTCCCGGGCCAGTTTCCGGAGAAATGCGGACAGTACCGCAGAGCCAATCCCCTTGGAAAGCTCGCTCTCCACGCCGATCGACAGATCGACCCCGATCGCGTCGGATGGAAGGTCGGACAGCCATGGTGCATCGTTGTCATGGGCGTCTCGGATCGCGTCGCCGACAGACCAGTACTGGATATAGCCAAGGGCTCTGCCCCCGACACGAAAGATGAAGGGCTTGGTGCTGTCGCGGCCCCCGACCATGGCGCGGATATAGCCTAATTCGACCGCAGGCTCGCCCCACCACTGGCGCCAGTGCGGCCTCCTCATCCAGCGCTCTAAGAGCGGATAATCGTCCGGTCGCACCGGCACGAAGGAGATCTCTGCCTTATTCCGCATCCATGCTTTCGACAACGGTGTTTCCATTGGTGTAGACGCAGATGTCGGCAGCGATTTCCATCGCGCGGCGTGCGATTGCCTCCGCGTCCATGTCACTGTCGACAAGCGCCCGCGCCGCGGCCAGCGCATAATTGCCACCCGATCCGATCGCCATGACCCCGTGTTCCGGTTCCAGCACGTCGCCATTACCCGTGATGCACAGCGAGACCGACTTATCGGCAACGAGCATCATTGCCTCGAGATTGCGCAGATATTTGTCGGTTCGCCAGTCTTTCGCCAGTTCGACAGCTGCACGCATGAGCTGGCCCGGATACTGTTCGAGCTTTTTTTCAAGCCGATCGAGGAGCGAGAAGGCGTCGGCGGTGGCGCCCGCGAACCCCGCAAGCACTTCGCTGTCCTTGCCGATCCTGCGCACCTTGCGGGCGTTGCCCTTGATCACCGTCTGTCCGAGGCTGACCTGGCCGTCGCCAGCAATGATCACCTTGCCTCCCTTGCGGACGGTGACGATGGTGGTGGCGTGCATGGTTCCATAGGGATTGTGTTCGCTCATCATTGATCCTTTCAGCCGCGCGGGAGGCTTCGTTCCGCCCGCCGGGCCGCGCTCGGGTTTCCCGCTATGTAAGCGGAGGAGACGCGAATGCAAACCGGCTCCCTTCGCACTGGTAATGTCGCTAAACCCTTGTTATGAGGCCAAGTCGCCGCCCCGGCGAGCAACAAGAGGGCGACCGTCAATGGCAGCGCGAACCGCGGAAATCACCCGCAAGACCAACGAGACGCGGATCACCGCAAGTGTCGATCTTGACGGGACCGGCATGAATGAAATGAACACCGGCATCGGCTTTTTCGACCACATGCTGGAGCAGCTGTCGCGCCATTCGCTGATCGACATGACGGTCAAGGCGGACGGCGATCTCCACATCGACGACCACCATACAGTGGAAGATACCGGCATCGTGCTTGGCAAGGCCGTGTCCGAGGCGCTTGCAGACCGGCGCGGGGTGACCCGTTACGCCAGTCTCGATCTGGCAATGGACGAAAGCCTGACCCGCGCGGCGATCGATATTTCCGGCCGGCCCTTTCTGGTATGGAAGGTGAATTTTCCGTCAGCGAAGATTGGCACATTCGATACCGAACTCGTTCGCGAGTTCTTTCAGGCGTTTGCCCAACACGCGGGTGTGACGCTGCATGTCGAGAATTTCTACGCCGCAAACAGCCACCATATAGCCGAGACCTGTTTCAAGGCAGTGGCGAGGGTGCTGCGCATGGCCTCGCAGATCGACGGCCGACAGCGGGATGCAATACCGTCGACCAAGGGTTTTCTTTAGGCGGGACACATGGCGAATTTCGTGATCATGGAGCGTCAGCGCCCGGCGGGCGGGACGGTCGATACGGTGATGATCCGCGACGACCTTGCAGTTCTTGCGGTCATCTTTCCACTGTTCTGGCTCTTGTGGCACCGCCTGTGGTTCGCCGCGCTAGGCCTACTCTTGGTGACGGTGGCACTCGCACTTGCCGGAGAGATTCTGAAGAGCGATCTCGCTCTCGTTTTGGCTGGGCTGGTGGTCGGCGTCTTCGTCGCCCTTGAAGGTCCGGCGATGCGCATGGGAAGGTATCGGCGCGAGGGGTATCGCGATGCCGGCGCCGTCCAGGCACCCGATCTGAGCGAAGCGGAAATGAGGTGGTTCGCGCGCCGTCGACCGAAGGCGAACGCGCTTATTGCCGTGCCGGCGGTGGCCAATGTTACCCGGCCCGTCGACGACAGCGACGTGATGTTCGGCTTTTCCGGCGATACGGGGTCCTAGGCCATGCGTGTCGCGATCATTGATTACGGCTCGGGCAATCTTCGTTCGGCGCTGAAGTCCTTCGAGCGCGCAGCGCGCGAGGGCGGAAGCAGCGCCGAGGTCGAACTGACATCCGATGCGCAGCGTGTGGCGTCCGCCGATCGCATCGTGCTTCCCGGCGTCGGCGCCTATGCCGATTGCCGATCGGGGCTCGATGCGGTGCCTGGCATGGTCGATGCGCTGAACGAGGCCGTCATATCGAACGGACGCCCGTTTTTCGGCATTTGCGTCGGCATGCAGCTTATGTCGTCGCGGGGACTCGAAAAGACCGTCACCCGGGGGCTTGGCTGGATTCCGGGCGATGCCATCGAAATGACGCCGGACGATCCCGCGCTAAAAATTCCGCAGATCGGCTGGAATACGCTCGATCTTGTGCGAGACCATCCTCTGTTCGACGACATACCGACAGGACCGGACGGGCTGCATGCATATTTCGTCCATTCCTATCATCTGGCGGCAGCGGAAGAAGACGACGTGGTCGCCCGCACGGAGTATGGCGGGCCGGTCACCGCGGCGGTCGCGCGAGGCAACATGTTCGGCACCCAGTTCCACCCCGAGAAGAGCCAAGCCCTCGGACTGGCCCTGATCGCCAACTTCCTGAAATGGTCGCCATGAAGATCCTGTTTCCCGCCATCGACCTGAAGGACGGCCAGTGCGTGCGCCTCGTTAAGGGCGACATGGATCAGGCGACGGTCTACAACGCCGATCCCGCCGCCCAGGCCAGGGCCTTCGAGGAACAGGGCTTCGAATGGCTGCATGTGGTCGATCTTAACGGCGCCTTCGAGGGCCAGTCGGTCAATGGCGATGCCGTCGAGGCGATTTTGGGGGCGACGAAGAATCCCGTGCAGTTGGGCGGCGGCATCCGCACGCTCGCCCATATCGAAAACTGGCTCGAAAAGGGTCTCGCGCGGGTCATTCTCGGCACGGTCGCGGTGCGCGATCCCGAACTGGTTATGGAGGCATGCAGGCGCTTTCCCGGAAAGGTCGCCGTCGGCATCGACGCGAAAGGCGGTAAGGTTGCCGTCGAGGGCTGGGCGGAGGAGTCCGAACTTGGCGTCACCGAACTGGCGAGGAAATTTGAGGGCGCGGGCGTCGCCGCGATCGTTTACACCGATATCGACCGGGATGGAATTCTGACCGGTATAAACTGGGGCGCGACGCTGGACCTCGCCGACGCGGTGTCGATCCCCGTGATCGCCTCGGGGGGCCTTGCCTCCATCGCCGACGTCGTCCGCATGACGATGCCGGATGCCACCAAGCTGGAAGGCGCGATCTCCGGCCGGGCGCTGTATGACGGCCGGATCGATCCTGCAGAGGCGCTGGCGGTGCTGAGAGCGGAGCAGATCGATGAATGAAAACGCCCGCAAAGGCACGGGCCCGATGCGATCGGGCACCGCCCTAGCGGCAATATTCCTATTCATGTCCGCGCCACTGATTGCGTTTTTGTTGGCGATCGGCCTTAGCTGGCTGGTTGGATGCGAGGCGGTCGACAGGGTCTTGCCGTGCGTTGTTGCCGGGGCCGACATCGCGCCGATGCTTAACGTCGCTGCGCTCGCCGGCTGGGCCATGCTGGCGACAGTACCCATCGGTGTCTGCCTTCTGATCGTCTGGGCGATCGTGTTTGCTAGAACCAGTCCGCGCCGCGTGAGCGGAAAGAAACCGTCATGACATTGAAGGCCCGCGTCATTCCCTGTCTCGACGTCAAGGACGGCCGCGTCGTCAAAGGCGTCAACTTCGTTGATCTGGTCGATGCCGGCGATCCGGTCGAGGCGGCGAAGGCCTATGATGCGGCGGGCGCGGACGAGTTGTGCTTTCTCGACATCACTGCCTCCTCCGACAACCGCGACACGATTTACGACGTCGTTGCGCGCACCGCTGAGCAGTGCTTCATGCCGCTTACCGTTGGCGGCGGCGTGCGCGCGGTGGAAGATGTGCGCAAGCTGCTGCTGGCCGGTGCGGACAAGGTATCCATCAACACGGCGGCGGTTCAAAGACCGGAACTGGTTGCCGAAGCGGCCGACAAGTTCGGAAACCAGTGCATCGTCGTCGCGATCGATGCGAAGACAGTCGACGAAGGCGACGGCGAACCGCACTGGGAGATCTTCACCCATGGCGGGCGCGTGCCGACCGGGATCGACGCGGTCGACTTCGCTCGAAAGGTGGTCGGTCTTGGGGCGGGAGAGATACTGCTCACCTCCATGGACCGCGACGGCACAAAGATCGGCTACAACATCCCGCTCACTCGCGCGGTCGCCGACGCAGTGCGTGTGCCGGTAATCGCCTCGGGGGGAGTGGGCACGCTTGACCATATGGTCGAAGGCATTCGCGAAGGTCACGCCACCGCGGTGCTCGCCGCCTCTATTTTTCACTTCGGAACCCACACGATCGCCGAGGCGAAGCGGCACATGGCCAAGGCGGGAGTCCAGGTGCGGGAGGATTTGTACAAGACGGACAGGGAGGCAGCCCGATGAGCGGTTTCACGCTCCACGATCTCGAAGCGATTATCGCCACTCGGGTCACGTCCGGCGATGCGTCATCGTGGACCGCAAGGCTTGTTGCCGGGGGAATGGACAAGGCAACCAAGAAGCTCGGCGAGGAGGCGGTCGAAGCCGTCATCGCGGCGCTCGGGGAGGGGCGGGGGGCGCTTGTAGCGGAAGCCGCCGATCTCCTGTACCATTTACTTGTGGTTCTGAGAATGCGGGACATATCGGTGGACGATGTTCTTGCGGAACTCGAAAGACGGACCGCCCAATCGGGGCTTGAGGAGAAGGCTGGCCGCCGGGAGAACTGAGTTGAGATCACATGATGTGTCCGTCATGCCAGCGCGTAGGTAGGCGGGACCTGTTCCTCTGATGGACCAGTCGGTGAAGCGATCCACATCCCTAGACGATCCCGATCCCTTCGATCAGCTGTCGGGCAGCGAACTCTCGCCTTATCGCCGTTTCGCCGCGTCGGAGTGGGCCGCATTCCGCGCCGACACGCCGCTCACGCTGACCGAGGACGAGGTCAAGCGCCTGCGATCGCTGAACGACCCCGTCGATCTCGACGAGGTCCGGCGCATTTATCTGTCTATGTCGCGCTTGCTCTACGCGCACGTGGAAGCGTCCCAAAGTCTTTTTGAGCAGCGCAAGCGCTTTCTCAGTGTGGACGAGGCGATCAAGACGCCGTTCATCATAGGGATTGCCGGGTCTGTTGCTGTGGGCAAGTCAACCACCGCGCGCATATTGAAGGAACTGCTTGCCCGATGGCCATCGAGCCCGAAGGTGGACTTGGTGACCACCGATGGTTTTCTGCTCCCCAACGCAGTGCTCCGTGAACACGGGCTCATGGAGCGCAAGGGGTTTCCGGAAAGCTACGACGTAAGCGCGGTTCTGAAATTTCTCTCGGCGATCAAGGCTGGCGAACAGGCGGTGCGCGCGCCGATATATTCGCACATGACTTACGATGTCCTCCCTGACGAGTTCATCACAATTGACCGGCCGGATATTCTGGTTTTCGAAGGCATCAATGTTCTGCAGGTCCGCGACCTGCCGGAAGACGGCAAGATGGTGCCGTTCGTGTCGGACTATTTCGATTTTTCAATCTACATCGACGCGCCAGAGGAACTGATCCACGACTGGTACGTGACCCGGTTCATGCAGTTGCGCCAGACTGCGTTCCGCGACCCGCGCTCTTTCTTCCATCGTTATGCTGAACTGTCGGAAACCGCGGCGCTCTCCATCGCCGAGGGGCTTTGGAGCAACATCAATCTGAGGAACCTGAAAGAGAACATCCAGCCCACGCGCCCGCGGGCTGACCTCATCCTGCGCAAGGGCTCCGACCATATGGTGGAAGAGGTGCTGCTGAGGAAGTTGTAGCAACCCGCTGTAATCAATTTTTAGGCTTTACATGGTTAAGTCTGTTGAACCGGAGCCGATCCAAAATGGACCGCAGCGGCACTTCAAGAAGGCTGGAAAGAGCAGTCATCAGATCTACGAACGAAAGACGTCGCACGATAGTGGCCCTAATCGTTCCGGTCTTCAATGAGGCTGGCTCGATCCTGCCGTTTTTGCATGAAACTGGTGACATAATCGATCCGCTGGAAACTGACGATTTCGGCTTTAGCCTGATCTTCGTTAATGACGGCAGCACTGACTCGACGCTTGAAACGTTGGTCACTGCCCAGAAGGCCGATCCGCGCATCCGTATTATTGATCTGTCGCGCAATTTCGGGAAGGAGGCCGCGCTGACGGCGGGGCTCGATGCATGCAGCGCGGACGCGGCCATCCCGATCGACGTTGATCTACAGGATCCTCCGGAAGTCATCCCGCAACTGCTCGAGCATTGGCGAAAAGGCTCGAACGTCGTCATCGCCAAGCGTCTGGATCGCTCAAGCGACACGCTGGTCAAGAGCAAGACGGCTTTCTTGTTCTACCGCGTGCATAATATGCTGTCGAAAACGCAGATCCCGGAAAATGTTGGCGATTTCCGCCTCATGGATCGGGCTGTTCTGGATGTTCTCAAGGACATGCCAGAACGTAGGCGCTTCATGAAAGGCCTGTTTGCCTGGGTCGGTTTCGAGACCGCGATCGTCGAATACAAACGCGCAGCCCGCTCCGATGGCCGTACTACCTTCACGCCGTGGAAGCTCTGGAATTTCGCTCTCGAGGGCATAACCAGCTTCTCGAACCTTCCGCTGGAAATCTGGGGCTACGTGGGAAGCGCCATTTCGGCGCTGGCTTTCCTTTACGGCGGTCTTCTCGCGGGACGGGCGATCTTCATCGGAGCTGACGTGCCGGGCTACACGTCCCTGATGACGAGCATCCTGTTTCTGGGCGGCGTACAGCTGATCGGCATCGGCGTTCTTGGCCAATATCTCGGCCGCGTCTACGAGGAAGTGAAACGGCGCCCGGTCTACGTGGTGCGTAAGGTCTACGAGGGTGACGAATAGTGGAACCGGCAGCCTATCGAAAAATGGCGGACACTGAGGATCTGCACTGGTGGTTCTGTGGTCGCAGGGCAGTGGCGGGCGCCGTGCTCGACTCGCTTGGGTTGCCTGAGCCGCTTTCCATTCTGGAGATTGGTGCGGGAACCGGCGGTAACATCGCGATGCTCTCGCGCTACGGTACGGTGACCGCGGTTGAGATGGATGCCAACGCCCGACTCATCGCCTCCGAGAAAACCGGGGTCAGCTTGCTGGCCGGCCATCTCCCTGACGGCCTGCCGAATTTCGAGGGGAAGTTCGACCTGATCTGCCTGTTTGACGTGCTCGAACATGTCGAGAGGGACGGCGCGGCGCTCGAGGCCATTTCTGGCCTTGTTGCGCCCGGCGGCCGGCTTCTGCTGACAGTTCCAGCACATCAATGGCTGTGGAGCCACCACGACAAGATCCTGCATCACTTTCGCAGATATTCGCGAGCGGGCCTTGCCGAGGTACTGCGCTCGACGGGCTATGCGATTGAGCGTCTGACCTTTACCAACTCGGCATTGTTTCCGGCCGCCGCTGCCGCGCGGCTTCTTGACCGAGGGTTGTCGAGGGGCAAGGAGGCCCCTTCGAGCGGCTCGGACATGCCGCCAAGACTGGCCAACGCGGTCATGAAGTGGTTGTTCCGGTCCGAAAAATACATTCTCGGCCGGTTTGACTCGCCAATTGGACTGGGTTTGTTGGCGATCGCGCGGCCCATCGGCACCGCAAGCCGCGTGCAGGCGGAAAACAGCACCGCTGCGATCTGACCAATGCGTAGGAGAACCTCCCATGATGAACGCGGAATGGACGGACCACTGCCGGCTCCCGCGATAGATACCCTCAACTCCCGGGTGGGTACTTCCGTTTCCGGCCTCCATGCGGGTTCGGTGGTGATCAGCACCGTCATTCTCGCGGTATCGGCATGGCACATGTTCACAAGCGGCACGCATGCAGATGTTAGCTGGCTGCTGACCGTCGGAGAAAGGATAATGGCGGGAGAACGGCTCTACGTCGATGTGGTCGAAAACAATCCGCCCCTGTCGGTTTTTCTTTACCTTCCGTTCGGCTGGCTCGGTTCAGTCACCCCGGTTCTTGCCGAACATTGGACAGTAATGGGAACCTATGTCTGGACTATCGGCTTCGGTACGGTTGCCCTCCTGATGAGCGAAAGGCTCGGGCTCACAACGTCCCGAGAGAGATGGATATTGGTGCCAGCGGGGCTTTACGTACTCACCCTGCTCATGCCCCCCACATTCTCTCAGCGGGAACATTTCGGCGTCGCGTCGGCGCTTCCCCTGCTCGTTTTAGCGGCTTGCCGCATGGACTTGAAAAACGATCTTCGGCCGCGCCTAGTGTGGAGCGCCGTGGCAGGTGTCGGCGCAGCCATCACCATGATGTTCAAACCCCATTACGCACTGGTGTTCCTGTTTCCCTATCTGCTGGCAGCGGGCACGGCCCGCTCCGTTCGGGTTCTTTTCACTCCGGAAATTCTCATCGCTGCAATCGCAACAGTGCTTCATGGTGTGTCTCTATGGCGTCTGTATCCGGAATATTTTTCGCAGATCGTCCCTCTGATGCTGGATGTCTATCTGTTCCGTCATTCTTTGGTGACGCTGGTTCTAGTCATGAATTGGATTCAGCTGGTGCTTGGGGTGGTGCTTGCCGCGCTGATGATGTCGGTGGCACCGCGACGCGAGAACCCGTTGGTCTGGGCTCTTGCCGCCGGTGCCTTCGGTTTCTACTGCACGTTCCTGATCATAGGTAAAGGCTGGAACTACCACGTCATGCCTGCCCTGTCGCTCACGGCAATGGCGATCGCGGTCGCCGGTGCGCGCTGGATCCTGCGCGAATGGGCGAGTTTGTCCATCGGCCCACCTCTCCTGACGCTGGTGATGGCAGCGAGTGTGGTTTTCTCTCTGACCATCTTGACATGGAACCGCTTCGAACCGCCGCACGCCCTCGTTGCTCGTCTGCGTGCGATCGCACCCAACCCAGTCGTGGCATCTGTCTCCGGTCACATTGGAGCCGGTTTCCCTCTAGTACGCATGCTGCGGGGTACGTGGCTGGAGCGGACCTGCTCGGATTGGATTGTCGCCTGGGGATACACTACCCTTCTTAGGGACGCGTCGGTCGACGCTGCGCGGCGCGCGCGAATCGAGGACCGCACCGCCGCTTCGCTCGCGTACAAGATCAGGATGTGGACTGCCACGCCGCCCGACATTGTTGTACTTGATCCCGAACCCACTGCGTCCACGAATCCGTTGACCGACAACCCGGAATTCGCAAGTATTCTGGCCGGATATACGGTGGTCCATGCGGAGTTCTGGGGCCGGGTGGCCCTGAAAGAAGAATTAGTCTCTGCGTGGGAAGGTGGGAGCGTTATGGCCTCGTCACCCGGCGCAGCGTCAGATTGATGCGACCGCCGTTCTTCAGCAGCGTGGACGTCCCCGGATAAACGCGATCGACGCCGTGATAGCTGAGCCGTGCATCTCCGCCCATCACGACGATATCGCCGCTGGCGAGCTTCAGTGAAGAGGTTCGCCCTTTGCGGGTGGTGCCCCCGATCCGGAAAAGACACGTATCGCCGAGCGAAATTGAGACAACCGGGGCGGCGAATTCGTCCTCGTCGCGGTCCTGATGCAATCCCATCTTCGTGCCCGGCTCATAGAAATTGATGAGGCAGGCCTCGGGCGGGTGCCCGTAGCCGCTGACCTTGTTCCAAATTCGCAAAAGCCTGGTGGGAATAGGCGGCCAAGGCCGTCCGGTCACCGGATGCGTTGACTCGTATCGATAACCCTTCTCCTTGTCCGTCAGCCAGCCGAGCTCGCCGCAATTCGTCATCTTGACGCCCAACGGCTTTCCCGTGCGTGGCATCATCGGCACATAGAGCGGAGCCTCCACGATGGTATTCCGGATCTCGTCGAGGAGGGCTCGCTGTTCGTCCTCCGGCAGCGCACTAGCAATGTGCTTCAATCCCTGTGGCAGATGCTCCATGGATTTGTCCACTTCGGGACCTGCGTTCCTGCCGCCGATCTCACGCCTGGCCCGCTGCTGGAATGCGCAAAACCTGGCCTGGATAGATCTTGTCGGGGTGGCTCAGCATCGGCTTGTTCGCTTCGAAAATCTCGTTGTATCTCGACCCGTCGCCATAAGCCTTCTCCGCGATCGCCCAAAGCGTGTCGCCCTTTTCGACTGTGTGTAGCTTGGGGTCGTTTGCAGGTCCGGCGGCCGCGATGACCTCGTTGATGTCTGTGTTCGCATCGAGTTTCAAGCCGCTCTCCGGCGGCACCACCTTGAGCTCGGATGCCTCGACCTTGGAGATGCCGAGCGTGTTTCCCACCGCAATCACCGCTTTTTCGAATGCCGACTGATCCGCCACCGCACCCTTGATGATCGCGGTATCACCCTTCATCTCCACGTTCACGGCTTCGGTGCCGATCTTGTGCGAATCAAGCTCCTTCTTGAGCTCCTTTGCGTTCTCTTCCTCGTCGTCGCCGAAACCGAGCTTCTTGCCGGCGGATTTCACGAAATCGAAAAAGCCCATGGGAATTCCTCTTGGTTCAGGTGGCTCGTCTAGAACGTTTCGCACGGAAACGATCGAAGTGCACTATCGATCCTTCGGTTTCTTCGTCCTTAATCATCATCGAGGACCTTGCCGCGCGCGCGTTTGATGCCGCTGCGCACGGTTTTCGCCTTCAAGCGGCGCTCAACCGAGCCGCGCGTCGGCCGGGTTTTCCTTCGCGGCGGCGGTGGTGGCTCCAACGCCTTGGCGACGAGTGCCCGCAGCCGGTCCCTGGCGTCTTCCCGGTTGCGCTCTTGCGTCCGAAAGCGATTCGCCTGAATCAGGATACTGCCATCCTTTGCCGCTCGCTTTCCGGCCAGTTTGATCAGTCGCTCGAACTGGGCGTCGGTGAAGACGCCTGCGGAGCGTGGGAAGAACCGCAGCTGTACGGCTGTGGCATTCTTATTGACGCTTTGTCCGCCCGGTCCGCGGGCAAGAACGAAATCCTCCGTCATCGACCAGCCGGGAAGCTGGAACCCCGAACGAATCGCCAGGTCGCCGGTGCTCATTCGATCCAGTTCACGATCTCGCCGAGCGGTTTCCTCGAAATGGCTGGAACCCGCGTGTCTTCTGCAGGATAGCCTGCGGCCAGCAGGATGGACGGCTTCTCGTTCACGGGCCGTCCACAGATGTCGGACAGAAAACTCATTGGGGACGGGGTGTGGGTCAGGGTCGCCAAGCCAGCATTATGCAGGGCTGTGACGAGGAACCCTGTCGCGATGCCGACCGACTCGTGAACGTAGTAGTTCTTCGTCCGCCTCCCGTCAGGACCAACACCGTATCGCTCCGCGAAGATGACGATAAGCCACGGCGCGGTTTCCAGGAACGGCTTGTTGGCGTCCGTCCCGAGCGCCGCCAGGGCATCAAGCCATTCCTCGCCCGCCCGTCCTGCATAGAATTCCCGCTCCTCCGCCTCGGCCGCTTCGCGAATTCTCTGCTTGGTACCGGGTTCGGAAATGCAGACGAAGCGCCAAGGTTGCTGGTTGGCGCCCGAGGGCGCGGTACCCGCGACGCGAACGCAATTTTCGATGATCGCCCGGTCGACCGGTCGCGGTGAGAAGTCGCGCACAGTTCGGCGCTTAGCCATCAGCTCGGCGAAATCAGCTGCGCGTCGGCGCATGTCGTCCGGCGGAAAAGTGAATGGCTGAAGGGGCTGGGTCGGATGGGCCATGGGACGCTCGGATTGTCCGGAGACGATATCCGCTGCCTCTCCATATGAAAAGTAGCGCCCGTTCGTCACGGACGCCACCGGCGTTCTCAGAGGTTTAACTTCAGCTCATTCAGCGGCTTGAAGAAATCGAGGCGCTGCGTCCATGACGTCGATCTCGACATGATGGGCGAATTTCTCGAAGTTCGCGATGAACATGTCGGCGAGCTTGCGCGCCTGTTCGTCATAGGCTGCCCCGTCCGCCCATGTGCCGCGGGGATCTAGGATCGCCGGATCAACCCCTTCCACGGAGACCGGAATATCGAAGCCGAAATTAGGGTCGGTGCGGAACAGCGAATCGCTCAACGCTCCGCCGAGCGCCGCTTGCAGCAGAGTGCGGGTTGCCGTGATCGGCATTCGTTGTCCCGTTCCATAGGCTCCGCCGGTCCAGCCGGTGTTGACAAGCCAGCAATTGACGCCGTGCCTAGCGATTAGGTCGCGCAGAAGATTGCCATATTCTGACGGATGTCGCGGCATGAAGGGCGCGCCGAAGCAGGTTGAAAACGTTGCTTCGGGCTCGGTTACGCCCTTTTCTGTGCCGGCGACTTTCGCTGTGTATCCGGATAGGAAGTGGTACATGGCCTGCGCCGGCGTGAGCTTGGCGATCGGCGGCATCACGCCGAAGGCATCGGCAGTCAGCATGATGATGTTCGACGGCTGTCCCGCCCGGCCGGTCTCGCTCGCATTCGCGATATAGTGGAGAGGGTAGGCGCAACGCGTGTTTTCGGTCAGCGTCCCATCGTCGAAATCTGGGACGCGGGCATCGTCGAGGACGACATTTTCCAGCACGGTCCCGAAGCGGCGTGTTGTTGCGAAGATTTCCGGTTCCGCTTCGGCCGAAAGGCGGATGGTCTTGGCATAGCAACCGCCCTCGAAATTGAAGATCCCGTTTTCGCTCCAGCCGTGCTCGTCGTCGCCGATCAGCGTGCGCGCAGGATCGGCCGAAAGCGTGGTCTTGCCGGTTCCCGACAGGCCGAAGAAGATCGCCACATCGCCGTCATTTCCCACATTGGCTGAGCAGTGCATCGGCATCACGCCGCTCTCCGGCAGAAGGTAGTTGAGCGCGGTGAAGACGGACTTTTTCATTTCGCCGGCATAGGACGTGCCGCCGATCAGGACGATCATGCGTGTGAGATCGACTGCGATTACCGTTTCGCTGCGGCATCCGTGCCGATCCGGGTCTGCTGTGAAGGACGGAAGGTCGATGATTGTCATCTTCGGCACGAACGAACGCAGCGCGTCGCGCTCCGGTCTGATCAGCAGATTGCGGATGAAGAGCGAATGCCAGGCGTTCTCACCGACGACGCGGACCGGAATCCGATGATCGGCGTCGGCACCGCCCAGCAAATCCTGGACGAATAGATCTTTTCCGTCGGCATGGGCGAGCATGTCGGCGTGAAGCCTGTCGAATGCGTCCGGTGCTATCGACTTGTTGTTGTCCCACCAGATTTTCTCGTCGACTTGCCCGTCGCGGACAATGAACTTGTCCTTGGCGGACCGGCCGGTATGGGCCCCGGTACGGGCGACCAGAGCTCCGTGAGCGCTGAGTATCGCTTCGTCCCGCTTCAACGACTTTTCATACAATTCCGCTTCGGTGAGGTTGTAATAGACGGCGCGCGGAGCATGAAAACCTTGTTTCTCCAGTCCGTGTGTCGAATTATACAAGCCGTTTCTCGTCATTGTCCTCACCACAGCATTGCGATTGATCGGATTGCGGGAGCCTTGTTCACCTGCAAATTTTTTTAATCTGTTTAGATTTCCGTTTAAACAGTCTAGTGCGTGAAACAGAAATGCCCAGATGATTCAAATAATTAATCGATTGAAGGTTTAAAAAAAAATTTCAATCGTTTGATTTACACGAGAAGGGTGGCCACCTTAACCTTACCGCTTAATATTTTTGTGTGGTGATCCACCCGGCGGAACTCCGGGTCGCAATGACACGCAACGGGTTCTGTGCCACATTTTGCGCCAAGTTTAGGCGTCAACCGCTCGCTTTGTGTAACGAGCAAGGGACAGAACGCCGTGCCTGGGGAGAATTTCAGCATGCAGACGATTGCGCTGGTCGATGACGACCGGAACATTCTGACTTCTGTTTCGATCGCATTGGAATCGGAGGGCTACCGGGTCGAGACGTTTACCGACGGCGCCTCCGCGCTCGAGGGACTGATGGCCCGTCAGCCGAGTTTGGCCATCCTCGACATCAAGATGCCTCGGATGGACGGAATGGAACTGTTGCGCCGTCTTCGGCAGCGATCCGATTTGCCGGTAATTTTCCTCACCTCAAAGGATGACGAGATCGACGAGTTGTTCGGGCTGAAGATGGGCGCCGACGATTTCATCACCAAGCCCTTCTCCCAGCGTCTTCTGGTTGAGCGCGTGCGCGCGGTGTTGCGCAGGACAGCCGCACGCGAGATCACCCTGAAGGGCGACACGACGACCGCTGCGCAGTCAATTGTTCGCGGCAATCTGGTGCTCGATCAGGAGCGTCATACCTGCACATGGAAAGACAGCCCCGTGACCTTGACGGTGACGGAGTTTCTCATTCTTCACGCGCTCGCCCAGCGGCCGGGGGTGGTGAAAAGCCGGGATTCGCTTATGGATGCGGCCTATGATGATCAAGTGTATGTCGACGATCGGACAATCGACAGCCACATCAAGCGGCTGCGCAAGAAGTTCAAGGTGGTCGATGACGACTTCGATATGATCGAGACGCTCTATGGCGTAGGCTACCGCTTCCGCGAGGCTTGATCGTTAATCGACGGAGTAAAGCAGGCGGGCTAGACGGAAGGCAATGGCGGTCGAGACTGATCATATCAGCTACGGGACACAGACGGCCGATCTGAAAAGCAAACGTCGACCAAAGCGACGGACTCTGCCCGGAATTGTGCGTCCGCTTCGCCGAGTCTTCGGACATTACCTTTTTTCGTCTCTGACGCGCCGCATTCTGTTCCTGAATCTCGCCGCGCTTGGCGTCCTGATGTCGGGTATTCTCTACATCAACCAGTTCCGCGACGGGCTCATAGACGCCCGGGTCGAAAGCTTGATGACCCAGGGGGAGATCATCGCCGGTGCCATCGCCGCGTCGGCAAACGTCGAAACCAACGGCATTCTGATCGATCCCGACAAGCTGCTCGAATTGCAGGCCGGTGAAAGCATCGTGCCGAATGCCGATAGGTTCGACAATCTCGATTTCCCGATCAATCCGGAGCGGGTTGCGCCGGTGCTTCGGCGCCTGATCTCCCCCACTCGGACGCGTGCGCGCATCTATGACCGGGACGCCAACCTGCTGCTTGATTCGCGTCATCTGTATTCCGGCGGACAAGTGCTCCGTTACGATCTTCCCTCGGTCGATGGGGGAGATCTCGATATCTGGGACCGTCTAGGCAAAGCCGTCTCGTACATCTTCCGTCGCCGCGATCTGACGGTGTACGTCGAGCAGCCGGGCGGCAGCGGCACAGCCTATTCCGAAGTCATGAGCGCGCTCGCCGGCGGCCGGTCGCAGGTCGTGCGGATCAGCCAACACGGAGAGTTGATCGTGTCGGTGGCGGTGCCTGTCCAACGTTTCCGCGCCGTTCTGGGTGTTCTGCAATTGTCGACCCAGGGAGGCGATATCGACAAGATTGTCGAGGCCGAACGATTTGCGATGATGCGGGTATTTTTCGTTGCCGTGGTGGTCAATGTAATTCTTTCCTTCCTGTTGGCGGGAACCATCGCCACTCCCTTGCGGCGTCTGGCGGCGGCAGCGGTTAGGGTTCGCCGGAGCATCCGGTTGCGAGAAGAAATTCCGGATTTTTCCGATCGCCAGGATGAGATCGGCAACCTTTCTGTGGCGCTGCGCGAGATGACCAATTCACTCTATGCGCGCATCGACGCCATCGAGAGTTTCGCCGCCGATGTCAGTCATGAACTGAAGAACCCACTGACCTCGCTGCGCAGCGCCGTTGAGACCTTGCCTCTTGCGCGCAACGAGGAGACACGCAAGCGGCTGACAGACGTGATTCAGCACGATGTGAGCCGTCTTGACCGCCTCATCACCGATATCTCTGACGCTTCGCGGCTTGATGCCGAACTGGTGCGGGAGGACGCCAAGGAGGTCGACCTCGAGCGGCTTCTTCGCGAACTTTCCGGAATTCTCGGTCAGAGCAGCCGCAACGGTTCGCGGGTCTTGAAGCTCCATGTGGACAAGCGGCGTCACGGTTCGAAGAGCTATTTCGTCAACGGCCACGAGCTGCGGATTGGCCAGATCATCACTAATCTGGTACAAAATGCCATGTCGTTCGCGCCGGACGATGACGGTCGCGTCGATCTGCACCTGTCGTCCACTTCCCGCCACGTGGTCGTCACGGTCGACGATAACGGCCCCGGCATTCAGTCGGAAAACGCCGAGAAGATTTTCCAGCGATTCTACACCGACCGCCCCGGAGCAGACCAGTTCGGCCGTAATTCGGGGTTGGGCCTTTCGATTTCGCGGCAAATCGCGGAAGCGCATGGCGGGACGCTCTCTGCCGAGAACATCGTTGAGGATGACGGGCGAATCGCCGGCGCCCGGTTCGTCCTCCGGCTGCCGCGCGAATGACCCGCCGACCGAAGAACTCCGCCCTTGGCGAAACTACCCTCGAACACGTGACTGTCATTGAAATCGACGGTCGCGGCGTGATGATCCACGGACCCTCAGGCGTCGGCAAGACAGCGCTCGCCCTCGAACTGATGCACCGTTGCCGCGTCGCTTCGGTTCCGGTGGCGCTGGTGGCCGATGACTATGCCTTCGTGTCGGGTGATGTCGACACCGGTTGTTTGGTCGCAAAAGTGCCCGATCGCATCGCCGGATTAGTAGAGCTCCGCGGGTACGGCGTCGCGGCGGTTGGGCCCGGGCGCCACCGGCCGGAGACGCGGCTTGCGCTTGCAGTCGCGCTGTGCCCCGCAGACGAAGCCGAGCGGGTTGCTGATCCCGGGCGTCACTTGACACTGCACGGCGTTGAAGTCCCCGAGATGGCCCTGTTGGCCGGTACGCCGGCTTCATCAGCGCTCGCGGTTCTTGGTTGGCTCGGGCTAGCCGCGAGCGTGATCTGAAGCCGCCGAGGATCCGGACACCCGGGGGGGTCTTGTCACGGCCCTATTTTGCTGGTCATGTTGCAGGCCGGTTTTGGCCCGCCATTAGTCTTGCGGGCGGAAACACTTCTGGGCGGGCCGTATTGGGAGATAGAACAGGATGATCGGTGTCGTGCTTGTGACGCACGGAAGCCTTGCTGTTGAGTTCAAAAGCGCCGTGGAGCACGTCGTCGGCCCTCAGGATCAGTTTGAAACTGTCTGTATCGGTCCCGACGACGACATGGAGCAGCGCCGGCGCGATATTTTGGCCCGAGTCGGGGATGCCGACAGCGGCGAGGGCGTGATCATCGTCACCGACATGTTCGGGGGCACTCCGTCGAACCTTTCGATTTCAGTCATGGAGACCGGTCGAATCGAAATTCTTGCGGGCATGAACTTGCCGATGCTGATCAAGCTGGCGAGGGCTCGCGCGACGGCGCCCATGGCAGACGCCCTCACGCAGGCCTGCGAGGCCGGCCGCAAATATATCAATGTGGCCAGCCAGATTCTGGCCGCGAAGTAGATGCACTTGCAGGATCAGGACAAGAAGTCGATCCGTGTTCTCGTGGTTACGAACAAACGCGGACTTCATGCGCGTGCGTCGTCGAAGTTCGTCAAGCTCGTCGAGACTTTCGAGGCCGAAATCGTCGTTTCGCGAGATGGGCTTTCAGTTCACGGAAATTCGATCATGGGCTTGATGCTCCTGGCAGCCGGGCCCGGGAGCACGATTGAGGTTGCGGCCACGGGCCCCGACGCCGAGGCCGCAATTGAGGCGATCGCCGAGCTGCTGACGGACAAATTTGGTGAGGATGAATAATATCCAGATCAGGATATAAAGATTTCCTTATATAACGATTGTCAGTGCAGCCGGTCTCTGCTAGGCACCCCGCAAATCGAAGGAGTTTGCGCATGTCTAGTGGAAATGATTATGCAATCGCCGATATCGGTCTCGCGGATTACGGCCGCAAGGAGATCGACATCGCCGAGACGGAAATGCCGGGCCTCATGGCTTGCCGCGACGAGTTCGGTGAGAGCCAGCCTCTCAAGGGTGCCCGCATCACCGGTTCCTTGCACATGACCATTCAGACCGCCGTACTGATCGAGACACTGAAGGCACTTGGCGCCGACGTGCGCTGGGCGTCCTGCAATATCTTCTCGACTCAGGATCACGCCGCCGCCGCCATCGCCGCGACGGGTACGCCAGTTTACGCGGTCAAGGGCGAAAGCCTCGAGGATTACTGGACCTACACCGACCAGATTTTCCATTGGCCGGATGGTGAGCCGTCCAACATGATCCTCGACGATGGCGGCGACGCTACGATGTACATTCTTCTCGGGGCCCGCGCGGAAGCCGGCGAGGACGTTCTGTCGCACCCTGGGTCTGAAGAGGAGGAAATCCTCTTTGCCCAGATACGCAAGCGCCTCGCCGCCTCGCCAGGCTTCTTTTCCCGCCAGCGCGACGCGATTCGCGGGGTTACGGAGGAAACAACGACCGGCGTGAACCGTCTCTATCAGCTGCAGCAGAAGGGCCTCCTGCCGTTCCCGGCGATCAACGTCAACGATTCGGTGACCAAGTCCAAATTCGACAACAAGTATGGCTGCAAGGAATCGCTTGTCGACGGCATCCGGCGCGCGACCGACGTGATGATGGCAGGTAAGGTGGCAGTCGTCTGCGGTTACGGTGATGTCGGGAAGGGTTCCGCCCAGTCACTGCGCGGCGCCGGCGCCCGGGTGAAGGTCACGGAGATCGATCCGATTTGCGCGCTTCAGGCTGCGATGGATGGTTTCGAGGTTGTCCAGTTGGAAGACGTGGTCTCCACGGCCGACATCTTCATCACCACGACAGGAAACAAGGATGTCATCCGTCTCGACCACATGCGCGAGATGAAGGACATGGCGATTGTCGGCAATATCGGCCATTTCGACAACGAGATTCAGATCGCAGCACTGCGCAATCTGAAGTGGACGAACATCAAGCCGCAGGTCGACATGATCGAGTTCCCGAAAGGGAACCGGATGATTCTTCTGTCCGAAGGCCGCCTGCTGAATCTCGGCAATGCCACGGGGCATCCCAGCTTCGTGATGTCGGCCTCGTTCACAAATCAGGTTCTCGCGCAGATCGAACTCTTCGTGCGCGGTGATCAGTACAATAATGAAGTCTACGTCCTGCCGAAGCATCTCGACGAAAAGGTTGCGAAGCTGCATCTCGACAAGCTGGGTGCACGCTTGTCTGAGCTGTCTGAAGAGCAGGCGTCCTACATCGGCGTCTCGTCCAAGGGCCCGTTCAAACCTGAACACTACAGATACTGATTATCCAGTTTTTCGGCGCAACATCTGGTGGCCGGAGGCGCAAAAGCGCCTCCGGCCAATTTTTTGCCCGTCGGGTGCTTCACGGCGAATCCCTCCGCGGGTATTTTGGAATGATTCGCGGGCCGGTATGCGGGGCGAGCGGTTCGCGATATGTCCGCGTGGAAGCTGCATGAAGTGGCTATATCCAGCGCCTGCGGCGAGGGGACACAATGCCGTTGAGGCAAGATGCAAATCGACCATGCGCCGGGAGCACGCTTCGTGTCCGTATCGTTCGTTTGACTGCACCGGCATTGCTGGCGACGCTGATGGCCGATACGCGGTCCTGGGCGCAGGATTTCGCTTATCCGGAAAGCGATATCGTTGGCTTTTCGCTGGGCACGCCGGAAGTCGTCCAGTTTGCATTGTTTGCCGGCGCAATGACGGCGGCTCTGGCATCCGCACTTTGGCTGATCCGCGAACGTGGGCGGATCGCGCATCAGAACGAAACGCTGCGAGCAAAGCTTGTTGTTCTGAACGCTCATACGAGTCAACTCGAGGCACTCGCCACGACCGAGGGTCAGCGCGCCGTGATTTGGGAAGACCGTGACAAGAAGCCTGCCGTCATCGGCGCGCTGGAAGCCACCACCGGAGCCCCCTCTGACCGCGCCGGCTTTCTGGCGTTCGGGCGGTGGCTTGAGCCCGGTTCCGCGGCGCGCATCGAACGGCTGATCACGGACCTTCGCGATGAAGCGCGACCGTTTGTCGATACGGTCGAGACGCGCGGCGGAGCGCCTCTTGAAGTCATCGGCCGGACAAACGGCTCGAGCGCCGTGGTGCGCTTTTCAAACCTATCCGGGGAGCGCGCGGAAAAAGCCCAGCTCGCGCTTGACCACAATCGCGTCGTGCAGACGCTGGAAACACTTCAGGAGCTTTTGGATGCACTGAACGCTCCGGTGTGGCTGCGTGATTCACAAGGCAAGCTTACCTGGGTCAACCAGGCGTTCGCCAAGGCGACCCGGCATGAAACCTCGGCGGAGGTCGTCGCGGAAACCTCAGAACTGTTTGGTAGCCAGGCCTTGCAGAAAATATCGGACGGGCGGGAACGCGGCGGGGCATTCAAAGCTGCAATATCGACGGTCGTCGATGGGGACCGGCTGGTGTTCGACGTGGTCGATGCACGCGGCCCGTGGGGTTCTGCAGGACTTGCAGTCGACAAGACCGAATTTGATGCCATACGGAGGGAGCTAGGCAACACGATCCGCAGCCATGAAGAAACGCTGGACGAACTGACCACCGCCGTTGCGATGTTCGATGAAAATGCAAGGCTGCGGTTTTTTAACCAGGCCTTCCAGAAACTTTGGGGTCTCGAATCCCGGTTTCTGGAGTCGAAGCCTGATACTGGAATGCTTCTCGACACGCTGCGGGCCGAGGGCAAGTTACCGGAGCAGCCGGAGTGGCGGCGCTGGAAGAACACCGTCCTATCCGCCTATCAGGCAATCGAACCCCAAGAGCACTGGTGGCACCTGCCCGACGGACAGACCGTGCGCGTGATCGCCAATCCACATCCCAAGGGCGGGCTGACCTGGGTGTTCGAAAATCTAACGGAGCGCATTGATCTCGAGAGCCGGTACAAGACGCTCGTGCGAGTTCAAGGCGAATCGCTCGATCATCTGGCTGAAGGAGTGGCTGTGTTCGGATCGGACGGTAAGCTGCAGCTTTCTAATCCCGCATTCGCGCGTTTCTGGGGACTCGAAGAACTGACGCAGCGCGAGGGTGTGCATATTTCAGAGATAGCAAAAACTTGCCGCGACCGCTCCGGTGATGAAGAGCCGTGGGACCATTTCGCCGCCGTTGTTACCAGCTTCGCCGATGATCGCGGCGAAGAGACGGGCCGAACGCCGGTCGGTGACGTGACACTCTCCTGGATGGTTGTTCCGCTGCCGAATGGTCAGACCATGATAACATTCGTCGACGTCACCGCATCCGATCAGGTTGAACGTGCGCTGCGTGAGAGAAACGAGGCGTTGGAGCGCACCGCGCAGCTGCGCAGCCGATTTGTGCATCACGTGTCCTATGAACTGCGCACACCGCTGACCAACATCTCCGGGTTCACTGCTCTTCTGCAGAGCGACGTCCCGGGATCCCTGAACGCCAAGCAGCGCGATTACGTCGACCACATCGCCTCTTCCTCGGAGGCGCTGATGGTGATTGTCGACGACATTCTCGATCTGGCGACAATTGATGCCGGCATCATGGAACTCGATTTCATTGAAGTGGAGGTCGAGCCGGTCATCCGCGACGTCACGGAGGCCATGCAGCCGCGCTTTGCCGAGCACGGGATCGATCTCGTGGTCAGGGTTGCGCCGGATACCGGTTCCATCTTCGCGGATGCCGCGCGGCTCCGGCAAGTGATATTCAACGTGCTCAGCAACGCCGCGGATTTCGCGCCTGAGCGTTCGACCGTCACTCTTGACTGCGAGCGTGGCGAGGACGGAATTGTCTTCAAGGTACGCGATGGCGGTCCCGGCATTCCCGTCGAGGCGCTGGACGATATTTTCAATCCCTTCCAGACGGGAAAGATCGGACGCCGCCGAGGTGCCGGTCTCGGCCTTTCGCTTGCTAAAAGTTTTGTGTCGCTTCATGACGGCGAGATCGATATCAACTCGTCGGCGGGTCGTGGCACCGAGGTTGTTCTCCGGTTTCCGCAGGTTCCGCCAGGAGTGCGCGTCGCGGCCGAGTAGGGTGGACGCACCGCATCCGGAAAGACACGCTTGAACGAGAAGCCCGACATCACCGGCGAGAGGATCTTTTTCGCCACGGAAGAGCAGTTGCGCGGATTCGCAGCAGACGTCGCCATGGCGCTGAGGATCGGTGACTGCCTCCTTTTGAAGGGCGATCTCGGCGCGGGAAAGACGACCTTCGCCCGCGCGCTTATTCGCGCACTGGCGGGGGACAGTTCGCTGGAAGTGCCCAGTCCGACATTCACGCTCGTCCAGAATTACGAACTGCGCTTTCCGATCGCACATGTCGACTTATACCGGATAGCAAACCCCGCCGAGATTGACGAATTGGGTCTGCAGGAGGCCGTTAACATAGGGGTGGCGATCATCGAATGGCCGGAGAAGGCAGACGGCAACCTGCCGACCGGCGCCGTCACGCTTTCCTTGGCGGAGTGGCCGGACGATCCGGAAGGGCGCGTTCTGCGAATCTCGGCGCGAAAGGACTTCATGCGGCGGTTGCACCGAAGCCGCTCGATCCGCGCCTTTCTTGAAAGGCACGGCCGCGAGAACGCCGATAGGTCATTCCTCCTCGGCGATGCATCGACCCGGACCTATGAGACGATCACGGCAGGTGCCGCGAACGAAATCCTCATGAACGCGCCACGGCAACCCGATGGCCCGCCGGTGCGCCACGGCAAATCCTATTCAGCCATCGCCCATCTTGCAGAAGACGTGACGGCCTTCGTCGCCATCGGTCAAGTCCTGCGTCGGAAGGGTTTTCGCGCGCCGGAGATATACGCGTTCGATCTCGATCAAGGGTTTGTTCTTCTTGAAGATCTGGGAGCAGAGGGGATCCTAGACCTAAAAGGATCGCCTGACCCTAGCCGCTATCGGGCCGCGGTCGAATGTCTCGCCGCGATCCACGCCACGAAGTGGCCCCGCGAGATAACCGTCGGTGACCGGGTGCACGTGATTCCCGAACTTGATCGCGATGCCTTCCTTATCGAGACCGAACTCTTGATTGACTGGTTCGTCCCCCGTGCCGAGGGCCATCGTTTGTCGAATGCTGATCGCGCTGCTTTCCGCCGATTATGGACGGAGCGCCACCGATCGCTGCAATCGGCGGAGATGGGTCTGCTCTTGCGTGACTTTCATTCGCCCAACATCATTTTCGACGAAAGCACCCGCGGCGCGGGCCGGGTTGGCCTGATAGATTTCCAGGACGCGCTGATTGGCCCGGTGGCCTACGACGTAGTTTCCTTGGTCCAGGATGCCCGCGTCGATGTCTCGGAAGAACTGCAGGACGGATTGCTGGATCACTATTGCCAGATACGGGCCGGCGAAAGCGGGTTCGACGAGATAGCGTTTCGGGAGGCGTTTGCGGTTCTTGGCGCCCAGCGCACCACCAAGATACTTGGCATCTTCGTTAGGCTCGATGAACGTGACGGTAAACCCGGCTACCTGCAGCATATCCCCCGGCTGCAGTCTTACCTTGAGAGGAACCTTCGCCACCCGGCGCTGCAAGAGTTGGCCGTCTGGTACCAGTCACACGGAGTGCTGACGGCGCAGATCGGGGTGGGGTCCTGATGGGCGTTGCGGTAAAAATGGCTATGCTCCTTGCAGCCGGCCTCGGTAAGCGTCTCCGTCCAATCACCGATTCGGTGCCCAAGCCTCTGGTACCGGTGGCAGGCCGCACCATGCTCGACCGCTCGCTCGACATTGTCGAGGAAGCTGGAATCCGCCGAGCGGTGGTCAATATTCATTATCTCGGCGATCAGGTCGTCGCGCATTGCGAGCGGCGCGGGCATCCGGATGTCATGATTAGCGACGAAAGCGACAAAATTCTGGAGACCGGCGGCGGTGTCGTGAAGGCGTTGCCGATGCTCGGCCCCGAGCCGTTTGCATTGCTCAACGCCGACACTTTCTGGTACGAATGGGGGCGTCCTAATCTGCCGGCGATGATCGAACGGTTCGATCCGAAACGCATGGACATTCTCCTGATGCTGTGCCCGCTGGCCGATACGACCGGGCATCCTGGAGGCACCGATTTTTTCATGGATTCAGATGGAAGGCTGCGGCGCGCAACCGACAAGTCGCATCCTGACGGGCTCCTTTATGCCGGTGCGACGATCTACAATCCGACAATTTTTCATGGGGCGTCCGCCGAACCGCATTCGCTCAATGTGTATTACGACCGCGCCATCGCCGACGGCCGGCTTTTTGGTCATCTCATGAGTGATGCCCACTGGTTTACCGTCGGAACGCCAGATGCCTTGCCATTGGCGGAACGCAAGCTCGCCGAGTTGGGGGCGACGTCTCGCGATTGACCCGAAGGGGCGTGCAGCCGAGATTGCGGACGGAATCAGACATGCGATCCTGAAAGGCGAAATCGTTTGGCCGAATACGTTCAACCGCGCGTCTTCACGATTGCGCCCGGCGTACCTTTTCTGCCGGGAGTCGCGAGCGCATTGTGCGAAGGCCGGCTGGTCGAGGGGTTCCGTTTCACGGGCGATCCGCTGCAGCTTTCAGCGGTGACGATCTATGTTCCGACCCGGCGCGCGGCGCGCGAACTGAGATCGGCATTCCTCGACCATCTCGGCGGCGAGACGGTGATGTTGCCGCGCGTCAAACCGCTTGGTGAATTTGACGATAATGCCGATTTATTCGAGGGCGATGGCGCGGCGGCGATCACGATTCCGCCGGCGATCGACCGCGGCGAGCGCCTGCTGCTGCTCGGCGCGCTGATTGGCCAGTGGACCCGGCACCTCACGATCGACGTCGGTTCGCTCTACGGAGACGAGGACATCCGCACGCCCGTTTCGACGGCGGATGCGTTCTGGCTCGCGCGCGACCTCGCCGATCTGATGGACCAGTTCTCGACCGGCCGGGTGGCGGTCTCCGACCTCTCGGCGCTCGACACCTCCGAACTGTCGGAGTGGTGGAAGGTGACGCTGGCGTTTCTGGAGATCATGCGCCGCGAGTGGCCGGACATCCTTGCCTCACGCAACGCCATCGACGCGGGCGAGCACCGGAACCGGAGGCTCTTGGCGGAAGCGGAACGCCTGAAGCGCAATCCCCCGCCCGGGCCGGTCGTCGTTGCCGGCTCCACCGGCACCATTCCGGCAACCGCGGAACTGATCGCCGCCATCGCCCGTCTTCCGATGGGCGCGGTGGTCTTGCCCGGATTCGACCGGGATATGGACGACGCGTCGCGGGAGATGCTTGCTTCGCGTGACGATATCGCCTCGGTGGTCGGTCATCCGCAATACGGGTTGCATCAGCTTGTCGGGCGAATCGGCATTTCCCACGACGCGATAGTGCCGCTCAGATCAGTCGCGGACGCAGGCCTGGAGGCGCGCCGCCTATGGGTGGCCGAGGCGCTCCGTCCTTCCGGGACAACCCATCTCTGGTCCAAAACGCGCGAGGCGTTGGCCGACACCGCCTTCGAGGGCGTCGCGCTGCTGCAGGCACCGAACGAACATCTGGAGGCCGCCGCCATTGCCGCCGCGCTGCGCGAGGCCATCCACGAGCCGAAGGCGACCGCGGCTCTCGTCACACCCGACCGCGATCTGGCGCGCCGCGTGGTCGCCGAACTCGCCCGATACGGGATCGCGGCGACGGACACTGGCGGCACACCGCTCGCCTCGACCTTGCAGGGCAAGCTGCTGACACTCGTACTCGACGTCGTTTTCGGCGCCGGTGATCCGGCGACGTTGCTCGCCCTGCTGAAGCATCCGTTCGTGCGGATGTCGGCGCTGGCCAATGAGCACCGTCACTGGGTCGATCTCTTCGAGGTGGCGATCCTGCGCGGCGGAACCGGGCGCATCGATCCGGGCAACCTTGCCGATTTCGCCGCCGCGCGGCTGGTGGAGGACGAGCGCCGCAATCCACGCCTGACGCGGCGTTTGAATGCTCTCTCCGTCGACGAGGTCGAAGGCCTGATCGCGTTTTCGCGCCGCATCGAGGCTGCGCTCGAACCCCTGTGCTCCCTTCGACGCCGCAGCGGACAGGTTCCATTTCCGGCTCTGGTCGGCGCGACAGTCGAGGTGCTGGAAACGGTTTGCCGGGATGAAAACAGGCTTCACCGGGACATTTATGACGATGAAAACGGCGCTGTGCTGAGAGCGTTCCTCTCCGGCCTGATGGCAACTGACGTATCGCTTTCCATGAGCGCGGGCGACTGGCCGCAGGCGGTAAGCGCCCTGGCTGCCGATGTCGCGGTAAAGCCGGCGCCGGGCGGCCATCCCCGAATCTCGATCTGGGGAGCGTTGGAAGCCCGCCTGCAGACCGTGGACCTGATCGTGATGGGCGGACTGAACGAGGGCACGTGGCCCGGCCAGACCCGCAACGACCAGTTCCTGACCCGTGGCATGAAGGCCGGACTGGGCCTTGAACCTCCGGAGCGACGGATCGGGCTATCGGCGCATGATTTCCAGATGGCGATGGGTCAGCGTCGCGTGATCCTGTCGCGCTCCGAACGGGCCGAAGGCGCACCCTCGATCGCATCGCGCTGGCTGCAGCGGATGACGACCTATGCCGGTGAAGAGGCGACCCGCCGCATGCAGGCGGAAGGACACCGTTATGTGCAGATCGCGCGATTGCTGGAGGAGGGCCGCCCCACCGACTTTGCGCCGCGCCCCTGTCCGGCACCGCCACTCACGGCCCGGCCCGACTCTATCTCGGTAACGGAGGTCGAGACACTGATCCGCGACCCCTATGCCGTCTACGCAAAGCGCGTGTTGAAGCTGGAGCCGCTGGAGGATCTCGTGCGCGATCCGGCCGCCGCCGAGCGGGGCTCGCTGTTCCACGCCATCTTCGAGGCGCTGGTGCGGGAGAGAATCGACCCGCTCGCGCCCGACGCTCCTGCCCGCATGGTTGATGTCGCAAAAACACTGTTTGCCGAAGAAGATTATCCGGCTGACATTCAGGCGGTCTGGTGGCCGCGGATCGAGGCGGGCGTCAAAGGCATTGCCGCATGGGAGGCGGGGCGCGCGGCCGGCGTTCGCACGCGGCTGGCGGAGGCCGATGCACGCCCGACCGAAGTTGCGACGACCGGGGTTCGCCTGCGCGGCCGGGCTGACCGGCTCGATATACTGGACGGCGGCACGGTCGACATTATCGATTTCAAGACCGGCAGCCAGCCTTCCGCAAAGGCGGTCCAGGCGCTTCTTTCACCGCAATTGCCGCTCGAAGGCGCGTTGCTCCGCCGCAGTGCCTTCGCAGAGGCCGGCGCCATCGGCATTTCCGGAATGCTATACGTCAAGGTCGGCTCCAAGGGCGACGTCGAAGCGAAGGACGTGCTGAAGGGCAGCAAGGAAGCAGGAGACGCCGACCCCGAAGCGCTGAGCGAGGAAGCCTGGGAGAAACTGACCCGGATGCTCGCCTATTACGGCAAGCCGGCCAACGGATATCTTTCGCGCCGCATGCCGCAAAAGATGCGCGGGCGCGCGGGCGACTACGACCATCTCGCGCGGTTTCACGAATGGTCTGCGGGCGATGGTGATGGCGATGAGTGACGCAAGGAGCCGGCCGCGAGCGCTCCCGGACCGGGACACGCTCGCGCGCCAGGCGGTGGCCGCCGATCCTGTGAAGTCTGTGTGGGTGTCCGCCAACGCCGGCTCCGGCAAGACATACGTTCTGGCGACTCGCGTGATCCGCCTCTTGCTCGCCGGAACCGATCCGTCCCGCATTCTCTGCCTCACCTACACCAAGACCGCCGCTGCCGAGATGAAGGACCGGGTGTTCAGGCGGCTCGGCGAGTGGGTGTCCATGCCCGAGGCGCAACTGCGCAAAACCCTCGAAGAACTGGAAAACCGGACGCCGGACAGCGACCGCATCGCGTTCGCGCGGAACCTTTTTGCGCGCGCGCTGGAAACGCCCGGCGGGCTGAAGATCCAGACCATTCACGCCTTCTGCGACGCGCTCCTCCATCGTTTCCCGCTGGAGGCCAATGTTCCCGGCCATTTCGAGCAGCCCGATACGGAGATGGTCGACGCGCTTCTGGGCCAGGCCCGCGCCGAGATGCTCGCGCATATCGACGGCGATACCGGGGGCGATCTCGCCGCGGCATTCCGCACGGTTATCGAGCTGTCCGGAGAGAGCGGACTCGACGGATTGCTGGACGAGGCCATTCAAAGCCGGTCGAAACTGACCGCGCTGTTGCGGGAGATCGGGCCGGCCGAGACGCGGCGGGAACATTACTTGGATGCGTTCGGGTTCAACGACGATGACACCGCGGAGCGGATCATCGCAGGGGCTCTTTCTTCGCTGACGGCCTGCCGGCCGGTGGTTCGCCAGGTGCTGGAAGCATCGGCGGGGGTCAGCGCCAAGACGGGACGGAACTTCGCCGAGGGGTTTCTTGCCGCCCTGGATGCCGTCGAAACCGATCCGCCCGGCGCATACGCGCAATGCCTGGCGCTTTTTTTTACCGCCGCGGGCAAGCAGCGAGCGACAGGGACGCTCTTCAATGACAAGGCGGTGCTGACGGTTCCTGATTTTGAGCTGGCTTATGAATCCGCCCTGGAAACGGCCGGCAGAGCGCGTGACCGGATCGCTCTGCTTTCCCAGATCGACAACACGCTCGCCGCATTGGCGGTGGTCGATCGCCTGCTGGAGGGCTACGAGCGGTTGAAACGGGCGCGCGGCTATCTCGATTTCGACGATCTGATCGAGCGGACGGCGACATTGCTGCTCCGCCCCGATGTCGGCGCTTGGGTTCGCTACAAGCTGGACCAGGGGATCGACCATGTCCTTGTCGACGAGGCGCAGGATACCAGCCCGGTCCAATGGGCGGTGATCCGCTCGCTGACCGACGAGTTCTTCGACGGACAGGCCGCGCGGGACGTGCGCCGGACGCTGTTTGCTGTGGGGGACGAGAAGCAGTCGATCTACTCGTTTCAAGGCGCCGATCCGGCGAGCTTCGGCGAAGCGGGGGAAGCCGTCTATCGGAAGGCGCGCCATGTGTTCGGTCCTGAGGGGTTCGAGAACATGCCCCTGCAGACCTCGTTCCGTTCCACGCAGGATGTGCTGACTGCTGTCGACACGGTGTTCGAGCATGAGACCAATCGTGCTGGCGTCTCCCGGGACGAGCGTCCGACGCGGCACGTATCGCTGCGCACGGACCAGCCCGGCCGGGTCGAAATCTGGCCGATGGAACGCGCCAGCGATGACGACGAGCCGACGGACTGGACGGCGCCGGTCGACGCGCCCCCTCTTCCTTCGGTCGTCGTCGCGGGACGGGTGGCGGCCACGATTGCGGACTGGCTCGCAAGCGGAGAACGGCTCGAAGGAACCGGAGAGAAGATTTCAGCCGGCGACATCCTCGTTCTCGTCCGTTCGCGCGATGCTTTTGTAGGCACCTTGTCGCGCGCGCTGAAGAACCACGGGGTTCCGGTCGCCGGCGCGGATCGTCTGCGGATGACCGATCACATCGCGGTGCTCGATCTGCTGGCGCTCGCTAAATTCGTTCTCCAGCCGGCGGACGATCTGTCGCTGGCGGCGGTGCTGCGCAGCCCCCTTTTCGATCTCGATGAGGAAACATTGTTCGCGGTTGCTTACGATCGGGGCCGCGAGCCGCTGTTCGTGGCGCTGCGCCGCAAGGCAGAGGGTTCCAGCAGATTGCGGGCGGTATGCGCTGTTCTCGACGCATGGCGCGAGCGTGGCCGAACATTGCCGGTATACGAGTTCTATGCCTCGATACTTGCCGGGGAGAACGGCCGCGAGAAACTGACCGGCCGCCTCGGCCCGGAAACGCCCGACATGCTCGATGAATTCATGCGCTTCGCTCTGGCGCAGGAACGCGCCGGCCTGCCGTCGCTGCAGAACTTCGTCTCGGTGCTGGAAACGGCGAGTCCGGAGATCAAACGCGAAATGGACCCGGCGCAGGCACAGGTGCGCATTATGACGGTGCACGGGGCGAAGGGGCTCGAGGCTCCGGTCGTCTTTCTTGTCGACCGTGGCGCGCCACCGCACAGCGCCGGCAACGAGAGCCGGTTCCTCGAGGCGAAGGCGAATGAGGGCAAAGAGATCATCCTCTGGAACTGTTCCGGCGGTCCGAAATCGGACGTGACCGAAGCCGCGCGCGCGGAAGTCGCCCGCAAAGCCGGGGAGGAGTATCGCCGTCTTCTCTATGTGGGAATGACGCGGGCCGCCGACAGGCTCATCATGGCCGGCTATGCCGGCAAGCGCGGAGGCAAGGGCGACACCTGGCATGGGGTGGTTGAGCGTGCACTCGCTCCGTTTTCACGCACGGTCGCCTATTCGGACTTCGAGGCCTTGCGCTTTCAGGTGACGAAGGCGCCTGCGGTCATGTCCGAAGCGAGCGAAAAGGCCGGTACGTCACAGACCGTTTCACTTCCGGACTGGTTTTCGGACCGGGTCGAGCGCGAGCCGCCCCTGCCGCGCCCCTTGTCGCCTTCCGGCGCCTCCGGCATTGCGGTCGAGCAGGAGCGCGATACCGCGCAAGCCGAAGAGACGCCGTCGCTGCTCACCGTTGATTCGGTCGATGGTTCGCCGTCCTTCGCCATAAAGCGGGGCCTCGCCATACACCGCCTCCTGCAAATGCTACCCTCCGTCGAACCGGAGGAACGGCCCGTCCGCGCGGTCGAGTATTGCCGCCGACTCGAAACCCGCTGGTCGGGGGACGAGATAGAAGACGTCGTCTCCCAGGCGCTCTCGGTTATCGACGATCCCGCGCACGCCGCGTTATTCGGCAAAAACTCGGCCGCTGAGGCGCCGGTAATGGGAACGCTGACGCTTGGCGGCGAACGGCGTGCGGTATCGGGTGTGATCGACAGGATCGCCGTCGATGGCGACCGGGTCCTCATCGTCGACTACAAGACCAATGCCGCGCCCCCCACCGCCGCCGAACACGTCCCGGACACCTATTTGCGCCAGATGGCACTCTATCGGGGGCTGGTCGCCCCGCTCTATCCCGAAAAGACCGTAGAGACCTTTCTGCTCTATACGGCCGCGCCCCGCATGATCGCCTTGCCGCGCGCGTTGCTTGACGAATCGCTCGCCGTTTTCAACAGTCTCTGAGAACGCCGCGGGTGGGAATGTTGGCCTTGAAACAGTCGCGGTGATACCCAGATTAAGGCGAACAAACAGACAGGAGTGCCCATCATGGCGACCGTAAAGATCGACGGCAGCAACTTCCAGGAAGACGTTCTCGGCTCCGATACACCGGTGGTCGTGGATTTCTGGGCGGAATGGTGCGGTCCGTGCAAGATGATCTCGCCCGCGCTCGAGGAGATTTCGACCGAGATGAACGGCGCCGTGAAGATCGCCAAGGTCAATGTTGACGAGAATCAGGACCTTGCGGTCCAGTATGGCGTCCGGTCGATTCCCATGCTGCTGATGTTCAAGAACGGCGAAATCGCCGACCAGATGGTCGGAGCGGCCCCGAAAGCGAAGCTCATGGACTGGATCAAGAACGCGACCAACTGATCCGCTCCGGATTGTCCGTGAAACGAGCCCGGCCCGAACGCCGGGCTTTTTCGTTGATGCGAGCGGAAATCAGACAGGCGGTGTGCCGTTGTCGCGAAGCACGCCGCCGGCGAGGTAGAGCGATCCGCCGATCAGCACGCGAGGCGCCGGCTCGAGCCGGTTCCAGCCTTCTCCCAGCAGGCGCAGCACTTCGGCGACATTCTCCATAGGCTGGGCGGAAAGGCCGGCTTCCAGCGCATCCTCGGCAAGGGTCTTTGGATCGATCCCCGCATCGCTCTCGGGGACAGGAACGGTAAAGACATGCCGCACCATGCCTTCGAAGGCGCGGAAATAGCCGCGGGCGTCCTTGGTGTCGATCATGCCCGTCACCAGGAAGACCGGTCTTTCCGCCCTGTCCTGCATGTTTGCCAGCGCCTCGGCAATCATTTGTGCGGCATGCGGGTTGTGCCCGCCATCAAGCCACAACTCCGACCCCTCCGGCAGCAGGGCGACTAGGTTGCCGTCGGTCAGGCGCTGCATGCGCGCCGGCCATTGCACGTTCTCCATCGCCTGCTCGGCGGCATCGTGCGCAATGTCGAACCCCGCCGCCGATACGGCCGCCAGGGCGGCCGCCGCGTTGGATATCTGGTGACGGCCCGCCAGCCGGGGCATCGGCAGGTCCATCAGGCCGATGTCGCTCTGGAACGCCATGCGCCCGTGTTCCTCGTAGGCGTAGAAATCCTGTCCGTACACGGCGGCGGGGCAACCGAGGCGGCCGGCCGCGTCGGCCAGCACCTCGCGGGCGATGTCATTGTCCTGAAAGCCGATCACCACCGGCCGGCCGGGCTTCATGATTCCGGCCTTTTCCATGGCGATCAGCTCGATCCTGTCGCCGAGATAGGCTTCGTGATCGAGACCGATCGGCATGATCACGCTGACGGCCGGATCGTCGATGACATTGGTCGCGTCGAAGCGGCCGCCAAGACCGACCTCGACGATCGCCGCATCCGCCGAGTGCTCCGAAAACAGCACGAACATCACGGCGGTGAGGATTTCGAAGACGGTGATCTGTTCGCCGCCATTGGCGTCGGCCACACGCCGGATGGCGTCGGCGAAAACGGCGTCATCGACGAATTCGCCCGGCCCGTGCGCGCGCCCGATCCGGTAGCGCTCGTGCCAGCGGACGAGATGCGGCGAGGTGTGGACGTGAACCGAGCGGCCCGACGCCTCCAGCAGCGCGCGGCACAGCGCCGCGCACGATCCCTTGCCGTTCGTCCCGGCGATGTGAATGACGGGCGGCATCCGCTTCTGCGGATTGTCCAGCCGGGCGAGAAGGCGGGTGATGCGATCGAGCGAAAGGTCGAAACCCTTCGGATGCAGATCCATCAGCCGGTCGATTTCGCGCGCCGCTGCGCTGTCGGATTCGGCCGACGGCAAGGGCGGTGTCTGGCGTTCTGCCGGGGAGGTCACGATGGATCCTGTCGGAATGCCGAAGCGATGATTATTGCGCCGGTTCGGTCGCGGTTTCGGGGGTGGTCTCGCCGGTGACCGGATCGGCCCCGGTTGACGGGGCGGGCAATGTGTTCGCGGGTTTGACGTCGGCGCCCGTGTCCGCCAGGGCGGGCTGCTTCATCATCATCCGCAGCAACCGCCCGATCGTCGGCCGCAGCTCGTGGCGGTGCACGACCATGTCGACCATGCCGTGATCGAGCAGGTATTCCGACCGCTGGAACCCTTCCGGAAGCTTCTCGCGGATCGTCTGCTCGATCACGCGGGCGCCGGCGAAGCCGATCACCGCACCGGGTTCGGCGATATGGATGTCGCCGAGCATGGCGTAGGAGGCGGACACGCCGCCGGTGGTCGGGTTGGTCAGCACGACGATATAGGGAAGCCCTGCCTCCTTCAGCATCTCGACCGCGACCGTGGTGCGCGGCAACTGCATCAGCGACAGGATACCCTCCTGCATGCGCGCGCCTCCGGACGCGGCGAACAGCACCATCGGGCGCTTTTTCTCCACTGCTGTCTCGAAGCCCTTGATGATTGCCTCGCCGGCGGCGATGCCGAGCGAGCCGCCCATGAAGCTGAAATCATGCAGGCAGGTGACGATCGGAAGACCCTCGAGCGAACCCAGCGCATTGACGATGGAATCATCGAGGCCGGTCTTCTGCTTGTTCTCGCGCAGTCGGTCGGCGTATTTCTTCTGGTCCCGGAACCGGAGCGGATCGACGGCGACGGCGGGGTTGGTGACGATCTCGAATTCGCCGTCGTCGAAGAAATGCTTCAGTCGGTCCTTGGCCGAAATCTTCATGTGGTATCCCGATGCCGGGATGACCCACTGGTTTTCCTCCAGTTCCCGGTGGAACACCATCTCGCCGGTCTCGGGACACTTGATCCAGAGGTTTTCCGGCATCTCACGGCGGCCGAGCATCGAGTTCAGTCGCGGGCGAACGTAGCTGGTGATCCAGTTCATGGGAGCGTCCCGTTAAGTCGTGAAGGCTAATGTGGCCCGTCTATTCGGCGGCTTCAAGGCGCGAGGCGCGAACGCCTGCGGCGAGTCCGCCGACAAGCGTGGCGACGGCCTCGACCGTGTCGGACGTCGCCTTGTTGTCGCCGTCGAGCGTATTGGCGATCGCCTGCACGATTGCGGTGCCGACGACAACACCGTCCGCGTCGCGTCCGATCACCCTCGCCTGCTCGGCCGTCTTCACGCCGAAGCCGACGCAGACCGGCAGTTGTGTATGACGCTTGATCCGGGTGACCGCTTCGCCGACCGCGGTCGTATTGGCGATGCTGGCGCCGGTGATCCCGGTCATCGAGACGTAGTAGACAAAGCCCGACGTGTTGGCGAGCACGGCGGGAAGCCTTGCATCATCGGTCGTCGGTGTGGCAAGGCGGACGAAATTGAGGTCGGCCTTCAGCGCCGGAACGCATAGTTCCTCGTCCATCTCCGGCGGCAGATCGACGATGATCAGCCCATCCACACCGGCTTGTTTCGCATCCGAAAGGAACCTTTCGACGCCATAGACATAGATCGGATTGTAATAGCCCATCATCACGATCGGCGTGTCCGAATCGTGCTTGCGGAATTCATCAACCATCGCGATGGTCTTTGCCAGCGACTGTCCGGCGCGCAGCGCCCGCAGCCCCGCCGCCTGGATAGCCGGGCCGTCCGCCATCGGGTCGGAAAACGGCATGCCGACCTCGATCACGTCCGCTCCCGCCGCGGGCAGCCGCTTGAGGATCGCAAGCGAGGTCTCGTAGTCGGGATCGCCCCCCATCACGAAGGTAACGAGCGCAGGTCGTCCTTCGTCCCTCAGCCTCGCAAACTGTCTGTCCATACGCTCTGTCATTGTCGGTTCCCCGGCATGAAATTGGCTCTCAATCCGCGTGTTCCCGAAACTCGATCGTGACCGCGAAGGCGTGAAAGCCGTTCCTCGCGATTCGCGACTTCGCCTCGCGCGGATCGAATGCGATCCGCGGCTCGCCATCGTCCGGAACGCGGGTCAGAAATTCGAGATTCTGGCTCGTGCGCACGCCCACCGCGTTTTCCTGTTTGTCGCCCTCGACGATGGCGACGTAATGCAGGGGATTCTGCTTCGAACGGAAGATCTCGAAAACGGTCATAGCTCGAAACCCAGATGTTTGCCGACGGTGAAGACGTCCTTGTCGCCGCGCCCGCACAAATTCATGACGATGGTCTGATCCTTGCCCATTTTCGGCGCGCGTTTGACGACTTCCGCCAGCGCGTGGGATGGCTCGAGCGCCGGTATGATGCCCTCGACCCTGCACAGCAGCTGGAACGCCTCCAGCGCTTCGGTGTCCATGATCGGCACGTATTCGACGCGGCCGGTTTCCTTTAGCCAGCTATGTTCCGGCCCGATGCCGGGATAGTCCAGCCCGGCCGATATCGAGTGGCCTTCCTTGATCTGGCCGTCGCCATCCTGCAGCAGATAGGTCCGGTTGCCGTGCAGCACGCCCGGCGCGCCCGCGGTCAGCGACGCGCAATGCTCCTCGCCTTCGAGGCCCTTGCCGCCTGCTTCTACTCCGACGATCTGCACATCCTTGTCGTCGAGGAACGGATAGAAAAGGCCGATCGCGTTCGATCCCCCGCCGACCGCGGCAACCAGCATGTCCGGCAGACGGCCTTCGGCTGCCATGAGTTGCTCTTTCGTCTCGTTGCCGATCACCGACTGGAAGTCGCGCACCATTTCCGGATAGGGGTGCGGCCCGGCGGCTGTGCCGATCAGGTAATAGGTGGACTCCACGTTGGTCACCCAGTCGCGCAGCGCCTCGTTCATGGCGTCCTTCAGAGTTCCATGGCCTGACATGACCGGCGTCACCTCGGCCCCGAGGAGTTTCATGCGGAACACGTTCGGCGCCTGCCGCTCGACATCGGTAGCGCCCATATAGACATGGCACGGATAGCCAAAACGCGCAGCGACGGTGGCCGAAGCGACGCCGTGCTGGCCGGCGCCGGTCTCGGCGATGATCCGCGTCTTGCCCATCCGGCGCGCCAGAAGGATCTGTCCGAGGCAGTTGTTGATCTTGTGCGATCCGGTGTGATTGAGCTCGTCGCGCTTGAAGTAGATCTTCGCGCCGCCGAGATGCTCCGTCAGGCGCTCGGCGAAGTAGAGCGGCGACGGGCGGCCGGTGTAATGGGCATTGAGCGAGTCGAGTTCGGCCCGGAACGAGGGGTCGTTCTTCGCCTCTTCCCACTTTTCCTGAAGGTCGAGGATAAGCGGCATCAGCGTTTCGGCGACGAAGCGTCCGCCGAAGATTCCGAACATGCCCTGTTCGTCGGGGCCGGTGCGGAAGGAATTCGGTTCAACCGGCTTGTTCATGCTCAATCTCCCGGTTCTGGGGGTCTGCGGCCCGCGCCGCGCGCAGGAATGCGGTAATCCTGCCTTTATCCTTGACGCCCGGCGCGCTTTCCACCCCCGACGACACATCGAGCGCCCGCGCCCCCGAAATCACAACCGCTTCCGCGACATTTTCCGGATCGAGCCCGCCGGAAAGCATGTAATCCACATCGCGGTCAACCGCGTCCAGCAGCCGCCAGTCGAAGGAGATGCCGTTACCGCCCGGAAGCTCCGATCCTGCCGGCGCCTTCGCGTCGAACAGGAACCTGTCCGCGATGCCCCGGTAGGGCACGATCTTCTCGAGATCTGCCGCATCGCGGATGGCCAGCGCCTTCATCACCGGCAGACCGAATTTCGCCCGCACGTCCGCTACCCGCTCGGGAGGCTCGTCGCCATGCAGTTGCAGCATGCCCGGCTGGACCGTGGCGATGATCTCGGCAAGCGCCGCGTCGTCCGCATCGACCGTAACCACAACGGGAACCGCGAGTTTCTGACGCGCCTTTGCGGCAAGCGCCGCGGCTGTGTCCGCATCGACATTGCGCGGACTCTTTTCGAAGAAAATGAAGCCGACATGCGTCGCGCCGCCGGAGAGCGCCGCGTCGAGCGCTTCCTCCGTCTTCAGCCCGCAAATTTTGATGTCGAGTGTCATGGGGCGGAGTTAGCGCGGCGGCGTCCAAGAGTCGAGGGCGCTATCGCTCCCAATCCGCCACCGCGATGCAGGATTCAGGAAAACGCGATCGCCTGCAGCGCCCCGCCGTTCTTCTTGAGCCAGGCCTTGCAGCGCTTGGTGTCCGGGCAAAGTTCCTCGCACAGCGCCCAGAATTCCTTCGAATGGTTCATGTGTACCAGATGGGCGACCTCATGGGCGACGAGGTAGTCGATGACCGGCCTGGGCGCCATCATGATGCGCCAGGAAAACGACAGATTGCCTTCCGAGGAACACGAGCCCCAGCGCGAAACGGTATCCTTGAACCGGATCGACTTCGCTTTCCGGCCGACCGCCGCCGAGTGCTTCTCGACCAGAGCCCCGATATCGGAGCGCGCCTCCTTCTTCAGGAAGTCGGCGATTCGGCGCGGCAGATGAATGCGATCTCCGCGAACGATGAGCTGCGCGCCGGCCTCGCCGCGGACGGTGCGGGTGACACCGCGGCCCGGTTCGTGGACAATCTCGTGATTGACCCCGCGAACCGGAATCCTGATGCCCGGCCTGACAACCGGCTTCTCGGGCACGTCCCGGAGCTTCTCCTCAAGCCAGCCGCGATTGCGGTGCAGGAACCGCTCGACCTCGAGCATCGAGATGCCGACCGGCGTTGTCACACTTAGCCCCTTGGCGCCCGGCTTGATGCGCAATGTCAGCCGGCGTGCGCGCGGATTCTCGGCGATCCGCAGCGGCAATGTCCGCCCGGCAACATCGTGCGTAAGGCGCTGCACGGCGGGGGCGGGAGGATCTGCCATGAGGTTGCGGGCGAAGCGGAAAGCCATCAGGACGATCTATCCGATTCTCGCGAAATGCGGGAACAAAAAAGAGCCCGCGGCCGGGGGAGCCGCGGGCGGAGCCTTGGAGGTCCGTGGGAGGTCAGACCATGTTTAAGGCTCGAACTCAGCTTTGGTCCGTGACGTCGGTCACATCGCCGTTCGGATTGTTTCCGCCGGTCTTTCGGTTTCGCATGAACCGGTCGAACTCTTCCTGGTCCTTGGCGCGGCGCAGTTCGCGCATGTAATCGTCGAATTCGGCGCGCATTTCGTCCAGCTTCCGGCGTTCCTTGGTAAGGCGCTCCAGTTCGCCCTCGCGCCAGTCGTCAAAGGCCACGTTGCCGGTGGGGGCGTGATGGCTGTGGCGGGCGGCGCGGCGGCAGCCGCGGAACATCCTGTCTGTCACGTCGTTGGCCTCGCGCTTGAAGCCGTCGAGCCTGTCGCCCCAGATGATGTAGGCCAGCATCGCCAGGCCGAGCGGCCAGAAGATCATGAAGCCGAGCACCATCAGTGCGATCGTCGCTGGCGTCCACGCCGGGCGGATAAGAGCGGTCTGTGTCATTCGTTACCCTTTCTCGAAGTGCCGGCGAAGGTGATCGCCGTCTGCTATCGAGTTGGGGATCGCGATTTCGCTTTGCAAGTCGGAAAGCCCGGACTTCCGGGCTCCGAAACGCGACTCACTGGAGTTTTCTCCAGTCGAGACGGGGCAAAAAAATTATCACGAGGCCGCTCAGAAGACCCCAGAACGCCGCCCCGACCCCGAAAAAGGCGATGCCCGAGGCCGTTACCGCGAAGGTGGCGATCGCCGCAACACGGTGCTGGTCGTCGCGCATCGCGATTGTCGTCGCATTGGCAAGCGGCGCAAGAAGAGCAAGACCGGTCACCAGCATGATCAATGAGGCCGGCATCGCCGCGACGATGGCGACAAGGGACGCGCCGAACAGGGCGAAGACGAAATAGCAGCCCGCATACCAGAGCCCGGTGTGCCAGCGACGGCCCGGATCGGGATGCGCATCCTCTCCGGTGCAGATGGCGGCGGTGATGGCGGAGAGATTGGTGGTGCTCGCCCCGAAAATCGAGGTCAGCGCCGAGATCCCGCCCGTCACCGCAACCGGATATCCGGCGGGCGGCGCGTAGCCACTGGCCCGCAGCACGGCGAGACCCGGAAGGTTCTGCGAGGCCATGGTGACGAGATAAAGCGGCAGCGACAGGCCGAAGAATCCCGTCATCGAGAAGTCCGGCCGCACCAGTGTCAGGGTCGAAATTCGCAACGACAGGGTTCCCGTCGTCTGCCCGGTCAGCGTCGCGATCAGGACGCCCGCCGCAAGAACCACGATCACCGCCGCCGAGGGGCTGAACACCCGAACGACAAAGAACAGCAGCACGAGCGGCAGCACGAAGGCCGGCTCAAGGCCGGAAGCCTTCACGGCGGCCAGCACGAAGGGCAACAGGATTCCGCCCAGCATGCCCGCCGAAACGGCTTGCGGGATATGCTCCACAAGGCGGGTGAGCGGTTTGAACAGGCCCGTGGCGAGCAGCATCAGCCCCGCCAGCAGGAAGGCGCCGGCCGCGTCGTTGATCGTGAAGCCCTGACTTGCCCCCACGAGCGCGAGCCCGGCCGCCGACCATGCTGCGACGATCGGCATGCGGAAGCGCCACGACAGCCACAGCGTCTCGATGGCGATGGCGAGACTGATCGCCGTCACCCAGCTTGCGGTCTGGACCGTCGTCGCCCCGACCGCCTCTGCCGCCGCGAGAATGAGCGCCAGCGTGCCCCCGAAACCGACGACACTGGCGACAAACCCGGCGGAGAAGGCCGAGAACCGCACTAGCGTTCGTTTGTGACGCGCGATGCCATCGCGCCGACGGTTCGTTTCAGGAGCGCCAGATCCTGCGGCCGCGACAGCCGGTGGTCGCCATCCTTGATCAGCGTCAGCGTCACGTCGTCCTTCGGCAGGAACTCGACCAGCTTCTGCGCATGGGCGAACGGCACGTCGGGATCCGCCATCCCCTGCAGGATGTGGACCGGGCAATGCGTGTCGAGCGTCTCCGTCATGACGCGGTTCTTCAGCCCGTCCTCGAAAAGCGCCCGGGTGAAGAGGTAAGGCTCGTCGGAATAGTCGTTTTCCTCTTCATAGAAGCCCTTCGCTTCGAGGTCGCCCCGCTGCGCGTCGGTCAGCTTCGGCTCGTGCAATTCGCTGGTGAAATCGGGCGCGGGGGCAAGCAGCACCAGTCCGGCAATCCGGTCGTCGGGCGTTCCCCTGTTCAGCTCCTGTACCATGCGCAGCGCGATCCAGCCGCCCATCGACGATCCGACCAGGATCTGCCTCCCGGAGGTGCAGCGCTCAAACACCGCAATGCTTTCCGCAAGCCAGCGCGAGATCGTGCCCTCGGCAAACTCTCCGCCCGATTCCCCGTGACCGGAGTAATCGTGCCGCACATAGGCAAATCCCCGCTCGGCGGCGAATTCGTCAAGCGTCTCGGCCTTGGTGCCGAGCATGTCGGACCGGAACCCGCCGAGCCACATCAGGCCGGGTTCGCCCCCCTGCCGCCTCCGGTAGGCGATCTCCACGCCAGAAACCGTTATTTTCTCGGGTTGATCCATCTTTCCGTCCCGTTTGCGCATTGCTCCAACGGGTATTGCGCGGCTTGCCCCGTTCTGTGAAGCCTTGTCGCGCGGCAGTGGTGATTTTTCCGCAACGCCGTGCTATTGACAGCGCCGTTGGAATGCCGACATAGCGCGTTCCCTCTGAACCAGAGCCCGAAACAGACCAGGAGACAACGACCATTCGCCGTCCATTCCGAGCACCACCCGTCCAGAAGACTGGCCCAACCGCCAACCGCGACATTCGCGAACCCCGTATTCAGCTGATTGACGCCGACGGGGAAAATCGCGGCCCCACCGACACCGAAGAAGCGCTGCAGATTGCCGAAGAGGCGGGTCTCGACTTGGTCCTCATCGTTCCGAACGCGAATCCGCCGGTCGCCAAGATCGTCGACCTCGGCAAGCTCAAATACGAGCAGCAGAAGAAGGCCGCAGCGGCCCGCAAGCGTCAGAAGACCGTCGAGATCAAGGAAATCAAGATGCGTCCGAACATCGACACGCATGATTACGACGTGAAGATGCGGGCGATTCACCGGTTCTTCGAAGAGGGCGACAAGGTCAAGGTCACGCTGCGCTTCCGCGGCCGCGAGATGGCCCACCAGGAATTGGGCTATGAACTGCTGCAGAAGGTGAAGGGCGATACCGAGGAGATCGCCAAGGTCGAGGCCGAGCCGAAACTCGAAGGCCGGCAGATGATGATGGTCCTCGCGCCGCGCTAGGCGAATAGTCGAGATCGAGGCGAAGGAGCCGGCGTCCGGATCAGACGCCGGCTTTTTTGTTGTGCGACCGCTGTCAGGCGGCCTTCAGCGTGGCGTCGGAGTAGTCGGTATAGCCCTTCTCGCCGCCGCCGTAGAAGGTTTCCTGATTGGGTTCCGCCCACTCGACATTCATCGCGATGCGGACCGCGAGATCCGGGTTGGAGATATAGGGCCGGCCGAAGGCCACCGCATCGGCGTGGCCGGTCTCCAGCGCTTCCGCGGCCCGCTCGGCGTCGTATCCGCCATTGGTGATATAGAACCCGTTCCACGCCTTGCGCACATCCTCGATGACGGCGCGCTTCTCTTCCGAGCGGTCGCTGCCGGGGAAGCTTTCCATCACGTGGAGATAGGCGAGACCGCGCTTTGCCAGTTCGCCGTGGAAATAGGTGTAGAGCGCGCGCGGATCGTCCTCCGGCACGTCGTTCGCCTCGCCGAGCGGCGAGGTGCGCACGCCAACCCGGCCGGCTCCGATCTCGGCGATGACGGCGTCGACCGCCTCGAGCGGGAACCGGCAGCGGTTTTCGATCGATCCGCCGTACTCGTCATCCCGCTTGTTGGAGCCGGAATGAAGGAACTGGTTGAGCAGATAGCCATTGGCGCAATGCACCTCGACCCCGTCGAACCCGGCTTCCATGGCGTTGCGGGCGGCCTTGGCGTAGTCGGCGACGAGCGCCTCGATCTCGCCGACGGTCAGTTCCCGCGGCTTGGAGGTCGGCTCGAAGCCCTTCTTGGTGAATGTCTGCGCCTCGGCAGCCTCGGCGGTCGGCGCGACCGGCGCCTCGCCTTCGGGCTCGATCGAGGAGTGCCGGATCCGGCCGACATGCCATAATTGCACGAAGATTCGCCCGCCGGCGGCGTGAACCGCGCGCGTGATCTCCTTCCAGGCCTCGACATGTTTGGGCTCGTGAATGCCCGGGGTCTGGATGTAGCCCTTGCCGAGCGGGTGCATCTGGGTCGCTTCGGTGATGATCAGGCCCGCATTGGCGCGCTGCGCGTAATAGGTCGCGGCCTCTTCCCAGGGCGTGCCGTCGTCATGCGCGCGGTTGCGCGTCAGCGGCGCCATGAAAACGCGATTGGGAACGGAAATGTCGCCGAGCTTGGAGGGCTTGAGCAGGATGTCGGTCTTTGCCATGTGAACCTCGATTGTTGGGAGTCGCCCGTCAACGGACGCCCTTCCGCGTGGTTCCATGTTCGCGGTGAACGGACCGTTCCGATCTGCTCAACGCTCGATCTGCTCAGTGTTTGCGCGCGGTGATCACCCAGCCCTTGAGGCCTGTGCCGGGCATATGCTCGCCATGTTCCCGGTCTAGGATTTCCATGAGGCCCTCGCTCTCGAGCAATTCGAGCCGTGTCGTCAGCGAGCCCTCCTCGTAGAAGTGGTCGTTGAGGCCGATCACGAGCGCGCCGGCGGGCTTCAGCACACGCAGGATGTCGTCGAGCGCCTCGGCCTTCACATGGCCGAAGGAGAACACGCCCACGCAGGCCGCCGCGTCATAACGGCCGTCCGGAGCGTCCATCGGAGGCTCGTTGAGATTGGTCTCGAACAGCCGCCGGTAGACATTGGTCTTGCCGGCCTTTGCCAGCATGCCGGGCGAGAAATCGCAGCCATCGATGGTCTGGAACCCGGCGACGTCGAGCGCTATGCCGGATAGGCCCGATCCGCATCCGACGTCCAGAATCGTCGTCTCGGAAGGCGCAGTCAGGCCCGCCAGCGCCTGCGCGCAGCGCCTTGGCTGCTGATAGGCGTTCTCCGCCACTTCCTCGTCATAGACTTCCGCCCATTGATCGTAGAACGAGCGTGTTTGTGCGTCCGTCTTGACCGAATAGGCCTTGTCCAGGAATCTCTTGTCCTTGCCCATGGGTTCCCTCTCCCGCATGTGCCCGGCAATGCTTGCATTTGGGTCGCCGCGAGTCTATAGAGCCGCGTCTCGAACGGTCCGGCAGGGCATGCCGTGTCCGTTCTGAATGCCAAAAAGCTCACATCGCTTGAGGAACATGACCTAGACCGCGCGGGTCCGCGTGCATGCGCCGGTCCCCTGTCTCCTCATTGAAGCGGCGATAGAGCGCAAAAGAAAACGGAGAGCAAAATGCCCAAGATGAAGACGAAGTCTTCCTGCAAGAAGCGCTTCAAGATCACCGCCACGGGCAAGGTGAAGGTCGCCGCCGCCGGCAAGCAGCACGGCATGATCAAGCGGTCCAATAAGTTCATCCGCGACGCGCGCGGCACCATGGTGCTGGCCGAGCCGGATGCCAGGATCGTCAAGAAAATGATGCCATACGGCAGCTAGGCCGTCACGACCGGAACCAAGGAGAAAACCCATGGCACGTGTAAAACGCGGCGTGACGTCTCACGCAAAGCACAAGAAAGTCCTGAAGCAGGCGGAGGGTTATTACGGCCGCCGCAAGAACACCATCCGCACCGCGATGCAGGCCGTCGACAAGGCGAAACAATACGCCTATCGCGACCGCAAGGTGCGCAAGCGGAATTTCCGCTCGTTGTGGATCCAGCGCATCAACGCCGCCGCCCGCGAGCACGGCCTTACCTATGGCCGCCTGATCGACGGCCTGACCAAGGCCGGCATTGAGCTCGACCGCAAGGTGATGTCCGACATGGCGATCCACGAGCCCGAGGCATTCGGTGCTCTGGTCGCCCAGGCCAAGAAACAGCTGGCCTATCTGAAAGAGACCACGCCGAACGCTTTTGAGAGCGCTGTCCGCTAAGTCAGCGCCTTCTCGATGGAAAAATGAGAAACCCGCGCTGGCCGGCCCAGACGCGGGTTTTTCTTTGAACCTTTGAATTTGCGCGGCTAGGTACACGCCGGATCGCGCCAACCGGAAACGGATCATGCTGCAGGAACTGGAACATCTGGAAGAAAACCTGATGGCCGACATTGCGTCGGCTTCCGACGAAGCGGCGATCGAGGCCGTGCGGGTCGGCGCGATCGGCAAGAAGGGCACGGTTTCCGAGCGTCTCAAGACGCTGGGCCGGATGACGCCGGAGGAGCGCCAGGTCATGGGACCGGCGATCAACGGCCTGCGCGACCGGGTCGCCGAGGCGATCGCCGCCCGCAAGGCAGAGCTGCGCGACGCCGCGATCGAGGCACGGCTGGTCACCGAGACCGTCGATGTGACCCTTCCGGTGCGCCCGTCGCCGGCCGAGACCGGCCGCATTCATCCGCTGACCCAGGTTGTTGACGAGATCACCGCGATCTTCGCGGACATGGGATTCTCGATCGCCGAAGGGCCGGACATCGAGACCGATTATTACAATTTCACGGCGCTCAACTTCCCGGACGGCCATCCGGCGCGCGAGATGCATGACACCTTTTTCCTCGCGCCGGACGGGAATGGCGAGCGCAAGGTGCTGCGCACCCACACTTCGCCGGTGCAGATACGCACCATGGAGGCGCAAAAGCCGCCGATTCGCATCGTCATTCCGGGCAAGACCTATCGCAGCGATTCCGACGCCACCCACACGCCGATGTTCCATCAGCTTGAGGGTCTGGTGATCGACCGCACCGCCAATGTCGCCAACATGAAGTGGGTGCTGCAGGAATTCTGCAAGGCATTCTTCGAGGTCGAGGACGTGAAGATGCGCTTCCGGCCGTCTTTCTTCCCCTTCACCGAGCCGTCGATGGAGGTCGACATCCAGTGCGACCGGTCGAAGCCCGGCGAAATCCGCTTCGGCGAGGGATCGGACTGGATGGAGATCCTCGGCTGCGGCATGGTGCATCCGAACGTGCTGCGCTCCGGCGGGCTCGACCCCGACGAATTCCAGGGATTTGCCTGGGGCATCGGCATCGACCGCCTTGCCATGCTGAAATACGGCATGCCGGATCTGCGCGCCTTCTTCGACGCCGATGTGCGCTGGCTCACCCATTACGGCTTCCGTCCACTCGACATGCCGACGCTGTTCGGAGGACTGAGCGGGTGACGAAGCTGCCGTTGGGCGACATCCTCTATGTGAGCCACCCGGAGGTGCTGATCGATCTAGCTATTCCGGTACCGGACTGGCCGTTGTCAGCCGCCGGACGCGCGCGCATGCGGGCTTTTGCGGAGACGGACATTGTCTCGACTGCAACCTCGGTCTGGTGTTCGGCGGAGCGCAAGGCCCGAGAAGGTGCGGAAATCGTCGGCGCCCGACTCGAACTGGCGGTTCATGAGGACGCAACGCTTGGCGAAAATGATCGCTCTGCCACCGGATTTGTCGCTCCGCCGCGATTCTGGGAACTGGTTGAGGCCTTCTTTGCCCACCCGGAACTGAGTATCGAGGGATGGGAGCGCGCGGTCGACGCGCAGGCTCGGATTATGGGAGCACTCCGCAATGTAGCCGAGCACGCGCCTCGGGGCAGGGCCGTTGTCGTCGCTCATGGCGGGGTGGGCGCGCTGGCGCTTGCGGCGTTGACCGGCCAACCGATTTCAAGGGACCTTGACCAACAGGCGCAGGGGAACAGCTTCCGCTTCGATCGCGAGAGTTTCGCGTTGCTGCAGGGATGGCAACCGCTCCCATTGGTGGGCGAAACGGCCGATGGGGTGGCGCCATGACGTATTGGCTCCGTGGCGGTCGACATTCTCTCTCCGCCCAAAGCACCTACCTTCCCAGCGAAAAACCGAACGGGAACGACGATCTGGTGAGGTTTGAAAAAACCTTGCTGACAAGGCCGTACTAAACGGACGATATGGACATTTGACCGATGAAATTTACGCTCTCCTGGTTGAAAGACCATCTGGAAACCGACGCCTCGCTTGACGACATTGTCGAGCGGCTGACGAATATCGGGCTCGAGGTCGAAAACGTAGACGACAAGGCCCAGTTCAGGCCGTTCGTCATCGCCAGGGTCCTGGCCGCCGAAAAACATCCCGACGCCGACAAGCTGAAGGTCCTGTCGGTCGACAGAGGCGACGGGAAGCCGGTGCAGGTTGTCTGCGGCGCGCCGAACGCCCGCGCCGGGCTCGTCGGCGCATTCGCCGCTCCGGGAGACTACGTGCCGGGCATCGATGTCACCCTTTCGGTCGGCAAGATCCGCGGCGTCGAATCGCACGGCATGATGTGTTCCGAACGCGAATTGCAGATGTCCGACGCCCACACCGGCATCATCGATTTGCCGGAAGACGCCCCCGTGGGTTCGTCCTTCGCGAGTTATGCCGGTCTTGACGATCCGGTCATCGAGATCAACCTCACCCCGAACCGTCCGGATTGCACCGGCGTCTCGGGCATCGCGCGCGATCTCGCCGCGGCGGGTCTCGGCAGGCTGAAGACGCCGGATGTGACTCCGGCTAACGGAAACGGCGAATGCCCGGTGAAGGTGACCATCGAGGCGCCGGAACTCTGTCCGGGGTTTGCGCTGCGTCTGGTGAGCGGCGTAAACAATGCTTCGTCGCCGAAATGGATGCAGCAGCGCCTGATCGCCATCGGACTCCGGCCAATCAACGCACTGGTCGACATCACCAATTACGTCACGTTCGACCGTGGCCGTCCCCTGCACGTCTTCGACGCCGCCAAGGTCGCCGGCAATCTGGTCGTTCGCCGGGCAAGAGAAGGCGAGACGGTGCTGGCGCTGGACGAGCGCGAATACACTCTGACGCCGGAGATGTGCGTGATCGCCGACAATAACGGCGTCGAGTCGATTGCCGGGATCATGGGCGGCGAACATTCGGGCTGCGACGAAAACACAACCGACGTGCTGATCGAATCGGCGTTGTGGAACCCGATGAACATCGCCCGGACCGGCCGCGACCTCGGCATCATCACCGATGCGCGCTACCGCTTCGAGCGCGGTGTTGATCCGGAATTCATGGTCGGCGGGATGGAACTGGCCACGCAACTGGTTCTCGACATCTGCGGCGGGAGCCCAAGCGAGCCGGAAATCGTGGGTTTTGACGGCTACGTCCCGAAAATCGTCGATTTCCCGTTCTCCGAAGTAAAGCGCCTGACCAGTGTCGACATCGACAAGGACGAGTCGGCCGGCATCCTGACCCGGCTCGGATTTGAGGTTTCGGCGAAGGGCGAGCGCGCCGATGTCGCGGTTCCGTCATGGCGACCGGACATCGAGGGCAAGGCCGATCTCGTCGAGGAGGTCATGCGCATTCACGGCGAGGACAATATCGATCCGCAGCCGCTCGCCAGCCACAATGCCGTCAACGGCAAGATCCTGACGACGCTGCAGATCCGCACCCGCGCCGCCAAGCGCGCGCTGGCCGTGCGCGCCATGATGGAATCGGTCTCCTGGTCGTTCATCCCGGCCGGGCACGCCGAACTGTTCGGCGGCGGGTCGCCGGCATTGAAGGTGGCCAATCCGATCGCCGCCGACATGAGCGACATGCGGCCCTCCGCCCTGCCCGGCCTTCTGGTGGCGGCACAGCGCAATGCCGACCGCGGCATCGGCGATGTCGCCCTGTTCGAGGTTGCCGCGGTCTACGAGAATGACACGCCGGAGGGTCAGCGCCGCGTGGCGGCGGGCGTCAGGCGGGGCACGGCGCGGATGAGCGGAACCGGCCGCCACTGGAGCGGCAATGCTGAGGCGGTCGGCGTGTTCGACGCCAAGGCCGACGCCCTCGCCGTGCTGGAGGCCTGCGGTGCGCCGGTCGCGAACCTGCAGATCGAGGCGAGCGCGCCCGGCTGGTATCATCCCGGCCGCTCGGGCGTGATCAAGCTGGGCCCGAAAGTCGTGCTCGGCACGTTCGGGGAGTTCCATCCCCGAACGCTCGAAAAACTCGACGTGTCGGGCGCGCTGTCCGGTTTCGAGGTCTATCTGGACGCCATACCGGAGCCGAAGAGGAAGGCGACGCGCACCAGGCCGCGCCTCGAGATTTCGCCCTATCAGATGGTGCGCCGCGATTACGCCTTCGTCGTCGACAGGGATGTCCCGGCGGCAACGCTCCTGCGCGCCGTCAGCGGCGCCGACAAGAAACTGATCACGAACGTCAACATCTTCGACCGGTTCGAGGGCGCGTCACTGGGCGAAGGCAAGAAGTCTATCGCCCTGGAAGTTTCGATCCAGCCGGTCGAGCGGACGCTGACGGACGAGGACCTCGAAGCATTGTCGGCGAAAATCGTCGAGAATGTCGCCAAATCCGCGGGCGGCGTGCTCCGGGGTTAGAGGCTCCGCGCCACGCGTTCGCTGCGGTAGAAGATATGCGCCCCGATCTGGCCGATCCGCCCGATTTTCCGGCCCCATGACGGGCTGACGGCGGTCGTGTGGTAATGCGTGATCTGGTCGAAATTGCCGGCCTTGATCTCGCGCGGATCGGATGCGACCAGCCGGTCGGTGAGCCGGCTGTCGAAGATTGCGGACGAGAGTGCGTCCAGCGCTCTGAAGGACCGCGCGTTGCGGGGATAATCCGAGCGTCCGTCGCAGGCAAACGAGAACTGGCAGCGGTTCTTCCAGTGGGCGTTCTGATAGACCACGCCGCAGACGCTGTCGGGATAGGCGCTGCTGCGCGCCCTGTTCAGGATCACCCGCGCCACGGCCAGTTGCCCGGTCAGCGGTTCCCCGCGCGCTTCGTGATAGAGCGCGGCGGTCATGCAGATCCGCTCGATCGGGTTATCGCCGATCCTGGGGACCGGCGGAACCGCCAGGGATCCGCTGAAGGCCCGCGCCGCAATGTAGTTGACGTGCAGGGCGATTTGTCTTGCATCCCCGGCCTGCGCCGCTGTTGAAAACGCCCCCAAAAGCGTATTCATCGTCAGGAAGATCGTTGCAAATGTCTTCATGTCCGCCTGCCCCTCAACAGGTGACAGAAGTGTGCGGCAGAGGTTTTGAGATAGATTTGGGATGCGCGTTCGCATTTGAACGCGCCTGGTCACCGGCGGTTAAGGCAATCCGTCAACCAACCGGAAAGGAATGGATATGTTCAGGTGGGGAGTTCTTTCGACGGCGAAGATCGGCCGCGAGCAGGTCATTCCGGCGATCTGCGAGAGCGCCAATGGCGTACTCTCCGCCGTCGCCAGCCGCGATGGGAGCCGCGCGGATGAGGTTGCCAGCCGCTTCGGCGCGCCGCACGCATTCGGGTCCTACGAGGCGATGCTCGCCTCCGATACGGTGGACGGCGTCTACATACCGCTGACCACCGATCTTCACGTCGAGTGGGCGATCAAGTCAGCCGACGCGGGAAAACATGTGCTCGTTGAAAAGCCTCTCGCGCTGGACGCGGGGCAGATCGATGACGTCATCGCAGCACGCGACCGCAACGGCGTCACCGTGTCAGAGGCCTTCATGGTCATCTATCACCCGCAACTCCACAAGGTGCGCGACCTGATCGCCGATGGCGCCATTGGAACGCTGCGCCAGGTCGACGGCGCATTCACCTATTTCAACGTCGACCCCGCGAACATGCGCAACAGGCCGGAGCTCGGCGGCGGGGTTATTCCCGACATTGGCGTCTATCCGACCGTGACGACCCGCTTCGCGACCGGCATGGAGCCGGTCCGCCTTCAGGCAACCGTCGATTACGATCCGGATTTCGGGATTGACCGTTACGCCAGCGTTCGCGCCGATTTCGGCGGGTTCGAATTGACGTTCTACATCTCCACCCAGCTCGCCAACCGGCAGACCATCGCCTTTCACGGCGACAAGGGTTTCATCGAAATGTCGACCCCCTGGAATTCGAACCTCTATGAGGGTGACGAGGTGCGCCTGCACGATGCTCCGCACGGCAGGACCGAAATCTTCCGCTTCACCGGCGTCAGGCAGTACCGGCTGCAGGTCGAGGCGTTCGTCCGCGCCGCCAGCGGCGAGGGCGAGGTGATGACGCTTGAATCCTCGGTGAAGAACCAGAGGGTTATCGATGCGATCTATCGCGCCGGCAAGAGCGGCGGGTGGGAGAGCATCTGAACGGTCCTAGCCGCGCGAAAACACGAAGCGTGAATAGCCGACATAGGAAAAGACGGTCACGAAAGCGACGGCGATAACCAGCGCGCCAAGCGGCGTGAACAGGTTCGGTGCGGCCAGCAACAGCCCGGAATAGATCGCATAATTCAGCACGGCTCCCGTGATCGCAACGGCGCCGTAGCGCGCGCCTTCCCTGACGACGTGGCGGTCGCTCTTGCCGAACGTCATCGTGCGGTTGATCATCCATGTCGCGAACATGGCCGCGCCGATGGCGAATATCCGCGCGCTGAAAGGGCCGAGCGGCGTGAACGCCATCAGGCCGGTCAGCACCGACGCGTCGACCACGAAACCGGTCCCGCCCGCGACGGCAAACCCGAAAAATCGCCGCATGAGGCGCTTCGGCAAGACAAATGCCATCTTCACGAACCGCCGGCCTTGACGCGTCTTCCCTTGACGCGACTTGCTTTGTCCTCCGCGTCCTTGCGGGTGGCCGCTGGCCTGTCCGTCCGCCGTGTCCTTTCACGGGAGCCGGCTCGCATCTCGCCGCGGCGTGCCGGCTGGTTGAGATAAGCCATGCGCATTTGTTCCACGCGCCCGGCGGCGACCGAATCGAGGATGAGGCCGGTCACCATCATCAGCGTCGCGAGGAGCAGAAGTCCGACGGCGCCGATCCATGTCGGCACGCGGCTGACAATACCCGTCGTCAAATACTCCAGGACGGGCGGGATCATGAAGAAGACGCTGGCCGCAAACAGGAGCCCGGCGATCAACGAGAAAAAGCGCAGTGGCTGCGTCTCCTTCATCATCCGCACGAACATGAACAGGATGCGCACGCCGTCGCGCACCGTCGACAGCTTCGACGACGACCCCGCGGGGCGGCGCCCATAGTCGAGCGCGACCTCTGCCACCGGAAGCTTCATCTGGCTGGCATGGACCGACATCTCCGTCTCGATTTCGAACCCGGACGAGATTGCCGGGAAGCTCTTGACGAAGCGCCGCGTGAACACGCGGTAGCCGGACAGGATGTCGGAGAAATCGGTACCGAACATGTACCGGTAAAGGCGGTTGAACGCGCGGTTCCCGAACGCGTGGCCGCTGCGCCCTGCGTCTTCGCGCACTCCGGAGCGTACGCCGACCACCATGTCGACGCGCTCGCTCAGCAGCGTCGCGACGAGCTGCGGCGCGTCCTCGGGGGAATAGGTGCCGTCGCCATCGGCCATGATGTAAAGATCGGCCTCGATGTCGGAGAACATCCGGCGGACGACATGGCCCTTGCCCTGGCGGCGTTCCTGCACGACGGTCGCGCCTGCCCGGCGCGCCTCGATGGCCGTGTGGTCGGACGAGTTGTTGTCGAACACGTATATGCGCGCGGAGGGCAGCGCGTCGCCGAAACCCCGAACCACGTCGCCGATCGTGGGCGCCTCGTTGTAGCACGGCAGAATGACTGCGATATCGAGGGTTTCGAAAGGCGCGTATTCCGGCATGGATTGTCCCCGAGCGGTTTGCTTTACCTTTTCTTGATCCGGTTAAGTTTACGTATAACGCGTTTTCTCGGTGCGGATCGTATCTGATGACGCTGATTTCCGATGATCGGTCTTCCCACGCGCCGTCGCGCGCCGGCGAAGGAGACCGCGCAGGCTGGTTCGAGCCGGCGCTGCTGGCCTCATGCGGTACGCTCTTTGTCGTTGCGGTCGGCCTGCGCGCCGCTGATGTCGGTATCCCGAATTCCGACGATCTGATGCGGCTCGTGCAGGTGCGCGATCTGCTCGGCGGTCAGCCCTGGTACGACCTGACCCAGTATCGTCTGGGACTTGCCGAGGGGACGGCGATGCATTGGTCGCGCCTCGTCGATGCGCCGATAGCGGGTATTGTCCGAGCTGCAGCCGCGGTCACGGGCTCGTTGGAAAAGGCGGAAGCGGTGGCGCGTATCCTCTGGCCGGCGCTGACCTTTTTTCTCGCCATGCTTGCGCTTGTAACGGCCTGCGTCCGGACCGGCCGGCGCGCGGCACTCCTTCCGGTCGCTGTCGTCGGCGCGTTCGCGCTGTGGACCACGGGCGCCTTCGCGTCCGGCGCGTTGGACCATCACAACATTCAGATCGCCCTCGCACTATGGTTGCTGGCGCTGCTGTTGCCCGGCAGCCGGCCCGTCGCGGCGAACGCCGCCGCCGGGGCCACGGCGGTCCTGATGCTGGCGATAGGCATGGAGGCCTTGCCCTATGTCGCGCTGGCCGGGGCCTTGGCGGCGACAGGATTTACCATCGGCTCCACCGGCAAGGACGAGGCGCGGGCATTCGGCCTGTCGCTGGCGGTGACAACCGTCGCCGTGTTTCTGGCCACCGTTGGCCCCGGGAACTGGCGAAATGACACCTGCGACGCCTTTTCGGCGTTTCATCTCGTTGCAGCGACGCTGGGCGGTGCCGGGTTGGCGGCCGCCACATATATCCGGCGCGGTGGGCTCTGGCGCGGACTTGCCGTTCTGGCCGTCGGCGCGGTGATGCTTGCGGTCGTCACCGCCGCATTCCCCCAATGTCTCGAAAATCCACTCGCTTCGCTTGATCCGCGCCTGCACGAGTTCTGGCTGGAGGGCGTTGTTGAAACGCGCTCAATCGGCAAACTCTGGATGACCGATCCGTTCGCGCTTCCCGGGCTTTTCGCTCTCGCCGTCTGCGCGGTTGTCGTGACGCTTTTTTCGCTCCGGAAAGCCGGGCGCGATCGCCGTCCGCTGGCGGTATTTCTCGCCTTCCTGGCGATGGGGATAGCCGTGACGGCATGGCAGCAGCGCGGCTTCGTTTTCGCCACGGCCTTCGCAATTCTACCGCTTGGCTTCTGGATCGCGGATATCCGGAGCGGCATGCCGGCGAGACGGTCCAGGACCCAAACGCTGGCGTTGGCCGGCGCCTGGTTGCTATCCGTCAATCTGGTTTGGTGGATGGGCGCAGCATATGCTGCGGCCCTGTTTTCCGGCACTCCCCCGCTGCAGCAGCAGGCCGCCAGCGTGTCTCCACGTGATTATTGCTACACCGCCGATCTCTATGAAACACTCCAGGAGGAGCCGGCCGGGGTGGTCCTCGGCGCGACGGACATCGGTGCAAGCCTGCTCCTTTACACGCCCCATCGCGCTATTGCCGGGCCCTATCATCGCAACACCGGCGGAAATCTCCTGCTGATCCAAGTGATGCTGGCGCCGCCGGAGGAAGCACGGACCCTCCTTGAGCGGCACGGCGTCACCCATGTCGCCGATTGTTTGAACGCTGCCGACGGGTTCGAGTTCATCAATGCCTCTCCTGACGGCTTTCAGGCGCGATTGCGGGATGAACGGAACCTCGCCTGGCTCGAACCTGTTCCCGGCACCTGGAACACACCGATGCCCGTTTACCGCGTCCGCCGGTAACCGGCCTCTTTGAGTGGGCGGCGAACCGGTTTACGCTCTGACGGACATGACCTGAGGCCCTTTGATGAGCATGAGAATGACTTTCAGACCGTCGGCCGGCCACAAGCGGCTCCGCATGTTTGTCCTGGGGGCCGCGCTCGTTGCGGTCTCGGCCCATGGAGCCCGGGCCCAGACGGCGGCGAAGGAGCTGTTCGGCCGCACGCCCCTGCCGACCGTGAGCGCACCCGCGGCCCACGGCTTCTACTCCAAGGGATGCGTGGCGGGCGCGGTCGCCATGCCCGTTGACGGGCCGACCTGGCAGGCCATGCGTTTGGAGCGCAACCGCCGCTGGGGCCATCCGGATATGATCGCGCTGCTTCAGAAACTCTCCCGCGAAGCCGTTCAGGACGGGTGGCCGGGTCTGCTGGTCGGCGATATCTCGCAGCCGCGAGGCGGGCCGATGTTGTCGGGCCACGCCTCGCACCAGGTCGGGCTCGATGCAGACATCTGGCTGACAAAGATGCCGGATCGCCGCCTGACGGTCAGCGAACGCGCCAATGTCAGCGCCGTATCGATGCTCAAGGCCAACTCCCTCCACGTCGACCCGGAGATATGGAGTCCGGCGCATGGCCGGCTGATCGCCCGCGCCGCCTCCTATGACGAGGTGGAGCGCATCTTCGTCCACCCCGGCATCAAGAAAGCGATGTGCGACCGGTACGGCGCATCCCGCGCCAATGATTCCTGGATGCGAAAGATACGACCCTATTACGGGCACCACTATCACTTTCACGTGCGCATCCGTTGTCCCTCCGATTCGGCGAATTGCCGCCCGCAGAATACTACGCCGCCCGGCAATGGCTGCGATGGCTCGCTCGACTGGTGGTTCACTTCGGAACCCTGGGCTCCGAAAAAGCCGGAGCCGGGAGCAAAGCCGCCCAAGAAACGCGAGATTACGCTCGCTCAGTTGCCGAAGGCCTGCTCGGCCGTACTGCGCGGTGCGGCTCCTGCCGACGAATCTCTCGTCACCTACGATACCGGCTACAAGCCGGACCTGGCGCGGGCATCGGCCATACCTGTTGCGGCTGTCCCGGCGACAGATTCGCGCTTGCCGGTAATCATTCCGGTGCCGTCCCCTCGCCCGGACTGAACTGCATTCCCGATTCGGACTTTTATCCGCGCACCATTTGCCTTATGCGGTTCAAACGATTTAATTACATCGATGCGGGGCAATGTCGGAATGAGCGGAAAACGGCGCATCGCGCTGGTCGCCCATGACCAGAAGAAGGATAATCTCGTTGACTTCGTGCGCCGGCATGCCGCCGAACTCGGCAGGTATGAGCTGGTCGCAACAGGCACAACGGGGGGCCGGCTGGTTGAAGCGTGTCCGCAACTGACGCTGCGGCGCCTCAAGAGCGGGCCTCTGGGCGGGGACCAGCAGATAGGCGCAATGATTGCCGAGGGCGACATCGAAGCGGTCGTATTTTTCGTGGATCCGCTTACGCCGATGCCGCACGACGTCGACGTAAAGGCGCTCATGCGTCTCGCCATTGTGTACGACATCGCACTCGCGTTAAACCGCAAGTCGGCTGAAGCGCTGCTGGCGTTCTTGCGAGACAGGGAAAAAGGAACGGCCGATGGCTAACGTATCTTCAGGGACGGCAAAAGTCCTCCATTTTCCGATCCTGATCGCCGATATTGGCGGAACCAATGCCCGCTTTGCGATCGTCACGGATTCCTATGCCGAGGCCAAGCGGTTCCCCTCCATCAAGACGGCGGACTACCCGACGCTCGATGAAGCCATCCAGTCGGTCGTCCTCGACAAGACCTCGATCCAGCCGAGGACCGCCGTTCTGGCGGTGGCCGGGCCGACCGACGGCGACGAGATAGACCTGACGAATTGCGACTGGATCGTGCGGCCGAAACAGCTCATTGAGACTCAGGGTTTTGGAGATGTGATCGTGCTCAACGATTACGAGGCACAGGCTCTGGCGGTCGTGGCGCTAGACGGGGAGTTTCTCAAGCCGGTTGGCGGCGGTGAGAAAATAGAAAGCTCGAACCGGGTGGTGATCGGGCCCGGAACAGGGCTTGGGGTCGCCGGTATCGTGCACGGCGCCAATACCTGGATACCCGTTCCGGGGGAGGGTGGCCATGTCGATATCGGTCCCCGCACCGAGCGCGATTACCAGGTCTTCCCGCATCTCGAGACGATCGGCGGCCGGGTCTCCGGCGAGCAGATTCTTTGCGGACGCGGACTGGTCAATCTCTATCGCGCGGTCGCGAAGGCGGACGCGAAATCGCCGGCCCTTTCGAAACCCGAGGAGATCACCGCCGCCGCACTCGACGGAAGCGACCCGGTTGCCGTCGAGACCGCAGATCTCTTCCTCGAATATCTGGCGCGGATATCGGGTGATCTCGCCCTGATCTTCATGGCGCGCGGCGGCATCTACCTGACCGGCGGCATCACCCACAAGATCCTGCCCATGCTCGACGAGAAGCGCTTTCGCGCAGCCTTTGACAACAAGGAGCCGCATCGCAATCTCCTGGAGCAGGTTCCGGTCTATGTGATCCTGCACGATCAGGCGCCCCTCGAGGGGCTCGCGGCCTATGCACGCACGCCCTCGCGGTTTGGCGTCGATGTGGAAGGACGCTGGTGGCGCGCCGATTGACCCCGCTTGCCCGTCTGTTCGACGACCGGTAATAGCCCTTGCGAAGCGGACCTGTTGCGGAAAGACCGTTGGACGGAATTCGAGGAAAACCCACGCTGACGGCCAGCTCCGTTTACGCGGTGCTGAAGAGGATCGTATCCGAGAACGGCCGCGAGTATCTTGGCACCTATGCGATCGCGATCGTCTGCCTCGTTCTCGTCGCGGTGACGACGGCGTTTGCCGCATGGATCATGCGCGACGTGATAGACGAGATATTCTACCGTCAGCGCTCCGACCTAATCGTCCTGATCTGTATTGCCGTATTCATGGCCTTTCTCATCCGCGGCATTGCCAGCTACCTGCAGGCGATCATGCTGGCCCGGATCGGCAACGACATCGTCGCGAGATACCAGAAGAGGGTCTTCAACAAGCTTCTGTCGCTGGGCGTGAACTTCTTCGCCGACGAGCGTTCCGGGCAGCTTGCCGCGCGCATCAATCAGAACGTGACCGGCGTGCGCGACGTGTTGTCGATTACAATGACGTCGATCGCGCGAGATTTCGTCGCCCTCGTCGGACTTCTGTTCGTGATGGTCACCCAGGACTGGTTCCTGTCGCTGATCGCCTTCCTTGTCGCGCCTCCGCTGATTCTGGCGGTCACCTATGTGTCGCGCCGCGTGCGGGGCGTGGTGCGCGAAACGGTCACTCTGAACGCCAGCGTGATCGGGACGATGCAGGAGGTGTCGCAGGGCATCACCGTCGTCAAGGCGTTCACAATGGAAGACCAGCTCAGGGCGCGCATTGGCGACATGATCGAGCGGGCCCGCGAACGCGCCGACAAACTGGCCAGTGTTTCGGAAAGGGTGACGCCGCTTTCGGAAATCCTCGCCGGTCTGGCGATCGCCTCGGTCATCGGATATGGCGGGTTCCGCGCGATCACCGCCGACCAGCCCCCGGGCGCGATGTTTGCCTTCATCACCGCTCTGATGCTCGCCTACGAGCCGGCCAAGCGGCTCGCCCGGCTGCAGGTCAATCTCGAACGCGCCATGGTCAATGCGCGCATGATCTACGAGCTGCTCGATCTGGAGCCAAGACAGCGCGACGCGCCGGACGCCTCTGATCTGCACGTCGATCGCGGGCAGATCGTCTTCGACAAGGTCGATTTTTCCTACGATGACGGAGCGCCCGTGCTCACACGCCTGTCGCTCGTCGCCGAGGCCGGCAAGACAACGGCCATCGTCGGCGTATCCGGCGCCGGAAAGTCGACCGTCATCGGGCTGGTCCAGCGCTTCTACGATCCGGACAGCGGCGTCATCGCCATCGATGGCCAGGACATTCGAGGAGTCACCAAGGCATCGCTGCGCGGCTCGATCGCCTATGTATCGCAGCAGCCCTACCTCTTCGAGGGGACGATCCGCGACAACATCCGCTACGGACGCCCCGATGCGACGGATGCCGAGATCGAGGAGGCGGCGGCGCTTGCCAATGCCGACGGTTTCATCCGCGAGCAGGCGCTGGGATATGACACGCCGGTTGGCGAGAACGGCGTGACCCTTTCCGGCGGTCAGCGCCAGCGATTGTCGATCGCCCGCGCCATCGTGCGCAACGCGCCGATCCTGCTGTTGGACGAGGCGACATCGGCGCTTGACAACGATTCCGAAAAGCTCGTCCAGGATGCCCTCGACAAGATCATGCGGGACCGCACGACGATCGTCATCGCCCACCGCCTGTCGACGGTCGTCAGCGCCGACAAGATTATCGTCATGGATGCGGGCCGCGTGGTCGAGGAGGGAACTCATCGCGAGCTTGTCTCCAGGCCGGACGGAATCTATGCCCGTTTCTATGCGCTGCAAGGCCAAACGGCTCCCGATCTGCTGGACGGGCCGGACGACGCGAAGGCGGCGATTAGGGAAGTGGGGTAGAGACGATGGCAAGAACACGGATCGCCGTCATGGGCGCGGGCGGCCGGATGGGCAGAAATCTCATCCGGGCGATCGGCGAAAGCGCCGATGCGGAGTTGTCGGGAGCGCTTGAACGCGAAGGCTCGCCGCAGATCGGAGCCGATTGCGGCATTCTCGCTGGTCTGGAGGAAAGCGGCGTCAAGGTGACCGACGCCATGGATGCGGCCTTCGCGAATGCCGAAGCCGTGCTCGACTTTACCGCGCCGTCCGCAACGCTGGCGGTCGCCGAATACACGGCTGCGAACGGGATTGTGCATGTGATCGGCACGACCGGTCTGTCGGCCGACGACGAGGCGGCGATCGGCGAGGCCGCGCAGAAGACCGCGATCGTCAAATCCGGCAACATGAGCATGGGCGTCATCTTGCTCGCCGAACTCGTCGAACAGGCGGCCCGCGCGCTCGATGCCGCCGACTGGGACATCGAGGTGCTTGAAATGCACCACCGCCACAAGGTCGACGCGCCATCCGGCACGGCCCTGCTTCTGGGCGAGGCCGCTGCCAGGGGGCGGTCGGTCCCGCTCGAGGAAAAATCGGTGCGTGTGCGCGACGGCCATACCGGCCCGCGCGATCCCTCGGCGATCGGATTCGCCACGTTGCGGGGCGGATCGGTCGTGGGCGACCACTCCGTCATCATGGCGGGACCGGGCGAGCGGGTCACTCTGGCGCACCACGCCGAGGATCGGATGATCTTCGCCCGGGGTGCGGTGAAAGCCGCGCTGTGGGCGCATGGCCGCCAACCCGGCCTCTATTCGATGCGCCACGTGCTTGGTCTCGAAACCACGCCATAGACCCAACAACGCAGGGAGCTTTTCATGTCAGGAACCATGGTTCTGGTCCGCCACGGACAAAGCGAATGGAACAAGAAGAACCTGTTCACCGGCTGGAAGGATCCGGATCTTACCGAGCTCGGCATTGAGGAGGCCGAAACCGGCGCGAAAGCGCTGAAGGACTACGGCATCAAATTCGATATCGCGTTTACCTCGGTGCTGGTGCGCGCCGAGAAGACCTGCCAGATCATTCTCGACGGCATCGGCCAGTCCGATCTCGAGACCATACACGACCAGGCGCTGAACGAGCGCAACTATGGCGATCTGGCCGGCCTCAACAAGGATGACGCCCGCGCCAAATGGGGCGAGGAGCAGGTCCACATCTGGCGCCGCTCCTACGATGTGCCGCCGCCCGGCGACGATGGCGAGAGCCTGAAGGACACCGGCGCCCGGGTCTGGCCCTATTACATGACCGACATCCTGCCGCGCGTTCTTCGCGGCCAGAAGGTTCTCGTCGCCGCGCACGGCAATTCGCTGCGCGCCATGGTCATGATCCTGGACCGGCTGAGCACGCAGGAGGTGACCGGCCTCAACCTCGCGACCGGCGTGCCGATGGTCTACAAGCTCAACCCGGACTCCACCGTCGCATCCAAGGAAGTCCTCGGCGACATGTCCGGCGCGCACTGAAGGTTTGTTCTGGCTGAGGTGATTATCCGTCCGGCCCGACGGGACGAAGGTGATGCGCTGACGGCGCTCTGCGTGCGTTCGAAGGTCCATTGGGGCTATGATGCGGATTTCATCGCAAGAGCAATGCCGGATTTGACCGTCCGGCCCGAATGGATCGAAGCCGGGCTGATCCTTGTCGCCGAGAGCGAACGGCTGCTGGCCGGGGTCGCGGGGATCACCGACGAAGGTGGCGGCGAATTCGACGTTTCGGTCTTTTTCGTCGATCCGCCCTTCATGGGCAAGGGCGTCGGCCGGCTGCTGTTTCAGGCGCTGGCCGAACTTGCGCGGACACGTGGCGGAAAACGACTGACCATTCTCGCCGATCCGAATGCCGGCCGCTTTTACGAGCGCATGGGGGCGGTACAGGTGGGAAAGGAACGATCAGGGACAAGCGGAAGGGTGCTGCCGCTCTTCCACTTCAGGCTGGGTTCTGGTTCGCGGCACCCCGCTGATGGAGATCGCTGATTGGGCGGATGTCGCATTGGAGCCGATCAGCCTGGCGGCTTCGCGCTTGCGTTCGAAGTGCTCATGATGTGCGAGGTAGCGGAGTATCAGCGCGTCGCCAGCTGCCCGGCTTCCCAGCCGAGAATGGCGCGCTTGCGCGTCAGGCCCCAGTGATAGCCGGTCAGTGCGCCGGATTTTCCCACCGCCCGGTGGCACGGCACCACGAAGGAGACCGGGTTGGCGCCGACCGCCGCGCCAACGGCGCGCGAGGCCTTCGGCCTGCCGATGTCCGATGCGATGTCGGAATAGGCAACGGCCTTCCCCATCGGAATCTTCAGAAGCGCGTTCCAGACGCTGACCTGGAAATCGGTTCCGATCAGCACGACGCGAAGCGGCTGGTCGGAGCGCCAGTTCGCGGGGTCGAAGATCCGCGCCGCGTATGGCGCCGTCGCGCCCATGTCCTCGAAATGATGCGCGTTCGGCCAGCGGCCTTGCATGTCGGCCAGCGCCTCGCGCTCCGAGCCGGGGTCGCAGAACGCCAGACCCGCCAGCCCGCGATCGGTGACCATCACAAGCGCCAGCCCGAACGGGCAGATATGGAACCCGTATCGCATGGAAAGGCCGCCGCCGCGCGCCTTGAACTCGCCGGGCGACATCGCCTCGTGCGTGACGAACAGATCGTGCAGCCGCCCGGGACCGGAATACCCGACCTCGTAGGCCGTCTCGAGCAGCGGCAGGTCGCTGGCGAGCAGCCGCCGCGCGTGATCGAGCGTCACCGCCTGCAAGAATCCCTTCGGCGACAGCCCGGCCCAGCGCGTGAACAGTTTTTGCAGCGCGGTCGGCGACATGCCGGCATTGGCCGCAAGTTCCTCGAGCGACGGCTGATCGCGGTAGTTCTCGCTGATGTCCTCGATCACCCGGCGCACGACGTCATATTCATGGCCGGGCTTGGCTTCATCGAGAAGGATGGTGTGCGGCTGCGTTGCGATGGTCATGACGGTGTCCTCTGAAAGGAGAATTGACCATGGTCGGGTGGCGCGCGCCACCCGAATCTTGCTGGTCTAGCGCCGCGCCGTCGCCAGCGCGTGCGAAAACGCCGTCGCGAAACTTTCGCGATCGTCTGGATTGAGGAAATGCCCGACGCTGGTCGATCTGCCCTCACCGGTCACCTGCATCCCCGTGATCCCGATTTCCCGGTGCCGGTCCACCTGGAACCGCGCCCAGAACGGATTGTAGAGATGGTCGGTTGCCCGTCCGCCGGGCGTCACCTTGCGAATCAGCAGCTCGGTGCGAGAAACCCGCACCTCCTCGCGGGCCCGGGCGGCGCGGTAGTTCAGTTGGAAGGCGAGAAAGAGCGCAACCAGATCGAGTCCCAGAAACGTCGCCACGGGCCATGCGCCGGTGATGAAAAAGAAAAATCCCTGAACGAAGAGAACGCCGCAGCTCAAGATCATCAGGAGGACGAAGCCGTTCCTGGAAAGCGAGCGATGCGGCGTTAGCAGCGCCGAGAAGACAGGGCGCTCTTCACCCCGTGCCGTTTGCGTTGTTTCGCTCATGGGCACAGAATATAGGGGAGGGATGCAAAAGCCAAAGTCCGAAAGCGCAGCCACTCCCCCGAAATCGAAATCCCGCCGCAAGTCGCTTCCGCGCACCCGTTACAGCCGCGCCGAGATCCACGAGATCTTCCGGCGTTTTTCGATCCAGCGGCCTGAGCCGAGGGGCGAGCTCGCCCATGTGAACCCGTTCACGCTGGTCGTCGCCGTGGCGCTGTCGGCCCAGGCGACCGATGCCGGGGTCAACAGGGCGACGAAGGCGCTGTTCGAGATCGCCGACACGCCGGAGAAGATGCTGGCGCTCGGCGAGGAGAAGGTCGGGGAGTACATCCGTACGATCGGCCTGTGGCGCAACAAGGCCAAGAACGTGATCGCCCTGTCGCAAAAGCTGGTGGATGATTTTCGCGGCGAGGTGCCGCGCACCCGCGAGGAACTGGTGACATTGCCGGGCGTCGGCCGCAAGACCGCCAATGTCGTCATGTCCATGGCCTTCGGCGTGCCGACCATGGCTGTCGACACCCATATCTTCAGGATCGGCAACCGCATCGGTCTGGCGCCGGGCAAAACCCCGGACGAGGTCGAGGATATCCTGATGCGGGTGGTGCCCGGCGAATATCTCTACCATGCCCATCACTGGCTGATCCTGCACGGCCGCTATGTCTGCAAGGCGCGCAAGCCCGAATGCGAGCGGTGCGTGATCGCGGATATCTGCAAGTCGAAGGAAAAGACCACCGACATTCCCGCGCCGCTGGTCGAATTGCCGGCGCAGATGATCGGGTGATGTGCCCTGCCTCGCGCGTGCAGAATTTGAATAAGACCGGGATTGGGTATGTCCGATAAGCTCTTCAGCGACCCGGAACTCGCTCAGTTCTATGACCAGGACAATCGCTGGGACTCGGATAAAGACTTCTGCTTGAAACTGGCGGGCACCGCATCATCCGTGCTCGATCTGGGGTGTGGGACCGGCGAACTTGCCACCGTGCTTTCCAGAACCAGACGGGCAACCGGCGTGGATCCGGCGGCGGCTATGCTTGATGTGGCCAGAGGTCGCCAAGGGAGCGATCGGGTGCAGTGGATCGAGGCGGATGCGCGCAGCGTGCGACTCGCGGAGCGGTTCGATCTGATTGTCATGACGGGGCATGCATTTCAGTGCCTCCTGGAGCCGGAGGATCAGGCGTCAGTGTGCAAAACGATTGCGGCTCATCTGGAGCCCGAAGGTACATTCGTCTTCGACAGTCGGAACCCGGAATTTGAGGAGTGGCGCAACTGGACGCCGGAACAAACGCGCACTGTGATCGACCATCCGGTGCTGGGACCGGTCGAACGGTTGATTGACGCTGCATTCAATCCCGATAATCAGATCGTGACATATCTGACGTTGTATACGGCGGTCCGGTCCGGCCGATCATGGCGGGCATCGTCGCAAATCCGGTTTTCACCGAAGGAGGATGTGGCAGCCGCCATCTCCGCCGCCGGTCTGCATGCAGACAGATGGATGGGCGACTGGAATGGCAACCCTTTTAAACCGGGGGCCAGAGAGATTATTCCTTTAGGCGGCCTCGTTTAAATGATGTTGCAGGTCATGGCCGACTCGGTCAGGCCGCGACCCTCTCGGACCGTCGTGTGCGCGCCGCTTCTTTGGCGGCGATCGCTTTGTGCAGATGCACCATCATCGCCGCGCCGAACAGCGGCGTCAGCAGGTTGACGACGGGAACAGCCAGGAAGGCGGCCAGAACAAGGCCGGCGCCGAAGATTGTGCCCGAGTATTTCGAGCGCAGCGCACGAACGGTCTCCTCGCTCCCGAACCGTCTGGCGGCGAATTCGAAATATTCGCGGCCGAGCAGGTAGCCGTTGACCACGAAGAAGGCGATCAGGTTGATCCCCGGCACCAGCAGCAGGGCAAGCGCAAGCAGGTTGCCGAGAACGACCACGCCGGCGAATTTGACCGAAAGCCAAACGCCTTCGACGATCGGCAGCGCCTTGCCCGGCGGATCCGACGGGTACTCCGCCTTCTCCAGATGTTCGGCTGCGTCGTCGAGAAACAGGCCGGCGATCAGCGCGCTTGCCGGCCCGATGAGGAAGGCGAGGCCCGCAGCCAGAGCGATTCCGGCGGCAATCGCCGTGAAAAGCGAGATCCATCCGGTCCATTCGGGCAGCGAATAGTTGAAGGCCACCATGTCGCTGACCCATGGCAGCGCAAGCTCGGTGACGCCCGAGGCAATTGCGAACCACAGCGCGATCAGCGCCAGGATGGTCAGCCCGAGGGTTTTCCACAGGACGCCCCGCATGGCGGGATCGGCGAGTGCGCGAAGGGCCTTGGAAGCAGAAGAGAAGATCATCCCCGTCACATGGCGACGCAAAGGCCGGTTGGCAAGATGCCGCAAATCGCGCCGGCCTCTTCTCATTCCCGGTGCAAGCCGCTAAACGCCCCCGGAAGCAGCATCCCCGGGGGGTTTCATGTCCGAATTTGACGTTCTTTGTATCGGCAACGCGATTGTCGACATCATCGCGCGCGCCGAAGACGATTTTCTGCACGAGAACGGCATCATCAAGGGCGCGATGAACCTGATCGACGCCGAGCGTGCCGAGCTTCTTTACGAGCGCATGGGCCCGGCGATCGAAACCTCCGGCGGCAGCGCCGGAAACACCGCCGCGGGCATCGCCAGCCTTGGCGGAAGCGCCGCGTTCTTCGGCAAGGTATGCCAGGATCATCTCGGAGGCATTTACCGCCACGACATCCGCGCCCAGGGCGTGGCCTTCGATACCGGCCCGCTGAACGGTCACCCGCCCACCGCGCGCTCGATGATCTTCGTCACGCCGGACGGTGAGCGTTCGATGAACACCTATCTCGGCGCGTGTGTGGAGCTTGGCCCGGATGATGTCGAGGAAGCCAAGGTGGCCGCCTCGAAGGTCACCTATTTCGAGGGCTATCTCTGGGATCCGCCGCGCGCCAAGGAGGCGATTCGCGCGTCCGCCGAAATCGCTCACTCGCATGGCCGCGAAGTGGCGATGACGCTGTCCGATCCGTTCTGTGTGGATCGCTATCGCGACGAGTTTCTCGACCTCATGCGTTCGGGAACCGTCGATATCGTCTTCGCCAATCAGGACGAGCTGAAGTCGCTTTATCAGACGGCGGATTTCGACACAGCGCTCGCCGCGATCCGCGAGGACTGCGCGCTCGGCGTGGTGACACGCTCGGAGCTGGGGTCGATCGCCGTGCGCAAGGGCGAGACGGCGAGTGTCGCGGCACACGAGATCGACGACCTGGTCGATACGACCGGCGCGGGCGATCTCTACGCCGCAGGGTTCCTGCACGGCTACACCGCAGGGCGCTCCCTTGAGGACTGCGCCAATCTCGGCTCGCTTGCCGCCGCGATCATCATCCAGCAGATCGGGCCGCGCCCGCAGGTGTCATTGCGCCAGGCCGCCATTGATGGCGGCCTGATCAGGGGCTGAGGACACAGCGTCCGTCAGGCGTCCTTCTCAGCCTGCGGATTGGGCGCGCCAGGTTCGGTCTCGGCGTTCTGCTTGGGCCCGCCCTTGGCGACCCCGACCATGGCCGGGCGCAGCACCCGGTCGCCGATCCGGTAACCTGCCTGCACCACCTGGACCACGGTGTTGTTGGGAACTTCCGGGTTCGGCACCTCGAACATCGCCTGATGGAAGTTCGGGTCGAACTTCTGGTTCTCCGGCTCCAGCTTTTTAACGCCGTGCCGCTCCATCGCCGAATGCATGGATTTTTCGGTGAGTTCGACACCCTCGATCAGGTTTTTCAGCGTATCGTCGGCGGTTTCACGCTGCTCGGCGGTGACCGCCTCGATCGCGCGGCGCAGATTGTCGGCGACCGCCAGCATGTCACGGGCAAAGCCCGAGATCGCGAACGCGCGCGCGTCCTTGACCTCGCGCTCGGTGCGCCGGCGAAGATTTTCCATGTCGGCCGCGAGCCGCAGCAGGCGATCCTTCATGTCGTTGTTTTCGGCCTGGAGCTCGGTGATCTCGTTGGCGATGGTCTCGGCGTCGTCGCCCTCCACATCGTCATATTCGTAGGCGCTCTCGTCGGGTGTCTCGGCGCTCCACGCCGACTTCCGGCCGGCCTTGCGGTCCTGCTTCAGGAGTTCGTCCGCGGCCCGCTTGAGACCTTCGCGGTCGTTCGGATTGATCTTGGGTCGCGCATTTTCTTCCGGCGCGTTCTTGTCGTCAGCCATCTCGGGTCTTCCGTTTCGATCGGGAGTTTTGTTGCCGCGATATCGAGGTTTGAGCTCCAAAAATCAAGGGTGCCCTAGCTCTTCTCTATCAGCTTGCCGATCAGTTGGGCGGTATAGTCGACCACCGGAACGATGCGCGCATAGTTAAGCCGTGTCGGTCCGATGATGCCGATCGCCCCGACGACATGCCGGTTGGCGTCGCGATAGGGCGCGACCACAAGCGACGATCCGGAAAGCGAAAACAACCGGTTCTCCGAACCGATGAAGATGCGCACCCCCGATCCCGATTCCGTCAGGTCGAGCATGCGGATGATCTCGTCCTTGCGCTCCAGTTCGTCGAAAAGAAGCTTCAGGCGGTCGATCTGCTCCTGATCCTGCGCGCGTTCGATCAGGTTCGACCGGCCGCGTACGATCAGTTGGGCCGGCTGGCCGGCTTCACTGCCCGACCAGAACGCCAGGCCGCGTTCGATCAGGTCGGCGCTCACGGTATCGACCTCGGTCTTCAGCGCCTCTCGGCGCTCCTCGATCACGCGCTTCGCATCGCCGAGGGATTTGTCGCGCGCGTGATGATTGAGATAGTTGGCCGCCTCCGACAATTGCGCCGTCGTCGTCCCGGCGGGTATGTCGACGACCCGGTTTTCGACATCGCCATTGCCCCAGACGAGCACGGCGAGCGCCTTGCCTTCTTCCAGCCGGATGAACTCGATGTGTTTCAGCACCCCTTCCCGCTTCGAGGTCAGAACCAGACCCGCGCCGCGCGAAAGGCCGGAGAGCATCTGGCTGGCGTCGGTCAGAAGCTTGTCGAGCGACGGTGAGTCGTTGTCGCGCTTGACCTGCGATTCGATCAGTTTGCGTTCGTTCTCGTCGACTTCACCCGTATCCATGAACGCGTCGACGAAGAACCGCAGCCCCTGCTCGGTCGGCAGCCGGCCTGCGGACACGTGCGGCGAATAGATCAGGCCGAGCGCCTCGAGATCGCTCATGACGTTGCGCACCGAGGCCGGCGACAGCGAGACGGGCAGCATCTTCGACAAGGTGCGTGATCCGAGAGGTTCGCCCTCGTCGAGATAGCCCTCGACGATCAGGCGGAAGATGTCGCGCGACCGTTCGTCCAGCGATGCATTGAGGTCTGTCGGCTTGGCCATGTTCACGGTCGTTCTCCGGTATGCCACTCATATATTATTGCGCTCGCCGCAAACAAATATCGGATCCGAGCCTGATCAGTGAGGCGGAGTCCCCTAGGCATATCCGGGACGTTCCTCTAGAAGGGCGCGACATTCAAGCGACAAGAGGTTTCCCATGCCACGTCCTTCAGGACGAATGCCCGATCAGATGCGCACCGTCAGCTTCGACCGCGGCGTTTCCAAACACGCCGAAGGCTCCTGCCTGGTCAAATTCGGCGACACGCACGTCCTGTGCACCGCCAGTCTGGAAGAGCGCGTGCCGCCATGGATGCGCAACAGCGGGCGCGGCTGGGTGACAGCCGAGTACGGCATGCTGCCGCGTTCGACCGGCGACCGGATGCGCCGCGAGGCCTCGTCGGGCAAGCAGGGCGGCCGGACGCTGGAAATCCAGCGCCTGATTGGCCGCTCGATGCGCGCGGTCGTCGATCTCGAAGCGCTCGGCGAGCGCCAGATCACCATCGATTGCGACGTCATCCAGGCCGATGGCGGCACCCGGACGGCCGCAATCACCGGCGGCTGGGTCGCCCTGCACGATTGCCTCGACTGGATGCACCAGCGCCAGATGGCGTCGAAGACGCGGATTCTGAAGGATCACATCGCCGCGGTGTCCTGCGGCATCTTCGACGGGAACCCCGTCACCGATCTGGATTACGCGGAGGATTCCGCCGCCGAGACCGATGCCAACTTCGTCATGACCGGCCAGGGCGGCATCGTCGAGATTCAGGGAACCGCCGAGGGCGCCCCGTTCAGCCGCGAGCAGTTCGACGCGCTGTTCGAACATGCGCGCAATACCATCGCGCAACTCGTCGACCTGCAGAAGCAGGCGATCGGAGCCTGACGGATGGCCCTTGTCCCGGACGGCATCCTGGAGACCGCGCTCTATGTGCGCGATCTCGACAGCGCCGAACGCTTCTACGGCGGAACGCTGGGACTCGAGAAAATCGTCCGGGTGGAGGGGCGGCACGTTTTCTTCCGGTGCGGTGACGGGATTTTGCTGCTGTTCATCGCATCGGAGACGGTTCGCCCGCCATCCAATCCGGCCCTGCCGGTCCCGGCGCACGGAATGCGCGGGGCGGGCCATGCATGTTTCCGGGTTGAGTCCGACAAGATGGAGCCCTGGCGGCAGCATCTGGAGGAAGAGGGGGTGGGCATAGAGGCCGACTTCCGCTGGCCGAACGGCGCCCGGTCGATCTATTTCCGCGATCCGGCGGGCAACAGCCTGGAGATCGCCGAACCGAAACTGTGGGACCTCGAATGATTCGCAAACTTCAACCGGGCAAGCTTGTTCTCGCCACCCACAATGGCAGCAAACTGCGCGAGATTCGCGACCTCATCGGGCCGTTCGGCTTCGAGGTGACATCGGCCGGTGAACTCGGTCTTGCCGAGCCGGCGGAAGAGGGAACGACCTTCGAGGAAAATGCCAGGACAAAGGCGCTCGCCGCGGCGCGGGCGACCGGTCTCCCTGCCCTCTCCGACGACAGCGGCATCTGCGTCGACGCGCTCGATGGCGCGCCGGGTGTGCACACCGCCGACTGGGCGGAACTGCCCGATGGCAGCCGGGACTTCGCCATGGCGATGCGCAATGTCGAGGAAAAGCTTGCCGGGAAGGGCGCCGCGACGCCGGAACAGCGCGGCGCGCGTTTCGTTTCGGTTCTGTGCATGGCATGGCCCGACGAGCACGTCGAATTCTTTCGGGGCGAAGTTGCAGGCACATTGGTCTGGCCCCCGCGCGGAAAGCTCGGCTTCGGCTACGACCCGGTTTTCAGGCCCGACGGTTACGACATCACCTTCGGCGAGATGACGGCGGAGGAGAAACACGGGTGGAAGCCCGGGGACGCCGAGGCGCTGTCGCACCGCGCCCGCGCCTTCAAGAGATTTGCCCATGAGTGCCTTGGCGTCGATTGACAGCGCCCCGCCGCGCCCGCTCAACGGCGACGACGGCTCGCCGGGTTTCGGCATTTACATCCACTGGCCGTTCTGCGCGGCGAAGTGCCCCTACTGCGACTTCAACTCCCATGTCCGTCATCGTCCGGTCGACCAGTCCCGTTTCGTCGAGGCATTCCTGCGCGAGATGGAGACGATGCGCGGCTGGACCGGTCCGCGCGAGGTGACCAGCGTCTTCATCGGCGGCGGCACGCCCTCGCTGATGCAAGCCGGGACCGTCGGGGCGCTGCTGGAGGCCGTCGACCGGTTGTGGGGCCTGCCTGATGGTATCGAGATTACCATGGAAGCCAATCCGTCCTCGGTTGACGCCGGCCGATTCCGGGGATACCGCGCCGCCGGCGTCAACCGCCTGTCGCTCGGCGTGCAGGCGCTCAACGACGCCGATCTGAAATGGTTGGGGCGGCTGCACGACACCGATGAAGCGCTGAAAGCCATCGCGCTTGCCCGCGAGACCTTCCCGCGCCTGTCCTTCGACCTGATCTACGCCCGCCCCGGCCAGACGCCGGAGCAATGGGAAGCCGAGTTGCGTCAGGCTGCGCGACATGCCGCCGACCATATGTCGCTCTACCAGCTCACCATCGAGGACGGCACGCCGTTCAAGGCGCTTTACGACGCCGGCAAGTTCGAGGTGCCGGACCCCGACCGCGCCGCCGACCTGTTCGAACTCACCGACGCGGTGACGGCCGAAATCGGGCTTCCGGCCTACGAGGTCTCCAACCACGCGGTGCCCGGCTCCGAGTCCCGCCACAACCTCACCTACTGGCGCTATGGCGATTACGCCGGCATCGGTCCGGGCGCCCATGGCCGCTTCGTCGGCGACGGCGGCAAGCGCGTCACCATAACCGAACGCCATCCGGAAAGCTGGGCGGCCCGGGTCATCGAACACGGCCACGGCGTGGTCGAGGAGGAGGCCCTCGGCGCCGGAGCGCAGGGAGACGAGTTGCTGCTGATGGGTCTCCGGCTTGTCGAGGGCGTCGATCTGGCCCGTCATGAAATGCTTACCGGCCGCGCCCTCGATACCTCCCGCATAGCCCAACTTCAGGAACAGGGGCTGCTCGAGCCGGTCGCCAACAGCCGCATCCGCGCGACCCTGTCCGGCCGTCTGGTCCTCAACGCCCTGATCGCCGAGCTTGCGGCATGAGCGGCGAGCGGACCTTCCTCGTCGGCGGTCACCTGCTGACCGCGCCGCCGCTCGAACCGGCGCTGTATGTGGTCGCTACGCCGATCGGCAATCTCGGCGACATCACTATCCGCGCGCTCGAAACCCTCGCCGCCGCCGACATCCTGGCCTGCGAGGACACGCGCATCACCCGCCGCCTGCTCGAGCGCTACGACATCCGCCGCAGGCCCGTCGCCTATCACGAGCACAATGCCGACGTCGCCGGCGCGCGTCTGCTGGAGGCGCTCGCCGCCGGAAAATCCGTGGCGCTGGCGTCGGACGCCGGAACGCCGCTCGTATCCGATCCGGGCTTCCGCCTTGTGACGGCCGCGCGCGAGGCGGGCCATCGCGTGATCCCGCTGCCGGGCGCATCCGCCCCTCTCGCCGCGCTGGCTGCCTCGGGAATGCCCTCCGATGATTTTCGCTTCATCGGCTTTTTGCCGGCGAAGGACGCCGCGCGCCGCGCCCGTCTTTCGGAACTCGCAAGCCTTCCCTCCACACTTATCCTCTTCGAGGCGCCCGTCCGGCTGAACCCGACCCTTGCCGCCATCGCCGAAACGATGGGCGGGGAGCGCCCGGTCACCGTCGCCCGCGAATTGACCAAGCGTTTCGAGACCGTCCGGACGGGAGCTGTGAAGGACATCGGCGCCGAGTTCGCGGCCGGCCCGGTGAAGGGCGAGATCGTCATCCTGGTCGCGCCCGCGCCTTCCGGCGAGACCGAATGGACGCCGGAGAAGCTCGATAACCTGCTCGCCGATCTGCTGGAGACCATGCCGGTGTCGAAGGCCGCCCGCGAAGCCGCCGAGACCACCGGTCTGCCGAAGAACGAGCTCTACCGCCGCCTTCTGGAACTGAAGGACGGCGATGGATCGTAAGCCGGACAGGAAGCGCCGCGCGGCTTACGCGCTCGGCCACCGCAGCGAGGCGCTTGCCGCCTGGGCGCTCCGCCTGAAGGGCTTTCGCATTATCGCGACGCGGTTCCGCACGCCCGCCGGCGAGATCGACCTGATCGCGCGGCGCGGCGATCTCGTCGCCATCGTCGAGGTCAAGGCCCGGCGCACGCTGATCGAGGCAATGGATGCGATCACGCCGACCGCGCTTCGCCGCATCGAGGCCGCCGCCGACATCTGGCACGGCCGCCAGCCGGATCACGCCCGCCTGTCGCTGCGCTTCGACATGGTGGCGATCCTGCCGCGGCGCTGGCCGGTCCATGTGCCGGCAATCCACCCCTGATTGATTTTCCGCCCCGAACCAGCCACTTATCGCACGCCAGCCAACGGGAATACGTTCATGCCGCTCAAGGTCGCCGTCCAGATGGACCACATCTCAACCGTGCAGATTGCCGGCGATTCGACCTTCGCCATGTGCCTGGAGGCGCAAGCGCGCGGCCACGAGCTGTTCCACTACACGCCCGACCGGCTGACCCAGCGCGACGGTCTGGTGACTGCCCGCGTCGAGCCGATGCAGGTCCGCGACGTCAAGGGCGATCACTACACGCTCGGTGAGGCGGTGCGCACCGATCTGTCGGAGATGGATGTCGTCTTGCTGCGGCAGGACCCGCCCTTCGACATGAACTACATCACGACGACCCATATCCTCGATCGCATTCACCCGCAGACGCTGGTCGTCAACGATCCCGCCTGGGTGCGCAATTCGCCGGAGAAGATCTTCGTCACCGAATTCGCCGACCTGATGCCGGAGACGATGATCACCAAGGATATCGCCGAGATTCGCCATTTCCGGAAGGAATTTGGCGACATCATCGTCAAGCCGATCTACGGCAATGGCGGCGCGGGCGTCTTCCACCTGCGCGACGGCGACCGCAACCTGACCTCCCTGCTCGAAATGTTCGAGCAGATGACCCGCGAGCCGCTGATCGTGCAGCGCTATCTCTCCGACGTGCGCGCCGGCGACAAGCGCATCATCCTGATCGAAGGCGAGGCGGTCGGCGCGATCAACCGCGTCCCCGACGAGAGCGACACCCGCTCCAACATGCATGTCGGCGGCAAGGCGGTGAAGACCGAACTGACGAAGCGCGAACGGGAGATCTGCGAGCGGATCGGCCCGTCTCTGCGCGAGCGCGGATTCATCCTCGTCGGCATCGACGTCATCGGGGACTACATGACCGAGATCAACGTCACCTCGCCGACCGGCCTTCGCGAGGTGAAGAAATTCGGCGGCGCCGACATCGCCGCGCTGTTCTGGGATGCGGTGGAAGGGAAGCGGTAAGCCTCCACATACCATCCACAGCTCGCGATAATGTTCTTGCAATGTTCCGCTGTGTGAGTCTTAATACGCGAAACCGGCGGGCGGGCTAACGCTCAGGTTGTCGCCGCCGGTCAGCGGGGACTTCGCTCATGGTGTCGCGGATTTCGACGGTTTCGTTTCAGGGCATCGAGGCCGTGCCGGTCGACGTCCAGGTCATGGTCGCGCCGGGCAAGGTCAACATGCATATCGTCGGGCTCCCCGACAAGGCGGTCGCCGAGAGCCGCGAGCGGGTCCAGTCGGCGCTGCACGCCTCGGGCCTGTCGATGCCGCCGAAGAAGGTCACCGTCAATCTCGCGCCCGCCGACCTGCCGAAGGAAGGTTCCCACTTCGACCTCCCCATCGCGCTCGGTCTGATGGCGGCGCTCGGCGCGGTCCCGGCGGACGCCCTAACCGGCTACGTCGTGCTCGGCGAACTCTCGCTCGACGGCACCATCGCACCGGTCGCCGGCGTATTGCCCGCAGCCATCGCGGCGAATGCCGCCGGAAAGGGCCTGATCTGTCCGAAGGAATGCGGTTCGGAAGCCGCCTGGGCGGGCGAGGACGTCGACATCATCGCGCCCGCCAGCCTGATCTCGCTCGCCAACCATTTCCGCGGGACGCAGGTGCTGTCGCGCCCGCAGCCGGTGCGCCGCGAATTGACGTCGAAGCTGCCCGACCTCGCCGACATCAAGGGCCAGGAGACGGCCAAGCGCGCGCTGGAAGTCGCCGCCGCCGGTGGGCACAATCTGCTGATGGTCGGCCCGCCCGGCTCCGGCAAGTCGATGCTGGCGCAGCGCCTGCCCTCGATCCTGCCGCCGCTGTCGCCTGCCGAACTGCTCGACGTCTCGATGGTCGCCTCGATCGCCGGGGAACTGGCGGGCGGAAAGCTGTCCGACCGCAGGCCGTTTCGCGCGCCGCACCATTCGGCCTCCATGGCGGCGATGGTCGGCGGCGGGTTCCGCGCCCGCCCGGGCGAGGTTTCGCTCGCCCATAACGGGGTTCTGTTTCTCGACGAATTTCCCGAGTTCACGCCGCAAGTGCTGGATTCCTTGCGCCAGCCGATCGAGACAGGCGAATGCGTCATCGCGCGGGCCAACCACCGCGTTTCCTATCCGGCGCGCATCCAGCTTGTCGCGGCGATGAACCCGTGCCGGTGCGGCATGGCGGGTGAGCCGGGCCACACTTGCGCCCGCGGGCCGCGCTGCCAGGCGGATTATCAGGCCCGCATTTCCGGCCCGCTGATGGACCGGATCGATCTGCGCGTCGAGGTGCCCGCCGTGATGCCGTCGGAACTCATCCGCTCGCGCCCCGGCGAATCGAGCGAGAGCGTCGCCGTCCGCGTCGCCGCCGCCCGCAAGAGGCAGACGGACCGCTATGCCGCCCTCGGCGTCCCCGGCGTCACCACCAACGCCCATTGTCCGACCGCCCTGATCGAGGAGATCGCCGATGTCGATGCAGGCGGACTGCAATTGCTGGGCGACGCCGCCGATTCGATGAAGTTTTCCGCGCGCGGCTATCACCGAATCATGAAGGTTGCCCGCACGCTCGCCGATCTCGACGGCGCGGACCGGACCGGCCGCATCCATATCGCCGAGGCGATCTCCTACCGCATGGCCGGCGAAAGGCTGGCGGCCGCGGCCTGATCGCATTTGCCGGCGCCCATCTCTCGTCTTTCCTCGCCCCCATCAATATGGGGGAGAGGAGGCCCGAAGGGCCGGAGAGCGGGTAAGCCGTAAATCCGATCTCCCGTCCGGCGGCACGTTGATAAGGTTTTTGTCCGGTTTTCTCTAACCTGTTGTCCCGTCTCGATATTTTATTTTTTCCGCCCGGTTTCCATCAACATCTTCCGTGCTTGGCGCATACTTGTGGCACGTTCCTCCACGGGAAGCCGGGTTCATGGACCGGATGGCCAGGCGGAGGGATGCGGTGCCGGCTGGGGCGTGCGGTTCACGCCTGGCAAGAGCTTACGGCCGGGCCCTAGCCTTCAGCTTTTCGGCCGGTCCCACGGGACCGCGAGCCGTGGCCGGGAGGCGGGTGAGCAGCCGGCGGGCGGTCGATCCGATCGCACCAAACATATTCATAGAAGCGTGACGACGACCGCCCGCTTCCCATCCCGCCATGACGCCCCGGTTGGCGAAGCCGATCCGGGACAGCGAGTCATGGCCAGCAGGAAAGTATCAATGGCCAGACTGGAGACAGGGCGTGGCAACGGAGAGGCACGCCCCAAGGGCCCCGCCAGCAAGCGGAGCGACGCTTAAGGGCGGGACAGATAACGGGCCGCCAGCGAGGACCGGATAGCGGCTTGCCGCTTACGAAAGAAAAGGGGCAGGAGCTTAAGGATGGGACAGACGACTCGGCCCGCCAGCGGGGGTTCGGGCCCCTGCCAGCAACGACGCGCAGCGGAGGCTGCTTAAGGGCAGGGCAAACAATGAGGAGCTTACGGGCGGGATATACGACTACGTCTCAGCCGCTGCGGGCCACGATCACAGCGGCCGCGCCGGCGAGGCAGGTGGCCGCGAACCTGTTCAGCGCGCGAAGCGATCGGGGCGATTGCAGCAGCCGGCGCGCCCGTCCCGCCATCGCGACATAAGGGGCGAGAACGGCAAGCAGCACGAGGAATGTCAGTGCGACGAGAAGAGCCATGTCGCCAACCGTGACCGCAGACAGGTCGAGCAGTGTTGGCAGCAAGGCAAGATAGAAAACCATGGTCTTCGGGTTGCTGAGGGTGACCAGAAGTCCGGCCGAGAAGCTCGCCAGACCTCCCGTGGCCTTCCGCGCACCGACCGTTTCCGCCGTGACGCCTGTCCGCCAGAAGGACACGGCCAGCCAGACGAGATAGGCGGCGCCGAGATATTTTATCGCGACGAACACCATTCCGAAGGCCGAGGCGATATAGGCAAGCCCGAGGACCGCGGCGGTGAGGTAGATCACGTCGCCGAGCGCGAGTCCAAGCAGCATCGGGAACGTCGGCCGGAAGCCGGAACCCAGCGCCCGCGCCACCAGTGCGATCACGCCGGGACCGGGGATCGCCGCCGCCACGGCGAGTGCCAGTGCATAGGTGAGAAACCCGGCGGTCGTCATGGTCAGTGCGTTCCCGTCGACCCGAAACCGCCGCTGCCGCGCGTGGTTTCGGATGCGAGATCGCCCTCCCGCACGGCCATTTGCGTCACTGGCGCGATCACCATCTGCGCGATCCGCATGCCGCGCGTGATCTCGAACGGCGCGTCGCCGTGATTGATCAGCAGCACCTGAACCTCGCCGCGATAGTCCGCGTCGATCGTGCCCGGGGTGTTCAGGCAGGTGACGCCGTGCTTGAAGGCGAGCCCGGAACGCGGCCGGACCTGACCCTCGAAGCCGGACGGAATTTCAAAGATGAAGCCGGTCGGCGCCAGCGTCCTCTCACCGGGTGCCAGCACCAGCGGCGCGTCTTCCGGCACGGCGGCGCGCAAATCCATGCCCGCGGCTTCTTCAGACGCGTAGGCGGGCGGTTCGATACCGCTGCCATGGGGCAGGCGGACGAGTGTAATGGACAGACGCGACATGGAGCGCATTTGCAATGGCGATCCGCCGGACGTCAATTGCGAAAACCGTCCGCACCGACTAGATACGGGCGCAAACGCTTCCGCAGGAACCCACTTCATGGCCTCTCAGTTAGCCGGCGACGTCGCGCGCCGCCGAACATTTGCGATCATCTCACACCCGGACGCGGGCAAGACGACGCTGACCGAGAAACTGTTGCTGTTCGGCGGCGCGATCCAGCTTGCCGGCGAGGTCAAGGCCAAGCGCAACCGCGTCCAGTCGCGCTCCGACTGGATGAAGATCGAGCGCGAGCGCGGCATCTCCGTCGTCACCTCGGTGATGACCTTCGAGTACGGCGGCAACGTCTTCAATCTGCTCGATACGCCCGGCCACGAGGATTTCTCCGACGACACCTACCGCACGCTGACGGCGGTCGACGCCGCCGTCATGGTGATCGACGCCGCCAAGGGCATCGAGCCGCGCACACTCAAGCTGTTCGAAGTCTGCCGCCTGCGCGACATTCCGATCGTCACCTTCGTCAACAAGATGGACCGGGAGAGCCGCGACCCGTTCGAGATTCTCGACGAGATCGAACAGAAGCTGGCGCTCGACACCGCGCCGGTCACCTGGCCGATCGGACGCGCCAAGACCTTCGCCGGGACATGGAACATGGCCGCCGGTACGGTTCGCCGCGAGGATTCGCAGATCGATCCGGTTCCGGTGAACGGACCGGAATCCGATGGCGTCTCGGGCCTGCTGCCGGAGAACGAGCGCGAGACCTTCATCGAGGAAGCCACGCTCGCCCAGGAGGCGTGCCGGCCGTTCGACCGTCAGGCGTTTCTGGAAGGCCATCTGACTCCGGTCTATTTCGGGTCGGCGCTGAAGAATTACGGCGTGCGCGACCTGATCGAGGCGCTCGGCGACTTTGCCCCGAGCCCGCGCGCGCAGGAATCCGACAAGCGCCTGATCGAGGCGACGGAACCCGCGCTGACGGCCTTCGTCTTCAAGATCCAGGCCAACATGGATCCCAATCACCGCGACCGCATCGCCTTTGTCCGTGTCTGTTCCGGCAGCCTCAACCGCGGCATGAAGGCCAAGCTTGTGCGCACCGGAAAGTCGATGACCCTTTCGGCGCCGCAATTCTTCTTTGCGCACCAGCGGCAGCTGGCCGACAACGCGGTTGCCGGCGACGTGGTCGGTATTCCCAACCACGGGACGCTGCGCATCGGCGACACGCTCACGGAGGGCGAGGACCTGCTGTTTCGCGGGGTGCCGAATTTCGCGCCGGAGATCCTCCGGCGCGTTCGTCTTGGCGATGCGATGAAGGCCAAGAAGCTGAGGGAAGCGCTGCAGCAGATGGCCGAGGAAGGCGTTGTCCAGCTGTTCATTCCGGAAGACGGATCGCCGGCAATCGTCGGCGTCGTCGGCGCATTGCAGCTCGACGTTCTGAAGGAGCGCCTGAAGCAGGAATACGGTCTGCCCGTCGACTTCGAGGCCGCGCGCTTCAACGTATGCCGCTGGATTTCGCACGAGGAGCGGGGTCAGCTCGAGGCGTTCATGCAGAAGCACCGCCAGGCCATTGCTCGCGACCTCGACGGCGACCCGGTGTTCCTCGCTGAAAACGCCTTCTCTTTGAATTACGAGGCCGACCGCGCGCCGGGCATGACGTTCGATGAGATCAAGGATTACCAGATCCGCGCCAAGGCGGCCTGAAGATCAGTCGTCGTCCCGTACAGGCACTGCGCTCAGGTCCTGGCACCACGGTGCCGCGGATCGGCGCCAGACCTGCCGTTTGGGGGTCAGCTCCGCGCGCTGGTCGATGCTCCCCCAGCGCAGTCCGACGATTTTCGCCGCTTCGCCGACTCCCGTCGTGTAGAGCTGTGAACCGCATCGGCCGCAAAATGCCTGCAGGCGCTCGCGGCCGCTTTGGGCGGTCTTCACATAGATCGTGGGTTCCCCGCTGAGAATGCGCACGTTCGAAGCCTTCGTGGGCGCGGTCACCCGATAGGGCGATCCGCTCAGTTTCTGGCAGTCCGTGCAATGACAGATACCGACCAGGGTCGGATCCACATCCGCTTCATAGGTAATCTTTTCGCAGTGGCAGCGTCCGGTAATCTTCACGACTTTCCTCTCCGCGGACTAAAAAATGGCAGGTCGGGCAGAGGCTTTGCGATGGGGGTGTGGAGCGCAAGAACAAAGCGCGCCGGAGCGCGCCTTTGGGGTTACAGAACCCAGCCGGCTCTACAGATTGCCTTGGGAAAGCTGCTCGGCGAGATAATCGGCCTGCCGGATCGCCAGCGTGACGATCGTCAGTGTCGGATTTTCCGCGGCGCCGGTGGTGAACTGGCTGCCGTCTGACACGAACAGGTTGTCGATGTCGTGGCTCTGACCCCACATGTTCACGACGCCGTCTGACGCTTTTTCGCTCATCCGATTGGTGCCAAGATTGTGCGTGGATGGATAAGGCGGCGTCGGGAACGTCCGCGTAGCGCCGACAGCGTCGTAGATTGCCATGCCTTGCCTGTAGGCATGATTGCGCATGGCGATATCATTGGGGTGGTCGTCGAAATAGACATCCGGGATGGGCATGCCGTATTGGTCTTTCAACTCGCCATGGAGGCTGATCCGGTTCTTTTCCTGCGGCATGTCTTCGCCGACGATCCACATGCCGGCCATTCGGTCATAGGCATCGAGCGCCGTGGTAAACCCGCGGCCCCATCCCCCGGGATCCAGGAACGCAGCCATGAAGGGAAGGCCGAGCGCCAGCGTTTCCAGTTCATACCCGCCGACGAAGCCGCGCGACGGATCATGCCCTGCCTCGTCCTGGATGATTCCGGCCATGGTCGTGCCGCGATAGAAATTCACGGGCTTGTCGAACACGGCATAGACCGACCCGGTGGTGTGACGCATGTAGTTCTTGCCGACCTGACCCGAAGAATTCGCCAAACCGTCGGGGAACATGTTCGACGCCGAGTTGAGCAGCAATCGCGGACTCTCGATCGAGTTGCCGGCAACGCAGACGACGCGCGCCTTCTGGGTCTGCAGATTGCCCTGCGTGTCGGCGTAGACCACGCCCGTTACTTTCCCGTCGTCACCGTGCTCGATCTTTAGCACGTGTGATTCCGGCCGCACCTCCAGCCTTCCGGTCGCTTCGCCTTTCGGGATTTCTGTGTAAAGCGTAGACCATTTGGCGCCCCATTTGCAGCCTTGGAAGCAGAAACCGGTCTGCTGGCAGGCATCGCGGTCGTCTCGGTATTCAGAGTTGATCGCCATACGGCCCGTGTGCACCTTCTCGTAACCCAGCGCCTTGGCCCCGGCCTCGAATACCTTGAAATTATTGCTTCCGGGCAGTCCTGGGATGCCGTTGGTTCGGGTCACGCCCAACTTGTCTTCCGCCTTGGCGTAATAAGGCTCGAGATCGGCGAGGGTGAGCGGCCAGTCGAGCAGATTGGCCCCTTCCACCGAGCCGTAATTCGTTAATGCCTTGAATTCGTGCTCTTGGAACCGGAGCGATGCGCCGGCCCAGTGGGTCGTGGTGCCGCCAACTGCCTTCACGATCCAAGCCGGCAGATTGGGAAAGTCCCGTGACACGCGCCAATCGCCGGACGTCGTGCGATTGTCCAGCCAAGCGAGCTGGCCAAATGACTCCCATTCGTCGTTGATGAACTCGTCATACTCGATGCGCTTGCCGGCTTCGAGAATGACGACGTCGACGCCCTTTTGCGCCAATTCGTTGCCGAGTGTGCCGCCTCCTGCGCCGGAACCGATAATGACGACTACATTCTCGTCGCTTAAATCATAAGGGGCTGCCATGATATCCTCCCAAAATCCCTTGTGTCCGGGGCTTCACAGCCACTCGATGTCATCAAAACCGCGGTCGATGTATCCGCCCTCGGAGTAAGACTCGCCCTCGTAACCGAACAGCGGCCAAACCTCTTTCTGGTTATAGAGGCCGGTGACGAGACCGCCGCGCACCATCTTGAAGAAATCCGTGCTCTCGATCTGCTTCAGCACGGCCACGCGATCGTCCTCCCAGCCTAGCCCCAGATAGCCGCCGTCCCCGGCTCTGGCATCGAGATCGGCGATTGCGGCCTCGATCATGTCCTTCTTGCTAGTCTCCTTGGCTGCCATCTCTGCATCATAGCTCTTCATCGCGATGGCGTAGTATTTGTCGGGCACGTGATCGTGCGGATAGATATCGCGCGCCATCTGGATGAGCGTCGCCATGGTTTCCGGCTTGAGTGCCGTCACTTCCAGACCCCAGGCCTGGTTGACGCTCAGCACCGCCCCGCCGCTCACCACAAGCATCGCCGCTGCGCCGGCGCCTCCAGCCCGCCTGAGAAGATCGCGGCGCGAAATGCCCGGCGAATTTTGATAGACAGTCACCATCTCGATTTTCCTCCCTACGAAAAACCCCGGCGCGTGAGCGCGGCCGGGGCAATTAAAGTTCAGGTATAGCGGCCGTGCCGTTGCAGCATCTCGATTTGGTATCCGTCGGGATCGGCGACGAAGAAGAAGCGCGCGAGAAGCGCGCCGTCGCGCTCGAACTCGACGATCTTCCGCGGCTCGAATCCGGCCGCCTGAAACCGCGCATGCTCTGTGTCGAGATCGTCCACGCAAAACGCGATGTGGCCATAGCCGTCGCCAAGATCATAGGGCTCCTCGCGCCCCTTATTAATCGTCAATTCGATCTCGAAATCGTTTTCCGGATTGCGCAGGTAAACAAGCGTGAAACTGTCGAAATCGAAGCGCGTCGCGACGGCGAGGCCGAAGGCTTCCGTGTAGAACGCTACTGACCGATCCTCGTCCAGCACGCGTATCATCGAGTGAATGGCTTTCGCCAAGTGCCCCTCCCTGACGCGCTTGCGTCATGATCGCTGTGACCCAGTTAATGATATCCTGCACTCGCTCCGTGCCGAGGGGGTGGCAGTCCGCTACCACTTTTCGAAAAAGGGCTACCGCACCTATTCGAAAATCTGTGTTGTCTGACCTTCCTCTCTCGGGAATAATTGGCGCGCAAAGGCGACAAGCCGATCTGTACGGCATGAAAGTCACCAATGACGGGAGGTCCACATGTGCAACGTATTCGCCGCCCAGGATCCAGAAGGCTACCGAATCCTCAACCGCTCGATCCGTATTGCAGGACACAGCACCAGTATCCAGCTTGAGCTCGCGTTTTGGAACCTTCTGGACGAAATAGCGGCATCCCAGAATCTGTCGACGCCGAAGTTCATTTCAAAACTCTATGACGAGGCGATCGAGATCAACGGGACGGTACCGAATTTCGCCTCGATGCTGCGGACAACCTGCGCGCTCTATCTTCAAGGCGCCCGCCCGGCCGATGAGGAGCTTCAGGCGCTGTCGGATGCGGCAGCCTGAGCAAGCTCGCGATTCGCGTCCAGCAGTTTCCGGATGGAACGAAGGCCCGGCAGGACGGTATCTATCGTTCGCAGATCCTCGGTGTGCAGAATATGGGCAAACACATTGACTACGGCAGCGATCGCTTCTTCGCGAAAGGCCCGGCCGTTGGCTGTCAGGTAAACACGTTTCGAGCGCCCGTCGGTAGGATGGGGAACAATCCGCACGAAGCCGCGCGCGGAAAGGACACCGAGCGAATGGGTCATCGTCGCCTTGGTAACCTGAAGCGCCGCCGCCAGTTGGTGGGGCGTTCGCCCGTCTCCCAGCCGGACCATGTGGTTGAGAATCGCGAAGTGCGCCACGTGAACCCCGGACGGCAGACACTTCTTGAACATCGTGGAAGATAGCTGCGAGATGATCCCGATTTCGTTGAAGAAATCAAACGGCAGAGCCGGGTCGTCGGTGCGGCTGGTCACGACTTGATGCTCCGATGATACGTGTCTCCAGCGACCTACCCGATCGTTCCGCCGGATCCTGGCCGGCTTCACGCCTGGACGGTCTCGCCTGCGACCGCAAGCGCCGAACTGTTGTTTCATTTCAGGGTATTGCTGTAAAGCCTCACTCGGCGGGCGAGAAGCGGCGGTTGTTCCGCCAAGCGTCCTGTTCCGGCGAAAGTCCCCGCTGAAATGCGGTTGTTCCGAAGGGCCGAAATCTAGGCATGACAACCTGCCAGATACCGATTCGCAGGAATGCGTTTTCGTGGTTTTGCCCAAGTGCTGTGATAGAACCCTGCGGTCTCCTCGAGAGCGAAAGGAATGTCCCCATGAGTCTGCGCATCAACGACACCGCGCCTGATTTCACCGCCGAGACGACGGCAGGCCCGATCAATTTTCACGACTGGATCGGAGACAGCTGGGCAGTCATGTTCTCCCATCCGAAGGACTTCACGCCCGTCTGCACGACGGAACTGGGCGCGATGGCCGGCATCGCCCCGGAGTTCGAGAAACGCAATGTCAAGATCATCGGCATCTCTGTCGATCCGGTCGAGAGCCATGAAAAGTGGAAGGACGACATCAAGGCAGCAACAGGGCATGCGGTCGATTATCCGATGATCGGCGACAAGGACCTCAAGGTCGCGAAACTCTACGACATGCTGCCGGCTGAGGCGGGTGATACGTCCGAGGGCCGCACACCTGCCGACAATCAAACCGTCCGGTCGGTCTATGTCATTGGACCGGACAAGAAAATCAAGCTCGTGCTCACCTACCCGATGACCACAGGCCGAAACTTCTTTGAAATTCTGCGGTCCATCGATTCGTTGCAGCTGACTGCAAAGCATCAGGTTGCCACGCCGGCCGACTGGAAGCAGGGGGAGGACGTCATCGTCACTGCGGCGGTTTCCGACGAGGAGGCCGAGAAACGCTTTGGCAGCTTCGAGCGGGTGTTGCCCTATCTGCGCAAGACAAGGCAGCCGGCCGCCTGAGCGGGGCATCGGTGGAACAGTGAACCGGCGGGCAATCCGCCGGTTTTTTTATGCTCGGTCTGGCGATGCGGAAAAATCGGTCTAGAGAGAACGGATGACTCCTCGTTCATTCGATGTTGTGATCCTGGGTGCCGGCGCCGCGGGACTATTCTGTGCTGGCGAAGCTGGTCGGCGTGGCCGGTCGGTGCTGGTCGTCGATCATGCCAGGGCGCCCGGAGAAAAGATCCGCATTTCCGGCGGCGGCCGCTGCAACTTCACCAACATTCATGCATCGCCAAAAAACTTCCTGTCGGAAAACCCGCACTTTTGCATTTCGGCCCTGAAACGGTTTACCGCCGCCGACTTCCTGTCACGGGTGGAGGCGCGCGGCATTGCCTGGCACGAAAAGACGCTCGGACAATTATTTTGCGATGGTTCGGCGACCCAGATCGTGATGATGCTCACCGATGATCTTGCCGCGGTCGGCGGTGTTCTGGAATTGTCGACCGTTGCGGAGGAAATCACCCGGTCTGATGCCGGATTTTTTGTCCGCCTTTCATCCGGCCCTGTGACGTGTTCGTCGCTGGTCATCGCGACCGGCGGCAAATCGATTCCGAAAATCGGCGCATCCGGGTTCGCCTACCGGATCGCAGAGCAGTTCGGGCTTCGGGTCACCGAAACCCGGCCCGGGCTCGTCCCGTTGACATTCGAGCCGCACCTGCTGGAGCGGATCAAGCCGCTCACCGGCGTCAGCACCCAAGCGCGGGTGAGTCACGGCCAGACTGCGTTCGACGAGGCCTTGCTGTTCACGCACCGGGGCCTCTCCGGACCGGCGATCCTGCAAGTTTCGAATTTCTGGCGCGAAGGCGATGCGATCGGCATCGATCTCGTTCCGGGCGCCGACATGTTTGCAGAGTTGCGCGAGGCGCGCCAATCGAACGGCAAACAGGAAGCACAGACGGTCATCGGCCGTTCTATGCCGAAGGTGCTGGCGCAGTTCGTGACAGCCAATGCCGGTGCCGCCGGGCCGCTCGCTGGCCAGGGCGATACAGGACTGCAGCACTTGGCCGCGGCCTTGCATCGCTGGCAGGTCAAGCCGTCCGGTTCGGAAGGATACCGCACTGCGGAGGTCACGCTCGGCGGGATCGATACGGACGGACTCGATCAGAAGACGATGGCAGCCAAATCCGTCCCTGGCCTTCATTTCATCGGCGAGGCTCTCGACGTGACCGGCTGGCTCGGCGGTTACAACTTCCAGTGGGCGTGGTCGTCCGGCTGGGCCGCGGGGCAGGCGGTCTAGCTCACCGGGGCGTCGCCCGGCCCACCTCTCAAACGGTCGCGCAGACTCTGCAGGCCCGTTCGATAAGCCTCTGCATCTCCATAATCGAAGAATGCCTCGGTGCGGTCATGAGGGTCGGCACTACGCCGAGAGTGCTTGATGGGACACCAGAATTGCTCGGTTCGCGCGGCGACCTCTCGGACATGTGCGATCAGGCCGTTCGCGTAACTGCAATACAAGCAGTTCAGCTTCTCTATTCCGTTGAGATAAGCGAGATGATGCCGGTCGAAGATGAGGTGATCGCTGCGCCGCGAGAGTGGGATTCGATAGATCCTGAAGCAAATGTGCTGGTAGATTGTCACGGAGCAATCGAGGATGACCAACGGCACGATCAGCCCATAGATCAGGGGTGCCGTTAATATGAAGCCGAGTCGGGCTCCGACGATATATTTCACCACCCCGATGCGGTATCGGCGCTGCAGTTCGCGAATGTCTCTCTCGAACCGGACCTTTCCGCGGTGCAGTCTGTACTGGAAACGCTCTCGCTGAACGGCGAGCTGGGCTTCCAGCTCGGCTTCTATCTCCTTTCGCATTGAAAAATAGCGGGTTTGCAGATCTTGGAGAGGGGATAGTTCCATTGTCGTGCCTCTTTCCGGCGAAGCGCGGCCGCGAAATGCCCTTGCCGTCACGCTGTCCCGATCGCAGGAAGACTATCCAGCGGTACTCTGGTTGTCGACGCAGGGCGACCGGCGCCGGCTGTCAGCCGGCCCCGGTAGTTATCCTCAAGAGGCCGCATTCTCGCGGATGAAGTTACCGCTGCGCAAATCATTGACCGCCTGGATGAGTTCCTCGCGCGTGTTCATCACGATCGGGCCGTGCCACGCTACAGGCTCGCGGATCGGCGCGCCGGAGACCAGCAGAAACCGCACCCCCTCCTCGCCCGCCTGGACGACGATCTCGTCGCCAGTGCCGAAGACCACCAGCGTCCGGTCGCCGGACATGTCGCGCACATGAAGTTCCTCGCCGTTTACCTCCTTTTCAACCAGCACTCCGAATGGCCGTGATGCGTCACGGAATGTGGCGGATCCCTGGAAGATGTAGGCGAAGGCTGAGCGGTAGGTGTCGACCTTGAACACTTTCCGAACGCCAGGTGGCACGGAGATGTCCAGATATTGCGGGTCGGCGGCGACCCCGTCCACGGGACCTTTCTTGCCCCAGAACTCGCCGACAACCACGCGAACGCGGGTGCCGTCATCGTCAACCACCTCGGGGATATCTCCCGACCCGATGTCCTGATAACGCGGTGTGGTCATCTTCAGGCTGGAAGGAAGATTGGCCCAGAGCTGGAAGCCGTGCATTCGGCCCGACGGATCGCCCTTGGGCATTTCCTGGTGCATGATTCCGGAACCCGCGGTCATCCATTGCACGCTCCCTGCCCCGAGAGTGCCCTGATTGCCGAGACTGTCGGCATGATCGACCGAGCCTTCCAGCACATAGGTGATGGTCTCTATCCCCCGATGCGGGTGCCACGGAAAGCCCTTGATGTAGTCTTCGGGCCGATCGTTGCGGAAATCGTCCATCAGGAGAAATGGATCGGCCATGGACGGATCGCCGAAACCGAAGACGCGCTCGAGTTTTACTCCGGCTCCCTCCATGGTCGTCTGGGTGCCGGAAAGATGTCTCACGGGACGAATGGACATGACGCTCGCTCCTTTGTTGGCTGATAGATAGTGCGTCCCCGCCCGATTGCACAATTCAGCCTCCGGTGACGCATTGTTCAGCGAATACCTATCAGTCTCCGCCGTCGAAAAGCGTGTCAGCCGCCATCAGGGAACCGCGTTGAGCTTCCGCCGTTGAATCTCCTACCCACGCAAGGAGTGAAACATGACCGAGAAACCGGACCTCGCCACCGAACAGGACATGACCCCCGAGGGGATAGCTGCGAACACGTTCTTCTCGAAGCAGGAGAAACTTGATCGCCTGAATGCCATGAAGACTAAACTCGGCGAGAAGGCCGATGATGGCTCTGCTTCGTTGGCGCAGGTAGAGAAGCGCATGGCCGCGATCAACACCGCAATTTCGCAGGTGAAGAACTCGGGCGATGCTGACGATGGTGGTGTCGTCATGGGTCGCGCGTCGAGCGCCTGACGGCGTGGGCCTCCCGCCGAGGGCGGCTTATCTGGGCCGCTCGCCCGTTTGGTCGGCGACCCAGGCGGCCAGCTTTCTTGCAACCTCGGCTTTCGACATCTCGGGCCAAGTATCAGCGCCCGAGGCGGTAATCAGCGTGATGCGATTTCGGTCACCTCCCATGACGCCGCTGCCGCCGATGCCGCTGTCGGTGGAGACATCGTTGGCGACGATCGCGTCGGCGCCCTTGCCTGTGAGCTTTGTCCGCGCATTCTCCAGCACCTTTTCGGTCTCGGCCGCAAACCCGATCACCAGCGGTGGTCGCTTGGTGGAGTGATGGCCGATACCTGCAAGAATGTCCGGGTTTTCAACCAGTGCCAGTTGCAGCGGTCCGGAGGAACCGTCCTTCTTCATCTTCTCGCAGGACGATTTCTCGGAGCGCCAGTCAGCAACAGCGGCGGCGAATATTGCCGCGTCCGCCGGTAGCAGCGCTTCGACCGCATCGCGCATCTGCTGCGCCGTTTCGACATGCGTGGTGGTTACGCCGATCGGATCGTTGATGGCAACCGGTCCACTGACCAGTTGCACGTCGGCGCCGAGCGATGCAAGTGCCCCCGCAATCGCGTGCCCCTGCTTTCCTGATGACCGGTTGGCAATGTAGCGGACCGGATCAATGGGTTCATGGGTCGGCCCTGAGGTCACGATGACCCTTTTTCCGGCTAGCGGAAGCGCTCCGTTTGCAAGGATACTCTCGATCGACCTCACGATTTCCATCGGCTCGGACATCCGTCCTTCACCGGCCTCGTTGCTTTCAGCCATTTCGCCGCTGCCGGGGCCGACGAAACGGACCCCGTCGCCATCAAGCGTTTCGCGGTTCCGCACGGTGGCCGGGTGCAACCACATCCGGGGGTTCATGGCCGGAGCGACAAGTACAGGCTTGTCCGTAGCCATCAGGATGGTTGAAGCGAGATCGTTTGCCAGTCCGTTGGCCATCTTCGCCATTAGGTCCGCGGTTGCCGGCGCGACCAGGAGGAGGTCCGCCTCGCGGGAAAGCCGGATATGGCCGACATCTTGTTCGTCCTCGCGGTCGAAGAGATCGGTAAACACCTTGTCAGCGGCCAGCGCCCCCACGGAAAGCGGTGTGATGAACTCCGCCGCCGCCCTGGTCATCACCGGGCGAACCGATGCGCCACGCTCGCGCAGGCGACGGATCAGGTCGAGGCTTTTGTACGCCGCGATCCCGCCGCCGATAATCAGGAGGATCCGTTTGCCGGATAAACTTTGCGCAATATCCATCTTTAACTATCCGCCATTGCCGGGCCGGTGCCGGTATGACCGAAATCACGGCCCTTGAAAAGCATGCAGCCCGATGCGATCGTCCCGTACGATCAGCGGCACCGCCTCACCCGAATGTGCGGTCCTGCCGCCGACCTGGTCAGGTGAGCTGCCAGGCGATCCAGACCGCGGCGATTGCCAGTATCCAGAGCGCGACCCGCCCGGAACGGGATTCCTTCGCTTCTGCTTTGCCAATCGCTCTTACCGTTTCGGGCTCGAGCTTGAGCCCGTGTTCCGCCATCTCACCGACCTCGTGCGATAGCCGCTCCGTTCTCTGGGCGAGGTCGGGCAGCGTCTTGGCAAGCCGGTAGAGCGACTCGACGCCGGTTTTTGCGTCCGTGATGACCGCGCCGGGGCCGAGATTGCGGGCGATCCAGTCGCCGACCACCGGTTCGGCAGCCTTCCACATGTTGAAGCGGGGGTTGAGCGCACGTGCATTGCCCTCGACGACGACCATCGTCTTCTGCAACAGCAGCAGCTCCGGCCGCGTCTGCATATCGAATATGTCGGTGACCTCGAACAGCAGCGTCAGCAGGTTCGCCATGGAAATGGTTTCGGCAGGCTGCCCGTGGATCGGTTCCCCGATTGCCCTGATCGCCTGCGCGAACGCCTCGACGTCGTGATGGGCCGGCACGTAGCCGGCCTCGAAATGAACGCGCGCGACTCGTCGGAAATCGCGGCGTATGAAACCGAAGAGAATCTCCGCAAGGAACCGCCGTTCCTTTAGCCCAATTCGCCCGGAAATGCCGAGATCGACAGCGACGATATCGCCCCTGCTGTCTACGAAGAGATTTCCTGGGTGCATGTCTGCATGAAAGAACCCGTCGCGCATGGCATGCCGCAGGAAGCTCTGCACCACCGTATCGGCGAGCTTTTCGAGGTTGTGTCCGGCGGCGCGCAATTCGTCCACGTGGGACATCCTGATGCCATCGACCCATTCCATGGTGAGCACGTTGCGGCCGGTGCGCTCCCAGTCGACCTTAGGCACCCGGAAGCCCGGGTCCTCGGCAACGTTCTCCGCCAGTTCGGCAAGCGCGGCGGCTTCAAGGCGCAAATCCATCTCGATCTGCGTCGTCTGTTTCAGCGTTTCGGCAATCGCAACAGGACGGAGCCGGCGGGTCGCCGGAAAACGCTGTTCCTGCATCTGGGCGAACAGAAAGAAGGTTTCGAGATCGCGCATGAAACGCCGCCGCACACCGGGCCGGATCACCTTCACAGCGACCCTGCGCTCCGCTCCGTCTGGATCCCGCACGATCGCGGGGTGCACCTGTGCAATCGAGGCCGCGGCAACCGGCTCGTCAATCGAAACGAACAGTTCGGACAGCGGCTTTCCGAGCGAATCTTCGATGCGGGTCATGGCCTGCTCGGTCGGAAAGCTCTCCATGCTGTCCTGGAGGTGCGCGAGATCGAGGGCGAGATCGAGCCCGATCACGTCCGGGCGGGTCGCCAGGAACTGGCCGAGCTTGGCATAGGACGGCCCGAGCCTCGCGATCGCTTTCGTCATTCGCTCCGCGCTATCGAGATTCTTGCTGCGGCGCCTGGCAAGACCGCCCGCCAGCCGATGCGCGGCTGCCGCGGGACCGACGAGACCCTCCGCCGGGATGGCAGCGATCACACCTTCGCGGGCGAGCACCCACCCGGCCCGGATCAACCGGAATGTCGCGACAACGACCCCCATAGATGCGCCTAGAGTTTCCAGCCCGAATGCAACGCGGCGATTCCGCCGGTGTAGTTCTTGTAGCTGACGCGACCGAAACCCGCCTCCCGAATCATGGCCGCAAAATTGTCCTGATTGGGAAACTTGCGGATAGACTCGACCAAGTACCGGTACGGCTCACCGTCGCCTGTCACCATCTCTCCGATGCGGGGGATCGCGTTAAAGGACCACGCCTCGTAGAACGCCTCGAGCGGTGGAATGTCGACTTCCGAGAATTCGAGACACAGAAATCGGCCACCGCGCTTCAGCACGCGATACGCCTCCGCCAGCGCCTTGGGAATGTCCGGAACATTGCGGATGCCGAACGCGATTGTGTAGGCGTCGAACGTGCCGTCGTCGAAAGGCAGGGCCTCCGCGTTGGCTTCGACGAAGGCAAGATTTCTTCCGATACCGTTCTGTTCCGCTCGCTTGCGGCCCACCTCGAGCATCGAGCCGTTGATGTCGAGCACGGTCACTTCGGCATTGCCGCGCGACGCTTCGACGATCCGGAACGCGACATCACCGGTACCGCCGGCCACGTCCAGCGAGCGCCAGCGCCGGCTGCGCGACGGATTGAGCGCTGTGACGAGGGCGTCCTTCCACACCCGGTGCATTCCCGCCGACATCAGGTCGTTCATCACGTCGTAGCGTACCGCGACCTTGTGAAACACGTCGTCGACCCGACGCTGCTTTTCGCCGTCGCCTACATTTTCGAAGCCGAAGGACGTCTTCATGGCGCTACCGGCGGTAGTTCTCGACTGCGACATCTGTCTTATCCGTTTGTCATCATCCGGGGTTCGGGCCGGACGGTATTAGCCTATGCCGGACAAGCGCGCCATTGCGCAACCCGTGCCATCGTGTCACGGAGCATCTGGGGCAGGCAGTCCAACATGCAAGGAAAATGGCGCAGATGGTCTTGAAGGCGGAAATCCATTGTCACATCGAGGGGGCGGCAAGTCCGGCTCTGGTAGAAGGACAGGCCCGGAAATATGGGGAGGATGTTTCCGCGATCATACGCGACGGAAGCTACGTTTGGTCGGATTTCACTAGCTTCCTGCGCGCCTTTGACGTCGCCTCGATGCTGTTTCGTGATGCCGATGACTATGCGCTACTCGCCGAGACATATCTCCGCGAACTCGCCGCGCAGGACGCCATCTATTCGGAATTCTTCATCTCCACCGACCACGCCGAGACCGCGGGACTCGACCCCGCCGATTATATCTACGGTCTGGCCGAAGGCATGGAGCGGGCGCGTAACGCGCTCGGAATCGAATCGCGGATGATCGCGACGGGCCTGCGCCACAAGGGGCCGGAGGCGGTTGAAGAGGCGGCGCGTTATATCGTCGACAATCCCCATCCGCTTGTCACCGGGTTCGGCATGGCCGGGGACGAGCGAATGCACCACCCGAGCGACTTTGTTCGTGCTTTCGACATTGCCCGCGATGCCGGGCTTGGTATCACGGTTCATGCGGGGGAATTGGTCGGCGCCGAAAGCGTTCGCGACGCGCTCGACCATCTGCGTCCAACACGCATCGGTCACGGTGTCCGCGCAATTGAGGACCCCGATCTCGTCAAGCGGTTGGCGGATGAAGAAATCATTCTCGAAGTCTGTCCGGGCTCGAACATTGCGCTTGGCGTTTTCCCGTCCTTTGCCGCCCATCCGTTTCCGCGATTGCGCGACGCTGGAGTGACTGTGACGCTCAGCGCGGATGATCCGCCTTTTTTTTACACCAGCCTGGCCCGTGAATACGAGATTGCGGGTGAACACTTCCGTATGGGTGAAGACGCGCTCCTGAACGTCACCCGCGCCTCGATCGAGGCAGCCTATGTTGATGAGGCGACGCGCGAGGCTCTGCTTGCGCGGCTGCGTGTCAAAATGCCCGTGGGATAGATCCGCCTCCACCGGAGGCGACTTTTCTACTGCCTGACGCGCAGTTAAGGTGCGCCATCATTCAAAGAGGACACTATGGACAGCGTTACCGTCGTTGATCATCCGCTTGTGCAACACAAGCTCACTTTCATGCGTAAGAGGGAGACATCGACCGCCGGTTTCCGCCGACTTCTCCGGGAGATCTCGCTACTGCTTTGCTACGAGGTCACGCGCGAGTTACCGCTGACCATGGAGCACGTTGAGACGCCCTTGGCCGAGATGGATTCTCCTGTACTTGAAGGCAAGAAGCTGGTCTTCGCCTCCGTCCTGCGCGCCGGCAATGGTCTGCTGGAAGGGATGCTCGACCTCGTGCCGTCGGCACGTGTCGCGCATATCGGACTTTATCGTGATCATGCGACGCTCGAGCCGGTCGAGTATTATTTCAAGGCCCCGGAGGATCTTTCAGACCGCCTGACGGTTGTGGTCGACCCCATGCTGGCAACGGCGAACTCGGCGATAGCGGCCGTCCAGAAGTTGAAGGAACGTGGTGCAAGGGACATCCGGTTTGTCTGTTTGCTGGCGGCGCCGGAAGGCGTGGCGAAGTTCACGAAGGCCCACCCGGACATACCCATCGTCACCGCAGCGATTGACGAGAAACTTAATGAAAAGGGCTACATCGTACCCGGTCTGGGCGATGCCGGTGACCGGATGTACGGCACCAAGTAGTTCCGGCGTTCCGCGATTTATTCCTCTTTCGGGCCGGGAGCCTTATCCAGCAGTCCGAAGTCCTGCGACCGCATGTTCGGGTCGGTAGGACCCTGTGCGGCGTTGAGACCGAGCCGCAACAGCTGCCGGATTGCTGCGGCCCGGCTCGGCATCCGGTGCGCGAACCGCCAATCGTCGATTGCAGACAACTCTGACTCGTCAAGCATGATCTGGAGACGAGTCTCGCGCGATAGACCATTCATGGCAGAACTTTCACGATAACCGTGGGAGCGTCACGCTGGTATGTACGGATGGGCTATCTTTACGTCAACCATGTCCTTTACTCATCCGACTCAATAGGAGGCTGATGAGCTATTGGCGCCAATGCTGCCATGTGAGGGGTTGCGGGATTTAAAATTCTTCATTCCTGCTTAACTTTTGGCAGTAGGGACGAAGAATGTTCGGACGGGCCCCCTGTCCGGGAAAAGGTTACTCGACATGCGAAACGAATTTCATGGCTTTGTGGTCGAGCCTGACGAGATGACGAGGATCAAGGCCGACTTCGAAGAAGTCTGGAGCAGCCTGAAGGGTCGCGCCAGCACAGCTAATGGCGATGAGGCGCAGATGCGTGCCGGCCTAGCGAGGATCATGATAAACCTCGTTCAGGAAGACATGTCAGCGGAAAAATTGCGCGAGACGGCGGAGCAACTGTTTGTCGAGCGCCACCAAGGATCGGCGGCTGGAGGCGATCGTTTTTAGGTTAGTCCGTTCCACGGTGAAACATTACTCATCAAATAGTTCATCGACTGTTAACTGAACGTGTCGATGGCTCGGTGCTTTAAGCGCGCGGTTAGAGAAGGTCGATAGCATATCTTCATGCTTCGCTATCTCTTCCTGGTCTTTACGGTGTCGCTCTCCGCGCTCGGGGCGGTCCGGTTTCTGCACGACAACCCGGATGTAGCGGAAAATGCGGCCAATGTTGCCGCGAGCCAGCCCGAAGTGCCCCAGGACAATCGTGCTGATCGTGTGCAAGAAAATTTGAGAGAGCGCCCGCTTCTTTCAGGCACTGAACGATTGCGTGCCGATGGGCGCGGCCACTATATCGGTGAGTTTCTCCTCAACTCCAGCCGGGTCACCGGTGTGATCGATACCGGGGCGACGGCGATCGCCTTGAACCGCTCGGCGGCCCGGCGGGCAGGCGTTCATGTCACATCGAACGATTTCGTCTACCAGGTGAACACCGCCAACGGCACTGCGAGGGCGGCGATGGCCGTGCTCGACGAGGTGCGGCTCGGCTCAATCCGGGTCCGCAATGTCGAGGCGATGATCCTTGAGGACGATTCACTTGATATTGTGCTGATCGGAATGAGTTTTTTGAGGCGCTTGCGCAACTTCGAATTCGCCAATGGCACGCTTGAAATGAAGCTGTGATGTATCGCTCCGCGCACGGTTATCCCTCCCCTATCCTGCCGGCCACCGGATGTCTCGTTTCCGGTTTTTCCGAAGAGATGGTGTAGGCGCGAAGAACCGCATTTCGCGCGGCCTGCGATGAGGTTTCGTCGCGGGCGTGTATCATCGCGATCGGATCGCCCTTGCCGACACTGGTTCCGACCGGGACAAGCGCTGACAGCCCGACACTGTGGTCGATCTCGTCCTCGCGGGTTCGCCTTCCTCCTCCCATCTCCACGACTGCGATTCCGATATCGCGTGCTTCGATAGCGCTGACGTAACCGCTGGAAGCCGCCGCCACGGGTGTGTTCAGCGGAGCCTGCGGCAACAGGGAATCGTGTCGTTCGATGAAATCAGCCGGACCGCCCAGCTCATGAACCATTCGAGCGAAAAGGTCGGCGGCCCGTCCATTGTCAAGCGCGGCCTTCACTGTCGCGTGCGCCGCGCCGTGGTCCGTTTCATGGCCGGACACCATGAGCATGTCGGCGGCAAGCGCCAGCGTAACCGTCTCGAGCCTGGAATCGCGGCTTGCTCCGGTGAGAAACTGCACCGCATTGCGCACTTCCACGGCGTTGCCTGCTGCCGATGCCAATGGCTGGTTCATGTCCGTTAGCAAGGCGGTTGTCCGCGTCCCCGCTCCATCCGCCACATCCACAAGTGTCTCCGCCAGCGCCTTCGCTTTTTCATATGTGGTCATGAACGCGCCATCGCCGAACTTGACGTCGAGCACCAGCGAACCCAATCCGGCGGCGAGCTTCTTCGACAGGATCGAGGCGGTGATGAGCGGGATGCTTTCCACCGTCGCCGTGACGTCGCGCACGCCATAGAAACGCTTGTCCGCTGGCGCAAGATTGGCGGTCTGACCGATGATGGCGCAGCCCACCTCATCGACAACCCTTCGAAACAGCGCATTGTCCGGTTGGGTCGTGTAGCCTGGAATTGCTTCCATCTTGTCGAGCGTTCCGCCGGTGTGGCCGAGGCCGCGGCCGGAGATCATCGGCACAGCCAGACCGCAAGCCGCCGCGATGGGCGCCAGCATGAGCGAAACATTGTCCCCGACACCACCCGTAGAATGCTTGTCCGCGACCGGGTGTTCGATCCCCTGCCACGAAAGCACATCGCCCGAATCGCGCATCGCCAGTGTCAGCGCGATGGTTTCCTCCCGCGACAGACCGCTGAAATAGACCGCCATGCCGAATGCCGCGATTTGCGCGTCGGTGATCGAGCCATCAGTGATACCGTCCACGAACTCAGCGATGGCCTCCGCCGATAACGTCTCTCCGTCGCGCTTCCGGCGCACGGTTTCCTGTGGCAGCATGAAATTTCCTAAACGCCGAACGGTGTCCAAATGGTCTTGATCCGTACGGCGCGGAAAAGGAACTCTTCGCCCTGTCCCTGGGCGGGATCGGACCAGTCGCGCTCCTTGCCGTCGTTGGCCCAGACCGCTTTCAGGTTTCCGGCCGATTCACGTTCGACCAGTTCGGTTCCCTCACTATCGCCAAAATACCAGAGGGCGGCAATGTCATCGTGTTTGGCCATCGTGTCGGCGAGCATGTTCCGGTCGCCGGTAATGATGTTGACGGTGCCGGGCGGAACGTCCGAGGTGTCCAGCACCTGGTAAAGATCGCAGGCCGCAAGCGGCTGGCGCGGGGAAGGGGTCACCACCACCCGGTTGCCCATCGCGATCGCCGGCATCACCAGTGACACAAAGCCGAGAAGGGGCGCCTCGTCAGGGCACGAGATGCCCATCACGTCCCACGGTTCGTTGAGGGCGAGCGTCAGCAGGCGCTTGTCCGGCGCACGGACGGCTCCGTCGTATTTGTCGGCCCATGCAGCGTAACGCATGGCCCGCGCCACCGATGCCTCGACCTCGCGCTTCGCCGACGACGCGGATGCGCCTGCTTCGACCAGTCGCGCGGCGAACCCGTTCGCGCGCAATTCAAGGTTCTCCGCCAGGAAATAGAGCACTTGCGCCCGCCCATGGCCGGTCATGCCGCTCCATCCCGATGCCTTGTGCGCCGCTTCCACCGCGTTGCGGATGTCCTTGCGGTTGCCGAGGCCGGCTTCCGCCAGATGTTTTCCGTTCTTGCCGGTGACCGGGTACGAGTACCCGGAATCAGGTCGCGCCTGCTTGCCGCCGATATACATTTTCACCGTGCGGTCGAGACCGGTCCCATCGCCGCCCGGAGCAGGTGTTGGGGCAGGCATCGGCTCGCTTTGCGGCAATAGTTTCGCTTTTTTCTGCCAGACCGGGACGAGATACTCGATCATGCCTTCGCGGCCGCCCTCGCGCCCGAAGCCGCTTTCCTTGTAACCGCCGAAACCGGCGGAGGCGTCAAACAGGTTTGTGGAGTTGATCCAGACCACGCCCGACTTCACCGTGCGCGCTGCGTCGAACGCCTCGTCGAGATTCTGCGACCAGATAGAGGCAGCAAGTCCGTAGCGCGAATTGTTCGCGAGTTGCACCGCCTCCCCGGGTGTGCGGAACGTCATCGACGCAAGCACTGGCCCGAATATCTCCTCCTGGGCCAACGTGGACGATGGCGAAACATCAGTGAACAGTGTCGGTGGAAAGAAACAGCCCTCGCCGGCCGCCACCGTCTGCGCCCAACTCGGCTGCCACATCCGGGCACCTTCGGCCACGCCCGCTTCGACTTTCGCGATGATCTGCTCGATTTGTACGGGCGCGACCACCGCGCCCATGTCCATCGCCTTGTCGAGCGGGTTGCCGAGACGAAGTTTCTCCATGCGTGCGCGCAGTTTCTCGTGGAAGAGGTCGGCTATCCCTTCCTGTACGATCGCGCGTGATCCGGCGCAGCAGACTTCTCCCTGGTTGAACCAGATCGCGTCGACAACCCCCTCGACGGCGGCGTCGATATCGGCGTTGTCGAATACGATGAAGGGCGATTTTCCGCCGAGTTCGAGCGACAGTTTCTTGCCTGAACCCGCCGTTTGGCGGCGAAGGACGCGCCCGACTTCCGTGGAGCCGGTAAAAGCCAGCTTGGCGATGCCGTCGTGACCCGCGAGCGCGGCCCCGGTTTCGCCGGCTCCGTTGACAAGATTGAAGACGCCCGCCGGGAGACCCGCCTCTGCGCAGATCTCGGCGAATGCGATGGCTGTGAGCGGCGTGTGCTCGGCCGATTTCAGGACCACGGTACAGCCGGCCGCGAGCGCCGGCGCCACCTTCCAGGAGAGCATCAACAGCGGGAAGTTCCATGGTATGATCTGCCCGCAGACGCCGGCCGGCTCGTAGCCGGGAAACATGGTGTCGCGAAGTTCAGCCCATCCGGCATGATGATAGAAATGTCGGGCGACGAGCGGAATGTCGATGTCGCGCGTCTCGCGGATCGTCTTGCCGTTGTCCAACGTCTCCAGCACGGCGAGAAAGCGCGAGTGCTTCTGCACGTGGCGGGCCAGCGCGTAGATGTGTCGCGCGCGCTGATTGCCGGAAAGCGCCTGCCATTTCTTGAGCGCCTTGGTCGCTTCGCCGACCGCCTTGTCGACATCGCCCGGGTCGGCGATTGCAACCTCCGCCAGTTTTTCACCGTTCGCCGGGTTGTGGACCGTGAAGGTTTTGCCCTTCGCCGGCGTGAATGCGCCGCCGATGAAGTGGCCGAACCCCTGCTCATGGTTTGCGAGCCAAGCTCGAACGTCCTTGTCGTCCTCCGGCGCGGGCCCGTATTCCATCGTTTTCAGAATGTTTCTGATCTCGTTCATGGAGCGCTCCTCAGGCCATTCCGTGGCGGTCCGCCGACGAATACCGGCCCGTGACGTTGTGTTCGATTTGCCGCTCGATGTCGCCGAGAAGCGAACTTGCGCCGAAGCGGAACAGGTCCGGTTTGACCCAGTCGTCGCCGAGCTCTTCCTTCATCAGGATCAGCCAGGAAATCGCGTCTTTTGCTGTGCGGATGCCACCGGCCGGCTTGAATCCGCAGACATTGCCGGTGAATCTGAGATAGTCGCGGATCGAGCGCACCATCGTCAGGCTGACGGGAAGTGTGGCGTTCACCGCCTCCATGCCGGTCGAGGTTTTCACGAAATCCGAGCCTGCCATCATCGAGACCATGGAGGCCTTGTAGACATTCGACAGCGTCTTCAGTTCGCCGGTCGAGAGAATCGCTTTCATATGCGCATCGCCGCACGCCTCGCGCATCGCCCGTACCTCTTCATAAAGGGCGGCCCAGTTGCCCGTCAGAACATGCCGGCGTGAGATCACGATATCGATCTCGTCGGCGCCTTCACCTACGGCATAGGCGATCTCCGCCAGTCGGTCCTTCATCGGCGTCAGTCCGGCAGGAAAGCCCGTCGCCACCGACGCCACGGGAACACCGGAGCCCTCAAGCGCCTTGACTGCCGTGGCGACCATCATCGGATAGACGCAAACGGCACCGGTCGTCAGCCCGTAGTCTTCCAGTCCGAGAGCCTTCAGCAGATCCGGGCGCAAGGGGTTGCGCGCCTTGGCGCAGAGTCTTTCGACCTTGCCGGGCGTGTCGTCGCCGGCAAGAGTGGTGAGGTCGATGCATTCGATGGCCCTGACCAGCCACGCGGCCTGCCAGTCCTTCTTGACCGTGCGCCGCGTCGCCAGGGTCGCCGTGCGTCTCTCCGTCGCGGAGAGATTGACCGACATGTTCTCGAACATCGCGGGAAGGAAGTCGGTGCCGGTGTTTCTCTTGTGTGCGGAGGCCAGCGATACGAGTTGCGATCCCGTGACCTCGCGATGCGTTGCCGCTGCTTCGGCAATATTCCTGCTCATGCCATATCTCCGATGGCGCGCGTCAGGATCGCTTGCAACTTCTTGCCGCCGACCGGCGCCATGTCCTTGGTTTCTGTATGCGACAATTCCCCGCCGGTCATGCCTGCACCGTAATTCGTGATCACGGAACAGGCAGCACATCTCAGCCCCAGGAACCGTCCGATGATGACCTCCGGCACGGTCGACATCCCGACCGCGTCCGCGCCCATCGTCCGCGCCATGCGAATTTCCGCCGGCGTCTCGAAGGACGGTCCGGAAAACCACATGTAGACGCCCTTGTCGATGCCGATCTCCTCTTTGGCTGCTGCTACCTCGATCGCGGTGCGCAGGGCCGCGTTATAGGCCGATGTCATGCCGACGAAGCGCGCGTCCCTTTCCTCGCCGATCAGCGGGTTGGTGCCGGAAAAATTGATGTGGTCCTCGATTAACATCACTGACCCGGGCTCCAGATCTTCCCTGAGCGACCCCGCCGCATTGGTGAGGATCAGCGTCTCGATCCCGATACCCTTCAGTACCTCCAGCACGGGGCGCATCGCCGCCGCGTTGCCCTTTTCATAGTAATGCACACGGCCCGACAGAAGAAGCACCGGCTTGCCGCCGATCCTGCCGGCGACCACCTCGCCAGCATGCCCGCTGACGCCGCTCGGCGGAAAACCATCAAGCTCGCCATAGGGAATGCGGACTGGGTCTTCGACCGCGTCCACCAGTCCGCCCAGTCCCGATCCCAGCACCAGCGCGATCCGCGGCGCAAGGCCGTTCAGTGCCTCGACGATCGTATCGCTTGCCGGCTTCATGTGGAGAGTGCCTCTGCTTCGAAGCCGCGCGGAAAGAGTTCGCGGACGGTGACCGTCTCGGCGATTCCGTTGGCGTCGGTCAAGTGGATCCGCGCCTCGGGCGGCGCGAACTCGGCAAGCCTTTGCCGGCATCCGCCGCACGGCGTGCACAACGCTTTCCTCTCGGCGGTGACGCAGATATCGGTAATGACGCCGCCGCCGCCCATCACAAAATGCGCCAGCGCCGTCGTTTCGGCGCACCAGCCTTCGGGATAGCTGATCACCTCGATATTGGCGCCGCTGTAGATCGTTCCGTCGGCGGTCAGGATGGCTGCGCCTACCGGAAACTCTGAATAGGGCGAGTGAGATTTCGCCATCGCGGCGCGCGCCGCGGCATAGAGAGCATCGAGGTCCGCCAATTCACCGTTCCTTCACATAGGGTTGTCCGCCGGCCTTTGGCGGAATCGCCTTGCCGATGAAACCGGCGAGAAGAACGACCGTCAGAATATATGGCAGGGCCTGCATGAACTGTGGCGGCACTTCGCCGACGGCAGGAATGCGTATGCCTGAAAACCGGATCGCAACCGCGTCGAGAAAACCGAACAGCAAACAGGCGAGCATCACATTGACCGGCCGCCACTTTGCGAAGATCAACGCGGCCAGCGCTATAAAACCTTTGCCGGCGGTCATGTCCTTCACGAAACCGGCGTTTTGTGCAACCGACAGATATGCGCCGGCAAAGCCACACAGAACGCCGGCGAGGATGACCGCACGGTAGCGCAGCCATGTGACCGATATCCCAGCGGTATCGACTGCGGCCGGATTTTCGCCGACCGCTCTGAGACGCAGCCCAAACCGGGTGCGGAAAAGCACCCACCATGTAAAGGGCACTGTCAGGAAGGCCAGGTAGACAAGGATGGAATGGCCGGAAATCAGCTCCGAATAGATCGGCCCGAAAACCGGCACGTCGCGAACGGTGTCGGCGAACGGCAGCTTGATCTCGGTGAAGCGGCTACCGTCGCTGGGAAGCGCCGGCGTGCGCCCGCCCTGCCGGAACCATGCCTGTCCGAGAATGATGGTGGATCCGGCTGCAATGAAGTTGATCGCCACTCCCGAGACGATCTGGTTGCCGCGGTGGGTGATGGATGCAAAGCCGTGAACGAGAGCAAAAAAGATTGAGATCGCCACCGCAGCGGCGAGCCCGATCCATGCGGAACCGACGACGGCTGCCGCTGCCCCGCCGGCGAACGCCCCTGCGAGCATCTTTCCCTCCAGTCCAATGTCGAAAACGCCCGACCGTTCCGAGTAGAGCCCCGCGAGGCTCGCAAACAGAAGCGGGACCGAAAGCCGCACGGTCGAATCGAGAACAAGAATAATCGTCGAAAAATAATCCATTTAGTGCGTCTCTCCGGTCGTGGCGGGCGCGGCCTTCATCTCCGACGTGGCAATCCTGCCGAAAAAGGCGGAAATCGCCGGTCGGAACATGTGCTCGAGCGCGCCGGCGAACAGGATGACAAGCCCCTGGATGATGACAATCATGTCGCGAGAGATCGCTGGCATTTCGAACGCGATCTCCGCGCCTCCCTGATAGAGCATGCCGAACAGGATCGCTGCCGGAATGATGCCGGCCGGGTGCGAGCGGCCCATCAGCGCCACGGCAATGCCGACAAAACCGGCACCGGTGACGAAGTCGAGCTGCAGGCGGTTCTGCGCGCCCATGACCGGGTTGAGCGCCATCATGCCGGCCAGCGCCCCGGAGATCATCATGGTAATGACGATGATGCGCGTCTGGTTGATGCCGGCATATTTTGCTGCGGTCGGACTGAATCCCATCGTTCTGATTTCGTAGCCAAGACGGGTCCGCCAGATCAGTACCCACACACCATAGGCGGAAGCGAGAGCCAGCAGGAACGTGATGTTAAACGGCGCCGAGCGGATGGTGAAGCCGAACATCTCGATCAGCCAGTCGAGTCGCGGCAGCACCGCGCCGTCGGCGAACCGGCGTGTCTCTGGCGCCATCAGCCCGGCAGGCTTCAGCATTCCGACAAGCAGCCAGACCATCAGGCTCGCCGCGATGAAATTAAACATGATCGTGGTTATCACGATGTGACTGCCGCGCTTGGCCTGCAGGTAGGCCGGAATCAGCGCCCATAACGCCCCCATCGCCGCGGCAAGCAGCGTTGCGATCGGCAGATTTATCCACCATGGCAGCGCCGCCCCGAAGGTGAGCGCCCCAATAGCGACCCCGAGGCCGCCGACATAGGCCTGGCCCTCGCCGCCGATATTGAAGAGGCCGCAATGGAATGCAACGGCGACGCACAGGCCTGTGAAGATGAAGTTCGTTGCGTAGAACAGCGTGTAGCCGATGCCGTCTCCGGTCGAAAACGCTCCCTCGACCATCAGCACCGCCGCCCTGAGCGGGTTTTCCCCGACCAGCAGGACGACCAGACCGGATACCGCGAACGCGACCGCGAGATTGACCAGCGGGATCAGTCCGTAGTCCACCCAGCCGGGAAGCTTCGCATAGGGTTTCGCCATCTTTACTCCGCGGCCTCCGCCTTGTCCCCTTCGACCCCCGCCATCAGGAGACCCAGCTCTCCCTCGGTCGCATCGGGAGTGCGTTCTCCGACGATTCGCCCCGCGAACATGACGAGGATGCGGTCAGAGAGCGATCGGATTTCGTCCAGTTCGACCGACACCAGGAGAACCGCCTTTCCCTGGTCGCGCATCTCGATAATGCGCTTGTGAATGAATTCGATTGCTCCCACATCGACACCCCGCGTCGGCTGTCCGACGATCAGCACGATGGGGTCACGCTCCATTTCGCGCGCCAGAACGATTTTTTGCTGATTACCTCCCGAGAAATTGGCGGTCTTCAGCCGGGGGTTCGGCGGCCGGATGTCGTACTTCGTGATCTTTTTCTCTGCATCGGCACGTATCGCGGCGATGTTCAGCATCGGTCCGGAGAGATATTTGTCGTCGTCGTGATAACCGAGGATCGCGTTTTCGTTTTCCTCGAACGCAAGAACCAGCCCCATGTGGTGACGGTCTTCAGGCACATGGGCCAGCCCGCGGTGTCGAAGCAGGTTGGGGTCCGCTTCGCCGGTCACCCCGATAGGTTCGCCGTCGAGCAGCACGCGACCGGTTTGGGCCCGGCGGATGCCGGTGATGGCCTCGATCAGATGGCTTTGTCCGTTTCCCGCCACTCCCGCGATGCCAACGATTTCGCCTGCGCGCACGTCCAGCGACACGTTGTCCACCATCGTCACGCCGCGCGAATCCTTGACCGTCAGGCTCTCGACCCGAAGCTTTGTCTCCCCGACAGTCGGCTCGCCTTTCTCGACCCGCAGGAGCACGCGCCGACCGACCATGAGTTCAGCGAGTTCCTCCACGGAGGTATCGGCCGTCCGACGCGTCGCGACCATCGTTCCCTGGCGCATGACCGACACGTTGTCGGTCACGGCCATGATTTCTCGCAGCTTGTGGGTGATCAGAACGATCGTCTTACCCTGCTCCTTGAGTTGCTTGAGGATGCGGAACAGGTGGTCGGCCTCGGCCGGGGTGAGCACTCCTGTAGGTTCATCCAGAATGAGAATCTCCGCGCCGCGGTAGAGCGCCTTGAGGATCTCGACTCGCTGCTGCAGTCCCACCGGTAGTTCCTGAATAATCCCGTCGGGATCGACGTCCAGCGAATATTCGTGCTCGAGGCGTTCAAGCTCACCGCGCGCATGGCTGATTCCTCCCCGCAGGAGTTGGGCACCTTCCGCGCCCAGCATCACGTTTTCGAGGACGGTGAAGTTCTCAACCAGCATGAAGTGCTGGTGCACCATACCGATGCCGAGATCGATGGCATGGTTGGGGGTATTGATGGTGACGGTCTCGCCGTTGACTTTGATCTTACCGCTGTCGGCCTGATAGAAGCCGTAGAGGATCGACATCAGTGTCGATTTTCCGGCGCCGTTCTCCCCGATAATGCCGTGGATCGTGCCGCGTTCGACGCGTAGCTCAATATCGCGGTTGGCGCGAACGGGACCGAAGCTCTTGTTTATGCCTTCGAGTTCAATTGCGTACTCGGCCATGCCAACCCATTATCTGCATGCGCGTTCTGGACAATCCGGTGAAACTAGAGCCCTTCATCGCCAAATGGAAGCGGTTCCGTTAGCGCTTCGACGGGCCTTATGGATAACGGTCCCGGCCGCGCGAGATCTTGCTCTTCGAGGCCTCGTCTATGGGATGACGTTTCCCGCTGTCGGGCGGGACGACGACAACTATGCCTTCTACTGCTTACGGCCACGCCTTATGTCTCTTTCCGCCGGGCCGCGCGGCGGCTAGAGTACGTCAGTCTCTGTTGGGGAGAAGGGAATGGACAAGGACGGGATGGATCGCCTGGACGAACTGGAGATTCTGGCGGCCCATCAGGCGCGTCTCCTGGAGGAATTGAACGAGATAGTGATCCGTCAGGGAAAGGACATCAATCGCCTCGAACGAATCGCTGAGGCGCTTGCCGAGCGGTTCCAGAGAGTCGAGGACAATGTCCGGGCCGGCGCTCCTCTCTCCAAGCCGCCCCACTGGTAAGCGGGAGAAGCCTAAGCCGTGCCTTTTCTCCCTGACACCGCCATGATTGCGCCCGCTGTCGTGGCGCTAGTCATAATCGTCATGCTGGCCGCATTCGTCATGGAGTGGCGGTCTCCGGAAATCACGGCTGGAGTGGGCGTGTCCATTCTCCTGCTTACCGGAATTTTGGACATTTCCGAGGTGTTGGGCGTACTGTCCTCGAGTGCGCCCGCAACGATTGCGGCGATGTTCGTCCTGTCGGCCGCTCTCATCCGCACTGGCGCGATCGAGCGCTTCGCCCGCGAGGTCACCCGCCACGCGCGCACTTCGCCGATGGTGACATACACGGCGTTTCTCTTGGCGGTGGCGATCGCGTCGGCCTTCATGAACAATACGCCGCTTGTCATGCTGATGATCCCGGTCGCTACCAGCATGGCCCGCGAAATGGGAGAGGCGCCCTCGCGCGTTCTGATCCCGCTGTCCTACGCGGCGATCTTGGGCGGCACGTGCACGCTCATAGGCACGTCGACGAACCTTCTGGTTGACGGTGTCGCACGTGAAATCGGCCTCGCCCCGTTCCATATCCTCGAAATCGCGCCTGTCGGCATTGTCGCGACCTTGGCCGGTATCGTCGGCATTCTGCTGGGGCGCCGCTTGCTTCCCAACCGCGAGACTGCGAGCAGCATCTCCAACGTCCAGTCGGACCGAAAGTTCATCGTCCAGGCGGTGATTGACCACAATTCCCCGCATGTCGGTACTGCGGTTCGCAGTATCGCTGCCTTCAATCGCCCCGACCGCCGCTTGGTCGACGTCATTCGCGGCGACATGTCGCTTCGGCGGGAACTGGCTACGACGGTATTGAAGGCGGGCGACATCGTGGTTTTACGTACCCCCGTCGCCGAGATCCTGTCGATGAAGGAGGAGGGCGAACTTACGCTCGGCGCGGCCAACCGCATTCAGCAAACCGCTGCGCGCTCCTCGGAAGTCGTGGAGGTGCTGATAGGGCCGGGTGCTCGCATCCTCAACCGAACGCTTAGGCACTTGCGCCTGTGGCGCAGATACGGCGTTTATCCGATGGCGCTCCACCGAGGTGGAATGAATATGGCGGACCGTTTCGAGACGACGCCTCTCGGTGTCGGGGACACCCTGCTTGTAGAGGGCGCCCCCGAGGACATTGCGCGCTTCGCCGAGGAAAATAGCCTCGTGAATGTCGCCGAGCCGACCGAGCGTGGTTTTCGCCGGTCCAAGGCGCCGGTGACTCTTCTCATCACCGCGTCGGTGGTGGTCGGCGCGGCGCTCAATTTCATGCCGATCGCATCACTGGCGCTGATTGCGGCTGTGCTTGTGCTGGTGTTGCGCTGTGTCGAGGTCGACGAAGCGGTGCAAGCGGTCGACTGGCGGATCCTCGGGCTCATTTTCGCCATGCTCGCAATCGGGGTAGCCATGGAGAAGACGGATCTGGTTGGAGTTCTCGTCGGATGGGTTTCACCCTGGATGACGGATCTCTCACCATTGATTGCACTCGCCGCCGTTTACCTTCTTTCCACGATCTTGACCGAAATCGTTACCAACAACGCAGTCGCCGTGATCGTCACCCCGGTTGCGATCGGTCTGGCCCAGTCGCTGGGTCTCGATCCCCGACCGTTTGTGATCGCGGTCATGATTGCGGCAAGCGCGAGCTTCATGACCCCGATCGGTTACCAGACCAACACACTCGTCTACAATGCCGGCGGTTATCGTTTCGCGGACTTTCTGCGCCTCGGTCTCGTGCTCGACATGACGTCGTTCGCATCGGCGATGGTCGTCATCCCGATCTTCTGGCCTCTGGTCTAGGGTCGCTCCGACACGCGCTTTCGCAGAGAATGGCGGTGAGACAGGGATTCGAACCCTGGAGACGGTTTCCCGCCTACACGCGTTCCAGGCGTGCGCCTTCAACCACTCGGCCACCTCACCATTCCAGTTCGCACCCGGCGGTCGGGACCGGGCTCCAGCGCTACGACGATTACACTGGCTGCGCGACTGCAGTGCGCGGACTATCGCCAGTCCCGCTTTGCGTCAACTCAAAAGCGTTCGATTTCATCTGCCCGGATGATCAAGGGAACGTCCGAGCTTGACCAGCGTTGAGATTGTGTTCGTGATTACGTTATCACGACCCGAGCGCTAGAGCGGCGCGGCCCATCTCGCTTGAGAACGATTTTCGGGATTCCAGTATGATCCGTTTTCTCTTTCGCATTCTCGCCTTCCTCGCATTCGCGATCGCGATCATGTTCGCGGTAATCGACGCTACCCGCTCGATCGGCGTTTCGGCATTTGTTTTCACCACCTTTCTCGAAAGCTTCGAATTGGCCGCCCCCCAGGCTCTGGAGAATTTGCGAAACTTCCTCACCCAGAACGTACCCCCGTTTGTGAGCGATCGTGTTCTTGCAAGCATTCTGCAAATCCCCACATTTGCAGTATTCGCCGTGTTGTCCGTGCTGCTCTACGCGATCGGACGCCGGCCGGAGCGAAGGCGTTTCCGCCGCGCGGTGGGCTGAGGCTCCGCTCTTCCGGTTAAGGAGGCCGAAGATGTTCTTGGCGGGATTGTTCAGTGACAAGACGAAGATGCCGGATCCGGCCAGCGCGTCGCGCGGCCGCGACGAGCCCTTGCCCACGGCGACCCATCATTTCGTCAATGGCGAGAAATTGAAGGGCCCTTATCCCGATGGGATGGAAACGATCCTTTTCGGAATGGGCTGTTTCTGGGGCGCCGAAAGGCTTTTTTGGCAGTTGGACGGAGTTCACGTCACGGCGGTCGGCTATGCGGGCGGCTTTACCCCGAATCCGACTTATGAGGAGACTTGCACCGGTCAGACCGGTCATGCCGAGGTCGTGAAGGTGGTTTTCGATCCTGCGAAAGTTGGGCTCCCTGATCTGTTGAAGACCTTCTGGGAAGAGCATGATCCGACACAGGGTATGCGTCAGGGCAATGATATCGGCACAACCTATCGCTCTACGATCTACGCCACGACCGACGCGCAACTGGAAGCGGCAAGGGCCAGCCGCGAAGCTTATCAGGCGGCGCTGAGATCGTCTGGCCGCTCGGCGGCAATAACGACTGAAGTCGAGCTCGCGCCGGATTTCTACTACGCCGAGGAATATCATCAGCAATATCTGGCGAAAAATCCCGGCGGTTATTGCGGTCTTCAAGGCACGGGCATTGCCTGTCCGGGCGGTTGAGAGCGCCGCCCGCCGCCGGGTAACCCTGTTCTGCGATGCAGTCCGGACCGGGCACTTTTGGCGTGATTTTCCCGTGGAGCCATGCAAGAGTATCGCCGGAACGGCGGGATGACTGCCGTTAAATGGCCGGTTCGACTGGAGTTTTTCCGTCGGACCGGAGGGAGTTGAAACCGAAACATCTTACAGGGTGGGTGAGCATGAAACGTATTGTTCTGGGCCTCATGGCCGCGACTGCGATGTCCTTTTCCGCATATGCGGATCCGGCCATCATCTACGATCTGGGAGGAAAGTTCGACAAGTCGTTCAACGAGGCGGCATATAACGGTGCCGAGAAATTCAAGGAGGAAACCGGCACCGCCTATCGCGAATTCGAGATCCAGAATGATGCGCAGCGTGAGCAGGCGCTCCGCAAATTCGCGCAGGACGGGGACACCCCGATTGTCGTCACCGGCTTTTCGTTCGCTCCGGCGATCGAGAAGGTGGCGGCCGAGTTCCCTGACACGCAGTTCGCCATCATCGACATGGTCGTCGATGCACCGAATGTCCAGTCGGTGGTCTTCAAGGAACAGGAAGGTTCTTACCTCGTCGGCATCATGGCTGCGGAAGCCTCCGAGACAGGCACTGTGGGTTTCGTCGGCGGCATGTCGATCCCGCTGATCTCGCGCTTTGCGTGCGGCTATGTGGGCGGCGTGAAGGCGGCCAATCCCGACGCCACCGTCATCGAAAACTTCACCGGTGACACGCCGGCAGCCTGGAACGACCCGGTCAAGGGCGGTGAGATCACCAAGGCCCAGATTGCGCAGGGCGCCGACGTTGTCTATCACGCCGCCGGCGGTACCGGCGTTGGTGTGCTTCAGGCGGCGGCGGATGCCGGCAAGCTCGGCATCGGGGTCGACTCCAACCAAAACGGCCTGCAGCCCGGCAAGGTTCTGACCTCGATGATGAAGCGCGTCGACGTTGCCGTCTACAACGCCTTCAAGGCGGGCGCGGACGGCGCGTTCGAACCCGGCATCCAGGTGCTCGGCCTTGCCGAGGGGGGCGTCGACTACGCCATGGACGAGCACAATGCCGATCTCGTCAGCGACGAGATGAAAGCCAAGGTGGAGGACGCCAAGGCGAAGATCATCAACGGCGAAATCGAAGTGCACGATTTCATGAGCGACAACAGCTGTCCCTACTGATCTTCTGACGGATCGTGATATTGAAGCCGCCGGTGGAAACGCCGGCGGTTTTTTCTGGAGGCAACATGATCGCGCACACCAAGATCCGCGTCGCGTCCGTGCAGTTCGCACTTCGCCATACGCCGGAACCCCAGCATTTCTTCGATCGCGTCGCCCATTTCGTCCGGGCGGCCGCCGATTACGGCGCCCATTTCGTATGCTTTCCCGAGCACTTCACACTGCAGCTTCTCTCCGGAACGGAGGTCATGCTCTCCCCAGCCCATGCGATCGCCAAGCTGTCCGGATACCGTGTGCCTCTGAGAGATCATCTGGCAAGCCTCGCGAGGGGCCATTCGATAAACATCGTCGGAGGCTCGCACGCCACGGCCATGGAGGGCGGAGCAATCCGCAACATCTCGATGGTCGCACTGCGGGATGGAACGGTGCATGAACGTCACAAGCTGCATCCCACGCCGGACGAGAAATCCGTCTGGGAGATCGGCGGTGGCGATAGCGCTGAACCGATCGAGACCGAGTACGGGCCGATCGGCGTCATGATCTGCTATGACAGCGAGTTTCCGGAGATGGCCCGCGCGCTGACCGATCGCGGCGCGAGGCTGTTTTTCGTTCCGTACTGTACGGATACGCGGCACGGCCACTTGCGGGTGCGTTACTGCTGCCACGCGCGCACCGTGGAAAACCAGTGCTACGTGGTGACGTCCGGTCTCGTCGGCAATGTTGCCAATGTAGCCAATCTCGACATGGCCTACGCCCAGTCGGCCATTCTGACTCCGTCGGACTTCGGTTTCGCCCGCGATGGCATCGCCGTCGAGGCGACCGAAAACGCCGAAATGATGGTTGTCGCCGATCTCGACATGACTGCGCTGGATGCGGCGCGCGCACGCGGCTCTGTCCGCAATCTGCATGATCGACGGCCGGAACTCTACGAGGTCAGTTGGAGAGCATGAGGCCGGCCGCAAATCCGCATCGAGGACGGGGCGGCCGGCTGGAGCCGTTGGAAGTTCGTGTGGGGGAGACGATCAACGGCCCATGTTGTAGCGGGCGCGCAGCTTTTCGAGTTCTTGGGCGGCATTGATATGCAGCGGCAGGTGCGAGGCCCATTCGACATCCCCGCGATGTATGCCCATGTCCCGGTAGACCCAGTCTTCCTTGCCGATAAGTTGCTGGAAGGCCGCTCGATCCCGCCGCTGGCGCCGCCATTCGACAACTGCATGGATTGCACGGTGTGCCCAGCCCACTGCTGCTTCGGCCAGCGCAGCCGTTAGCAGGCTTCGCGCACGGCGTTGACTGGAGTGAAATTCGAGCGAAGTCATGTCGGTTCTCCTTCTCGGTGCCGTGGTGGTTTTCCTCGGCTTCGGGATGGACAATGATCTCGTTCAGTGGTTCAATCAAACGAATAGATTTGATATTATCTGTCAGCAAAACTGATGATGGAGCCACTCCATGAATGCGCCGCAAAAAATTGAAACCGCGCCCGGTTCCCTCCTTGTCGACAGCGATTTGCTGAGAACCTTCGTTGCCATCGTCGAGACGGGAAGCTTCTCCAAGGCCGCTCAACGGGTGTTCCGCACGCCTTCGGCGGTCTCGATGCAGGTCAAGAAAATGGAGGATCTGCTGGGGACGAGCATCTTCGACCGCGATTCACGCTCCGTGACCCTGACCGCGAACGGTGAGGTTCTGCTTTCCTATGCGCGCCGCATTCTCAACCTGAACCAGGAAATGATGGCGCGTTTCGTCGCGCCCGACATGGCCGGAACGGTCCGCTTCGGCGCCCCGGACGATTACGGCAACCGGCTGATTCCGCAGATTTTGAAGAAGTTCGCCGCCAGCCACCCCAATGTCACGGTGGATGTCGTAATCGATTCGTCGGCGCGCCTGAAGGAAAGGTTCCAGGCGGAAACATTGGACGTGGCGGTCATCAATGCCTTACCGGAAAATCCGCTTGACGGTGACACGGAGATCGTTCTTGAGGAACCGCTGGTCTGGGCCGGGGTGCGCGGCGGCTCCGCCCATACGCGCCAGCCCTTGCCGCTCGCGATGTGGGAACACGGTTGCGCCTGGCGTGCCAGCGCGGCCGATGCCCTCGATCAGGCGGGTATCGCCTATCGCGTGGCCTATATGAGTGGCAATTTCAACGTGCAGATTTCCGCCATCGAGGCCGACTTGGCCATTGCTCCCGTTCCCGCGCTGCTGGTGGAGGCGCCGCTGGTGCGGCTTGGCCATGCGCAGGGTCTCCCCGAACTCAGGACGACGCAGATACGGATGATGACGAGAACGGCCGATGACTGCGTTGTGCGGGCCGTCGTCGCCCACGTCCGGTCGTGCTTTGAGGCTTGGAAGGCCGGCGATCTCGACTGCAGCAGCGTAGCGGCCTGAATTTAATGCGCCTCGTCCCAGTTGTCGGCGGCAGCCGCGTCCACATGCAGTGGCACTTTCATTGAGATGGCTGGCATGGCGGCATTTTCCATGGCCTCCCGAACCACCGCGATGGTCCTGCCGACCTCGCTCTCCGGTGCCTCGAAGATCAGTTCGTCATGCACCTGCAACAGCATCTGGGCGGCTAGGCCTGATGCATCGAGCCTGTTCTCGATTCGGATCATAGCGCGGCGAATGATATCGGCGGCCGAGCCCTGGATCGGCGCATTGATCGCGGCGCGCTCGTTGAAGGCGCGTACCTGCGGGTTGGACGACCGTATGTCCGGGTAGTGGGCGCGCCGTCCGAAGATCGTTTCGACATAGCCCTTTTCGCGCGCATAGGCCTTGGTCTCGTCCATGTAGTCTCTGATGCCGGGAAAGCGCTCGAAATAGGTCTTGATGTATTCTCCGGCTTCCGACCGGGAGATGGCAAGCTGGTTGGCAAGACCGAATGCCGAAATCCCGTAAATGATCCCGAAATTGATCGCCTTTGCGCGCCGCCTGACGTCGGCTGGCATGCCGTCGACCGGAACCCCGAACATTTCCGAGGCGGTCATTGCATGAATATCTATCCCGTCGGCAAAGGCCTGCCGCAACTGCGGAATGTCGGCCACATGCGCCAGAACCCGCAATTCGATCTGGCTGTAGTCGGCCGAGACCAGTTTGTTCCCCTTCCCGGCGATGAAGGCGGTGCGGATGCGCCGGCCCTCGGCCGTTCGGATCGGAATGTTCTGCAGGTTCGGCTCGGAGGAGGATAGCCGGCCGGTTGTCGTTGCCGCGAGCGAATAAGACGTGTGGACACGGTTGGTCTGCGGGTTGATGTAGCCCGGGAGTGCGTCGGTGTAAGTTGATTTCAGCTTGGTCAACTGGCGCCAGTCGACAATCCTGCGCGGCAACTCATGGCCTTCGGCGGCCAGATCCTCGAGAACTTGGGCGGAAGTCGACCATTGCCCCGATTTTGTCTTTGAGCCGCCCGGCAGGCCCATCCTTCCGAACAGGATTTCTCCGAGTTGCTTCGGCGAACCGATGTTAAAACTTCCTCCGGCAAGATCAAATATTTCCGACTCGATCGCCGCGGCCTTCTGGGCGAACTCCCCCGACAGGCGGCTGAGGATCTGCCGGTCCACGGAGATCCCCCGCGCCTCCATGCGCGCCAGGACGGAAACGAGGGGGCGCTCAAGCCGCTCGTAGACCGCAATCAGACCCTTCGCGACAAGCCGCGGTTTCAGCACCTGCCAGAGGCGGAGCGTGATATCCGCGTCTTCCGCGGCGTAGCGGGTCGCTGCGGCGATATCGATCATGTCAAAGGTCAGCGCCTTCTTGCCGGTTCCGGCAAGATCCTTGTAGGCGATCGGTGCGTGGCCCAGCCACCGGTCGCAAAGCGACTCCCTGACCTGCGCGCCGGTTCCGGCGTCGAGGACGTAGGACATCAGCATGGTGTCGTCGAGCCGCGATATGGTGACGCCGTGTCGCCGCATCACAAGCCAGTCATATTTGACATCCTGACCGATCACGAGAATCGAATCATCCTCCAGAAGGGCCTTGAGGCGCCCGAGCGCCTCACCCTGCGGAATCTGTCCTTCCACCAGCCCGCCGCCGAGCAGATCGCTGCTTCCCGATTTGTGGTCGAGCGGCACATAGGCGGCCTTGCCAGCGGTCGAGCAAAGCGAGAACCCGGTCAGCTCCGCCTGATTCGGGTCGAGTGAGTTGGTCTGGGAGCTGAAGGCGAGGACACCCGCCGCGCGAGCGTCGGCGATCCATTGATCCAGGGTTTCGACGTCGCGAACGGATACGTAGGCATCTGAATCAAAGTTCGCCCCGGCTGCCGCTTCCGCGCGCTTTGCGGCAAGGGCCTTTGGCGTCAGCGCAGCAACGGAACTGGCCTCGACACGTACCGGGTCGCTGGCCTGGCCCTTGTCGAGATCGGGACCCCGCGCAGCGCTTCCCGCCTTGATCTCAACGGCCGCGGCATCGACCTCTCCGGCTTCGGTGCCTGTCGCTTCGGCCACTCTTCGCGTCAGCGAATTGAATTCCATGGCCTTCAGGAAGGCGATCAGCTTGGGCCCGTCCTGCGGCTCCAGTCTCAGGCCGTCGAGGTCGATCTCGATCGGCGTGTCGGTCTTCAACGTGACGAGCTGGCGGGAAAGCCGCGCCTGGTCAGCGAATTCGATGAGGTTCTCACGTCGCTTGTTCTGCTTGATCTCCGCGGCGCGCTCCAGAAGCGTGTCGAGATCGCCAAAATCCTGCAGCAACTGCGCGGCGGTCTTCGGTCCGATGCCGGGTACACCCGGAATATTGTCGGTGGAATCGCCGGTCAGCGCCTGAAGATCGATCATCTTCTCGGGGGCGACACCGAATTTCTCGACCACTTCAGGAATGCCGATCTGCCGGTCCTTCATCGAATCGTACATCGACACATGATCGGTGACGAGTTGCATGAGGTCCTTGTCGGAAGAGATGATCGTTGTATCGGCACCGGCCACTTCTGCCATTCGCGCATAAGTCGCCATGATGTCGTCGGCCTCGTAACCCTCGGATTCGATGCACGGCAGATTGAAGGCCCGCGTCGCATCGCGTATCAGACCGAACTGCGGAATCAGGTCCTCGGGCGGCTCGCTGCGGTTTGCCTTGTATTCGGAAAAGAGTTCGTTTCGGAACGTCTTGGACGAGTAGTCAAAAATTACCGCGAAATGCGTCGGTGTTACGCCGACATCCGTGTCACGGGCCTCGCGTAGCAGCTTCCAGAGCATGTTGCAGAAGCCGGCGACCGCGCCGACCGGAAGTCCGTCCGACTTCCGAGTCAGAGGCGGCAGGGCATGGAATGCGCGGAAGATGTAGGCCGAGCCGTCGACCAGAAACAGATGATCGCCTTTTTTCATGGTGAATGGATTAGAGCAGTTGGCTCGATGCGGCAATTGCCGGGAGGCGCCTCGATCTTCCCTGGCGGGAACCTTCCGCCGGCCTCTGTGTTCACTTTTCAGCGCCGTGGAACGCTTTATAAACCATCCCCGCTCAGTTATGGTTCAGCCAGGGGCGATATCAGAGCAATGCGGAGCATATAGTGAGAATTACACGCGTTATGAGTTTCGCGCTGGCTTCCGCCATCGCGTTCACGTCCGCCCCCATGGTTTCGTCGCCGGTTCTGGCTCAAGGAACCCTGATCGAATTGCTGTTCAACAAGAATCGGGCGGAGCGGCCCCGCTATAAGCAGGCGGAGAGGCCCCGCTACCGCAAGCGGCAGCTCCCGTCTCAACGCGTGGTCCGGGTGCCTTCGACGCCTCGAAAGGCGCCCGCACCCCGCAAGATCCAGCAGATCTCGGGGCCGAAATACTATTCTTATAAGGCAGCCCCGCTTTCCATTGTCACCATGGCATCGCTTTTGCCCGAGACCGACGCATCGGGTGCACTGGAGCCCAACCTTGAATTTGAGATGCGCCGGTTCGCGGAGGCGCTTCGTCTCATGCCGGAAACCCGGTTGTCGATCGAGAAGGAGATCGCTGCAGCGCTGAAGGCTCATTACGCCGAAAATCCGAAGTTCCTGTGGTCTCGCGGCACGGCGGCGACGTCCGGGGCTCGGGCTCTCGCTGCCGTCCTGGACGACGCGGACGCCCACGGACTTGATGCTTCCCAATACGGGATTGCCGTTCCGCCCGACGGCTTTTCGATGAATGCTCCGGCCGCCCGCGCCGCTGAGCTTCTGGAGTTCGAAATCGAGTTGACGGCACGCGCCGTGCGCTACGCCCTTGATCTGCGCGATGGCGTGGTCAATCCCAACAAGCTGAGCGGCTATCACGACTTTCCGCGCAAACGCCTGACTCCGGAAGAGGCGCTACGCCGGTTGGCCAAGGCCGACGATCCGGTCCTCTATCTCAAGACGCTTGAGCCGCAGCATCCTGCCTACCGCATGCTGCAGGGCGAACTGGCGAAACTTCGCTCGATGGACATCGAGGAAATCGTCATCCCCGAGGGTACGTTCGTGAAGCCGGGCCAGACTGAAGAAGAATTGCCCACGATCATGAAAGCGCTTGACCGCAAGGCGGCGCCCGAGACCCGTGCAAAACATGCGGCCACGTTCGCCGAATATCTCGGCGGTTTGGCCTTCGACGAGAACATCGTGGCCCTCGTTAAGGATTTCCAGCGCGACAATGGTCTCGTACCGGACGGCATTATCGGCAAGAACACACTGCGCTATCTATCCGACGTCAGCCAATCGCAAAAGATTCGGCGCGTGGAATTGGCACTTGAGCGGCTGCGCTGGCATCCGGAAAAATTCGGATCGCGTCACGTCTTCATCAACCAGCCGGCCTACCGCGCGACCTATTCCGAGAACTTTCAGGATACGCTGTCGATGCGCACCATCGTCGGCAAGAAGTCGAACCAGACCAGCTTCTTCCACGACGAGATCGAAATGGTCGTCTACAATCCCTACTGGGGTGTGCCGCAGTCGATTATTGTCAACGAGATGCTGCCGAAACTGCACCGCGACCCGTCCTATCTCGACCGCAATGGATATGTCGTCACATCGAGGTCCGGGAAGCGCATTGCCTCCGCCAACATCGATTGGTGGAAATATGCGGGACCGGTGCCCTACAACGTCCGGCAAAAGCCGGGCCCCGACAACGCGTTGGGCAATCTGAAGATCTTGTTTCCCAACAAACACGCGATTTACATGCACGACACCCCGTCACGGAACCTGTTCGAGCGCGACGAGCGTGCACTCAGCCACGGCTGTGTGAGATTGCAGCAGCCCCGCGAGATGGCGGCAGCCGTGCTCGGCAAGGACACCGCCTACATTTCGTCCCGGATCGGCGGATCGGAGTCGGTCGAGAACCTCGAGCAGAAGATTCCGGTCTTTGTCGCCTACTTCACCGCCTGGCCGACCCCCGACGGAACGATGGAGTATTTCCCGGATATCTATGACCGCGACATGTATCTGGAGCGCGCTCTCGACGCCGTGAACGGCGTTCGTGACGAGACGGATGTCTAGGAACTGGCGGACTTAGGCGACTCCGGCGATACACACCGGCGCGTGGCCCGACTTCACCATCCCGATATGGCCGGCGGCGGCTTTCGACAGATCAATGATCCGGCCCTTGATGAAGGGACCGCGGTCATTGATCCGCACGACGACGGATTTTCCGGTCCGCTCGTTCGTGACTTTCACCTTCGTTCCGAACGGGAGGCTGCGGTGCGCGGCGGTCATAGCCGCCGGATTCATCATTTCGCCGGAGGCGGTTTGCGAATGAAGCGCGTACCACGAAGCCTTCCCGCATTGGTCGACTTCATGTGCGCCGACCGGTTGAGTGATGGAAATAGCGAACGCAATTGCCGTCGCGGCCGGGATGGCCGTGCCGAAGAATATCGATTTCAATGGTCTTACCCCGAAAGTTTGCGCCAGCTTCCGTCCGCCCACATCCTGTCCAGACCCCTCCGGAAATCGCTGTGGGTGAAGGTGAAACCGGCCTGTTTCACCCGCGCGTTAGAGACACGCTTGTTTTCCCCGTAAAAGGAGCGCGCCATGGGCGAAAGTGTGGCGGTCTCGAAGTCGAGTTCCGGCGGGGGATCAACTTTCATTAAAGAAGCTGCGTATTCGACAACATCCTGCGGCGGCGCCGGTTCGTCGTCGGTAATGTTGAAAACGCCGCCTTTTCGGCTGTCGCCAAGGAAAACCAGCGCCCGCGCGATGTCGTCCACATGGATGCGGTTGAACACCTGCCCGGGCTTGATCAGCCTGCGCGCCCGCCCCTCCGCCAGGTTCGTCAGGGCGTTGCGCCCAGGCCCGTAGATGCCGGAAAGCCGAAGAATGGCAAGCGGTTTTTCTGCAATTCTGGCGGCCTCGCGCCAGGCATTTTCAGCCTCAATCCGCTGGATCGAGCGCTTGGAGACGGGGCGACATTCGGCTTCCTCGTCGACCCAGCCCCCGTCATGGTTGCCGTAGACGCCGACAGTAGAAAGATAGGCTATCCATTCGAGGCGGGGGAGGACGGAAAGATGCCTGCCCAGCGCTGACAATACCGGGTCGCCACCCTCCTCCGGTGCAATCGAGATGACCAGATGCGTGGTCGCCATGAGCACGGTATCGATCTCGGGGGTCAGTTGGCCGTCGAAGACATGCGGCGTGATTCCGTCCTCCAATAGCGCTCCGGCTTTCTCTTCCGATCTCGTCGTGCCGTCCACGGGAAGATCTTTCTCCGCCACCAGCCGGCCGTAAGCTCGACCGGAAAACCCGGCACCGAAAATGAAGGCCTGGAAAGGAATGTCAGACATGCGTCACTTCGCTTTCCTTGCCGGTTCCGGTTCCATGCCATTCCGCGCGTACGCCCTCGTCGCATTCGTTTTGCAGATGCCGGTCACGCGCCGCCTGCAAGCTTTCCGGCCCTGCCAAGCGTCCATATGCCCAGACCGCTGCGCCCCGCACAATCGGATCGGCATCGCTCAGGAGCCGCCGGACCTCGGCCACGAGCGCCGTGTCGCCGCTGTTGCCGGCGGCGATCAGCACGTTGCGGAGGAATCGGTTGCGGCCGATCCGCTTGATCGGGGATCCGGAAAAATACGTCCGGAAAGAAGCATCATCGAGTTGCAGCAGCGACTCGAGGCTAGGGCTTTTCAGGTCGTCGCGGGCGCGCAGCTTGGCTTCCCGCGCCTCGTGAGCGAACTTGTTCCACGGACACACAGCGAGACAGTCGTCGCAGCCATAGATCCGGTTACCCATCGCCGTTCGGAATTCGTGCGGAATCGAGCCTTTGTGCTCTATCGTCAGGTACGAGATACATCGCCGTGCATCGAGCTGGTATGGCGCCGGGAAAGCGTCTGTCGGGCAGGTGTCGAGACAGGCCCTGCAGGAACCGCAATGGTCCCTTTCCGGCGCGTCGGCGGGCAGTTCGAGATCGGTGAAGATGGACCCGAGGAAGAACCATGACCCGAGCCTCCGGCTGACGAGATTCGTGTGCTTGCCCTGCCAGCCGAGCCCCGCGGCTTCCGCAAGCGGCTTCTCCATCAACGGGGCGGTGTCGACGAAAACCTTGACCTGTGCGCCCGTCCTGGCCGCGAAACGCCCCGCGGCCTGTTTCAGCTTGCCCTTGACGATCTCGTGGTAATCGCGGTTTTGCGCATAGACGGAAATCGTCGCACGGTCCTTGTGCCCGACCGCCGCAAGCGGATCGTTGCCGGGCTCCGGCGCATAGTTGAAGGCGGCCATCACGACCGATCTCGCTTCCGGCCAAAGCATCCTTGGATCTCCGCGCCGCGCCTCGGTCTCGGGCATCCAGTCCATCGTCCCGTGCCGCCCCGCGTCGAGGAAGGCACGCAGCCGGGCCGGGACTTGGGGAATGGCGCCCGGTGCCGTTACGCTCGCGCCGGAAAAGCCCTCGCTGCGGAGATCGGCAAGCAGGGCCTCCTTTGCCTTGGTCCCATTCATTTCGTCAGCATGCACACGGGAGATGGCTTCGGGCAACAGCCACGAACGTCTAGAAGTCCAGATCGCTGTAATGCGACACAGGCGGCAGGCCGCGCACGCGGTCGGAAAGTATGTCGCGGAAGGACGGTCTGGACTTCATTCGCTGATACCAGTCGCGCGCCGCAGGCTCCGCATTCCAGTCGATCTCCCCGAGATAATCGAGCACGCTGACGGTCGCGGCGGCTGCGAGATCGGCATATGTCTGCCCGTCTCCGGCGAGCCAGTCGCGGCTTTGGGCGAGCCAGCCGAGATAGCGCATGTGCTGCCGTATATTGGCTCGGGCCGCGCGCAGCACGGCGGAATCCGGGGCGCCGCCGCCTTGCGCGGGGGACATCTGTACTTTGAAGACCCGTTCGCGCACGAGAGCCCGTGTGACGTCGGCTTCGGTCTTTACTAGGAACCAGTCGATCAATCGGCGAACCTCGGCCCGCCCCGGCGGCGTGTCGGGCATCAGCCTCCGCCCGCGCATTATCGGTCCGCGCGTTTCGTCGAGATATTCGGAGATCGCGAACGCCCCGACGATTGCCGAATTTGCCTCGCCGGTCATGACGGGAAGAGTGCCGGCAGGGTTCATCTGCATGAATTCGGGACGCCGGTCCCAAGGTTGTTCCAGCTGCAATTCCGGCGTCTCGCCATATTCGCTCAGGACTAGGCGGACGAACCGGGACGACGCCGACATCGGATGATGGAACAGCAGCATGAGAATCAGAACCGAAACCTGTTATGGATCGTTCTTAGTGTGCTTCATGGCTGGATGGAACCGCTGCGGCAGCGCAATTCGACATCACGAGGTGGCGAAGGCTTGGATATCGGCGAGCGTCGGCAGGTCGGCGCCGCGCCGGCTGCAAGTTAGTGCGGCGGCGTTGACCGCGAAACGCGCCATGGCCTCGAGATCTGCGCGGCGTGCTTCACCCTTGTGGGCCAGACCCTCGGCACCGAGCCAGTGCAGACACGCCGCTTGAAACGTATCGCCCGCGCCGACCGTATCGGCCACGTCTACCGAGACGCCCGGCACCCGGATCTCGCGCCCGTCGGCTGAGAAGGCAAGCGCTCCGCCGCTGCCCAAAGTGATGCAGACAAGGTCAGCGCCATTCGAGATCGCCTCGGAGGCGAAAATGTCGGGCTTCTTTCCGGGATGGAGCAGCAGCACGTCCTCGTCGCTTGCCTTCACGAATGCGGCAACCTTGGAGAGCGCGGTTACCCGTTCGCGCCACAGGTCGACGTCGGGTTCCACCATGATACGCAAATTCGGATCGTAGGAAACGAACCGGTCCGCAGCGGCCTGTACCGCCAAAGTGGCAAGAGCGGTTGCCGTGGGCTCGATTACGGTGGAATAGGAGCCGAAATGAACCACGCGGATGTCCGGATCGAGCGTCGTCGGCAGATCGTCGACCGTCACTGAACAGTCGGCGGTATCGCTCGTGTAGAAAACGTAATCGGCGCTGTTGTCGTCTTTCAGACCGATCACCGCCAGCGTCGTGTTCTGGGATGTCTCGACGCAGGGACTATCATCGATGCCGTTCTCCTTCATGAAGGCGGCGATGCGTCGCCCGAACATGTCGGTGGAGACGCGGGTGAGGAACCGCGAGTGATTGCCCATGCGCGAAAGGCCGAGCGCGACGTTCAGCGGCGAGCCGCCGACATGTCCGTCGAGGGTTATTCCGTGGGGATCGGTCGATGGGCCGGAGAAGAGATCGAAAAGACTATCGCCGCAGCATAAATACATTCGCTAACTTTCTGGAGTTCCTCAAGCCCGGTCCTCAAGGTGGACGACTATGCCTTCGCGGATGGACCGCTCGGCAGCCGCGCCCATTTCTACCGCCATCGCGCCGTCATGCAAGCTTACCTCCGGCATGCCGCCCTCGCGGACGATGGCGTTGAACTTGAGATGCTGGAAATAGGTGCCTCCGTGGTGATCGCCCGCCCGTAGCAGATGCTCGTCGACATGCACCGCCTCCCGCTTCGGCGTCTTGTCGGCGCGCGGTGAGATGATGATTTCGGACGCGCGTTCGGCCCCGCCCGGCCAGAAGCGAGCCGGTCCCGGAACGACGGTTTCGATTTTTCCGGCATCGCCGACCACCGACACCCGCTCCTGGAAGTACGAGCCCTCGGCGAACATGCAGAGATCTAGCGATGCCCGCATGCCGTTGGCGAAATCGACGATCACGAAGGCATTGTCGAGCACGTCCGCCGTGCCGTCATGGTGCGATTCGTCGAGGTGGTTCACATCCTGTGCGCCCGATCCGAAAACCCTGACCGGCTCGCTTTCCGTGATCAGTCGCATGAGATCGAAGAAATGGCAGCACTTCTCGATCATGGTCCCCCCGGAGCGGGCCGAGAACCGGTTCCAGTTGTCGATCTTCCTCAGAAAGGGATACCGGTGCTCGACGATTGAGAGCATTTTCAAGATGCCCGCCGTGCCCTTCCGAACCTCCTCCGCCAGCCGGGCGACCGGCGGCATGTACCGGTACTCCATCGCCACCCATACGGGCGCTTCGCGACCGTTGGCCTTCCTGGCGATCGCCCAGGCATCCTCCGCTGTCGTGCAGGACGGCTTTTCCAGTAGGATCGGCAGCCGTGTCGCGAGCAGGCCGTCCATCATCTCCCGGTGGGTGTCGTTCGGGCTGGCTACGACGATCGCGTCGGCAATTCCCGAGGAAAGGATTTCGCGATGATCGCTGAACACATGAACACCGGAAAAACCGCTTTGAGCCGCCAGCAGAGCTCCGGACGAGCGCATTTCTTCGTGCGGATCGGCAATCGCAACGATCTCGGTATCCGGCAAGAGAGCGATGTTGCGGATGTGCTCCTGCCCCATCATGCCGGTGCCTATGACAGCATAACGCAATGACATGCTCGCTTCGTCCCCCCGGACCTGTTCGATCAAGCGCATTATCCCTGTGCGGTTCGTCGTGCAAGTAGAGATATATCAATTATGAATGAATCGGGTGGTCCCCACGGCTCCCGCTAGTCGATAGGCAGGCCGCTAGGCACCACCTCGGGCTTTCCGAGACGCCCCCTTAGCGCGGCCGGATCGCTGAGTCCTTTGAGGAAGGCCACGAGCGCGTTGACTTCGCGGTCGGTCAGCTCGATCGGTTCGATGTCGACGCGCGCCCGCAGGCGGGCCATCTCGCGCGTGTCCTCCCAGATCACGAAATCCGTTGCCGCGAACCGGTCGGATGCCGGCAGCACGGTCTGGCTCCTGTCCCATGTGTTGAGCGCCGTCAGCGGATCGAGGTGGTGACGCACGATCCCTTCGAGATCGGCGTAGGCCCCGTTGTGACCATACGGTCCGGTTTCGGCCACGTTGCGCAGGCTTGGCGTGCGGAAACGGTAGGCATCCTCGAGACGGTCGGTCTCCGCCATCCGTCCGACATCGCGGGGAAACGGGTCGAATGAGCGGGTGCGACCGGGGCCGAGGGGAGGGAGCGCCAGCGCATGAAATTTCTGATCCGTCAGCAGCGGTCCGGAATGGCACCGCGCGCAGCCGGCTTTGCCGTAAAAGAGCACAAGTCCTGCCAGCTGCACCTCGGTCAGCGCATTTTGCGCACCGCGAAGATGGCGATCGAACGGGCTGTCGTCACTCCGCCACTCTCCGATGATGAAATCACCGATCGCATTGGCGATGTGAATCATCTCAATGTCGCCGGGGGTTTCAATGTTGTCATAGGCTCTTCGGAACCGCGCGACGTATTCGGGAATGGCCGCGACCCGTTGTGCGATCTTGGGCCAAACATGGTCGATCCGTTCGCGCCGCGCCGCGCCGATGTCGTTTTCGTCGGCATTGCCGGCCATTTCCACCGTCGATGTTAGCGGAAACATCGCCTGCGCGGCGGTTATCGAGGTAAGCCCGTTTGGCAGCCATTCCTCGGCAGGGGTGTTGAAGCCGTTACCATAGGCATCCTCCAGCGACGCTCGTCCATCATGAAACAGCACGCGGAAATCCTCATGGCCGAGATTAAAGAGGGCGTTCGCGTTGCGCGGCACTCGCTTGAGCGGATGATCACGACCTTTCGGTATCCGTCGGTCCGGACCAAGGCCTATGCCGCCCTCGCCCACGCCCAGCGACAGGCCGTCGCTCGATCCGTGATCGTGGTTGTGGCATGTCCCGCAGGAAATATTGCGGTTGCCGGAGAGCACCTTGTCATAGAAGAGCAGCCGTCCCAGTTCGGCGCGTTTCTCGTCGAAGGCCTGGAACCCGCCCGGGTCGAGTGGCTCGGGCAACGCCACCGTCGTTTCCGCCGCCGCCATCGGCGTGAGAGCGAGCAGGACGGCCGTGACGAATGGCGTGAGGGCGCGCTGCATGATCTCCGTGTATCCCTTGGGCGCCGGCGAAGCTTGACTTGAACGCCGGGCTTGTCAGTCTTCCGCACGATCCAATCTGACAACCGGTCGCCCCGATGACAAGATCGTTCAAGCTTTCGCTCGCTGCCCCTGTTGTGACCGCGGTTCTGGCGCTGACGCCACCGGCCTTCGCTAATTCTGCGCTGGAACGGGCGCGCGACATGATGGAGGCCAGCCGCTTTGCCGAAGCCCGCATGGCTCTGGAGCCGCTGGCACGGTCAGGCAATGCCGACGCCGAGGAACTGATCGGAGTGATGTATGCAATGGGGCTCGGCGTCGAGCGTGACGACCGCCGCGCCTTCGAATGGTATCTGCGGTCTTCGATGAAGGGCCATCCTGGCGCACAGTCGGGCCTCGGCTGGTACTACGAGGTCGGCCGCGGGCTTCCGGCGCCTGATCTTGTCCGCGCCTATCTCTGGTATACCTTGTCGGCGATCGGCGGCGATCCCGATGCGGCGGTAAGCCAGGAGGAAGTGGTTAAGAAGATGAGCCCCGAACAGGTCGACGCGGCGATCGCACTGGTCAACGATTACAAGGTCTGGCTCTATCCGTTCCGCTAACTGGCAAAATCCGGATCCTTTTCGCCGCCGCGCACTGCCTCTGGCAGCGTGTTCTCCGGTGGTGACAACGGGCAGACATAGGCCGGATTGACTGCACAGGACGGATTGTAGGCGAAGTTGAAGTCGAGCACGATGCCTCCTCCGTCCCGGGCCGGGCCGAGATCGGCGCCCTTGATCGCGTCGAGCAGATAGCGGCCGCCACCATAGGTCTCCGTACCCGCCGTCGCATCTTTGAACGGCAGGAACAACCCGCCGCCATATCCGCCGATCCAGTAGAGAGTCAATTCGCTACCAAGCACGGGCTTCAGCCCGTCCGTCAGGGCCAGGGGCGTGGCGCGCATTTCGCCATCCGCGCCAAGGTCGAAATCCAGCGCGTCGCCCTCGGCGTCGCGAAGCCCGACTGTAAAACGCAGATCCGGATCGTAGGCATAGACCGGGATCGCCGCGAATTTGGCTCGAGTCTCCGGGGAGACTGGCGACATCGGATGGCTCCGGAACATCTCCATGCGCGTCAGCCGCCAGAACCGCCAAGCCGCCTCAGCGTCATCTATCGCGCGGATATCGCGGTAGAGATCGCCGATTCTCCGGCGCCAGTCGGCAAGCGCGTAGGATGCGGGAAGATCCGTGTCGAAGCTGTCCATGCCGGTCTAGCGGTTGGTCGCTGTGTTGGCGACGATCTGGTCGACCAGGTCGAGACGGCCCCTCTCCAGTGCCTCGGCGATGGCCGAGGCCCGCTCCTGAAGCAAAAGGAAGTCCGGGTTGAGCCTCTCTGGCACCACATACAGCCGCGGGCGATGTCCGGGTTTGACGCCTGCGTCGCGAGGCGCGAGAGGGTGGTGTGCTACGCACGGTTCCGGGCAAAACATCATCATCGGTCCTCGCTGGGCTCGTCGTTCCGACCCATCTATGTGCGCCCCGGGCCGAATGTTAGCGGCAGGAGTGGAAAAGATCGCGCAATTGTTCGTAAACTTGCCGTGATTTCGAATTCAATCGACGCGGGAGGAGAGACGGAGCCGCTCGCGCAACGAAAAAGGCCGCCCGGAGGCGGCCTGTTCGCTTGCGCTCGACTGACGACTACTTGATGTCCAGCGCTGCGCTGCCGCTGATCTTTTCGTCAGCGGCTGCGGCAGCTTCGACGAGGGCGTCGTAGACCGCCTCGCCGTCCCGGATGTTGGCCTTGAACCAGTCATAGACCGGCGCGGCAGCCTCCTTAAAGGCCTCCTTTTCCTCCGGCGTCGGCACGTAAAGGTCGCCGCCGGCGGCGGCAAAGTCCTGGAACGCCTGGATCGACTTGCGTTTCGGCGAGGCGAATGTCGCCTGCTGAAGAGCCGCGAAACCGTCGACGATGACGCGGCGCATGTTCTCGTCCATCTCCATGAAGCGGTCGTTGTTCATGTACCAGAGCGCGCCCATATAGGCGTGGCCGTCCAGCGTCAGATACTTCAGCCCGGCATCGGTGAACTTCATCCCCATGATGTCGGTGATGCCGTTCTTGGAGCCTTCAACTACGCCAGTCTGAAACGAGGTGAAGAGTTCCGGCCAGGGGATGGGCGTGGGCGACGCGCCAAGCGCCTTGACGAGTTCCTGCGGCAGATCGGCAACGACCGTGCGGATCTTGAGGCCGGCCAGATCCTCGGGTTTCTGAACGCGCTTCTGGGTATTGGCGAAGTTGCGCCACCCGCCGGTATTGCCGATCGTCATAAGGCGGATCTTGCCGCCCGAATCCGCCAGGATCCTTTCGCGCAGAGCGCGCGTGAAACTACCTTCCGAAAGCACTTCCTCTGCAATGCGGTCGTCGGAAAGAAGATAGGGAAGGTCCAGCACCTGCACATAGGGAAACGCGCCCGCCGCGCCGCCGGACGTGGAGATATAGATGTCGATCGAACCATCGGCGATGCCCTGCAGGCACTCGTCCCCCTTCGAGCAAAGCTGCGTGCCGATGAACAGTTCGACCTCGACCGCGCCGTTTGAAGCCTTCTCGACATAATCCTTGAACACGATGAGACCGTCATAGTCCTCATCGTTCTCGTTCGAGTTCGCCGTGGCGCGCAGCGTGATCTCGGCGCTGAATGCCGCGGTGACGCCACCTGCAAGAATGGCGAACCCAAGCGCTGCGGCCGAAGCCGTTCTCAGTAGGTTTGAACCGATCATCCCGTTCCTCCCGTAGTAGATGAATAGTGTATGAATAGCCGAGATCCTGTGCGTCGCCTAGCCCAATCTTCACGTTTCCGCGACGCTCGCCGTTCGACCGTATCAGGCTGCTCAGAGATATGGAAACAATGTCTGCAGTAAGGTGCGCGAGCGTCGAAGCCGCTTTACATAGACGAAAGCGCATGTATGCATGCGACGACTCGTGAGTTCAAAAGGGAGGAAGTCCAGATGAGAATTCGGGTTTTATTGGCCGCCGTTGCGGCGGTGCTTATGACTATGTCCGGCGCGCTCGCGGCCGAACCGCACAAACTTGCGCTCCATGTTGACCAGAATGATCCGGCGGTGATGAATCTGGCCCTGAACAACGCCCAGAACGTCAAAGCTTATTACGATGCGAAGGGCGAGGAGGTGATGATCGAGATCGTCGCCTACGGGCCCGGCCTCAAGATGTACACCGAGGACAGTCCGGTGAAGGACCGCATCTCGGCCATGTCTCTCGAGATGGAGAACATGCAATTCTCCGCCTGCGGAAACACCCATGCGGCGATGAGCAAGAAGGCCGGCAAGGAGGTCCCCTTGTTGCCGGAGACCGTCATGGTTCAGTCGGGAGTGGTACGCCTGATGGAGCTTCAGGAGCAGGGTTGGAGCTATGTAAGGCCGTAGTTGATTTGGAAAAAAGGCCGCCCGTTTCGGGCGGCCTTGGCATGAAAATGGTCGGGATTACCCGGCAACCCAGACAACCGTGCGCGTCTTGGACTGGACCAAAACCGGACCGCCGTCCGTGTAGACATAGCCATAGGCGGGCGTGTCCGGCACCGGAATGATCTCAATGTCGGTCGGGAGCGTCGCGCCCAGCGTCACGTCGACGTTCACCGCATCGATCGGATTTTTCTGAACATAGGTCACTACTGTGTCCGGAACGACATATCCCGGGGAGTAGACCACTTTACGGGCATCGTATTTCACGATGACCGGACGGCCGTCCACGTAGACATAGCCGTATTCCGGGTTATCGGGCACCTGCTGGATCTGCACCGTTTCCGGAATGATCACGCCCTCGCGCACCTCTGCATCGAGGACGACCGGCTCGACGGGATTGGCGACGACATATTCCACGACCGTGTCCGGCACGGCGGCTTCGGCCCCGATAATGGCGCCAGCGAACCCGCCGATCACGGCACCAACCGGCCCGCCGATCGCGGCACCAGCGACCGCTCCGACGCCGGCTCCGGCGGTTCCGCCAACCAGCTTCTCACCGTCATTTTCACAAGGCGATGCGACTGTGCAGTTTGTCTCTGCCTCAGCCTTTGCATTTGCGTCCAAGGCGGTGGTCTGGGCATGGGCGGACATAGCCGCCATCGACAAAGCGAGTGTCGAAGTCGTTGCTATCAAAAGCTTTTTCATCAGAGGTCTCCTTTTGGTGTTTGTCCCTCGGCCCGCTAAACGAAGGCGCGCCTAGAGACGTTCCCGAGAAGGATCATCACACTCTGTGAAATATGTACTTGTTGTGTGTGACACTCGTTGGCTTGAATTGCACGCCCTCACTTCGGCCGCCCGGCATCGTTCGCCGCTTGAAATCCACGATCAGTAGGTCCGCGGACTTATCCCCGGACCATTCGCAGGGCTGGCGGGTGAGGGCTCAGGCCGACCGGTCTTTTGCCTTTAGTTCGAGCCGTCGCCTGTGGAGCACCGGTTCGGTATAGCCGGATGGCTGTTCGCGGCCCTTGAGAACCAGATCGAGGGCGGCCTGGAAGGGAATCGAGCCGTCGAAATCGACAGCCATCGGCTCGTATGCCGGATCGCCCTCGTTTTGCCGGTCGACGATCTTCGCCATCCGTTTCATCGTTTCCACAATCTGCGCCTCGCTCACCACGCCGTGGTGCAGCCAGTTGGCCATGTGCTGCGAGGAAATACGCAATGTCGCGCGGTCTTCCATCAGACCGACATCGTTGATGTCCGGAACCTTGGAGCATCCGACGCCCTGGCCGACCCAGCGCACCACGTAGCCGAGAATGCCCTGCGCATTGTTGTCGAGCTCGCGCTGGATGTCGTCAGGCGTCCAGTTCGGACGCGGCGCAACCGGCACCGAGAGAATGTCATCGAGTTTTGCCCTCTCGCGTGACTTGAGCTCGTTTTGAACGGCGTGCACGTTCACCTTGTGGTAGTGCGTAGCGTGCAGCGTTGCCGCCGTGGGGGACGGCACCCAGGCTGTGTTGGCCCCGGCCTTCGGATGGCCGATCTTCTGCTCCAGCATTGCTTCCATCATGTCGGGCATCGCCCACATTCCCTTGCCGATCTGCGCGTGGCCGGCGAGGCCGCATTCCAGTCCGATATCGACATTCCAGTTCTCATACGCCTGGATCCATGCCGCGGCCTTCATGTCGCCCTTGCGGATCATCGGGCCGGCTTCCATTGACGTGTGGATTTCGTCGCCGGTGCGGTCGAGGAAACCGGTATTGATGAACACGACGCGTTCCTTTGCGGCGCGAATGCACTCCTTGAGATTGGCGGTGGTGCGCCGCTCCTCGTCCATGATCCCCATCTTGATGGTGTTTCGCGCCATGCCCAGCGCATCCTCGACGCGGCAGAACAGTTCGACGGCGAATGCCACTTCCTCGGGGCCGTGCATTTTCGGCTTGACGATATACATCGAACCGGCCTGCGAATTGGCGCGGCGACCCTCCGGACCGATGTCATGCAGGGCGATCAGCGCGGTCATCATCGCATCCATGATGCCTTCCGGAACCTCGTTTCCGTCCCTGTCGTGCGCGGCGGGGTTGGTCATCAGGTGCCCCACGTTGCGGATGAGCATCAGCGAGCGCCCCTTGAGGGTCGCTTCCGATCCGTCGGGCGCGTTATAGGTCCAGTCGGAATTGAGTTTGCGCGTGACGGTCTCGCCGCCCTTCCGGAAGCTCTCCTCCAGATCGCCCTTCATCAGGCCGAGCCAGTTGCGGTAGACCAGCGTCTTGTCTTCGGCATCGACAGCGGCGACCGAATCCTCGCAATCCATGATGGTTGTCAGCGCCGACTCCAGCACAATGTCGGCGATACCGGCGGGATCGGACTTGCCGATCTGGTGCTGGCGATCGACGGTGATGCCGAGATGCAGGCCGTTTTTCTCCAGCAGGACGGCTCTGGGTGCAAAGATCTCACCCTTGTATCCGGCAAATTGCGACGGATCGGCCAGGCCCACCGTCTGGCCGCTGGATAGCGCGACGGCGAGGATTCCGCCTTCGACGGAAAAGCCGGCCGCATCGCGCCAGTCGGCGCCGGCCAGCGGCGCGCTTTCATTCAGGAAATTGCGCGCCCACGCGATGACCCGTTCCCCACGCGCCGTGTCGAAATCCTTGCCCTCGGGCAGATCGCCGAGCGCATCGGTGCCGTAAAGCGCGTCATAGAGCGAGCCCCACCGGGCATTTGCCGCGTTGAGCGCGAAGCGGGCGTTCATGATCGGCACGACCAGCTGTGGTCCCGCCACCTTGGCGATTTCGGGATCGACATCTTGAGTCGACACGGAAAAGTCACCGCCTTCCGGCACCAGATATCCGATCTCGGTCAGGAAAGACTTGTATTCGTTCATCGAATAATGGGCGTCGCGCTTCTCCCGATACCAGGCGTCGATCTTCTCTTGCAGCTCGGCCCGCCTGGCAAGAAGCGCGCGGTTCTTCGGCGCAAGATCGTGCACGATTGCCGCGAAGTCTTTCCAGAATGCCTCGGCGTCGACACCGGTGCCCGGCATCGCGGTGTCCGTAATGAAGTCGTGAAGGCCCTTGTCGATCGTCAGACCGTCAATCGCTACGGTATTGGCCATGCATCAGTCTCCGCGTTTGTTTTGCCCGAGCGCAAAGCATGGACCCTCTTTGCCTGTCAACGCGGCAAGAACGATTAGGTTCTTCTCCGGACGGGAAACGATCGCCGGTGCCCGCGTTCGGATCACCCTCCGACCGGAGGTCAGGGTGCTGTAGCGGGACGTCCCGAGGCGGTCGCGGTCACTGTCGCCGAAATGAAGCGCGACCGGTCCTCTATGGTCGCACTCCGGATGTCGCGCTTGAGCGTCACCTGCACTTCGCCTGCGCCCGCCAGCGCGGCCTGCTCGGTCGCGGCAGCGCGGCATGCCTCTCCCGCTGCCGTCATCGCCTGATCCGCGGAGGGAAATATCTTCCCGGCACGTCCGTCCAGCATTGCCCCGGTGATTTCGAACACGCCCTCCTCTCGTTCCGCAACGTCGGCCGTGACGGAGATCCGCACCTGTCCGACGACCGCGCCGATCGCGTTGGCGACATCGGCATGGTCGGGGATCACGGTCGTCGCGTTGAGCAGGTCGCCGGCGGGGGGATAGTACGCGCTTGCTCCCGCGCCGAGTCCGATCAGCGGCCGGTCGAACGAAAGCATCAGTTGCGCAATCCCGTCCGGCCTGTCGATGGCGCGGCGCGCGAGCGGCGAAAGTGACAACGCGGCGCCATCCAGTCCGTCTTCGCTCAGTGCCGTTTCCAGCACCCGCTCGGCTGAGAGCCGGACGAGCCTGTCGATCACCCGCCTGCTGATCGCTTCCGGATCCGTTGCGATCGAGTTGCCATATCCGTCTCTGCGGCGTGCGAACAAGGTCGCCCCGAGCACGGCCGCTTCGCGGTTCCAGTGCGTGAACCGGCCCGTGACATGCTGGGCGTCGGAAGGCGTGATACCGGCGAGAAGCACGAGCCCGCGTGCGGCGAGGCGGTCGAGTGTGGCCAGTTCCGCGTTCGACGTCAGCACTGTGTCGAGCGGCCTCGCACGTTCGTCGATGCGGGAAAACAGATCGGCCTCCGAACGCGACAGGCCGGCTGCCAGCCGATCGGGGATTCCGGCGCGCATGGCGAATCGCCCCTCGTTGCGCGCCGGGATTGAAACCCGGCTCTGCCGCTGCAGTTCAGCGATTACGGATACGTCGAGGTCTGCCATGAGGGATAGCGGCACGACCCGACGCGGACCGAGCTTGATCTCGGGGATGAGCACGCCCGGCTGCAGCGACACTTCGCTGTCGCCGCCGAGCCCGAAGGTGCGCATCGCCACCGCGTCCACCATGGTTCGGTATCCACCGACGGTCGCCCCCTGCGGGTCGATGCGCGGCAGGCCGCCCTCGAGGATCGCGATGTCGGTGGTCGTACCGCCGATATCGGCGACGATCGCGTTGTTCTCCCCGGCCAGATGCCTCGCGCCGACGATGCTTGCTGCCGGTCCCGACAGGATAGTCTCGATCGGCCGGAGCCGCGCGAACGACGCCGAGACCAGCGATCCGTCGCCGCGCACCACCATCAGCGGCGCGGCGATCCCCATACCGCTCATCCGGTTCTCTGCGGCGTCGATCAGCCGGTCGATCATCGATATCAGGCGCGCATTGAGAACCGTCGTCAGCGCCCGGCGCGGGCCGTCCAGCTTGGCCGACAGTTCATGGCTGGCAGTGACCGGCAATCCGGCCCGCGCGCGAATAAGGTCGCGCACGGCGACCTCGTGTTCGGGGTTGCGCACGGCGAAATAGCCCGCAATGGCGAAGGCGGAGACGTCATTTGCAAGTCCGTCGAGCCTTGCTTCGAGGGCCGACAGATTGAGCGCCGCCGCCCGCCCATGAGCGTCGTGACCGCCGGGAAGGAAGATCACGGGATCGCCGCCGAGCGCCGCGCGAAGGCCCGCCTTGTCGAGGTCGGATTCGCCGAATCCGATCATCACCAATGCGATCCGTCCGCCCTGACCCTCGACGAGCGCGTTCGTGGCAAGCGTTGTCGAGATCGAAACGAGGCCGATCGCGCCCGCATCGAGGCCCCCTTGCGCGAGCACCTCGTCCATCGCGGCCCCGATGCCGATCGCCAGATCGTGGCGCGTCGTTAGCGCCTTGGCCTTGGCGACGACACCGCGGTTCTCGTCGTGAAGAACCGCGTCGGTGTAGGTACCGCCGGTATCGATCCCCAGTGAAAGCGTCATGACGTGTCTGTTTGCCCGAATACGGTTACCTGGACCTGCTCATGCCCGAATGGAAACCGTACGGCAAACGCTAGTTTCTTGTTTCGGATGGTTGCGCATCACCGCTTCATCACCCGCATCGGCAGACCGTTCTGGGCCTGCACGGTAAGTTTCTGCACCGGCCACGGCGCAAGGCCCGGAGTCGGCTCGAAACGGAATTGCTTCAGCAAAAGCGCCAGTGCGATGACCGCTTCCTGCAGCGCGAATGTCGCGCCGATGCAGATGCGGGGTCCGGCGCCGAACGGCAGATATTGAAACCGGTCGATTTCGCCGCGGTGCTCGGGCCAGAAGCGCGACGGCTGGAAAGCATTCGGATTTTCCCAATAGAGCCGGTGCCGATGCAGCACCCAAGGCATCACCAGCACGGTCGTGCCTTTCCGTATCTCCGCCTTCGAGCCATCCTTGAAGGTGAACGTCTCGTCCTCGATCGCCTCGCGGTTGATGGACGGCGCGGGCGGGTAAAGCCGCATCGCCTCCTCGAATGCGGCGCGCGTCTTGGGCATCTTGTCGAGCCATTCGACCGCAGGCGGATCGTCGGCCAGCACCGCCTCGATCTCGTCTTCCACCAGCGCCCGTTCGTGCGGCGCATTGGCGAGCAGATAGAGCGTCCAGCCGAGCGCGCGGGCGGTCGTTTCGTGGCCCGCACCGATGAAGGTTATGAGATTGTCCTCGACCTCGTCGGCGGTCAGCCCATCCGGTCCCTCGGCATCGAGCAGCAGTTTCAGGAAGTCGTTGGGCACCGAGTCCGGATCGGTATCCATGCGCTCGCGCCGTGCGGACATCGTATCGCGCACCACTTTCCGGAATTTCCGGAGAACCGTGCGGCCGCGGATTCGCTGGAATCGCGGCAGCCATTCCGGCGCCTTGAGGAGATCGAGCGGGCTCACCTTGCCCATCGTCGACAGGAGCTTGTCCACGTCGTCGGCGAAATCGTGCCCGTCGCTGGCGATCTCGTCGGAAAACAGCGTGGTGGCCAGCACCTCGTAGGTCAGTTCGGTCATGTCGTGGCCGACATCGTGAATCTGGCCCGCTCCCTCGCGGTAACGCTCCAGGAACGTCGCGACCCGCGCTTTCATCATGTCGGCGAAGCCCTGGATGTGGCGCGGCGTGAACACCGGCGCCATCGCCTTGCGCGACCGCTTCCACGTATCGCCTTCCGCCGTCAGCAACCCGTCCTGCAGGATCGGCCGCAGGATAAGCTGGCGCACCCGCGCCATCCGGTAATTCCTGTTGTTGTCGACCAGGACGTGGCGGATCAGCTCCGGATGGTTGCAGATCAGCGTCGTCTCGTTGAGAAACTTCGCGGTGATGTAGGGCAGCGTGTAGGATGGCTCGCCCCACAGTTCGAGCGGGTTGCGCATGACCGTGCGGATGACTTCCAGACGTGTCGGAATGTGGGTGCGCGGCGTCGGATGAGGCGGAACGAATGACTGCGGCTGTGTATCCATGATTGTAACTTGCACTGTATGCAACCTGAGAGAGTATGGATCGAGGCCACGCGCGCGTCCACCGGTAACATATAAGGCAACACTGCGGCGAGTTCACCAGTAAGTCTGCACGTGCTGTCTGGCGTAGACGTGTGCAGGGATCTCCGATTGAGCCAAGTCAAGGCGAAATCTGAGTGCCGGTGCCAAGCATTCGTGCCATGCTCGCCCTTGACCGCAAGCTGCTGAGGGATCTGGTGCGCCTCTGGGCGCAAGCCTTGGCGATCGCCCTCGTAATGGCTGGCGGCGTTGCCAGCATCCTGATCGCCGTGGGTTCCAACCGCTCCCTCGAGGAGACACGGATCGCCTATTATGAGCGGCAGCGCTTCGCGCATATATTTGCCCATGTCGAGCGCGTCCCGAATTCGCTCATGCGCAAAATTTCGCGGATTCCCGACGTCGCGGCTGCCGAAGCGCGCATCGTCAAGACAGCGCTGCTCGAGATCGAAGGAATGCCCGAGCCAGCGACCGGGCGTTTCATCTCGGTACCCGACGGCAAGGCGCCATCGCTCAATCGCCCCTATCTGCGGCGCGGCCGGATGCCCGCACCCGGCGCTGCGGACGAGGTCGTCGTCAACGAGCCGTTCGCCAAAGCGCATGATTTTTTGCTTGGTTCTGAGTTCCACGCGATACTCAATGGCCAGAAGCGCCGTTTGACAATCGTCGGCATGGCCTTGTCGCCGGAATTCGTTTATGCGGCCGGGCCAGGCGATGTCATGCCCGACAACCGCCGTTTCGGCGTTATCTGGATGAACGAGCGCGCGCTTGCTGCGATATACGGCCTGCAGGGCGCGTTTTCATCGGTGAGCCTGACGACCACCCGCGGTGCGTCGCAGGAGGCAATCATCCAAAGGCTGGATACGCTTTTGAAGGCCTATGGGGGGCAGGCCGCCTACGGACGCCGCGATCAGTTTTCGCATGCATTTCTCGACCACGGACTGGACATGCTCAGAAGCATGAGCCGGACCTTGCCGCCGATCTTTCTGGGTGTCGCGGTTTTTCTTGTGAATCTGACGCTGGGACGGATGGTGCTGCTGGAGCGCGGCCAGATCGGGCTAATGAAAGCGCTCGGCTATCGTGACCGGACGGTTGCGTTCCACTATATGAAATTCGTCGCGATCGTGTGCGCGGCGGGAATCCTGATAGGCTGGGGTGTCGGAAACTACCTCGGCAGCTACGTGACCGAGCTCTATGCCGGGTATTTCAAATTCCCGCTTCTAATCTTTGCGCCATCCCCGGATCTTTACCTTCTGGCCGCGGGGCTTCCAGTCGTGGCCGGCGTGATCGGTGCCATGCGTTCCATCCTGAACGTCACTTCTCTGCCCCCGGCGGTTGCGATGCATGCGGCCGCACCCCCGAAATTCCGGCGCGGTTCGGCCCCGGCATTGCTGCCCGAAGCGATGCTTTCGCCGTTGATGCGGATGACCGTGCGGAACCTGTTGCATCACCGCTTCAGGGCGGGACTGACGGTGCTGGGCATATCGACCAGCACCGCGTTGCTCATAGCCTCGCTGTACATCGGCAATTCGATGGAGCGTCTGATCGAGGTGAAATATTTCAGGGCGGAGCGGCAGGATGCCACCGTCAATTTTGTTCACACCCAGGCGGCGTCTGCAATCGACGATGTCACGCGCCTGCCCGGCGTGCTCGCTGGCGAGGGCGTCAGAACGGTTCCGGTTCGAATTCGAAACGGCATGAACGAACGCAGGATTCTCCTGTATGGCCGTGCGGCGGATGCAGACCTTCGACAGATTATCGACACGCAGCTTCGCCGTGTAGCGCCGCCAACGAACGGGCTTGCCATATCGGAGTGGCTTGCGAGGAGTCTCGATGTAGATATCGGCGATGCGGTCGAGATCGATCTGCTGGAGGGACGCCGCCGCACCGTACGACTTCCGGTCACGGTCCTGGTGGAGGACTACTTCGGGATGCAGGCGACCATTGATCTTGGTGCACTGTCACGCCTGATGCGCGAAGGTGCAAGGATCAATCAAGCGGAACTCAGAGTCGACCGGAGCCGGCTTGGCGCGCTCTACGATTCGATCAAAACCATTCCGGCGATTGGTGGCATCGCCCTGCAACTCGTTTCGCTCGAAAACTTCCGAGAAGCCATCGTTGTCATCGTGACCGCCATGGCCACGATATACACCGGGCTCGCGGCAGTGATCGCCTTCGGCGTCGTCTACAACACCGCCCAGATCACACTGTCGGAACGGGCCCGGGAACTGGCGAGCCTCCGCATTCTCGGCTTTGTCCGGGCAGAGGTCTACTGGGTCCTCGTCGCCGAACTGGCGATCCTCGTGGTTCTCTCCCAGCCGGTCGGCTGGGCTTTGGGGTACGCAATCGCCTGGATCATGAAGCAAGATCTCGATGCGGATCTCATGCGCATGCCTTTGGCCATCAACCCCGAGACCTATGCGATCTCGAGCGGGGTAGTTCTGGGCGCGTCGGTATGCTCGGCGCTGCTCCTGTTGCAGCGAATCTACAAACTTGACCTTATCGCGGTCATGAAAACCCGGGAGTAAGCGATGCCGACGATGCGACGCCGACAGATAATCTGGGTTATCGCGATCGCCCTCGTGCTTGCCGCCGTCTTTGGCTTTGTACGGCCGCGGTCGGTGCTGGTCGACCTTGGCGGCGTGCAAACAGGCTCGATGTCGGAAACCGTCGAAGAGGAGGCCCGGACCCGGGTCCGCAACATCTACACGGTGTCGGCTCCGTTCGCAGGGAAGGTCGTCAGAACGCTGCGCAAGGTGGGGGATGAGGTCGTGAAAGGTGAGACGGTGGTGGCGGCGATCAAGCCGACCATGCCGGCTTTTGTGGATGAACGGTCGCGGGCCCAGCTTCGGGCGGCGCTCACCGCTGCGGATGCTGCCATGCAACTTGCAGCGCATGAAATCAGTCGACTGGAAGTCGAACGCGATCTTGCCGAGCGCGAACTTGCGCGGACCGAAGCTCTTGCCGGCAGGAAGGTCGTATCGGGTGAGGCGCTGGACAAGGCGGAGGCGGGTGTTCGGGCGGCGGTACATGCGATCGAGGCGGCCACCGCGCAGCTGGAAATGCGGCGGAACGAACGCTCGGCGATCGAAGCCCAGCTCAGGGACCCGGGAGCGGCCTTCGCATCGGAGCACAATGGGCGCGAAATGCGTTTGAAGGCGCCGATTTCCGGAGAGGTCCTCCGCATTCTCCAGAAAAGTGAAACCGTTGTCCCAGCCGGGACGCCGTTGATAGATGTCGCCGACACGGAAGATCTGGAGATTGTCGCGGATCTGCTATCGGCCGACGCGGTTCGGGTGAATGTCGGCGCGCCGGTGGAGATCACGGGCTGGGGAGGACCCGCGCTCGAGGGCCGCGTCACCCACGTCGAGCCGACAGGTTTTCCTGAAGTCTCCGCTCTTGGGATCGAGGAACTGAGGGTCAATGTCATTATCGAGATTACGGAGCCGCCGGAGGCCTGGGCACGGCTGGGCCACGACTATCGGGTCACCGCGACAATAACGCTTTGGCAGGCAGACGATGTCTTGATGATCCCGGTGGCCGCCTTGTTCCGGACAAATGAGGCGTGGACCGCATTCACGGTAAAGGATGGCCGGGCCGGCCTGGAAGAGGTCACCGTAGGGCGGATGAACGACGAGGTCGCCGAAATCCTCGCCGGCTTGACGGCCGGCGATCGCGTCATCCTTTATCCGAGCGATCGGATCCGGGACGGTAGGCGCGTCGCCGAGCGCGAGGCGGACTGAAGCCGGCGGCTCAGTCGCCCACATCCTCCTCGCGGTGCTTCATGCGGAAGAACCGGCCGAACAGGATCGGCGCGACGAAACCGATGATCGCAAAGGCCCAGAGGCCGATTGCCAGCGGCGAGGCGAACAGCGCGGTCCAGTCGCCGTCCGAAATCGTCATGGCGCGGCGGAGGTTCTTTTCCATCTGGTCGCCGAGCAGCACACCGAGAATCACCGGCACCAGCGGCACGTCTAGCTTGCGCAGCACCCAGCCGATCACCCCGAACCCCACCATGACCATGAGATCGAAGGTCGAGCCGGAAATTCCGTAGATTCCAACGAACGAGATCATGGCGACAGCGGGCATGAGGTATTTCGGCGGAATCAGCAGCACCCGGACGAACAGGCTCACCAACGGGATGTTCATCAGCAGCAGCATGACGTTGCCGATGAAGAGTGCGGCAATCAGGCCCCACACCACGTCCGGATTCTGCTGAAACAGCAATGGCCCCGGCGTGATATTCAGCGCCAGCAGCATGGCAAGGAGCACCGCCGTCGTGCCGGATCCCGGCACGCCGAGCGCCAGCATCGGCACCAGCGCGCCGCCGGCGGCCGCGTTGTTGCCGGCTTCCGGCGCGGCGATGCCGCGTGGATCGCCGGTCCCGAACGTCTTGTTCTTGTCGGAAACCCGCTTTTCGAGCGAATATGCCATGAATGAGCCGAGCGATGCGCCGGCACCCGGCAGCACGCCGCAGATGAACCCGATTACGGTCGAGCGGCTCATCGCCCCGGTCGTCCTGCGCAGAATGTTCAGCGACGGGATCACCCGGCCGATCTTCATCTTGTCGGCGGCTGCATCCGCGTCGCCGCGATGGCTTTCCAGAAAAACGAACACTTCGGACAGGGCGAACAGGCCGACGATGGCGACCAGGAAGTCGATCCCGTCATAGAGATGGACCTCGCCGAAGGAGAAACGCGGCACGCCGGTCTGACCGTCGACACCGATGGTGGCAATACCCAGGCCGAGCGCCGCGGCGAAGGCCGCTTTTGCCTGGTTGCGGCTGGCGATGCCGCCGAGCGTCGCGAAGGCAAGCGTGAACAGCGCAAAATATTCCGCAGGTCCGAACAGCAGCGCGACCCGCACAAGCTGCGGCGCAAGGAAGACGAGGCCCCAGGTCGCGAAGAACGCACCCACGAAGGAGGCAATGCCCGATAGGGCCAGCGCCTCTCCGGCGCGCCCCTGCCGGGCCATCGGGTAACCGTCGAGCGTTGTCATCAGAGCCGGCTCGTCGCCGGGGATATTGAGCAGGATGGATGAGATGCGCCCGCCATACATGGCGCCGTAATAGACGCTTGTCAGCAGGATTAGCGCGGGCGTCGGCGGAAGTCCGAGCGTGAAGGCAAGCGGGATAAGGATCGCGACCCCGTTTGACGGGCCGAGCCCGGGTAGGGCGCCGATGATGGTGCCGAGGAAGCAACCGAGCAGCGCGAGACCGAGGTTTTCCCAGGTCAGCGCGATCGCGAAACCGTCAGCGAGAGAGGCGAGAACGTCCATGGCTCGAAAAACTTTCGCTCAGAAGCCCCACGGTCCGCGCGCCAGCGACAGACCGAGGATCAGGTGGAAGACGACATAGATGCCGGCGGCGATGGCGATCCCGGCCGGGATTGCATGCAGCGGCGCGGCGCCGAGCCGCCAGGAAAGAAAGCTCGCGGCGACCGCTGTCGAGGCGACGAAGCCGGCTTCGGGCAGCGCAAGCGCATAAGCGACCAGCAGCGCGACGGAAATGCCGATTTCGAACAATTGCCCGACGGCTGGCCAGTCCGGTTCCGGATCGGGCTTGAGAATGAACACGAGGCTGGAGAGCGCCAGGACTATAGCGATTATGAGGGGGAATGCCTTTGGACCGACAGGGTCCTGGATGAAGCTTTCCTGGATAAGCGTCGATTGCCAGGCGTAGAACGCCGCCAGCAAAATGCCAATGACGCCGAATACGCGATCGCTCATGATCGCCCCTCCCCGTGTGCTCGTAAGGCCCTGCCCGGCAGTTCGACCGCCGGGCAGCTTGTTCTCGGCTCTCGCCGGATTACTGGATCAGGCCGATCTGCTTGGAAAGATCGGTGATGTTGGCGACGGAGTCCGCGACGAACGCCTGGAACTCATCCCCGGTCATGTCGAGCGGCGCGAGACCGTTCTGTGCCATCGCTTCCTTCCATTCGTCCGAAGCGTAGGTCTTGGCGATCGCGTCAGTCCAGAAATCATAGGCTTCCTCGGACATCTTGCCCGGGCCGTAAAATCCGCGCCAGTTCGCGCCGATCACGTCGATGCCCTGTTCCTTGGCCGTCGGGAAGGATGAGAAGTCGCCCTCGAGGCGCTCGGGTGCCAGAACTGCGATCACCTTGATATCGCCGGAGTCGACAAAGCCCTTGGCCTCCGACGCATCGCCGGTGAATGCCTGCACCGAACCGGCGAGCAGCTGCGTGACTGCTTCGCCGCCGCCGTCAAAGGCGACGTATTTGATCGTGCGAACGTCGTCGATCCCGGACTTCTTGGCCGCGAGAAGCACCTTCAGGTGATCCCAGCCGCCGACCGCGGAACCGCCGGCGATCGAAACGGACGTGGCGTCGGCCTTGATCTTGTCCATCAGTTCAGGAAGCGTGTTGATCTCCGAGTCGGCGGCAACGGCGACGATTCCGTAGTCCGCGCCGACGGCGCCAAGCCAGCGCATTTCGTCCATCGTGTTGCCCGGATAGGCCCCTTGTGCCAGCCGCGTCGCCGTCGCTGACGATGCAGCGACGATCAGGTTGTTGTCGTCGGCGCGCTTGTTGGCGACTTCGGCATAGGCAACGCCTCCGCCTCCGCCTGCCAGGTTGGTCACCTGCACCGTACCCGGAACCAGGTCGAGGTCCTGCATGGTCTTGCCCACCTGACGGCAGGTGAAGTCCCATCCGCCGCCCGGATTGGCCGGTGCGATACACTCCGGATTCGTCGGCTCGAACGCGAAGCCCGAAATGCTGGATGCAAGCGTGAATGCGGCCGCGAGGCCGATCAGTTTCTTCATGGTAGTCCTCCCGTGATGCGAACGGGCGTTGCGCTCCGTTGCTGGCGAACTCTATTAGTGTACGAAGCTGTCACCTAGCTGTCATTCGGGAGGAAAAGAGTGCGGCTGCTCATTGTCGAGGATGCCGAGGATGTTGCCGACGCGATCGCCGAAAGCCTGTCGCGGCTCGGCCACGCCTGCGACCGCGCGGGCACGCTCGCCGACGCGCGCCAGTTCCTGGCCGTGCAGCCTTTCGACCTGATGGTGCTCGACATCAACCTGCCCGACGGCAGCGGCTTCGACCTGCTGCGCGAGATTCGTGTCCGCGGAGAGACGCTGGCCGTGATCATGCTGACCGCCCGCCTCGGTGTCGACGACCGGGTTGATGCGCTCGATGCCGGCGCGGACGATTACCTCGTCAAGCCGTTCGACATCCGCGAACTGGAAGCGCGCCTCCGCGCCGTGTCACGCCGCCGCCATGGCGAGACGGACGCCGTGCTGGAAGCGGGGGACATCTCCTTCAACACGGCGACGAGGCAGGTCACCGTGCGCGGCGAGGTCTGCGAACTGACACGGCGCGAACAGGCGCTTCTCGAGATCCTGCTCGCCTCGCGCGGCCGCGTCATCGCCAAGGAGGAGCTGCATTCTCGCCTGTTCGGTCTGGAGGAGGAGGCGGGCCTCAACGCAATCGAGTTGTACGTCGCGCGGCTGCGCAAGAAGATCCCGTCCGCCTCGCTGGAAATCCGTACCTTGCGGGGCCTCGGCTATCAGGCCTTCGCCACCCGTCAGGCCGCCGATGGCTGAAACTGTCGCCCACGTATCCCGCCCCGCCCGGCGTCCCTCGCTCGCGCTGCGGTTGACCATCGCGGTTTCGCTGATCCTGCTGCTGGCGGTGACGGCAGCGCTCTATTCCGCTTGGAATTACGGCCTTCAGGCGGCAAACGAGGCCTATGACCGGCTCCTGACCGGCGCGTCGCTGCAGATCGCCGAACGTGTCGCTGTGATCGATGGCGAGCTGGTGGTCGATTTGCCCTCGTCGGCCTTCGAGCTGCTTTCACTCGCGCGCAATGACCGGATCTTCTATCGCGTGATCGGCACCGACGGTGAAACCCTGACAGGGTATCCTGATCTGCCGCCGCCGTCCGGGCGCGAGGCGGATGCGATGGTCTACGAGATAGAATATTCCGGCGAGACGGTTCGTGCCGTCATGACCACCCGCCCGGTGGCCGAGCGCACCCTCAGCGGACAGGTCAGCGTGGTCGTCGCCCATACCATCCACGAACGCATGGCGCTGGCACGCGACATCGCGACCAAGGCGGCGATCCTCGTCGGCGCGGCGGCGCTGGCGATTGTGCTGCTCGCTTATGTCGCGGTACGCTACGCTCTGGCGCCGCTGACCCGCGTCGAGCGCGCACTGCTGTCGCGTGATCCCAACGACCTCTCGCCATTCGACATCGAGACGCCGCGCGAGATCGAGACTGTGGTCGACGCAATCAACCGCTTCACCCGCCGTCTCGACCGTCGGATTGGCAGCGTCCAATCCTTCGTCGCCGATGCGGCGCACCAGCTGCGCACGCCGATCACAGCGATCCGCGCCCAGGCGCAGCTTGCCGCGGGTGAAACTTCGCCGGATCGCCTTCGCCGTATCAACCGCCGCATCCTCGATCGTTCGGTCGCGGTCAGCCGCCTGGCCGACCAGTTGCTCAGCCATGCAATGATCACCCACCGCACCGACGCCGAACCGCGCGAGAGCGTCGATTTGAGGCGTGTCGCAATGGAGGCCGAACAGGAGACGCGGAGTCTGGCCGAGGAGAGCCGCGCGGCGCCGGTGCTCGATCTTCCGGAAGAGCCGGTGATCGTCACCGGCGACCGGTTCAGCCTGCGCGAAGCCGTGAAGAACCTCGTCAACAACGCCTATGAGCACGGCAGCCCACCGATCGTCATCCGTGTCGGCGCCCACCCCGGCGAGGCGTCGATCGCCGTCGCCGACAGGGGAAAAGGCATCCCGCCGGCCGAGCGCGGATCGGCGGGAACGCGCTTCCGGGGCAAGCGGCCGGCAAGAGGCAAGGGCGCCGGCCTCGGTCTGGCCATCGCGCACGAGGTCGCCGTTTCGCACGGTGGGCGGCTCCACATGCGCGATACGGAAGATGACGGTTTTGAGATCGGCCTCCGGCTGCCGCAAACTGAAGAGGGAACGCCGTGATCCGCTTGATCCTTGTTCTTGCCGCTCTTATGGCGCCGGTTTTCGCGTCTGCGGACGACTACGATTTTCCGGCCGTCCTCGGCCCCGGGCGCACGCTCGTCATCGGCAGCACCACAGACATCGAAATCATCCGTCCGGTGATCGAGGCGTTCCAGTCCGCCTATCCTACGGTTGCCGTCCGCTATCGCGAGGAGACGACGCGCGTGCTCTACGCGCAGGCCGAAGAGGCGTGCAGGCAGGGAGCCGTGCGCGACGACGTCGTGCTTTCCTCGGCGATGGACCTGCAGGTCAAGCTCGTCAATGATGGCTGTGCGGTCACCCTCAGCCGTCCGGGCCTGAACGCGCTGCCCGATTACGCGCAATGGCGAAGCCAGCTCTTCGGCCTCACCTACGAGCCCTCGGTCATCGTCTACAACCGAACGCTGATTTCCCCTCGCGAGGCGCCGCGCGATCATTTCGATCTCCTCGACCTCTTGCGCGACCCTGAACGGTTCCGCGGCCGGATCGGGACCTACGACATCGAATCCTCCGGCCTTGGCTATTTGTTCGCCACTCTCGACGACCAGCGTTCGTCGACCTGGGGCCGTCTCATCGAGGGGATGGGCAGAAACGATGTCCGTCTCTATTGCTGCACGTCGGAGATTCTTGACGGCGTCGCGGAAGGCCGACTGCTGCTCGGCTACAATGTGCTCGGCTCCTATGCATTCGCCCGGGCGCGCGAAAACCCGGATCTTGCCGTCGTCGTGCCGTCCGACTATGCGCTCGTCCTGTCGCGCGCCGCCTTCGTTCCGGCAGACGCCGCCAACAAGGCCGACGCTGCTGCCTTTCTCGAATTCACCCAGACGCAGGCCGGGCGGCGCATCCTCAACGAGCAGGCGCTGCTGTTCTCCCCGCTCGACGGACGCGAGCACATGTTCCGTGAGGCCGGCATCGAGGACGCAGAGAGCCGGTCGATCCGCCCCGTCGCTCTTCGCCCGGCGCTGATGGCGGGCCTCGACACCATGAAGCGCCGCCTGTTCCTGAAGCAGTGGCGTGATTCGCTCGGCATCGGCGCCGATTGATGGCGGCAAACCACGGAAAGCGGAACCCGGCATGAGTCTCTATTTCGAGGAACTCGATTACCGCCCGACGCCGATTGGCGCGATCAGTTTGCGCCGCCGTCGGGTCCACGCGCTGGGTGAAGATGTGTTCGAGATCCTGCTCGGCGAGGAACACCTGATGTCGAGTCTGTTCACCGCCTCCGAGATCGCGCTGGCGCGGCTGGCGCTCGCCGCTCTCGGCGACGGGCCTTTCGACGTCATCGTGGGCGGGCTCGGTCTCGGATATACGGCGCAGGCCGTGTTGGAACATGAAAATGTCCGCTCGCTGACCGTTATCGAAATGCTCGAGCCGGTCATCGACTGGCATGAGCAGGGGCTCCTGCCCCTGGAGCCGCCGCTTTCCGCCGACCCGCGCTGCCGTGTCTTGCAAGGCGACTTCTTCGCCCTTGCAGCATCGGATTCCGGCTTCGATCCGGATGCCCCGGGCCGTCTTTTCCACGCGATCCTGATCGACATCGACCACACGCCGGACCGGCTGCTCGACGACCGCAGCGGCGGCTTCTACACGCCCGGGGGCCTCGCGCGCCTCGCCTCCCATCTGCATCCCGGCGGGATCGTCGCCCTGTGGTCCGACGAGGGACCGGACGACGCATTCGTGAAGCGCCTCGACACCGTGTTCGCCGATGTCCGCGCCGAACCGGTTGTCTTCGCAAACCCTCTGCAGGAGGGCCGCCCGGTGACGCAGACGGTCTATCTCGGACACAAGGCGTCCTAGCGGCCACCTCGCGGTGTTGGTTGCGGATCGTCGCTGCCTGCCTATATTGCGGCGACGTCTTCCCTCGCCAATTTTCCGAAAGACCCTCCATGAAATACCGCAAGCTCGGCCGGACCGGCCTTGACGTCAGCGCGATCTGCCTCGGCACCATGACTTGGGGGACGCAAAACACCGAGGCCGAGGGCCACCAGCAGATGGACTACGCCGTCGGCAAGGGCGTCAATTTCTTCGACACGGCCGAACTCTACCCGACGACGCCATTGTCGGCGGAGACTTATGGCCGCACCGAGGAGATCATCGGGACGTGGTTTGCAAAGAGCGGCAAACGCGACGATATCGTGCTCGCCACCAAGGTCGCCGGCCCCGGGCGCGATTACATCGACGACGGCGCGCCCCTGTCTGCCGAGAAGATCCGCCGTGCCTGCGACCGCTCGCTGAAGCGTCTGCAGACCGACTACATCGACCTCTATCAGATGCATTGGCCGAACCGCGGCTCCTATCACTTCCGCCAGACCTGGACGTGGAAACCGCACAAGGAAGACAGCGCCAGGGCCCGGGACGATATCCGCGAGATCCTCGAAACGCTGGACGCGCTCGTCAAGGAGGGCAAGGTCCGCCACGCCGGCCTGTCGAACGAGACCGTCTGGGGTACGATGCGTTACCTCGAACTCGGCGAGCGGCACGGCTGGCCGCGCATTCAGACCATGCAGAACGAATATTCGCTGCTGCACAGGATCTACGACACCGATTTCGCCGAATTCTCGCATCACGAGGATGTCGGACTGATCTGCTATTCGCCGCTTGCAGCCGGCATCCTGTCGGGCAAGTTCCGGGACGGGACGGTTCCGCCCGGCACACGGCTATCGATGCAACCCGATCTCAATGGGCGCTATACCGAACGATCCAAGCCGGCTCTCGAGGAATATCTGCAGGTCGCCGACAGGCACGGCCTTGATCCGGCGCAGATGGCGCTCGCATTCTGCCTGTCGCGCCCGTTCATGACCGCCGTCATCATCGGCGCGACCTCCATGGACCAGTTGAAGGCCGATATCGGCGCGATCGACGTCGATCTGTCGGATGAGATTCTCGCCGACATCCATGCGGTTTACCGGAAATATCCGATCCCGATGTGATCAGGCCGTCTCGCGCTGCCGCAGCGCGTCCACCACCGCCGGGTCGAGTTCCGGCGATACGCCATCATGGCCGAGCGCGGCGGCGAGTTCCTCGGTCGGCACCTTCTCGCGGCCATGCAGGAACAGGCCCTTCATCAGTACCCGCGCCATCAGTCTGTCGCCCACCTCGAAACGATGTTCGAAATAGAGCCATTGCTCATCCCAGCCGAGCACGCGTGTCACCAGTTCGTAGGCTTGGAACGGTTCCAGAGGACGGCGGTAGCTGACCCGCATCGAGCCGATCACCGGATACCATTTGCGCCTGCGCAGCACCGGAAACAGCCCCGCCCGCATGATCAGGTCGACCCGCCCGAGATCCGTGATCGTCAGGTAGCGTCCGTTGTTCATGTGAATGTTGATGTCGAGATCGTTCGGCAGCACCCGGAAGCTTAGCCGGCTCTCGTCCATCATTTCCAGTTTCGGCCGCCACATGGAGGCGATCGCGACCCACACGAGGCGAAAGATCAGATTCATCAGTTCAGGCTCCGGCTCGTCGCCGTCTCTCTAGCGCTCGCGTAAGCTAAATTCCAGCGAGCGGTCGTCAAATGAGGGGTGCGGACGTCGCCGGCGGAAACGCTATACGACGACCGCCTGCTTGACCCGCTCCTCGGTGCCGAACAGTCTGATGTAGCGCTCGATCTCGCTGGGGTCGCCGGTAGCCTTGTTCGGATTGTCCGAAAGCTTCACCGCCGGAAGACCGTTCGCTTCGGTCACCTTGCAGACCAGCGAAATGGCGCGCAACTGATCGTTCTTCTGCGGCGCGCAATCCACGAAATCGTTGGTCAGGTTGGTCCCCCAACCGAATGCCATGCGCACCCTGCCCTCGAAATGATGGAAGGTTCTGACGATCGTATCCACCTCCAGCCCGTCGGAGAAGATCAGGATCTTCTCACGCGGATCCTGACCGTGTTCGCGCCACCACGCCATGATCCGCTCGCCACCCTCGATCGACGGCGCCGAGTCCGGGCGAAAGCCGGTCCAGTCGGCGACCCAGTCCGGCGCGTCGCGCAGAAACGCCGCCGTGCCGAACGTATCGGGCAGCACGATCAGCAAATTGCCGCCGTAAAGCTTGTTCCAGTCCTCCAGAACGCGGTAGTTCGCCTGCCGGATGCCGGCATCGGTTTCCGCCAGCGCCGCGTAGACCATGGGCAATTCGTGCGCGTTTGTGCCGACGGCCTCCAGGTCGTTGTCCATGGCCAGCAGCACGTTCGACGTGCCGGTAAAGGCGCCTGGAATGCCCTCCGCCAGCGCCTGCACGCACCAGCGCTGCCACAGGAAGGAATGTCGCCGCCTTGTGCCGAAATCGGAAATGCGCAGGCCCTGGAGCCGCTTGAGCATCTCCACCTTCTCCCACATCTTGGCCTTGGCGCGGGCATAGAGCACGTCGAGTTCGAACGGCCCCATGCCGCGCATTGCGGCGCGCGAGCGCAACTCGTTGATAATGGCGAGCGCCGGGATCTCCCACATCGTCGCGTCGGTCCACGGCCCGTGAAAATGCAATTCGAACTGTCCGTCACGCTCGGCCAGTTCGTAGTCCGGCAGGCGGAAATCCTCGAACCAGGCGAGAAACTCCGGATCGAAGATCTGCCGGCGGCCGTAAAACGTGTTACCCGCCAGCCAGATGCGCTCCTTTTTCGACAGCCGCACCGTGCGTGCATGGTCGAGTTGCGCGCGCAATTCGTTGACGTCGATCTCGTCGGCGAGGCGGATTTCCGGCTTGCGGTTGATCAGCGAGAAGGTGACATCGACGTTGCGATGCATCTTCCAGATCATCTGCAGCATCATCAGCTTGTAGAAATCGGTATCGAGCAGCGAGCGAACGATTGGATCGAGCTTCCACGTGTGATCGTGGACGCGTTTGGCGATGTCGAGCACGCGAGCCAACGGACGATCCTAGAGCAGGTGCACGCCGGCAGCGCGCATTGTGTCGGTCATCGCGGCAAGCGAGCCGTTGAGATCGATCGCCCGGCAGGCCGGCATCACGACCGAGACCTTGAAGCCGCACTTGACGGCATCGAGCGCGGAAAATCCCACGCAGTAATCCGTCGCCAACCCCGCGAGCACCACCTCGGCGATGCCGCGCTCGTTCAGATAGCCGCCAAGCCCTGTCGGCGTCGTGTGGTCGTTCTCGAAAAACGCCGAATAGCTGTCGATCTCCGGGCGGAAGCCCTTGCGGATCACCAGTTCGGCCCGCGTCCACTCGAGATCGGGATGAAATTCCGCGCCTTTCGAGCCTTGCACGCAATGGTCGGGCCACAGCGTCTGCGGCCCGTAATCCACCTCGATCGTCTCGAACGGCTCCCTGCCGGGGTGCTGGGAAGCAAACGATGCGTGCCCCGCCGGATGCCAGTCCTGTGTCAGCACGACATGGTCGTGGCTGGAAATCAGGTGATTGACCAGCGGCACGATCTCGTCGCCGCCATCGACGGCAAGCGCCCCGCCGGGGCAAAAGTCGTTCTGCACGTCTATGACGATGAGCGCCTTGTCCGCCATTTACGCCTCCTTGCCGGTTGTGCCCACGAATAGGACAACGAAAGGGCGAAGTGAAGGGCAGCCGGCGGACCGAGAAATGCATTCCCTTACGGAATTCCCTGATTTTACGGATCAGGATGAACCGATTGGTAATGCAATCGGGCTAGTGTCGCTTCATGATCAGGGGTATGGGTATCGTAAAAGCTGACGACAACGCGGTGGAGGCGCTTCCCGCGCCGCGCCGCCGTGCCTATACGGCGGTCGCCGCCGCCCTGCTGGTCGCTATGGCGGGCGGCTGGTATTTCTTCGAGCGTTTTACAGAGGAAAAGGCTCCTCTGGCCCGGAACTCGATTTTCACGAGTGCTTATGGTGAACGCTCCGCCAAGTACGATACCTTTGAGGGCGCCGCGCCGCGCCGTTTTAGGCCATGCGGTGCTGAACCCCATGACAACTGCGTCGTGGATGGCGACACATTCTGGTTGAACGGATACCACATCCGCATTGCGAATATCGATGCACCGGATGGGGATACGGATTGCGCCGCCGGGAAAGCCGCGGCGCGGGACGCCACGCGCACCTTGTCAAAGCTGCTCGATGGCAAGCTGATCGATATTCGCGGTCAGGGCCGGGACCGCGAAGGCCGTCTGCTGGCACTGGTTTCGACCCGCGAAGGCGACGTCGGCCGCAACATGGTCCGCTGGCGGGTGGCGAAACCCTGGAATGGCCGGGCCGAACCCGACAACGACTGGTGTGCCGCCGGCTGACGTTCGGGACTCGCACCCGGTCTGCCGCGTCAACCTCCGGGTAACCTCTCCCTGACAAACCTCGCATCCATGGGCCGGCCTAAAGCGATTCGTGGACAGACGAGAAGATCCCGGCGTCTCGCGGCAAGGGGCGGGCGGCGCCTTTCCCGGGCGGTCTCTCTCGGCCTGAATTCCGTCGTCGGGGTCATGCTCGGCGCTGTGGCCGTGTCTTTCATTCTGTCGGTATCGGATCTCATCCCCACGATAACGACCGACCCGGTCGTCACGAATGCCACCGTGCCGCAGCTCGAACTGCCGGTCCCGGCAAGGCCTCGGGCGATGCCGGTCTGTGGGTCGGGCCGGCGCTTCAACTGCGTTGTCGACGGCGACACGCTGTGGGTGGACGGCGAGAAGATCCGGGTCGCCAATATCGATGCGCCGGAAGTTCGCGGCCGTTGCGGCCGGGAATCGGTGCTGGCGGCGGAAGCCACGCGCCGCCTTGGGCATTTGCTGGATCGTAAGCCGATCAGCATACGGGCGCTGGGCAGTGACCGGTTCGGGCGCACGCTTGCGGTTGTGGCAACGCCCGATGGCGATGTCGGCGAGGCGCTGGTGCGCCAGCAGCTTGCCGTTCGCTGGCGCGGACGGCGCGAGCCGGCCTCCACATTGTGCGCAGGCTAGCCCCTAATGCAGCAGGATCTCGCCGTCGACCCGCTTGAACTCGCTCGGCCGGATCAGCCGCTGGTGCGTGTAGCGCACTGAGTGCAGCGGACCGTCCAGATTCGCCTCCCAGAAATCCAGAAACCGGTACATCTCCGGAAAGTCCGGAGCGATATCGTAGTCTTGCCAGATATAAGTTTGAAGGATTTCAAGGTGGTCCGGCATGCGGTAGAGGATATGAGCCGTCGTCAACCCATAGCCTTCCAGCTGCAGTTCGAAAGCGCTTTTGTCCTGCATCGGTGCTCCTCACGAGTGATTCTGCACCTTTAAACGCTACCTCAAAACAGGAATCTGTCAACAAATACAGCTTCTTGGCAGCCATCACAAATGAGTGCTCGTCACCGAGGGACCTCCCGGGCGTGCATTCTGGCCGGACGCCTCGCATGGGCTGGATTGACGTAAGGGAAGATTTTCAGCATCCTTTCCCGGGCTTGAAGGAGGGCAGGACATGGCCGAACAAAAGTCCATCGACTGGCGCAAGCACGGGGTGAAGATCATTCCTTCCGACCAGCTCGACACCAACACCCCGCAGACAGAAGGCATGAACCGCGCAGCCGCTATCACCCACGCGCGCACCGGCGCGGAAAAGATTTGGGCTGGCACCGTTGTGATCGAGCCCAATGCCAAGACCGGCGCCCACCACCACGGCGAACTCGAGAGCATCATCTACGTAATCAAGGGGCGGGCGCGGATGCGTTGGGGAGAAAACCTTGAATTCACTGACGAGGCCGGCCCGGGCGATTTCATCTATGTGCCGCCCTATGTGCCGCACCAGGAGATAAACGCAAGACCCGAAGAGCAGCTCGAATGCGTTGTCATGCGCTCCGGCCAGGAGCCCGTCGTCGTCAACCTCGACCTGGAACCCGTCGAAGAGCCCGAAACGGTGATCTGGACCGACGACATTCATCGCTGACCCGCCCGCCGCCATCATCGAATATCTGGTACGGATCTAAGCAGCTGGAACCCCTTTGGCGCGGGCGTCAGTCCCGGCGCCGCTGCGCATTTGCGATAGACAAGCCGAGCAAAAGCGCGCAACGATTATTCGTTGCGCACAATTTGCTCGGACAGGCAGCCATGGGAACTCACGAGCGCCCCGCAACGCCGGAAGAAGACATCGCCAGATACCGCGAAGGTAAGACAACGCTTCGCGGCGTTCTGACGACGGACCTCATTGAGCTTGCTCAGGCCGGCGCCAGTATCATTTTGGGATGCCGGAGCAGCGACGGCTACCCGGTCGCGGGCAATGGCCTTGCTTGCCGCGTCGACCAGGCCGGAAAGATACGGGTGCTGTTCGGCCGCGCCGGCAACGAACCGCTGCTCTCCGCGCTTGAAGCGGGGAGCGGCATTGCCGTGACCTTCGGACGCGTCCGCGACCATCGCGGGTTCCAGGTCAAGGCGCGAAGCGCCGCCATCCGGCCCGCGGGCCCGGACGACACGCCGGAGATTGCCCGTCAACTCGCCGTCTTCTGCGGCGAACTCGTCGACATCGGATACGCGCCGCCAATTGCAGAAGGGTTGACGGCGTGGGAACCCGATGACGTCCTCGCGATGGAGTTCTTTCCCGTCAGCGCCTATGTACAGACTCCGGGACCCGGGGCCGGGAGCCCGCTTTCGCTATGAACGATCTGTGTCTGGAAGCCCTGCGGGGTGCGCTGGAAGGGGTGATTCCGGCGGTTCTCGCCACCGTGGATGGTGACGGCACTCCGAACGTCTCGATGATTTCGCAGGTCCATTATGTCGAGCGCCAGCAGGTTGCTCTTTCATACCAGTTTTTCAACAAGACACGCCGCAACCTCATGGTGAACCGGCTCGCGTCGGTCCTCGTCACCGACGGCACCACGCTGGCGATGCACCGTCTGCAGCTCGAGTACCGGGAGACGCTGACAAGCGGCCCGCTGTTCGAAACGATGAAGGCGAAGCTGGCCGGCATCGCCTCCCACTCGGGTCTGGAAGGCGTCTTCCGGCTGCTCGGTTCCGACCTGTTCCGCGTCTTGTCGATCGAGACGGTTTCGGAGCCGGTACTTCACCCGCCGCCCAACAACCGCTCACTTCTTTCTGCGGCGCAGCAAACTTGTACGGAACTCGCCGTCATGTCCGATCTTGACGAGCTGCTCGACCGGGCCCTGCATTGTCTCGATCGCAACTTCGGTATCGCCTATTCGATGGTGCTGATGGTGGAGTCGCATGCCCGGCGCCTCTACACGGTCGCCTCCCACGGTTACGAGACGTCCGGCATCGGCTCGGAGGTCGCCTTCGGCGAAGGCGTCATCGGGGTGGCGGCGCGCGAGAACACCCCGATACGCATCGGCCACATGACAACGGAGTACCGTTACGGAGCGACGCTGATGGATTCGGCCCGGCGCGCCGGGATCATCGCCATAACGCCGGTCGAAATCCCGTTTCCCGGTCTGCATGCGCCCAAAAGCCAGATCGCGGTGCCGATCTCGCTGGGCGGACAAATCCTCGGCATTCTTTTCGCCGAGTCAGAGGAAATCATGGCTTTCTGCTACGAGGAGGAAGATGCGTTGCGCATTGTCGCCAGCCATCTCGCCGTGCTGTTAACGCTCCTGCGGGAGGATGAGGAGGCCGTGGGGGAACCGCTCGTGCAGGAATCGCTTCCGTCGGCCGATACGGTTACGATCCGATATCACCGGCTCGACCAAAGCATTTTTCTCGACCACGACTACCTGATCAAGGGTGTGGCCGGAGCGATCCTCTGGCGTCTCGTTTCTGAACATGTTCAGACCGGCAGAACGGAATTCTCCAACCGCGAATTGCGGCTCGATCCTTCGTTGCGGTTGCCGGCGCACGCGGAAAACCTTGATGCCAGGCTGATCCTCCTGCGCAAGCGCCTGGACGAGCGCGACGCCTGCATCCGTCTCGAGAAGTCCGGCCGCGGCCGTTTCCGTCTCCTCGCCCGGTCTCAGCTCGAACTGGAGGAGATGGGAGAAACCGGTCAGCCGCTGGCCGTTTAGCAAAGATTTAGCATTCCGCGCAGAATCTCTTAGCAAGCCTTCCGCGTCGTCAGGGTGTAATTGCTCGTCCCGGACGAACCCCGCCGTCCCCGCGAGACGACCCCCCTGTTTTCGCGCCGGATCCGGGTCGCGTCCCCCCCGAAAGGGTCTCACCGTGAAAACCAACCTCGCCAGGGGTGGTCTCCGGTTGTCCTGCGGCAGCCGGCCACCTTCGCGAATCCGAGAGGAAAACGAAATGCACACAAATGATCGGATCACTGAATCTGCCGGTGCGGGACAGGAACGGGCTGGTCCAGCCGCAAGGACGCTGGAACACCGCGAACTGACCCGGGCAGCTGTGAAGTCTGCTGTCATCGCCGTTTCGGCGCTTGCCCTCATGGCAACTGCTGCCTGGGCAGGAGAGCGGGCTCGCCTCGACACGGTGCGGGTCGACACGTCGTCGGTCCCGCAAGCCGGAGAACCGAGCCTTGCCGAAGTTCGTACCGCGACCGAGCGGTTTCGCAATGTCAATGTCGCGCTGGCCGAGGGCTACCTGCGCGATCCTGGCGATGTGTGCGACACCGCCGACATGATGGGCAGGCCCGCGGAGTTGGGAGCGATGGGCATCCATTTTTTCAGGCCGGATCTGCTGGGCATATCGGCGCCGCCAAATCCGCGTGTCGACGGAAACGGCCAGCATACCGACTTTTCGACCCCATCGATTTTGATCTACGAGCCACAGGCGGACGGGTCGCTCGAATTGGTTGCCGTCGAAAATCTGGTGTTTGCGGAGTCCTGGAAACAGGCGGGCTACGATGCGCCTCCGACCTTCCACGGCGTCGCCTATGACACCATGTTCGACGATCCGGCCACCGAGATCGACGAGGCCCACATGTTCGAACCTCACTTTGACAGGCATGTCTGGCTCTATCGCGAAAATCCGAATGGCGTCTTCGCCCAGTTCAACCCGGCCGTCACCTGCGAGCATCACCGGGGCGGTCCGCAACACGCCGATGCCGGCCAGGAGTGAGTTGCCGGAATTTGCCTGACATCGCGGCAGGGCCGGCACCGATGGCGCCCTGCCGCAGAGGGAGACAGAGAGATGACACTGAAAAGGACACTTGCCTTCGCCGCACTGGCGGTCACGTTGCCCGTGATGGTTTCTGCCGGCACGGATTCGGACAAGCTGCAGCGCGGCGCCTATCTGGCGCAAATCATGGATTGTGCCGGCTGCCACATGCCGCGCGGTGCCGGCGGAGAACCGCTGGCGGACGCCGGTCTCTCGGGCGGGAATATCGGATTCGAAATGGCTGACGGGACGATCTGGCCGCCGAACCTGACGCCGCACGCAACCGGGCTTGGCGGATGGACATCCGCGCAGATCATCAATGCGGTGCGCTACGGCGTGCGTCCCGACGGGCGGGCGCTCTCCCCGGCCATGCCGTGGATGGCCTATTCGGCGCTCACGCCCGAAGACGCGGGAGCACTTGCCGCATATCTGATGTCCGTCGAGCCGGTGGAAAGGACGTCCCCGGACCCGTCGAAGTCTGACCACTCCGCGCCTTTCTACAGGGTGGTCGTGCCGGATTAGATAGTGCCGGGCAACATTCCCGACCGGACGAAAACAGGTATGAACACAGCCGGCCCGATTGCTTGGGCGGCGTATCGAAAGGGCTCGCGTTCCACTGCGGACGGAGAAACATCATGTCGTGCACGTATCTTCAGAGTACCGCTGAAACTTCCGCCCGGGGGGCAATCGGCGCCGCGGCCACGAGCGGGAACAGAGCAAGCACTTCGCCGCCGTTCCCGCCCGGCATTCGCGTCGTTCCTCCGGTGGACCTTTTCGAACAGGCCGCACGTCTCGCGGACGCGCTGGAGGCGGGCACGCTCGAACGAATCGAAATCCCCCTTCCGCTCGTGGCATAGCAGGCACGTGCCCGGCATCTCCGGACCTGGATGCGATGCCGGGCGCGACGGCCGACCAAAACGCCGGATCGGTTGCTGGACGTGTTCATCGCCTCTGGACATTTCCTGACGGTTCGCCAGATTGGGCGGAAAGCATCCGGGGGAGGAACGCATGCACGGATTGATGCAGGAATGGCCGCTCGTCTGCCACAAGATCATTGACTTTGCCGCCCTTCAGCATCCAGGACGCGAGGTCGTCTCGCGCTCGGTCGAGGGACCGATCGTGCGCACGACCTACTCCGATGTGCGGGACCGTTCCCTGAAGATCGCGCAATTGCTGGCGCGCGAGGGCTTCAGGAAGGGCGACCGCATTGCCACCCTCGCCTGGAACACCGCGCTTCACCTGGAAGCGTGGTACGGGATCATGGGTGCCGGCGGCGTTTATCACACGCTCAATCCGCGCCTCTTTCCCGACCAGATTGCCTGGATCATGAACCATGCCGAGGATCGCGCGATCTTTGTCGACCTCTCCTTCGTGCCGATCGTCGAAAAGATCGCCTCGCAGGTGCCGACGCTGAAAAAGATCATCGTGATGACCGATGCCGCACACATGCCGGAAACCGTTTTGGAAAACGTCGTCTGCTACGAGGACTGGCTTTCCGGGGCCGATGGGGATTTTGCCTGGGTCGATGTCGGCGAGAACGACGCGTGCGGCATGTGCTACACCTCCGGAACGACGGGCGATCCCAAGGGTGTGCTCTATTCGCACCGCTCCAACGTCCTGCACGCCATGATGGCAGCGCTGCCGGACGCCATGGGCGTCGGCGCCAGGGATGTCATCCTGCCCGTCGTCCCGATGTTCCATGCCAATGCCTGGGGCCTCGGCCAGACCGCGCCGATGATCGGCGCCAAGCTGGTCATGCCGGGCGGCCGGATGGACGGCGAGTCCATCTACGAATTGCTCGATGCCGAGAAGGTCACCTTCACCGCTGCCGTGCCGACAGTCTGGCTGATGCTGCTGCAATATCTCGAGCAGACCGGTAACAAGCTGCCGCATCTGACAAAGGTGGTGATCGGCGGCGCGGCCTGTCCGCGCGCCATCACCGAAAAGTTCGAGAAGGTCTACGATGTCGAGGTTGTTCACGCCTGGGGGATGACCGAAATGAGCCCGCTCGGCTCCCTTTGCACGATGAAACCGGAATATGCCGATCGGACCGGCGACAGGCTGATGGACATCAAGCAGAAACAGGGCCCTGCGCCGTTTGGCGTGGAGATGAAGATCACAGACGACGCCGGAAACGATCTTCCCTGGGACGGCAAGACATTTGGTCGCCTCAAGGTCCGCGGACCCGCCGTCGCCTCCTCCTATTACGGCGGCGCGGGCGCGGAGCAATTCGACGACGAAGGCTGGTTCGACACCGGCGATGTCGCCCATATCGATGAGTTCGGCTACATGCAGATCACCGACCGCTCCAAGGACGTCATCAAGTCGGGCGGGGAGTGGATCTCGACCATCGATCTGGAAAATCTGGCCGTTGGTCACCCCGACGTCGCCGAGGCGGCCGTCATCGGCGTCGCCCATCCGAAATGGGACGAGCGGCCCCTGCTCGTCATCGTCAAGAAAGACGGCAAGTCCCCCGCCAAGAACGACATTCTCTCCTTCATGGAGGGCAAGATCGCGAAATGGTGGCTGCCCGACGATGTCGCCTTCGTTGACGAGATTCCACACACGGCCACGGGCAAGATCAAGAAGACCGCCCTGCGCAAGCAATTCGCTGATTACAAACTGCCGGCCTGATTAACTGCGGACGGGCGGTTAACGGCGAGCGCGCCCTCAGGTCTCGGTCAGGAGATCCCTGTCGAAGCGGATGGTCACCCGCAGACCCTTTGTGCCGTCGGTGGTAATCTGGCCGCCATATTTGTCCGCCATTGTGCGGATCATCCGCCAGCCGAGAGACGACGACCGTTCGGGGCGGTCCTGGCCGGCGGGAAGGCCGTTGCCGTCATCGGCCGTTACCAGCGTCAGGTAGCCGTCCTGGGATGAGTCGAGCGAAACGGTAATGCGTCCCTCGGAACGTCCGGCGAAGCCATGCTTCATCGCGTTGGTGATCAGTTCTCCGACGATCAGGCCGAGAGCCACGGCGGCGCCGCTTCCGACAGTCACCTGGTCTCCTGTAACCTCGGTCGAGATGAGCAGGTTCGGGGCGCTGAATGCCCGGCGTGCCTGGGCTACGACTTCCTCGAGCAGGGGAACCAGCTGCATCTCGCCGCTGGTTTCGGCATGCTGCAATTGCTGGTGCACCTGTATGATCGCGTTGATCCGGCCTTCGAGTTCCTTGAGCGCCGCGCGCGTTTCCTCCTGCTTCGCGCCGGAGCGGCTGAGCCGCACCAGACTGGAGACGAGCGCCAGGTTGTTGCGCGTGCGATGATGAATCTCGGCAATCAGCAGGTCGCGTTCGCTCAGCGCCCGCATGAGGTCGTCGTTCTGCTGCGCCAGCACCGCTGCGGGATCGATCTGGTCCAGCGCTTCGATCGCATCGGCCGCCTCCTTCACGGTGTCGAGCAATTCGCCTTCCGGCCGTTCCGACAGGAAGCCTGCTTCCACGCGTGTTCCTTCAGGCCCGGTCCTGATGTCGAAACGGTCGGCCATGCGGTGCACGCCGCGCAGGCCCAGACCGAGACCCCCCTTGTCCGCCGGGCGGCGCCGGCCCTGCAGCAGATCGTCAACGCGCTCGATCCCCGGGCCCTCGTCGATGGCGGTACCGATCGCGGCGATCTTCCTGCGGTGCGCATCGAGGGCGAAGTTGATGCGGCCGCCCCCTCCGTGCTGCAGGATGTTGCGCGCCAGTTCGAGCCAGGCTGTGACCACCCGTGTTTCGGCAAACGCGCTGAAGCCGGTCGTCCGCGCGACCAGTTGGCCGATCTGGCGTACTCGCACGATGTCCTGTTCGCGTGTTACCCGCACGGATGCCAGCCGTTTCATCGTTGGTCCTGGTCTTTCCGGATCTTTACGACCACGATCCCTGCATCGTCGCGCCCGCGCAGATGATCCCGCAAGATCACGCCGGCGATAGTCAGGGCGGAGCGGCGCAGCAGGCCGGTCCGGCTCTCGAAGCCGCGCAGCGTGGAGATCCCGTCGGTGTGCATCACCACCGTGTCGCCCGGCTGGATGTCGAGCGTCTCCACCATCGCCCGCCGCTCGACCGCGCCCAGCCGTCCGTCCCGCGACGCCAGCCGGCGTATGGCTCCGTTCGAAAGGTGCAGTGTGGATATGTTGCCGATACCCCCATAGGTCATCGTCGGCGATTCCCCCTCCACCTGGCATAGCGCCGCGACGGCTCCGCGCGTCGGCCGCATTGTGTGTGAGAGGTCGTCGAGTATCGTCTCCACCGGCGCTCCGCCATGGTTCTTCAGACCTTCGATCGCACGATTGGCGGCTTCAGCGGCGCGGGGACCGTGGCCGAGACCGTCGCACAGGAAAAACTGGCTGCTCCGTCCCGTGGTCCGCAGCAGCCAGGCATCACCGCATTCGCTCTCGCCGGGGTGGTTCAGCCGCAGTCCGGCGGCGTCGAACCGCCGGGTCTTGCCGTCGGAGGCGGATGGGCCGAATTCGCAGGCTACGACCGTCCCGGCCCCGGGCTCCGTGTGAATGTCGAAGCGATCCGACAGGCGCTGCATCGCGCCGAGGCCGGTTCCGCTCCCGCCACCCGTCGATTCGCCGTCCCGCATCATTCGCTCCAGCTTTGCGATGCCAGAGCCCTTGTCCATGGCGATGATGACGAGCTTCTTCGTGCCGAAAAGAGGCATCGTGTCGATGAGGATGTTGCCGCGTCCGGCGTACCGGACGATGTTGGTGGCGGCCTCGGTCGCGACGATGGCGGCGCGCTCGATGGTGTCGCTGTCGAAGTCCTCGGCGGCGGCAACTCGCCGCAATCGCCGGCGTGCGTCCGCGGCGGAACTCTGGTCGGTGATCCTGACGAACTCGCTCATGCCGTCCCCGACATGCGTACAACCGTGCCGCTTCCAGGTGATGAAACCAGCTCGAATGTGTCGGCCAGCCGCCGCGCGCCTCCAAGCCCCTTGCCCATGCTGCGTCCCGTGCTGAAGCCGTCCGACATTGCCTGCTCCGTGTTCTCGATCCCCGGCCCGTTGTCGCTGCATATCACCGATACTCCCGGCGGGCGGTCGTGCACGAATATGGACATTTCGCCGCCGCGCCCATGGGTCACGGCATTCCGCGCTATTTCGCTGACCGCCGTGACGAATCGCGTCTTCCGGATGGCGCGGGCCTTGAGGTCATCGAACGCACGGGACACGGCCTGTCGCGCGCGCGCCACATCGCGGTCGGTGGAAAGCTTTACTGTCGCGACCAGGCGGCCGCCGGGAACGGTCATCTCGTGCGGTTAGCCCTGATGCGCCGCAGCGCCTGGCTGACGGACAGGGCCATGTTGCTCTCCGGCAATGTCATGCCGAGCTCCACCAGGGTCATGGCGACCGCGGGGCGCATGCCGACGATGTAGGTTTCTGCATCGAGCAGTTTGGCCACGCCGGAAAGCTGGGCGAAGATGCGGCCGACGAACGTGTCGACGATATCGAGAGCGCTGATGTCGATCACCACGCCCCGCGCGCCCGTTCGCACGACCTCCTCGGACAGCCCGTCCTGCAGCTCGATGACGTCGCTATCCGTGATGTCGTCCTTGATGGAGACCAGCAGCACGTCCTCGACGGCGTAGATGCCGACCGCGTTAGACAAACTGTTCGGCCTCGCCGCCGCGCCGCGTGATCGTGTAACCGACCGTTTCAAAGGCATGGACCAGCGCAGTGCGGATCGACGAACGCGTGGTCACGTCGCCGACATCGACGCCGAGCTGGACGATTGTCTGGGCGATCTTCGGGCTCACTCCGGAAATGATGCACTCGGCGCCCATCAGCCGTACCGCCGCGGCGGTCCGCAGCAGGTGTTGGGCGACCTGTGTGTCGACAGTTTGCACGCCGGTAATGTCCACGATGGCCACTTCGGCCCTGTGTCTGACGATTGCCTCCAGCAGATTTTCCATGACTTCCTGCGCGCGAACGGAATCCAGCGTTCCGATCAGCGGGATGGTCAGAACCCTTTCCCACAACTCTACGACCGGGGTCGACAGTTCCAGCATCTCGTCGCGCTGGCGTTCGATGACCTGCTCGCGTTCGATGATGAACTGCTGGTTGGTGAACAGTGCGAGCTCGTCGACCACGCTGCCGAACTTGACGATCTCGTCGAGCATCGTATCGACCTTCTTGCCGTAATGCTCGCGCAGCCGGTTGAAGACCGGTTCCTTCAGTGCAAGCACGAAACCCGCCATCTCGCCGGCAGGCACGCCGCGGCCGATTCGCTCGCGAGTGATGTCGTCGAGAACGTCACGCAATTCCTGCCAGGATTTGTGCTCGAGACTGAAATCGGTGACCGAGCCGCCCGCTCGAATTCCGTGGATGAAGGCCCGCAGGAAACTGCGGGTCTGCTCATGTATCTCTGTTTCCGAGAAAAGGTCAGTCCGCTGGATACCCTCATCCTTCTGCATCTCGATCCAGTCGTTCACGACCGCGTCGAAATCGTCCTCGATGATTTCCAGCCCCTTGCCGTCGCTCCGGTTGGGCATGTGCGCTCCCTTTTGGTGTCCGTCTGTCCCTTGGCGGCTCCTTACCTTTCGAGACGGGGCGACGCTATATGTTTTGATGATCTTTTCGATAAGAAGAGCGGATTTTTCCCGAGGCGCATGGTAGAATCGAGGATGTTACCTGAAATATGACCCGCAAGAACTAGCGCCGCGAGGCCGCTTGCGAAAATCTTTAGGCTTTAGGCGGTCGGAAGTTGGTCGCGACGGGTTCTCGGCAGGTCGTACCAGTCGCCCTTGGATTCCTCGAACATGTTTTCGACGATGCGCGCGCCCACTGGCCCGATCACGGAGCCGGCAGAGACCATGACGTGGTCCGCCAGATGCCTGTCCTTGAACAGCCGCGAGCCGCACTTGGAGCAGAACCCGCGCCGCACATTTTCCGAACTGTCGTACCAGGCCAGCGTATCGTCGAACAGCATGACGATCGCCTCTCGCGGAACAGCCAGCATCGCATTGTAGTTGCCGTGCAGAGTACGGCAATCGGTACAATGACAGGCCACCACGCCAGAGCGACTGGTCGGCAGGATAAATGACACCCCGCCGCAATGACAGCGGGCAGTCAATCCGTCCACTTTTCCCCGCGAGTCGACCTGCATGTTCATCGAGTCGGCCTTTTCAATCCCCGTTAACCTCGATAGGACGGCGACCGTTATCAACGAAAATGAAAAATAATCATGGCAGATATTGATGAGATCAATCTCAGGCGGCTCGACATGGCCATGCTGGTGACGTTTCTTTCACTGCTGCGGCACGGCAAGGCGACGACCGTCGCGCAGGAAATGGGCTTGACCCAATCCTCGGTCAGCCACACGCTTGCTCGCCTTCGGGACGTGTTTGGCGATCCGCTGTTCCTGCGCCGGCCGCACGGCTTGGAGCCGACCGCCCGGGCCCTCGAATTGGAGCCCCAGGTCCGCGCGGTGATTGATGTGCTGGACGCCGCCCTGCAGGGGGCGACCGGGTTCGATCCGGCGCGGGCCACCGCGCGCGTGGACATCGGCGCGTTCGACGGCGAACTTGCCGTTTATGGGTCCGCTTTGCTGGCGCGAATGCGCCGTGAGGCGCCGGGCATATCGGTCGGATTCCGGATTCTCGGCCGCGAGGCAGCGCTGGCTGCTCTTGAAAACCGCGAGATCGATCTCGCCATCGGCTTCTTCTGGCAGGAGCACGACGCCATTCGAGAGTTGCTGCGAACCGACACCTACCGTGTGGTCGGGCGTGCAGATCACCCGCTGTTGAGAGGGGATCCGACCCTCGATGAATATGTCGCCGCCGATCACCTGATCGTCTCCCCAGCAGGAGACCTTTACGGAATTGTGGACCGGCATCTGGAAGACTTCGGAAGGTCCCGCCGTGTCGTCGCGGCAATGCCACAGTTTCTGACCGCGTTTGCGGCCCTGTCGCAGACGGATCTGATCGCCACGGTGCCGGCCGGCCTGGCCCGGCGGTTCGGAACTGCTTTCGGTTTGGCTGTGCGACAGCCGCCGATTACGATCCGTACTTTCGAGATCAACGCGCTGATCCATCGCCGCAACGACAAGAGTGCTCTGCACCGGTGGCTGTTGGAACAGGTCGTCCACGTCGCCCGCGATGAAGCCGGTGAACGGAAGGGAACGTGACAGCGGCCTGTCTCGCGCTCCTGTGAAGCGGTCCGTCGGCCCGCCCTTCCGATTTGGCTTTTCGCCTTTGAAATCCTATATCTAGGCTCTCTTTGCCGTGCACGATTCGGGGACAGTGGATCACGCGCGCCCCGCCCACCGAAAGACCCAAGAAAATATGAGCGAAACGCCTGATATTCCAGAAGAAATTCCGGCCGATGCCGGTGAGTACGGCGCTGATTCCATCCGCGTGCTAAAAGGCCTCGACGCGGTGCGCAAGCGGCCCGGCATGTATATCGGCGACACCGACGATGGTTCCGGCCTGCATCACATGGTCTACGAGGTTGTGGACAACGCCATCGACGAGGCCCTCGCCGGCCATGCCGACCTAGTCACCGTCACCCTCAATGCCGACGGTTCTGTGACCGTCACCGACAATGGTCGCGGCATTCCGACCGACATCCATTCGGGCGAGGGCATCTCGGCCGCCGAGGTCATCATGACCCAGCTCCACGCCGGCGGAAAGTTCGACCAGAACTCCTACAAGGTCTCCGGCGGCCTGCACGGCGTCGGCGTCTCGGTGGTCAACGCGCTGTCGGTCTCGCTCAAATTGAAGATCGGCCGGGGCGGCAAGTTCCACGAGATGAGCTTCACCCACGGTGTCGCCGACGGTCCGCTTACGGTCACCGGCGAGGCCGGAGACTACACCGGCACGGAAGTCACCTTCACGCCCTCGCAGGACACCTTCACCAATGTCGAGTTCAGTTACGAGACGCTGGAGCATCGTCTGCGCGAACTGGCCTTCCTGAATTCCGGCGTCCGCATCAGGCTGACCGACCACCGCCACGCCGACCCGCGCGAGACCGAACTGTTCTACGAGGGCGGGCTTGTGGAGTTCGTCCGCTATCTCGACCGCGCAAAGAAGCCGCTGATCGAGATGCCGGTCCACATCACCGGCGAGAAGGATGGCATCACCGTCGAGGTGGCGCTGTGGTGGAACGATTCCTACCACGAGAACGTGCTCGCCTTCACCAACAACATCCCGCAGCGCGACGGCGGCACCCACATGGCCGGCTTTCGCGGCGCGCTGACCCGGCAGGTCACCGGCTATGCTGAGCGGTCCGGCCTGACCAAGAAGGAGAAGGTGTCGCTCACCGGGGACGATTGCCGCGAGGGGCTGACCTGCGTCCTCTCGGTCAAGGTGCCCGATCCGAAATTCTCATCGCAGACCAAGGACAAGCTGGTCTCCTCGGAGGTGCGGCCGGTCGTCGAGAGCCTCGTCAACGAGCGCCTGTCGGAATGGCTGGAGGAAAACCCTGCCGAAGCCAAGACCCTCGTCGGCAAGGTGGTCGAGGCCGCCGCCGCCCGCGAGGCTGCCCGCAAGGCGCGCGAGCTCACCCGCCGCAAGGGCGTGCTCGACATCACCTCGCTGCCCGGCAAGCTCGCCGACTGCCAGGAGAAGGACCCGGCGAAATCCGAAATCTTCATCGTCGAGGGCGACAGCGCCGGCGGCTCCGCCAAGGGCGGACGTTCCCGCAAGAACCAGGCGATCCTGCCGCTGCGCGGCAAGATCCTCAATGTCGAGCGCGCCCGCTTCGACCGCATGCTGTCCTCCGACCAGGTCGGCACGCTGATCACCGCGCTCGGCACCGGCATCGGCAAGGACGAGTTCGACGCCGAAAAGGCGCGCTACCACAAGATCATCATCATGACGGACGCCGATGTCGACGGCGCCCACATCCGCACCCTGCTGCTCACCTTCTTCTTCCGCCAGATGCCGGAGCTGATCGAGCGCGGTTATCTCTACATAGCCCAGCCGCCGCTCTACAAGGTGACGCGCGGCAAGGCCTCGCAATATCTGAAGGACGAGAAGGCGCTCGAGGATTACCTCATCGACCTGTCTCTCGATGACACCGCGCTGGAACTCGCCAATGGCGAGGTCCGCGCCGGGCAGGATCTGCGCGCCGTCATCGAGACCGCGCTGCACATGCGCACCCTGCTGGGCGGCCTGCATTCGCGCTACGATCACGCCGTCGTCGAGCAGGCCACCATCGCCGGCGCCATGAACCCGGCGGTGCTGGCCGATCTCGCCCGCGCCGAGGAGGCCGCCGCGGAGGTCGCTCGCCGTCTCGACCTGATCTCCGAGGAGACCGAGCGCGGCTGGACTGGCCGCATCAATCCGTCGAATGACGGCTCCGGCGGGCTGATCTTCGAGCGCACCGTGCGCGGCGTGAAGGAGGCCGTGGTGCTCGACGCCGCGCTGATCGGCTCGGCCGATGCGCGTGCGCTCAACCAGTTGTCACCGCATCTTCAGGAAGTGTTCGCCGCGCCGCCGGTGCTGCGCCGCAAGGAGGCGGCCGACACGATTCCCGGACCGATGAAGCTGATCGATCTGGTCTTCGCCTTCGGCCGCAAGGGGCTCACCCTGCAGCGCTACAAGGGGCTGGGCGAGATGGACGCCGAGCAGCTCTGGGAAACGACGCTCGATCCCGAAGCCCGCTCGCTTCTGCAGGTGAAGATCAACGACGCCACCGACGCCGATTCGCTGTTCTCGCAACTGATGGGCGATGAGGTCGAGCCGCGCCGCAACTTCATCCAGGACAACGCATTGAGCGTGGCCAATTTGGATATCTGACGCCCCACTCCCCCCTTGGTGGGGGTGAGTAGCGGTCGCCGCAGGCGGCCAATCGACAACGATTTGTCGATTGGAGCGACGAACGCGCGGAGCCGTAGCAAAGCGCCGGGCAAATTCAGCGCCTTGGCCGCAGGCTAAGTGCTGGAAATTGCAAGAGAGGGGGCGGGGGTCCTCGCCATAAGGCGCGCTCTTCACCGCAAAAGTAAATACCACCCCGCCAGGGCCAGCCCGGCCGCCTGCAATCCCACAATCCCATAAAGCTGCCCGACAAAGGGCTGCTTGCGCGTCTTGTGGCGGAACAGCGCACGGCCGGCAAACGCGCCGGGCGTCCCGCCAATCAGCGCGAAGGCCAGCAGGGTCGATTCCGGCACGCGCCACACTCCTTTCGCCGCGCAGTACTTGTCCCATCCGAACAGGGCGCAACAGGCCACGTTGACGGCGGCGAGGGCGATGAGCGTTTCGGCGATCATTTGGGTTCGCCTATCCCGTGCGGCGGCGCCTTGCAAACGCCCGATGCGGGGATGACAATGTCGCGGGGAAAGCCTGCCGCGCGGACCGGTCGCGCCCTTCCAGCCTCCGCAAGATATCGAAAATCCTCATCTTACCTATCATTAAATATCGTTATACCGATAGTTAATTTTCGGCTATGGGTCCGCCGGCACACTTCGGAGGTCCATACGATGCATTCCATCGCGACACCAAAACTGACGGCGTCCATGCTGGCTCTCGCCCTTCTGCTGGCGGGCTGCGCCACGTCGCCCGACTTCGGCGAGACGCTCGAGACGCGCAGCGAACAGGCGAGCGCCATCGCCGGCGACTACAAGAAGGGCGAGAAGCTGATCGAGGCGGGCCGCAAGGATGTCCGCGAGGGCCGCAAGCTCGCCCGCAAGGGCGAAAACCGCGTCAATCGCGGAGAAGACCGCATCCGCGAGGGCGAGGCCATGATGGCGGCCGCCCGCGCAGCCTACTGCCGGGACACCGGCTACGCGACGCCGGAATGCCGCTGACCGGCAATCCCCCCAAACCGATCCCGTTTCAACGGAATTTACTTCAAAAAGGAGACATCTCATGCGCATTATCAACATTCTTGCAGCAGCCGCGATCGCGGCGTCCGCAACCGTCCTTCCCGCCTCCGCCGAGGTCACGGGCACCAAGGTGGGCTCGCTCGATTGCGAAGTCGAGGGCGGCATCGGCCTGCTGATCGGATCGAGCAAGAAGATGCAGTGCACCTTCTCTGCGGCGGACGGCAGCAGCGAGGACTATACCGGCACGATCAACAAGCTTGGCCTCGACGTCGGCATCACCGGCAAGTCCTACATCAAGTGGATCGTGTTCACGCCGGCCGGAAGCGAGATCGGCAAGTTCGCGCTTGCCGGCAAATATGCGGGCGTATCCACCGGCCTGTCACTCGGCATCGGCCTCGGAGCCAATGCGCTCGTCGGCGGCCAGGAAAAGAACATCGGCCTGCAGCCGCTCAGCATCGAGGGCCAGACCGGCCTCAATGTGGCGCTCGCGGTCTCGCAGCTCTCGCTGCAGGCGGCGCAGTAACCGGTTGGGGGACGGAGAGGGTCATGACGCATCGTTTGCCATTCATGCACGTCCCTCGCGTGCGGCTGATCGCCGTGGCTCTCTCCACCGCTCTTTCCGTGGCGGCGGGAGGCGCCACGGCCGACGAGCGCGGCCCCGGTATCGAGTTCGAGCTCGGAGCGGGCGCGCTTACCGCGCCGCATTACGAGGGCTCCAGCCGGTATCGGGTCCGCCCCTTCCCGCTGATCCGCTTCGGCTATCTGCAATTGCCGAACGGATTTGCTCTCGGCGGCGGCGACGGGCAGGGCCTTTCGGCCGCGCCGTCGTTCAGGTATCGCGCCGCCCGCAAGGCTGAGGACGCGCCGGAACTGACCGGCCTGCGCGATGTCGACGCCGCCGTCGAGATCGGCGGCGGTCTGCGCTATACCGCCGGAAACGTCCGCCTGTTCGGCGATCTGCGTTACGGCGCGATCGGCCACAACGGCATCACCGGCGAAATCGGCGCCGACATGATCGCCGCCCCGGCCGAACGTCTGACCGTCAGCGCCGGCCCGCGCCTGTCCTTTGCCGATGACCGTTACATGCGCACCTATTTCGGCGTTACCGCCGGCGAGGCGGCCGCCAGCCCGTTCTCCGCGTTTGCGCCGTCCGGCGGCTTCAAGTCCGCCGGCGTCGGCACCGCCGCGCGCTATCAATTCGACGATCGCTGGGCGCTCGAGGCGGAAGCATCGTGGAACCGTCTGATCGGCGATGCCGGGAATTCGCCGATCGTCGCCGCCGGTTCGCGCGACCAGTTCTCCGCCGGCATCGGCCTGGTGCGAAAATTTTCACTCGGATTCGGCGACTGAGCGCCGCATTCGACGCAGAAGGAAGGGGCAGAATGATTGCTGCAGCGACTTTCGGTCCGTCGAGAGCTGACCGCTCCCCCACGGAACGCGCGGATGCCCTGCCCTTCGTTGGCGCGCTGCGTCTCCCCGCCTATTGCGGCCGCGAACTGCGTTACGTCCGCTCCGATGCATTCGGCCGCAGCGTTCTCTGGGTGCACGACGCACAGGTCTACTCCCATCTCGGGCAGCCGTCCTTGAGCTTCCGGTTCTCCGGCCGGTCCGCGACCCGGTTTACGGCGCGCATTTCGCTCTGCGAAACGCTGCCGGTTTCCGGTCGGGTGCATGGCCTGCGCTGCTACCTCGCGGAATTGACCGTCGAACACGATAACGTTTCCCTGCCACTGCCCGTTTGGCTTGCTGAGAGTTCGCCGGACAATCCGGACCTGCATCTGGCGCGAAGCGAAGCCGAGGCGCTCAGCCTGGGACTGATCCGGTCGGAACTTGGTCGGTGTCCTCGATAATATCGACGAGGCGCGGCGCCATGCTGACCGGCTCCACGCCCGCTTCCTCCAGCAGCTCCGCCTGATCCTCCTCCACGCGGCCCGCCACCCGCCGCAATGTCGTCAGCGCCCGCTCCACCAGCTCGGTGTCCGATTCGCTGTGCCAGACCGCGTAGACCGGAAACGGAAACACCGGCGCGTCGCGTACCACATGCAGCGTTCCCTCTTCCACCTCGTCCTCGATGAAGCGCGCCGGGAAATAGGCCGATCTCTGGTGCTCGATCACGTAGCGGGCCGACAGCGTTCCGAGGCTGAGCGTCACATGCGATGCGCGAAAGTCGGGAAAATAGGTCTTGTGCGCCTGGACGAACTCCGGCCCCCAGTCGATGAAGATATAGTCGGTGTCGAGACCGCCTCCGTTTTCCGGATCGCTGGAGGCCAGCACCAGCGAGTCCTCCATGATTACCTCGACCTCCAGGCCCGGCCTCAGTTGTGGCGTATACATCACCGCGATGTCGAGCACGCCGTCCAGCATCATCCGGATCAGCCCGTCCGGGACGCCCATCTCGGCACGCAGGGCGATATCGGGCATCAGCCGTTCCAGAAGGCGCAGCCAGCGCATCGAGAATTTCGGCCACAGACTGTACTGGCTGCCGACGATCAGCGAGCGCTCGAAGCCTTCGGGCACCGCAACCTGATACCTTGCCTCTTCCCAGACCTTCAGCATCGACCGCGCGAAACGCTCGAACTGTTCGCCCGCCGGCGTGAGTTCCGCGCCCGCCTTGTTGCGGATGAAAACCGGCGTTCCAAGCAACTCCTCCAGACGTTTGACCCGCAGGCTGACAGTGGATTGGGTGACGTGGAGGCGCTTCGAGGCGCTGAGAAAACTGCCGGACGTGACGATTTCGAGGAACGTGCGGGCAAGTTCGGTGTCCATCTGTCCAGAGCATCCGTTTTCGAGTGACTTCGCAAGCCGAAAATCGAATCTCGCTCGCGACGCGGGGTGTATAAGTTTTTCGCCGCTTTTCGCCCAACCCGTTGAGATCGCGCGGCATTCGCATTTCTCTGCCAAAAACTTATCAACACCTCCCGCGCGTCCCTTATTCTCGGTGCTGTCCTCTCGTTGGAAGCCCGGATGCGCACCGGTACCGGGGAGGGGAACGGCGCCTGTCGGGCCGCGAGGGAGTGTCGCGGTTTTGGTGGTGAACCTCCACGGCAGGGCGGCATGATGGTTCGTGGCGTGTGGATCCCGGACAGCGGCTTGCCGCTTACGAAGGGAGAATTCGGATAGCGGCTTGCCGCTTGCGATTGAAACTCCACCGACCCGCCCGGCCCTGGGCGTTTCTCCGTGAGTGGAGCGGCCCCGGGTTCTACCGGCGGGAAGCCTCTCTCTCACGGAGACGGCGCCGCGGGGACTGAAGCCGCAAGAACGCCGAGCGGGCGGTCCTGTGGAACGCACGTAACAAGAATCAGATGAGCGATCCCCGGGCCGCCCGTCTTCCGCTTCTTTGACATAACCCGGCTTCAGGGATGAAGCGCGGTGGCGAAGAAGCGCGCCCGAACGTCTCCACCTCCCGCCAACCGTCCCGATAATTTCCGCAACCCGCACAGGAGGCCTCGATGCCCAAGCGCAATCCCACACCCGAACCCCAGGAACCCAGCCCGACCATTGAACCCATCGTCAACGACCCCGATTGCTACAACTTTACCCGCATACCCGCCGGCATGCTCGATCCGGTCTACGACGAACGTGCGATAGAGCAGCATGCTGGGCGCGATGCCGCCACCCTGCGGAAATGTCACGTGCAGTGTCCGAAAAAGCCCTGCCGGTCGGCAAAGGCGTGTCTGGGGGGCGGTGCGCTCGGCGGCCCGAACGCCTGCGCCAGCCCCGGCTGGGACGAATCGGCGATGCTGCTTTCGATCTATCTCTACAACCACGCGATCGGCATCCGCGAGCGCCACAAGGCCTGGGCGATCGCGCGCGATTTTGGCGCCGATCTGCAGGAGGGCGATCCGCATGAGGGGCTCGCCGACCTGACCGGGACGTGATGCGCGCCTACAGGTCGCGCTCGCTGCCGGTATCGACGACGCCCGCCTCCGCAAAGCTCGGCCGGTCTTTCATGCGGGCGTAATAGCCGGCGAGATGCGGCATCTTCCCGTCCGCCCACCAGACGTTGAAGCCGTGAATGCAGAACCGCGCCAGCGCAGCCGTGGCGAAGGTGTCGGCCAGCGAATAGGCGTCTCCGGCGACGAAGGCGCTTTCGGCGAGCGCCCCGTTCAGCCGTTCGGCCAGTTCGCGCGCTTCGCCGACATGGCGGCCGACCTCTGCCGGGTCCGCGAGGATGCGCCGCAGCCGCGCATTGCCTTCGATCCGGGCATTGAGCGCGTCGGCCAGCTCGCGGTGATCGTCCCGCATGGCGCGCAGAAATTTGCCGCGGGCTTCGACGGTGTCGGATTTCCGGTCCTCGTCGAGCCGCCCCGCATAGAGCAGCACGCCGTAGTGCAGGTCCATGATCGCGTCCATGGTCTCGTTCATCGCCGCCACTTGGTCGGGGTCGGCGGGAGTCAGCGGCGGGCCGTCGAAATCGGCATCGATGCGCCGCACGATGGCCTTGGTGTCGGTGACGATTTCCTTGCCGATCGCAAGTGTCGGCACCACCGCCTGCGGGTTCAGCGCCGTGTACCAGGGCTCGAACTGTTCGGCCCGGTCCATGATGTCGACAATCCGGCGGCGGTACGTCACGCCCTTTTCGGCGAGCGCGAGGCGCGCCATCTGCGAGCAGATCGAGGCGGGAAAATCGTAAAGCAGGACGTCCTTGGTCATCCGCCCACACTACCCCATGGCGGCAACGGGGCAAACCGCCCGGCCCATGGCCGGGCCGTGGTCGTCCGATCAGATCCAGTACGGGGCGACGCCGTAATGCTGGTAGATCTCGCGGCCGCGATCGGGTGTCCAGTCGCGGTCCTCATTCGAGGATTTCGGCGCGCTCTCCACCTGCTCCTTCGTGATGTCGACGCGGTATCCGCCGAGATCTTCGTCATAATCGAGTTTCTCCCACGGAAGCGGGTAGTGGTCGTGGCCGATTCCGAAGAAACCGCCGAACGAGAGGACGGCGTAGGAGACGCGGCCGCCGCGCTTTTCGAGCATGATGCGCTCGATCTGGCCGACATGGTCGCCGTTGCGGTCATAGACCTTGGTGCCCTCCACCTTGTCGCTGCCGATCAGGTCGTGCGATTCGCGGACTTCAGGGTTCTCGAAATTGCGTGCTGCTTCAGACATTTCATTCTCCCTTTGGTTCTGGGTGTCATCCCAGACCGGAGAACGATGCCCCGCCGCCTTCGTTCCTGCGCGCCGTTCACCTTGTGTTACATGCGCCGCTCAACCATCGGCATCGATTTCTGCGAGCCTTCTCGCAAGTTCCTCCTGCCGGAACGGCTTGTCGAGCCATGGAAAATCGGGGCCGTGCGCAGTGTTCTCGGCATAGCCGGAAATGATCAGCACCTTCGTTCCCGGCATCTTCTCGCGCACCGCCCTGGCGAGTTCCGAACCGGTCATGCCGGGCATCAGGTGGTCGGTGATCAAGAGGTCGGGGTGCAACCCCTTGTCGACGAGCGCCTTGGCCTCCTCGCCAGACCGGGCCTCGGTCACGATATATCCGAGTTCGGTCAGCATTTCCGCTGTGCTCTCGCGCACCGAGGCCTCGTCGTCGACCAGCAGGACCAAGCCCACGCCGTTTGCTGTCGCCTCCACCGCAACGGATTTACGTCCCGCCGGTCTTTCCCTGCTCGCCGGCAGCCACAACCGTGCCGTCGTTCCCTTGCCGGCCTCGCTCTCGAGCGTCAGCGCTCCACCGAGCTGGGAGGCAAGGCCGTGCACCATCGAAAGACCGAGTCCGGTTCCCTTGCCGACCCCCTTGGTCGAGAAGAACGGCTCGATTGCATGCGCCAGCGTTTCGGCACTCATCCCCTCCCCGGTGTCGGCAACCTCCAGCAATATATAGCTGCCGGGCTCCAGCATCGCGACTGCGCTGTCTTCCGCGCTTACCTCCCTTTGCGAGACCGAGATGCGCAGCGTTCCGCCATCGGCCATGGCGTCGCGGGCGTTTACGGCGAGATTGAGGATCGCCATCTCCAGCTGGTTCTGGTCGGCGATCGCCGCATCCAGGCCGTCTCCGGCCTCGACGACCACGTTGATTTTCGGCCCGGTCGTGCTGTTCACGAGCGCCGCCATTTCGGTGACCAGACGCACGACATCGACCGGTTGCGGTTTCAGCGGTTGGCGCCGCGCAAAGGCCAACAGCCGCTGCACGAGAATCTTGGCGCGGTCGGCGGCCTGCAGTGCGGCATGGATCAGCCGCTGATCGCGCTCCGCCACAACCTGACGCCGGCGCAGACCGTCAAGCGTCGCGACGATGGGTGTCAGAAGGTTGTTGAAGTCGTGCGCCACGCCGCCGGTGAGTTGGCCCATCGCCTCAAGCTTTTGCGCCTGGCGCAGTGCGTCCTCTGCCTGGTGGCGCTCCGTGGTCTCCACCGCTTCCGGCACGACGGCGATGACCTCGCCACTTTCGTCGCGGACTGCGCGCATCGCGAAATCGAACCATCGCCACCCGCCATTCGGCAGGTTCACGCGCATCTCTTTGCGGAATGTCTCGCCTTGGACGACCTTGAAAAAAACCTGGCCCACGTTCTCCGGCATGCCCGGTGTTCCGGTAAACCATGGCGTGTTCCACAGGCGCTTGCCGGCCACATCGCGCAATTTCGCGCCGATACCCTCAAGGGAACTGGCATTGGCATCGAGCACCCGGCCCTCGAGGTCGAGTACCCCCTGGTACTGGTAGCTTGTCTCGAAGATGGTTCTCAGCCGGGCTTCCTTTTCCTCCAACTCGGCTGTGCGCTCGGCGACCTGGCGTTCCAGTGTCTGGGTCAGCGCCTTCAGTTCCGCCTCCGCGTCACGCTGGGCCTTCTCGGCGCGCGCCCGCTCGACGGCTGCCCATGTTCTCTCTGCCACGCCGCGCACCAGCAGCAAGTCGTTATCGGTCCATCGCCGCGGCAAGGTCTGGTTGACGAAGAAAACCGCGACGAAACGCCCCTGCTTGATCAGCGGCACCGAAATTCCCGCTCGCATGCCCCCTGCAGCCGTGAAGGCGGCAATGACATCGCGCGTGCGCTCGTCCTCCATCGGATCGTCGAGTACGATTGTTTGACCGCTGCGCAGATCCCGGATTATTGCCGGGCCGAAATCGTCGAGCCGCAAACGCCCCTCGATGCTCGGCATTTCGCCGTCCGTCCAGTCGCGGGCGATGGTTGCGAATGCACCGTTGTCCTCCACCTCGCCATATCCGCAACGTCCGACCTTCAAATGCCTGCCGAGCATTTCGGACGCGGTCATCATGATTTCGCGGGGATCGCAGATTTCTCTCAGCCGTTCGCCCAGTTCGAGCCAGAACGCCTGGCGGGCGTTGGCCATTACCGCATCCGTGGTCTCGGAACAGACGACGAGTACGCCGCCGATGCCGGTGTCGGACTCTTCGTCGTCGATTGGCCCGTAACTGTACGTCCAGTAGACGTCTTCCCGGCGGCCGTTTCGCGTGATTGGGACGAGCGCATTCTCGTGCCATGTGGCGCCGCCGCCGCTCATGACCTGGTCGATCTGCGGGCCGATGATGTCCCAGATCTCGTCCCAGACCTCGCGGCCTGGTTCCCCAAGCGAGCAGGGGTGGCGTTCCGGCCCTATCGAGAGGCTGTAGGCATCGTTGTAGAGGCAGGCATGGGCCGGACCCCAGAAGATGTACATCGGGTGTTTGGTGTTGAGCAGAATCCGGACGGCGGTGCGCAGGGCTTGCGGCCATTCTTCGGGGGGGCCGAGCGTCGTTACCGACCAGTCACGGGACCGCATCAGCGCCCCCATTTGCCCACCGCCTGCCAGGAAGTCCGGATCAGGCAAGTCGCCTATCCTCCGCACTGCCCCGGAGCGACCGACCCTTCTGCCTCGCTGACCGGAATGGCGTTTTACTCATCGCGCATGCCTAGCCGGCACCCGTCGACTGGACGATCGCCGCGGCCAGTGCATCCATGTCGAACGGTTTCGGGAGAAGCACCGCGCCACGCAGCTCATCATGTTCCTTTTGCCCGTCGACGGAACTGTGTCCGGTCGCGAAGATTACCGCCATTTCCGGATTGCGGCGAACAGCAGCGAGCGCAACGTCGACGCCGGACAGTTCGCTCAGGCCAACATCGGTGATGAGCAGGTCCATGTCCTTTTCCTCCAGGATCGAAAGAGCGTCGGCGCCAGTGGCAGCCTCGAAGGTCTCGTGCTCCAGATCGAGTAGCATGTCGACTGTCGTCAACCGTATTAGGGCGTCGTCCTCGACGACAAGAATGCGCAGTTTCTGGGGCGAAGTGTCCGTCATCGCAATTGGTCTGTCGCCTCGTCTTCTTTCGCCTTGTGTCGGCTTCGGTATCTTGGCTCAGGCATTATTCCCATTTCGGCCAAAAATGGCACCCGCTTTTTTTCACAGCGCCCGAAGGCCGGCCGTGCCGAACGGCCGCGAAGGAACCTTTGGCGCGCCGCCGGATTTTCCTTTGCAGAACCGATGGGAGCGATTGATGGTAGACCTCAAGGAAGCGAGGAACGATCCGAAAAAACAATTGTGGGACGAGATTGAGGACGTCCGCGCAGTCATGCTAGGCATTCCTTCCTCCGGACAGCATATGCAACCGATGGCGCCGATGGCGGCGCGCGAGGAGAACCGGGTCTGGTTCTTCACTAGGCGCGACAGCGAGCTCGTGCGCGCTGCGGGATCCGGAAAGGCGCAGATGTGCGTCGTATCCGATGATCAGGACTATCATGCTTGCGTCTCAGGGGCGCTGATCGAGAACAGGTCACCCCGGCATATCGAACGCTTCTGGTCGCCGGTCGTTGCTGCGTGGTTCGAGGGCAAGGATGACCCCGAGATGACTTTGCTCGAACTGGTGCCCGACCATGCCTCCGTGTGGGCCTCCTCCGACAGCTCGCTTCGCTTCGGCTGGGAGATCGCCAAGGCGAACCTGACGAACGAAGAACCGGATATTGGCCATCATGCGCAATTCGCAATGGGAGCTTAGCTGAGGACCGCGTCACGCAGCGCCGCACCGCTCCATCTGGCGCGCCCGGTGCCGGAAAAGGCATCCTTCACCAGTTCGGTCAGCCGGTCATTAACCGGCGTGGGTGTGCCGGTCTTCCGGCCCAGCCACGTTACCTCACCATTCAGCCAGTCGATCTCTGGCGGGCGGCCGCGCTCCAGATCCTCTGCCATCGATGAGCGCGCCTCGGTGTCGATCTTCAGCATCGAACCGGCGACTCGCGTAAAAAGCCAGTCGGGCATTTCCAGGAGCGGCGGGATCATGCGCGGGCCGAGCCTTCCCGCCTTGGCGGGGCGAATCCCGTTAGCCGCGAGGACCGCCAGCCCTTCCCGCATGGCGGCAGCCAGCACCTGCCGGTAGGCCCGTTCCGAGAGTTGCGCCTTCAATGGCTTGTCGGAGAGCGCGTTCACAGCGTTGTTGAGATTGAGTAGAAGCTTGCCCCACTGAACCGCGACGATGTCGCCGGTCGTGTGTGCCGCAACCCCGGCTTCGTTCAGTGCTCGTGCCACCTCTTCGCCGCCTGCCTCGATCACCACCTCTCCCTCGGTACCGCAATGGAAGCGGTTGCCGTCGGTCTGGGCTATGTTGAATCCGACCATGCCGCCAAGCACCGTGCGCCCGGGCATTGCCTCACGCAGTACAGTCGGATTGGAAACGCCGTTCTGCAGGCTGACAACGAGCGCCCCCGGCCTGAGGGTCGCCGCGAGCTTTTCGCCGGCTTCGTGGGACGCGTTCGATTTCACGCATACCAGGACCGCATCGCAATCGGCCAGCGCGCCGGGTTCGTCAGAATATGTGAAATCCTTCGCTCCGGCCTCCCGCGACCAGCCATCATGACGCGTGACTTTGATCCCGTTTGCCAGTCTCGTGCCCATTGAGGCCCGCCCGACCAAAACCGGCTGCATCCCTGCTGCCGCCAACGCACCGCCAACATGACAGCCGACCGAGCCAGCTCCGAATATCCCCGGTTTCATTACAGCGTGCTCCTCTGCCCATCCATCAGAGGAAACGCCGCGCTTGCACCGGTCAACCCACTTTTTTCTTCACCTGCCGGATCAAAGGCGGTAGTGCATCGCCTGCTACCATCCCGCACGAGGCCGAAGTCCTGATGACCCAGAAAGCCAATCTCCCGAAAGTGGTGACCGTCTTTGGCGGGTCAGGTTTCGTCGGGCGCCATGTGGTGCGTGCCTTGGTGAAACGCGGTCACCGCGTCCGCGTCGCCGTGCGCCGCCCCGATCTCGCAATCCACCTGCAGCCGATCGGTGACGTCGGCCAGATCACGGCCATTCAAGCCAACCTGAGACACCGCTGGTCGGTTGACCGCGCCGTCGAAGGTGCCGATGCGGTGATCAATCTCGTCGGCATCCTGTTCGAGTCCGGTAAGCAGACTTTCTCGGCGGTCCAGGAATTCGGCGCGAAGGCCGTTGCTGAAGCGTGCAGGGACGCAGGCGTTCCGCTCGTTCATATGTCCGCCATCGGAGCAAATGTCGACGGCGAAGCCGAGTACGCGAAGACGAAGGGGCGCGCCGAGAAAGCGGTGCTGGATACGCTTGGCGACAGGGCTATCGTGATGCGGCCGTCAATCATATTCGGCCCGGAGGATGACTTCTTCAATAAGTTTGCTGACATGGCGCGGTTCTCACCCGCACTGCCCCTGATCGGCGGCGGAACGACGAAATTCCAGCCCGTCTATGTCGGTGATGTCGCGGAAGCCTTTGCCCGTGCCGTCGACGGCGAAGTCGCCGGCGGCCGGATATACGAACTTGGCGGACCGGAGGTCCTCACCTTCAGGGAGTGTCTCGAGGAGGTATTGAAGATCACTCGCCGCAAGCGCTTTTTCGTCAACATCCCCTGGTGGGCGGCGATGATGCAGGGCAGGATTTTGGGGATGCTACCCAAACCGCTCCTGACCACCGATCAGGTGACACTTCTCAAGCGCGACAATGTCGTCTCTGCCGAAGCGGACGTCGATGGCCGGACACTTGACGCCATCGGCATCAAACCCGCGTCGGTCGATGCCATTCTGCCGACCTATCTTTGGCGCTACCGGGAGGCCGGACAGTTCACCAATCCGGCGGCCCCCTCAGAAAATGGCGGCACCGGCTGAACGCTGCGGCACCTTCGGTCGTTCGCTACTGTAGCGGCGCGCTCAGCCGACAAGCAGAAGGCCGGCGAGGCCCGCGGCGCCGATCGCGATCCGCCACCAGGCAAAAAGCCAAAAGCCATGCCGGGACACGTAGTCGAGCAGATACCGTACCACGAACACCGCGATGATGAACGCAGCGACAAACCCGATCGCGATGATCGTCGCGTCGTCCGCCGTCAGGATATCGCGGTTCTTGAACAGGTCGAGCGCGAAGGCGCCTGTCATGGTGGGCATGGCAAGGAAAAATGAGAACTCGGCCGCGGAGCGCTTATCGGTTCCCATGAGCAGGGCACCGACGATCGTCGCGCCGGATCGTGAGGTGCCTGGAATCAACGCCAGGCATTGAAAAAGGCCGATCCGAAAGCAGAGGCTCAGCGGATAGTCTGTCACATCGGTGTAGAAGGGCTTTAATGGTAACCGGTCGACCACGAGAAGGATGACTCCGCCGACGATCAGGACGATGCAGATCAGCAGTGGGCTTTCGAACAAGACAGTCTTGATGAAATTGTGCGCCAGCGCTCCCGCGACTGCAGCAGGAAGGAAGGCGAGAAGCACGCCGGCGACGAAACGCTGCGTTTTGCCGTCTGACGGAAAATTAGTCGCGATGCGCAACAGGCGCGCGGAATAGACGCTCAGAATGGCCAGGATTGCGCCAAGCTGGATCAGCACCTCGAATGTTTTTCCTGTCGACTCGAAGCCGAGAAAATGCCCGGCCAGCAAGACATGTGCGGTGGACGAAACCGGAATGAACTCAGTCAGTCCCTCGATGATCCCGAGAAGCAATGCTTCGACGATCGTCTGCTCTGCCATTGTGTGGAAAATCCGGTGTTGCCGCCTTGAAGGGAATCGGTATGGCGTGACTCCGCGCGGCCATACACGAAAAGCAGTGGCCGTTACAGCCCCGCGATTCCCCTGCACGATCCTTGCTACCTGCTCGGTTTCGGCATCCTGGCCCACATACTGTCTCGGAAAAGCCGGCAGTGGAATTATACCCTTGGCATTTCTTGCCGGATCGGACTATCCGTCAGGAGCAAGCCGGCGGGAACCATATGTCCGGACATCCTCCGCTAGCTGGGAAATGAGTCAGTCCAGCCTAACCGTTCATCCGGCTAAGTTATCGTGGCGCATGTCGGGCAAGGAAAAACGATCCTTGGACGCCGCGTCATGCTGCAACTCGTTTTGACATCGTGAACGCGATGGTAAAAGCTGATTGACGAAGTACCCAACTCCGGGAGGTAATGAGATGGCATTCTTCAAACGCAGTGGTGAACGCATGCCCGACCATGTGGTCGAGATGGCGGAAGCCACGAAAAATGGCAAAATGGATCGCCGCGAGTTTCTCGCGCTCGCCAGCACGTTCGGTGCATCCACCGCGATCGCCTACTCGATGATCGGTCTTTCGGCTCCTACGTCCGCCAGGGCTCAGGAGGGCACGAAGGGTGGAACTATCCGGATCGCGATGGATGTTCGCGAGTTGAAAGATCCTCGCACGTTCGACTGGTCTCAGATGGGCAATCTCGGACGTCAGTTCCTCGAGCCGCTCGTCAAATACACCAATGAATTCACATTCGAAGGCAAGCTTCTGGAGAGTTGGGATATCTCGGATGATGCCAAGACTTACACATTGAACGTGCGCAAGGGCGTCCAATGGAACAATGGCGACGACTTCACGGCCGACGACGTCATCTTCAATCTCACTCGCTGGTGTGAGAAGGACGTCGAAGGCAACTCGATGGCGTCTCGCTTCGCTGTCATTATCGATCCCGAAACCAACACGGCGATGGAAGGGGCAATAGAGAAAGTTGATGACCACACGGTCAAGCTCAACCTGCCGAACCCCGACATCACGCTGATTGCCGGCATGGCCGATTATCCGGCTCTGCTCGTGCACCGGTCCTATGCAGAGACGGGCGAGCTTGCGGCAAACCCAATCGGAACCGGCCCGTTCGAGCTTGTCTCCTTTGAGGTTGGCAACCGCGCCGAGTACAAGCGAAGGGAAAGCGCATGGTGGGGCGGCGAGGCGCTGCTGGATGGCATCGAGTTCATCGATTACGGCACGGATCAGTCGGCGCAGATCGCTGCCTTCGAGTCCGGGGAGATTCACGCGAACTACGAGACCACGGGGGACTTCGTTGAAGTGTTTGAGGGGCTCGGCTTGCAGAAGAACGAGGCCGTGACCGGTGCGACTGTGGTTGTTCGCACCAACACGAACAATCCGCCATACGACGATCCGAAAGTTCGGAACGCGCTACAGCTCGCCGTGGACAACAATGTCGTTCTCCAGCTCGGCATCGCCGGGCAGGGCACGGTTGCCGAGAATCACCATGTGGCTCCCATCCATCCGGAGTATGCGGAGTTGCCGCCGATCTCCCGCGACATCGAGGCCGCCAAGGCGTTGATGGAGGAGGCAGGCCAAATGGATTTCGAGCACGAGCTCATTTCCATCGACGACGACTACCGCAAGAACACCACGGATGCGGTCGCGGCGCAGCTTCGCGAAGCCGGTTTCAAGGTGAAACGCACGGTCCTTCCAGGCTCGACTTTCTGGAACGACTGGACGAAGTATCCATATTCCTCCACGAACTGGAATCACCGGCCGCTTGGCGTGCAGATTCTCGCTCTCGCATATCGTACGGGCGAAGCGTGGAACGAAGCAGCCTATTCCAACCCGGAATTTGACGCGAAGCTGAACGAGGCGCTCGGCGTCGCCGATGTCGACAAACGCCGCGAACTGATGGTGGACATCGAGAAGATATTGCAGGATTCCGGCATCATCATTCAGGCTTACTGGCGGTCGCTGTTCAACTTCAATACTGACGAGGTTGTGAACTACTACCAGCATCCGACCTACGAGCTCGATCTGGCCGGGGTCTCCCTCGACAGTTGAGTAACATCCGCGAGGCGCCTGGCTTTCAGCCGGGCGCCCGCCACTTGATAGACCGCTACACAAGGCGGCAGGGTTTCACGGGAGGGGTTTTGTGCTGACATTCCTGCTTCGGCGGTTGGGCGTGATGGTGCTCACCATGCTCTGTCTGACCATCGTGGTGTTCTTTCTCGTCAATCTTGAACCCAATTTACGCAAGCTCTCGATCAGTCAAACGAACATGCGCGCAACCGATGCGCAGATTGAGAGTTGGCTCGTCAGAAACGGTTATCGGGACAATTTCTTCGAGCGTTACGGTGCCTGGCTCGGCGTCTACCCCAAACAGCCGAACATCGACGCTGCCACGGGAGAGGCTTCTCCCCGCTTCCGCTTCTGTGATGAGCCCTCGGAGGCTCGATTTTCCGGTGTCCTGCAAGGGGATTTTGGCTGCTCGACGAAATTCAAGACAACCGTCGGCGAGAAACTCTTTCCGGCGCTGGTCGCCACCGGTTGGCTGATGTTTTACGTGATGCTGGTGATGGTTCCCGGCGCTCTTATCGTCGGAGTGTTGGCCGGTATGCGCGAGGGTTCTCGTATGGACCGGAGCTTGTCGGTTGCCTCCATCGCCTCGACGGCGACGCCGGAATACGTCTCCGGTATCATATTCACTGTCGTGTTCGCTTCCTGGCTCGGGTGGCTGAACGGCTCAGCGGCCACCGCGACACGTTCGGGGATCTCATTCTACAACTTCACCTTGCCCGTGATGACCATGGCGATCTATGGCATGGGCTACATTGCACGTATGACGCGGGCTTCCATGGCCGAGGTCATGACCGCGCAATATATCCGCACCGCCCGGCTGAAAGGCCTGTCATTCAACGCCGTGGTCATTAAACACGCTCTGCGCAATGCCCTGATCGCCCCGTTCACAGTCATCATGCTGCAGTTTCCGTGGCTCTTGACCGGTGTCGTAATTGTTGAATCAATGTTCCGCTACCAGGGCTTTGGCTACACGCTGGTTCAGGCAGCAAGCAATAACGACATTGACCTGCTGCTGGCCTGTTCGCTCGTGTCGGTGATTGTGGTTCTCGTGACCCAGCTCCTGTCGGACGTCGGTTACGCCCTTCTCAACCCGCGCATCCGCGTGTCCTGACTACGAACGGAGACCGGGATATGGAGAGCCTTTCGACCTTCGAAATCATTTTTCAGATTGTCTGGCGCTTCTGGCCGGTCTGGCTCTCGCTCGTGGTCGCCGGAGGTTTATCCTACGTCTACCGTTCGCGGCTCGGCCTTTACGGACACCTTTTCGACACCAGCGTCGGGGTCGCCGGCGTGCTGTTCGTCGGCTTCTGGGTCTTCACCGCCATCTTCGCCGGTATAATCGCGCCGTTCGATCCGATCGGTGTCGTCCCGATCATGAAGAACGCTGCGCCCGGAGCCGTCGACGCCGGGTCGGGCGAGGCCTTCCTTCTGGGTGGAGACAAGCTCGCCCGCGATGTCTTTTCGCGGATGGTCTTCGGATCGCGGATTGTTCTCGTCATCGCGCCGGCGGCCACCGCTTTCGCGTTGATGGTCGGGATCACCCTGGGGCTTCCGGCGGGCTACTATGGCGGGAAGATAGATTCCACGCTTTCCTTTCTCGCCAATCTCGTGCTCGCATTTCCGGTGATCCTGCTCTTCTATCTGCTGGTAACTCCCGGCATTATCGAAACCCCCATTCCATACTCCATGGCCGGGCTGTTTTTCGTTTTCCCGATCATCTTCTTCGTCACGTTGTTTTACACGCGCTATCAGCCGCGGCCGATGGTCATGTGGACAGGTATCATCTTGTCAGTGGTGGTCGGCGTCTGGGTCTGGGTCTCGCTGGTTTCCAATGAGATTGTCGTGGCCGCTCTGTATCGGGTCGGCCTTTCGCCGCTGGGATGGTTTTTCGATCTTCCGGTCTTCAAGGTCATCTCGATCGAGCCGGGGCAACTCAACATTTTCGTCGCCGTAGTCTTCGCTTCGTCACCGGGCGTGTTCCGGATCGTGCGCGGGCTCGTTATGGACATCAAGACCAGGGACTATGTCGCCGCTGCCCAGACGCGCGGCGAAAGCCCTTGGTACATTATGCTGTGGGAAGTGCTGCCCAACTCGCGCGGGCCGCTGATTGTCGATGCGTGCCTGCGCATCGGCTACACCACCATCCTGCTCGGCACGCTCGGTTATTTCGGTCTTGGCATGCCGCCCGAGAGTCCCGACTGGGGCACCGCCATCAAGGACGGATCGCAGCTTCTGCGGCTAACACCTTGGCCGGCGATCGTACCCGCCATCGCGCTGATGTCGTTCGTTCTGGGTCTGAACTTGCTTGCCGATGCACTGCGTGAAGAATCGCTGAAGGATTGAGGTAACGAGAATGGCAATCACCGCTACCGAGGAATCTCGCGATACCGCTTTGGCAGGGGGCGACCAAACGCCGATCCTCGAGATTGAGAATCTGCATATCTCATTCTACACGCGCGCCGGCGAGATCCCCGCCGTCATGGATTTTTCGTGCAAGGTCATGCCTGGCGAGGCAATGGGCATCGTCGGCGAATCGGGATGCGGCAAATCGACGGTAGCTCTCGGCATCATGCGCGACATGGGCAACCGCGGTCACATCAAGTCCGGCACCATTAAATTCAAGGGCCGCGACATGGGCGAGATGAGTCGTGCCGAACTACGTGATCTCCGCGGCTCCAAGATCGCGATGATCTATCAAGAGCCGATGGCCTCGCTCAATCCAGCGATGAAGGTTGGCAAACAATTGATGGAAGTGCCGATCATTCACGAAAACGTTTCGAAGGAAGAGGCCTATCGGCGTTCCGTCGAGATGCTGGCCGCCGTGCGTCTGCCCGATCCGGAACGCGTGATGGGTTCCTATCCGCATCAGATATCGGGCGGGCAGCAGCAGCGTGTGGTCATTGCCATGGCGCTTCTTTCGAACCCGGAATTGCTGCTACTCGACGAACCGACCACTGCGCTGGACGTTACCGTCGAGGCTGGCATTGTCGAACTGGTGAAGGACCTCGGCAAGCGTCTTGGTACGTCTATGCTTTTCATCTCCCACAATCTCGGCCTGATCCTCGAGACCTGCGACCGTATAACCGTGATGTATTCGGGCGAAGCGGTGGAGACGGGTTCCGTCGGCGACGTTTTCGACCGCATGCGCCATCCTTACACACAGGGACTCTTTCGCTCGATCCCCTTGCCGGGCGCCGACAAGAACGACCGTCCACTGATCGCCATCCCGGGTCAGTTGCCGTTGCCGCATGAACGGCCGAAGGGATGCAATTTCGGCCCGCGCTGCCACCATTTTGTCGACGGTGTCTGCAACGCCGCCGAGGTGCCGATGTATGCGGTCCCGGACCACGACGCGCATTTCACACGCTGCGAGCGGTTCCGGGAAGTTGACTGGACCGCAATGCCGGAAGGTTTGAAGACGCACGCCAAGGTCGATCCGGGCGGCCCGATTCTGCAAATTGATAATTTGCGGAAATATTACGACGTCGCCGCCAACGCCATCTTCGGTGCCGGCGAAACCCGAACGGTCAAGGCGAATGAGAGTATTTCCTTCGAGGCACGCGAAGCCGAAACGGTCGCCATCGTTGGCGAGTCCGGTTGCGGAAAGTCGACGCTTGCCAAGGTGCTCCTGGGGCTGGAGACGGCAACGGCCGGCTCAATCACTCTTGGCAACCAGAGGATTGAAACCGTCGAGGTGCAGAACCGCGGAGCGGAACTGGTCTCTGATATCCAGATGGTGTTCCAGAACCCGTTCGACACGCTTAACCCAAGCCACTCGGTGGGCAACCAGATCATACGGACATTGGAGAAATTCAAGGTTGGCGCCAATCAGGAGGAACGCCGGCAACGTATGCTTGAACTTCTCGATTTGGTGAAGCTGCCCCGGGCCTTTGAGAACCGCATGCCGCGCCAGTTGTCGGGCGGCCAGAAACAGCGCATAGGCGTCGCACGCGCCTTTGCGGGCGGCCCGAAGGTTGTCGTTGCCGACGAGCCGGTCTCTGCGCTCGATGTGTCGGTGCAGGCGGCGGTGACGGAATTGTTGATGGACATTCAGCGCGATTCCCGTACGACCATGCTGTTTATCAGCCACGACCTTTCCGTGGTGCGATATATCGCCGATCGCGTGGTCGTCATGTATCTCGGCTACATTGTCGAGCAGGGAACCACTGACCAAGTGTTCGCGCCCCCTTACCATCCCTACACGGAAGCGTTGCTTTCCGCGATCCCGATAGCCGATACCAGCGTCAAGAAGAAGCACATCATCCTCGAGGGAGAGATCCCGTCGGCGCTCAACCCACCATCCGGATGTCCCTTCCAGACGCGCTGCCCGCATAAACATCAGGTGCCGGGCAACAAGTGTGAGACGGAGGTTCCTCCCGTGCGGCGCATCGAAGAGGGACATACGGTTCTCTGCCACCTGTCCGACGCCGATTTCGCTGCGATGGAGCCGGTGATTTCCTTCGACTCCACGGAGCCGAGGGACCCGTCGAAGAAGATCGATACCGCGAAAGAAAAGAAGGCCCCGGCTCAGGTGAAGGGAATCAAGGGCAAGGGCGGCGGGAGGACGGCGCGCGCGCCCGGCGCCAGCGGGATCGCGACAAGGGTCGAGGATCCGAGGTCCGGCGTCGTCGAGACAACGGACGGCAAGCTGATTTCTGACGATGTATCGAAGCCGCAGTCCGAGCCGGATACAAGATCGCCCCGCAACGGTCGACCGGCGCGCAGGACCTGACGCCTCAAGGCATCTGGGGAGTCGCCCTGTCGATGCGCTTACAAGGGCAGGACACCTGTCTCCTTCAGGGTTTGCAGAACGATCGTGGTCTTCACATTCTGAACCGCCTCGTGGGGCAGAAGGGTCTCGTTGACAAAATCGGAAAGCTCCCGCAGATCGCATGTAACGACTTTCAGCAAGTAATCCATTTCACCGGTTAGCGCGTGCGCTTCCTGAACTTCAGGCAATTGGGCCATCAGTGTCGCGAAGCGCGCGGCATTGTCGCGGTCGTGCGTCGCCAGCGTCACAGAGATGAAATTGACGATCCCGAACCCGGTTTTCTCGCGATCGACCCGTGCGTGATAACCGGCGATGATGCCATCGCGTTCGAGTTTGGCCCGTCGTCTCGAGCATTGCGATGCCGACAGATTCACCCGCTCGGAGAGATCGTTGTTCGTGAGGTGAGCATCCTCCTGAAGGAGCGCAAGGATCTTGCGATCACTCTTATCCAGGATTCTATGTTCGATCATTCTAAATCTCAACGTGCACAATTCGTGCATGATTATGGTTTGGAGAGCATCGCTTCGCAACCATGTTGCAAGCCGGATGCGATATTGTGGGCTCGGTGGTATTGGAGGAAAGTTGATGGGCCCGTTCCCGCACGATGCGCCTCGGGCGCAAATCACCGAAGAGAACCCCGCCGGTACCGACGGCTTTGAATTTGTTGAATTTGCCCATCCCGAGCCAAAGCATCTGGAGATGCTGTTCGCGCGAATGGGTTATGAGCCCGTCGCGAAGCACAGAACCAAGGCGATCACCGTGTGGCGTCAAGGTGACATCAACTACATCGTCAACGCGGAACCCGGTTCGCACGCGGTACGTTTCGCGGCGGAGCACGGTCCATGCGCGCCGTCCATGGCGTGGCGAGTCGTCGACGCACGACATGCATTTCAACATGCGGTCTCTAAAGGTGCCGAGCCCTATGAGGGCGACGAGAGGGTGCTGGACGTTCCGGCGATCGTCGGTATCGGCGGGTCGCTACTCTATTTCATCGACAATTACGGCGACAGGGGATCGGCATACGAGGCGGAGTTCGATTGGACTGGCGAGCGGGATCCCAAGCCCGAAGGCGTCGGTTTCTACTATCTCGACCACCTGACCCATAACGTCTATCGCGGCAACATGGACAAGTGGTGGGACTTCTATCGTAAACTATTCGGCTTCGAGCAGATCCACTTCTTTGACATCGAGGGTAAGCTGACCGGGCTCGTCTCCCGCGCAATCACGTCGCCTTGCGGCAAGATCCGCATTCCGCTGAACGAATCGACCGACGACAAGAGTCAGATCGAAAGTTATCTTAGGAAATACAACGGCGAGGGCATCCAGCACATCGCGGTGGGAGCGCAGCACATCTACGACGCAACCGATGCGCTTGCTGCCAACGGATTGCAATTCATGCCCGGGCCGCCGGATGCCTATTATGCAATGAGCAGCGACCGGGTGAAAGGCCATGAGGAGCCGATCGACCGGATGAAGAAACATGGCATCCTGATCGACGGAGAAGGCGTCGTCGGCGGCAGCGAGACCAAAATCCTGCTACAGATTTTTTCAAAGACCGTAATAGGCCCGATCTTTTTCGAGTTCATCCAGCGCAAGGGCGACGAGGGCTTCGGCGAAGGAAACTTCCGCGCACTTTTCGAATCAATCGAGCGCGAGCAGATCGACAGCGGGGAATTGAAAGCCGACGCGTTGGGATAGACGGAACTTCACGCCATGGATCGTGAATAACAGCCCCAGAAGCGTAGTTGTCATCCTGCATGTGCGGTGCACCATCCAACAAATTTCGGACACCGAATAGTCCAGAGATTGTCTTAAAGGCGACGCGGTCTGATCAAGTTCGGCGGCTCTAAGCGTCCAAGTCGCGGTCGCGTGAACGCGGGCCAACCTTCAACAACGATCAGCTAAAGAGAAAAGTTCCATGATCCGGAAAAAAAATCGGCGTGCCACGCCGCGCCGTTTCTTTTGCTCGGCCTTTTTCGGGTGTGCAGCGATATTCGCCAGTGTCGCGTCGCCTGCGCTTGCCGACTATCCCAATCCGAGGGTCGCGGTGGGGGCAACAGCAGCCGAAGAATGGACGGATCTGTCGGTCAAACAGAAAAATTGTCTTGCCACTGCAATCTATTTTGAGGCCCGCAGTGAACCCAAGGCCGGACAGGCTGCGGTCGCGCAGGTTATCCTGAATCGGGTGAGGAACGATCGATATCCGGACACGATCTGCGACGTGGTGTATCAGAACGATCATATGCGCAATGCTTGTCAGTTCTCGTTCGCCTGTGACGGCCTGCCGGAGGCGGTAAACGAGAAGCATGCTTGGGACAAGGCAGAAGATGTCGCCACCGCGGTATTGGAGGGGCGGAGTCTCGTGCGCGATATAGCGACCGCTACTCACTATCATGCCGATTATGTGAAGCCTTACTGGGCTCCGAAGATGAAGCGCCTTTCCGCCGTCGGGAGGCATATCTTCTATCGCGGCTGACGTGAACTGCGATTCAACACGAGCTTCCGTGGCGGTTGATCCATGTCATGGCCACGGATCGTCTCGCATCTAATCTGCAATCGATGACGGCGCACAATGCGCCGCTACCATGACGAGGTTTAGGATATGTCTTCCGGATTGCAGAAAATTCTCTTGGGAAGTGTTGCCTTGGGCGGAGCGGTACCCGCCGCCATGGCCCAGGATGCGGACACGTTTATTCGCGGCGCTTACGGGCCGGGCATGATGTGGGGCGGATACGGGACCGGGTTTGGCATGATCTTCGGACCGTTCCTTATGATTTTGATCTTCATCGCAACGGTGGCTGGAATCATTTATCTTCTTCGCGCCTTTGGACTGGGCGCGGTTGAGCCCGATAGGCATCGGTCCGCCGACCGTGCGATGACCATACTGAAGGAGCGCTTCGCACGCGGGGAGATCGACGCCAAGGAGTTCGACGAACGGCGTCGGACGCTAACGGATTGATAGCGGCCTCTACCCGGCTTTCACCGGAAACACGCATCGATCCGGCTCGCAAGAAGATGCTACTTTCCGCATTGAAGCTTGACGCCGGCTGGGTTAACTAGGCGCAGGCTCGTGTTCGCGCGGGCTGCGTCCTCGGCCTCAGGCCGCAGGCACCCGTAGCTCAGTTGGATAGAGCGCTGCCCTCCGAAGGCAGAGGTCACAGGTTCGAATCCTGTCGGGTGCGCCATGATTTCGATCATCCGCACAGTGGGCTGTATCGAGGCACATCCGGAATTGAGACGAAAGCCGGCCGTCATCAGCCCCCTCGACCAGCACGCCCGAACTTCTCCAACTCAAAATCCGGATGCAAAGTGTTTCCGATACAGATGCGCCGGCGGATCTCGGTCGGGGACCGGGGGGTGGTCACCATAGCGGAGAAGGGCAGCGGCGCCTTCGTAAAGATGATTGCCCTCGCGGAGATTGACAACCTCACCCGGCTTGACGGACCTGTCATCGATTAGGCCAGCCGTTTTTCCTTCGAATGTGTACTTTCCGGCAATATTGATTTCGAATTCCTGCGCGGCAGCGTTGCGCGGGCGGAGACGCTTTCCGGCGATCCAAAACTGGCCCCAATGCGGTATGAAATTGTTGTGCAATGCCTCGGCGTCGGGGGGGAACAGGCTGTATTGCTTCTGTGGAACCTGCGCACCCATTGTGAGCGCGTCCAGAATCAGATCGTGCTGGGCAATAACGAAGCGCGGTTTCATCTCTCTGACAAGGCGTGCAATCTCCGGCCGTCCCCGACGGCGGTAGTCCTCCATCACCCAGGATGTAAGGTATGGCCCGATTCTCGGGTAACTCGGGATACTGGCAAAACCATCATAGTAAGGCACCCTGTCGGGATATACGGCCGAGACTGCTTCGAGCATGGATTTCTGTCCGGAATTACTCAGCGAGAGTTCCCTACTGCCATGGAGGACTCCCAAGAACGTCAACGTGACGGCAATCGGAAGGCTTAACCGTTGGATGACGTTGGTGCTGCCTGACGGGATCGAAAACCCAGCCAGAATGACCACCGGCGCGAGGGCAAAAACGTAGAAATACGGGAAGCTGTTCCGGTACACGAAGACGAGCATGATCGGGAGAAAGAAGACGAGAGCGAGACGGGCACGGTCCCGGATCGCGGGTGGACCTGACCAAGCAAGGTTCGCTGCCTGCACAAGCCCGTATGTGATAACAATCCAGTTGGGCAAATTGAAAATAATGAGGACCAGCAGGTACCAAACGGTATCGAATGGCTCTTTCTCACCAAACTGCTTTCTGACGGCTCCAAATATATACGGAATAACGAGGTCGTTCAGGCGATCGGCTCCGTCCAAATGCAAGAACATCAGTCCGGAAAAGGCAATAATCGCAACCAACAGCGAGGCCAGAAGCGACCAGAACAGCTTGGAACTACGGCTGTGTCGAAAGTGCTGCCAGACGACCGCTCCGATAAGAGGAAGGTAGAAAATCGATTTTATCGATATAAGGCCCGCAATCGCGGTAGTAACTCCCGAAAGCAGCAAGCCTGGTAGAGAGATCGTCATTCTTGTCAAGGTGAACAGAACCGCCATCAGAAGGGCGGTAACGAGTGGATCGGCACGAAAACTCGCAGCGTGCTGAACTGTGTAGATAAACGAGGCGTAGGCAAGAACGCTGAGCCACGCACCCTTCTTCGTACCAAACGACTCCGATATTCGGAAAACGAAGAAAAGCGTTGAGAGATGGAATAACCACATCACGAAGCGGCCCGTGACAACTTTTTCAATGTCGTCGAGCGGCAAAAATACAACCCATTCAAAGATATATACGTAAAATGTCTGAACAGGTTTTTCTAGTTCGCCCAAGACATGTTTGTATATCTGCTCAAGAAACAGATATTCGTCCAAGTGAATTTGACGAACGAAGACGTTCAGTAAGATCGCTCCCTCAATCACAGCGATCATGAAGAGGTACGCAGCGCGTTGCATTTTCAGAATGCTCCTGCGGCACAGCATTCGTCGACAAATCTCATCTCTATTTTTCAGTTCTCCTCTGAGTTGCGATCCGGAGAGCCGCGGCCAAGGTGGCCAGAAATACGGCGGCACGAGGATTGGGACGATGCAAACAACGTAGAAAAAAATGGCGGTCCGCTGGCAACATGGCATGCGTACACCATAAAAAAATCAAAAATTCTGTCCCTGGTCTTGCGAACAGCGTCGTCCGACTATGGGTTTGTCATCGAAGAACTTAATCAGAAATGTTCCAAGGCGCCAATGTGCCCTGTGGCGCCGTCTCAAACTCGAAGATATAGGAAAAACTGCGCCCAGCTGCCGAAGGACTGGCTCAATGCTGCGGTGGCAAGCGAAACGGAGACGATCACGCCGCCAATCATTAGGCCGAGGAGTACGAGATACTCGACCTGCGAAACGCCCACGTCATTTTTAAAGAAATCTGAAAGTTTCGGAATCATCGCTAACCGTCTAGTTGGATCGAAGCCAAGCGATTTGCATGAAGACGGTTCAATATCCCTTTAACCATCATGATTCGCACCATATCAAAAAATCGATTCCGCGCATAACAGGAGCGGGTGCTTCTCATGAACTGCCACAGGATTTTTTATTCCCGTCGAACTCGGTGCTATGGCCGGCGGCGTCTTCGCCCTCCGACATCGGCCTCTCAAGCGAAAAAATGAAGCTCCGTCTCACTGTTCTCACGTGGACGGGGACCGAACCTGCGCATCTCGCTTTACAGAAGAAGCTCGCTCGATCTCGCCTCGCAACAGCCGCGAGCGAATATCCTCCAGCAACCGCCTGTTCGCAGCGACCAGATCGGCGATCAGGCCGCCCATCGCGATAATCGCAGCGATCGACAAGAGAGTCCCGGCGATTGCCAGCGACTGTATATGCCCGCGGCCATCACCGGACACGTAAAGAAAAAGGAAACGCAATATCGCGATAACGCCAGGAAGAGCCATGAAAAGGGCGACCCAGCTCAGAGTGCGCAATGGGCGATACAGCGTGGCAATGCGAAGCGTCGTTTTGATCGATTGCCAAATATATACCGGGGTGCTGCGAAACAGTCGCGATGGCCGCGTTGGGCCGTTGACACGAACTGGCACACTGGTGATCGGGATATATTTTCGACCGGCTTGGATAATGGTTTCAAGCGTATAGGTAAAAGGGTTGAAAACATAAAGCTGCATCGCCGCGTCGCGATGGAAGGCCCTGAACCCGCTGGCGGCATCGGGGATGCTCGTGCCGCTCGCCAACCGCACGGCGAAACTCCCAAGACGCTGCAGTCGCCTCTTGAGGGGCGAGAAGTGCGCTATTTCCTCGATAGGGCGGGCCCCGATAACGATTTGCGCCTCCCCAGACATGATCGGCGCTACCAGGTCAGGGATGCATGAGGCGTCGTATTGGTTATCGGCATCCGTGTTGACGATGACGTCCGCGCCCTGACGGAGCGATTCCTCCAGACCTGCCATGAACGCCTTGGCCAATCCCTGATTGTGCGGCAGACGAAGGACGTGATCGACACCGCTTTGGTGGGCCACTTCGGAAGTGTTGTCAGTCGAGCCATCGTCGATCACCAGCCACTCAACCGTATCAAAATAGGTGACCTGCTTCGGCAGAGAGGCAAGGGTAGCGGGCAGGCTTTCTGCTTCATTGAGACAGGGAATCTGGATGATCAGTTTCAAACGGCCCCCAATTCACGTTCTCCACGAACCCGAGTATAGTTCCGGTTTCATCGCGCCCGACAAGAAAGCGGCCAGATTGATGTCGCTGTCAACATCTGCGACTGTGCGCCCCTTCCGATAACAACCGAGGTCAGGTCGCTTGTACTTCTGCTGGACGGTTCAGAGGGCAGCCGATGACCGTGGGAATATGGCGGCCGCCGCCAAGGGTAGCAATTCCATAGGCCCCTCTTTTAAACTCGGATGAAAGGTAGCGCTTTGCTTATTGAAGGACGGCTCCGTTGCTCGAAACCGGTTCTGGGATTAGAGAGCCAGACAATCGGAACGCCGTCATAGACCTCGGTGATCCGGGGGTAGGAGCATTCGATTTCCGATGTTGTGGTTGATTTTCGCGGTTGCATCTTTCGTTCTGGCGTTTTCAGTTTTCAGGCTGATTCGAGTTCGAGCAAGGGGAGGGCGTTGGGGCGCGATCATTCTGGTCATCGGCTTGAATGCTTTCACCATGATAATAATCGGGTTCACATTCGCCAGCCGGCTCGGCGATCCCGAACTGACGACCGCTCTGTCTTATCTTCATCCATCCGACAATGAGGGGGACCATTACTGGCTGTCCGCCGAGCGAGCGGAAACCCGAACTTGCCCATCGCTCGATTGTGGTGTCGCCGGGATAGTCCGATTTCGCGATCCGGTGACTGTGCTCGATCGGTCAGGGGAATGGGTCAAGATTGCTGAGAACCGGAAAGCGTTATGCGTCAATGGACGTTCGCGGCGAATTCGGGTCGGAAATGATGTTTGCGAACCTTCGAACGGGATCAGCCAGGGCCGCTACTCTGAATGGACACTCATAAAATATCTCTCGCGGGCGCTGCCGTCCAGCGGCTCCAGGGAAATCGATGAATTCGAGGCGATTGTGGCAGGGTCTGAAAACTTCAGGTTGCATCGCGACGCTTTCGCCGAGGCCGCGATGGAGCTGGTGCAACGGGGTTTCTGCACCAAGGCGGAAATCAGCCGGCAGGGAGGCTTCAGTCGTGCAGGCGGCGCTGCGGATGAAAATATCTACCTCGCATATTGCGGAGGCGATACCATGGGGGACCGCGTCTTCGCAGACGTCAAGACCAAGCGAGGTTTCCGCTGATAACAGCCGTTGTTTAGGTGGAAGATTCCGACTGTATCCGGTGGACGAAAGTCCGCGGAAATGTATCGAGAAGAGGTGTGTACGCCATCCCCTTTACCTGAGTGAAGCGACAACGGTCATCGGAGTGGTCTTGTCCCACTTTTCCATCTCGGGCTTTTTTCGCGGCCCACTCCAGATCGCATTTCAGTTCCGGCGCATGTTTAACGAGGAAAGGATATTGCGATCCGTGTTTCCCGACTACGCCGCCTACGCGGCGACTGTGCCGATGATCGTGCCGGCCTTGAAGATTTCTCCAGGGCGCCGCTGATGTCTCGAGACGATCATCTCTGTTGAGCGCATGGTGGGTTGCGATGGCAGCCTTCAGGCAGTTCGTTTTGGTATTCGTATGGGCTGGAGTAATCTGATCAGACGACGTTTCGATCGAGGCTGGATATGATGTTCAAGCGCGCGAGGAAATGTGTCGC
>NZ_JAINFK010000001.1:599733-633525 GCF_019966575.1 Oricola cellulosilytica | reverse complement strand
GGGCTGGAGTAATCTGATCAGACGACGTTTCGATCGAGGCTGGATATGATGTTCAAGCGCGCGAGGAAATGTGTCGCCGAGCAGGATGGTTATGCGATTGCGCTGACCCTGATCTCGATGCCGCTCATAATCGGGGCGTCTCTGTTCGTGATCGATGCGGGGCGGATAGCGAATCTGAACACCGACCTTGCAAACGCGGTTGACGCTATGGCGCTGGCCGGCGCGCGCGAACTCGATGGCCGGTCCGACGCGATACCGCGGGCAAAACTCGCGATTGAAACGCTCGTTGAAAACCAGTCGGCAATGAGTGGCGGCGGACCGGGTTTCGGGCTGGGGTCTCGACTGCACGTTGTCTACGATCCCAACAATGATGCCGCGAGCACTGTGGAGGTTCGGTTTCTCACGGCTATCCCGGCAAGCGACGACATGCCCATCGACATGTCGAAATTGACGACTTCGTCGGAGGCGGCGCAATATGCCTGGGTCTGGTCCAAGGACCAGGCCGTTAATCTGCTCTTTCCTCTGAATGTTGCACCGCAGATCAATGTCCGGTCCGCCGCGATCGCGACCTACACGGCAGCCGCCTGCGAAGTGGCGCCGCTCTGGATCTGCAATCCTTTCGAGCCCACGGATATCAACACGGCTTTCGCCAATGGCAGTTTCTATGGCCGCCAGGTCACGATGGAGATCGCCGGCCCGTCGACCGCATTTCCCGGCAATTTCGGCTTCCTTGTGATGGGCGACAAGAAGGGCGGAAGCGCCTTAGGTAAAGCGTTGGCAACGGGGGCTCCGAATTCATGCTATGGGAGAGATAGAGTTGATACCACCAAACCCGGCGCCACGTGGGGTAATGTTGCGCATGGCATCAACGTCCGATTGGATCTCTACAGAGCCGGTTTCAAGAAATACTCGAAAGACCCGCTCTATCGGCCCGCGAGAAACAGTCGGAAGGGTGCGTCAGATGCAAGTTCATGTAATAAATATACGTTAGTAACAGATAAAGCCATGGGAATGGGTTTTCCTGGCGGTACCGGCACTGACATCGTAATGGGTGGTGGAAGAATAAGCGCGTCGTCCGATTGGGACATTGATGCCTATTGGTACGTCAATCATTCGCTTGAGGATCCTAATGGCTACGATCCGAGCTATCCTGGCTATGATCCAAATTTCGTTCCTCCCGCCGCACCCGTCGATACCATCCGCAACGCCGTGTCCAGCTATCCCGGCGGCCCGACGCCTGCGAGCGTGACGCCCTCACGATATGACGTCTACCGCTACGAAATGCTGAATAATCCTGGTGGAATGGTCTCAGATCCGGCTCCAAACGGCGAGACGGGCACGCCCCATTGCGGATGGATCGACACCTCAAACACTTATAGCGATGACAGACGCTTGGTTTTCGCCGCCGTTGTCGATTGTATCGCCGCGAGCGCGAGCGGCACTCTGCACGGTCGAACGAATTTGCCGATCGAAGCTTTTGTGAACATGTTCGTGACCAGACCGGCAGACGGTGACGCAGTTGGGCCCAGCAAAAAGACTTTGTCTTTAGAAGTGGTTGACGTCTCCGGGGCCGGAGGACGGGGGACAGTTGAGGATTTCCTGCGGGAAGATGCCGAGATCGTCAGGATCGACGATTTCCTGTCCGGCGGGTAATTTGGGTTGCCGAATTAAGGCTGTCCTATCAGCGCGTCCCGCAATCCATATCCTCTGATGTGATGGTCACCGGCACGCGGCGAATGCCACGTTGTTCGCGTATCCCTGTATCATCGAAGAATGCGCTAAAGGAATCAATGCGCCGCCGGGCAATGCCATCGAATCTCTCAGCATGTAGATAGCCGATTACACAGGCACCATGTCGCCCGGTGAAGGATAGGCTTCAACGGCTCAACTTGATATCCACAGGGGCTGGAGTAATCTGATCAGACGACGTTTCGATCGAGGCTGGATATGATGTTCAAGCGCGCGAGGAAATGTGTCGCCGAGCAGGATGGTTATGCGATTGCGCTGACCCTGATCTCGATGCCGCTCATAATCGGGGCGTCTCTGTTCGTGATCGATGCGGGGCGGATAGCGAATCTGAACACCGACCTTGCAAACGCGGTTGACGCTATGGCGCTGGCCGGCGCGCGCGAACTCGATGGCCGGTCCGACGCGATACCGCGGGCAAAACTCGCGATTGAAACGCTCGTTGAAAACCAGTCGGCAATGAGTGGCGGCGGACCGGGTTTCGGGCTGGGGTCTCGACTGCACGTTGTCTACGATCCCAACAATGATGCCGCGAGCACTGTGGAGGTTCGGTTTCTCACGGCTATCCCGGCAAGCGACGACATGCCCATCGACATGTCGAAATTGACGACTTCGTCGGAGGCGGCGCAATATGCCTGGGTCTGGTCCAAGGACCAGGCCGTTAATCTGCTCTTTCCTCTGAATGTCGCTCCGATAGCGAACGTCCGGTCCGCGGCCATAGCGGAGTATACGGCTGCAGCGTGCGATGTGACCCCGCTCTGGATCTGCAATCCGTTCGAGCCCACGGATATCAACACGGCCTTTGCCAATGGCGATCTTTACGGCCGTCAGGTCACGATGGAGATCTCTGGCCCGTCCACGGCGCTGCCCGGGAATTTCGGTTACCTGGCCGTAAACGGCACCGGCGGCAACGTGCTCGGCACCGCGCTCGCGACGGGGACGCCACATGCCTGTTACCAGCGTGACACGGTCACCACTGAACCGGGCGCCACTTGGGGGCCAGTAAAGAACGGAATAAATGTCCGGATGGATCTCTATGCCGGGAATTACAACAAATTCTCGAACAACCCGATGTACCGGCCTTCCAAAAACAAACGGAAGGGAACCTCGCAAGGGAACTCCTGCAAGCAGTATGCAGAAGAAACCGACAAGGCCAGAGGGATGGGTTTTCCTGGCGGGACCGGCACCGATATCCCGCTGGGGGGCGGGCGGATAAGCGCTTCCTTCGACTGGGACATCGACGCCTACTGGTACGTCAATCATTCGCTCGAGAACCCGAACGGCTACGATCCGAGCTATCCCGGCTACGACCCGAATTTCGTTCCTCCGGCCGCACCCGTGGACACTATCCGCAACACCGTGTCCAGCTATCCCGGGGGAACGACGCCTGCGAGCGTCAAACCCTCGCGATATGATGTCTACCGCTATGAGATGTTGAACAATCCGGGCGCAATGGTCTCAGATCCTGCGCCAAACGGCGAGACGGGCACGCCCCAGTGCGGGTGGATTGACACGGCGAATACCTACGATGACGATCGGCGGCTTCTGTTTGCCGCGGTGGTCGATTGCGCAGCCGCGAGCGCGAGCGGCTCACTACACGGCAGAACCGACCTGCCGATCGAGGCCTTTCTCACCATGTTCATGACCAAACCGGCGGACGGCGATGACACGGGCGGAAGCAAGAAGACCTTGTCCATGGAAGTCACGGATGTCTCCGGAGCGGGCGGACGTGGGACGATCCAGGATTTCCTGCGGGAAGACGCCGAGATCGTCAGAGTGGATGATTTCCCGTCTGGAGGTTGATTCCGGGTTCCGCAGGAGGGTCGGCTAACTCAGCACGTTCCGCAATCCATATCCTCTGATGTGATGGTCACCGGCAACGCCGGGATCGCCATGCTGTTCACGCCGAGGAGCGCGCCGAGGAGTGGCAGATTGAACGTAATGCTGCGCGCCGCCACTGTGATGGTGACCACACGGCCTTCAGGGCGCCCCCAATAGCCCAGCCCGGTCGTCGAATAGGTGACAACGATGTTGGCCGGGGTGATACGGGAATTGAGATTGCAGATTCCACGGGTGTTGGGGACGCATGTCGTCGCGGACTTGCTGCCGTAGACGATGCGGTTCAGGCCGGAGTTGCACATTTCCTCTCCGGCAAGCGGCGCACCGCTGCACGTGACGTCGGGTGCCTGCGCAGGCGTAATGGGACCGGGAACGAGAAGCGGGTCGCTCGGGATTGCCGAGTCATCAAAGGAGGGCGCCAAGGGATCGGACACCGCAGCCCACCGCGCACCAAATTGTAGCGCCTTGGCCGTCGCATTCCACTGGAACATTGCGTACCCGAACTCGAAAATTGCCGAAATCGAAAGAACCATGATTGGAAAGACGAGAAGTCCTTCGACCAGCGAAATGCCGTCGCTATCCCTGGCGAAGGTGACGAGGCTCTTCTTCACCACCCTATATTTCTCTGCTGGTGTGTTTCGGTCACCGTGATCGCTCCGATCTCCAGAGCGCCATAAAGAGGCGTCAATGGCAATTGATGGGACGTGTAACCCTCAATGGTCGGAGCACAGTCCGGAGGCATCGGTATCGTGGCGCTTGCGCAGGTGTTGCCGGGATAGGTGAAGGAGATATCGCCCAGGTCGTCTCCCCAATCGAGCACCCGGAGTGCTCCCGTGCCGGCCGGATTACCGTAGAACGCTATATTCTTGGCAATTTCCTCACTGCAGCCAATGGTAGCGTTACATCGGGCGAGATACCGCGTGGCATCACGCAGGCCCGTTATTACCTGTTCGCGCTCGAGCATTACGAAGCCGAAGGTCAATATTCCGACGGAGAAGAGAAAGATAAACGGCACCACCACGATCGCCTCGACCATGACGACGCCGTCACGGTCCTTCCGGAACTGGTTGAGGCGATGCAGGAACTCGTACACGGCAAATTCCGCTCTGCGACATTTCGTGTAGAGCCCTGTATATTCCAATATCGATTTGCCTGCTAGTGCGGTGGTCACGACCGCCGATATCTCCTTGTTAATTACTTATATTATCATTTCTTCCTGTTGGGCTCTCATTCCATTCGTCGCTGGCGGGCCGAGTCGTCTGTCCCATCCTTAAGCTTCGGGCTACGCCCATCGCTGATGGGCCCCTTAAGACGCGTAACTTCGTTGCCACGCCCCGTTACCGGTCTGGCCTTTGTCAAAGATCGTGCCCCTCGCAGGGCGGGAAGCGGGCGGTCGTCGTCACGCTTCTATGAATATGTTTGGTGCGATCGGATCGACCGCCCGCCGGTGTTCTCACCCGCCTCCCGGCCACGGCTCGCGGTCCCGTGGGACCGGCCGAAAAACTGAAGGCTAGGGCCCGGCCGTAAGCTCTTGCCAGGCCGCATACCTTCTTGCGTTCCCCGGCCGGCACCGCATTCCTCCGCCTGATCGTCCGGTTCTAGACCCGGCTTCCCGTGGAGGAACGTCCGGCAATTATGCGGGAGGTTTCAGACGTGTGGATAAGTTCTCGGTAGAAAAAATTTAATACCCAGAGAGAACAATGGGTTAGAGAAACCCGGGCAAAAAACTTATCAACGTCGCGGAATCCTTCTCCCGTCTTTCGCGGTGCGATTGGAGGCCTGACCCGTTGCCAGTTCGACCAATGGCCGTCGCCCGAAGCCGAATAAACTCAGGTTCCGGCCCCACGGCTCCGCAGGATGGTGGTCACCGGCTCCGGCCCGGCCGCCGTGAGGCCCCCGACTTTTCCGGAAAATATGCAAGTCGGATCATATCGGCATAACGGGCGTTCTGCGTATCTCCTTGAGCACGCCGAGCGAGCGGAGAAATTCGGTGGCCTGATTGACAATCTCGTTGGTGTAAAAGCCATGATTCCACAACTGATCCCACACGAAAACGACGACGATGAACGAGAACAGAATTATCAGCGCAATACGCATGGCGTATCCGATCAGCCGGTTCACGTGGCATTCTAATACAAATGGGTCGTTCTTGGAATTTTGGCAGCCGCGATCGGACGGATCCTGGGCAGACAGCGGATATCTTCCGCGCATCGCAATTGGGAAGCAGAGGGCCAGCCTATTAGCTTACGGTCATGTTTCCCCATGCCTGCTCCAGCACCCCCATGGACAGGTGCGGCTCCTCACCTCGAAAATTGCAGGTCGAGATGACGAAATCGATCAGATATTTTGGGTGGTGTCCTGCTGGCGCAATCTTCGGCTGACGATAATAGTTCTCGAAAAACTCGGAGAATACGGCTTCTTCGAACGGGATTCCGCGGTCCCTGGCGGCATCGATGAAGATCAATCTGTAATCTTCGGCAGTCGGCGTTGGCACCCTGATCTTGTAGTATAGACGGCGCAGACCGCCGGCGTCCGCAAGTTGCTCGGGATCAAGGTTTGTGGAGAAAACAGCGAGTTGGTCAAAGGGAAGCGAGAACTTCTTGCCCGTGTGCAGGGTCAGGAAATCGTAGCGCCGTTCCAGCGGTACAATCCACCGGTTGAGAACGGATTGCGGGTCGGTGCGTTGCCGTCCGAAATCGTCAACGATGAAGACCCCGTTCATGGCCTTGATATGCACAGGCGCTTCGTAATATTTCGAGATGGAATTGAAGGACAAGTCGAGCATGTCCAGCGTGAGTTCGCCGCCCGTCAGTACAAACGGTCGCCTGCACGCCATCCATCTCGAGTCTTTCGAGCGGCGTGAGGCGCCGCCCTCAACCCCCTCCTCCAATGCGCCGGTCTGGTCCACGGGCCGGTGGATCGTGGGATCGAAGAGATTGATGATCTGACCGCCGATTTCAAAGCAAAACGGAACAAAGATTGTGTCCTGGAAAGCATTTCCGCACGCTTCCGCGATACTCGTTTTGCCGTTTCCGGGTTCCCCGTACAACAGAACCGAACGCGCGGAGTTGAATGCCGGCCCAAGGGTATCGATGAGCGGCTCCGGAAAAACCAGGTGGGCCATGTGGCTCTTCAGGTTCTCGCGTGATAGCCTTTCATTCGCGATCGCTTGCGAACGGATCATATCGACGTAGGACTGATAGCTAACCGGCGCCGGCCCGACATATTGCGACTGCGCCAGGGCGGCGGCGGTGAACTGATTTCCAGCGCCGCCTATGGCGTACCGTAGTTCGCCGCGGATATCGTCTCCGGCAAGGCCCCTCGCTTCCACATACAGGAGGCGCTGCAAATCCTTGATCAGGGAATTCACCACGCCGACCGGCAATTTGATCTCCGCCGCGATCTGCGACGGTGTCATGGTCCCGAAGGTATACAGGGTCTTTGCCACCAGCCCTTGCAGCAGCTCGCGTTCGATCCCGGTTTCCTCAACTGTCTGGGGTGCTGGCGGCGCCTGGGTCATACCGGTTGTCCAATTACTGGCTGGAACTGATTTGCTGAAATTTTGGGGTCGTGCGGCCTCTGTCGATAATCTCCGAATTCTCATTCGTTTCCGCGCGACGTGTCAAACGTCTGCACGGGGATTGCGGCGCTAGTCGCTTCGGATTTGCGATGCGGATCTTTCTGATCTGCCGAAAACACTATTGCCGATCTGCAACAGTTTTCGCGGGAATCGACCAGCGAAACGGGGTGTTAGCGTGTTAGGCGTACCATTCCCCCGAGCACCGGTGTATGACCTCAGGGAAATTGGGGGTTGGAAGATTGCGTCCATTTCTGGCAGTTGCCGTATCAATACTCGGATTGTCCCTTGCATCGTGTCAGGGGGTCAATGTTGAAGATCTCTCGACCTTCGGCGACAGCGCCGCATCGGTAGAAAACCTGTCCGACGCCGAATTCTACGCGACGGACGAACTGATCACGATGGGCAAGACCCAGTTCAAGGAACGCAATTACGGCAAGTCCTATTCGTTCTTTAAACGGGCGGTGGAGGTGTTTCCGAAGGATCCTGCAGCTTGGCTTGGTTTCGCGGCGTCGGCGGACCATGTGGGCCGTTTCGATACTGCTGACCGCGCCTATCGTGTGCTCTCCACCATGATCGGCAGGCGCCCCGAATATTACAACAATGTCGGATACTCGTATCTGCTCCGCGGCAATCTGCCGAAGGCGAGGCATTATTTCCTGAAGGCTTACGAGATCGATCCTTCGAACGAGATCACAGCGAACAATCTCGAACTCATGCGCAATAGCGTTGCTTTTGCGAAACGCGGGTACAGAGGATAACGGAAACTGAACGCGCTGGTGGATATCCGCTCCCGCTCAGTCGACCGAAAGGCCGGCGGAGGCGGATTGACGCGGGTGTCGCCGGACGGCCCCATCGCAACACACCGTGTCAACCTGGTCGGGCGTTCCTATTACGAAGCCGGCAGCCTTGGACGCTCGACCGGGCGCAGCGTGCTCCCGATCGCTTACCTGGTCGCCAGCTGCATCCTTGCCGCCGCGACTTACTACAACTTCAAGGCTGTGGGTGAAATGAGGGAGCTTGAAGCCGAACTTCGGCGGCTTCCCGAATTCGAGAACCGCATCTCCGACCGACTGTTCGATTTCAATCGCGGCATGCAGTCGATCGGTGAGGCCACCAATAATCGTTTGGCGGTTTTGCAGAGCCAGCTTGACGATCTTGCCGAGAAAGGGTCCCGTTCGTCCGCCGTGCTTCAGGCTCCTTCCGCCGGTGGTGATACGTCCTTCTTTATTCCGGAGCGAAATCAATTCCGGCCTCTCAAGCCACAGGCCGACGCGGCTGCCGCGCCGCGCCAGGTCCCGAGTGAGGGTTCCTCTCAGATAGTGGGGGTCGACGTCCGGTTCAGGCGCATCGTCGGGGCGGACGGCAGCGTCAGGTACGAGCGCCTCCGCTAAAATTTAACGACTGAAGAGAAGCTCTGTTAGCCATCATTACCTGATAACTGCAAGGCGCCCGCATTCTTGAGCGCGCGTTAACAGCAGCGCGCTATGATCCTAAAAAAAAGATGAACAGGGATCGAGAGAATGCAGAGCAACAGGATTTTCACGTTCGCGGAAGTGCTGCCATCAATGCTTTTCGTTGCCATCGCTTCCTATTTTTTTGGGCAGATCGCTGGTGAAGCAGTCACGGTTCTCCGAGGGATTCCTTCAGTTGAGAAGATTGCGCTGGTTCTCGTTCTTTGCGCTCTGGCGGGCCTTGGCGCGCTGCTCTGGAAGTTGCCGAACCTTGCCTGGGTCCGGTTTTCATACGGGCTGCTTGCCCTTGCCACCGGCGGCATCATCGTCAACGGTCGAGCGATGCTCGATGCATCGGCCATGACCGGATCCGGGTCGCAGATTTCGCCGGTAGGGATAACTGCGGTGGACGCCACGATCTTCGCCGCCTTTTGCATCCTGTGCGTCTGGCTCAATGTGCATCGCTGGATCATATGGAACCTGCGCCATCCGCGGCGGGAATTTCAATAGACGCCCGTCTCGGCGAGATAGCGGCGGCCCAGCGCCAAGGCGAAGGCGATCGCGAGCAGCACGCCGTATGGGATCCGGCCCGTCGACCTGATTTCCATCAATCGTTCAATGAAGCGAGAGCCTCCGGACGATCTCGGATACGGGATGCGCACGATCGCGTAGGTGGCTGCGCCAAGGATGAGCAAAATCAGTGAAAATATTGAAAGATAATCGAATCCCAGAATGAGACCGATCGGGAAGAGCATCTTTGCATCCCCCGCACCAAGCAGTCTTAACATCCACAGTGTAAAGCCGATCGCGAGTAAAAGTGCCCCTGCGGCAGTGTCGGCGAGCGGCCTGAACGCCCACAAGGCGCTGCTTCGTCCTGTTTCCCCAGCGTCCAGATGTATTTCAAAAAAGAAATATACAGAAACAGATGAAAAAATATATATGCCGATACCGAACAATATAATATTGTTTGGAATTTTATTTTTCTCAAAATCACTTTTAGCAATTAGAAACGACCACAGATAACAAATAAATATGTAAACATTAGATATAAAGATACTTTCAATAGAGGCGATCATTAGATTTATATAAAATAACGCGTGACACGCCGGCGTTGTAGAGCGTGGGAGAGGCATATCCAGAGAATCATTCGGGTTTTTCTCCTCGGTTCGAATTCAGAAAAATCGCGATTTCGACTTGCTGGCGTTTACCATTTAACCGAATATTCAGAATTCGCAATGGCGTTGAGATTGACCGATCCGATGTTTACCTATAATTTACTATAGCGACGTGCGACGGTATGCGCGTGAATGTGGTTAGAGGAGATGTACCATGAGGCGGGGAATGCAGTTACTGCGCGTATTCGCGCAAGAAGAAGATGGCATCGCGTTAACCGAGTATTTGATCCTGCTCGGATTGCTGATTGCAGGCGCTATCGCGGCGGTTATCATTGCCGGAACTAACCTGGCCGCTGCCTGGAACTCCTGGGCAGGCTTCTTCACCAACCTGAATTATAATTGATCGATCGGGTCTCGTGCGAGGCATGCCGCAAGGCATAAAATTGGACGGGTCTGTCGAGAAGCGGCGGACCCGTCTCCTGTTTGACTGACCCTGTTCAGAGTTTTAACCTCACGTGTAAGGCGGTTCGATCATGCGTTTTACCACCGTACTCAGTCTCGGCCTTTCCATCATTCTCGCCATGGCGGCGGTGTTCGGCGTCAGGCAGTTCCTTGCGGATCAGAGTGAGCGCATCGCGAATGTCAGCACGGTCGATGTTCCGAGGAACACTATTGTGGTTGCGGCGCAGCCGATGCGGTTCGGAAGGCTAATTGAGCCCTCGAGCTTACGGGTCATCGATTGGCCGGCGGCCACGATCCCGGAGGGCGCATTTTCGACGATAGAGGACGTTCTCGCCCCGGACGGAGAATCGCGCTATGTCATGACGGCGATCGAGTCCGGCGAACCCGTTCTCGCGTCGAAAATCACCGGTGCAGGCCAGCGCGCGACGCTTTCCACGGCCCTCGATCCGGGCATGAAGGCGGTCTCCATCCGGGTTAACGATGTCCTCGGCGTTGCCGGCTTCGTGCTCCCCGGTGATCGGGTCGATATCATGCTGACGCGTGAAGGGACTACCGACGTTCTCCTGCAGGGGGTCAAGGTGCTAGCGATAGATCAGCTCGCCGACGACCGCGCGAACCAGCCCTCCATAGCGCGCACGGTTACCATGGAAGTTTCGACTCTGGAGGCGCAGAAACTGACGCTTGCAGCGACGGTCGGAATTCTTTCCCTGGCACTGCGCAACAGCGCCTCTTCCGAGGTTGAGGCTATTAATCCCGTCAATATCAACGATCTTGGCGGCGGTCCTACCTCGAGAACTCTCATTTCCGAGCAGGTCAAGGCCCTGGAAGACGCGCGGTTGTCGGAACTGGAAGAAAAAGTGAGCCAGGTCGACGAACTGGTGAGCAAACGTGTGGCAAAATTGCGGCAGGAGATGGAAACTTCGCCCCAACCGGGTGTGGAAAGGCAAAAAGAACTGGTGATGCCCCCCGAAGATCCGTATGCGAATATTGGAGTTTACCGTGGGGCAGGCCGCACGGAATACAAAGTTAAGAAAGCTGAGTAACAATGGGTGAGCGCGGCTCAACTCGATAGCAGGACAGAGATGATACAAATCATGTCGGCGCGGTCCAGGCGCCTGTCATTTCGCTCGGTAATTCAATTCGTTGGTGCCTTTTTCGCGTTGTTTGCCATTTCCTGTGGGGCGGTCACGGCGCAGGAACTCCGCGTTAACCTGACCGGATCGGTGTACGAAACGACGGTCAGGCCGGGAACCACCGTGACCGTGCGAACGAACCGGACATTTAACGACATCGTTGTCGGCAACCCCGGAGTGGCCGATGTCGTCCCCCTGTCCGACCAGTCGCTCTACATCCAGGGGGGATCGGTCGGCATCACGACCATCTCGCTTTACGATGCCGAAAAGGCCCTTCTCGGAGTGATCGAGGTCCGGGTCGAAACCGATTTTAGCGACGCGGCAGCGGCGATCAGGTCGGCCGTACCGGATTCGCAGGTGCGGGTCGCCAACATCAATAACCGCCTGCGGCTGACCGGCGTGGTGAAGAACAGCGTGGACATGGACCGTGTGGTCCGGATCGCCAACCAGTACTCGGAAACGGTGATCAATGCCCTGCGGGTGAGTGATCCGCAACAGGTCACACTGGAAGTGCGTGTGTTGGAGGCAAAGCGTTCGGCCGGAGAGAATCTGGGCATCAAGCTCAACATCAACGACAAGTTCACCTCCCGCTCTCCGACTTCGGACCAGACGCCGTTTTTCGGCAATCTCGTGGCGCAGATTTTGAGCGCCGGGGGTGTCGATATCGATCTGACCATCAGTGCGCTGGAGAAGAGAAGCGTCATCCGCCGTCTTGCGCAGCCCAACCTGACCGCGGTAAGCGGAGAAGGCGCCCGGTTCAATGTTGGCGGCGAAGTGCCGATAACGCGGGTCGTGCAGGGCGACAATGGCTCGACGGCCGCGGAAACGGCATATCGGCCCTATGGCGTTCGTCTGGAGTTCGTTCCCACCGTTCTGGATGAGGGGAAGATCAACATTCGCGTCCTGACGGAGGTCAGCGACATCGACCCTTCGCGCGACAGCATCAATCCGTCCTTCCTCACCCGGACCGCCGAAACGGTCGTTGAACTGCGGGATGGTCAGAGCTTCGCGCTGGCCGGCCTTATCAAGGTCGACAATGACCGCGCCAAGGAGCAGGTTCCAGGCCTTGGGGCAGTGCCAGTCCTCGGCGCTCTGTTTCGCAGTTCGAGCTTCACAAAGGAGGAGACGGATCTCGTCATTATCGTCACCCCCCGGCTCACAAGACCGGCCGCACCCGACGAACCGCTGTTTTCGCCGCTAGACCAGACACGCCCATCAAATGACGTCGAACTGTTCGCTCTCGGCCTGCTTGAGGTCGACAAGGACATGATGCGGCGGTTCAGGACGGGTGAAGGCATCATCGGGCCGTACGGCCATATCATCGACCTGGAGTTCGACGATGGAATTATCGCGAAGAAATAAGCGGATCGGATTGGTGCTGGCGAGTCTTCTTCCGCTCGCCGGCTGCGCGGACTATTTGAGCAACCTCGACAGTCTTACGCTGGGGGTGGGCGATGCGAACTATGCAAATATGGCGATACAGACGATCGATCCGTTCCCGCCTGTCGCCCAGAATACAGACATCGACATCGGTCCCGAAACAACTAGCAATGCCTATCAGCGGTATGTCGTGCCCTACGATCCTTACATCGGCAATCCGTAAGCGTCATTTGGGATCTTTGGATGCGGCGTAGTCGGGCGGGAGACAAAGGTTCCGCCAATTCTCCTTTTTTGGACGGTGACAAAATCGAAATTCGAGAATCAGGCTTCGGACGCCACTGTGGTTGCTCAACGCCGGGCCTTTCTTTGGGCAACCGCCGACATGCCGAGCTTTGCAGATCGCGATAAGCCGCACTTCGCGCTGTTCGTTCGCCTATATCGCCATGTCGTTCGACAACTGGACATAGGCGGCTGGAAAAGGAAAAGATTATAACACCCATATTGTACCAGTATCAGGTGTTGAATAACAGTTCTTCGATTGAAGGGACGTGATGAACATCAACGTATCATCGGAAGGAAAATCCAGAATAATCGTCTATTCGACTGATCCCAAATTGATAAAGGTAGTCGACGCACATTTTTCGAAGTTCGCGGCTTACGAATACGAAGCCGAGCCGCTCGCGACATTGTTGAAGAAGAAGAAATTCGACGCCGATCATTATGATCTCGTCATAATGGATTTGTCGGATGGCGCAGTCCTGGAAGATCCGAGCTTTCCAAGCGCCCGCGCACTTGTGAAAAGTATCCCGGTTATTTTCGTTTCCGACGCACTGACCAACGAGCGGATGAGGCGCGTTGTGAGACTCGATGGCGAAGACTGGTTGTTGAAGCCGATCGATCGTCGCGCGCTTGTTGAGGCGATAGCGGCTCAAATCCAGAAGCTGAAGACGGGAACCAAAAAGGTCCACGCGGTTCTGTCATGCGGCGGCGGAGCCGGCGGGACGACGCTGTCGATAATGCTGGCGTATTTTCTGAGCCGGGCGCACAAGCGTCGGCGGCCCAAAGTGGCGATTTTCGATGTTGATTTCTTGACCGCGGCGGTCGCCGCCTATCTGAATGTTGAAAACGCGTTCGACCTTCGGGACGTCATCAACCATCCGGAGCGGGTGGACTTGCAGTTCGCCGACATCATCAAGAAGCGTCAGGAATCCGGATTTTCGGTATTCTCCTTCGAGAATCCTGAAATCTATCTCGACCCGAAGGGCGTCGAACTCGTTCTTCGCCTGCTTGATGTCATCTCATTCGAGCACGATCACACCGTCATCGATATTCCTGTGCAGGAGACCGCTTGGAAGCAGCAGATCCTGAAGGCAGTCGATACGATCACGCTGGTTGCAAATGCGACGGTCCCTGCAATTCAGTACGCCAAGGCGACATCCGCACGGGTCCGGGACATCGCCGATCCCAATTGCGGGATTTTCGTCGTTGTGAATCGCGCCCATACGGGGCTGTTCGGCGGAGGTATCGGAAAAAAGGAAATTGCAGGCGTGTTCGGCGACCAAAAGGTTGTTATTCTTCCAGATGAACGCAAGGTCATGGCGGAGGCGCAAAATCGCGGTGTCCTGCCTGTCGAGGTGAGCCCTCGATCCAAATTCTGCAAGGGAGTTGATAACTTGGCCGCGTCACTATGGAGAACGGAACGATGAAGCCCGGGGCGCGGGAGCGGATGTTACGGCGCACGTTTCTTGGGGCCGCGGCATGTACTGTCGTGGCCTCGCCCCTCGCCGCCCTGGCGGGGGGTATCAGCCCCCGGGTCCCACGGGATCATGGTCCTACCACCCGCCGGGTGGTGGAGGCTGCAACCGGCTACCGCCCGGGCACCATAGTGATATCGAACTCCAAGCGGACACTCGACCTCGTGCTCGATGCAGGTCGGGTAGCCCGTTACACAATTGCGCTGGGGCGGCCCGGGTTCGAGTGGACGGGGGAAGCCGCTGTTGGCCACAAGTCGGAATGGCCAACCTGGCGGCCGCCGTCCGAGATGCGCAGACGTGAACCGGACCTCCCTGAAGCTGTTCCGCCGGGGCCGTTTAACCCGCTCGGTGCGCGTGCGCTTTATCTTTACAGCAACGGACGCGACACCCTTTACCGAATTCACGGCACGAACGACCGCTCGACTGTTGGCGGATACGAAACGTCCGGGTGCTTCAGGCTGACCAACGCGGATATCCTCGAGCTGTTCGGCAGGGTCCCTATCGGAACGAAAGTGATCGTGTTGAACTAATTTGATCGCATCAGAAACCTAATCAGGGCGCACGCAGTGAACGAACGGATACTTGGACGGTTTTTCCGGCCGAATGCAGGAGCTGATCCGGACAGCGCTCCGGCCGCGACCACCGAGGAGCCTGTTGCCGAGAACAGCAAGGACGGGTCTCCGGTCGAGCACTCAAAAGCCGATGATTCCCTGCAGAGAAACCGGCGCGAGATGGTTGCCCAGCGCGTCGCATTGCACCGCCATCTTCTTGATCGCATCAACCTAGGAGTGCTCGACACCCTCCCGCGCGCCGAACTGGTGGACGAGGTCCGGCCGCTGGTCAGGGAATATGTTCGCGAGAAGAACTTTCCCCTCAGCGCCAGGGAACTTGACGATCTCATCTTCGATACAACAGATGAAATGCTCGGTTTAGGGCCGCTGGAACCTTTGTTGAAGGACGACACGGTTTCCGATGTGCTCGTCAATCGTTACAATCAGGTATTCGTAGAGCGTGCCGGGGTCCTTGAAGAAACCGATATTCAGTTCAAGGACGAAGATCACCTCATGCGGATCGTCACCAAGATCGTCTCCGCCGTGGGCCGGCGTGTCGACGAAACCACTCCGCTCGTGGACGCCCGATTGAGTGACGGATCGCGCGTCAACGTTGCCGTTCGTCCGGTTGCTGTCGACGGCCCGATGGTCTCCATCCGCAAATTTTCCAAGCAGCCTTACACGCTGGAGCGCTTGATAGAGGGCAGTTCGATGGCGGAAGCCATGAAAGTTCTTCTGGTCGCCGCGGTAAAGGGGCGCAAGTCGATCATCATTTCCGGGGGTACCGGCTCGGGAAAGACGACGGTTCTCAACGCACTGTCTTCGCAAATATCAAATGCCGAACGCCTGATCACGATCGAAGATGCAGCCGAGTTGCAATTGCAGCAGGTCCATGTCTGTCGAATGGAAACCAAACCGCCGACACTTGATGGGAAACATGAGGTCCGGCAACGCGAGCTTTTGAAGAATGCGCTGCGCATGCGTCCCGACCGAATCATCGTCGGGGAGGTCCGCGGTGAGGAGGCATTCGACATGCTTCAGGCGATGAACACCGGGCACGAAGGCTCCATGTGCACCGTCCATGCCAACACGCCGCGCGACTCGATTTCCCGGCTCGAGCAAATGATCGGTATGGCCGGACTGCCGATGTCGCAGATGAGCATACGCCAGCAGGTCGCCTCCGCAGTCGATCTCATCGTCCAACTCGAGCGCATGCATGATGGCAGCCGCCGCCTCGTCTCCATTACCGAAATAACCGGCATGGAAAACGAGGTGATCCAGATGCAGGAAATCATGGCATTCAAGAAAACGGGCGTGGATGCTGCGAACCGGATTCAGGGATTTTTCTGTGCGACCGGGATACGTCCGCGGTTCCTAGAAGAGATTGCGGAGCTTGGCCTTTACGTACCCGAGGAAATTTTCAATCCCAGCGTTCATCTGAGATAGGAACGGACGATGAGCCTTCCGTTCATTTATTTCACCGTTTTCCTTTTCACCATCATATTTTTGGATACGGTCATTCGCCTTGCCGCGACCGGCATCGCGCGCCGCCGTTATATCAATTACCGGGTGAAACTACTCGAGGGGAACGCAGACCGTAAACAGATCTACGAGCGCATGCTGAAGGAGCGGTCCGTCCGGTACGGCGAAGACGACTCCCTTTCCATGACATTGGCCCGCTACTTCGCCCAGGCCAACATCCGAACCGGCAAGACGAGGCTGGTTCTGTATGTCGTATCGATCTTCGTCCTTTTTCTCCTGGCTGCCGATTACCTTCTGGCAAATCCGGCACTTGTGTTGGTCGCAGCGTTGGTCGGACCCGCCGGTGTCGTAACGATCTACGTCTCGGTGCGGCGCAGCCGGCGCATCAAGCATTTTCTCGTTCAGCTGCCGGATGCGATAGACGTGATGATCAGAAGTCTGGCGGCGGGGCATCCCCTGCCCTCTTCGGTCTCGCTCGTCGCCCGGGAAATGCCGGATCCGATCGGGTCGGAATTCGGAATAATGGCGGATGAAATGACTTACGGAACAGATATTGATGCCGCTACGCGTAACATGGTCGTGCGCGTGGGAGCCGAGGATCTGAACTTTCTGGCCATTTCGCTCAGCGTCCAGCGCGGTTCAGGCGGAAACCTGACGGAAATTCTGAAAAATCTCTCCGACATGTTGCGCAAGCGGACAATGATGAAGGCCAAGATCAGGGCGATCTCCGCGGAAGGGCGCTGGACGGCGTGGTTCATGCTGGGGTTCCCCTTTTACCTGTACGGGATCATCAATTTCCTTGCACCCACCTACTTCGATCCGATCTGGGAAAGCGGTTATGGAACGCTAGTCGTTACAGCCGGTCTGGGGATCATGACGGTTGGCATGCTCGTCGTCAGAAAATTGGTGAATTTTGATTTCTGAGACATGAACGAAACCCTTATCCTTACGGCCACATTCACCTCTGTGCTGATCTTTTCGGTGGCGTTGCTGCTCACCATCGGCACACGGCGCGAGGTCTCTCAAAGGCTCCATGCCCAAAAGCTGTCCCGCTCCGAATATGCGGCCGACATAAGCGAAGATATTCGCGGACTTCCGGTCTCCGAGCAGGAACTTGTCCGCCACTATTTCAACGTGGTCCGCAGCGACAACGATCCCAACTCGTTGCAAAACCGCCTGATCAGGGCAGGCTATTTCGCACGTGAGGCGGTTTACGTATTTCATCTGATTCGCATCGCCGCGACCGTGATCGTTTTCGTGGCGATCTTCTTTGCTGTGCGGACGGTTTCTCCCGAAACGTCGATCCTGGCCGCGACGATCACGGGCTTGGTTTTTTCGGGGGTGACCTTTATCCTGTGCAATGTCGTTCTCGAACGCATGGGGGTGCGCAAGGAAATCCAGTACAGGAAGGATTTTCCCGATTTCATGGATACGCTGATCGTCTGCATCGACGCCGGACTCAGTGTCGAGGCAGCGATCGACCGCGTGTCGCGGGACTTTCTGAAATCGAAGAAGCGGGGATTTGGGCTGCATCTGGCGATCATGATGCTGGAGGTACGCGGCGGCCGAAGACTACGCGATGCGTTGTCCAACTTTGCGAGACGGCTTCAGATCGAGGAGGCGCAGGCGCTCGCTGTGCTGTTCCGGCAATCCGAGGAACTGGGATCCAGCGTGACGCAGACCTTGCGGGTCTTCAGCGAAGAGATGCGACAAAAGCGCATGATCCGGGCGGAAGAGAAGGCAAATCTACTGCCACTGAAGATGTTGATACCCCTGTCGCTGTTTCTCTTCCCCGTCAGCATCTTGATTGTTGTGGTGCCGATCCTCATCACGGTGGTGCAGATGTTGATCCGGATCTCGAATCCCGCGGGTTGATTCCTTCCACGAGACGCGTTCCGCCGGATCGACGGTGTCAGGTCGGCGCGCGGGGCGCGGCTCGGCCGGATACGCCATGTCGGGGCGTCAGGCGGGCGGTCTTCCGCCGAAGGCCGAGGATATTGTCGGAAATATCGTCGGCAAGCAGCAGGGTGCGGTCCGTACCGTTTTCCAGAACCAGGGCACTGTCGATATAGCCGAGCTTGACCTCGGCGTGGTCTACGCAGAGCTTCAGGGCGACATGGGCGCGCGTTCGCGCCCCGTTGAGGACAAGCATGAGGGTCACCTCCGGTGCCGCGCCCCAGTCCGCCGATGCTTCGCCATCCCCTTCGAAGGTGACAAATCCGGGCGCAAAAAACAATTCCGCAGCGTCACGGACGATGTCGGCGACGCAGCCGAACCGCTCCATGCGCAGATACGCGATGTAGTCGCTGATATCGACGAGCCGCAGTTCCGCCGCCAGTTGCGCGATGGAGTCGGCGACGAGGGATTCGATTTCGTGATCAATGGTCTGGGTCAGCATCTGGCTCAGCTCTTTTCTGCGCGGCGGCGAACGATTGAGACGAGTTCGGCTACGGCCTTGAAGAATTCGGTAGGAATGATCTGGTCGATCGAGACGTTCTTGTACATGGCGCGGGCAAGTTCGACGTTCTGGAACACCGGTACGCCGTTCTTTTCGGCCAGTTCGCGGATCCGTAAGGCGATCAGGTCGCGGCCCTTCGCAACCACAACCGGCGCCGCGTCCCTGCCGGGATCGTAGCGCAGCGCGATCGACAGGTGTGTCGGATTCGCGATCACCAGCGTCGCGCCGGGCACCGCGTTCATCATCCGTCGGCGTGCACGGTCCTGGGCCGTGGAGCGCAGGCGCGCCTTCATCAAGGGGTCGCCCTGGGACTGCTTGACCTCGTCCTTGACCTCCTGCCGGGTCATCCGCAGATCGACCTTCCACTGGTATCGCGTCCACATGAAGTCGGCGCCGGCGATCAGCACCATGGCGAAGATGATCGCGCCCATGAGTTTCAGCAGAAGGCCCTTCACCGAAGCGAGAAACGTCGGAGCCTCCGTGTAGAGCCCCTCGATCATGCGCGGAACGAGATCGTGAAGAACGAGCCCGGCCAGAACCGCGGCAAAAATGATCTTGCCCATGGACTTGGCGAATTCGACAAGACCCTTCGCGCTGAAGATGCGCTGCCAACCCTTCACCAGCGAGATCCGCGAGAGCTGGGGCTTTATGCGCTCGGCAACCGGAACGGGCGGATTTTGAGCCGCAGAGCCGGTGATCCCCGCGACAATGAGCGCGGCGAACAGGGGAAGCGTGACCGCGCCGGTCACGAAGATCACGCGCTGGACGAGCCAATAGATGTCCCCGCTGTTGCTCAGGTCGTAATTGACCGACTGATCCATCATGGAGGCGAGTTGCTGCCCGGCCGCGACAATGCGTTCCGACATGAAGAAGGTCATGACGAACATGGTGGCGAGCAGGGAGAACAAGATCGGCGTTTCCTTCGAGAAGGGCGTCTTGCCCTTGTCGAGCGAGTCCTTGATCTTCTTCTCGGACGCTTCCTCGGTCTTGCTGTCCTTGTCCTGATCGTCTGCCATTTATGGATCCGGATGCCCGCGGGTCGAGAGGAGGCGGCCTATGCCGCTTCCGCCTCTTCCGTCGAATGGATTTCGATCTTGCCCTCGGCGGCCAGGCGCAAGGCGAGCGCGGAGATCGACTTGCGGGCCTGATCGACCTCTGCAGGATTGATCTTGCGCCCGTCGGCGAGTTCCGACTCGATCATTCTTCGCGACCGCTGCCCAATCGCGGAGAGAACCGCTTCGCTGACCTCCTCATCGACGCCGCGCAAGGCGGTGGTCAGCACTTCGGTCGACAAACCGTCGCACAGCACAGAGCGCGATTCTTTGGTGAGCGTGCCAATATCTTCGAAACGGAAAAGGCGGGATTTGACGCCTGCCACCTTCTTGTCCCCGACCACCGGCGACAACGCGTCGAGCAGATCGTCGGAGATATCCTTGTTCATCTCCATCAGGATCTCCGCCAGTCGCGTCTCTCCTTCCTTCGAGCCGGTGGAAGGGCCGGACAGCTTGAAGGCCTCGTCAAGCCTTTTTTCGATCGTCGCCATGACCGTGGCGGGAACCGGCTTCGAGGACAACAGTCGCGCCACGGTGCCCTTCCGCAGAGCGGGGTCGAGGCGCTGAATGATCGAGGCCGCCGTCTTGCTGTCGAGCCGCGAAAGGACAACGGCGCAGAGCTGGGGAGACTCGTTTCCAAAAAAAGCGACGAGATCGTCGGTGTCGACCTTGGCAGTAAGTTCCCAGACGGACTCCTTGACCTCGCGCTCGCTCTGGTCCGTTTTCGCGCCGGTCAGCGCGTACATCTCTTCGTCCGAAAGCGTCTCGCTGAGAATCTTGTTCATCGTCTCCGCGGAGTCGATAAGACCTGCGCCGACAGCGAACTCGGACTCGAATTCCTTGACCAGTTCTTCAAGATCCGGCTGCGGGATGTTCTTCAACGTGTGGGCGGCGTCAATCATCACCCTGAGTTCGTCGCTCTTGAAGAATTTCAATAGCTGTCCGGCACGCGACTTGCCCATCGCGACCAGCACGGCCGCTGCCCGTTGCGGCTTTGTCAGGGTGTATCGTTTAACCATGTCAGATAAATCGCATTTTTGCTGCTTCCCGCGGTCCTAGCTCTCGACCAACTCGGTAATCTTCACGCCGAGCCGGGATGGATCGTCGTCGAGCGTCTGGATTTCGCCGGAGGCTATCTTCATGCCGTTGACGCAGATTTCGACTGAGTCCCCTATCTTACGGTTCAGCGCGACCACCGAACCTGCTTCCATGCCGATGAGCTCGGAAACCGGCATCTCAGCCGATCCGATCACGACGTCCATTTGCACGGGCAACGACATGACGAGATTCTGCAACCCGGTATCCTTGCCATCGCCGATCCGGGCGGCCCCGGTTTCGTCCTGTTCCGTTTCACCCTCGAGCGGCCCCATTGCCTGATCCTTGCCGAGTACGTCCTGCAACTCGGCGATCGCATCATCCAGCGGGTCGGGAGATGCTTCGAGATCGGGAAGGTCGGTATCGCCACCCAGGCTCGGCAGTCCGCTGTCGTCGTCGGAGAGATCGAGATCGTCCAGTGGCGAAAGTTTCGGCTCACTCATCTTCGTCATCCTCATCTTCTGATTGTCCGGCGGGCATTCCCATTCCGCTGAGAACCTCGGTCATGACCCTGTGCGGCTGCCGAAGGCAGAGTGCGTAGTTGGCGCCCTGTCTGCCCAGGGTGCAGTTGTACAGCGGGCGACCTTTTACGTTGAGGCGGACATTTGCGTCGTCGTCACTGGGAAACGCTATGACATTGCCTGGCCGAAGGGCAGCTATCTCCGCCAGAGATTTGGGCTGCAGATTGATCGAACCTGTAACCTGGACGCTGACAGCCAGCGCCTTCTGGTTCCTCTTTGCGGGACTTTCGGGATGCGGCCTACGAATTCGGACCGGCTCCGCACGAGTCATGCGCAGCAATTGATGGTGTGTGACGGCCAAGGTAACCGGCTGCGATACCGCACCGAAATTGATCTGCATTTCAAAGGCGACAAGTGGCTCGGCGGTGTCCTCGTCGCGCAGTTCCTCTTTCGACAGGGCGATGCGAATCAGCGACGGGGCCTTGTCGGCCCCAAGCGTCGATTGAAGCGCGCGGCCCACGATGTCGGCGAACTGCCCGATGAGATCGCATTCCAGCCGGGTGGGCGCGCGGTCCTTTCCCGGCGCCGCCAACTCCGGATCTCCGCCCAGCATCATGTCGGCTATGACGCCCGCTGTGGGAAACGGTGCCACGACGAAAACGTCGGGACCGGAGGCACCCCCGATCAGCGCGCATGCGCAACCCTTCTTTCGTCCGTCGAACAAGGCGGCGGCTGCCAGCGGCTTGTGCTTTTCGATCACAAAGGTGGCTTCGAACCCGTCTTTCTTCAAAACTTCGCGCAAACGCTCCGGCAGGAAGGCGGTGATCGCGCTGATGGCGGGCTCGAGCCGGGCATCGTCGCCTTTCCGGCCAAGGATCAGGTCGAATAGTTCTCTTCGTTCCTTGGTGAGACCGTCGGGAGCGTTCATGGTCAGGCGGCTTTTGCTTCGCCCATGGCCTCATTCTCGACGTCGTCGAGCGAAGGACGGTCGTAATTGGAAATCGTCTTTCGGCCGAATTCGAGCGCGACCTGAGGCAGCGAGCCGTTCATGTAGGCGATAAGCGTCTGTTTGGCGACGAAATAGAGGCGCAGGTTCTTCTCGCGGATGATCTTGATCTTGGTGGCCAGCGGCTGGACGATCGCATAGGCTAGGAAGATACCAAGGAACGTTCCGACCAGCGCTGCACCGATCAGCCCGCCCAGAATTTCGGGGCTCTGGTCGATCGCGCCCATGGCCTTCACCACACCAAGCACGGCGGCCACGATACCGAGCGCCGGCAGTCCGTCGGCCATGCCCTGGAGACCGTGATACGATTTCAGCTTGTCGTGCCGGATCGTGCTGATTTCTTCCTCCATGAGCGCCTCGACCTCGTGGGGTCGTGCGTTGCCGACGATGATGAGTCGGCAATAGTCGCAGATGAAGTTCGTCAGGTCCTTGTTCTTCAGGATCAGCGGATAGTCCTGGAAGATCGGCGACTCCTGGGAATTGTCGATGTGGTTTTCGACTTCGTTGCGCGGTTTCGTCCTCAGTTCCTTGAGAAGCGCGTGAAGAAGCCCCAGCAGTTGAAGATATTCCGTACGCGTCGGAACGGCATTCTTGACCGCCTCCATGACCGCTTTTCCACTGTCCTTGACGACGGAGAGCGGATTGGCGACCAGAAAAATCCCGATGGCCGCACCGCCGATGATCACGAGCTCGAATGGCTGGTTCAGAACGCCGAGTTTCCCACCCATCGCCATGTAACCGCCGAGCACGCAACCAAAGGTTACGATCATTCCAATGATAACGCCCACAGAGAACTCCGTCCGTTTTGCGGCGAAGCTACCGGTCAAACCTTGCATGAGGCTGGCAGGGTGGCGGCGCAACCGCGCATACAGGCTCGCGCAAGCATGGCGCGTTACGAGCTAGACGATGAGAGTTACCGGTGCCTTGCGATGATCTCGACCCTGGCTTCATACAAATTGGCGACGAGCGATCTTTCGCGAACGATCCAACGTGTATCCGACCAGCCGACTGTCGCGCGCGAGGTCGCGTATTACGAAGAGAATATCTCGAAGGTCAAAACCATCGAGGAATTCATTGACGACACCCGGCTCTTCAATTTCGCCATGCAGGCGCACGGGCTCGGCGAGATGTCGTATGCCAAGGCCTTCATGAAGAAGGTTCTGGTAGAGGGCCGTGACGCAAGGGATTCCTTTGCCAATTCGCTTACCGACAAGCGTTATCTGGAATTTGCCGAAACGTTCGACTTCTACAGATATGGCGAAACCGCTACCACCTTCACCAAGGCGCGGCAGGGAACCGTCGAGAAATATCTTCGCCAGACACTCGAAGAACAGGCCGGCGACGAAAACGAAGGCGTACGTCTGGCCCTTTATTTCCAGCGCAAGGCACCGACGATTACGAGTTACTACGGAATTCTGGCGGACCCTGCGCTTGGCCAGGTTGTCCGGACTGCGATCGGATTGCCCGATTCAGTCGGGTCCATCGACATCGACAAGCAGGTCGAAATGATGAAGGACCGGATCGATCTCGAGGAATTCTCCGATCCGGCGGCGCTCGAGAAGTTTCTCGAACGCTTCACCACGCTCTGGGAGGTGAACAACGGATCCGCGACGGCTCAATCGTCCGGCATCGGTCTGTTGTACAACCAAGGAGCAACGTTCGGCATCAGTCAGGACCTCATGTTGCAGATCCAGCAGTTGAAACGATAGGCGGCCCGGATGCAGGACGCATTATATGTCAGCCTTTCGGCGCAGGTCTCTCGCGAACGTCGCCTCACCACGATCGCCGAAAACATTGCCAACAGCCAGACGGTGGGATTTCGGGCAACTCAGATCCGGTTTGAAGAACTGGTCAGCGACGCGACCGGCATTGACGTTTCCCACTCTTCCCAAGGCGTCGAATATGCTGACGACAGGTCGGGCGGGCTTGAACAGACCGGCAATCCGCTGGACTTTGCCGTGCGCGGAGATGCGTGGTTCGGCGTCGACACGCCGGCGGGAACGGTCATGACGCGCGATGGTCGCTTCAATATGACCGAGGTAGGCGATCTGGTAACCCTGTCGGGTTATCCGGTTCTGGACGCTGGCGGCGCGCCGATCGTGCTCGATCCGCGAGGCGGGGTTCCGGAAGTGAGCGGAGACGGGTTTATTCGCCAGGGTGGTGGCCAGGTCGCGGCAATCGGTCTCTTTGCCTTCGAACCGCCTCCCGGCTTCCAGCGATATGGCGATTCGGGCATCCTCGCCGGTGGCGATCCCGAGCCCATCGTCGATACGTCGGACGTCGGTGTCGTTCAGGGTTATGTCGAAAACTCCAATGTCGATCCGCTGCGTGAGATCACGGATCTGATCATGGTCCAGCGAGCATTCGAGCAGTCGGCGAAACTGATGCAGACGTCGGAGGATTCGATAGAGAATCTGATCCGCGCGATGAGCAGCAGCTAACGGCATGAATGCCTTGGCGCGAATGCGGCGCGCGATCGACGCGGCTGGAATCGAACGCGACCCCATACTGCGGGGCGGCACCGTCGTAGCGATACATCCCAATGTCGTCATCGCAAAAGGCCTTTCCGACCATGCGGCCCTCGGCGATTTCGTATCGCTTGGCGAGGGTGAAGGCAGAGGGCGGGGAGAGGTCGTTCAGATCGAACCGGACCGTATTCTGGTCGCGCCTTGCGAAGGTGGCCGTCCGCTTTCCATCAACGATGCCGTGATCCATCGGGGGAGCGGGCGGGCCCGGCCGGACGAGCGCTGGCTTGGCCGCGTGGTCAACGCAATCGGTGAGCCGGTCGACGGCAAGGGGCCGCTGGCCGTGCCGACGGAACCGCCCGTCGCCGCAATAAAACGCCCGGCGATGATGCGCGCGCGAATCGACGAGCCGTTCAGAACCGGCGTTCGCGTGATAGACATCTTCACTCCGCTTTGCATTGGTCAGCGCTTCGGTGTCTTTGCGGGTTCGGGGGTCGGCAAGTCTACGCTTCTCGCGATGCTTGCCCGCGCCGAAGCGTTTGACGCCGTGGTTGTCTCGCTGGTCGGCGAACGGACGCGGGAGGTTCGCGAATTTCTCGAGGATACACTCGGTCCGGAAGGAATGAAGAAGTCGGTGGCCGTGGTTGCCACCAGTGATGAGAGCGCCACGATGCGCCGGCGGGCGCCTGTGTGCGCGATGGAAGTCGCTGAATGGTTTCGTGACCGCGGCAAGAGGGTGCTCCTCCTCCTGGACTCGGTTACGCGCTATGCGCACGCGCTTCGTGAGGTCGCAATTTCGGTCGGCGAGCCGCCCGTGGCGCGCGGCTACCCCGCCTCCGTCTTCACCGACCTGCCGCGCCTTCTCGAGCGTGCCGGTCCCGGCGGACCGGATTGCGGTTCGATCACGGCGATAGTCACCGTTCTCGTGGATGGCGACGACCACAATGACCCGGTCGCCGACACCCTGCGGGGGATTCTCGACGGGCACCTCGTGCTTCAGAGGTCGATTGCCAACAGAGGTCGGTTCCCGGCGGTCGATCCGCTTGGCTCTGTATCGAGGCTTGCCGCCCGGGCGTGGACAGAAGAGCAGTCCTTGCTGGTCTCCCAGCTGCGCTCGATGATCGCCCTGTTCGAGGAGACCCGCGATCTGCGCATGATGAGCGGCTGGCAGCAGGGCACGAACCCGGAACTCGATCAGGCCGTCATGGCTGTCCCGCGAATTTACGAGGCGCTCTCCCAGACCCGCGCCGATCCACCCCAAAGCGATCCATTCACGCAACTTGCGGACCATCTGAGACATGACAAAGAGAAAAGCCAGCCTCATTAACCGTCGCGGCTATTTTCGTGACATGAAACCTGTCGACTATGTGTTGAGCGTGGTTGGTCTGCTGATCGGAACCGCTGCGGCACTGTTCCCGTGGCATGTCTATTTCAATCCCGAGTCCTATGGTCCGCCGGAAATGGCCTTCTCGCGTGGCGGCGTTGTCCCGCCGGACGAGGACGCCGTGCCTTCATCGGGCACGCCGCTTTTCGAGTTTGAAACCGGCCGGTTCGTACGGGCGGATACCCCTCCGGCAAGCGTAGACAGGCTCACAACCGGCAAGGTCGACCCGAACGCAGGGGCTTCCGGCGATCCCGACCAGCCGTTTCCCGGCAACGGTCGCGCGTTCACGCTCTTTGCGGTCCATGACGGCCGCGCGCTCGTCGGGGACATGGACGGTGTCTATCTGGTCTCCCGCAAGTCGAGGCTTCCCGATGGCACGACTCTCGAGGCAATCGAGCGGGACGGGAAGGGCTGGCATATCGTTACGTCCGACAAGCGCCTGATACGCGTCCGCTGAGGCTGGCTCTCCCACAAGGCACACGCAAGAAACGGCCGATAGTCTTTCCCCCACTGAAGGGATAGGACATGGAAGCCGTCAATCTTTTCCAATTGGCCACGACTCAAGCGAAATGGCTTTCGCTCCGTCAGACCACGGTTGCGAACAACATCGCCAATGCACATGCGCCGGCATATCGCCCGATGGATGTCGAGCCCTTTGAAGCAATTGTCGCGAACCGGTCGGTCAGCATCGGTGCGACCGCCGCGTCGCATTTTGGAACGCAGCCCGGCGAGCCGTCCATGCGGATAGTCGACACGGGCGGCCCGGATGTCTCGGCGAGTGGAAATCGCGTTTCGATGGAACAGGAACTCGTCAAGTCGAGCGAGATTCGGCACGCGTTCGAGATCAACACCGCGATCGTATCGTCGTTTCACCGCATGATCCTTATGACAGCGAAGCCATAACGATGGATTTTCTCGATACAGCGATCAAGGTGGCCGCATCGGGACTCAACGCGGAAACGACGCGGCTCCGCGTGGTTTCCGAAAACATCGCGAACGCGCAGTCCACGGCGAAAATTCCCGGCGGGGACCCGTTCCAGCGAAAGCTTGTCACCTTCGGTTCTGAACTCGACCGCGCCAGCAATGCTGCAAAGGTAAGCGTCAACTCGGTTCGAACCGACAACACGGCCTTCCCGACAAAACACGATCCGGCACATCCTGCCGCCGATGAGAACGGGTTCGTGAAGATGCCAAACGTGAACGTGCTCATCGAGATGGCGGACATGCGCGAGGCCAACCGTTCCTACCAGGCGAACCTCCAGGTGCTGAAGCAGGCGCGCGACCTGATCAGCATGACAATCGACTTGATGAGGACGCGCTAATGGCCCTCGATATTGCCCTGTCCAGCATTCCCCCGCTCGAAAGCTCGGATTTCGGCAGTGCCGGGCGCTCGGCCGCCGTCGCGCCGACGCCGGACGGAGCAGCGGGTTTCGCGGAAGCCCTGAAGGGAATGGCGGAAAACGCGGTGACGAACGTGAAGGGTGCCGAGCAGCTTTCCCTGAAGGCGCTCAGTGGCGAAGCGGATATCCGCGAGGTCACCGATGCGGTGATGAGCGCCGAACAGAGTCTTCAGGCGGCGATCGCCATCCGCGACAAGATCGTGACCGCATTCCTCGAAGTCAGCCGGATGCAGATTTAAGGAGATATCCATGAAGGCGTTGTCGATTGCCGCAACCGGCATGAGCGCTCAGCAGACGAATCTCGAGGTCATCGCGAACAATATCGCGAATGTGAACACCACCGGGTTCAAGCGCGCACGCGCGGAATTTTCCGACCTTCTGTACCAGGTTGAAAGGCTGGCGGGGACACCCAACCGCGCCAACCAGAACATCATACCCGAGGGTGCGAACGTCGGATTGGGCGTGCGGACGGCCGCCATTCGCAACGTGCATATTCAGGGCGCCCTGACCAGCACGGGCAACCGGTTCGACCTGGCCCTGACCGGACAGGGCTGGTTCCAGATCGAAGGGGCTGCGAACGAGCCCGTCTATACGCGCGCCGGCGCTTTCAACACCAATGCCCTCGGGCAGATGGTCACCGTGGACGGCTTCCTCGTCACGCCCAACATCACTGTTCCGGAGGGTGCTGTCGAGGTGATCGTCAACCAGACCGGCCAGGTCTTCGCGCGTCTGGAAGACCAGATCGAGCTTCAGGAACTGGGTCAGTTGACCCTTGCGACATTTGCCAACGATGCCGGGTTGAAGCCGCTCGGCAACAACCTTTTTGCGGAGACCGAAGCTTCCGGCGCGGCGATCAACGGCGTTCCCGGAGATCCCGGCTTCGCGACCATTCAACAGGGCTACCTAGAGGCTTCCAATGTCGATCCCGTAAAGGAGATCACCGAGCTTATATCCGCGCAGCGCGGATACGAAATGAACTCCAAGGTCATTCAGGCGGCTGACCAGATGGCGTCGGTCGTTTCGACCGGATTGCGGTAACGCCATGATGAAGTGGGCTCGCATTGCCGGAATGTGCATTCCGGCCTTCTGGCTTTGGGCCCAGGCGGTGTCGGCATCGGAGGACCCGAACGTCGTGCTCACCGTCAGCCGGGTGATTTATCCTGGTCAGGTCGTGGCCGCAGACGCAATCGTCGAAACCCGGTTGCGCAAGCCGCTCCGCAACGATCTGGAGGTCGTCCGCGACGCCGGGGAGATCGTTGGCAAGATCGCCCAGCGCACCATTCTGCCGAAGCGCCTGATCCCGCCGGATGCCGTCCGCGAGGTTTATGCCGTAGAGGCGGGCGAGCCGGCTACCGTCTACTACCGCCAAGGCGGCCTGGTGATCGCCATGGACGCGGTTGCACTCTCCTCCGCCGGATACGGGGACCCGATCCGCCTTCGCAACACCATCAGCGGACGGACCATTACCGGCACCGTCACGGCTGACGGAACGGTGGTCGTGGAGGCGAGATGAAGCTCCTCGGTCCGCTCGTTCTCGCGCTGGCGGTCATTGCTCAGCCGGCCTTCGCCCAGTCGCGGGTTAAGGACATAGCCGTCCTCCAGAGCGCACGCGACAACCAGCTAGTCGGGTACGGTCTTGTCGTCGGCTTGCAGGGAAGCGGCGACAGCCTGCGCAACGCGCCGTTCACCGAGCAGTCCATGCGCTCGATGCTGGACAATCTGGGAATCGCCACGACGGAAGGCCGCGCCCGTCTGAAGAACATCGCCGCCGTGATTGTAACGGCCAATCTTCCTCCCTTTGTACGGCATGGCTCACGCATAGACGTGAACGTGTCCTCGCTCGGTGACGCGTCTTCATTGCGCGGCGGCCAACTGGTCATGACGCCCCTTCGCGCTGCGAACGGAGAGATTTACGCTGTCGCACAGGGGCCGGTGTCGATCTCGGGCTTTGAGGCCGCGGGAGCCGCAGAGACCGTGTCACGCGGTACGCCAACGGCCGGACGTATCGCCGGCGGCGCCATCGTCGAGCGTGAAGTTGAAGCAGATTTCAAGGACGAACAGGTCCTGACCCTGCAGTTGCGTAATCCGGATTTCTCGACCGCAATCTCCGTGACGGATGCGATCAATGCTTACGGCTCCAGCCAGTACGGCATTTCTCCCGCGCGGGAAATCGATTCGCGGACCATCGCGATCACCAAGCCTAAGGGAGTTTCTGCCGCGCGGTTTGTGGCGAGCATCGAGAATCTTCCGGTAATGACGGACACGCCCGCGCGCGTGGTCCTCGACGAAAGCACCGGTACGGTTGTGATCGGACAGGATGTCCGCATCTCGAAGGTGGCCATCAGTCATGGGACGCTTACCGTCCGGGTCACCGAGACGCCGACCGTGGTCCAGCCGCTTCCGTTCTCGCGCGGGGAAACTGCAGTGGAGTCAAATACGCAGGTCGACGTAGCGGAGGTCGGCACCCAGCTCGGCACCGTCGACGGGACGGATCTGCACACCGTTGTTGAGGGTCTCAACCGCCTCGGTGTCGGGCCGGCTGACATCATCTCGATACTGCAGGCCGTAAAGAATGCCGGCGCGATGCAGGCCGAACTGGTGATGCAATGACGTTGCCGAGCCGAACAGGAAGCGGGGCGGGGGGTCTCGCCGTGGTCATCGGCGTCCTTGCCATTCTTTCCGTGGATGTGCGGGCCCAGGCAACCCTGCCTTCGCTTCTGGACCAGCCGCCTCCCGCCGCCGACAGCGATGATATCCGTCGTTTCTGCTCCAATATTGCCGATGCCGCTCGCGAACGCCGATACGCGATCCAGAAGGAGGAGTTGGAGAAACTGCGTGGCGAGGTCGAGGCAAAGATCGCGATCCTCGAGCAAAAACGCGCGGAGCTGCAGGAATGGGCCGAGAAACGGGACAATTTCTCGAAGATCGCGAATGAAGGTCTTGTCGAGGTTTATTCGAAGATGAGGCCCGATGCCGCCGCACAGCGCATGGAAAAACTGCCCGGTGAGTTGACCGCCGCTCTCCTTACCAAATTGAGCGCGCGGGCCGCCGGAACGATCCTGAACGAGATGTCGGCGGAACAGGCCGCCGTGGTGACAGTCATCATGTCGGCGTTGGGCGACACCACCGGGAGTGTGCAATGATGCGCCGTGCCGCATTTTTGATCATGATCATCAGCGGTTTGGCCGGATGTGTTTCTCCGCGCCAGATCGGACGTGAACCTGCCTTGTCGCCGGTCGGGGCCGACCTTGCCCCGGAGCAGCTGGCTGTGCAGCCGAGCCTGTATCCGAATCGCCCGGCCGTCCATAAATATTCGACCTGGAACGATGGTGCGGCGAACCTGTTCACCGCGCACCGCGCGGTGGGCCGGGGCGACATTGTTACCGTCAATATCGAGATCAATGACCGGGCAAAGGTCGATAACAAGACCGACCGATCTCGGATTGCCAACAAGTCGCTCGGACTTGGCGGTTCCTTCAGTTCCGGTGAGGCCTCGGGAGACTTTACCGCATCGGGAAATTTCGGTTCGACGACCGACTTCGCGGGGTCCGGGGGCACCGCGCGCGCGGAAACAATCGATCTTGCGATTGCCGCGGTGGTGGTGGAGGAGCTTGCGAATGGAAACCTGCTCATCCGGGGAACGCAGGAGGTGCGTGTGAACGCGGAACTGCGCGTCCTGACAATCACCGGCATCGTCCGCCCGTATGACATAGGGCCCCACAACACGATCCCCTATGACCGGATTGCCGAGGCCCGTATTTCCTATGGCGGCACGGGCCGTCTCACCGAAGTCCAGCAACCACCATACGGGCAGCAGGCGCTTGATCTGTACCTGCCGTTTTGACCGGCGATGATTCGAGCACATGGTTGACCTGATCGAGCATACTCCGGAAGAGAAGAAGAAGGAGCCCTCTGCCCTCGTCCTCATCGTGACGCTTGTCGTGATCAGCCTGGTCGGCGCCGGAGCGGGCTTTGGGATGAGTTCGATGCTGCTCGATCCGGTCGGGCTCTCTGTTTCCGACCCTGCTCCTGAGAAGGGCAAGTCGGCTGGGGCCGAGGGGGACGGAAACGTGCAGGAAGCCGATGAGACGCCGCAGCAGCCCGCGATCGAAGTCGTCGATATTCCGACAATCACGACCAACCTGGCCGATCCGGACGATGCCTGGATCCGAATGGAACTTGCTCTTGTATTCGAGGGCAAGGCCGACCGCGTGATGGCCGATGAAATACATCAGGATATCCTTGCCTATGTCAGGACCCTGCGGCTTTACAATCTGCGGGGCGGGAGCGGTTACCAGCATCTGATGGACGATCTGCAGGAGCGGGCGGCGATCAGGAGCAAGGGTCATGTCCGACGCGTGTTGGTCCGGGCGCTGATTCTCGAATGAGAAAACTCACTCCGCTCGTCGTCATCGGGATGTTTTTCCTGACCCTTCCAGCTGTAGCCCAGGGCCAGCAGGGGCTGGGCTTCCCCGATGGCTTCAGTGGCCAGACCAGCGGACTGATTATACAGCTGTTCGGGCTTTTGACGGTCTTGGCCGTCGCGCCGGGCCTTCTTATAATGGTGACGAGCTTTACCCGCTTCGTCATTGTCTTTTCAATATTGCGTGCCGGAATTGGACTCCAGACGACGCCTGCCAACCTGGTGCTGGTCAGCCTGGCCCTCTTCATGACGTTTTATGTGATGTCGCCGGTTTTCGATCGTGCCTGGCGCGACGGCGTCCAGCCTCTGCTCAGTCAGGAAATAGATGAATCGCAAGCATTCACGCGCATCACACAACCGTTTCGGGAGTTCATGCTGGAGAATGTTCGCGAACAGGATTTGGAACTTTTCGCAGATCTTGCCCGCGAACGGGGCCAAGACGTAGTCACCGATGAAACAATCGATATCAGGATCGTCGTTCCCGCTTTCATGATCTCGGAAATCAGGCGCGGGTTTGAGATTGGCTTCCTCGTTGTCTTGCCGCTTCTCGTCATAGATCTTGTCGTGGCCACGATCGTCATGGCCATGGGCATGATGATGCTCCCGCCATCTGTTGTGTCGCTTCCGTTCAAGATTCTATTCTTTGTGATGATTGATGGATGGAATGTTCTTGTTGGAAGTATGGTACGTTCAGTGTCTTGATTACCGGACGATTAACCCACCGTAAACCAAGTTTAACATCCAGAAATACGGTTTAAAATTCGTAAAATTTTCCAGCAATTCTTTTTTAATGTTTTGCGGGCAGGTTGGCCGTGATGACAGCGGCTATCTTATTGATAGGGGCATGATGCCCGGCCCCTGTACCGGCTGATCCGGAATGTCCCTCCATTGTACGAGTTTGGGAAGGGGACACTATGTCCAGTATCAATACCAACGTATCTGCCATGACGGCGCTCAAGTCGCTTGCCATGACAAACAAGTCGCTCGAGACGACGCAGGCCCGTATCTCGACCGGCCTTGCAGTCAACACCGCCAGCGACAATGCAGCCTACTGGTCGATCGCGACGACCATGCGCTCCGACAACAAGGCCCTCGGCACGGTCCAGGACGCTCTCGGCCTCGGCGCCGCGACGGTCGATGTCGCGTACACCGCCATGGACGCGACCAAGGAAGTCCTAGACGACATCAAAACGAAGCTCGTGGCGGCCAAGCAGCCAGGTGTTGACCGGTCGAAGATTCAGTCCGAGATCACGCAGCTTCAGGAGCAGCTCCAAGGCATTTCATCAGCAGCGACATTCTCTGGCTCGAACTGGTTGTCAGTCGATTCCAGCGCGGCCAGCTACAGCGCCTCTGCATCGATCGTGTCTTCCTTTACCCGTGATTCAGCGGGCGCAATCTCAATTGGCACCGTCGATGTCGCAATTTCGGGTATAGCCCTCTTCGATGCTTCCGCGACGGGCAAGGGCCTTCTCGATGGTGGCACCTCTGGCACAAGCACCTCGGCGGCCTTTACCTGGACACAGGGTAGTTTTGCAAACGGCGATACACTGACTCT
>NZ_JAINFK010000001.1:0-599633 GCF_019966575.1 Oricola cellulosilytica | reverse complement strand
GGCACCTCTGGCACAAGCACCTCGGCGGCCTTTACCTGGACACAGGGTAGTTTTGCAAACGGCGATACACTGACTCTGAATATTGCAGTCGATGGCGCAGCCGCGGCTCCGGTCAATATCGTTGTCGCCGACGCAGCGAACTTCGACCTCGCCGCTCTGGTCTCGGGCCTCAATGCAAATGGAACGGGGTTCACGGCTTCCGCTTCGGACGACGGCACCTCGCTGGTGCTGACATCCGACTCGACCGGCGCCACCTCGTCGATCCAGTTGACCGGCGTCTCGACCACCCAGGCGTCAGCGGTTACGCCAGCAACGATCGGGTTTACCACCATGGCACTTGGCACCGGCGCTGACACCGGCGGCGGCGTGCTCGACATCGACATCTCGACGGCGACCGATGCGCAACTGGACTCGTTCATCACGCGCGTCGATACAAAGACGGCTAGCGTGACGACCGCCGCGGCGGATCTCGGTGCGATCAAGAGCCGCATCAGCATGCAGTCCGACTTTGCCGGCGAATTGATGAACGCGGTCGAACGCGGAATCGGTCAGCTTGTGGATGCCGACATGAGCGAGGAATCGACAAGGCTGCAGGCCCTGCAGGTGCAGCAGCAGCTCGGCATCCAGGCGCTGTCGATCGCCAACTCGAACTCGCAGAGCATCCTGTCGCTCTTCCGGTAAGTTAGCGACACGAAAATCCGAAGGCGGGCCGCATTTTGCGGCCCGCTTTTCTTTTTGTTAACCATTTTTGCGTTTGTATGGTTATCAAGGCGCACGTCGTCTCACTCCGCACATGGGGTCGATTCGACGGCTTGGAATGCCAAGTCCCGCGCAAGTTCCGGCGTGTAGCCTGCCGGATGGTTTGAGTTCTGTACCGCCGCGTGGCGCGTTTCGCCTGGGCAAATCGTTCAAGATCGGGTTCTTGCCGCCGGTTATGTTACCGGCGAACTGATTCGCTTGTCGCGATTGTCCGAGGAAGCTGTGCTCAGCGGCAGCTGATTCCCGTGTCTATGTTGCGAGGGATCTCGGCCCCAGTATCAGGCCAAGCACAGTGGATATCAAGCGATAGGGCATGATGCCCGGCCACTGTACCGGCTGCCCGGGATGTCCCTTCTTTTCAAGAAACTGGAAAGGGACAACATGTCCAGTATCAACACAAACGTTTCGGCCATGACGGCGCTCAAGACGCTGTCCATGACCAATAAAGCGCTCGAAATCACACAACGCCGCATCTCGACCGGTCTTCAGGTTGGCGAAGCTGCCGACAATGCCGCCTACTGGTCGATCGCGACGACCATGCGCTCCGACAACAAGGCGCTCGGTACCGTCCAGGACGCTCTCGGCCTCGGCGCTGCGACGATTGACGTCGCCTATACGGCGATGAATGCCAGCAAGGAGGTGATGGACGACATCAAGACCAAGCTGGTCGCCGCCAAGCAGCCGGGTATTGACAGGGCCAAGGTCCAGTCGGAGATCAAGCAGCTTCAGGAACAGTTGCAAGGCATTGCATCGTCGGCTTCCTTCTCTGGATCGAACTGGCTCTCCGTCGACTCGACCTCTGCCGACTACAACGCGATCGAGCAGATCATATCGTCGTTCTCGCGCAACAATGACGGCAGCATCACGATCGGCACAGTCGACATCGACATAACGTCGATCTCCCTCTTCGACGCCGATCCGGTCGGCAAGGGCGTGCTCGAAGGCGGCACCTCTGGCACAAGCACCTCGGCGGCCTTTACCTGGACACAGGGTAGTTTTGCAAACGGCGATACACTGACTCTGAATATTGCAGTCGATGGCGCAGCCGCGGCTCCGGTCAATATCGTTGTCGCCGACGCAGCGAACTTCGACCTCGCCGCTCTGGTCTCGGGCCTCAATGCAAATGGAACGGGGTTCACGGCTTCCGCTTCGGACGACGGCACCTCGCTGGTGCTGACATCCGACTCGACCGGCGCCACCTCGTCGATCCAGTTGACCGGCGTCTCGACCACCCAGGCGTCAGCGGTTACGCCAGCAACGATCGGGTTTACCACCATGGCACTTGGCACCGGCGCTGACACCGGCGGCGGCGTGCTCGAGATCGACATCACCAACGCGACGAGCGCGCAGCTCGACTCCTACATCACCCGCGTCGACACGATGAACGAGGGCGTTATTACCGCAGCGGCCGACCTCGGCGCCATCAAGAGCCGCATCGACATGCAGCAGGATTTCGCCAAGGACCTGCTCGATGCGATCGACCGTGGCATCGGTCAGCTCGTCGATGCGAACATGAGCGAGGAATCGACAAGGCTGCAGGCTCTGCAGGTGCAGCAGCAGCTCGGCATCCAGGCGCTGTCGATTGCAAACGGCAACGCTCAGACGATCCTGTCGCTCTTCCGCGGATAATTCCGCCATCCGATCTGAAAGGGCCGTCCGCATGGGCGGCCCTTGACTTTTGAACGTCAGCTTCGCGCAAGTTGCTCTTGCTAGGTCCGGTATTGGTATTGGCGGAATTCCGCGCGCGGCCGACCGGACAACACGATGAAAAGTTACCGGATATCGACTGAACGCCCCACTCCTCTCCGTCGATTCCGGGGATAGGGAAGGGAGACCATGTCGAGTATTCTGACAAACGTTTCGGCCATGACAGCGCTCAAGACGCTGTCCATGACCAACAAATCTCTCGAGCTCACGCAGCGCCGGATCTCCACCGGCTATGAAGTCGGCGAAGCAGCCGACAACGCCGCCTACTGGTCGATCGCAACGACTATGCGCTCGGACAACAAGGCGCTCGGCACTGTCCAGGATGCACTCGGCCTCGGCGCAGCGACAATCGATGTCGCATATACCGCGATGAACGCCAGCAAGGAGGTGATGGACGAAATCAAGACCAAGCTGGTCGCGGCCAAGCAGCCGGGTATCGACAAGGCGAAGGTCCAGTCGGAGGTCAAGCAGCTTCAAGAGCAGTTGCAGGGCATCAGCTCTTCGGCTTCGTTTTCGGGTTCCAACTGGCTGTCGGTCGACTCAAGCTCGCCGGACTACAAGGCGATAGAGCAGATCATTTCGTCTTTCTCGCGAAACAACGACGGTTCGATCACGATCGGGACGGTCGACATAGATATCACGACATTTTCGCTTCTCGATGCCGACCCGGTCGTCAACAGCGTGCTCGAAGGCGGCACATCCGGAACCGGCACATCCACGCCCTTCACGTGGACCCAGGGAACCTTCGCCGATGGAGACACACTTACGCTGAATATCAATGTCGACGGCGCTGGTGCAGCGCCGGTCAATATCGTCGTTGCCGACGCAGCGAATTTTGATCTGAGAGCTCTCGTTGCTGGCCTTAATGCCAACGGAACCGGCTTCACTGCGGCCACGTCCGACAATGGCAATTCGCTGGTTTTGACCTCGGACTCGACCGGCGCGACCTCGTCGATTCAATTGACCGGGGTGACCACGACACAAGTCACTGCAACCACGCCCGCAACAATCGGGTTCACGACCATTGCGCTTGGCTCGGGCGCCGCCACGGGCGGGGGCGTACTCGATATCGACATTACGAACGCCACCGGAGCCCAACTCGACTGGTACATTACCCGTGTTGACACGATGAACGAGGGTGTTATCACCGCCGCGGCGGACCTCGGCGCCATCAAGAGCCGCATCAGCATGCAGCAGGATTTCGCGAAGCAGTTGCTGGACGCGATCGACCGCGGCGTCGGGCAGCTTGTCGATGCAAATATGAGCGAGGAATCCACCAAGCTGCAGGCGCTTCAGGTGCAGCAGCAGCTGGGCATCCAGGCACTGTCAATCGCCAACGGAAATGCTCAGACGATCCTGACGCTCTTCCAGGGCTAGGCAGATTGATACACTGACGAGACGCGCCGCCTACGGGCGGCTCGCCGCCTTTCAGGAACTCCTGCGGCGGCCAGAGCGCTCCCCCCCCCTCCGCACGTCAGTTCCGCACAAGATAGCGCCCCTAATAATGTTTAGAGTCCGGAATTCGGCCGCGACTGAGCAGGCGGATGCCGCTCCGGTCGGAGTCGGAACACCGGAACCGTTTTGAGGGTCATTGATCGAGGCGGAATGTCCAGCATTCTTAGCAATGTCGCGGCTATGACCGCGCTGAAAACCCTCCAGGCCACCAACCGGGCATTGGAAGTCACTCAAGCCAGAATCTCCACCGGCTATGCGGTGGCAGAGGCGAGCGACAACGCCGCCTATTGGTCGATTGCGACCACCATGCGCTCGGACAATACGGCGCTTTCAACGGTCACGGACGCACTCGGCCTGGGTGCAGCGAAAGTCGACGTCGCATACACCGCTATGACAACCGCGATTGAGGTTGTCGGTGAAATAAAATCGAAACTTGTCGCTTCCCGGGAGCCCGGGGTGGATCGTTCGAAAATCCAGTCCGAAATAAACCAACTTCAAAATCAGCTGGTCTCCATTTCGAAATCGGCGTCGTTCAGCGGCGAGAACTGGTTATCGGTAGATTCCTCCGCCGCGACTTACACACCCATGAAGCATATCGTCGAGTCGTTTACGCGGGTCAACGATGGGTCGGTCTCGGTGTCAACCATCACTGTAGACATCAATAAAACCAAGCTCTTCGACGCCGCGGACCAGTCCGGGCTTCTCGATAGCGTCTTCACCACGACCGGCGGAGGCGCCGTCACCGTCTCTGTATCGACGCTGGATGTGACAGCGGCCGGGGTTGACGAAACTGACCTGGACCAGATGATCACCTTCGTCGACACTGTCTTTCAGGGAATGACGAAATCCGCATCGAATCTTGGTGCGTATACGAAGCGTATTGATACGCAGTCCTCATTCGTCAGCAATTTGATGGACGCCATCGATCGAGGCATCGGGCAACTTGTCGATGCGGACATGAACGAAGAATCGACCCGTTTGCAGGCATTGCAGGTGCAACAGCAACTGGGCGTACAGGCGCTGTCAATCGCTAATGCCAACGCCCAGACGATAATGTCGTTGTTCAAGAGCTAATTCGACAGCTTCCGCCGCTTAGCCGGGCAAGACACTCTCACACAAGCTTCATGGTCTATCCCCAAGGGGTGAGATGGAGTCGCCGGCCTTGCTCGAACAGATTCAGCAGATTGGGAAAAACTTTTCGGCTTTGGGCATACAGAAGCTGGCCATCATGGCGGCGGTCGCCCTCACAATCGTTATCGGGGTCGGTGCAGGGGCATATTTCCTCAACCGTCCCGCCTTCGAACCCATCTATGTCGGACTTGAGCGTGATGATGTCGGACGTATGGGTACCGCCCTTGCCGACGCAGGGATCCCCTTTGATGTGAGTGCAGACGGTACCTCGGTCCTTGTACCGGTCGGGAAAACCAGCCGGGCGCGAATGGTTTTGGCGGAAAAGGGCCTCCCGAACGGCACTGGGACCGGATACGAACTTTTCGACAATCTCGGATCGCTCGGTCTGACCGCATTCATGCAGGAGGTGACGCGCGTGCGTGCGCTCGAAGGCGAGATTGCGCGCTCCATTCAGACGATCCGCGGCGTCAAGGGCGCCAGAGTTCATATTGTCTTGGCAGATCGCGGAAATTTTCGATTCTCCGAGCAGACCCCTACGGCCTCGGTTGTGGTGCGTTACGACGGCTCCAACGCGGAGGGCGGCGCCTTCGCCATCCGCCATCTCGTCGCGGCCGCCGTTCCTGGCCTTGTGACAGAGAACGTCACCGTTCTCGACTCGTCCGGCCGCCTGCTGGCCGCCGGAGAGGATCCACTCAACAACAGCGCGACCAGCAATCTCGGTATAAAGGCGACTGTCGAGAACCAGGTTGCCGACAGCGTTTACAAGGCACTGTCGCCCTATATCGGGAATTTGAATCTTCGAGTGAGTGTACAGGCGGACATCAACACCGATCGCCGGCAGGTCGAGGAAACCATCTTTGATCCGGAGTCGCGCGTGGAACGCTCCGTCCAGGTTGTGCGCAGCGAGGACGCCTCGTCTCAACAAACGGGTTCGGATCCGGTCAGCGTGGAGCAGAACCTGCCAGCTGAAGATGCCGTGGAAGGCACAAAACCGCAGTCGAGCGAGCGCAGTGAGCGACGTGAGGAAACGACAAACTATGAGCTCAATTCGAAGCGCATCGCGACAGTCAGCAATGGGTATGAGATCAATCGCCTGTCGATCGCGGTCGTAGTCAACCAAAGTCGTATAGTCGAGGCGCTAGGGGGCGGCACTGATCCGGCGGAGGTTGAAGCAAAGCTGGCAGAGATACGGCAGCTTGCCGTTGCGGCCGCCGGTATTTCCGAGGCGCGTGGGGACCTTGTGCAGGTTACGGCAGTCGAATTTCTCGACGGAATTGACGGCGTTCCCATAGTTGAGCCCGGCGTGCTCGATATGGTGGGCGAACATCTGGGAACATTCATCAATGCGTTGACATTTCTCGGTGCGGTTCTGCTTGTCGTTCTCTTGGGATTGCGACCGCTTATCAACGCGATGCGTAGCGACGCTCCGGAACCGGAAGGCGGCGAACTCCCGGCTCTGGAGGATGCGTCGCTCGATGACGTCTTCTCCGGGGACGGGCCGAGTTTTGACGATCTGCCCGAACTTCCGTCTCTTCCCAGCGCCTCGAGCATGGGTGGGCTGGACCAAAGCGAATTGCTCGCCAAGATGCGCCCGTCTCCGGAAGAGCGGTTGACAATGATCGTGGATCTGGACGAGGAACGCGCCGCCCAGATCCTGCGTCGCTGGGTCAGGCAGGAGGCGGCCTAGGTGAGCCGGTCGAGCCTGTTCGAGTTTCTGCCCGACCTGTCCGGCAATCTGCCCCCCAGACGGCGGGTGCGCGGCGAGGGCTTCGAACCGCTGGTCGACGAGGCCTCCGGGAGGCCGGCGTTCTCAGCTATCGATGTGAACGCCTGTTTCACCGAACCTGAGCCGCAGCCTCCAGAGGAACCGGGCGGTGTGATTCTTGACGCTGAAGACTTGCTCGCTGAACTTGGCGAGCTTGGCGGGCTTGGCGAACTGGATGACCTTTCCGGCGTTTCCGAGGACCCGGATGACGATGTGGGTATTTCCATCATCGGCCATGATGTCGACCATCATCTCCCCGGAGACGAGGAGCCTCCGGCGGGTTCGCCCTTGACCGAGAAAGACGATTCGGGTGGCGCTGCGCTTGTTGGCCCTGCCGATAAAGATGGTTCGGCGGATGAGACTGCGGCCGCCGCCCGGGACGGCGTCACGTCATCCCATGCCGCAGTGGTCGAGGAGATGGAGAATTCGCATAATTCGGCGGTCAGTCGGCTTGTTTCGTCATCGATACCAAAGCTCAGGGAGGAGATCGTCCAGTCGATCTCCGACGAACTGGCTGCACTGATTGCCGGGCATATTCGCGCAGCTATCGCGGAACGGATGCTGACGGCGATCACCAAGGAAATTCGCGGGTTGTTGTCGGACGGCGCGGCCATATCCTTCGAGTTGCGGGGACCTGAAGCGCTGATCGCGACGTTTCGTGAACAGTGGTCCGAGGAGGGCGTGGAGATAAGGACGGTTCTCGCTGAATCGGTCGATCTCGTCGCCCGGGTCGATCAGGCGGTCCTTGCGACCCGGCTCGCCGAAGTTGATCGGTTGTTACAGGAGTGCGCCGCGTGAGCGAGTCCGAACGCCCCCAGGAATTCATCATCATCAAGCGGGGCAATAGCGAGGAGGAGGGTCACCACGGCGGCGCCTGGAAAATTGCGTTCGCCGACTTCATGACCGCCATGATGGCTTTGTTTCTGGTGCTGTGGCTGGTCAACGCTGCAAACGAAGAGACGAAGAAGGCGGTTGCGAGTTACTTCAATCCCGTCAAGCTCGTCGACCGCAACCGTAGTGTGAAGGGGATTCACGACGCCGAAGGAGTTCAGGAGGATGAGGAACTGACGCCGAATGAACAGTTCCCTGAGTTTGAAGTCGATCAGTCGCCCTTAGAGAAGTCGTCCAGAACCGACTCGCAGTTCTTCGCAGATCCGTTTTCGGTCCTGGACGAAATCGCGGCTTACAGGGCACCGGGAAAAATCGAGCACATAGAAGAGGGGGGCGGGCGCAACGGTGAGAATTCGATCAATGATGCTTCAGGCGGGCAATCATTCATGGATCCTTTTTCCCCCAATTTCTGGAATGAGGAGGTCCGGCCCTCCAACAACAGCGGTCAAGTTGCTGGGCGATATGAAACGACCGGCGAATTCATCACTGAGGATGACGTGTCGCGCACGCTGGAAAGCGGTGAAATTGCCGATAATGCCGACATATTCCCGCAGTCCGGCAATGCCGAAATAACCGCGCCGTCCGATAATGCCGGGATGGCTGTGCAGTCCGACAATGCCGGGATGGCCGCGCAATCCGACAGCGCCGAGATGGCCGCGCAGTTCGACAATGGCGGGACAACCGGCCAGGCCGTCGGCGGCGACGACCTGACGCTGGCGGGCGATGCGGAGATAACCGGGCTGGCGGTCGGCGGCGAGGACCTGGCGCTGACCGGCGAAGCCGGGATTGCCGGTGAGGCGCTCGGCGGAAAAGGTCTCGCGGCGGACGACCTCGGCGAAACGGGCAGCGATGCAGAAATCCAGTCGCAGGCCGGCGACGGCGGCGAGGCGGTGGAACAGATGCCGCGCGCGATCGAGGTCACGGCGCCTGCGCCCGAGACCGCGGCGCTCGAAGCCGAGGCCGCGGCGGGCTCCGAGACCGGGGCCGAAGAGGCAACGGCCGCAGCGCAGATGGCCGCCGAGCAGATCCGCGAGGAAATCAGCGGGGAGATCGCCGAGGCGTTGGGGGAAAATTCCGAGGTGGCAAGCGAACTGTCCATCGTGGCGCAAGACAATGCCATCCTGATCTCCCTGACCGACGCGCTCGACATTCCGATGTTTGGCGTCGGCTCTGCCGTACCCTCCCGCGACCTCGTGATCGCGATGGAGAAGGTCGGCAAGGTTCTGTCCACCCAGGAGGGCGCCATCCGCGTGCGCGGCCACACCGATGCGCGCCAGTTCACATCGAAGGACTACGACAATTGGCGGCTCTCCTCCGCGCGGGCGCAATCGGCCTACTACATGCTGTTGCGCGGCGGCCTTCCCGAAGCGCGTGTCCGCGAGATTTCCGGCTTTGCCGACCGTGAACTGCTCGATCCCGAGAACCCGCTCTCCAACAGGAACCGCCGTATCGAGGTGCTTGTCGAGGTGCCGGCGTAATGACCCGCGCCGCCGTCGCCGTTCTGGCCGCCGGATTCGCCTTCGGCCCGGTTGCAGTCACGGCCCCTTCCGCCGAGCAGGTCCCCGCAGCACCGCCATACAAACTCATGCGATCCCTGCAGATCCTTCAGGACCAGATCGCCTATGGCGACAAGGCCGCTCATGCGATGCAGCTCAGACTGACAAAACTGGTAGATGAGGGGTTTCGCTCTCTCGACCGCACCCAAAAAATGAGTGAGCGCGACGCACGCGCACTGCTTTCCTACAGCATGGTGGGCGGTAATCCCGAGACTCTGGAGGAACTGCTCCACTCCATCGGCGAGAGGGATGACGAACTCGTCCGGCTGGCCCTTGCGGTTCTCATATTTCAGAAAGGCGCGGCGAAAACCGCCGCCTCGCGCCTGCAGAATGTAGACCCGGAGCGGGCCGGCGGACTGTTCGGCGCATCCCTGGCGCTGGTCCGCGGACTGGTGACCGAGGACGATGGCGAAGCGCGCGTCGATTTCGATACTGCCCGCGTTCTTGCCCCCGGCACGCTGATCGAGGAGGCGGCGTTGCGGCGCCTGATGACCATTCACAAGCGCCGTCAGGATCCCGTTTCGTTTCTCCGCGTCGCCAGCCGCTACGCGCGCCGATATATCGGCTCCCCCTATGCGCTGCAGTTTGCCGAGGAATTCATTGCGGGCGTCGTCGCGATGGACGGCTGGATGGACCGTGCCGTGCTGAAGGAAGTGCTCGATTTCATGCCTCCGCAGTATCGGGAGGCCATCATGCTGCGCCTCATGCGCGCGGCAACCGTTGACGGGAAAATCGATCTCGTCGACCACATTGCCGCGAGCAGGCGGCAGGAAAATCCGGCAAGCGCCACACCAGTCAGGGATGATAATCTGCGGGACGAACGGAGGGCGCTTTATGAGAAGATCGCCAAGATCACTTCGAAAAATGTCCGCGAGGTCGCCGGGGAATTGAGTGCCGTGGATGAGGAAGCGCTGTCGGAGGGAGACCGCGAACTGCTGCGTGCGGTGCTGGCCGTCGCCGGCATGTTGACCGACCGGGACGCGGTGATTCCGCCTCCGCGCTATGTTCCGCCGGGTGCGAAGCTCCTTCCGACGGAATCCGAAAGCATTTTTACTTCTGCGGAACGGGACCCTGGACCACTCATGCAGGATTTCGACGGCTTTGTCTCCGGTACGCGCGACGCGTTGAACGATATCGATTCCCTACTCGAGGAAATTCAATGATCGGAAACGGCCCGCGCGCCCTGGAAATGCTGCAGACTGCTCATCGGCCGACATCGAGGGGCGCCGCTCAGTCCGGCGAAAACGACGAGTTCAATGCCCTGCTGCAAAAGACCGATTCCTCCGCCAGCGGCCGCGCATTGAAACACGCAGAGGACGCGCCGGCGCTCGAAGGCAGGCTCGTTCGCGATTCCGCGCGAACGCTGGCGGCGATGAGCGGTGAGAAGCGCGGCGAAGGACTCGGTGCCCGGGAAGACGAACAGGGCCAGTCCGACCTGCTGGCACAGGAAACAAGGAATGTTTCCGGCAAACCCGAAGACATCGAAGCGAAGATTTCCGGGGAATCCGGCCAAAGGGACGATCTCACCGGCGGTGAAGCCTCGGCCGAAGCGGAACCGGTACGACAGGGAGCGGGTCCGAATGCGGTTTCCGACATCGGGATGCGCAGGATACCGCTCGATCTGACGCGCCTCCATACCGGAACGGCGCTGGGTTCGTCCGTTTCGCCCCACGAGACGGACAATGCTCCGGCCGATCCGAAGGCGACCGCCATTTCGGGAATTATGGCATCGGCAGCTCTGAAGGGATCGAGCCAGGCGGCTGTCGGCACAGACGCCGTTTCGAACGCGACGCCCGCCGCGCCTCCGGGGCCGGGCGCACCGGGTTCACGGCACCTCGGGACCCGTGGACGGCAGGACGCAGAGGGTGAGAAGGTCGGATTCGAGGCGGTCCCGAAGACCGGGGCCGAGACCGGGCCCGGCCTGCGCGTTGCCGCCTCGACGTCGATGTCCGGCGCCCGCCCCGAGCGCAACGCGGACCAGCCGGCGCCCGACAGCGACTTGAGAGGCGCCCCGGCGCTCTCGGCGCCAAGCGCGTCCTCCTCTGCATCCGCAAATGGCCATGGGCCATCCGGCAGGGTGGCTGAGCTTGCGGTTCCGGTCGGTGTGGTCGCCAACGGAAGCCCGGCGACCGCTGGCGCGCAGGTCGCCGATCTCGTGACCCGCGAACTGAGCGACATGCAAATGACCCGGCTGACCGCCAGCCAGAGCGGCGCCCCGGGCCGGGAGGTCAAGATACTGCGGCTTCAGTTGAATCCGGCGGAACTGGGCGCGGTGAACATCCGCATGCAGTCCGTCGACGGCGAGTTACGCATCACCATCCGCGCGGACACGGATCAGGCGGTTCAGGCACTGGCGCGCGACGGCGATGCGATACGCTCAGCGCTTCGCGCAGCCGGAGTGACGGCCGCCGACGTGTCGGTCGGCAACAATCGCGGCGACCAGCCGTCGCATCAATCGCAGAACGAGGCATTCCGGGGCAATGGCGGGCAACATGAGGGAATGCAGGGAAATCGGGGAGAGGCCCGCGATGACAGTAACCGCGCTTACCGGAGCAACGGGCAGGGCGGCGGCCCTTCGTCTTCTGATGGCCCTGCTGACGATGGTGGCAATGTCCGCGGCGGCGACGCCAGGGTCCTCATCTGAGATCCTCGGAGTCGCGCTCTCCCGCAACAATGGCGTTTGTGAGCGCTATGTTGCAGATGCGGCACACAAATACGGGGTTCCGGCGGCTGTTCTCTATGCGGTCGGCCTTACTGAATCGGGTCTCGGTGGCCGTTTGCATCCATTTGCGATGAATATCGAAGGGGAAACGCGCTTCGCCGGATCTGCTTCCGAAGCGCTCCGGATTCTTGCCGACGCCCGCCGCAAGGGCGCCCGGCTCATCGACCTGGGATGCATGCAGATCAACCACTATTATCATCGCGACCAGTTCCCGACGGACGCGGCGATGCTCGACCCGCAGCGCAATGTCATGTATGCGGCATCATTCCTCAAATCACTGAAAAATAAACATAAAACATGGTCGATGGCGGTGGCGCGCTACCATGCCGGCCCTGACAATAATGCTGCGCAGAAGCGGTATGTGTGCCGTGTGATCGGCAACATGGTGGCGACCGGTGTGGGAAAATGGACTCCGCCGGCGCAGAGATTCTGCAGCTCCTGAAACCGCGTAAACTTACCGCCGACGCCCGTGAAATGGCCTCACGAATCAGGCAATTCATAGTTTCTTAACTATAGCAAGTTGCGACTTGTTACGGTTGTGGGCGGAATCCCCGATTCGTAAGCCTGAATTGCCCAAAAGATGAACTGATTCGGGCGGGGGATAACAAATGATAGTTGTTGTTGATGACCGCGACCTTGTGCGCCAAGGTTTCAGCGGAATGTTCCAACGTATAGGGTTCCCTGTGTTCGGAGTCTGCGGGAAGGAACTTCCGGCTTGGCTCGATTCCATATGCAGCAATGAAATGGAATCTATCGAAGCCTTTCTGGTTGGACACTCGGACAGCGAGAGCTGCCCGGTAAGCTCGATCCGGCAGGCAACCAAACTTCCGGTAATCTCGGTTATCGAACAAAATTCGCTTCAGGATATACTTAGGCACTTCGAGAGCGGCGCAGACGACGTAGTGCGCAAGCCGATCCATGTTCAGGAAATCCTTGCGCGGGTGGCTGCGATCCGCCGCCGCAAGGACACGTCCCGCACTGTCTTTGAGTTCGGCGCGCTTCTTGTTCACACGGATGGCCGCGATCCCGAGATCGGCGGCCGCAGCTTCGCGCTTCCGCGCAGGGAGCGCCGCATCCTGGAATATCTTGCATCCAACGGCGATCGCCGGGCGACGCGCACCCAGATCTACAACGCGGTCTACGGGATGTTCGAGCAGGATGTCGAGGAATGTGTCATCGAGAGCCATATATCCAAGCTGCGCAAGAAGTTGCGCAAGGCGCTCGGCTACGAAGTCATCGATTCCAAGCGTTTCCTAGGCTACCGGCTCGACGCCCAGGCGGCCAAGGCTTTCGAGGCCCAGAGCGACAAGCAGCCGCCGCATACGGCGCCGGGCAGGTTCGGACAAGATTTGGAGGTTACCCTTCGCTGAGAATCCAGCAGGAGGAATTTCCTCATGAGCCTATACGGAATGATGCGGACCGGCGTTTCCGGAATGCAGGGGCAGGCCAGCAAGCTTTCCACGATCGCGGACAACATCGCGAACGCGAATACGAACGGTTACAAGCGCTTCAGCACGGAATTTTCGACGCTGGTCGTGAATGCCGGGGCGGGGAATTACAACTCGGGCGGCGTGGTGACGTCGGTGCGGCAAGCCGTCTCGCAGCAGGGCGTCCTGCAGTTCTCGAATTCCGCCTCGGATCTTGCCATTGACGGCGCCGGTTTCTTCGTCGTCCAGGACGCCTCGGGCAATTCGTTCCTCACGCGAGCCGGGTCGTTCGTTCCCGACGCCGACGGAAGCCTCATCAATGCCGCCGGATTCTATCTCGCCGGATACAGCTACGAGAACGGAGAGCCCTCCGTCGTCGTGAACTCGTTCGACGGCCTTGAGCCCGTAGCGATCACCGGCGGAGAGCTGGAGGCCGTCGCTTCGACGGAGGCGCGGTTCGCGGCCAACTTGCCCGCCGAAGAACCGGTCGTTACCGGAACGCTCGCCTCGGCGAACACGGCGACCAGCGAATACACCGAGAAGACCTCGATGGTCGTCTACAACAATCTAGGCGGCGAGACGATCTTGGACATCTATTACACCAAGACGGCCTCCAACACCTGGGAAGTCTCGGTTTTCGACCAAGCCGATGCGGCGCCCGGTACCTCGTTCCCCTACGCGACGGGACCTCTATCGACCCAGACCCTGACATTCGACAACGTCACGGGACAGATGACCGGTCCGACGAGCATGACGGTTCCGGTTCCCAACGGCCTTCCTATGAACCTCGACATGACCGGCATGACCCAGCTTGCGACTGGTTTCGTCGTGTCGCGGGTCGACGTGAACGGTTACGGTCCGGCGACGATCGAACGGGTCGATTTCGGCTCGGACGGCATCGTTTACGCCCAGTATACCAACGGCACGACCGAGCCCCTGTTCCGCATTCCCACCGCCACCGTCAACAGCCCGGACCAGCTTCGCTCGCTGTCGGGCAACGTCTTCACCCAGAGCGACATGTCCGGCAGCATCCGGCTCGGGTTTCCCGATGAGGGCGGGGCCGGAGCGATCGTCTCCGGCGCGGTCGAGACGTCCAACGTCGACATCGCCGAGGAACTGACGGAGATGATCCAGTCGCAGCGCAACTACACGGCGAACTCCAAGGTGTTCCAGACCGGATCGGACCTGATGGACGTTCTGCTGAACCTCAAGCGCTGATCGCCTTGATGGGCCGCCCGCGCACATATGAACGGCACCGCGACCGGCGGCTTGCGGCGCAGCGTCAACGGATGGCCAATCCATGTCATTGACGTCGGCACTCAGGATCGCGCAGAACTCGCTCCTCAACACGGCGCGCCAGACCATCGTCACGACCCGGAACATTTCCGAGGCGTCGAACGAGGACTATGTCCGGCGCGATCCGGTGGTCATCAGTTCGACCAGCGGCGCCCGGGTCGTCGATATCCGGCGCAACACCAACGAGGATCTCTTCCGCCACAGCCTGCAGGCCCTGTCGCAAAGTACGGCGCAAACGCTGATCGCCGATACCAGCGGCCGCTTGCAGCGCGTCGTCAACGGAGTCGAGAATTCGACCGCGCCGGCGACCCTGATTCAGGCTTTCCAGGACGCGCTCCAGCTCTACTCCTCCGATCCGTCCAACACGCTGCTCGCCAGTTCCGCCGTCAACCACGCCAAGGAGCTGGCCGACGGCCTCAACACCGCGTCGATCGCGGTGCAGGAGTTCCGGGGGTCGATCGACCGCGATCTGGAGGATGCCGTCGGCAAGCTGAACACGCTGCTCGGCCAGTTCAAGAGCGCCAATGACGAGGTTGTGCGCGGAACGCTCGCCGGGGTCGACGTCAACGACGCCTTCGACCAGCGCGACATGCTGCTGCGGCAGATCTCCGAATATGTCTCGGTCTCGGTCGTCAAGCGCGATTCCAACGACATGGCGCTTTATACCGGACAGGGCGTGACCCTGTTCGAAACGGTGCCGCGTGCGGTGACGTTCGACCCGCTGACCTCCTACGCGCCGGGCATCAGCGGCAATGCGATCCGCGTCGACGGCGTTCCCGTGATCGGCGGTTCGGGCGCCAACACCGACGCCTCGGGCAAGCTGGCGGCGATGATCCAGATGCGCGACACGGTCTCGGTGCAGACCCAGAGCCAGCTCGACGAGATCGCGCGCGGCCTGGTCACGACCTTCGCCGAGGCGGACGCCGTCGGGGGCGGCAATCCCGATCTCGCTGGGCTGTTCACCTATGCCGGCGGCCCGGCCATTCCGCCCGCGGGGACGATCAGTACCGGCATTGCGCTCACCCTCCGGGTCAACGGCCTTTTCAATCCCAATGTCGGCGGCAACCCGCAGCTTCTGCGCGATGGCGGCGCGAACGGCGCGGCCTATGTCTCCAACACCACCGGTGGCACCGGCTACTCGCAGCGCCTGATCGACTATGTCGAGAAGATGTCCGATCCGCTGGCGACCGACATCAACGCCGGCATCGCCGGATCCTATTCCGTCTCCGGCTACGCGGAGACCTCGCTTGGATGGCTCGAATCGCTCAGGGCCTCGGCCACCTCCTCGGCGGAGAGCAAGAAGGCCCTGCACGAGCGGCTGACCGGCGATCACTTCGCCTCCACCGGGGTCAGCATCGACGAGGAGATGTCGATCCTGATCGGGCTCGAGCAATCCTACGAGGCGTCGGCGCGGATCGTGCGCGTCGTCGACGAGATGCTCGAAGCGCTGCTGATGTCGGTGAGGTAGCGCGATGAAATCCACCCATATCTCCACGCTCTCCGTATCGCTGGCGCTGCGCAGCTCGACCGCCAAGCTGCAGGCATCGCTCCCGCGCCTTCAGCAGGAGCTCGTCACCGGCAAACATGCCGATTCCGGCCTGTCGCTCGGCGCCGAGAGCCGCAAGCTCGCCTCGTTCAAGAACGACATCAACCACATCAGCCGGCTGATCGACACCAACGCCCAGGTCAAGACCCGGCTGTCGATGACCCAGGAAAGCATGAGCCGCCTCAACGGGCTGGCGTCGGACCTGATGAATGCCGTGGGGATCGTGCTCGGCGACCCGAGCGAGAACTTCGCCGCCGAACTGACCGCCAACAACGTGCTCGCCGAGATGACGGCGATCCTCAACACCCAGGCCAATGGCGTGTTCCTGTTCTCCGGGGTGAACTCCGACACCAAGCCGATCGCCGATTATGCGGGCGGGCCGGGCAAGGCGGCGTTCGACGCGGCGTTCCTGGGCCATTTCGGCTTCACCAAGAACGATCCGGCCGCCGCCGCCCTGACCGCCGCCGACATCGACAATTTCCTCACCGTCAGCGCCGAGCCGCTGTTCATGGGCGCGGCCTGGAACACCAACATGTCGACGGCGACCGACGAGGTCACCATCTCGCGCATTTCCGCAGGCGTGACGGCCGAGACCTCGGTCAGCGCCAACGACGCCAGCTTCCGCCGGCTGATGCTGGCGGCGGTCGTCGGCGTCGAATTGTACGACAGCAATCTCGGCGGCGAGGCGCTGCAGCAGGTCTCCGAATACATCATCAGCTCCGCCGGCTCGGCGGCCGGAAGCCTGACCGAACTGCAGGGCGAGACCGGTCTCGTCGAGGAGCGGCTGCGCCGCGCCAGCGATCATCTGACGGCGCAGAAGTCGCTGCTCGAGACCTTCGCCTCGGAAATGGAATCGATCGATCCGTACAAGACGTCGATCGAGCTGAACACGCTGCTCACCCAGGTCGAGACCTCGTACTCGATCACCTCGCGAATCCAGACCCTTTCAATCATGCGCTTCCTGTAGGGCCAGTAACAGTGATCGATGGACAGTTAAGATGATTATGTTGAGATACGCCGAAATCGAAGAGGACTCCCCGACCGACGCCCGCGACCGCGAGCGCCAGTTGCTGGACCGCTCGATCGAGTTGCTGACCGCCGCCGAGCAGAAAGGCGCCAAGTCTTTCGAGTCGGTCGAGGCTATTCATTTCACGATCCGCCTTTGGTCGATGCTGCTCGAGGACCTCGCAAACGACGAGAACGCGCTGCCGAAGGAATTGCGCGCGAGCCTGATCTCGATCGGCATCTGGATCCTGCGCGAGTCGGATGCGATCCGGCAGGGCGAGTCGGAGAATTTCAAGGGGATTCTGGAAATCAGCAAAATCATTCGGGATGGGGTGGAATGAAAAGTTCTTTCAAGATTTTTCTCAAGGCCAACGAGCGCATTTTCATCAATGGCGCGGTGCTCCGGGTCGACCGCAAGGTGTCGCTGGAACTGCTGAACGACGTCCAGTTCCTGCTGGAGAACCACGTGCTGCAGGCGGAGGACGCGTCAACGCCTCTGCGCCAGCTCTATTTCATCGTTCAGGTGATGGTGATGTCGCCGAGCGACAAGGAAACCGCGCTTCCGCTTTTCCGCGAAAGCCTTCCGGCGCTGATCAACACCTTCAGCGACCAGACGATCCTGTCCGATTTGAAGCATGTGGACCGGCTCGTGCGTGAAGAGAGATATTACGAAGCGCTGAAGACCATTCGGGGCCTTTACGACATCGAGGCGGAGATCCTCGGTAACAATCCGCCTTCCGCCGGTCTCATGGACAACGAGCCGCGCCTCAAAGCCGTAGGAGGATAATCGCCATGGATGCCGTCAACAGCGTGACCGGCAACGCCGCAGCGGCCCCCGCGGGGCCGAAAAAGGTCGGCGTCGATTACGACTCGTTCCTCAAGCTGCTGGTCGCCGAACTGAAGAACCAGGACCCGACCGAGCCGATGGACGCGACGCAATACGTGTCGCAGCTTGCCACGTTCTCCAATGTCGAACAGTCGATCAAGACGAACGACAAGCTGGACGAGATCCTGCGCGCGGGATTCCTGCAGCAGGCGGGCTCGCTGATCGGCCGCACGCTGACCTCGCCGGACGGCGCGATCACCGGCAAGATCGAGGAAGTGCGGGTGTTTGACGACGGCATCGCTGCGATTCTCGACAATGGAGAACAGGTCGTCGTCGGCGGCGGCGTGACCATCAGCTGACATGAACGAAGCCGACGCGCTTGATATCGTGCAATACGCGATCTGGACGGTGCTGATGACGTCGGCACCCGCCGTTCTCGTGGCGATGTCCGTCGGCGTCGGCATCGCGCTTGTCCAGGCGCTGACGCAAATCCAGGAAATCACGCTGACCTTCGTGCCCAAGATCGTCGCCATCCTGCTGACGGTCTCCGTCTCGGCCCCCTTCATGGGCGCGCAGATCGGCCGTCTGACCGATATCGTTTTCGGCCGCATCCAGAGCGGCTTCTAGTTTCCGGCCCGTGAATGTCGCGCGATGCGCCGCCCGGACATGATCCTCGCCGGACGGCTAACGCGGCCTTAAATCAGAGATCGAGCCGGGCAGGTCACAGCATCGAGCCGAGGTCTGACCCGACCGAGGGATAGGCGGCGACCATCGCGCGGAGAGCTTTGCCTGGAAGGTCGAGCCGCATGGCGAGGCCGAAGAAGTTTATCAGTTCGCCGTATTCCGGGCCGAACAGGTGGGCGCCGACGAGCTTTCCGGTTGCCTTGTCGGTGATGACCTTGGCGGCGGCGGTCGTCTCCCCGACCCGCAGGTTCGAATACCAGCCGCTCGTGTCAGTGTATTTCACGCTTACGTCGAGGCCCTGCTCGCGCGCCTCCTCCTCCAGCAGCCCGACCCGCGCCAGTTCCGGAACGGTGAACACCACGCTGGGGACGCCCCGGTAGTCCGGCTCCTTCTTCGTGCCGTTCAGCATGTTCGATGCGGCCACCTTGCCCTCGAACACCGCGACCGGCGTGAGCGGCTGACCGGGCGATGCGGCCGCGTCTCCGGCGGCATAGACATGCGGCTGCGTGGTGCTTTGCAGATGCGCCCGGACGGACACACCCTTGTCTTCGAACGCGATCCCCGCGGCCGCCAGATCGAGGTGGCCGATCACCGGCACGCGCCCGGCGCCGTGGACGACGAGGTCTGCCTCGATCTCGACCGGCGCGCCGTCCTGCGCCGCGACGACGGTAAAGCCCGAGGCGGTCTTCCGGACCCCGGTCACGTCGGTGCCGGTGCGGATGTCGATGCCGGCCATGGCGCTGCGCTTGACCAGCATTTCGACAAGATCCGGATCGAAGTTCTTCAGCGGCCGCGCCCCGCGATCGATCACGGTCGCCGACGTTCCGGCGCGCGCGACGATGTGGGCGAATTCCATCGAGACGAAGCCGCCGCCGAGAAACGCGACGCGCTTCGGCAGGGTGTCCAGCTCGAGGAAGGCGGTGCTGTCGATGACGTGTTCGGCGCCGGGAAAGTCGAGATCGCGCGGCCGCGCGCCGCTCGCAATCAGAAATTTTTCCCCTTGCAGCCGGGTGCCGTCCGCCAGTTCAATCGTATTTTCGTTCAGGAATCGCGCCCGGCCGTGGAGGGTCTCGACGCCGGCGCCGTCCAGCCCGCTCTCGATCTTGTCCGGCATCTCCTCGGTGAAGCTGCGTTTGTGCGCCATCAGTTCCGGCCAGTTTATCGCAAGCCCGCCCGGGTCAACCCCCTTGCCCTTCATCAATTGGGCTGCGTCGATGATCTCGGCACCGCGGCGCAACATCTTCTTCGGATCGCAGCCGCGCAGGGCGCAGGTGCCGCCATAGGGCAACTCGTCGATCACCGCGACCTGCCACCCAGCGGTGGCGCATTTGCGGGCCGCCACGTTGCCGGCCATGCCGACCCCGATCGCGATCAGGTCAAAGTTCTTCATCGGCAGGTCTCCCGCGCAATTGTTTCCGGTGGTTTCGTGGAAGGCGTTCAGCGGCGGTACGTTCCCATGAGCTTTTCGGTGCCGCACCACAATGCGCCGCCCAGTCCGCCGATCGTCAGAGCCAGCCATTTCCAGCCGTCCGGGCCGAGCCACACGACCTCGAAGCCGTGCAGCGCGACGGGGATCGTCATCACAATGAAGAACGGCCCGGTGAAGTAGCAGTGCGTACGGCCGCAGCGGCGCGCATTCATCAGGCAGGCCGCGCCCATCCACACCAGCGCGGCGATCCACACAAGTGTCTTGCCGGGATGCGGCACGCCGATCGTCGCCACCATCGCGCCGATCGGAATCCCCCAGTGGAGAAGGGCCGAACGCCAGTCTCTCAGCGCGTCGCCTGCCGCTTTGTCCGGCGCAGTGGAGATTTGCAGTCTCGCTTCGTTCTTCATCGGCTCTTGTTCCTCAGCCAGCGCAGCAGGACAGCTTCTTCACGTCCATGTCGAAGGTCTGCGCGGCCAGTTTCAGGCCCTCGACCGTGGTCAGATAGGGGAAGATCGTCGCGCCGAGATCCTCGTAGGTCATGCCCGCCTTGATCGCCATGGCTGCGGTCTGGATGCTGTCGGCGCCCTCCGGTGCGAGAATGTGCGCGCCGAGCAGCTTCTTCGTCCTCGCGTCCGCAACGAGCTTGATGAGGCCGCGCGTGTCGCGGGCGGCAAGCGCGCGCGGCACATTGTCGAGCGTCAGGACAGAACTCCGCGCGTCGATGCCCTGCGCGCGGGCTTTCGCCTCTGTCAGGCCGACGCTGGCAAGCTGCGGGTCGGTGAAGACGACCGCCGGCATGGCCGCATTGTCGTAGGACAGCGAATTGCCGTTGAGCGCGTTCCTGGCGGCGATCTTCGCGCCGTGGGCCGCCATGTAGACGAACTGGTCGCGTCCGGTGACGTCGCCCGCCGCGTAAACGCCGTCGCGGGTCGAGCGCATCTGCGCATCGACCCTCACACCCTTGTTGCCGGAGAGTTCGATTCCCGCCGCGGGCAGATTGAGGCGCTCGGTATTCGGGGCGCGGCCGGTGGCGACAAGCACCTTCTCAGCCGAGATTCGTCTTTCCGCGCCGTGATCCCGGACGGTCAGGGTGACGGCTCCCGCTGATGCATCGATCCGGTCATAGGCGATCCCGCTGACGACCTCGATTCCTTCGTCCTCGAAGAAGCGGGTGAGCGCTTCGCTGATCTCCGGTTCGGCCTCCGGCAGCAGACCCCGCCGGCTGACGATCGTGACCTTTACACCGGCACGGGCGAAGATCTGCGCGATCTCGGCGCCGATATAGCCCGCCCCGATGACCAGCAGCGTCTCCGGCAGACTTTCCAATTCCAGCGCGGTCGTGCTGGTGAGGTACGGCACCTCCCTGATGCCCTCGATCGATGGCAATGCGGGCCGGGCACCGGTGGCGATGATGATCTTATCTGCGCCGATGACGGTTCCGCTGACCATAAGCGTGCCGTCATCGGAAAACATCGCCTCGCCTTCCAGATAGGCGATGGAATTATAGGCGGGCAGCAGGTCGGCGTATTTCGCCTGGCGCAGATCCTCGACAAGAGCCTGCTTCTGGCTCACCACGGCGCGCCAGTCCGTCACCCGCGCCGATGCCGTGATGCCGTCGAAGCGGTTGGCGGCATTCGCCCCATGCAGCGTTTCGGCGGCCCGGATGAGTGTTTTGGACGGCACGCAGCCGACATTGACGCATGTTCCGCCGATCGTGCCGTGGTCGATCAGTGCGACCTGCGCGCCTTCCTCGGCGGCGGTGATCGCGGCGGAAAAGCCGGCCGATCCGGCACCGATGACGGCCAAATCGTAGGAGCTTATGGACTGGCTCTCGCAACAATCGGACATGAACTACCTTTTTGAACGTAGATTAAAGTGTTTGGGTACGGCGCTGCCTGCGCCAGAGCGCGTAGAGCGTGAGCAGGACAAAGAACGCGAGCGCGGGGAACAGCACATAGTCGAGATATCCGACGACAGCGGACAGGCCGACAACGCTCACCAGGACCACCAGAACCGGCGTGAAGCAGCAAAGCGCGGCGATGATCGTCCCGACGACACCGGTGTTCAGGAGCCTCCTGTCGTTCACGATCCGCTCTGTTCCGGATATATGGAGGAGGGGTACCCCACACCGGCGGTGGCCTGCTGGATCGCCTCGATGCCGGTGACGGTATCCTCGAAGGTCACGGTCGCGGACAAATCCTCCATCGTCGCTTCCACGGCTTTAACGCCGTCGACGGCAGAAATGGCTTTCTCGACGATGTAGGGGCAACTGGCGCAGGTCATGCCCGGCACGGACAGTTTGACCGTTTGTTCCGCCGCCAGTGCCGCCGGCGAAGCTGAAGCGAGCACCGCCAACACCAGCGGTGCGAGAAGTCTCTTCATGATCAATCCTTTCATCAGCCGAGAATGAACGGCACGAGGTAGGGCCATGCGAAGGCCAGCAAGACCAACGCGGTTGCAAACCACAGCGCGGACTTCACGAGCCGGTTCGGCAGCGGACGCGCGCAGGCTTCGCCTTCGGCGCAGGCGGCCTTCGGCTTTCGGTAGACCAACCAGTATCCGTAGCCGAGAAAGCCGGCGGTGATCGCGATGAAGATCGGCTGGTAAGGCGACAGGGCGGTCAACTGGCCGATCCACGCACCGCTCACGCCGAGGCTGAACAGCACCAGGGGCACGATGCAGCAGGCGGATGCCGCGATCGCCCCGAGAACGCCGCCCGCCGCGACCAGCCTCGTCCTGGGGGCATCGTCTCCGGCGGCGGCTTCGTTGAACGTCGCGTCGGTGATCTCGTGCATGAATTTCCTCGCAAATCTCCGGTCTTCGGATTAGGCTACGATCTGTAGTGACTACAGATGCAAGGGAAAATCGCGGTGAAGGACTTCACGAACGCGCGAGGCTATCCGATCGGCGAAATGTCGAGGCGCACCGGCGTCAACATCGAGACGATCCGCTACTACGAGCGGATCGGGATCATGCCCGAGCCCGACCGGACGGCCGGCGGCAACCGTCAGTACGATCATGACCAGCTCAAGCGCCTGTCGTTCGTCAGGCGGTCGCGAGAGCTCGGCTTCAGCCTCGAGGAAATCCGCGCGCTGCTGGAAATGGTGGACCGGGACGATTTCACCTGCGGCGAGGTCCATGCCCTGACCACCGGCCATCTGGCTTCGGTGCGCCAGCGCATCGCCACGCTTCGCAAGCTCGAGAAGGCGCTGGCGGGCATGGCGGCCGAGTGCAGCAAGGGCGATGTTCCGGACTGCCCGATCGTCGACATGCTGTTCGACGCCCCCTGACTGCCGGTCCGGTCCCGGGCGGCCGCCCTTCGGCTCCAAAGCTTGGCGCAAGGAACCGGTGATATCCGGTCCCGATGACGCCATCATCCAGGATTGCGAGGGACGCCGACCGTGGCAAGCGTTGATATCGCCGCCAAGCCGGAGGGCATTTACGGCCGCGACGTAGCGTTCGCCGTCGGCATCGTGGTGATGCTCACCATCCTGTTCCTGCCGGTTCCGACGTTCCTGATCGACTTCGGCCTCGCGCTGTCGCTCGCCTTCTCGGTGCTGATCCTGATGGTCGCGCTGTGGATTCCCAAGCCGCTCGACTTTTCGTCCTTCCCGACGATTCTGCTGATCGCGACGATGCTGCGGCTCTCCCTGAACATCGCCACCACCCGCACGATTCTCTCCGACGGTCACGAGGGGGTCGAGGCGGCGGGTTACGTGATCGGCGGTTTCTCCAAATTCGTGATGAGCGGCGACTTCGTCATCGGTCTCGTCGTGTTCGCCATTCTCGTCGTCGTCAACTTCGTCGTCATCACCAAGGGTTCGACGCGTATCGCCGAAGTTGGCGCACGCTTCACGCTCGACGCGATCCCCGGCAAGCAGATGTCGATCGACGCCGATCTCTCCGCCGGCATCATCGACGAGGAACAGGCCCGCGCCCGCCGCAAGGAGCTGGAGGAGGAGAGCTCCTTCTTCGGCTCGATGGACGGGGCGTCGAAATTCGTGCGCGGCGACGCGATCGCCGGACTGATCATCACCGCGATCAACATCTTCGGCGGCATCATCATCGGCTACACCCGCCACGGAATGAACCTCGGCGAGGCGGCGGAGGTCTTCACCAAGCTTTCGGTCGGCGACGGTCTGGTCTCGCAGATCCCAGCGCTGATCGTGTCGCTCGCCGCCGGTCTTCTCGTCTCCAAGGGGGGAACGGTCGGGTCGGTCGACAAGGCGGTTCTCGACCAGCTCGGAAATTACCCGCGCGCCCTGTTCGTCGCCGCCTTCATGCTTCTGGTGCTCGCGGTGATGCCGGGTCTTCCCGCATTGCCGTTCCTGCTGCTTGCCGCCGTTCTCGCCGCAACAGGCTATGTAAAGCCACTGCTCGAACGCCGGCGCGCCGACGAGGCGGCGGCCGAGCAGCAGAACGCGATCGAGCAGCGCCAGGACGAGGAGCGCGATTCGGTCAAGGAATCGCTCCGCTCGACGGAACTCGAGCTGGTGCTCGGCAAGCAGCTCGCCGCGAAACTGGTGCCGACCCGCCAGGAGATGGCGTTTCGCATGAAGAAGATGCGCAAGCGGTTCGCCACCGATTACGGGTTCATCGTTCCGGAAATCCAGATCACCGACGATTTCGGCATCGCCCCGAAGGCCTACCAGATCAAGGTTCACGGCACCGTCGTCGCCGAGCACGTCATGCGCATCGGCGAACTGATGGTGTTCGCCGAACCGGACCACCTCAAGGGGATCCCGTTCGAGAAGGTGAAGGAGCCGGCCTACGGCATGGAGGCGCTGTCGGTTCCCGAGACCTTCGCCGACGACCTGAAGACCGCGCGCATCGCCACCGCCGACAATGTCGCCGTGGTCCTCACCCATCTCAGCGAGGTGGTCCGCAACAACCTGCCGCAGCTGTTCTCCTTCAAGACCATGAAGGCGAACTTCGAACGGCTCGACCCGGAATACAAGAAGCTGATCGAGGAGATCTCGACGACGCACACCTCCTATCCGGGCCTTCAGGCGGTGCTTAAGCTGCTGCTTGCCGAGCGCGTGTCCATCCGCAACCTGCCGCTGATCATCGAGGCGATCGCCGAGATCGTGCCGACGACCCGGCGCTCGGAGACCATCGTCGAGCATGTGCGCTCGCGCATCGCCCAGCAATTGTGCGGCGATATCACCGAACAGGGAACCCTGCACGTGCTCCGGCTCGGCAACCGCTGGGACATGGTGTTCCGCGAGAGCCTGAAGCGCGACAACAAGGGCGAGATCAACCAGTTCGACATCGACCCGCGGCTGCTCGAGGAATTCGGCGCCGACATCAGCAAGGCGATCGAGGGCCAGAAGAAGCAGAACCGGCGGTTCGCCATCATCACCTCGCCGGAAGCGCGGCCCTATGTGCGCATGATCGTCGAGCGGCTGCATCCCGACACGCCGGTCCTGTCGCATCTCGAGATCGGCAAGGGCATCGAGATCCGCATCCTCGGGATGGTTTCTTGATCGCCGCGCTGCCCGCCGACCTGCTGAGCACGTTTCTCGTGTTCTGCCGGATCGGCGCGTGCTTCATGGTGCTGCCGGGAATGTCGAGCGCCCGCGTGCCGCCGCAGGTCAGGCTGTTCGCGTCCCTCGCCATCGCGGTGGCCGTCTCGACCTTCATCGACGAGCGCTTGCAGGCCTATCTCGCCGAGCCCGGTCCGGCGGTCCTGCTGCGGCTGGCCGTCAGCGAGATCCTGATCGGCCTTTTCTTCGGGTTGATCGCCCGGTTCTACCTGCTGGCACTGGAATTCATCATTTCCGGCGTGGCGATGTCGATCGGCTTTGGCGGCATGCTCGGCGCCATGGTCGATGGCTTCGAGATGCAGGCGGCGCTGACGGCGTTCATCTCGCTCAGCGCGCTGATGGTGCTGTTCACCCTCGACTTCCATCATCACGTCATCGTCGCGCTGCTCGGCTCCTATGATGTGATGCCGTTCGACACGATGCCCGACATGCGCCTGATGCTGGTCGATCTCGTTGACGTGCTGCGCGAGAGTTTCCTGATCGCGCTTCGGCTCGGCAGTCCGTTCATCGGCTTTGCCATCATCATCAATCTGGGCGTCGGCCTGCTCAACAAGCTTTCCGTCCAGATCCCGATCTATTTCATCTCGCTGCCCTTCGTTCTCGCGATCGGCCTGGTCATTCTTTATTACTCCGCGCCCTATATGCTCAGCCTTTTCGGCCAGGGATTCACGGGCATCTACAACCTTCGGTAAGCGCATGACGACGGACAAGACCAATTTCGCCCGCCTGATGCGGCTTCAGCGCGTCATCAAGTCGATGCGCGAGCGCGATCACGCCGATGCGAAGAACCGGGTCGCCTCGGCCGAGAAATCGCTCGAGGATCTGTCGAGAATGATCAACGAGGAGAGCGCGGTGGCATCGCTGTTTCCCGACCTGCTTGCGCGCCATTTCGAAAAGATGATGGCGGAGAAGCACATCGCCGCCAGACAGGAGCAGGAAGCCGCCGACGATCTCGTTCGCGAGAAGAAAAAGCTTGAGACGATCGAGGGCCGCCACACGGCGCAAAAGGCGCAGGAAGCGCGGGAGGCGGAGGCGAAAAGCCACTCCGAAGCGATCGACCAGCGCTACGTCAGGCCGGTGTCAGCCTCGAGCAAGATTGGCGGCATAAGATAGCGGCGGCGGATTGCGTCGACCGAAGGCCCGGCGCAGGTCGAAAAGGCGCGCGAGGCACAGAATGGCTGTCGAATTTCCATCCGATCTCATTCTCGACGTGGCGCGTGCGGCGGACCCCTCCGCCGCAGCCGACATCCGCTCCCAGCGCGCAGGGGCCGGCCAGCTCGCGCGCGCCCACGAGACTACCGACGCCACGAAGGTCGCCAAGGAATTCGAGGCGCTGCTGGTAGGCAACATGATTTCCGAGATGATGGGCGACGGCGACGAAAGCGTGTTCGGCGAGGGATTTGCCGGCGACATGTGGAAATCGATGATGGCCGAGCATGTCGCCATGGCGGTGGTCGAGGGCGCCGACTTCGGTGTCGCATCGAAGATCACCAAGCATTTCGTCAGGGACGGTGACACCATCGCGCCGGTCGGCGGGATCAACGATGCCGCCGCGACACCATCTGAAACCAGGTCCGTGGATGCCGCCCGGTCCGGGGCCAACGAAATGAGCCGGGACTTCATCCGCAAGATGCTGGACATCAGTGAGCCCAGGTAACGGCACACGCAACCCCAAGGACGAGACGACACCATGACCGTGCAAAACCGGGATGATTCGCAGAAAGGTCTTACCAAGACGCATCTGATGAGACTGCTCGTCCGCATCGGTCAGATCATCGATGCCGAAACGAGGCTACTGGGCGAAAACCCGCGCGCGGACCTTGCTGCCGCGAATGCGCGGAAGAACCGGTGTCTCTACGAGTTGAACCTTGTTTCGCGAGATCTCGCCCGTTTCGAGCTTGACGGAGAGGTCCGCCGCGAGATCATGGTCCTTGGACGCAAGGTGCAGCAGAACGAAGCGATGCTTCGCGCAAACATCGAAGCGACCAAGGAGGTGATCGGAATCCTCGGCGACGCGATTACCCACGCCGAATCAGACGGCACCTATGCCTCCGGATCGCGGCTCCCGGCCGGCTATCAATGATCCGGCCCTTCGTCTTCGCCGTTTGGGTCGTTGCGATCACGCTCGGGGGCGTCTATGCCGGTCAGGCGCTTACGTCCTCGTCGGGCATCTCCGCCGCCGGCAAGAACGGCAGCTACGGCATCTACAAGACCGAACTCATGGGTTTTCCCTATGTCGGAGACCGGGGCGTGGTCGGTTACGCGACGGCTCGTTTCACGGTAAAGACCGACCCCGCAGCCGTGGCCGCCAGCCGATTGCCGATCGAACTGGTGGTCCATGACGCGCTGAACCGTCATTTCTACGAAAAGGCCGGAACGCTCTCCAGGCCCTCGGGCTGGTCGAACCTGCGCGAGTCGATGGCCGAGGTTCGTGAACTGGCGAACCGGACAGCAGGCCGCAAGATCGTGTCCGAGGTGATGATCGAGCAGCTCGATTTCTTCAATAAAGACGAAGTGCGCATGCCTTCGGATAGCCGGTAGCTCATCGACTATCCGGCTCGGTTGGCCGCGAAGCGGGACCTAATCGAGCTTGTCGTAGAATTCGGCCTGGTAGATCTTGAAGTTCGAAGCCCGCTTGCCCACCCGCTCCGCACACTCGACGGGACCGTCCATCGCGTCATTCAGTACTTTCGAGAATTCTGCATACAACTCGGTGGTGATGCGCGACTGAGCGATCTCGTCGTCGCCAGCCGGATTGTCCCCCCGGTAATATTCGACACGCATGACGCAATACCCGATCCTGCCCTTTCTCGTGTAGACGGCGACAGGCACCGGCGGAAACTTGATGCCGTTCATTTCGCTGGCAGGAACCTCCTTCCGGGCGGCATCGTTGGAGCCGGGTTGCGAAACAAGAGCGTGACCGGTGACGCCGGTCAGGGCTGCAATGCAGGCGGTTACACCGACCACCGCATACCGGACGACGCTCATGACCGGCTATCTCTCACTGTGTACGATCCCGGTGCGCTGCGGACCGTTTGTTTTCAGGGATCGTCATGGAACAAATTCCCGTCGTGGCGACTGGCGTTTGAAAATAGTCGGAGGTGCTTGCGCGGAGCTTTCCCGTTAGACGATTCCTGTCGGGACTCATTGCTGCTAGCGTGGACGAAAGTGATTCTTTTTTCGAGGGCGGTAACCGATGGCATTTGAAGGCACCCAACATGACCGCGAAAGCGGCGGGCGGAGCGCTATCGGACCCCGGACAGCACGGCAGGTATGACCTCGCAGCGATGACGGACCGCCCGGCAGACAATCCCGAAAATAATGCGGCTGGTGGACAGGAAGACGACGCTGGCTCGGCGGGCGGTGTCGATTGCGACCAGATCGGGAAGGACATCATCCGCCTGAGCGGTGCATTCCGGATCGGCGTATTCCGGATGGTGCGGGAAACCGGGGCCTTTTCAAGCGAAGGCGAGCCGGCGCTCGGAAAGGAAATGCGGAGACTCTTCGGCGATCTTGTGCGACGGGGCGGCACGGGTTTCGCGAGCAATGTGCGATCGGCGCGGTTGCCCTTTGTCTGGGAGCCCGCGCTCGACGATGATACGGGGCGCTGGATATCCGCATTGCAGAGCGAAGTGGCAGCCGCCGTTCTCGCTTCGCGCTTTTATGTGTTCTTCCGGCGCAGTTCTGCCGGTGTGGACAGGATACTGATCGCCCAGGCACGGCGTGCGAGCGAGGTCCCGTCTCATGATACACTCCTGGCCTGCCACGGGCTCGCCCAGGTCTTTTTCGACGATCTGACGATGCGCCACCGTTCGGCGGCAGAGCACGGGACACCGCTCACGCCGCGGGAAAAGGAATGCCTGGCGTGGTCGGCGGAGGGGAAAACCAGCGAGGAGATAGCGATGATACTCTCGCTGTCCGCGCACACGGTGAACCATTATCTTGTTGGGGCAACCAAGAAGCTCGACGCGGCAAACCGCATGCATGCGATCACCATCGCTATTCGCACTGGTATCCTTAACATCGATGGCAATCTCGATGCCGCTTAATGCTTCGTTAAGGTAAAACGCCTTAGGACAAGTGATGCTTGGGGGCGAATAGCCTGGCATGATGCACCGCCCAAGCCCCGGAAAATCCGGAATGTTTTCGAATATTTCGACTTCGGGGCTGATCGGGTGATGGGGCATACAGATGTTAAAGGAGGCAGCGCCGGTCAGCCGGCCAAAAGTCGCCTTAGTCTGTTAACGGGTCTGAAAGTTTTTGCGGTGGTCGTCGCCGCGATGCTGCTGCTTCTGCATGCGATCTCCAATCTTCGCCACGAGGCTGGAAAGATCGGAAGCGAAGACTACCAGCGCATCATTACCGGCAAGGATCTCGTTGCCGATATTCTGCCCCCCACTTCCTTCATCTCGGAGACATATCTGGTCATCGTCCAGGCCGCGCGCGAGCCGTGGAACCGTGACGCGCATTTCGCCGCTTACCGAGCCGGCAAGGACGCCTATTTCCGCCAGCTCGAGTACTGGAAGAGCGCGGACATTCCCGAACATATCCGCACGATGATCACGATCGATTCGCCCACGGTGCTCGATCGCTTCTGGATCGAGGCGGAGAACAACTTCTTCCCGAACCTCGCAAACTCCGGCGGCATCGGCCTCGGTGCGGCCGAAATCAACAAGTCGCTCGAGACGCTGACCACCCGCTTTCGCGAGCACAAGCAGATCGCCGAAGCGGCCGCCGCGGAAGCGAAGACCTACCTGCAATCGGTCGAGATGAACGCAGCATCCCACATGAACACGCTCGGGTGGGTTTATGTGGCGATCTCCGTGTCGTCCCTTCTGCTCATTTTCGGTCTGCTCTGGACCGTGAGCCGCAAGGTCGTGCGGCCAATGGTGACGATCGCCGGATACACGCAAGATCTCGCTGATGGACACGCCACCGACGAAGTGCCGTATGTGCGCCGGCGCGACGAACTCGGAAGCATTGCGCGTGCGCTGACCGTGTTCAAGGAAACCGCCGCCAAAAAGCTGGAGGCCGAGCGTCAAGCCCGCGAAGAGCGCGACCGCACGGCGCAGGCCAAGGCCGTGGCGGACGCCGAACTTGCCGCCAAGGCCGAAGAGACCGAGCGGGCGATCACCCGCCTGGCGACTGCCCTGAACCATCTCGCCGAAGGCGATCTCGACTGCGGCATCGATGAGCCGTTCGAAGGCGAGCTGGAGCGCCTGCGCAACGATTTCAACGTCGCGATCCGTCGCATCGGCCGCGTCTTCAGCCGGATTACGATGACCTCGGCGAGCATCGAGACCGGCAGCCAGGAGATTTTCAGGGCGTCGGACGATCTTTCCCGCCGCACGGAGCAGCAGGCTGCATCCCTCGAGGAGACCGCATCGACCCTCGAAGAGATTACCGCCACCGTGCAGAAATCCTCCGAAAGCGCGCAGGAGACGCGCAACATTGTCGCCGAAGCCAAGCGGGATGCCGAAACCAGCGGCGATATCGTCAAGCGTGCGCTCGGTGCGATGACCGACATCGAGAACTCCGCCGAGGAAATCAACCAGATCATCGCGGTGATCGACGAGATCGCCTTCCAGACCAACCTGCTGGCGCTGAACGCCGGCGTGGAGGCCGCCCGGGCGGGAGACGCAGGCCTTGGCTTCGCGGTGGTTGCCTCTGAGGTGCGCGCGCTGGCTCAGCGTTCGGCGACTGCCGCAAAGGAGATCAAGGAATTGATCTCCAAGTCGAGCGAGCAAGTTTCCAGCGGCTCCGAACTCGTGAGCGCCACCGGCGAAACGCTCCATCGCATCGCCGGTCAGGTCGTCGAGATCTCGGACGTCGTCGATCTGATCGCCGACGGCGCCACCAACCAGTTCGCAGCGCTGAAGCAGCTAAACGCCTCGGTCGGGGAAATGGATGCCGTCACGCAGCAGAACGCGGCCATGGCGGAAGAGGCGAGCGCGGCAAGCCATGCACTGTCCGAGGACGCCCAAAGCCTTGCCGACCTTCTTGGCCGTTTCCGGCTGGCTGAAGCCGGCTTTCGCGAGCAGGTGGCAAATGACGATTTGACCCGGCGGCAACGCCCGCCCGCAAGACATCAACGGTCGAACGAGGCGCCGAGGCAGGGCCGCGGCGCGTTCCGGACCCGCGCGGCCGGCAATGCCGCTCTTGCCGGCGAATGGGAGGATTTCTGAGCAATGGTTAGAAAAGTGAACGCCAATCCGCTTTCCAAATGCCTCAAGAAAAAGAACGGCGCGTACGTTCTTAGCTTGCCGGAAACCCTGCCGGGAGAAAGTGCGGCAAGCGTTGCCGATCTGGTTCTGACGGCGCGCGATTCATCGCTCTCTATCGATGCAAGCAAGGTCGAAAGGATCGACACGCCTTGCATTCAGGTCCTGCTGTCCGCAGCGCGCCAGTGGCGCGAGGACGGTTCGGAAATGAAGTTCACCGGCCAATCGGCCGCTCTGGACGAAACCCTGTCGATCCTCGGCCTCTCAACAACGGAACTCGAAGCGGGAGACGCTAAGCATGCTTAAGAAGATACTCACCGTAGACGATTCACGGACGATGCGCGAAATGCTCCGCCATTGTCTTGCGGGCGCGGGATTTGAGGTCGTGACCGCCGAAGACGGCAAGGACGGCATCGAGAAGCTTCGGGAGACGCAGCCCGACGTGGTGATCACCGACATCAACATGCCGGTGATGGACGGCTTCGAGTTCATCGAGAACGTTCGCCAGCTCAACGAATACAGCCGCGTGCCGATTCTCGTCCTGACGACGGAAAGCGCCCCGGAAAAGAAGCAGCGCGCGCAAAGCGCGGGTGCGACGGGCTGGATCGTCAAGCCGTTCGATCCCGAAAAGCTCACCAAGGCTGTGAACCGGGTAATGCCATAAAAGCGGAACGAAGACGCCATGAGCCTTGAAGATATCAAAGAAACATTCTTTGCCGAATGTGCCGATCAGATGTCGGATCTCGAGACCGGGTTGCACGAAATCCAGTCTTCCGGTCCGGACCTCGATACGGTCAACTCGATCTTTCGCGCGGTACATTCGATAAAGGGTGGCGCAGGCGCCTTCGGCTACAATTCCCTGGTTTCGTTCGCCCACGTGTTCGAAAACGCGCTGGACATCATCCGCAACGACCTCTCCCAGGTGAACGAGCAGCGCATGGATCTGCTGCTGCGCTCGGTCGACGTGCTGTCGGACATCATCGACACATCGCGGGAAGGAACGGACGCTGCCGATTTCTCCGGGCTCGCCGGCGAACTCGAGACGGCTTTTGGCATGAGCCCCGGTGCTGAGGAAGAAGAAGAGGAAGACGCGCTCGCCGATTTCGCCCCGGTGATGATCGATCTCGGCGCCATCGACGTCGCCGATGCTCCCGCGGGACGCACTTTCAAGGTCGGTTTCACGCCGCATGCCAGCCTCTATCTCAAGGGGCACGATCCGGTCCGCTTCTTCCGCGAACTGGCGGATATCGGAACCGTCACGGCGAAATGCGATGCCGGTGACCTGCCGTCGCTGTCCGAGCTGTCGCCGGACGAGAGTTACCTGAAATGGGAGCTCGAGGTCGTCACCGAGCGTCTTCAGGAAGAGATCGAGGCGGTGTTCGAATGGGCCGAGGGCGAATGCGTCCTTTCGGTCGAGGAAATGGGCGGCCCCGGCGATGACGGAGGCGATGGCGTGGATCTCGACGATTTCCTGAACCTTCTCGGCGACGAGCCGCAGGCCGAGGAAAATGCCGTTGTCGACATCGACGATTTCGGCCAGGACAACATCGTCCAGGAACTCGGATCCGCCGATCTGGCCGGAGAGCAGGCGCCCGCCCCCGAGGGGGACGACCCGAAGGCCGAGAAACGGGAGATCAAGAAGCCGAGCCCCACGATCCGCGTCGAGTCCGACAAGGTCGACCGGCTGATCAACCTGATGGGCGAACTGGTCATCAACCAGGCGATGCTGGCCGAACGGTTCGGGCAGGCGGGCTTCGGATCGGCCGCGCCGACGGTTCTTGCGCTGAACGAGCTGCAGAACCTGACCCGCGAGATCCAGAGCAGCGTGATGGCGATCCGTGCGCAGCCGGTCAAACCGGTCTTCATGCGCATGTCGCGCGTCGTCCGCGAGGTTTGCGCCGCGACCGGCAAGAAAGCCCTGCTGACGCTGGAGGGCGAGAGCACGGAAGTCGACACGACCGTCATCGAGGGCCTCTCGGACCCGCTGACGCACATGATCCGCAATGCGGTCGACCATGGCATCGAGGACGCGGAAACCCGCCTTGCGGCCGGCAAGCCGGCCAATGGCACGGTCAAGCTGTCGGCCTATCACAGTTCGGGCCGCATCGTCATCGAGATCGAGGACGACGGCGCGGGGATCAACCGCGACCGGGTTCTCCAGAAGGCGATCGACAAGGGAATCGTGTCGCCCGACGCCAAGATGTCCAACGAGGACATCGACAACCTGATCTTTGCCGCCGGCTTCTCGACAGCCGAGACCATCACCGACGTGTCCGGACGCGGCGTCGGCATGGATGTCGTCAGGCAGTCGATCCAAGCGCTCGGCGGCCGCGTCAACATATCCTCGCGTCCCGGAGAGGGCTCGCTGTTCTCGATGAGCCTTCCGCTGACGCTCGCGGTTCTCGACGGCATGATCGTCAAGGAGGCGGGCCAGACGCTGGTCCTTCCGGTCTCCTCGGTCCTCGAAACGTCGACGCTCAAGCCGGGCGACGTCTATACCATCGGCAGGAACAGCCGCGTGGTGAAGCTCCGCAACACATTGGTGCCGATCATCGATGTCGGCCAGCAACTCGGCTTCTCCGAGTGCCGGTCCGACTATTCGAAGGGCACGATACTGGTGGTCGAAGGCGGCAAGGACGGCCTGGGGGCCTTCCTCGTCGATTCCATCGAGGGTCAGCAGCAGGTCGTGATCAAGAGCCTGGAGAGCAATTACCAGCGCGTGCCGAGCATCGCGGCTGCGACCATCCTCGGCAACGGCCAGATCGCGCTGATTCTCGACGTCGATCATATTGTCAACAATCAGAGTAACGAGCCGGGGGCCGGCCTGATCCGGTCGATCGCAGGATGATGTCGATGAGTGAAGGAAAAAATCTGTCGCGGCTCCGGCGCCCTGAGGTCACAGCCTTCAATATCGGCGATCCCGGGCAGCCCTGCGCACCGGCCGCCGCCGGGTCGTCCGCCACGGATCGCCGTCCGGTCAACGGGATATTCCCCGACGCGATCTCTCGCCGGATGGGGTGGGCAGCATGAGCACGGCACTTCAGCAAGCGCCGAAGCGCAACGATCTCGGGCGCGAGTACACGCTATCCGACAAAGATTTCGCATCGATCGCGAAGTTCGTGAAGACCGAGGCGGGCATCAATCTGACGGAAGCGAAGCGCGATCTCGTCTATTCGCGCCTCGTCAAGCGACTGCGTGCGCTGCAACTGGAGGGATTCGGCACCTACATCGATCTGGTAGCGTCACCGGAAGGGGCCTCCGAGCGCAGCGAACTGATCTCGGCGATCACCACCAACGTCACCAATTTCTACCGGGAGCCGCACCACTTCGACCATCTGAGGTCGGTTGCCGTGCCCGACATGGTCAAGCGGATGGCGGCCGGGGAGCCGGGCCGGATCTGGTCTGCCGGGTGTTCGGACGGGCGTGAGCCCTACACGATCGCCTGTACCGTTCTGGAAGCGATGCCGGACGCCGCGAAGCGCAATTTCAAGATCCTTGCCAGCGACATCGATCACAAGTCGCTCGCTTCGGCGAAGGCCGGCAGATACAACGCGGAGATGGCCTCGAAGATGCCGAAGAACGTGCACGACAAGTTCTTCGTTCGAAGCGCCAATGGCGTCGAGGCAGGCAGGGAAATCAGTGAACTCATCGCCTTCCGGTACCTGAACCTGCTTACAGAGTGGCCGTTCAAGCAGAAATTCGACATCATCTTCTGCCGCAACGTGCTGATCTATTTCGAACCGGATCTGCAGGCGCAGCTAATTGCGCGTTTTTGTTCCGTCCTGAAGCCGGACGGCTATCTCTATATCGGCCATTCCGAACGCGCCAGCGGGCCGGCGCTGCAACATCTGGAGCAGGTCGGAGTGACCACCTACCACCACATTCCGGCAGGAGGCCGCAAGTGACCGCGCGTGCAATAGTCGTTGACGATTCGCCCTCGATGCAGAAGCTGATCTCAGCCGTGCTGGAGACGGATCCGGGTATCACGGTTGTCGGCACCGCCGAGAATCCGGATGCGGCCCGCAAGATGATCAAGGCCCTCGATCCCGACGTCATCACGCTTGACATCGAGATGCCCGGCATGAACGGACTCGACTTCCTCGAGCGGCTGATGCGGCTGCGTCCGATGCCGGTCGTGATGATCTCGAGCTGGACCCGCAAGGGCGCCGACGCCACGATCGCCGCGCTGGAACTGGGCGCTTTCTCCTGCCTGCCGAAACCTCGCATGGATGACGAGGCCGCGCTTCGCGACATGTGCGAGCACGTCAAGGCGGCAGCGGCCGCCAGGGACGCGATCCGCGGACGCGGCAAATCGCCGGCCCGTCCGGTGGCCCAGTCCACGCAGGCGGTGTCTCCCAGACTCAGCATCGTCGCGATCGGAGCCTCGACCGGGGGCGTCGAGGCGCTGACGGAAGTCCTTACGGGCTTTCCGGCCAATTGTCCGCCGACGATCGTCACGCAGCATATGCCGGAGCATTTCACCAAAAGCTTCGCCGAGCGGCTCGACAGGCTGTGCGCCCCGACTGTCCTCGAAGCGGCCGACATGACCAGACTGCAGCGCGGGCATGTCTATATCGCTCCGGGCAGCGTCGGGCATCTGACCGTTTCGGACCGGTCCCAGTCGGTCTGCAGGGTCACGCCGGGCGAGCAGCGGTCGGGCCACATGCCCTCGGTCGACGTGATGTTCGAATCGGTCGCGAAGGTCTACGGAAAGCGCTCCGCGGCCGCCCTGCTCACCGGAATGGGGAGCGACGGCGCTCAGGGTCTTCTTGCTCTGAAGAATGCCGGCGCCCACACGATCGCCCAGGACCGGGCGACAAGTCTCGTTTACGGAATGCCAGCCGCCGCGAGCCGGCTGGGGGCGGCAAACCACATTCTACCGTTAGCTGAAGTCGCATCGGTCCTGCTGAGCGGCCATACGGAGGTAAGACAAAGTGTCAGTGCTTAACGTATTGAGGATGATGGTCATCGACGACCACATTTCGAGCAGAATGGTCACGGTCGAGGCGTTGCAGGCCTTTGGGATCAAGCACATCAGTGTTGCCAAGGACGGGCGCGAAGCCTTCAGCAAACTTGTCGCCGAACCCGTGCATCTGGCAATCTCGGATCTCTACATGCCGGACGTCGACGGATTCCAGCTCCTGAAGGCCGTGCGGGCGCATCCGAAGATCGGCAAGACCGGCTTCATTATCCTGACCGGACGGAAGGACAGCAACGTCGTGCAGACGGCGGTAAAGCTTGGCGTGAACAACGTCATCTCCAAGCCTTTCACGCCGGACGTCCTGAAGAAATCAATCGAATCGGTCGTGGGAAAACTCAATTGACCATAGCGTTGGCAAAACGGATACCGATCGTACAAGGCGATTTCGCCGTATCGGACCAGGAGGGCGCAGTCATCTCGACGGTCCTCGGGTCGTGCGTCGCCGCCTGCGTCTACGATCCCGTTGCGCGGGTCGGCGGAATGAATCATTTTCTTCTGCCGGGGAATCCCGATCGCGGCGGGTCCGACCAGTCACGGCGGTATGGCGTATTCCTGATGGAAAAGCTTCTAAATGCGATGTTCGAGAAGGGCGCGCTTCGCAAGCGCATCCAGGTGAAGCTGTTCGGCGGTGCGCAGGTGCTCGACGCCCGCAGCGACACGGGGCGCAAGAATGCCGAATTCGCGACCAACTTTGTCCGCAACGAGGGACTGGAGCTTGTGACGACAAGCCTCGGCGGATTGCAGGGACGCCGTATCGAATTCGAACCCTACACCGGCAAGGCGCGGCAGAAATTTATCGGCATGGCTGTGCCTGAGGTAGAGCCGAAGAGTATCAAAACCGAACTGGAGAGTGCCGGCGATGTCGATTTCTTCTGAGAACCGCAACGAGCCCACGGTGGATGCGAAAAAGGAAATCGAGATTCATCAGGCGGAACTGGTGGGGCTGCTGGTCGGCGAACTTGCGCTGATTGCGGGCGAGATCGAGGAACTGCCGATCGGCGGAGCCGAGATGACGTTCGAACAGATGGTGGCCCTGCAGAAAATCGACTTCTGCCGTCAGCGTCTGATGGAAGTGACGAAAATCATGCAGAACGCGTTCGGGTCCGACGCGGCGACCACGTTGCATGACCTGGAAGAAATTCTCATCGACGTCGGTCTCGAGCACACGCTTGATACGTTCCGCCGCACCGGTTGACCTCCCCGCGGCGGTTCAACCCGCATAACGCTCCAGTCTGACCCACGCCCCGCCTCGTCGCGACGAGTCCACACAAGCGGTTACGAACGCGACGCCGGCGACGCCGTCCTTGATGTCGGGAAAGACCACATCGCCGGGGACCGGTGTGTCTTCGCGCCGCGCCTCGATCGCCCTCGCGGCCTCGCTGTAGATAGTCGCGAATCCTTCGAGATATCCTTCGGGATGTCCGGCCGGAATGCGGGTCGCGCGCGCGGCCGCACTGCCCGCGCCCGCGCCGCCCCTGGTAAGCAGCCGTTTCGGCTCGCCGAGCCGCGTGTGCCAGAGATAGTTCGGGTCCTCCTGCGCCCACTCCAGGCCTCCCTCGGATCCGTAGACCCGCAACCGAAGTGCGTTCTCGTTTCCGGGGGCAACCTGGCTGCACCAGAGCATGCCCTTGGCGCCGCCCTCGTAGCGCATCAGCACGTGACCGTTGTCGTCGAGCTCGCGTCCTTCGACGAAGGCGTCGAGATCGGCGCAGAGCGAGTCGAGTTTCAGCCCCGTCACGAAGGAGGCGAGGTTGAAGGCATGGGTGCCGATATCGCCGGTCGATCCGCCTGCACCCGATCTGGCCGGGTCGGTGCGCCATCCGGCCTGTTTCTGGCCGGTGTCTTCCAGCTTTTCGGAAAGCCAGTCCTGGGCATACTCAACCTGAACGAGCCGGATCGTCCCGAGATCGCCGTTCGCGATCATTTCGCGGGCCTGCCGCACCATCGGATAGCCGGTATAGTTGTGGGTGAGCACGAACAGGGCATTGCTTGAATCGGCAGCCTTGGCGAGCTTTTTTGCGTCGGCGAGGGTCGAGGTAAGCGGCTTGTCGCAGATCACGTGTATGCCGCGCTTCAGGAACTCTCGGGCCACCGGATAGTGCATGTGATTGGGCGTGACGACTGCGACCGCCTCGATGCCGGTCTTCAGGCGCGCCTCTCGCTTCGCCATCTCCTTGAAATCGCCGTAGGCGCGGTCCTGCGCCACGCCGAGATCAGCGGCCGATGCCCTCGCTTTCTCCGGGGTCGAGGAGAACGCTCCGGCGACGAGTTCGAACCGATCGTCGATGCGGGCCGCGATCCGGTGCACTCCGCCGATGAAGGCGTCTCGTCCGCCACCGACCATGCCCAGTCTGATGCGCGCCATGATGCTTCTCCCATTATCGCCGCGAGATACCCAGCATCCGCCGGTTCGCATCGTCGTCCGTTCCGCTGTCGGCGAAATCGTCGAACGCCTTTTCGGTGACCCGGATGATGTGGTCGGAGACGAACTGCGCGCCCTCGCGCGCACCGTCTTCCGGGTGCTTCAGCGCGCATTCCCACTCCACCACCGCCCAACCGTCGAAATCGTAGGCCGTGAGCTTGGAGAAGATCCCCTTGAAATCGACCTGCCCGTCGCCGAGCGAGCGGAAGCGCCCGGCGCGGTCGACCCAACCCTGGAACCCGCCATATACCCCTTGCCGTCCGGTCGGGTTCAGTTCCGCATCCTTCACGTGGAACATCTTGATGCGCCGGTGATAGATGTCGATATTGGCGAGATAATCGAGATGCTGCAGCACGTAGTGCGATGGGTCGTAGAGCATGTTGCACCGGGCATGGTCGTTCACCCGCTCAAGGAACATCTCGAAGGTGACGCCGTCATGCAGGTCCTCCCCCGGGTGGATCTCGTAGCAGATGTCGACGCCGCATTCGTCGGCGTGGTCGAGGATCGGTCGCCAGCGCTTCGCCAGTTCGTCGAAAGCCGCCTCGACCAGGCCCGCCGGACGCTGCGGCCACGGATAGACATAAGGCCAGGCCAGCGCGCCGGAAAAACTCGCCATCGCGCCGAGGCCGAGGTGTTTCGACGCCTCCAGCGCCATCTTCACTTGATCGACCGCCCATTCCTGCCGGGCTTTCGGATCGCCGCGCACGCTCTCGGCGGCAAACCCGTCGAACGCCTCGTCATAGGCCGGGTGCACGGCGACGAGCTGGCCCTGAAGGTGGGTGGAAAGCTCCGTCACCTCGATGCCGTTGTTCGCGGCCACGCCCTTGAACTCGTCGCAGTAATCCTTCGATGACGCCGCCTTCTCCAGATCGATGAAACGGCCGTCCCAGCTGGGCACCTGGACGCCCCTGTAGCCGCAATCGGCGGCCCATCGGGTGATCGCGTCCCAAGAGTTGAAGGGCGCCTCGTCGCCCGCGAATTGGGCGAGAAACAGCGCCGGTCCCTTGATCGTCCTCATCGGATTGTCCTCCCTGTCGCGCCGGCAGTGGCGTGACTGCCCGCGCCTGCGCTCGTCCGCAGTTCAGACAAGCAATGGTGCGCCTGTCAATCGGGAGCGATCAGTTTGGCGGATCGAACCGGCGGCTGACGGCAGCCGGGCGGCCGGGCAGGGACAGCGCGCTGGTCTGCTGGGCGCGGCGCGATACGATCTTCCCGTGCGACATGACGAGCAGCCGGTCCGGGCGCAGCCGGATCGCCTCGACCGGATCGCCGGCGTCGAGCACCACGAGGCTGGCGCGCTTGCCTTTTTCGAGGCCGAGATCGGTCAGCCCCATGATCTTCGCGGTTTCGGTCGTCACCATGTCGAAGCATTTGCGCATCGCGGCCGGGCTGGTCATCTGCGCGACGTGCAGGCCCATGAAGGCGACGTCCAGCATGTCGGCGGTGCCGAGCGGGTACCACGGGTCGAGCACGCAGTCCTGGCCCCAGGCGACCTTGATGCCATGGTCCAGCATCTCGGGCACCCGCGTCAGCCCGCGCCGCTTCGGATAAGTGTCGTGCCGCCCCTGGATGGTGATGTTGATCAGCGGGTTGGGGATCGCCGCGACCTTGGCTTCGGCCATCAGCGGCAGCAGCTTGGAGACGTAATAATTGTCCATCGAATGCATCGACGTCAGGTGCGAGCCGGCGACGCGGCCCTGCAGGCCGAGCCGCTGCGCCTCGAAGGCGAGCTGCTCGATGTGCCGCGACATCGGATCGTCGGTCTCGTCGCAATGCATGTCGACCATCAGGCCGCGCTTTGCGGCGATCTCGCAAAGCTCGGAGACGCTGGCGCGGCCATCGGCCATGGTGCGCTCGAAATGCGGGATGCCGCCGACGATGTCGACACCCATGTCGAGCGCGGCGAGCGTGTTTTCGCGCGCCTTCGGGGCGCGGTAGAAACCGTCCTGCGGGAAGGCGACGAGTTGCAGGTCGAGATAGGGCCTTACCTGCTCGCGCACGGCGAGCAGCCCGCGCACGCCGGTCATGGCGTGGTCGTCTGAGGTATCGACGTGGCTGCGGATGGCGAGCAGCCCCATCGAGACCGCCCAGTCGCAATAGCGGAGCGCCCGATCGATGACGGCTTCTTCGGTGAGCAGCGGCTTCAGTTCGCCCCAGAGACCGATGCCTTCCAGCAGCGTGCCCGACCTGTTGATGCGCGGCAGACCGTAGGACAGCGTCGCGTCCATGTGGAAATGCGGATCGATGAAGGGCGGCGAGACGAGGTTGCCGGAAATGTCGATCGTCTCGCCGGCTTCGGCTTCGATCGACGGCTCGATCGCCGCGATCCGGTCGCCCGAAATCGCGATGTCGGCGGTCGTTCCGTCCGGCAGGACGCCACGTTTCAGGAGGAGGTCGATGCTCATCGCTCGCCTTTCTGGTAGGGCACCATCAGCGCCTTCGGATAGGTGGCGCGCCGCGCCACCGCGATCAGCGCCAGGATCGACAGCACATAGGGCATCATCAGGAAGATCTGGTAGGGGATCACTCCGCCGGTGACCTGCTGCAGCCGCACCTGATAGGCGTCGAAGGCGGCGAACAGGATCGCGCCGACCAGCGCTTTTCCCGGCCGCCAGGAGCCGAACACGACCAGCGCGATGCAGATCCAGCCGCGCCCGTTGATCATCTCGAAAAAGAACGAATTGAAGGCGCTCATCGTCAGGAAGGCGCCGCCGATCGCCATCAGCGCCGATCCGGCCATCACCGCGCCGATGCGGATCATGGTCACGCTGATCCCCTGCGCCTCGACGGCCGCCGGGTTTTCGCCGACGGCGCGCACCGCGATACCCGCCGGCGTGCGATAGAGCATCCAGGCGACGACGGCGACGACGACATAGGCGAGATAGGTGAGCGGCGTCTGGTTGAACAGCGCCGGTCCGACCAGCGGGATCTCGGAGAGGCCGGGGATCGCCCATGGCTGGAACGGCTCGATCTTCGGCGGCGAGGTGACCTCCGGCAATGCCACCCGATAAGTGAAATAGGTGAGGCTGGTCGCCAGCAGGGTGATGCCGATGCCGGTGACATGCTGCGAGAGGCCGAGCGGCACGGTCAGGACGCCGTGGAGCAGGCCGAAGGCGGCACCCGTCAGCGCGGCAACCAGAACGCCGGTCCACAGGTCCCCGCCGGCATAGACGGTGATCCAGCCGGCGAATGCGCCCGCCGTCATGATCCCCTCGATGCCGAGATTGAGGACGCCGGCGCGCTCGCAGATCAGTTCGCCCATGGTGGCGAAGATCAGCGGCGAGGCGATGCGGATCGCCGCCACCCAGAAGCTCGTCTGCCAGAGGATCTCGAAGGCTTCCATCATCACCTCCACCGGATCCGGAATCGCGACAGCATGATCGCCGTGACCATGGTGAGGAGTGCGGTCGCCACCATCACCTGGGCGATGTAGCTCGGCACGCCGGCCGAACGGCTCATCGCGTCGGCACCGACGAAAATGCCGGCGACGAAGATCGCCGCGACGATGACCCCGAGCGGATTGAGCATCGCCAGCATGGCGACGACGATGCCGGTGTAGCCGTAGCCGGGCGACAGATCGAGCGTCAGGTTGCCCTTCAGCCCGGCGACTTCGGAGAACCCCGCCAGCGCGGCCAGGCCTCCGGAGAGAAGCGCGGTCTTCATCAGCACGCGGTTGACCGGGATGCCGGCGAAGCGCGCCGCTTCGGCATTGTGGCCGACGGCGCGCATCTCGTAGCCGAACACGGTTTTCTTCAGGATCACCCAAGTCGCCACGGCACTGACAATGGCGATCACGAAACCGAAATGCAGCCGCTTGCCCTGGATCAGGCGCGGCAGTTGCGCCTCGGCGACGACGCGTTTCGATTGCGGCCAGCCGAGACCCATCGGGTCCTTGAGCGGACCTTCCAGCAGCATCGAGACGAACAGGATGACGATGAAGTTCAGAAGCAGCGTGGTGACGACTTCGTCGACGCCGAAGCGGGTCTTGAGGATCGCCGGCCCGAGCAGCAGCAGCGCGCCCGCCAGCATGGCGCACATCATGATCAGCGGGATGAGGGCCAGCGACGGCGCGGCGACCGCTCCGGTTCCTAGCACCACGGTCATCACCGCGCCGATATAGAGTTGCGCCTCCGCGCCGATGTTCCAGAGCTTGGCCCTGAAGGCGACAGCGACGGCAAGGCCGGTGAAGATCAGCGGCGTCGCGCGCGTCAGCGTCTCGACCAGCGCGAATTGCGAGCCTGCCGCGCCTTTCAGGACGAGCCAGAAGACGTTGAAGGGCGACGCGCCGGCGATCAGTACCAGCAGTGACGCGATCAGCAATGTCGCGAGGATCGCGCCCAGAGGGTAGGCAAGCGTGGCGGCGAGGCCCGGCGCCGGCTTTGCTTCAAGCCGCATGGGACGGATCCTCCAGCCCGTGGCCGGCCATCAGTTCGCCGATCTGTTGAACGGTCAGTTCCCCGCGCTTCGAGGGTGGCGAGAGCCGCCCCTTGGAGATCACCACCAGCCGGTCGGAAAGCGCCAGCACCTCGTCGAGGTCTTCGGAAATGAGCAGGATGGCCGCGCCGCGTTTGCGCGCCTCCAGCAGTTTCGAGTGAACATAGGCGACCGCGCCGACATCGAGGCCGCGCGTCGGCTGGTTGGCGAGGATGATTTGCGGATCGCCGTCGAGGGCGCGGCCGAGGATCAGCTTCTGCATGTTGCCCCCGGAAAGCAGACGCACGCGCGCGTCCGGTGACGGACATTTGACGTCGTAGTCGTCGATGATCCCGCGCGCGAAGGTTTCGGCGGAACGCCAGTCGAGAAATCCGTTGCGGCTGAACCGGCGTGTGCGGTAGCGTTCCGAGATCACGTTCTCGGTCACGTTCATGTCGCCGATCATGCCGACCGCATGACGGTCCTCCGGGATACGGCCGATGTGGCGGCGAAGAGCTTCGCGCGCCGACCAGCGGTTGATGGTTTCGCCGCCGATCCGCATCGCGCCGCGTTCCGGCCTGAGCGTCCCCGCGATCAACGCGGCGAGCGCCGCCTGGCCGTTGCCCGACACACCGGCCAGACCGGTGATTTCGCCGGCGCGCAAACTCAGCGAAACGCCGTCGAGCGGCGCGCCGCCCGCACGGCCCGCAGTATGGATGTCTTCAAGTTCGAGCATCGTACCGCCGGGCGCGTGCTCTGTCACCGCCGGCGCTGCGATGTCACCTCCCACCATCAGCGCCGCGAGTTCCGGCCGTGTGGTGTCGGAGGTCCGCCGTTCTCCGGCAATCCGCCCGGAGCGCAGCACCACGATCCGGTCGCTGACGGCCATGACTTCATGCAGCTTGTGCGAAATGAAGATGATGGAAAGGCCCGAGGCGACCAGCTTCTTCAGTGTCGCGAACAGCGCGTCTGTCTCCAGCGGCGTAAGCACGGCGGTCGGTTCGTCGAGAATGAGAATGCGGGCGTCTCTGTAGAGCGCCTTGAGAATTTCCACGCGCTGCCTCTCGCCGACGGATAGATCGGAGATCAGCGCGTCCGGATGAACGGCAAGTCCGAAATCGCTCGAAAGCGTCTCGATGCGTTGTCTTGCCTTGGCCTTGTCGAAGCGCGGAGAAAAAAGGCGCTGGGTGCCGAGCGCGATGTTCTCGATCACGCTCATCTGATCGGCAAGCGTGAAATGCTGATGCACCATGCCGATCCCGGCGGACAGCGCCGCGCGCGGCTCTCCGGCCGGTAACGGCCTCCCGAACGCCTCGACGGACCCCTCGTCGGCGACATAGTGACCGAACAGGATGTTCATCAGCGTGGTCTTGCCGGCACCGTTCTCGCCGAGCAGCGCGACGACCTCGCCGCGCTTCAGTTCCAGCGAGATGGCGTCATTTGCCGTGAGTGGACCGAACCGTTTGGTGATGCCGGAGAGGCGGAGAACCGTTTCCGCCTCTCCGCCCGATGATGGCGTCATGCGCTCGATTTCGGCTCGGAATCGTCAATCTCGACGGCCCAGGAGCCGTCTTTCAGCTTCTCTTCCTTGACGGCCACGAGCTTGAGGGCATCTTCGGGCACCTTGCCTTCAAAGGTGCCAAGTGGCGCAAGCGAACAGCCGCCCTCCTTCATGAAGGAGTAAATGCCGTAATCGTCCGCCTTGAATTCGCCGGCCTTGACCCGGGCGATGGCGGTATCGAGCGTCGGCTCGAAATGCCAGAGCGCCGACGCGACGACTGTTTCGGGATAGTCGGCCTGCGTGTCGATGACATTGCCGATGGCAAGCACGTCGCGTTCCTGCGCGGCGTCGGACACGCCGAAACGTTCCGCATACATGATGTCGGCGCCGGCATCGATCTGCGCGAAAGCGGTTTCCTTGGCCTTCGGCGGGTCGAACCAGGAACCGATGAAGGCCACCTGAAACTCGGTCGATGGAGCGACTTCGCGCACGCCCGCCATGAAGGCATTCATCAGGCGGTTCACCTCCGGGATCGGGAAGCCGCCGACCATTCCGATGTTCTTCGATTCCGTCATCGCCCCGGCAATGATGCCGGAAAGATAAGACGCGTCCTGAATGTAGTTGTCGAACACGGCGAAGTTCGGCGTGTCGTCCTTCGGCTTGAAGCTCGAACCCATCAGATAGGCTTTTTCCGGATAGTCGCGCGCGACCTGCCGGGCGGCATCTTCGACGGCGAAGACTTCACCGATGATCAGGTCGTGACCCGCCTCGGAGTATTCGCGCATGACGCGCTCATAGTCGTTGTTCGACGTATTTTCGGAGAACACATATTCGATGTCGCCGCGCTCGACGGCGGCGTTGGCGGCCTTGTGGATGCGGCTGACCCACTGCTGCTCGACCGGCACCGTATAGATCGCCGCCACCTTCAGCGGCGTCTGCGCGCTTGCCCTGCCGATGATGCCGGGCATCGCCAGCAGGCCCGCGCCTGCCGCAGCCGTTTTGATCAGCCGCCGTCTGTCGATGGCCGGACCCTTGCCGAAAAATTTCTCGTGAGACATCGCACACCCTCCTGTTGAAGACCTTCCGGTTTGAATCCCGCCCGTTATTTTTGATCGAACGGTAAACCGGGCGGGAGGATGTGGCAATATGGCAGGTGCAACTGACGGCGGAGGCTTTCAATTGCCATTCCGCCACTCCGGCATGGCGAGGGTTCAGTCCGCCGTGCGATTGCGCTGCCAGAACCAGACCGCATAGCCCAGAAGCGCCAGACAGATGCTGGCTTCCCGGATTTCGGCGACTTCGTAGTTTTCGACCTGATTGATCCCCTGCGCGAGGTAAAGCACCTGTGTGGCGGCAATGATGCCGAGGCCGGCGAGGACCGGGAGTCGGTTCGCGTGCGAACGGGAGAGAAAGAGCACCATGACAGCAATGCCGGCGATGAACATGACCTGCTGCGGCATGATGTTCCAGGACGCGTACATTCCCCCGACCAGAGGCATTGCGAGAAGCGCAAATCCGCCCGGAGGAACGAAGCGGGCCAACTGATCGCGAAGCAAGCCAGGCAGGTTCGGGAGCAGCAGGGGCATCGCGATGAAGGCGGCGAACGCCCCGCCGTAATAGATCATCTCGAAGCGAATGGTATAGAAATTATGCAGGTTCGTTTCCTGCTGGAGGTTGCCCTCGAAGGCCGGCGGCGCTTCCCACCCGAAATAATGCTGTCCGTAGGACGTCTCCTCAAGCAGGAGGATCAGAACGGCGAGCGTCATCCCAAGTGTGAGGAGCCGCGCCGGCAACCCGAAAACCCGGCGGCTGCGCAGCCCGTCGCCAGTGATCGCCGTCAGCAAAAGGAGAGCAGCAGCCAGCGCGATCGCGCCTTCCTGGAGGAGCGCGATCGATCCTAGTTCGGTGACAGCCGCCGTGAGCGCGGCCGGGGCAACGATCAGCACGGTCGCCGCCCAAATATGGACTCCGTAGGTGAAGAGGCAGATCGCCCAGAAGGCGATTGGCTGCATTCCGAGGTTCCGGCGCGCCCCGTAGCCCGGAGCCTCCGCCGGCATGACGGCGTAGGCAAAGGCGATACCGGCGATCAGGCTTAGCGTCAGGCGGATGAGACCGCTGACCTCCCAGTCTGGCGGGGATTCGTAAAGAAATGTCCGGTCGAACAGCGTCAGGTCGATTATCAGCGAGGCAATGACGCAGGCAGCGGCCGTAGCGAGCAGCCATACCCGCAGAGGCAGTTTGGTATCCGGGCTGTAACTATCCACGAACATGTGCAATCTCCCGCGTTGCGGTCACGATGTCGTCGCGCCGAGAAGCGCCTTGATTTCATCGAGGGAATCGATGCGTGACACGTCGAAATCCGGATCGCTGAGATCCACGCCGAACTCCGTTTCAAGAGCAAGCAAGACGTTGACGGCCGCAATGGAGTCGAGACGGCCGCTGTCGAACAGCGATTCATCGTCCCTGAACTCGGTCCCCTGCCCGCGTTCGGCCAACAGGTCAGCGATGGTTTCCCGCACGGATTGGATGTTCATCGAGGTCATGGGGTCACTCCGAAGAGGCTGAAGAAGAAAGTGATGCGTTCACCGGCGGGCACGACGCCGCTGGTGTCGTCAAAGACCTGAAGGAGAGCGTAAAAGACGATGACCTGGACGCGCGGCAGCACGTCGTAGCGCCACCAGCCGTCCTCCGGCTTCGGTCTTTTTTGAGCGATCTGCGACCAGATCAGACCCACCGTCAGAACGGCGGCGTAAATGATGTAGGAAGACAAATCCTCGATCATCGACAGGAAACCGCGGGTCGCGAAATAGGGCGAGTTGCTGATTACGTCGAACAGAATGTTTCCGACGAAGGCAGCCGCGAAGGTCGCGAACGCGATGCGCAGGCGCGGAAAGCGTTTGAAGTATCGCTGGAACGCCGGATAGAAGAAGAAATCTGCGAGAAGTTCCTTGAAGTAGAACAGATACCGGCCCCAGAACTCGGAAATCGTCCGGGAGGCGAGAGGCTTCGCCATGCCGCGCGGAACCTTGAACCCGGCCATTCTTATGACCGCGACGAAGGCGTGAATATACGCCCCGAAGACAATGATCTGCGCCAGGAAGGCCGCGCCCACGATCGCCCAGCGGACGGCCACGGCCTGGTCCGCTCCGGCCGCCGTGGCGGCGATTGCGTCATCGAGCTGCGGGAACTCGAGCCCGCCGTACAGGATGCGATTGAAGACGATGTCCCACGCCCAGTAGAGAATGGTCGCCCAGACAACCAGCTTGAGCGCTTTCAACCGGGAGATTGCCAGTTCGTCCGCGTTCCCGGCTTCGAACTTCCGGAAGTAGGCCGGCCCCTTGAACGGAACAGAGGTGGCTGCCCAGACGGGGCGCAGAAAGCCGAGTTGCTGACCGATCGGGAGGGCCAACTTGGAACGGCTGTCGAGCAGAATGTAACCGAGGAAAAAGAAGCTCCCCGTCAGATAGGCGAGAAATATCCACGCGGGAGGAAAGAGCGGGTGAGTGTCGGGAAGGGCGATGGTTGCCGCCGACAGACCGACACAAAGGAAGAGCATGAACTGGATCGGCCGCCGTGCGATGAAACCCGCTTTCCGGGTCACCTGGTTTCTGATCATCGCGGCAGCAAAAGCGATGAAGACAAGCCCAAAGAGGACGAAACCGATCTGGGTCGGAGCGGAAGTTCCGTAGGAAGTCCAGAGCTCGTCGAAGACGAGATAATGCTCCTCGTGTTTCAGCGGCCTGAGCAGGAAATAGACCGCGCCAACGGCAGTCAGAACGGCCATCCGCCGGGCGGGGAGGACTGCAGACAGGACCAGTGCGATGGCGATCAGCACGAAATGCTTGGTGCGCACCGCCGGAAGCAGGAACAGAACGCCTAGAAACGCGACGTGCAGGATCGTCTGCCCCCAGCCCGTCTGGGCCCATCGCAACACCGCCTCGTTGCGGTCCATGTCGAGCCATTTGCGCCGCCACCGGAGTGGATTGAGCGTGACGGAAGCTTGCGGACGCGCTGTGTCGACCGAGGTCATGATGCTGCCGCCGATCCGCTGTTTTCCTGCTGGAGCAGGGCAGTCAGCGCATTCCGGTCGATCTTGCCGTTGGCGTTGAGGGGCATCGCGTCAATGGATTGGATGCGTCCCGGCACCATGTGGGGCGGCAGAATCTTGCGCAGGCTCTCGCGAATCCGGTCACCGTTTCTTTCACCGGGCACATAAAACCCGACGACACCCTCTGCCGTGCCGTTCGCCATAGGCCATGCGACGGCGGCGGCCGTGTCCGTTTCGGCCGCGTCCCGCAGTCCCATGTCGATTTCCTCCAGTTCGATACGGTGGCCATGCAGCTTGATCTGGTTGTCGAGGCGCCCGAGATGGTGGAACACGCCGTCGGCGTCCCGATAGCCCCGGTCTCCGGTGAGGTACCACCGCTTGTCGTCGATGACCGGGAAACGTTCAGCGGTCAGTTCCGGTTGCCCGAAATATCCACGCGCAAGTTGTGCGCCGGCGAGCGCGATTTCGCCGCGCTCTCCGTCGGCGACGGTTCGGCCGCCGGCATCGACGATCCGCGCTTCCATGCCGGGATAAGGTCGGCCGATTGCGACGATCCCCCGTTCGCGGGTCGAGAGGCCGCCCTCCGTCCATGGCTGGCGCAGGCAGGCGATGGTCGCTTCCGTAGGGCCGTAGATGTTGTCGACGATGCTGTTGGGCGCGGCCCGGCTCCATGCTTCGGCGGTCTCGACGGGAAGCGGTTCTCCGCAGAACAGCGAAATCCTCAGCGACGGCAGGCTGTCCGGCGCGAGCCCGCCGGTCTTGCGGGCCATTGTCACCACGGAAGGCACCGAGAGCCAGGTGGTGATCCCGTGGGCCCGTATGAAGCGGGCCGGCACCACCATGTCGAGCGGCCGCAAGACATGCAGGGTCGCACCGGCCTTCCATGTTGTCAGCATGTTGTGCACGGAGAGGTCGAATGTGATGTCGCAGGTTTCCGCAGCGCGGTCGTCCGGTCCGAAATCGTACCACGCTGTCATCGCATCGAGATAACTCTCAACCGCTCCGGTGGGGACCATGACGCCCTTTGGCTTGCCCGTGGTTCCCGACGTGAATTCGATATAGGCGAGATGATCCGGACCGACATGCGCGGGCCCGTCGGCATCATTCTCATGGGGCGCATCGATCTCGGCCTCCAGCGTCCGAAACGCGCCCCGATCGGCACCCCGCCGGAAGATCTTACCCGGAGCCGCCTTCTCCACCTCGGGCGTCAGCAGTTTCTCGCCGGCCCAGTCGACGATCAAGGCGTCCAGTTCGAGCCTCTCGAACAGCTCGATCAGGCGTGCTTCCGGGGATTTCAGGTTGATGGGGACATAGGTTCCGCCCGCCCAGGCGGTAGCGAGGATCCCGATGCACGCTTCGGCGCTGCGCGATGCGGCTATGCCTACCCGGCCATGGGTGAGGCAGGGTCGGATCGCCCCGGCGAGGCGGCGCACGTTTTCGCGCAATGTCCGGTAGGTGTACCGCTCGGCTCCGGCGACAAGCGCCTCGTTATCCGGATGGGCGGAAAACGATTCTTGCAAGGAGCTAGCAATGTTGAAATTCGCCGTCATGCGCAGGCCTCGCTGCATCTGCTGACTATGCAGTAACAAAGAGGTCCTGAAGCGAGAAGGGAAAGTAGTTGTTTACCTTAATCGATATAAGTTAAATTAAGTCGGCGATGAATAGTAAATGTTCTAGAGAATTTAGCCAAGCGCACTTCGTTGAACGCGGTGTGCCTTTACCTAAGCGAACAGTGCATAGAGCTCGGCGATGCCGATTAGCGCCAGCACCGCCGTAGAAGTCATCTTCAGGGCCCGCATATTTCTGGATTTCACGGCCTTTCCGAAGCTTGTGGCGGCCATGTCTTCGTCCATGGCATCCCGTAGATTGCTGACGTCATCGAGCGCGGCCCCGCCCCCGAGGATTCCGTAAGCAGCTACCGCGACTACCAGCACAGTCAGCGGAGCCGAATAACCGCTTGGGCCAAGTTCCATGATCGCGGCCAAAGCAATATATGCAAAGATCGTTGTGCGCATAATATTGCCGTACTGATACAACCGAGCCATGCTAAGAAAGTTTCTCTGGTCCTGTGTCACGATGGTCTCCTGTCCGGGGCCTCTCATCTTGGAACCGAACACATGTGCTGCGGTAATCGTCAGATGCAGATTCCCACTGTGTCACACCCTGTCCGGATATATTGGGTGCTTGGCCTGACATCATTCCGGTTTCCTTGTCGGTGATTGTGGCGGCCCGCTGCAACGCGGTTTACTTTCCCCGCACACATGGAAGGAACAACGCCGGTCCTGATGGTCACCCCCACCCCTGTGCGGTTTATAGCCCTCGGGCCCAATCGAATGCGCATCTGACTTCCTAACTGCCTTGGCATAATCAGAACCGATTCAGGAGGCGCGAGGGACCTCGAGCAAAGGCTGGACGTGGATCGATGTATCCTTCCGCAAAACCCAAGGAGTTTTGTCGAGAATCGGCGTCTATGATGGGCCCATACGGGCGATGTTGCATGATCCAAAGAGGCTATAGCTCGTACCGGCAAATGAAAAACCCGTTCCGCGGCAGGCCGAAGTCGCGAAAAAATACTGCACGGCCCCAATCTCCTTGGTCGATCTCGGAGATCGGTGCGCCAAGTTTCCCATAGTACAAATGGGTCATGCGGGGGCTCTCAGGCGCGACTACTAGTGATCCGGTCGGTAGTTGAAAAAACCATACGTCGGAGAACGCTCATGAAATACTGGAACACGTTAGTTTGCCTTCTGGCAGCAGGTACGGGACTAGCCGGATGCGGCACCACTTCCACACCCGCGCTCGCGCCTTATGCAAGTGCTTATGACGCTACCTACGCCTCTGTGGTGGTGGACGCGATTTCCAAGCACCTCGTGAACCCGGGCGACAAACTTGAGGGCGGGGCAGTCACATCCGCCGAGGCATTCGGGGGCCCTAGTATCGTTAGCCTTAAGGCTCCTGCCAAAGTCGAAATCGAAAAGACCGCTGACGCTTATATTCTCCGTTATGCCGGCGAGGAAGTGACATTTACCGCGACCGATCTTCAGACAGGCGGTTTCTACGAGCAGAAAATGAACGACTCGAGCGGTACACCGCGCACGATCGGGTACCTGTTCGCTCTGGTTGCCGGTACCACCCCTGACGCGCTTTCAGCCCCGGATTCCGCGATGGTACCCATCGGGTTCGGAGTGCGGACCAACTCCAAAGGAACCGTCACGGCAGACGATGCGGATGGGTTCTCTAATGGTTTCGGTTTTGTCGGGCTGGAAACGGCCCCGTCGGACATGCCGAAAACGGGGGCGGCTGTTTACAAGGGCTACGGTCGGATCGACGCCTACAACAAGCAGGTGGACTTTAGCGTGGCGGGCAACGAAAACCGGCGCGTCTACAGCGGTGACAGCACTCTTGAAGCGGACTTCGGGGCCGGAACCGTATCGGGTCGGGTCGATCTCAGCGAGGCGCGTCGTAGGATAACCGATGGCAGCGGAGGGCTCAGTGAAACACGGACGGACATCTCGGGCCAGGGTGCGTCGGTCTTGCTGGATTCCGCGGCGATTGTGCAGAACGGTTTCGCGTCAGATCTTTCGCTCAACGCTGCAGCGGAGACGAGTTTAGCGGCCGATGGAATCAGCGCCGATACCGAGGCGGTGGCAGTGGGACGGTTCTACGGAACCGGAGCGGGCGAGGTTGGCGCAGTCATTGCCGGCGAAGGTACCTCCCACGTGATTACCGGCGCAGTTACCGGGTACAAGCAACCCTGATCTGCAGTGAAATGCAGACCACCCAGATGTAATCCGAGGCGGGCCGCTGGTCCGGTCCGCCCCAATTTCCGGGTATTCGATGAGATTACTGGCGTGCATCCCGATCTTGTTTGTCTTCGCCTGCACAATCTATTCCGCGCACGCGCAGAGTATCTCTGAGATCGATCGCTCCATCGGACGGAAAAATTTTCCAGAGGCTGCGGTAATGGCATCTCGCATGGCCGCGAAGACGGGCCTCGGTTGGCTGCCCGACTACGTACGCGGATACGCGCTTCTCGCTTCCGGCAACGCGAAAGACGCTGAATCCCTGGCCCGACGCCTAGAAGACATTGGCGTTCATGACGTGCGAATTCGACACCTTCTGATCAACACCCTTCTTGCACAAGGCAAGAGTAGACAGTCCATCTATTGGATCAGGCGCAACATGGGTGCCGTAGACGACCCTGTTATACGAGCCGAGTACGGCCGTGCGGTCGCCATGTACCAACGCATGCATCCCGACGGTGGCATCTCGATGGCTGGCGGCGTCATCCCTTCTACCAATGTCACGAAGGGAACCGCGATGGACACCGTCTACCTGAACGACCTTCCTTTCGCGATCGCACCTGAGGCCCAGCAAGGGGCCGGGATCACCGCCACAGCGTCGGCGACTGCCTTCAGAAGATTTCAGACTGGGGAGCTCAACGAACTGATGGCGTCGGTCACGGCGGGAGTGGAGCGAGGGATCTACGGGACCGAAACAGATCTTCTGACGCTATCGCCGCGCCTTCGGTTTGTCGTCTACAGAGGAGCGAACAACTTCTGGGTTGGCCCCGTCTCGGAACTTCAGTGGCAGGGGGGACGTCCTTATGCCAGGCGATGGGGGATGGCAGCAGGAACCAGTCTGTTTCTCTCGCCGTCGGATCGCCTCGATGTGACGACGGAAGCGGTCAAGCAAGATTCCCGTGACAGGCCGTATCTGGATGGAACACGGATCAAAGCCGACATGGCATGGAAGCGAAAGCTGCCAGGTTCTTCTGTGCTCACGCTCGGAGCTGGGTTTACGCGGGAGACTACGCGCGCTGGACACTTAAGCTTCAGGGGCGGGCGGGCAAGTGCAACGCTGGGAAGGACGTGGCAGAGCGGGCTGTATGCCGATTTCTCGTTCTCCTGGGAGGAGAAGTTCTACGATGCGGACTTTCCGCTGATATCCGAGCCAAGAAAGGACCGTGAGGCGAGCCTGCAAATCGGCTTCGCTCATGAACGGCTTAAGCTCTTTGGCACAATTCCCTACGTGGGTGCGCGCTATGTGAAACACGGCTCGAACGTCCCGCTTTATCGCTTCTCGAGCACAGACCTCGTCCTGCGGGCGCACAGGCAATTCTAAAGGGATGCCTGGGAACGCCGGCCCTGAGGGACTTCCAAACTCAAAGTGCACAATTCGGAAATGCCAAGAGCCTCTGACCTTACCGGATCTCGAAGCGTTTCAGACCAATCTCCTCGCTCTCAACGCCGGAGTGGAAGCAGCCAGGGCAGGGGATGCAGGCGCAGGATTTGCGGTGGTGGCGCAGGAGGTTCGCGAACTGGCGCAACGCTCTGCCACCGCCACCCAAGAAATCGAACGTCTCATCCGGACATCCACGCAGTCCGTTGGGCGGGGCGTTGATCTCGTCACGAGAACGGGTGAGGCCCTTCAGGAGATAGGAAAGCAGGTCGAAACGATAAATGGTAACGTGGCGTCGCTGGTAGCCGCGTCGAGTGAGCAATCGACCTCAATCGGAGAGGTGAACGGCGCTGTCCACGACATGGACAGGGTGACTCAGCAGAACGCGGCGATGGCCGAGGAGACGACCGCGGCTATCCACGCGCTGGTCGAGGAGATCGAGGAACTCGATGGGGCGATTGCACGATTCCGTGGTCACGGCGCTGTCCAATCTCACGAACAGAGAGCGGCGTAACCCCTCGGATTCCGCGACAAGCGCCTCGTTGTCCGGATGGGCGGAAAACGATTGTTGCAAGAAACCAGCAATGTTGAAATTTGGCGCCATGCGCAGGCCTCGCTGCATCTGCTGATCGTGCAGTAACCCGTTTCGGCCGAATTGCCCGGCGCGGCGGCTGTGGTTGCCGGCGCTGGACCTGGCAGGACCGATCGTCCGATGCCCATCCGAGGTCTTGCTCCACCCTTGATCGCGCAGAAGCCCGGCCCGATTGATCGATGTCATGGCGAAGCCGGGAATTCTTCGCGATCCTGATCAGTGCATCGAGAGCATCGGTGCGCTGTAAAAGAGAAGGGAAGCGATCATGAAACCGTTTATAGCCGCCGTTCCGCTGCTTGCAGTAGCGATAACAAATCCGGCTCTGGCGGAAGGCGATCTGAGCCGCGAAAATGTAGTCGACGTCACCATAGAGCTCGGCAGCAGCGATGATGGAATGTACATGAAGCCGGACGTGCTCGAATTCGAGACCGGCAAGGCCTACCGGCTGATCCTGGTCAATGTCGACGAGATCAAGCATGAGGTCGCACTCAATGAGATGGGCGAAAGAGTCTTCACCCGCAAGATCGAGGCGACCGATCCCGACGGCAATCTGATCGCCGAGGTCAAGGGGCACATCAACGAGGTGGAGGTCGGGCCGGGCAAGACCGTCGACTGGTACATTGTCCCGGTTCAGACGATGGAAGCCTCCGAAATCACCTGCGAACTTCCCGGTCATCTCGAGGCCGGTATGCGCGCGTCGGCGACGATCAAATAAGGACCGTCCGGCGACCCATGATGGTGGAGGTTGGTTGGTGGAGCCAAGCGGGATCGAACCGCTGACCTCCTGCATGCCATGCAGGCGCTCTCCCAGCTGAGCTATGGCCCCGACCGTAACCGCGCGAGGTATGTGGCGCGGATCGCGGTTCGATACATTTGCGCCGCGCGGAGATCAAGTCCCCGCGGCGCGCATTTCGTCAGTTTTCGTCGTCGTCCCCGCCGGCGACATCGATGATTCCCGCGACGTCGTCGTCCTCATCGTCATCGTCATCCGCGAGGAAGGTGTCGTCGTCGTCATCGTCGTCGTCGAGATCGACGCCCAGATCGTCGTCGTCTTCGTCGTCGGCATTGTCGCCGAGATCAGGCATCGCGGCCTTTTTCTTCTTGCCGGTATCGTCCTCGTCGTCCTCGGCATCTTCCAGCGAAACGACCTCGGCGCCGTCCGCCTCCACGGCTTCTTCGGTCTCATCCGCGGTCTCGTCCGCCTCTTCGACCTCCTTTTCCTCGACCGCATCCGATTTGGTCTCCTCGAAGAAGGAGAGCGGATAGGAATTGCCCGTGTAGGGCGACACGATCGGATCCTTGTTCAGATCGTAGAATTTCCGCCCTGTCTCCGGGCAGATGCGCTTGGTGCCAAGTTCTGGTTTCGCCACGGTCGCGTCCTTGTTTCTGATACGGTGGATATCCACCCGCCCCGCGAAAACCGGCGGCGGACAGGCACTCGTTTTTCCTGAAAATTGGTCGCCGGTCCATAGCCACAAAGAAAAAGCCTGTCAAAGGCCAATTCGCCGAGCGGCGAGGTTGCGTGGCTGGATGATGAAAATGCCACAAATGCAGTGCCGAGGTGTGGTGATTTTGCCGCAGGTGTGTGTTAGGCCGCCGCGTGTTTCACACCAATCCATTGTCCAGTTTTCCATCATGTCCCACTCCACCTCGCTGAAGCCCGCCACTGCGCGTCCGTCGTCAGCCCTTTCCGGCTCGGTCCGGATTCCAGGCGACAAGTCGATTTCCCACCGCTCCTTCCTGTTCGGCGGCCTCGCCTCGGGAGAGACCCGTATTTCCGGCCTTCTGGAGGGCGAGGACATTCTCGCGACCGGCGAGGCGATGAAGGCCATGGGCGCTGTCATCCGCAAGTCAGGAGGCGAATGGATCATCCATGGTACCGGCAACGGGTGCCTTCTCGAGCCAGAACGCGAACTCGATTTCGGTAATGCCGGGACCGGCGTGCGCCTGACCATGGGACTGACAGGCGTCTACGACATGGAGACGCGCTTCACTGGCGACGCCTCGCTGGTCAAGCGCCCGATGGGCCGGGTGCTCGATCCGCTGCGGCTAATGGGCGTGCAGGTTGGCGCAGCCGAAGGAGACCGGCTGCCGCTGACGCTTCGCGGACCGCGGACGGCCAATCCGATCAGCTATCGCGTGCCGATGCCGTCGGCGCAGGTGAAATCGGCGGTGCTCCTGGCCGGCCTGAACACGCCGGGGGTGACCACGGTGATCGAGCCGGTGATGACGCGCGACCACACCGAAAAGATGCTTGCCGGGTTTGGCGCCGAACTCGAGGTCGAGACGGATGGCGATGGCGTGCGCCACATCCGCATCGAGGGCCAGGGCAGGTTGTCGGGCCAGACCATCGCCGTACCCGGCGATCCGTCCTCGACCGCATTTCCGCTGGTCGCCGCGCTGATCGTGCCTGGCTCTGACGTCACCATTGAGAACGTACTGATGAACCCCACGCGCTCCGGCCTGATTACGACGTTGCTCGAGATGGGCGGGTCGATCGAGATCACGAACGAACGACAGGCCGGCGGCGAGGATGTCGCCGATCTGCGCGTGCGGGCGTCGGACTTGAAGGGCGTGACCGTTCCCGCGGACCGCGCACCTGCGATGATCGACGAATATCCCGTGCTCGCGGTGGCAGCGAGCTTCGCCGAGGGCGAGACCATGATGCCGGGCCTCGATGAATTGCGGGTCAAGGAGAGTGACCGGCTGGCCGCCGTGGCGCGCGGACTCGAGATAAACGGGGTCGATTGCTCCGAGGGCGAGGACTGGCTGTCGGTCCGGGGCAAACCGGGCGGCAAGGGGTTGGGCGCTGCGTCACGGGAGGCGGTCGTGGCAACCCATCTCGATCATCGCATCGCCATGAGTTTTCTCGTGATGGGGCTTGCTGCGGAACACGGAACGAAGGTTGACGATGCTGCCATCATCGCCACCAGTTTCCCGGAATTCATGGAATTGATGGCGGGGCTGGGCGCGGAGATCGAGGCGGCAGAATGAGCCTGACGATTGCCATCGACGGTCCGGCGGCATCGGGGAAGGGTACGCTGTCACGTCGGATCGCGTCCCATTACGGCTATCGCCATCTCGACACGGGCCTGACCTACCGCGCCGTGGCCAAGGCGCTGATCGACGCGGGGCAGCCGCTCGACGATGAAGAGGCCGCGATCGACGCTGCGCGGACCTTTGATATTTCGGATATGCGCCGAGACGTGCTGGCCGCCCACGAGATCGGCGAGGCGGCATCGAAGGTGGCGGTTATGCCCGGCGTCCGGAGTGCGCTTGTCGCGCGGCAGCGCGATTTCGCAGCGCAATCGCGCGGGGCGGTGCTGGACGGGCGCGACATCGGCACCGTCGTCTGCCCGGATGCGCCGGTAAAGCTCTACGTGACCGCCTCGCCGGAAGTGCGGGCGCGGCGCCGCTATCACGAGATACTGTCGAACGGAGGCGAGGCCGATGAAGAGGCGATTCTCGCCGATATCCTCAAGCGCGACGAGCGCGACATGGGCCGCGCCGACTCGCCCCTCAAGCCGGCGGACGGCGCGCACTTGATCGATACATCGGAAATGACTATAGAAGCCGCGTTCCGGGCGGCACGCGAATATATCGACGCCGCCCTGGACAACGACTAGCAGCTTCCGAACAGCGATCCCCGCGCCGGATTTGGCCCGCACGCAAAAGATGGGCCGGATTGCCGTTTGGAGCAACGAAACACCAACCCGCCGGCGCTTGTGTCCGAAGGAAAACATTCCGGACACGCCAGGAGTATCAATGTCAGAAATGAATCCCAGCCGGGAGGACTTCCAAAGCCTCCTCGAGCAATCTTTTGAGGACCGCGACACCAGCGAAGGTTCGGTCGTCAGGGGCACCATCACCGCCATCGAAAAAGACATGGCAATCGTCGATGTCGGCCTCAAGGTCGAAGGCCGCATCGCGCTGAAGGAATTCGGCGCCAAGGCCAAGGACGGTACGCTGAAGGTCGGCGACACCGTTGAGGTCTATGTCGAACGGATCGAAAACGCACTCGGCGAAGCCGTTCTCTCGCGCGACAAGGCGCGCCGCGAAGAGAGCTGGGTCAAGCTGGAGGCGAAGTTCGAGGCCGGCGAACGCGTCGAGGGCGTGATTTTCAACCAGGTCAAGGGCGGCTTCACAGTCGATCTCGACGGCGCCGTGGCCTTCCTGCCGCGTTCGCAGGTCGATATCCGTCCGGTGCGCGACGTCACGCCGCTGATGCACAATCCGCAGCCTTTCGAAATCCTCAAGATGGACAAGCGCCGCGGCAACATCGTGGTCTCGCGCCGCACCGTTCTCGAGGAGAGCCGTGCCGAGCAGCGTTCGGAAATCGTTCAGAACCTCGAAGAGGGTCAGACGGTCGAGGGTGTGGTCAAGAACATCACCGATTACGGTGCGTTCGTCGATCTCGGCGGCATCGACGGCCTTCTGCATGTCACAGACATGGCATGGCGCCGCGTCAATCATCCGTCGGAAATCCTGCAGATCGGCCAGACCGTCAAGGTCCAGATCATTCGCATCAACCAGGAAACCCACCGCATCTCGCTCGGCATGAAGCAGCTTCAGGCCGACCCTTGGGACGGCATCGGCACGAACTACCCGGTCGGCAAGAAGATCACCGGCACGGTTACGAACATCACCGACTACGGTGCGTTCGTGGAGATCGAGCCGGGCATCGAGGGCCTGATCCACGTTTCCGAAATGTCATGGACGAAGAAGAACGTTCACCCCGGCAAGATCCTGTCCACGACGCAGGAAGTCGAGGTCGTCGTTCTCGAAGTCGATCCGCAGAAGCGCCGCATCTCGCTCGGCCTCAAGCAGACGCTGGAAAATCCGTGGGAAGCCTTCGCGCAGAACCATCCCTCCGGCGCGATCGTCGAGGGCGAGGTCAAGAACAAGACCGAGTTCGGTCTGTTCATCGGCCTCGAAGGCGATGTCGACGGCATGGTTCACCTGTCGGATCTCGACTGGAACATGCCCGGTGAGCAGGCGATCGAGAACTACGAAAAGGGCGAGGTGGTCAAGGCCGTCGTTCTTGACGTGGACGTCGAGAAGGAGCGCATCTCGCTCGGCATCAAGCAGCTCGGCCGCGACGCGGTCGGCGAGGCTGCCAGCTCCGGCGAACTGCGCAAGGGCAGCGTCGTGACGGCGGAAGTGACCGGCGTTACCGATGGGGGTCTCGAAGTGAAGCTCGTCGACCACGACGTTGAGACATTCATCAAGCGCTCCGACCTGTCGCGTGATCGCGACGAGCAGCGTCCCGAGCGTTTCTCGGTCGGCCAGAAGGTCGATGCCCGCGTGATCTCCTTCGACAAGAAGACGCGCCGCATTACCGTCTCGATCAAGGCGCTGGAAATCGCCGAGGAAAAGGAAGCCGTCGCGCAGTTCGGTTCCACCGACGCCGGCGCTTCGCTGGGCGATATTCTGGGCGCGGCCCTGAAGAACCGCGACGGCGAATAACCGCCCTCGACTGCAAATGGAAGGCCGTCGGGACGCAAGCTCCCGGCGGCCTTTTTCTTTTCTCAGTAGCCGCCGATGATCGGCAGGATCTCTCCGGTGATGTAGCTGGAGCAGTGCGGCGAGGCGAGGAAGACGTAGGCCGGCGCGATTTCCTCCGGCTGCGCGGGCCGCTTCATCGGCGCCTTAGAACCGAACTCGGAAACCTGGTCGCTGGGGCGTTCCGATGGGTTGAGCGGTGTCCACACCGGTCCGGGCGCGACCGCGTTGACGCGGATTCCCTTGTCCATGAGATTGGATGACAGCGCCCTCGTGAAAGCGTGAATTCCGCCCTTGGTCATCGAGTAGTCGACGAGCCTGCCGCTCCCGTCTATTCCGGTGGTCGATCCGGTGTTGATGATGGCGGAACCGTTCTTCAGATGCGGAACCGCCGCCTTGCACATGAAGAAATAGCCGTACAGGTTCGTCTTGATCGTCGTGTCGAAGTGATCGGTTGTGAGATCCTCGAAATCGGACGCGTGATACTGGAACGCGGCGTTGTTGACGAGAACGTCAAGCTGACCGAACTCCTGCACGGTCTTTTCGACCGCGCTGCGGCAATACTCCTCCTCTTGAACGTCGCCGGGCAACAGCAGGCACCGCTTGCCCTCCCTTTCGACTGCCTCGCGGGTCTCTTCCGCATCTTTGGACTCGCTGAGATAGCTGATGGCGATGTCGGCGCCTTCCCGGGCGAAGAGTACGGCCACAGCCCGCCCGATACCTGAATCACCCCCCGTGATAAGCGCGACCCTTCCGTCCAGCTTCTTCGAGCCGATATAGAATGGCGCGTCATGCATGGGCTCGGGGTCGAGCGCGTGTTCAGCGCCCGGCTTTTCCTGGTGGCCTTGCGGGAAGGGCGGTTCGGGATAGCGTCGCGCGCCCGCCTGCATCGCCCCCTTTTCGTCAGAATCTGACTTGCGCTCGTCGGCCCGGTCTACCTGCTGCTGGATACCTTTCTGATCCGCGACCGCCTCGCGGACGGATTTGCTCGTTTTCGTACCCATGACATGAACTCCGTTGCTGGTGGCGAGGCCCGATCGGCACTGGGAACGATCGAACCTGTCCGGTCTGCAAACAATCCCCGCGAGCCGTCATTCGTTCCAGCGCACCTGCAAAGATGTTTTTGCGCCGGCTCTCGGTTGACCGGAAGGTGGGCGGTTCCCAGATTGCGTGAAACAACACGGATGGATCATGTCGCTGCGACCTCCCCGTTCCTTCAGCCGCGCCAGTGCTTCCGGCGCAAATGCCGGGCTCGATGCGCTTGCCTACGAGGCAATGGCCGAGACCGCCGAGGCGCTCGGACGGATCGGCCGCAAGCTGGAAGAGGCGCTGGAAGCCATCCGCCGGCACGACGCCACGCCGGGCTCGAACCGAGACCGCGAGGAATTGTTGCAGGAGGCCGCCGACCGGGCGTGGGTGATGTTCATCCAGCGCGACTATCTCGGGCTTAAGAGCGATCACCACCTGTTCGCCGCCTACGACATCCCAAAGGAGGTGCTCAACCGCGTCGGCGCGCGGCCTCCGGAGAGGTAGGCGGCGTTAGCGGGCGTCGAAGGCCCCGGTGTTTTCCGCCAGCCATTCGGCGAGTTCGACGTGGCTCGAAACCACGATGTCGGCGCCTGCGCCGCGCAAGAGTTCGGCGTGGTTGCCGAGGCAGTGCGTCCCGCCGGTGAACCCGATGACGTGATGGCCCGCCGCCTTGCCTCCGCGCACGCCGTTGGCGCTGTCCTCGACCACGATGCAGTCGTCCGCCCGGTAACCCATTTCGGACGCGGCATGTTGGAACAGGTCCGGGGCGGGTTTTCCGTTCTCGACCATGTCGCCCGAGTAGACTCCGTCTCCGAAATACCGCGCGAGGCCCGCCCGCTCCAACTTGGGACCGAGGAACGGCAGTTGCGTGCTCGAGGCGACGCATCGGGTCGCCTTCAGGCGTTCGAGCAGTGTTTCGACCCCCGCGATCGTCCGGACTTCCTCGGCCACGCGCCGCCGGGACTCCGCCTTGAGCGCGGTGTATTCGTTATCGCTCATCGGGTTTCCGGTGTGCTCAGCGACGAGATCGGAGAGTTTTGCGCGCCACAAATCCTGCGCCAGCGCGAGAAATTCCCGTACATACCATTCCCGGTCGACCCGCACGCCCTTGCCTTCAAGGAAGGCGAACTCGACGTCGAGATAAATCGCCTCGGAGTCGATCAGGACCCCGTCGCAATCGAAGATGAGCAACGGCTTCTGCATGGCGCGGGCCGGTTTCGGATCAGGAATGGGCGAAGATGTCGGCTTCCGGCCATCCGGCCAGATCGAGTTCGGCTCGCGTCGGGAGGAACTCGAAGCAGGCCCGGGCGATGGCGGTGCGGCCTTCCCGCTCGAGCCGCGCCACGAGGGCGTCCATCAGGGCGTGCAGGTGCAGCACGTCGGACGCCGCATATTCGAGCTGGGCGTCGGTCAGCGTCTCGGCCGCCCAGTCCGACGATTGCTGCTGCTTGGAAAGATCGATGCCGATCAGTTCCCTGGTCAGGTCCTTCAGGCTGTGCCGGTCGGTGTAGGTGCGCGTCAGCCGCGAGGCGATCTTGGTGCAGAAGATCGGAGATGCGGACACGCCGAACGCATGTTTGAGCACGGCGATGTCGAAGCGTCCGAAATGGAAAATCTTCGTCTTGCCGGCATCGCCAAGCAGTTTGACCAGATTCGGCGCATCCGTCTGGCCTTGAGCGATTTGTATCACGTCCGCGCTTCCGTCGCCCGGCGACAGCTGGACCACGCATAGCCGGTCGCGATGCGGATTGAGGCCGAGCGTCTCCGTATCGATCGCGACCCGGGCGCCGTAGCGCGCGAGCGCGTCCGCTGAGAGATCCCCGTGATGCAACCGGATGTTGTTGTCGGCCATCTTTCACTTTTCCCGTTTCCGAAACCTCGCGCCTTGTAGGTTCGACGGTTCATCAACGCAAGCGCGCCGGTGCGGAGTGCGAATCAGGAAGCGGCGATGGCGCCGGGGAACCTTTTGATAACAGTGAATGTTTGTTGCGAATGAACTGGTAATACACGATACAATCGGTTGAATCCGCATTGGTGCCGCGCCGCCCATAATCCTTCCACCACGCTCGCCCGTCCTGACGGAGGACATACCATGACACACGCCGACTTGCGCGCAGACATGCTGCGCCATCTGACCTACTCGTTCGGCAAGGATCCCGAGCACGCACATATACGGGACTGGCGGATGGCGCTCTCGCTGGCGGTGCGCGACCGGATCGTCGATCCGTGGTTCGACGCCACCCGCAAGACATACGCCGGGGGCCACAAGCGCGTCTATTATCTGTCGATGGAGTTCCTGATCGGACGCCTGCTGGAGGACGCGATCGTCAATCTGGGCCTGCTCGAGACCGCACGCGACGCATTTGCGGATCTCGGTGTGGATTTCACCGAGGTGCTGGAGAACGAACCCGATGCGGCGCTCGGCAATGGCGGGCTCGGCCGGCTCGCGGCCTGCTTTCTCGATTCCCTGTCGACGATCGGCTGCCCCGCCTATGGGTACGGCATCCGCTACGAACACGGATTGTTCCGGCAGTCATTCGTGGACGGGCGCCAGGTCGAAGAACCGGAGGACTGGCTCCTGCAGCCGCACGCCTGGGAATTCCAGCGCCCTGAAGCGGCGTTCGAGATCGGGTTTGGCGGTTCGGTCGACGAAAGCGGACGGCGAGCCGTGTGGCGTCCGGACGAAATGGTCGTCGCGGCGGCCTACGACACACCGATCGTCGGCTGGCAGGGCCGGTGGGCCAATACGCTGCGGTTATGGTCGGCGAAGCCGGTCCGCGCCTTCGACCTCGAAAGCTTCAACCGCGGCGATTATGTCGGGGCGGCCGCGCCCGAGGCTCTCGCCCGCACGATCTCCCGCGTTCTCTACCCCGACGACACCACAGAGCAGGGCAAGGCGCTGCGACTCAAGCAGGAATATTTCTTCACCGCCTCGTCGCTGCGGGACGTCGTGCGCCGCTACCTGAGCGAACATGACGATCTGCGCGCAATGCCGGAAAAGGTGGCGATCCAGTTAAACGACACCCATCCGGCGATCGCCGGGCCGGAGCTGGTGCGCCTGCTTCATGACGAGAAGGGCCTGCCTTTCGAAGACGCGGAACAGGCTGCGCGCGGCTGTCTGTCCTACACCAACCATACGCTCATGCCCGAGGCGCTGGAACGCTGGCCGGAGGAGTTGATGGCCTCGCTCCTGCCCCGCCACATGCAATTGATCGAGCGCATTGACCAGGCGCATGCCAAGGCCAACCCCGGCCGCAAGGTAACGGCGATCGAGGACGGCGAGGTCAAGATGGGCGAATTGTCCTTCATGATGGCCCACAAGGTGAACGGCGTGTCGGCGCTCCATACCGGTCTTATGAAGGAGACCGTGTTCGCCGAACTAAACCGGCTGCATCCCGACCGCATCGTCAACCAGACCAACGGCGTCACGCCGCGCCGTTGGCTGCTCTCCTCCAACCCGGGTCTGAGCCGTCTCATCGACGACACGATCGGCAATGGCTGGGTCGATGATCTCGAGCGGCTCTCCGAACTGGAATCGCATATCGAGGACAACGGGTTCCGCGAGGCCTTCGCCGAGGCGAAGGCGAGCAACAAGCGTGAGCTCGCGCGCTTCGTCCGCGAGACCGAAGGGGTCGAGATCGATCCCGATGCGATGTTCGACATCCAGATCAAGCGCATTCACGAATACAAGCGCCAGCACCTGAACATCCTGGAGACGATCGCATACTGGCGCGCCATCCAGGAGAATCCGGACCGCGACTGGACTCCGCGGGTAAAGATTTTCGCGGGCAAGGCCGCGCCCGGCTACGTCTTTGCCAAGAAGATCATCCACCTGGTCAATGACGTCGCCCGGATGGTGAACGACGATCCGGTCACCAGCCGCTTCCTGAAGATCGTCTATCTTCCCAACTACAATGTCTCGCTGGCGGAGCGGCTGATCCCGGCCGCCGATCTGTCCGAGCAGATATCAACGGCGGGCAAGGAGGCGTCCGGCACCGGCAACATGAAGTTCGCGCTTAACGGCGCGCTGACGATCGGCACGCTCGACGGCGCCAACGTCGAAATCCGCGAGCGGGTGGGCGCCGAGAACTTCTTCCTGTTCGGCATGACGGCGCCGGAAGTCGTCGCCCGCCGCACCGTCGCGAACCACGCGGAAAAGGCGATCGCCGAAAGTCCGGAACTGGCCCGGGCCATAGGCGACATCGAAGACGGCGTCTTCACGATGGACGATCCCGAACGTTATCGCGACATCGCGCAGAACCTTCGCGGCGCCGACTACTTCCTCGTCTGCTCCGATTTCTCGTCCTATTACGACAAGCAGCGCGAGGTCGACGCGGCCTACCGCAACCGGGACGAGTGGAACCAAAAGGCAGCGCTTAATACCGCAAGAAGCGGCTGGTTCTCCTCGGACCGGACGATCCGCGGATACATGAACGACATCTGGATGGCACGTTCGGCGCTTTGACGCCGAGCTGCCGGAAACGAGAAATCCGGTTGCTATTCCTCCCGGGGATAATACGCTTGCCGGAATGAGAGCCCAGAAAATGCCGAGCAAGGAGGTCGTCTCCCCGCAAACTGCGCACCGGATCGCGCAGGGCGAACACGACGATCTGTTCTCGGTTCTGGGGCCGCGGCGCATCGGCAAGAAGACGGTCGTGGTGGCCTTCGCTCCGGGCGCCGGAAGCCTGAGCGCTCTCGTCGGCGGAAAGGCGTTCGATCTTGCCCCGCTTGCGGAGGAGCCCGAGATATTTTCCGGCGAAATACCCGAGGGACCCTATCGCCTGCGAAGCAGATCCGGTGGCGACGCCCACACCTACGATGACCCATATCGCTTCGGCCCGGTCATAGGCGAGGTGGATGAGTACCTGATCGGCGAAGGCACGCATCGCCGGTTGTGGACCGCCCTCGGCGCCCATGTGATCGAACACGAAGGAACCCGCGGGACCCATTTCGCGGTCTGGGCGCCCAACGCAAGGCGGGTCTCCGTGGTAGGCGACTTCAATTCCTGGGACGGGCGCAGGCATGTCATGCGCCGCAGGGGATCGACAGGCGTGTGGGAGATATTCCTGCCGGGTGTCGGCGAGGGCGCCGCCTACAAATACGAGATCGTTGGACCGGATGGCTTGTTGCCGCTCAAGGCCGATCCGGTCGGCTTCGGTTCGCAACACCCGCCCGAAACGGCCTCCATCGTCCGCGACATATCCGGCTATGGCTGGAAGGACGCCAAGTGGATGGAGGAGCGCAGGGGCCGCAACGCCAGAACCGCGCCGATATCCGTCTACGAAGTTCATCTCGGCTCGTGGAGGCGGCGCCACGAGGAGGGTGGGCGCATGCTTTCCTACAAGGAGGCGGCCGAGGATCTTGTCGACTATGTCGACGAAATGGGCTTCACGCACATCGAGTTCCTGCCGCTCAGCGAGCATCCGTTCGACGGCTCCTGGGGCTATCAGCCTGTGGGGCTCTACGCGCCGACCATCCGCCACGGACCGCCTCATGAGTTCCGCGATCTGGTCGAGGCGGCGCACAAGCGCGGCATTGGTGTCCTTCTGGATTGGGTTCCGGGCCATTTCCCCTCGGACGTTCACGGTCTCGCCCGGTTCGACGGAACGGCGCTCTACGAGCACGCCGATCCGCGCGAGGGTTTCCATCAGGACTGGAACACGCTGATCTACAATTACGGACGCGTCGAGGTCTCCAACTACCTGATCTCCAACGCGCTCTACTGGCTCGAGGAGTACCACGTCGATGGCCTCCGGGTGGATGCGGTCGCTTCGATGCTCTACCGCGACTATTCGCGCAAGGAAGGCGAATGGGTGCCCAACATCCATGGCGGGCGTGAGAATCTCGAAGCCATCTCCATGCTCCAGCGCATGAACACGACCGTTTATGGGGAGGTGGGCGGTATCATGACCGTGGCCGAGGAAAGTACGAGCTTTCCGGGCGTTTCGCGCCCCGTCGACACGGGCGGCCTGGGCTTCGGCTACAAATGGAACATGGGCTGGATGAACGACACGCTGAATTATATTCAGCGCGAGCCGGTTTACCGCAAGCATCATCATCATCAGATGACGTTCGGCCTCCATTACGCGTTTTCGGAGAATTTCATTCTGCCGATCAGCCACGACGAGGTCGTTCACGGCAAGGGTTCGATGCTCGACCGTATGCCGGGTAACGACTGGGAACGCTTTGCCAATCTGCGCGCCTATTACGGGTTCATGTGGGGCCATCCGGGAAAGAAGCTTCTTTTCATGGGGTGTGAATTCGCCCAGCCTGGGGAATGGCAACAGTCGGGTGAAGTCCCTTGGGAAATCGCCGAACGGCCGGCACACAAGGGGATTCAGCGTTATGTTCGCGATCTCAATACCCTTTACCGGGCGACGCCGGCCCTGCACGTCAAGGATTGCGACGCCGACGGGTTTCAGTGGATCGAGGCGAACGATGCCGAGAACTCGGTCTATGCATGGATCAGGCGTGGCGGGCCGCAGGACCAGCCGGCTGTTGTGATCTGCAATTTCACGCCGGTGGAACGGCGCGACTGGCTGTGCGGCTTGCCGAGCCCGGGCCGCTGGCGCGAGGCGATCAACAGCGATGCCGAAATCTATGGCGGCGGGAACCGCGGCAATATGGGCGGCATTATTGCAAGGCAGGAGGAGAGCCACGGGCAGCCGGCATCGGCACGAGTGACGTTGCCGCCATTGTCCACGATCATTCTGACATACGAGGACTGACAACACGCAGGGAGGACTGATGAATACGCCCGTAACGAGGCTCTCCAGCCGAAGCATGGCCTTCGTGCTGGCGGGGGGGCGCGGCAGCCGGTTGATGGAGTTGACCGACAAACGCGCCAAGCCCGCCGTGTATTTCGGCGGAAAGACACGCATCATCGATTTCGCCCTGTCGAACGCGCTCAATTCCGGTATTCGCAAGATGGCGATTGCTACCCAGTACAAGGCGCACTCGCTGATCCGCCATTGTCAGCGCGGATGGAGCTTCTTCCGCGCCGAGCGCAACGAATATCTCGACATTCTGCCGGCCTCGCAAAGGGTAGCCGAGAACAAGTGGTACATGGGGACGGCTGACGCGGTTACGCAGAACATCGACATTGTCGACAGTTATGATGTCGATTTCGTCCTCATCCTGGCGGGTGATCATATCTACAAGATGGATTACGAAGTCATGCTGCGTCAGCATGTCGAAAGCGGTGCGGACGTCACCGTCGGTTGTCTCACCGTACCGCGCGAGGAGGCCTCCGCCTTCGGGGTGATGGCGATCGACAAGTCGAGCCGGATAACCAGCTTTCTCGAAAAGCCGAAGGATCCACCCGGCACGCCCGACGATCCGAACGTCACGCTGGCGTCGATGGGAATCTATGTTTTCTCATGGCCGTTCCTTCGCCAGTTGCTCATCGACGACGCGGAAGACCCGAATTCGAAACACGATTTCGGCGGAGATATAATTCCCTTGATCGTGCGGAACGGGAAGGCTGTAGCGCATCGTTTCTCCGACAGCTGCGTGCGACATTCCCCGGATGCCCCGGTTTACTGGCGCGACGTGGGAACCGTGGACGCCTTCTGGAAGGCCAACATAGATCTGTGCGACTTTACCCCCGAACTCGATCTCTGGGACCGGCAATGGCCGATCTGGACCTATTCGGAAAGCGTGCCGCCGGCGAAATTCGTGCACGACGAGGAGGACCGGCGCGGCACCGCGGTATCGAGCCTGGTGTCGGGCGGATGCATCATCTCGGGAACATCCATCCGCGATTCGCTGCTGTTCACACAGGTGCACACCAACTCCTACGCCTCGCTCGAGGGCGCGGTGCTGCTGCCCTATGTGAATGTCGGCCGCCACGCCCGGTTGAAGAATGTCGTGATCGATCGCGGGGTGCAGATTCCCGAGCGCCTCGTCGTGGGCGAGGACCCCGAGGAAGATGCGAAATGGTTCCGCGTGACCGAAGGGGGAGTGACCCTCATCACCCAGGACATGCTTGACCGGAGAGAAGCCGGATGAGGAAGGTCCTGTCGGTGGCGTCGGAGTGCGCCCCGCTCGTCAAGACAGGCGGGCTTGCCGATGTCGCCGGAGCCCTGCCTTCCGCTCTTGCCGCCGAAGGGTGGCACATGCGCACGCTGCTGCCCGGATATCCCGCGGTCATGAAGGCGTTGAAACGGGTGACGGAGGTCTGGCACGATGCCGACCTGATGGGCGGCCCGGCGCGGGTTCTTGCCGGAAAGACGCGCGGCCTCGACATGCTTGTCCTGGACGCGCCGCATCTCTTTGACCGTCCCGGCTCGATCTATCTCGGGCCGGACGGTCTCGACTGGCCCGACAATCCGGAGCGTTTCGCGGCGCTGAGCCGGGTCGCGGCGGAAATTGCGGTTGACGGGGCGGCGGGATGGAAACCAGAGGTGCTGCACCTGCATGACTGGCAGGCGGCGCTTGTTCCCGTCTATCTGCGCGCCCTGGGAGCCACCGGAGAGGTGGCGACCTTGCTGACGGTCCACAACATCGCCTTTCACGGACTTGCACCTGCGGAGAAACTCGAAGCCTTGAATCTTCCCGAGTGGGGCTTCACCCACGAAGGCTTCGAATATTACGGCAAGATCAACGCGCTAAAGGCCGGGCTGGTCTATGCCGATATGCTTTCCACGGTCAGTCCGACCTACGCCCGCGAACTCATGCGCCCGCAATTCGGCATGGGGCTGGATGGCGTGCTGCGCGCGCGTGCGGCCGATCTGGTCGGGATACTGAACGGCATCGACGAAACTGTCTGGAACCCCGAGACCGACAAGGAGATAGCCGGCTACAGAACGCCGAAGCGCAAGGCCGCCAATACGCTCGCACTTGCCGAAGAATTTGATCTGCCGCCCGGTGACGGGCCGCTGGCGGTGGTCGTCTCGCGCCTGACCGAACAAAAGGGCCTCGATCTGCTTCTAGAGGCGCTGCCCGCCTACTGCGGCCGTGGCGGCAGGCTGGCGCTTCTCGGATCAGGCGACAAGGCACTGGAGACGGCCTGGCTCGAGGCCGCCAGGGATTACCCCAATGTCGGTGTGCGGATCGGCTATGACGAGGCGCTTTCGCATCGCATGATCGGCGGCGGCGATGCGATCGTCATCCCCTCGCGGTTCGAGCCTTGCGGACTGACCCAGCTTTACGGCCTTCGTTACGGAACCGTTCCGGTGGTGGCGCTGACCGGCGGACTGGCCGACACGGTCATCAATGCAAACGATGCGGCACTCTCGGCGGGTGTCGCAACAGGCATCCAGTTTTATCCCGTGACGGCCCAGGAACTGACCGGCGCGATGACGCGTCTGTGCGACCTTTTCGCCCAAAGAAAGGTGTGGAGCCGGATGCAGCGCAAGGCTATGAAACAGCATGTCGGCTGGGGAGCTTCCGCACCCCGATATGCCGCGCTCTACGAAAAAATCGGATCAGTTGAATGACAAACGAGTTCGAGATCGCCGCCGGCAGGGCGGCGCCCGTCGGCGCGACCTTCGATGGCGACGGCGTCAACTTCGCGGTGTTCTCCGAACATGCGCACCGAATGACACTTTGCCTCTTCGACGACCAGGGTGAAAAGGAAGTCGCGCGGATCGACCTGCCCGAGCGCGACGGCGACGTGTGGCACGGATATGTTCCCGGTCTCCGTCCGGGACAGTTGTACGGTTACCGCGCCCACGGGCCCTATCAGCCGGCCGAGGGTCACCGATTCAACCCGAACAAGCTGCTGATCGACCCCTATGCAAAGCGGCTCACCGGCCATCCCGACTGGTCGGACGCTCTGATGGGCTATGACGTCGCTTCCAAGCGCGGCGACCTCAGTTTCGACACGCGCGATAGCGCACCCTGCATGCCAAAGTCGGTGGTCGTTGATCCCGCCTTTTCCTGGGGCGAAGGTGTATCCCCCGATAGGGCGATCGCGGACACCGTGATCTATGAGGCGCATGTGAAGGGTATGACGATGCGCCATCCCGACGCCGCCCCGCAAGGAACGTTCCTCGGTCTATCGTCGGAGCCGATGCTGGACCATCTCGTCAAGCTTGGCATCACCGCGATCGAGTTGCTTCCGTCCCAGGCCTTTCTCAACGACCGGTTTCTTGTCGAAAAGGGTCTGACGAACTATTGGGGATACCAGACACTGGGCTTCTTTGCGCCTGACCCGCGTTATCTGCACGAGGGTGATATCGCCGAATTTCAGGCGATGGTCGCCAGATTTCACGCCGCCGGCATCGAAGTGCTGATGGACGTGGTCTACAACCACACATGCGAAGGCAGCGAACTCGGCCCGACCCTTGCTTTCCGCGGGCTTGACAATCGCAGCTATTACCGGCTCGCGGAGGACCCGCGTTTCTATATCAACGATACGGGCACCGGAAACACGCTGAATGTCGATCATCCCATGGTTCTGCGGATGGTCATGGACTCCCTGCGGTATTGGGCCGAAATCATGCATGTCGACGGGTTTCGCTTCGATCTATGTTCGACCCTGGGGCGAACCGACGCAGGCTTCGATCGCGGCGCGGCATTCTTCGACGCCATCCGGCAGGATCCGACGCTGGCAAGGACCAAGCTTATCGCCGAACCGTGGGATATTGGGCCGGGCGGCTATCAGCTCGGGGCCTTTCCGCCGCCTTTTCTGGAGTGGAACGACCGTTTCCGCGACGGTATTCGGCGGTTCTGGCGCGGCGATCCCGGCATGACGCCCGATCTTGCCGACAGGTTGACCGGGTCGGCCCTGCAGTTCGATCATTCGGGACGCCCGGCAACGGCCTCGGTCAACTTCATCGCCGCCCATGACGGTTTCACGCTGCGGGACGTCGTTTCCTATAACGAGAAACACAACGAGGCGAACGGCGAGGAGAACGCCGACGGCCACAGCGAGAACTTCTCCGACAATATGGGCGAAGAAGGCGAGACCGGCGACGAGGCGGTGAACGCTGCGCGCGCGCGCCGGCGGCGCAACATGATGGCGACGCTGCTGCTGGCGCAGGGAACGCCCATGATTCTCGCCGGAGACGAAGTCGGACACACCCAGGGCGGCAACAACAACGCCTATTGCCAGGACAACGAGACGAGCTGGATTGATTGGGAAAGCGCCGATGACGCGTTTCTTCAATTCACGCGGCGGCTGATCGCGTTCCGCAAGAAGCATCCGGTTTTGCGGCAAAAGCTCTTCCTGCACAGCCGGGAACGGGCGCTGGACGGGAAGGAAGACCTGTTTTGGCGCAGAGCAGATGGCGATCCCATGCGCGAGGACGACTGGAACGATCCTGAATTGAAGCTCCTTTGCGTCGAGCTCCGCACCGCGTCCGGCACGCCGCCATACGCGGCTCTCGAATATGCGCTCTTCGCGGTGTTCAATGCAGGGCCGGAAGCGGACGTGGTGGTGCCGGGCACACCCGAAGGCCAGAAGTGGTGTGTGCATCTGGATACCGCCGAGCCGAACCGCGAGCCGGCGAAGATCGAATCCGGCACACTTTCGGTCGCCGCGGACTCCGTCGTGCTCCTGGTGCTGGAGACGCCGGAGTGATCGATGCCCTTGCCGCGAGGGCCGGATTGGTCTGGCGGTTCAAGGACGGCGCCGGCTGTATGTGCGAGGCGCCGGTCGAGAGCAGGCGGGCGGTCCTCGCGGCGCTTGGGTTCCGTGCGGCGACCGACGCAGAGGCGGGCGAGCAACTGGTAGCGCTCGACGCCGAGGAGGCGCGGCGAAGACTTGCTGCATGGATCGTAGTGCGCGACGGCGAACCTCTCCGGCTGCCGGCAACTGGCGGGGACGCCGGTCAATGGCGCCTCGAACTCGAGAGCGGTGAAATCCGCGAAGGGCGCGCCGAACGCGAAGTCGCTCTCGACGCACTGCCCGTCGGGCGGCATCGGCTGACGCTCGAGGACGGTCACGAGACCACCCTTCTGGCCGTCCCGGACCGGTTGCCAACCCCGGACCGCGCCTGGGGCGTCACCCTTCCGCTTTATGGCCTTCTTCCGGAACATGGGGGCGGCATCGGCACATATCGCGATCTCGAACGGGCGGCGCGGGCCCTGGCCTCGCGGGGCGCATCCTTCGTCGGCGTAAATCCCGTCCATTCCGGTTTCCCGCTGGATCCGCTCAATTTCAGCCCCTACGCGCCGTCCAGCCGCAGGCATTTCAATACTTCCCATATCGGGATCACCGGCGAACCGGTGTGTTCTGACAAGCCGTTAGTCGACTATGAGACGGCTCTGGTCTCGAAGCGCGCCGCTCAGGAAAAGCGGTTCGCCGGCTGGCGCGAAGGCGGCGAGAAACACGACTTCAAGCAGTGGCTGCACGAGCGCGGCGCGCTAATGTCGCGTTTTTCGGCTCATCAGGTGCTTTCCGACGCGTTCGGGCCTTACTGGCCGGACTGGCCCGCCGAATACCGCGACATCGCAAGTCCCGCCGTCAGCCGTTTCGTCGCGAAGCATGCCGAGGATGTGCGCTTCCACGCTTGGCTGCAGTGGCAGGCGGAGACCCAGCTTTCCGACGCCCATCGCGCCGCGTGCGAGGCCGGAATGCGCCACGGACTGTATCTCGATCTCGCCGTGGGCACGCACCCGGCCGGCGCAGAGACCTGGATGGATCCGGCAATGTTCGCGCGGGGTGTTTCGCTTGGCGCACCGCCCGACGCGTTTTCTCCTGATGGGCAGGTGTGGGGGGTCACGCCGCTGTCGCCGCGGGCGCTGGTTCGGGACGGATTTGCCGTTCTCGCCGAAACGCTTCGCCGGCAACTGACCTTCTGCGGGCTCTTGCGGGTCGATCACATTCTCGGCTTTGAGCGGACCTTTTGGTCGCCGGACGGATTGCCCGGTCTATATGTGAACATGCCCAAGAAGGCGATGCTGGCGGTTGTCCGGATCGAGGCTGCTCGTGCCGGCGCCAGCATTGTGGGCGAGGACCTCGGCAATATCCCGGAAGGGCTTCGGGCCGATCTCGAGGCCTCCGGCATCCTCGGGTGCCGGGTCGCCATGTTCGAGCGCGAGTGGGAGGATTCGGCAGCATTCCTCCCGCCGGATGATTATGCGGAGCACGCGCTTGCCTCGTTCGGGTCGCACGATCTGCCGACATGGCGCGGCTGGCGGAAGGGCGCCGATATCGCGTGGCGTCACCGGCTCTCCGGCGCGCGAAGCGCTTTCCCGGAAACCGAAATGGCGCAGCGACAGGCCGACGTTTCCGCTTTTGACGCCGTTGTGGGAAGCTCAGACGGGAAGGCCGAGGCGATGCATCGTTTCCTGGCAAGAACTTCCTCGGTTCTGGCAGCCGCCCAAATCGAGGATATCTTCGGGCTGGAGGAGCAGGCGAACCTGCCTGGCACCGTGCTGGAGCATCCGAATTGGCGAAGAAGACTGCCGCTGAAGGCGTCCGAATTCGCCGACGACGATCGTCTCGCCGTCACGGCGGAGATAATGAAGAAGGCCGGACGATAGGAGAGAGGCCATGCAGCGCATCACGATTCAATCCGAACCCATCGACGACCAGAAGCCGGGCACGTCTGGCCTGCGAAAGAAGACGCGGGTCTTCATGGGCGCGCATTATCTCGAAAACTTCATCGAGGCGATCTGGCAGGGGATCGGCGGTGTCGCCGGGAAGACGCTCGTTTTGGGTGGCGACGGACGCTACTTCAACGACCGTGCCGCGCAGGTGATCCTGCGCATGGCCGCCGCGTCCGGCGCCCGGAAGATTATTGTCGGGCAAAGTGCGCTGTTGTCGACGCCGGCCGCCTCCAACCTCATCCGCATGCGCAAGACCGATGGCGGCATCATCATGTCAGCAAGCCACAATCCCGGCGGCGCTGATGAGGATTTCGGCGTCAAGTTCAATACGCCGAACGGCGGCCCGGCGCCGGAGGACGTCACCAACCGTATTTTCGAGGCGACCAAATCGATCAGCTCCTACGAGATCATCGAAACCCAAGATGTAGATCTATCGAAGCCGGGAGTGACGGAACTTGCCGGCATGGAGATCGAGATCGTGGATCCCGTTGCGGACTACGCGGCCCTCATGCGCGAGCTGTTCGACTTCGGCGCAATCCGATCGCTTCTCGCATCCGGGTTCTCGATCAGGTTCGACGCCATGCACGCGGTGACGGGCCCCTATGCGAAGGCGCTTCTGGAGGGCGATCTGGGCGCGTCTTTCGGGAGTGTGGTGAACGCGGTTCCGTTGCCGGATTTCGGCGGCGGCCATCCCGATCCGAACCCGATCTGGGCGAAGGATTTGATGGACGCCATGTTCGGCGATGACGCGCCCGATTTCGGCGCGGCCTCCGACGGCGACGGCGACCGCAACATGGTCGTTGGGCGTGGGCTCTATGTGACCCCGTCCGACAGTCTCGCCGTGCTGGCCGCCAATGCGCATCTGGCGCCGGGATACGCCGGCGGACTGAAGGGAGTCGCGCGTTCCATGCCGACGAGCCGGGCCCTCGATCGCGTGGCGGAGGCCAAAGGGCTCGATTGCTACGAGACGCCGACCGGCTGGAAATTCTTCGGCAACCTTCTCGATGCCGGAAAAGCGACGCTCTGCGGCGAGGAGAGCGCGGGAACGGGCTCCGACCATGTCCGCGAGAAGGATGGGCTTTGGGCCGTTCTTTTGTGGCTCAACATTCTTGCGGCGCGCAAGCAGCCGGTCGCCGAGATCATGAACGAGCACTGGCGCACTTACGGGCGCAATTACTATTCCCGGCACGATTATGAGGGCGTCGATGCGAACCGCGCGGGCGGAATGATGACCGTGCTTCGAAACAGCCTGGCCGAACTGCCCGGAAAGACGTTTTCGGGACGGACAGTCGAGGCGGCAGACGAATTCGCCTATGACGACCCGATCGACGGCTCGCGTTCGGAAGGCCAGGGCATTCGGATTGGTTTTTCGGATGGGTCTCGCGCCGTTTTCCGGCTTTCCGGCACCGGCACCGTCGGTGCGACGCTTCGCGTTTATTTGGAAACGGTTGAGACCGATCCGGCGCGCATGAACCGCGACGCGCAAGAGGCGCTCGGCGATGTCATCGCCGCCGCAGAGGCCATCGCGGGCATCCGTGAGCACACCGGGCGCAGCGAGCCCGATGTCCGTACATAGCGAGGAGCGGTGTTGGAGGCTCGGGGCTATCCCACTTGATGGAGCCGGTCGGCCGGTACATCGTGATCGCGGACCCTCGGGCTCCGCTATCCCCGGTCTGCCAGGCAGTCGACAAGTGTGGTCGCCATATTTCGCATCAGCTCGAAATAGAGCTCAGGTCCATCCGCCAGACCGGCGCCTAGGGGGTCGAGGACGCCGGATTTGGCGTTTGTGTCCGCGATCAGCGTCGCGATGAGTTTTGGCTCGAACTGAGGCTCGGAAAAGACGCAGACAGTCTCGGTTTCGCGGATTCTGCCCTTGATTTCCGCGATGCGCGCCGCACCAGGTGCAACCTCCGGGCTGACCGTGACGGAACCGGTCGCATGGATATCGAAGCGCTCCTCGAAGTAGCGATAGGCGTCGTGGAAGACGATGAATTTACCTTCGCGGGCCGCCTCCAGCATCTCGCCGATCTCCTCAGTGAGCGATTCCAGCTTCGCCACGATCTTATTGGCATTTGCCTGGTATTGGGTCGCTTGTTCGGGATCGACCTCGGAAAGCACGGTTTCTATCTGTTCGACGAGCACGATCGCGTTCCTGGGGTCGAGCCAGATGTGAGGATTGAAGGCGCCCTCCTCTGCATGCATGTCCGGATCGTTGGCACTGTGTTCTGGGCCTTCGGCATCGTCATGACTTTCAAACTCACCGCCTTCGCGAAAGCCCAGAAGAGTCTGGCCTTCAACCTCCATCAGTTCGGTCACCCGGGCCTCTGCCGCGATCGTGGCAAGGGGCTTGGCGAGAAAGCTCTCGAGGGCGGGACCAACCCAGAATATGACTTCGGCATTTTCAAGTGCCGCCGCTTGCGAGGGCTTCAGGCTGTACGAGTGCGGAGATCCAGCGCCGTCGACGAGCAGGGCGGGTGTGCCCACGCCTTCCATGACCGCAGCGACAAGGGAGTGAACCGGCTTGATGGACGTGGCGACCGCCACCTCTGCGGATGCAGTTGCATAAGGGAGGAAAAGGGCGATGACCGCTGCGACCAGCGTACGTAAACCGGGCATGATTTTTCCGTCATGTTATAGTATTACACATTTGTGTAATGGTATAACGTGTGCGATACCGGGCCGCAAGACACCTCGATGCGAAATGAACATGCTCAAACCGGCCGAACCACTCGTCTCTCTCGACAATGCCGGCATAAGGCGCGATGGGCGCTGGCTCGTGCGCGGGGTCGATCTTTCGGTCCGGCCAGGCGAAATCGTCACGCTGATCGGACCGAACGGGTCCGGCAAGTCCACGACCGCGAAGCTGGCTCTCGGGATCTTGAAGCCGGACCACGGCATCGCCAGACGGCGCGATGGACTGCGTGTGGGCTACGTGCCGCAGAAGTTATCGGTCGACTGGACCTTGCCCCTGTCGGTTGAGCGCTTCCTGCGGCTGATCGCGAGGGTCGCACGGGACGACATCGAGGCTGCCGTTGCCCGCACCGGGATCGGGCATCTTCGCCGCGCGGAGGTGCGTAATCTTTCCGGCGGCGAGTTCCAGCGGGTTATGCTGGCGCGAGCGATCGCCCGCCGACCGGATCTGCTCGTGCTGGACGAACCGGTGCAGGGCGTCGACTTCTCCAGCGAAATCGCGCTCTACGAACTGATTGGCCGCCTCCGCGATGAACTGCGTTGCGGAGTGCTTCTGATTTCCCACGATCTTCATGTGGTGATGGCTGCGACCGATCGGGTCATCTGCTTGAACGGCCACGTCTGTTGTGAGGGCACGCCGACGGCGGTGGCATCGAGCGACGCCTACAAGCAGCTGTTCGGCGCGCGCGACGGCCCGGCACTGGCCGTCTACGAGCACCAGCACGACCATACCCATCTCCCCGATGGCAGGGTACGCCACGCCGACGGCACGATCACCGATCACTGCCATCCCGGCGACGGTCAGCATCAGGGGGAGGATCGGGATCGAGGTCGCCATGACGCGACGGGAGCCGGCGATGCTTGATGACTTCTTCATCCGCGCATTGGTTGCGGGCGTCGGGGTGGCACTGGTTGCCGGCCCGCTTGGATGTTTCGTTGTCTGGCGGCGTCTCGCCTATTTCGGCGACACGCTCTCTCATGCGGCGCTGCTCGGGGTGGCGCTGGCGTTTCTCTTCGAAGTCGACACGACGCTGGCGGTCTTTGCGGTTTCGGTTTGCGTGTCGCTTGCGCTCGTGGCCCTGCAGCGGCGGGCGACGCTGTCATCGGATGCGCTGCTGGGCCTTCTATCCCATTCAGCGCTGGCGCTGGGGCTCGTCGTGCTTGCCTTCATGACTTGGGTGCGGATCGACCTGATGGGCCTTCTGTTCGGCGACATCCTGGCGGTCTCCCGGGCCGACATCCTTGTGATCTATCTGGGCGGCTCGCTCGTCATCGCTGTGTTGGCGATGATCTGGCATCCGCTCTTCGCGGCGACGGTTAGCCGGGAACTGGCCGAAGCGGAGGGGATGAACCCGGACCGTGCCGACGTGGTGTTCATGCTGCTGATGGCGGTCGTTATCGCCATCGCGCTGAAGATTGTCGGGGTGCTCCTTATCACCGCGATGCTGATCATACCTGCTGCTGCCGCGAGGCGTTTCGTGCGCGGACCCGAGCATATGGCGGTGCTCGCGGCGGTATTCGGAGCGCTGTCGGTCGCCGGCGGTCTGTTCGGCTCTCTGGAATGGGACACGCCGTCGGGGCCGAGCATCGTGGTCGCGGCTCTGGGCCTGTTCGTGGCGAGCCTCACGCCTCTCGCTCGTCTGGCGTCGGTCAAGAAAAATAGCACTCCAATGTCTGAAAGAGGAGCAGCCGGGAAATGAGCGGCCAAGTCGATTCCCATCCCGATTTGACCAGGAACCAGACCCTGGTCTTCGACACGCTGTCGGGCTCTGACGCGCCGCTCAGCGCGTATACCATACTCGACCGGCTCCGGGACGAAGGCTTCCGGGCGCCGCTGCAGGTCTACCGTGCGTTGGAGAAGCTGGTCGAGTTCGGCATGGTACACAGACTCGAAAGCCTCAATGCTTTCGTCGCCTGCAGCCATCCCGAATGCGAGTCCCATGAAACAATGGCGTTCGCCATCTGCGAGACGTGCGGGCATGTGTCCGAGATCGCCGACGAGAAATTGGGACGCGAACTCGGCGCACTCGCCTCGGGAACCGGCTTTGCGTTGACGAGGTCGACGGTAGAACTTCGCGGGACCTGTGCGGCGTGCCGCAACAACTGACCGAAGCAGCCGGCGTCGCCTCGGCTCGTCAGTATGATTAATAATTAAGCAAAAATATTTTGCGTCTAAAAATTAGCCGTTTTGAACGCCGTGGTGCCTAATTGCGTTGCGGTGCACATGGATGCGGCGCATCGATCCTGCCACTAGCGTCGCGAGTCAAGACATTGAAAATACGCGACGTTCCCTCCTCGTGCCAAGGTCTCGCCCCGGCTGGCACGGCACGTGCTTTTCTCATGCTGCAGTGCAAAGGAAATGCCACAGGAGGGCTTCATGAAATTCCCCAAACGCACGATATCCATTGCAGCTCTCGCTGCACTTGCGGCCGCGACTGCGATGACGCCTGTCAGCGCGCAGGAGGAACCCATCAAGGTCGGTATTCTCCATTCCCTCTCCGGCACGATGGCGATCTCCGAGACGACGCTCAAGGATGCGATGTTGATGCTCATCGAGGAGCAAAACAAGAAGGGCGGCTTGCTCGGCAGGAAACTCGAGCCGGTGGTTGTCGATCCCGCGTCCGACTGGCCGCTTTTCGCCGAGAAAGCGCGAGAACTGATAGAGGCGGAGAAAGTGGCCGCCGTATTCGGCGCATGGACCTCCGTTTCGCGCAAGTCCGTTCTTCCGGTCTTCGAGGAACTGAACTCGATCCTGTTCTATCCTGTCCAGTACGAGGGCGAGGAAAGCCAGCGTAACGTATTTTATACGGGCGCCGCGCCGAACCAGCAGGCGATCCCCGCCGTCGACTATCTGATGGAAGAGGAAGGTGTCGAGCGCTGGGTGCTTGCCGGAACGGACTATGTCTATCCGCGCACGACCAACAAGATCCTCGAAGCCTATCTCAAGTCGAAGGGCGTCGCGCCCGAGGACATCATGATCAACTACACGCCGTTCGGCCATTCCGACTGGCAGACGATCGTGTCTGATGTGAAGACATTCGGCGCCGCCGGGAAGAAGACGGCTGTCGTCTCCACCATCAATGGCGACGCCAACGTTCCGTTCTACAAGGAACTTGCAAATCAGGGCGTCAAGGCCGAGGACATACCCGTGGTCGCCTTCTCGGTCGGCGAGGAGGAACTGGCCGGTCTCGATACCGAGCCGCTTGTCGGCCATCTCGCGGCATGGAACTACTTCATGTCCGCAGAAAGCGAGGCCAACGCCGAGTTCATCGACACCTGGCATGCTTTCATCGGCGACGAGAACCGGGTGACGAACGATCCCATGGAGGCCCACTACATCGGCTTCAACATGTGGGTGAAGGCGGTCCAGGCCGCCGGGACGACCGATGCGGACGCGGTAATCGAAGCGTTGCCGGGCACCGAGGCGCCAAACCTCACCGGTGGCACGTCGGTCATGCTCGCCAACCACCATATCACCAAGCCCGTTCTGGTGGGCGAAATCCAGGACGATGGTCAGTTCGAGACGGTCTGGGAAACCGGGGGGCTGGTGCCGGGCGACGCCTGGTCGGACTACCTGCCGGAATCCAAACCGCTCAAGGCGGACTGGGTCGATCTCAAATGCGGCAACTTCAACACCGAGACGAACAGATGTCTCGGCACGGCCCAAGTGGGCAACTGAGTGGCTTTGGCCGATAGCTGCGGGCGGTTCCGCGCCGCCCGCAGCCCTGCCTCCTTCCCGCGATTTTCGAACAGTGAGCGGTTGCTGATGCGACGGATAGCGTCTTTCATTGCTTGCCTCGTTTTTCTCGTTCTTTCCGGCCTCTCGGCACGCGCGCAGGACGACGAGGCGCTTCGCGGCGCCGTGGCCGGCTTCGCGACCGCCGAGGGATTCCAGCAGATTGGCGCAGTCATCGACGCGCTTGTCGTCCTCGGCGATCCGCGGGCAACGCGCGTGCTTGCGGCCCTGGGCGAGGGCGACCTGAAGGTGCGGGAGGCGGACGGCGGTGTCTTCATCGTGCGGGGATCGGCCGCTTCCGTGCGTCTGATCGATCCGGTGAATGGCGACACCGCGGGCGAGGCTGGCGGGGCCTCTTTGAAGAAGATCCGCGTCAACAATCGTCTTCGCCGCACGGTTCGCGATGCGATCGGGGCGTTGACGCTGACCGCCGCCGACCCCGCCGTGCGCATGCGCGCCGCCGAAACGCTTTTCGCCAACCCCGATCCCGATGCGCTCGAAGCGGTGGAGGCCGCGCTGGAACGGGAAACCAATGCCGATGTCAGGCGCGGAATGGAGGTCGCCCGCGCTGCATCGCTCCTGCTGTCGGATCGCTCCAATGCTGAAAAATCCGAAGCTGTCGGAGCGGTAGCGGCGCTGGGCACGCGCGAGGCGCTCGGCTTGCTCTCGCAGTTCAGGACCGGCGCGACCGGGGCACTGGAGCTGCAGGCTGCGGCGGCTATGGAACGGATCGAGGGGTCACTCGCCCGCTGGTCGATAGCTCAGAATTTCTGGTATGGCCTCTCGCTGGGTTCGGTCCTGCTTCTGGCGGCCATCGGTCTTGCCATCACCTTCGGAGTCATGGGCGTCATCAATATGGCCCATGGCGAGATGGTAATGATCGGTGCCTACACGACCTTCGCCGTTCAGGAAGTGATCCGCCGGTCCGCGCCTGGTCTACTCGACTGGTCGCTGCCGATCGCACTGCCGCTGGCATTTCTCGCGGCTGCCCTCGTCGGTATGCTGATCGAGCGGGGCGTGATCCGGTTCCTCTACGGTCGCCCGCTCGAGACGCTTCTCGCGACATGGGGGGTCTCGCTGATCCTCCAGCAGGCCGTACGCTCGATTTTCGGCCCATCCAATCGCGAGGTTTCTAATCCTTCCTGGATGTCCGGCGCGTTCGAACTGGGCCAAATGATGATTACCTGGAACCGTCTCTACATCCTGTTATTCGCGATGGCGGTGTTCGCCGTCCTCCTGTGGGCGATGAACCGGACGATGCTCGGCTTGCAGATGCGCGCGGTCACGCAGAACCGCCGGATGGCCTCTGCCATGGGAATCCGCGCGCCCTGGATCGACGCGATGACATTCGCGCTTGGCTCCGGCGTGGCGGGCATTGCCGGCGTGGCGCTGTCCCAGATCGACAACGTCTCGCCAAATCTCGGCCAGTCCTACATCATCGACTCGTTCCTCGTGGTCGTGTTCGGGGGTGTCGGCAATCTCTGGGGCACGCTGGTCGGGGCGATGTCGCTCGGCGTCGTCAACAAGCTGCTCGAACCCTACGCCGGAGCGGTGCTCGGCAAGATATTAATTCTCGTACTCATCATCTTCTTTATCCAGAAGCGACCGCGCGGCCTCTTCGCGCTGCGCGGCCGGGCGGTGGAAGCATGATCGCGGCCCGCTTCCTTCAGGGCGGGCTGGATCGCCGGATCGCAGTCACGCTCGCGCTCATTCTTTCCGTGGCAATCTTCGTTCCGGTCGCCAACCTCCTCTTCGCGCCGTCCCACCCTCTTCACGTCCCGAACTATGCGGTGGCGTTGCTCGGCAAGTATCTGAATTATGCGCTGCTGGCATTGGCGCTTGATCTCGTATGGGGCTTTTGCGGGATACTTTCGCTCGGACATGGCGCGTTCTTCGCGCTCGGCGGTTACGCAATGGGCATGTATCTGATGCGCCAGATCGGCTCGCGCGGCGTTTACGGCCATCCGGAACTGCCGGATTTCATGGTCTTCCTGAACTGGAAGGAGCTGCCCTGGTACTGGCACGGTTTCGACCAGTTCTGGTTCGCCGCTCTCATGGTCGTTGCGGTTCCCGGTCTGCTTGCCTTCGCCTTCGGTTGGTTCGCCTTCCGTAGCCGCGTGACCGGAGTTTATCTGTCGATCATCACCCAAGCGATGACCTATGCGCTGATGCTTGCCTTCTTCCGAAACGACATGGGATTTGGCGGCAACAATGGCCTGACCGACTTCAAGGATATTCTGGGTGTCTCGGTCCAGGCCGACGAGACGCGGGCGGCTCTTTTTGCCGCAAGCGCTGTTACCCTAGCGCTGGGCGTGCTGATCACTGCCGCAATCACCGGCTCGCATTTCGGCAAGCTGATGATCGCCGTGCGCGATGCGGAGGCACGCACACGGTTTCTCGGTTACCGTCCGGAGAGGGTGAAGCTATTCGCATTCACTGTCTCCGCGATGATGGCGGGCGTCGCCGGCGCCCTATACGTGCCCCAGGTCGGCATCATCAATCCGGGCGAGTTCGCGCCGGCCAATTCCATCGAGCTGGTCGTCTGGACGGCGGTCGGCGGACGCGGAACGATCATCGGCCCGATCGTCGGCGCGCTGGTCGTAAACGCTGGCAAGAGCTGGTTCACCGGCGCGCTGCCCGAACTGTGGTTGTTCGCCCTTGGTGGTCTGTTCGTCGCGGTCACGCTTTTCATGCCGAAAGGGATTGTCGGCATGATCTCCCGACATTGGCCGAAACGTTCGCGCGCGACCGACGCCAAGGTTCGGGCGGACGCCGTCCGGGAGCAGAACGCATGACCACTGTATCCACGGATGTCACCAATTCGCTCCTGTATCTGGACGGCGTCTCCGTTTCCTTTGACGGCTTCAAGGCGATCAACAACCTTTCCTTCGTTCTCAACCACGGCGAGATGCGGGCGATCATCGGACCGAACGGCGCCGGCAAGACGACGATGATGGACATCGTCACCGGCAAGACGCGGCCAGACGCGGGCGACGTCATATTCGACGGTTCGAACGACCTGACAAAGCATGACGAGGCGGACATTGCGATGATGGGTATCGGCCGCAAGTTCCAGAAGCCGACGGTGTTCGAAAGCCATACGGTCGAGGACAATATTGCACTGGCGCTGTCCGGGCCTCGGGGTGTCCTACCGATGCTCTTTCACAACAGCTCGCGGACGGGGGAAGGCCGCATACGAGAGGTGCTGGACGTTACCCGACTCGCGCATCTGCGCGGCCAGATGGCGTCCAGCCTCTCGCATGGCCAAAAGCAGTGGTTGGAAATCGGCATGCTGCTTGCCCAGAACCCGATGCTGCTTCTCGTCGATGAGCCGGTCGCCGGAATGACGGATGCGGAGACCGAAGAAACGGCGCGGCTGTTGCGCGACATTGCCGAGGGTCACTCCGTGGTCGTGATAGAGCATGATATGGGCTTCGTACGGGAGCTGGACGTTCGCGTGACATGCCTTCACGAGGGCTCCGTCCTGTCCGACGGGACACTCGAACATGTCTCGTCTGATCCGCGCGTCGTGGAAGTCTATCTGGGGCGCTAGGTTGCTGTCATGCTGACGATCGAAAACCTCTCCCTTCACTATGGGGCAGCACAGGCACTGCGGGGCGTTTCGCTTGACGTTGCGCCTGGCGCGATCACCTGCCTCCTCGGGCGCAATGGCGTCGGGAAAACATCGCTGCTGCGTGCCATTGTCGGGCATCAGGCTCCCTCGAATGGAGCGATACGCCTTGACGGGAGAACGCTTGGAAAAATGCCGTCCCATGATCGCGGGCGCGGCGGAATCGGGTACGTTCCACAAGGCAGGGAGATATTCCCTCTCCTCACTGTGCGGGAAAATCTCGAGACAGGCTATGCTGGTCTCAAACGCTCCGAACGCGTGGTGCCGAATTACATCTTCGAACTCTTCCCGGTACTGAAAGACATGCTCGGGCGCAGGGGCGGCGATCTTTCCGGCGGCCAGCAGCAGCAATTGGCCATCGGCCGGGCATTGGTCACACGCCCGCAACTTCTGCTTCTCGACGAGCCGACGGAAGGCATTCAACCGTCCATCATCAAGGATATCGGCCGGGCGATACGCTTCCTGCGCGACAGTCAGGGAATCGCGATCCTTCTCGTCGAGCAGTACCTCGATTTCTGCCGAGAACTGGCGGACTACGTCTATGTCATGGATCGGGGCGCAGTGGTCCATTCGGGCGACGCTGCATCGCTCGACCGGGCCGACGTCCGCGCGCATCTCACGGTCTGATCTTGACCGGAGCGCGGTGGCCCTCAATCGGCGGGACTGGCCCGACACGCGTTCCCGTCGCTCAGCGACGGGCGGAGATTTGCGCTATGCGTTAACCAAAAATTTGCCATCCGAAAAGTCGAAGCTTCAAGCTTAACAAAGCGCAAACATTTACCTCCCAAAATATGCCCCATTACCTGAGCGGGCGCCGACGGCCGCGAAAGGGCATTGCCGCACACGCAGCAGATCGGGGAGGGGACATGGCGCGTTCGACCAGCGCAGAGCATGATGAACAGAACGCGCAATTGGGTGCGGTCAGGATATGCCGCACTGTCCAAGGCGGCGAATCTTTTTCACGCGACAGTGCGGGGGCGAGCGATGCCTCGGCTCTGCAATCGATGCTCCGCGACCACCTGGAAGCCCGGACCGAGACCCCCGCCTCGGGGACCATGTCTGACCCGGAGCAGGCTCCGGGTGCTTCAGCCAGGACGCGCTGGATGCCAAGGTTGACGAAAAGCATCGTCGGACTTGCACTGTTGGCCGTCGTCGGCTGGATGCCCGCCAAGCGTCTCGCCCAGGTATCCAGCGTGGAAGCCGTGGTAAACGCGCGCCTGGTTACGATGCGCGCGCCCATCAACGGGGTTGTCGGATGGAACTTGTCGAGACTTCAGCCGGGAAGCCCGGTTTCGGCGGGAAGTCCGGTCGTGGAAATTGCCAATCCGCGGGCCGACCGGCACAGGTTTGAAGACGCGACCGCCAGATTGAGCGACGCGCGCGAGGAACGTGCCGCTTTGGCTGCGAAGCTGAAGGAGCTCAAGAAGCTCCGCGCCAAACTCGCCGTGCAACTCGAGGAATTTCGCCAAAACCGGATGCTTCAGGTGAGTGCCCGGATTGACGAGGCGAACGCGCGCATCGCCGCGGCGGCGGCGATCAGCGCGAACGCGAAAGATGCGCGCGAGCGACAACGCGAACTCGCCCAGAGCGGCATATCGTCGACGGCCGCGATGAACGCTGCGCACCGCGACGCAATGGTTGCCGAGGCGGCCGGGGACGGGGCGCGGGCGGAACGCAATGCCCTGGTGGTCGAATTCGAAGCGCTTCGCGATGGTGGCTATCTCGGCGACAGCTACAACGATCAACCACGCTCCGCCCAGCGGCTGGACGAGATCGGGGAAGCAATCGAACTGATCACTGCGGACATTGTGCGCCACCAGGCTCGCATCGTCCGCTTTCAAGGAGTGGTTTCACGAGAGCGCGAAGCATTGGCGGTGGCGGAGAACGCACCGCTCGCCTCGCCCGTCGAGGGAAGGGTGTGGGAAATCCGCACCGCCCCCGGGGAACAGGTAGTCGCCGGACAGCCTCTCATCAGCCTTCTCGACTGTTCCCGGACGCTGGTGACGGCGGTTGTGAGCGAGGCGGTCTATAACAGCCTGTTCGTCGGCATGCCGGCCAAATTTTCCTTCCGCGAAGGCGGGGAGTCGTCCTCCGGACGGATCGTCCAGTTGAGTGGCGTTTCCGAGGCGTCGTCCAACTTCGCCATTATGCCTTCGGCTTTGACGAAGGAATCCTACCGGGTTGCCGTATCAGTCGACGGCGGCGCGAAGCAAGGCGATTGCCCTGTCGGCAGGACCGGCCGGGTTGTCTTCAACACGTCAGCCGGCTAGTCGCGGCAGGCTCGCGACAGCATGAACCCGACGCTTTCAACCTTGCTCGACGGTGCCACGCCCGGCTTTCTCGCCGCGGCCGCGCTGTTAGCCGTGATGCCATGGGTCAAACGGGACAGCCCCTGGCGTATCCTGCCGATCGCAATCGTCTTGGCGTTCACCGCCCGCTATCTGTACTGGCGCGTCACCGCGACGATACCGCCCTCCGACAACCTTGTCGATTTCGGGGCCGGTCTGCTTTTCTTCGCGGTGGAGTGCGCCGCGGTGGCCGGTAGCGTCATTTCTTATATCAGCCTGACACGGACTCGGAACCGTACCGCCGAAGCGGATGCCAATAGCGGATGGCTGTTCGATCAGGAAAGGCTGCCGCTGGTCGACGTCTTCATCTGCACCTACAACGAGGAACGCGAGATCCTCGAACGCACGATAATCGGCGCCATGGCCATGGATTATCCCAACTACCGGCTTTGGGTTCTCGACGACGGCAGGAGGCCATGGCTGGCCGAACTTGCTGCCGAACTGAAGTGCAATTACTTGACGCGGCCGGACAATAAGCATGCCAAGGCCGGCAATCTGAATCACGCGATCAGGCACGTACGTGGCCTCAACGAGCCGCCCGATTTCATCTCCGTTCTCGACGCGGACTTCGTTCCGGTGCCGATCTTCCTGAGCCGGGCGCTCACCCTCTTCCGCGACGAGTGCGTGGGCATCGTTCAGACACCACAGCATTTTATCAATCCTGATCCGATCCAGGCCAACCTGAAGGCATCTGACGCCTGGCCGGACGAACAGCGCTACTTCTTCGATGTGCTTATGCCTTCCAAGGACGCGTGGGGGACGGCCTTCTGCTGCGGTACCTCGTCGGTAATCCGAATGGCGGCGCTCGCAAAAAGCGGGGGCTTCCCGACCGATTCAGTGACCGAAGACTATCTGCTCACACTCCGTCTGCAGCGCCACGGCTACGGCACGGCCTATCTCAACGAGCGCCTGTCAATCGGCCTGGCCCCGGAGGGACTGCAGGAATACATCACACAGAGAAGCCGCTGGTGTCTTGGCTTCTTCCAGATCATACGCAGCGGCGACGGCCCGTTCGCGCGGTCGAACCGCTTGAGGCCGATCGACCGGATCAGCTTGGTGGAGAGCATGCTGTATTGGGCTGGCTCCTATTCGTTCCGCGTTGCCGGGCTGATCGTGCCGATCCTTTACCTCCTGTTCGGCATTCATGCCGTGAATGTCGATACGGTCGACGGCATCGCGAATTTCCTGCCCTATTACCTCGCCCAAGTCACGGTCATGGCGTGGCTGTCCGGGCAACGGGTGCTGCCGGTGATGACCGACGTCTCGCAACTTCTCGCGGCACGCGAAATCCTCACCGCGATCACGATCGGCCTCATTCGCCCCAAGGGCCAAAAGTTCAAGGTGACTGCGAAGGGCGGCGACCGCAGCCGGACCATTGTGCAGTGGCGGATGATGGGAATATTCGCGTTTCTCCTCCTGCTGACGGTCTTGGGCATCGCTTTCGCCTTTGGTGGCAACAAGTCGCTGCAGGACTCAAGCGCCATCGCACTTTACTGGAGCTGGTACAACATGCTGATCCTGATCGCGGCGATCGCGGTGTGCGTGGAAAAACCGCGCATGCGCAGAAACGAGCGGCTTCGAGGTGAAGAAAGCGTCGCTCTGACGGTTGGAACCCAGAGGCGGAATTACCGGACGGCCGACATATCGGTCGGTGGCATGCGCCTCGTCGGCGGTATAGCGGCGGCGCCCGGCACGCCGGTGAGCGTTGAGTTCAGGTCGCAGCGTTTCGAGGGGCGGGTTGTCAGGCGCTCCGAACGGGATTTCGCCATCGAGATCGCCAACACTCTCAGCGGGCGTTCGGAGATGGTGCGCCACGTCTATTCGGGCGCCTTCAAATCGCCCGTCGGACAGATTCACTTCGCCAACGTCGCCAAGCGTGTTGCCGCCCGGCTTTCCGGATAAAGCGGGAGGGCCTCCTATCACCAGCCGGTCCCGCGCCATGGCAGAAAATCGGACTCCCTAGGGCAGTGTTCGTGGCGATGCTATCGGCGTAAACACGGGCTTTCGGCTTCGTCGAAGCCGAGGGTGTCGAGCGTGTCGACCTGATGCTCGAAACCTTCCAGAGGAGCACTGGCGATCACGGCATTGTGCGTCGCCAGCAGGATCGGTTGACGGAGTTGGCCATTCCACCGCCGGAAACTGCCTCGAACGCCCTTGTAGAGGTCGATGGCAAACTCCTCGCTTCGGATGGTTTCCACGATGGTGCCCGGATTGGTCGAGCCGGACTTCGTCACCGCCTCGATGACCGTCTGACCGGCCGCCCAGCCCGCCCAGTCGGACATTTGCATGTCGCGATCCGCTATTCGGCGAAAACGCTGATTGAGCTGCGGAGCGCCATGCCGCTCCCAGGTCCAGTGCCAAGCGACGGCCGATAGTCCCTCTGCACCGACGACGGGGCGCGGCGAATAGGTCGCGTAGGGTACGTAGCGGCCGAACTCACCCTCCGCGTCGGCCAACCAGATAACATCATGGGCGGGAGGACCGGTGAGCAGGGCAATGTTGCTCAGGTCGCGCCGCCGAGGGTCGTTGGTGAGAACAAAGTCGCGGTCGGCGACGATCTTCAGTCCGAACTTGGCGGTCGAGCGACGGATGGCGTCAGCCTCCTCCCCGTCCGCGAGCGCGTCTCCGCTCAGAAGCAGGATGCGGGTCCATCGGCGAAACCGCAGATATTGCGCCATCGCGTCGGTGAGCATCGAGCGCGACGGCATCGTGTGCAGCAGGTTCGCGTTGCAATCAGCGCCGCGCCATCGGTCGGCGCCGTCGCGAATATTGAAGAGCAGTTCATTCCCGCTCCCGGTCGCCAGCAACGACTCCATCCGATCCGCCGGCAGATCAAGCAACACGGCAATTGCGCCATCGTCACCCGCCGCCCGTACCGCACCAGCGAGTTCTTCCGCTCCGAGCAGTCTTTCCTGCAGCTCGAACTCTATTCCGATCGCGCGAGTCAGGATTCTGGTTCCGCGGAACGCGAGGCGTACTCCGTCGAGCGGACGGTTCCGGTCCTTGAGCGAGAGCCCGGTATAGACACGCTGCGGTTCGTAGTACGGGTCGTCCTGAAGTCCCAGATAGACGACACGCGCCGTCTCCGCCGAAAACGCGGGCCCCGCAACCGCGGCCAATATCAGCGCCGCGACAAGTTTAGCGATCATCGATGAGGACGTCATATGGGACGCGGCCGACAGGTATCGTCGTGGTCGCCTGGCGGGTTCCCGTATCAATAATCGATACGTCGTCGGAGAGACCGTTGGCGACATAAAGCGTTTTTTCGTCAGCGGACAACTCGAGCCCCCAGGCACGCTTGCCGACGAGAATATAGTCGATGACCTCGCGCTTGCGCACATCGACCACGGCCACATGATTTGCGCGGCCAAGCGCGACATAGGCGCGACTGCCTTCGGAATTCATGATCACGTCCACCGGGGTCACCTGCTCGGGACGAAAGCCGGTCGGCAGGAATGCGATGTCTCCGACCAGTTTCAGAGTTTCCACATCGATAATGTTGATCATGCCTGCAAGTTCGGCTGAGACCCAGAGTTCCTTCTCGTCGGGTGTCAGGGCGAAGCGTCTCGGCCGGGTATCGACGAGGATGTCGGCGATCACTTCGTCGGCGTCAAGGTCGATGACGTGGACCAGATTGGCCGCTTCCGATGCCACGAAGACCAGTCGCCCACCGGAGGTCACCTGGACGCCTTCTGGCTCCTCTCCCGTTTCGTATTCCGCCAGCAGTTCGCCGGTCTCCACATCGTAGACGGTGGCGGTCGCATCCTCCTCGTTAGAAACGATCAACCGCCGTCCGTCCGGGTGGAGATCGAAGGTCTCTGGAGCCGGCACCCCGCGGATCCGGCGCAACAGTTCACGCGTCGCTGTGTCGTAAATGGCAATCTGGTCGTCGTCAGCGCAGGCGACGAAGAATTCCTTTCGGTCGGCGCTGAAATGCATACCGCGGGGCCGGGCGCAGGAATCGATAGTGCCGGCAACCCTGTGATCTGGCCCAAGTATCGTCAGCGTGTCGTCGCGCTCGTTCGCCACGAATGCCAGCCCGGAGCCTGCCGCAGATACAGCCGGTGCGGCAAGCAGCGTTAGTGCCATTGCAACCAAAACCGCCTTCATCCGCCTACCCCCTCAACACAAGCCTAACCTTACGCGCTGGCAAGTCCAGAGTTTTTCGCATATGCTGGCAAGCCTTGACCGACTGGAGGGTCTACAGGTCGAGGGAGGAGAAAAGCGATGAATTTCAAGGTATTACAGATCTTATATGTGCTCCCGCTATTGTTGACGCCGGGAGCAGCAGTGGCGCAGGAGGAGACTTCCGCCAGTACGCTCTACGGCGACCTTTCATTTGTCGACCAGGACATGCTTAGCCGCGCCGCCGGCGATGGGAACAATTTTCTTCACACCAACGGCAACTACGAGCAGACGCGCTACTATCCGTCGCGCCAGATCAACACCGATAATGTGAAAAACCTCCGCCCGGCATGGATATTCCAGACCGAGATCGTCGACACGATGGAAACCTCGCCGATCGTGGTGAACGGTGTGATGTATGTCACCACCGCGTTCAATCATGTCTATGCGCTGAACGCCCGCACTGGCGAACAGATATGGCATCACAAGCATGACATGGGACCGATCACGACCTATTGCTGTGGCCCAAACAACCGCGGCGTCGCGGTTTCGGGCGGCAAGGTTTTCATGGGCACGCTCGACGCGAAGCTCGTCGCGCTCGATGCCAAGACAGGAAAACAGGTCTGGGAGACGCAGATTGCCGATCCCGAACTCGGATACTCGGAAACCATGGCACCAAGCGTCGTCAACGGCATGGTGCTGATCGGAACGAACGGTGGCGAGTACGGCATCCGGGGCTTTGTCAAGGCGTTCGATACCGAGACCGGCGAATTGAAGTGGACGTTCCACACTATCCCGGAGGACTCTGTCGGAGTCTGGGCGACGGAGGACGCAACGGGACGCAACATGCATCGTGACATTGAGGCCGAGAAGGCCGCGCTGGAGGAGATGGGCGATCCGTATGAAACGCTCGGTGGCGGTGTCTGGCAAAACCCGGCAGTCGATCTGGAGACCGACCGGATATATTTCGTGGTCGGCAACCCGTCGCCAGACCTCGACGGTTCGCTGCGTCCCGGCGACAATCTATACACCGATAGCCTTGTCTCCGTCGATTTGAACACTGGCGAGTATATCTGCCACTTCCAGTATGTTGCACACGACGTCTGGGATCTCGACGCGGTTTCGCCGCCGATCATCACCACGGTCAAAGACGATGCGGGCAACGATGTGAAAGGCATTCTGCACGGCGGGAAGACAGGTCATGTTTATGTAAACCGCGCGGATGACTGTTCGATGATCCGTTTTTCGGAAGCAATGGTGCCGCAGGAAGGCATGTGGACCCTTCCGACGGCCGATGGCGCCCGGATGCTTCCGGGTGCAAACGGGGGCGTGGAATGGTCGCCCATGGCGATCGACCCGAACTTGGGTCTGACCTATGCAATCAACCTTCACCAGCCGATGACTTACACGGTCGCATCTACCCCGTACCCGGAGGGCAAGCTCTGGCTCGGCGGTTCCTTCGACGTTATCCCCGAAGAGGAACAGTGGGGCAACGTCACAGCCGTCGATTACAACACGGGCAAGATCCGCTGGAAGGTACGGACGGAACAGCCGATGATCGGAGGAATCCTCGCCACGGCCGGCGGACTGGTTTTCACCGGTGAGGGCAATGGCCTGTTCAAGGCGTACGATTCCGAAACCGGTGGCGAGTTGTGGCGCTTCCAGGCCGGCGCAGGCGTGAATGCGCCGCCATCCAGCTACACCGTGGACGGGCGGCAATTCATCGTGGTCGCCGCGGGTGGTAACGCACAGCTCAACTACAAGCGCGGCAACAACATCATCGCGTTCACGCTTGCCGACTGATTGAGGCTCGCTAGATTTGCATGTGCGCGGGGCGGAGCTGCCAGGCTTCGCCCCGTCCAACGAACGGAGTCCGCTTCATGAAACGAGCCTCGCTGGTCATCACAGCGCTAGTTTTGGCCGCGCCGGTCAGCGCGGAGGAGTTCGCACTTGAGGACGCAGTCGCTGTCTGCAGCGGGTGCCATGGCGAAGACGGCATTCCCGCGGATGCCGAGTTTCCCATCATCTGGGGTCAGGAGTTCTTCTACATCTATACCCAGTTGAAGGATTATGCTGCCGGACGGCGCGAGAGCGAAATCATGACGCCGATCGCCTCGGAATATTCGAGGGACCAGATGAAGGATATCGCGCAGCATTTTGCAGACAGGGCATGGCCCGGGATCGAGGCGCGTGCCGAGGACGGCGATGAGAAACTCGCCGAGCGCGGCATTACCGGGGGGCAATGCAGTGCCTGTCACGGCAAATGGGAGGGTGACAGCCGTATTCCGCGTCTTGCCGGCCAACAACCCGGATATCTCCGAAAAACAATGCTGGATTTCAAGAATGAAGTGCGGATGAACGCGCCCGACAAGATTAGCACCATGAAGCAGCTTTCCGACGAAACCATAGAGGCGCTGTCGCGCTATCTCGCGTCGCTTTGAGCCTTGCCCGCATGTCGGCGGAGGTGGGCGCGGATTTCGGCTTTTCCGGCAAGATCGATCGCAGTCATGCCTCGAAGGTCCCGCCGTGACGGGTCCGCTCCGTTCTCGATCAACAGGTCGATCATCTCCGCATGGCCGCGCTCGGCTGCGATCATAAGCGCGTCCCTGCCCCGGTCATCGCGCCGCAACGGATCCGCGCCGGCCTCCAGCAGCAGCCGGGCGGTCCTGATCCCGTCGGCTTGGGGGGCATCGTTGGCGTGACCGGCGGCCCACATTAAAGGTGTCAGCGCATGCCCCCAGACACCGTCGGCATGGGCACCAGCTGCAATCAGAATTTGCGCGATATCGGCAAATGCGCGGCCAGCTGCGTAGCTGAGCGCAACCTTGCCGGTCTTGTCGACGGCGTCGATCGTCGAGCCCGCCTCCACCAGGATTTCGACGAGCAGGCGGTGCCCGCCGAATGTCGCCGCAATAAGCGGCGTAATCGCCTGGTCGTCGGCCGCGTTGGGGTCGGCACCCGCCTCCAGCAGTAGTCGCGCCTCGCGCCGACGCCCGTCCCTGGCTGCGCGCAACAGCGGAGTGGCGCCTGAGAGGTCGCGGTGGTGCACATCTGCTCCGGCCTTCAAAAGAAGAACGGACACGTTTTCGGCGCCCTTGCTTGCGGCGATCGACAGGGCAGTGGCCCCTGCACGATTCCGCGACCTGACCGAGGCGCCTTTTTCGAGCAGGTCCTGCGCGATGTCGGCGCAATCGAGATCGGCAGCCTCGAAAAGAGCCTCGTTGAGGACGCGCCCGTCGACGGAGCCGGGATGTTGCTGGAGTTGCTGTGCCAGCGAAGCACAGACCAGCGATGCGGGTTGGGCGGACACGCGACCAGGCAGCAAAATCGCTAGAACCGCAAACCAGATCGCCGGCCTGGCCGTCATTGGACCGTGAACGCGCCGCTGAAGCCCTGGGTCTCCAGGCCCTCGACGTAGTACTCATATATGCCGGGGCGTATCGGCATGAACCAGATGTCGATAGCGCCTTCGTCATCGAATTCTACTGCGTGCAATCCGAAGGGCTTCACCTCGCGGTCGTCAATGACGACCTGGTCGATCCAGCTCTCGCGAAACAGTCCCGGCGCCAACAGCTTGTACTCCTCCAGTCCGTCGCTCTCGATCCTCCAGCGGTAGTAGACGCCGCTCTCAACTGTGTAGGAGGTGATGGAGAATCCACTGGAGGCGTCAAGGCCGAGTGCTTCCAAGCGTGTAGCGCGGCGGGTGGGATCGCCTTCCGAGGCCACGTCTGTCGTGGCGAAGGTGAGAATGCCTATCGCCATTGCCCATCCGGTCGCGTGTTTCATCTTATCTCCCCCCCCGCACGAGCCGCCTTCAGCCGATAGCTTTCGGACCGGCAAAGAGCGAATGTAATTCATCCCCCCGCTACGGTCCATGTCCTGCCTGTGATCAGAACGCCCACTTATAAAATGAGGTTCATCTCGAGCCGGATCGGTCAAGCATTGCCTGTGCCCATCTGGCGGTTGCCGGGGGGCCGCCTGTTACGCGCCCGCCACCCTCCAGATCACATCCCCGACATCGTCGGCGACCAGCAGCGATCCGTCCGGGCCGAGGGTGACACCGACCGGCCGTCCATAGGCATGTTTTTCGTCGGGCGACAGAAAGCCGGATAGAATGTCGCGCGGCGGGCCGGATGGCTTTCCGTTTTCAAACGGGACGAAGATGACCTTGTAACCAGCCAGTGTGGAGCGGTTCCAAGAACCGTGCTGGCCAATCGCCATACCATCCGGAAATCCGGGCAGTGTGCCGGCCGGGAGCCAGCAAAGACCGAGTGAGGCGGTGTGACCGCCAAGCGCATAGTCCGGCCGGATGGCTCTCGCCACCATAGCGGAATCCTGCGGCACGCGGTCGTCGACGGTTTGACCCCAGTAGCAGTAGGGCCAGCCGTAAAATCCGCCGTCGACGACCGAAGTGAGGTAGTCCGGCGGCACCTCGTCGCCGAGGCCGTCGCGCTCATTGACGACGGTCCAAAGCGCACCTGTGGTCGGTTCCCACGCCATGCCGACGGCGTTGCGCAGACCCGAGGCGAATATCCGGCTTTCGCCAGTATCGAGATTGATTTCGTGGATAGCGGCGCGCCCTTCTTCCGCTTCCATTCCTTTGTCGGCGATGTTGGTCTCGGAACCGACGCCGACATAGAGCTTGCTCCCGTCGGGGCTTGGCAGAAGACTGCGTGTCCAGTGGCCGGCTGGCTTGAAATCGGCAAGCTTCCTGCCCGCCGCGTCGATGCTGGTTGCGCCATCCTCGTAAGGAAAGGCGACCAAAGCGTCGGTGTTGCCGACATAGAAGGTTCCATCGAGCATCGCCATGCCGAACGGATGGTTTTGCTTGTCGAGGAAGGTGTGGCGGGCTTCAGCAACTCCGTCGCCATCGGTATCGCGCAGCAGCGTGATCCGGTTCGGGCTGACACCGACTGCGGCGGCGCGCTTCATCGTCGCAAAGATCGCGTAGTCGAAGGCGCTCCTGATCGGCGTGCTGACGCCGAGCGCCTCGGAGGTGAGCACGTCGCCATTGGGCAGCACATAAATCCAGCGGGGATGTTTGAGGCCCGCAGCGAACGTGTTGACCCTGAGGTCGGGGGCGGCGATAGGCGTGTGCCCGTCCTTCCAGCCCTTGGCAGTCGGCATTTTGAGAGTAGGAATGCCCTGCGGCCTTGCCTCGGGAATAACCGGCGCGCCGCCTATTGCCTGCGGCTCGTTGTTCTTGCCGAAGCGCCGCATCAGGATCATCGCTGCGCCGATCATGGCGACAATCCGGCCGAAGATTCCGGAAAAGCTCATCTTGTTCCTCGAATTGGTTTGAGATCCTTCTTAACGGGGTGCGCGTGCGCATGAAACCGCCGGGATACGGGTTTGCACCGCTGAAGGCGCCGTAGCCAAGAGCCTGCGAGCGTGTAGCTGTTGGGGGGCACGATAAGAGCGGAAATGGTGCCCAGAAGAGGACTCGAACCTCCACGCCTTGCGGCACACGGACCTGAACCGTGCGCGTCTACCAATTCCGCCATCTGGGCACGGGTGGGTAGGCGGCTCCGTTTAAGCGGCTGCGCGTGGCAAGTCAACGGGGACGGCGGAGGCGAAGGCCGAAAAACACGCGCCGTCTCAGAGGCTGGCGATACGTTCGGTCAGCAACTTGAAATAGCCGTCCGCATCGAGGTCGCGCATCACCAGCGCGTTCCGGGGGCGGCCCGTCACACCCCACCAGTCGACCACTGTCATGCCCATGGTCAGTTCCGAACCGATCTCGATTTCGACGTTACAGTCGCGACCGGAAAACAGTTCCGGCTTCAGCAGCCAGGCGATGACGCACGGGTCGTGTAGTGGCCCGCCATCGGTACCATATTTGTCCTCGTCGAACCGCTCGAAAAAATCGATCAGGTCGGCAGCGGCCCGGGTGACGGGCGTGTCGTGGGCGCGCAGGGCCGTGACGCGGGCCCGTGTGGTGAGCGCCTTGTGGGTAACGTCGAGGGGGAACATGATGATTGGCACGCCGGAGCGGTAAACGGCGGCCGCCGCGTGGGGGTCGACGAAGATGTTAAACTCCGCGACCGGGGTCGTATTGCCTCCCTCGAAGAAACCGCCGCCCATAAGCACGATCTCGCGAATCTTCGACGCGATGTCGGGCGCCTGGATCAGCGCCAACGCGATGTTGGTCAGCGGTCCGAGCGCGCACAGCGTTACCTCGCCCGATGCGCGCTCGCGCAGGGTGTCGATAATGAAGTCCACTGCACCCTTTTCCTGGAGGGCGATCACGGGTTCGGGCAGATCGGGGCCGTCGAGGCCGGTTTTCCCGTGTACGTATTCTGCAGTCACAAGCGGCCGCACCAATGGCCGTGACGCGCCCGCATAGACTGCGGTAACGGACCTGCCCGCCAGTTCGCATATCTTTCGCGCGTTCTTTTCGGTCAGCGCCAGCGGCACGTTGCCGGCGACGGCAGTGATGCCGAGCACGTCCAGTTCGTCACTTGCCAGCGCCAGAAGGATCGCGAGGGCGTCGTCCTGCCCCGGATCGGTGTCGATGATGATCGCGCGTCGGTCGGTCATGGTATTTCCGGAACTGGGGTGATTCTTGCATTCGGGACGGCGCTCGACCATATCATTGGAATAGGCAAATGCCAGTTGGGTTTGCCCATGATGTCGCTTTGCCTGAAAGGACGTGTGGATGACGCGGGTGCCGCCTTTTTCGAGTCCGCTTCTCGTGGGGTTCGAGACGATCGAAAAATCGCTGGAACGCATCGCCAAGACTGCCGACGGTTATCCTCCTTACAACGTCGAGAAGCTGCAGCGCGGCGACGTGGAAGTGTTGCGTATAACGCTTGCCGTTGCAGGGTTTTCAATCGACGATCTCGAGATTTCGACCGAGGATGGGCAATTGCTTATTCGTGGCCGGCAGGCGGACGATTCGCCCCGCGAATTCCTGCACCGCGGCATTGCCTCCCGCCAGTTCCAGAAGGCGTTCGTTCTAGCAGATGGCATGCGGGTGCTTGGTGCCGAGTTGAAGAATGGCCTTCTGGCCGTCGATCTCGACCGGCCAAAGAGCGAGAAGATGACCCGCAAGATCGCGATCACGGAGAACAGCTAGCCGACATCACCGGAATGTGACGTTCCGCGCGTTCGACGTGATTGACCTCGTTCCCCCCCTATGGTCACAAACCCCCGGCGTCTTAATGGAAACCGGGGCACTGCCATGAAAAGACTTCTCGCTTTTGTTGCCGCGCTCGCCGCCTCTGGCGTGCCCGCCTTCGCTGCGGATCCCGACGTCACGGATTGGGCAACCGTTCTTGAGGAGGCGCGTGGCCAGATTGTGTACTGGAACGCTTGGGCCGGTTCCGAGCAGATCAATGCTTATATCGGCTGGGTCGGCAAGGCGCTTTACGAACGTCATGGCGTCAAGCTCGTTCACGTCAAGGTCGATGATACGGGCAATGCGGTTAGTGCTGTGGTCAGCGAGAGGACCGCCGGACGGGACACCGATGGCTCGATTGACCTCATCTGGATTAACGGCGAGAATTTCGCCTCGATGAAACGGCAGGGCCTGCTGTTCGAGCCGGGCTGGGCGACGCACCTGCCCAACTGGCGTTATGTCGATGCGGAAAATAAGCCGACCATCACCACTGATTTCACCATTCCGACCGAGGGCCTGGAATCGCCTTGGGGCATGGCGAAGATGGTTTTCTTCTATGACAGCGCCCGCACGGAACAAGGGAGCTTGCCGGATTCGGCCGATGAACTGCTGGACTGGGTGAAGGCCAATCCCGGACGTTTTTCCTATCCCCAGCCGCCGGATTTCATCGGATCGAGCTTCCTGAAGCAGGTCCTCCTGGAAACGACGCCCGATCCGGCCGCGCTCCTGAAACCCGCTGAAGAGGCTGATTTCGATGCCGTCGCGGGTCCGCTGTTCGATTATCTGGACGAAATGCACCCGTATGTCTGGCGCGGTGCCAAGACCTTCCCCAAGGACTATCCGTCGATGAGCCAGCTGCTGGCAGACGGCGAACTGGACATTACCTTCGCCTTCAATCCGGGCGAAGCGTCGAGCGCGATCGCCAACGATCTCCTGCCCCACACGGTGCGGTCCTTCACCTTTACCGGTGGCACGTTGTCTAACACGCATTTCGTGGCGATTCCCTACAATGCGGCTTCCAAGGCGGGCGCACTTGTACTCGCGAATTTCCTGATCTCGCCCGAAGCCCAGATCCGCAAGCAGGATCCGACGGTATGGGGCGATCCAACCGTACTCTCGATGGACCTTCTCTCAGACGAAGACCGCACACGCTTCGCCGATCTCGATCTAGGCATCGCCACGCTCGCCCCCGACCAGTTGGGCCCGGTTCTCGCGGAGCCGCACCCGTCATGGGTGGCCATGATCGAGCAGGAGTGGGCCAAGCGTTACGGCGTTGCAAACTGACCCTCGCGCGGTTCGTGTTAGCATGACGGCCCGATGCTGAGGTTCTTTCCGGCGCTGGCGGTGGCGGTACTCTCGCTACCAATCCTCGCTGGTCTGGCGGGAACTGTGGTGCCGGCTTTTGGCTACCTGCCGGCACTTGGCGGCAACACGTTTTCGCTCGCGCCGTTTGCCGACCTGTTCTCTCAACCCGGACTGGTCCGTTCGTGCATCATAGCTTTCGCTAGCGGGGTCCTCACTGCGGCCATCTCGGTGGGGCTTGTCGCGCTGTTTGTCGCCGGCTGGGGGCAAACACGTGCGTTCCGCTTCGTTGAGGTCAGCGTATCGCCGCTTCTGGCGGTGCCGCACGCCGCCGCCGCGTTTGGTCTCGCCTTCATGATCGCTCCATCGGGGTTTCTCGCACGGCTGCTGTCGCCCTGGGCGACAGGGTGGACGCGCCCGCCCGACTGGCTGATCGTCAACGATCAACTGGGACTGTCGCTGATGGCGGGGTTGATCGTGAAGGAAGTGCCCTTCCTGCTCCTGATGACGCTGGCCGCTCTTCCGCAGGTGCCTGTCACAGCTTCACGCCGCCTTGCCATGACCCTAGGTTACGGGCGGGTGTCCGGCTTTCTGTATACCGTCTGGCCTTCGGTCTACCGGCAAATTCGGCTGGCGGTTTTCGCCGTAATCGCGTTCGCCACTTCGGTGGTCGACATGGCGATCATTCTCGGGCCGACAACACCGGCGTCCCTGCCCGTGCGTCTGGTCGAGTGGATGAATGATCCGGATCTCTCAGCACGGTTCATGGCATCGGCGGGCGCTGTTTTGCAGCTTGGCGTTACGCTGAGCGCGCTTCTGTTCTGGCTGGCGATCGAGCGCATAGCCGGGCAAATGCTGAGACTCTGCACCTTGAGGGGCCGACGGTTTCGGACGGATGCGCTCGCCCGGCGCGCCGCCTTCACTGCCATGGCTCTGATAGCCGTCATTGTCTTTGGCGGTCTTGGCGTCCTTTCCCTCTGGTCCGTTTCCGGACTCTGGCAGTTTCCGGACGTTCTGCCGGGTTCGCTCTCGCTGCGGGGCTGGCGGCAGACCATACCGCGTATCGGCAATCCCCTCTGGACGACGGTGACGGTCGGTGTCGCGGCCACACTTCTTTCCGGAATTCTCGCCATCGCGTGCCTTGCCCGCGAACAGCAGACCGGCCGATCGGCGGGCAATCAGGCCCTCTTCTTCATCTATCTCCCCCTACTTGTCCCGCAGGCCGGATTCGTATTCGGGCTCAAGCTGTTGTTGCTCTACGCCGAGGGCGGAGCGACATGGTCGGCGCTGGTTCTCGTGCATCTCGTCTTCGTGCTGCCCTATGTGTTTCTGTCGCTTTCGGCGCCATGGCGCGCATTCGACCGGCGCTACGAGGCGATCTCCGCGGGATTGGGAAAGACGGCGTGGACGACTTTCCTGGCCGTGCGCATGCCGATGTTGTCACGCGCGATCCTGACGGCACTGGCCGTCGGTTTCGCCGTTTCCGTTGCACAGTATCTTCCGACGCTGTTGATCGGCGCCGGCCGGCTGGTGACAATCACAACGGAGGCTGTCGCGCTCGGCGCAGGCGGGAATCGGCGCGTTATCGGAATTTACGCGTTTTTTCAGATGGTTTTGCCGTTTCTCGGCTTTGTCCTGGCGGCGCTTGTCCCGGCGTTGCTTTTCAGAAACCGGCGCGCCATGAAGGTGGCCTGATCTCGTCCCCGGAGCTGTCGTTGCCAGAAAATTCGTCGCCAGGTCTCCGTCTCGAGAAGGTGCGCATCGGCCTGAATAGCCGAACGCTGCTCTCGGTCGATCACCATGTCGGACCCGCCGATACGCTGACGATCATGGGTCCATCAGGCTCCGGCAAGTCCACCCTACTCGCCTACATAGGCGGCTTTCTCGACCAAGACTTCGTCGGGGAGGGTCGGGTGATCTGTGGCGGACGCGATATTACCATTCTGCCCGCGCAGGAGCGGCATGCCGGAATTCTCTTTCAGGACCCCCTGCTGTTTCCGCATATGTCGGTCGGCGGAAACCTAGTCTTCGCTCTACCGGCGTCGGTCACGACGGTGCGCGAGCGGCGCACGCGCGCCGAGGCGGCGCTGGAAGATGTGGGGCTGGGCGGACTTTTCGATCGGGATCCAGAGACACTTTCGGGAGGCCAGAAGGCCCGCGTAGCACTGGCACGGGTGCTGATCTCCGAGCCGAACTTCCTCCTGCTCGACGAACCATTCTCTAAGCTGGACATGCAGTTGCGCGATCAGATCCGCACATTGGTCTTCGAACAGGCGAGCCGCACTCGGTTGCCGGTTATTCTCGTCACCCACGATGAGTCGGATGCACGCGCTGCGCGCGGCGACGTGATCGAGGTCGGTGCATAGGTCATGACGGAATTCCGGTTACCGGGTCTGCCCGTTACGGCGGTTCTTCCGGAGATGCGGGCCGCGCTGTCGGGCGGCCGAAACGCCGTTCTCGTCGCACCCCCGGGAGCTGGCAAGACGACCCTCGTCCCCTTGGCGTTACTCGATGCGGCATGGCTGAATGGCAAGAAAATCATTCTTCTGGAGCCGAGGCGGCTGGCCGCCGGGGCGGCCGCCCGGCGCATGGCGGAACTGCTGGGCGAAGAGGTCGGCGAAACGGTCGGCTACCGCATGCGGCTGGACACGCGCGTCGGCCCTTCGACCCGCATTGAGGTGGTCACGGAAGGTGTCTTCCAGCGCATTGTCACCGGCGATCCCGAACTGGCAGGGATCGGGGCCGTTCTGTTTGATGAATTCCACGAGCGCAGCCTGGATGCTGATTTCGCGCTCGCGCTGACACTGGATGTTCAAGCCGGGCTGCGCGACGATCTCCGCATCGTCGTGATGTCGGCGACCCTCGATGGTGCGCGGGTATCCTGCCTTCTAGGCGGCCCTCCTGTGATCGAGAGCAGGGGACGTGCCTTCCCCGTAGAGATGCGTTATGAAGAGCGAACCGGCAACGAGCCCGTCGAATCGGCCGTCGCCCGGGCTATCCGCCGCACGCTTGCGACCGAAGACGGCAGCCTTCTCGTGTTTCTGCCGGGGCAGGCGGAAATTTACCGCGCGGCCAAGGCACTCGAGACGGGCCTCCCCGAGGATGTGTTTGTGGCACCGCTTTACGGCATGATGGAGATCGCCGACCAAGACCGGGCGATCAAGCCGCCGCCTGCGGGTACGCGCAAGGTTGTGCTGGCGACGGCGCTCGCCGAGACCTCTGTCACGATAGACGGCGTTCGTGTGGTGATCGACGGCGGCCTTGCTCGGCGTCCAGTGTTCGATCCGGCAAGTGGCTTGACACGCCTTGAAACCGGACGTGTGTCGCAGGCTGCCGCCACGCAGCGGGCTGGCCGCGCCGGCCGCACCGCGCCGGGCGTGGCAATTCGCCTGTGGCGCGAGGAACAGACCCGCGCCCTCGCTGCATTCGACCCGCCGGAAATTCTTAATGCCGATCTTTCCTCCCTTCTTCTCGACTGCCTTGAATGGGGCGTTGCGGATCCCGCATCGCTCCGCTTCCTCGATCCCCCGCCGGCGCCCGCGCTTTCCGAGGCGCGCGAACTCCTTTTTACACTTGGCGCCACCGGTCCGGACGGCAGCCTTACGGGGAAAGGCCGCATCATGCGCGAAATCGGACTGGGGGCACGGCTCGCGGCAATGGTTGCAGACGCGACCAGCGCTGGAGACGCATTCCGCCGCATGGCGCTGGGTCTTCTGATCAGCGAGCGCGGAGTCGGTGGGGGAGGTCTCGATCTTGCTTACCGGCTGGAGCGCATGCTGACTCAGAAGGGCGGGCGGGCAGCACGGCTGCGCGCCACGGCAAAGCGGTCCGTCGCTAGCGTGATGTTTGGGGTGGAGAGTACCGGAGGCCCAGCGAGTGCGGGAGCAATGCTGATCTCGGCCTTCCCGGACCGTATCGCAAGGGCGCGCAGTGGCGGGCGACCCGGACGTTTCGTGATGGCGAACGGGCGCGGCGTCTACGTGGATGAAGCCGACCGGCTTGCGTCAGAAGACTTCCTCGTGGTCGCCGAGGTAACGGGCAAGGCGCACGAAGGTCGTGTTTCGGCAGCCGCGCCAATAACCCTTGGCGAAATTCGCGAGACCCTCGCTGACCGTATAGAAGTGATTGATCAGATCGGCTTCGACAAGGTCCGCGGCGGGCTCTTCGCTAAGCGCATCGAAAGGTTCGGCTCGGTGACGCTGTCGTCATCCAATGTCCCCGTCGAACCGGGCGAGGCTGCGGTCGAAGCGTTGCTCGCAGGCATACGGCGGCACGGACTCGAGATTCTGCCCTGGTCTGAAACGTCTAAACGTCTTTTGGAGCGGCTGCGCTGGCTTCGCGCCTCCCTTGGCGCGCCGTGGCGCGAGATGGACGAAGGGAGTTTGCTGGACACCCTCGAAGACTGGCTGTCTCCTTATCTGGAGGGCGCCGTTGCGCTGAATCAACTCAGGGGCGGCGTTCTCCAAGATGCTCTGATCGCACGTCTGCCGTATGATTTGAGCCGGAAACTGAATGAACTGGCGCCGCAACACTACATTGCGCCGACCGGTACACGTGTTGAACTGGATTACCCAGCGGATGGTACGTCTCCAGCCATCGCCATTCGGGTGCAGGAACTCTTCGGCCTCACCTCGCATCCGTCGATTGGCGACGGAATCCCGCTGACGATCGAACTCCTTTCGCCTGCGAGACGTCCGATCCAGCGCACCCGGGACCTTCCGGGCTTTTGGTCCGGATCGTGGGCCTCGGTCAGGGCGGATCTGCGCGGGCGATATCCGAAGCATCCCTGGCCAGAGGATCCCGCCAGCGCCGCTGCGACCCGTACAGCGAAAACGCGTCGTTGATGTGTCGGTCATTGGTGCCATTCCCATAAAGGGCATGGACGCCTATATCGCTCCCATGGATTTCGCGATCGGACCGGAGGCGGGATTCGGCAACCGCCGTCTGCGCCTTTCGACACTCACCAACACACGCTGGATGGCTGCTCTCGGTCAGCTCTTGGCGGTCCTGTTCGTCGGACTCGTCCTCAAATTCGAACTACCTGTCATTCCATGTGTAATACTCATCGCGGTTGCGGTTTGCCTGAACATGGCGTTGACCTGGTTCTACCCCGCCAACCAGCGTCTTCGTCCGATGGGCGTGTTCGCCATTCTCGTTTTCGATGTCGCACAACTGGCGGGATTGCTGGCCCTTACCGGCGGATTGACAAACCCCTTTTCATTTCTGCTGGTCGTTCCGGTCATTATATCGGCGGCAACGCTACCGCCGCGGTTCACCGCCCTTCTCGCTCTGGTGGTGATCGGGGTCGCGACCCTCCTGATGTTTTTTCGCCTGCCCCTGCCGTGGTACCCCGACACACGCCTGGATATCCCTTTGGTATATGTGTTCGGTCTCTGGGTGGCGGTCGTCTCCTGTCTCGTATTCACAGCCTTTTACGTCTACCGGGTGGCCGAGGAGGCGCGCCGTCTTTCCGACGCCTTGGCGGCGACCGAACTTGTGCTGCAGCGCGAGCAACATATGTCCGCACTGGATGGCCTTGCAGCCGCCGCTGCGCATGAACTGGGGACCCCGCTTGCGACGATATCCCTTGTCGCGAAGGAAATGGAACGCGCCTCCGCGGATACGGAAGGCCTGAAGGAGGACATCGCACTGCTGCGCACGCAGGCCGACCGGTGCCGCGAGATCCTTCGCCGCCTGAGCACGCTCGGTACCTCCGATGGTGATCACATTTCCCGTGTTCCTCTCCGTGCGCTAGTCGAGGAAGTGATCGCACCGCATCGGGAATTCGGAATTGGGATCGTGGCTGAAGTGTCTGATCAGAGTGGGCCTGAACCGGTGGCAGGTCGCAATCCCGGAATCATTTACGGACTTGGAAATTTGGTTGAAAACGCGGTCGACTTCGCCAGGGAGGCGGTTGAGGTAAACATGGAATGGTCATTCGATACCGTGTCGATCCGGATCACGGATGACGGGCCAGGTTTTTCGCTCGAGGTCCTCGAGCATCTGGGTGAACCCGATTTGCCAGTGTCGCGCGTTAGGGACCGGCCGCGCAGGGGAGGAGGTGGTCTCGGTCTCGGTATCTTTATAGCAAAGACGCTGCTGGAAAGATCGGGAGCGACGCTTCACTTCAGCAATGCGTTTTCGGCAAGTGGGGGGGCCAGCGTTTTGGTCACTTGGCCAAGGTCATCCATGCATTCGCTTGCCGCGTAATGGACGAAGGAGATAAGGATGAGCGCAGCCGCCATGGATGAGCCAGTGGAATTGGAACCTGAACGCACCCTCTTGATCGTCGACGACGATCGGCTTTTCCTGCAGCGCTTGGCCCGGGCCATGGAAAGCCGCGGCTTCGTTGTCAGCATGGCCGAAACGGTCGCCGAGGGCCTGACCAGCGTGCAGGCAAGCCCACCAGCCTATGCAGTTGTCGACATGCGGCTCGGCGACGGCAATGGGCTTGACGTGATCGCGGCGATACGTGCGCGGCGTCCCGATTCACGAGCTATAGTCCTGACCGGCTACGGCAACATCGCGACAGCCGTCAACGCGGTGAAGCTGGGTGCGGTCGACTATCTTGCAAAGCCGGCGGACGCTGACGACATCTACACCGCGCTTACAACGCCCTCTGGTGAGAGGGTCGCTCCCCCGGAGAACCCCATGTCGGCGGATCGCGTGCGGTGGGAGCATATTCAACGCGTTTTCGAGATGTGCGATCGCAACGTGTCCGAGACGGCTCGCCGTCTCAACATGCATCGTCGCACATTGCAGCGCATCCTCGCCAAGCGCGCGCCCCGCTAGCTGATATCAGGGGCAAGTGGAGGGATGGCGCCCGCCAACTCAGCCAGATAGAGACGTTGGGCAGCGGCCTGCGCCAGACGCAGGGTGACGGCCTTGCGCCGTGCGGCTGGCAGCCTGTGCTCCGGCGCGCCCCTCAATGTTTCCGCGCCGTGCTCGTCAGCGCAGATGAAACCGCAATCCCGCGGGAAAATTTCTTCCGGCACGTCGCCGAGTGTAGCAAAGAACAAGCGGTCGCAGTAATCCCGATATTCCGGCCATTTGGTGTCGGCGCGCAAATCCTCCATCGATGACTTGATCTCGACGATCCAGATCGAGCCGTCCCTGAACAGTGCGAGGATGTCTGCCCGTCTGCCGCTGGCAAGAGTCAGTTCGGGGATGTGCGTAGCGCCCATGCCGCTTAGCAGAAGTTGCACCCCGCGTCTGATACGCAGCGCGCGCGCCGACTGGCGGCGGTCCTCAAGTGGATTTCGTGCGTGCAGATCGATCAACGGCATGTGGCTACTTTGCCACGATTCGCTGTCCATATGCATCAGGAAGGCTCGTGACACTTGCATGCCACGTGCGCTTTGGCACAGAAGCGTGTTCATGGTTAATCAATCATTGGTAGCTAGAACCGGTGATCTGAGCCGGACCTAGAGCCGGGGAGACCGGTGCAGTTCCGCATCGAATTGCCAGCCACTGAACGGGGGAGCAAGTTATGCGAGGCAGAGTTTTCTTTATCGCCGCGGCGGTGGCAGCAATGGCAATCGTGTCAGGGTGCACGACAAACTCCACTCAGTTTGCCAGCGCATACAAAGGCCGCTCGGACGGCGGATATGCCTTGCCCTCAATTCCACTCGCCAAGGTCGAACGCCAATATCGGCGCCAGATCGTGGATTACGCAACCAAGGAAAAGCCGGGCACGATTATCGTCGATACCGATGCCAAGTTTCTTCATCTGGTGCTCGAAGGCGGAAAGGCCATGCGGTACGGCATTGGCGTCGGGCGTGAGGGGTTCGAGTGGTCCGGGGTCGCCAAGGTTGGCTGGAAGCGCGAATGGCCGACATGGACGCCGCCTGCAGCGATGATTAAGCGGCAGCCGGAACTTGCGAAATACCGGGGAGGCATGAAGCCCGGTCTTACAAACCCTCTTGGCGCGCGCGCGCTCTACCTGATGCGCAATGGGCGCGACACCGGCTACCGCCTGCATGGAACGCCTGAGTGGTGGTCGATCGGCGGAGCCGTTTCCTCGGGCTGCATCCGTCTGATGAATCAGGACATCATAGACCTGTACGAACGGGTTCAACCCGGCGCGAAGGTCATAGTCTCCTGACTTTTGAGAGACCCTAAAGCAGAAAAGCCGGACATCGCGTCCGGCTTTTTCGTTCCGGCCGGAAAGAATTAGACGGCTTCTACGCCCTCGACCTCGGGAATGAAGTGGCGCAGAAGATTCTGGATGCCATGCTTCAAGGTGGCGGTGGATGACGGGCACCCGGCGCAAGCGCCTTTCATGTGCAAGAACACCGTTCCCTCGCGGTAACCGCGGAAAGTGATATCGCCCCCATCCTGCGCGACGGCCGGGCGAACGCGCGTATCCAGCAGTTCCTTGATCGTGGCGACGATGGTCTCGTCTTCGGCGTCGAAGAACTCTTCCCCGGCGGCGGCGCTCGCCTCTTCGCCCTGTGATGCCATAACCGGGGCGTCAGACATGAAGTGCTCCATGATGCCCGCCAGGATTGCGGGCTTCAGATGCTGCCACTCTGTCTCGTCGTCCTTGGTGATGGTGACGAAGTCGTAGCCGAAGAAAACGCCTGTAACACCGTCAACGGCGAACAGACGGGCCGCCAGCGGCGATTGCGCGGACGCGGCTTCCGGATCGCGGAAATCGGCGGTGCCCGCGTCCATGACGACCTTTCCGGGGAGGAATTTCAGTGTCGCCGGATTTGGCGTGGCTTCGGTCTGGATGAACATGAAATCACTCCGCGCGCAAATTGGAATAATTCTAAAATAAGCCGATTGATGCGCCACTTCAAGCGCGGTCACCGTATCACGAGAGGCTTTCGATGTCCTCGTCGCTGAGATTATAGGGGACAACGGTGACCGGAATTGGGAAGGCTGCGTTGCCCCCAGCGATCGACGAGACAAGCGGTCCCGGTCCCTCTTTCGCTGCACCCGCCGCCAGAACCAGAATGGCGATATCCTGATCCTCCTCGATCAGCGAATGGATTTCCTCGACCGGGACTCCCTCCCGGATAACGACTTCAGCCTCGACCCCTGCCTTGTCACGGGCAAGAGATGCATATCTGGCGAGGGCAGCTTCCGCTGTCTCCATCGCCTCCGCGCGCATCATCTGCTCCACACCGAGCCAGTGCTGGAAATCTCCGGGTTCAATGACATAGAGCAGGACGAGGCTGCCCTGTGTGCCCACAACGCGCCGGGCGGCATAAAACACCGCGCGCTCGCATTCCGGCGTGTCGTCAATCACCGCGAGGAATTTGCGCCGGTGCCCGGCTTCCTTGATTAGACGTTTTGTTACCATGGCCGTTAAATGGCACGCGGCTCAAGCCGCATCAAGCGGCCAGGTGGAGGGTGACATCGGCTAGAACGACAGGCCAATAATGCGCTTGACGTCGATCATCGTCTTTTCTGCCATGACCGAAGCCCGTTCCGCGCCGTTAGCAAGAATGCTGTCAATATGACTTGTGTCGGCCATCAGCCGGCGCATTTCGTCGGCAATCGGTGCGAGTTGCTCGATCGCCAGGTCAGCGAGCGCCGGCTTGAACGTCGAAAACTGCTGCCCGCCGAACTCGCGTAGAACGTCGTCCCTCGTTCGACCCGCGAGCGCCGCATAGATCCCTACGAGATTTGCCGCTTCCGGACGGTCTTCCAGACCCTCGGCTTCCGAAGGCAATGCCTCGGGGTCGGTCTTCGCCTTGCGAATCTTCTTGGCGATATCGTCGGAGGTATCAGTCAGATTGATGCGCGACAAATCCGACGGGTCCGACTTGGACATCTTCTTTGTTCCGTCGCGAAGGCTCATCACGCGGGTGGCCGGTCCTTCGATCAACGGCTCGGTCAATGGAAAATAGCCATTGACGGTTTCGTTGCCCATGGCGATTGGCACGCCGAGACCGAGTTCGCCGATACGCTCCGAATAATCGTTGTTGAACTTCTGGGCGACGTCCCGCGAGAACTCCAGATGCTGCTTCTGGTCATCGCCGACCGGCACGTGTGTTGCGCGGTAGAGCAGAATGTCGGCCGCCATCAGGGCGGGATAGGCGAACAGACCGGCGGAGGCGTTCTCGCGGTCCTTGCCGGCCTTTTCCTTGAACTGCGTCATGCGGCTGAGCCACCCCATTCGAGCTACACAGTTAAAGATCCATGCCAATTCAGAGTGTTGATGAACCCGGCTTTGGTTAAACACGATGTTTTTAGAGGGGTCGATGCCCGCCGCCAGGTAGGCAGCCGCCACCGATCGTGTCGCCTCGATCAGTGATTTTGGCTCCTGATAGACCGTAATCGCGTGCAGATCGACAACGCAGTAGATGCACTTATAGCTGCCTTGCAGAGCGACGAAATTGCGGATCGCGCCGAGGTAGTTTCCGAGCGTTAGATTTCCGCTCGGCTGCACTCCCGAGAACACAAGGGGTTCGAAGCTGCTCATCTGACATTCCCGAAGCTGGTGGAGGGCTCCGCCGCAGAGCGAGGCTCCCGACGCGAGGATAGGTTGCGCGCGGCTTATGACAGCAGGGCGCGCCGGGTTCAAGGCCAGTCAGGTTTCCTTGGCGGGGCTCGCCTTCCCTCCCCGTTTCAGCGACCGGATGAGCATTGATCGGTCGACCGCGCCGGTGGCGATAGCCAGGCCGAAATAGATCGCCACGCAGGCTGCGACGAGACCAGCGGCGAACAGCACCCGCATCAAAATGCCTGACGCGATGAACGCGTCTTCGATCGCAATCCACGCTCCATAGAGGAATGCGCCCATCACGATGCTGCAGACAACCGTAAGTCCGGCCCGGCGTAACGTTTCGGGCGCAGGCCGGAAATGGTCGCGGTGCCATAGGGTGACGCCGAGCAGCAAGGCGTTCGCCCAGCCCGCCAGGCTTGTTGCCGCGGCGATGCCGACATGACCTATCACTGGAAACATCAGCAGGCTGCCCGCCGCATTGACCACGAGCGAGACGAGCGAGAACCACATCGGAGTACGCATGTCCTCGCGGGCGAAAAATCCCGGTTGCAGCACCTTTATCATCACGAAGGAGGGTAGGCCTATTGCAAAGGCTGCAAGCGCGTGTGCTGTGGCCAGCGTCGTTTCATGGCTGAACGCTCCGCGTTCGTAGATCACGGCAACGAACGGGACCGGCGCGAGTGCAAGGGCGACAGCGGCGGGAAGGGTCAGCCCAAGTCCGAATTCCAGGCTCCTGTTTTGCAGTGAAAGCGCGGTCTTCTGCTCGTTCGCGCCGAGCGCGCGCGCAAGTTCCGGCAACAACACCACTCCGATTGCGATCCCGATGACACCGAGTGGAAGTTGATAGATGCGGTCGGCATAGTTCAGCAGCGCGATCGCACCGTCCTGCTGCGATGCGATTATCTGTCCCACGACCAGGTTGATCTGGACGATGCCGCCTGTCAGTGCGGCTGGTGCAGCCAGCTTCAGAAGGCGGCTGATTTGCGGTGTCAGGCGGGGAGGGCGGGGCACGAATCGGAAACCGGCGCGCACCAGACCAAAAACAAGAAGGCCCAGTTGCAGCAGTCCCGAGAAAACGACACCGACTGCGAGCGCGATCCCTACATCCTTGTCCGGCAGGTCGAAACGGATCGCCGCGAACAGCACGCTGATGAGAACGATGTTTAGGAGAACGGGTGCAAGCGCGGCCAGGAAATATTTCCGAAACGAATTGAGCACGCCGGTCAGCATCGCCACCAGCGACATGGCAGCAAGATACGGAAACATGATGCGAGCGAGGAGCACCGTCAGATCGAACTTTTCCGGCGTGTCCTGAAAGGCGGGCGCGATCACCGTTCCGGCCAGAAACGGCATAAAGATCAATGCGAAAACAGACAGAATGCCGAGAACGAGGACGAGGATCGAAAACACCTCGCCGGCAAACTTTGCCGCGCTCTGGTTGCCGTTGATCTCGACTTCCTTCGCGAAGATCGGAACGAAGGCCGCATTGAATGCGCCCTCCGCGAACAGGCGGCGAAAAAGGTTCGGAAACCGCAGTGCGGCATAGAAGGCATCTGCGACCGGTCCCGCGCCCAGCACGGCTGCGATCGTTGCCTCGCGAACAAAACCGAGAACGCGACTAGCCGAGGTGGCTCCTCCGACGCCGATGAATTTTACGAATAAGCTCATACGCTTCCGGAGGCTCCGGGCGTGGATTTGGCGAGGCCGGCACTGACTTGGACGACCGGGTTCTCATCGGCGCGTCCCTTGAGAACGTCGACCAAGACTTTCCGAATACGCTTCTGGCGTGAGGGATCGGTGATCTTCTGGCCGGTCAGGTCGGTAACATAGAACGTATCGACCACCTTTTCGCCAAAGGTTGTGATGTGGGCTGAGCGAATATCGAGCGTTAGATCCGACAACGCGCCGGTGATCTCCGACAGGATGCCGGGACGGTCGAGACCCTCAATCTCGATCACCGAGAATCGGTTGGAGAGCGTATTCTTGATAGCCACTGCCGGTTGAATGGAAAATGCCTTCAGGGTGCGCTTTGGCTTCATCTTGTGCGCCAGGATGTCCGGGAGGTATGTCTTGCCGGAGAGAACATCCTCGATCGCGCGCCCGATACGCTTGGCGCGCCGCAGTTCGTCGCCATCGTCGGTGAATTCGCGATTGATGAAGATCGTGTCGAGGGCCCACCCGTCCCGTGTCGTGAAAATGTGCGCGCCGTCGATCTTCGCGCCTGCGCTGGAACACGCCGCAGCGATCACTGACAACAGACGCGGGTGATCCGGGGCTAGCACGGTGATTTCCGTGATCGCCTGGAACGAACTGGTTCGCACTTCTGTGGCAAGTTTCTGGTCGGCGGCAAGTGCCTCCCGCATGAACTCGGCGTGTCGAACCTGGTCATCAATGTCCACTGTCAGGAGGTAGTTGTCATAGTGCTGCGAGACGTGCCGCGTCCGCGCCGCTCTCGGCCAGTGGGAAAGCCGCTCCGCCAGCTCCTTGCGGGCGAGAGCAGCCCGGTCCTTGCGATTGATTTCGGCGAAGTCGCCCGTCAGTGCGATTTCCACCTCGGTAAAGAGGGTCCGCAGCAATTGGCCTTTCCATCCATTCCAGACGCCGGGACCCACGGCCCGGATGTCGCAAACCGTAAGAATGACGAGAAGCTTCAACCGAAATAACGTTTGCACGGTCGACGCAAAATCCTCGATTGTCTTGCGGTCCGATAGATCGCGTGATTGCGCGACCGTGCTCATGCTGAGATGTTCGCGTATAAGCCAGGCAACGGTCTCGGTCTCCTCGGTCGTCAATCCGAGCCGGGGGCAGAGTTTCTCTGCAACCGCGGCCCCGGCGATCGAGTGATCTTCCGGCCGGCCCTTGGCGATGTCGTGGAGAAAGAGCGCGACATAGAGAATCCGCCGGTGCTCCTCGAGTTCAGGCAGCAGCGCAGAAGCGAGAGGGTGTTCTTCTTCAAGGTTGCCTTGCTCGATGCTTGAAAGCACATCGACCGAGCGGATGAGGTGCTCGTCGACCGTAAAGTGATGATACATGTTGAACTGCATCATCGCGACGACCTTGCCGAAATCGGGAATGAAACGCCCGAGCACGCCGGCCTCGTTCATGCGCCGGAGATTGAGTCCAGGATTTTTGTGCGAGGTCAGAATCTCGACAAACAGCCGGTTGGCTTCGGGATCGTTGCGCAGCGATTTCTTGATGAGCTTGAGAGACCGACGGACCAATTGCAACGCATCCGGGTGATAATCCAGGCCGTCGCGGTCTGCAAACCAGAACATGCGGATGATGTTGACCGGGTCGCGGCTGAACGTTTTCTTGTCGGCGATATTGATCCGCTTGTTGTCGATGATGAAATCGCTAGTGCCGCGGATCTTCTGGGTCCGGCGATTGAACGGCAGGGTTTGCAAGAGCCTGTTGAAGGAGGGGACCTGCTTGACATCCTCTTCCTCTAGTTGGGCACAAAATATGCGCGTCAGATCGCCGACATCCTTGGCAATGAGGAAGTAATGCTTCATGAAGCGCTCGACGCCCTTCAGGCCCGCATGGCCCTTGTAGTCGAGCCGGTCGGCGAGATCCCGCTGCACCTCGAAGCCGATTCGCTCCTCGGCCTTGCCGGTCAGGAAATGGAGATGACAGCGTACCGCCCACAGAAAGTCCTCGCATTTGACGAAGAGATTGTACTCGGCGCGGCTGAAGACCCCCTTCTTGACCAGTTCCGCACGGTTGGAAACCCGGTAGAAATATTTGGCGATCCAGAAGAGAGTCTGCAGATCGCGCAATCCTCCCTTGCCGTCCTTGATATTTGGTTCCACGACGTAGCGGGTTTCGCCCATGCGCTTGTGGCGCGCGTCGCGTTCGGCGAGCTTGGCCTGAATGAAGGATGATGCCGAGCCGCTGACGACTTCCTCGTCGAACCGCACCTGCAATTCCTTGAAAAGGGACTTCTCGCCGTAGATGTAGCGGGCGTCCAGGATCGAGGTGGAGATCGTCGCGTCGGTCTTTGAGAGGCGGACACACTCGTCGACGGAGCGCGTGGCGTGCCCAACCTTAAGGCTCAGGTCCCAGAGCATGTAGAGAATATACTCGGCCAGTTGTTCGCCCAGCGGCGTCTGCTTGTACGGCAGCACGAACAGCAGGTCGATGTCGGAGCCGGGCGCGAGCGTCGCCCGCCCGTAGCCGCCCACGGCAACCAGCGCGAGCCGCTCGCCACTGGACAGATTATTGACGCGAAATACGTCGTTCAGCGCGAAATCGTAGACTGCGCGGACAATCGCGTCGAGCAGGTCGGAAATTTGCTTGGCGCAGTCCGTGCCTTTGCCACTTTCGAATAACCGTCTTTCGGCCACCTGCCGTCCCGTTGCCAGAACCCATTTCAGATGTGCCAGCACATCGGTCCGCGCGGCCGGCGATCCCCCATCGCCGTGTCGCGCCGCGATGGCGGAGAGTTCGGTGCGTATTGATTCGTGATCGACGCCCGGCAGGGGCGGTTTCGCTGCGGTTGACATCAGCGGCTCTACTACAGAAGCTTCACTCAAATGTCACACGTTCACCGCGGTTTGCCGCGATGAATATCCTTGAGCCTGTAAAGCGCTTCCAGGGCTTCGCGCGGCGAAAGATCGTCCGGCGCGAGATTCTCCACGGCCTGTTCGAGAGCGTTCGATTTGGGTTGCGGCGCATCGTGTCTCGCCACAGCTGAAAACAGCGGAAGATCGTCGATGAGCTTGCTGGCCTTCGTGTCGCGGCCTTGGGCCTCCAGTTGGTCCAGTACAGCGCGAGCGCGCAGGACGACGCTTTCCGGCAGTCCGGCGAGCTTGGCGACCTGAACGCCGTAGGAGCGGTCCGCCGCGCCCCTTCCCACCTCGTGCAGGAAAATCACGTCGCCTTCCCATTCCTTCACTCGCATCGTGACGTTATGCAGGCTGCTGAGCGTCTCCGATAGCGCAGTCAGTTCGTGGAAGTGCGTCGCGAACAGCGTTCGGCAGCGGTTCTCGCCATGCAGGTGTTCCACCGTCGCCCACGCGATTGAGAGGCCGTCGAAGGTAGACGTGCCGCGTCCAATTTCATCCAGAATGACCAGCGATCGGTCGCCGGCCTGATTGAGGATCGCGGCCGTCTCGACCATCTCGACCATGAATGTGGAGCGGCCGCGCGCCAGATCGTCCGAGGCGCCGACGCGGCTGAAGAGCCGGTCGACGACGCCCAAATGAGCGCTGCCCGCGGGTACGAAGGCGCCCATCTGCGCAAGGATCGCGATCAACGCATTCTGCCGAAGGAAGGTGGACTTGCCGCCCATGTTCGGGCCGGTAAGGAGCCAGATGGCACCCTGTTCGCTGTTTCCCTCGGGGGAAAGGTCACAATCATTGGCAACGAACGGATTGGCGGCCTGCTTGCGCAGCGCCTGTTCGACCACCGGATGGCGACCGGCCGTAACGGCGAAGTTTCGGCTGTCATCGACCTTCGGCCGACAATATCCTTCGCTTTCCGCAAGCCTGGCGAGACCCATCGACACGTCGATAACGGCGATCGCATTGGCCGCACCGCGAAGTGATTCGGCGGCCTCGATGACCCGTGCCTGCAGCCCGTCGAATATCTCCATCTCGATGGAGAGCGCCCGGTCGGCGGCATTAGCGATCCTGCTTTCCAGATCGGCGAGCTCCGTTGTCGTGAACCGCATGGCGCTCGCCAGCGTTTGCCGGTGAATGAATCGGCCTTTCGCCTCGTCCGTTGCGGTCAGGGCATCAGCATTGAGGGCCGTCACCTCGATGAAGTAACCCAACACATTATTGTACTTGATCTTCAGCGACCGGACGCCTGTTTCTTCCGCATAGCTCGATTGTAGCGCGGCGATCACCTTGCGCGATTCGTCGCGCAGCGCCCGCAATTCGTCGAGTTCCTCATGGTAGCCTGCGCGCACGAAACCGCCATCACGTTTCAGAAAGGGCACCTCGTCGGCCAATGCGGCGTCGAGATCCCGCATCACCACCCCGGGAGCGCTGCTCAGGAACTCGTGTGCCTCGAGCAGTTCCTTCGGCAACTCTTCGCGATGGAGAAGCTCTCGAACGGCATTGGCGATTTGGAGACCGTCGCGAATGGCGGCAAGATCCCGCGGACCGCCACGGTTGAGCGACAGCCGCGACAATGCGCGCAGCATGTCAGGACAGCGTTTGAGACATTCGCGCATTTGGCCGGGAAGCGCATCGTCGGCAATGAGAAAAAATGAAACAGAATCAAGACGTTCGTTGATGGTGCAATAATCGGTCAGCGGCGAGCGCAGGCGTTCGGCAAGCAGGCGGGCCCCTCCCCCCGTCACCGTCCGGTCGACGGCTTTCAGCAGGCTGCCCTCCCGCGAGCCGGACAGCGTCCTCTCGATCTCGAGATTGGCCCGCGTTGCCGCATCGATGAATAGCGTCCCGGCAGCATCGTCTCGCTGCGGCCGTTGCAGTACCGGCCGTTCCGATATTTGCGTTCGCTCGACATAGGCGAGGGCGCCCGATGCGGCCGACAGTTCCGCGCGGTTGAAACGCCCGAAACCGTCCAGCGTATTGACCCCGTAGAAGCGGGTCAGCCGATCCTGCGCCGAAGCGCTGTCGAACAGGCTTGGAGGCAGAGGAGTCACCGCAAGGCCGAGCGTGTCGAATACGGGTCGCAGGGCAGGATCGTGAAAAACGCTTTCCGACACGGTTATCTCGCGCGGCGCGATGCGAAGGATGTCTGACAGGAGACGGTCGGGCGCCGTTTCGCTCAGCCGGAACTGGCCGGTCGAAATGTCGATCCACGCAAGTGCCATTTCGGGCGTGGCTGCAGTACCTTTCGTGCGTCCGATAGAAAGAAAATAGCTTGTCTCGGATGGATCGAGCAATCTCTCCTCGGTGATCGTGCCCGGCGTGACCAGCCGGGTGACGTCGCGCCGCACAACGGATTTCGATCCGCGTTTCTTCGCTTCCGCCGGATCCTCTAATTGCTCGCAAACGGCGACGCGAAAGCCTTTCGCGATCAACTTTTGGAGATAGTCGTCTGCGGCATGAACGGGCACGCCACACATGGCGATGTCCTCATTCAGGTGCCTACCGCGTTTCGTCAGGGTGATGCCGAGCGCCCGCGACGCGATTTCCGCGTCGGCGAAGAACAGTTCGTAGAAATCCCCCATCCTATAAAATAGCAGAGCGTCGGAATGGGCTGCCTTGATGTCGAGATACTGTGCCATCATCGGCGTGGCAGCGGCTGGCGCCGGCGATGATGGCGGTGGTTCTTCCGGCAGGGTGCTTTTGGCAGCGGCAGGCATTCCCAGTTCTTAGTCGCGTTTACAGGTGGGGAAAATAGCCTTGCCGAAAGTCCCCAATCTTCCTTCGCCGGAAAGGACAAGGATATCTCTCGAAGGGGGCAGCGATTGCCGCCTGCCTGGACATTTGCCCAAGAGGGAAAATTCCTACCCCGCTGGCGCGAAACGCCCGGCGTCGGAGCCATAGTGCCGCACGTAGCGGTCGCTGATCGTCTCGACCGGCAGTATCACCATGACATCGGTTGTGCCGAAGGCAGGGTCAACGACCGCGAAGTCGGAGAATTTCGCGCCGAGCCGCAGGTAACCTTTGATTAGGGGCGGCATCGCCGCGAGCGCCGCGCGCGCGTCGATCGCCTCGACAGGCATCATGTCCAGTTCGGTGAAATCGGGTGCTGCGGGAGCGACGTTCCATTCTGTCGGCGCGCTCGCATGTTGATGCAGGAAGGAGAGGGGCAACGCATGCGCAGCTGGCACCACTCCGGGAAATGAGGCGCAACCCACCATCACGTCCACGTCATGTTGCAGGCAGTAGGCCCAGATACCTTGCCACAGCAATTCGATCGTGCGCTTCGACCTGTAAGCGGGCAGAACACATGACCGTCCGAGTTCCAGGAAACGTTTGCAGGGATGGCGTGCGATCAAGGATTCGATGCGATATTCGCTGGCTGAATAGAATCCCCCTGAGCGAACAGCGGCGTCGTCGCGCAGCAGACGGTATGTGCCTATGATGTTGTCGGCGTCGCGTCCCGGCCGGTGCGTGTCGATCACGATCAAATGATCGCAGACTGCGTCGAAACGGTCTTCGTCGCGCCCGCCGTCGCAGTCAGGCGCGCGTGCGCCCCTCTCCGCGATGAAGATTTGATAGCGCAGACGCTGCGCGGCGGTGCGCTCGTCATCCGTGACCGCGAGGCGGACCTGCAACCCGCCGATCTGACCCAGCAATCCGGTACTGGGGCCAAGCGAAGCCGGGCGGGTATTCCCTCCTGCCAAACCTGAAGCCGTGATTTCCATGAAACGCCTCATCTCCGCTCGTCCCGCCGAATCTTCATCCGGCGTTCGGAGTCCCGATATTAGCCTATTGCGACAAAGGAATGACCTTCGCCGACCGCCTAAGCTACCTGCTGCTTCAGCATTACCAGTTTGTCGGCCAATGCGCCCGCTTCCAGCGGCTTGGTCAAGATACCGTCGGCTCCGGCGTCCAGGACATTTCGGGCGGTTTCCGGCAGTATGTCGGCGGTTATTGCGATGATCGGCGTGTGGCGGGACCGATTACCATCTTCCTCCCGGCGAATGACCTGGATCGCGTCAATGCCATCCATGCCCGGCATGTGAAGATCCATCAGGATCACGTCGAATTGGGATGTGCCGCCGTTCTTTCCCGGTGTCACGGCCTCGACCGCGTCACGGCCATTGTCGACATGTCGGACGCGATGTCCAAGGCGTTCGAGCATTCTGAGCGTCAGAAGGGCGTTCACCGGATTGTCCTCGGCGAGAAGCACGTTCAAGCCGTGGAGGGGCCGGGGTTTTCCTACAATACCATGTTCTGGCATCGCTTTAATTTGGCCCCTGGCAAAGCGGTCGCCGATCACACGAAGCAGCGTCTCCGCGCGGACGGGACGTGTCATGAAGGATTGCTCGTGCTGCTTGAAGGCTGCACCGAGTGTATTTCGCTGCTCGGCGCGAATGAGCGCGACGACCTTTTCGAACGCGTGCCCTCCGGCGAGAAACGCTTCCGCTCCACCTTCGATCCGGTCGTCCACCAGAAGGATCGTGTCACCACCCCGGTGCGCATTCGCCAGATTTTCGGTATCGGCGGCGACCTCGGTGGTCGCCCCGGCGTCCTGCAGCATCCGCCCGATCAACTCCGCTTCTGTCGAGGCCGGACTGGCGATAACAGCGTGAATGCCGGTCAGCCGGTGTTGAGGCAATTCTTCCGCAACCGGATCGCAGACCGGAAACGTCACCGAGAACTGCGCGCCGTGGCCAGGCTTGCTCTCGACGGCAATGGTGCCGCCGGCTGCCTCTGCGATACGCCTCGAGATTGCGAGGCCGAGTCCGATGCCTTCGTGCGGCCGGTTCATGCCCGTCCGCGCCTGTTCAAACTCTCCGAATATCCGGCTCTGCTCGTCGGCATCGATCCCCGGTCCGGTGTCGGACACGAGGATATGCAGGACACCCTGGTGATGATCGACCTCGATCGAGACGCCGCCCGTATCGGTGAATTTGATGGCGTTGCCAACGATGTTGACGAGAATCTGCCGCAACCGCTCTGCGTCAAAGAGGGCGGATTCGGGAACGGCGGGGGAAACATAGTAGCCAAGATCGACGTCCTTGGCGTAGGCGCGGCCGCACTGCAGTTCGACCACTGCGCCGATCAGTGGCCGAACTGCCGCGCGTTGGGGGCGCAGTTCCGGTTCTCCTGCTTCGAACCGGGCAAATTCCATCAGGTCCTCGACAAGCGAAAGCAGTGACTCTCCAGAGACGGTGATGGCATCGACGTAATTGCGCTGCTCGGGGGTAAGGGGCGTGTCGGCAAGCAGCTTCCCCACGCCGATGATGCCGTTCAGCGGCGTTCGCAGCTCATGGCTCGTCATTGCCAGCAGGCGCGCCTGGGCCCTGTTGGCGCGCTGGGCATCATCACTGGCATGCTTGAGGGCCGCCATCTCCGCTGCGCTTCCCGCTCGCCTGGGGCCGGTCGTCAGCAACTTGCGCAAGGCAGCGCCTACGCGGGTTAAATGCCTGGATGGAAGACCGGACGACATTGGTATTCCCTAGCAGAACTAAGTTAGCGGGCGGTTCTACCAACCGTTAAAATTTGCCCGAACTGCCCCGTATCAGGCCATCATGTCGACGACGACGCGGCCGCGTACCTTGCCTTCGAGGATTCCGTGTGCGGTTTCGATGAGATCGTCAAACCCAATCGACGTTGCTAGGCTACCGAGCTTCGAGGAATCGAGATCGCTGGCGATCCGCGCCCAGGCTTCCTCGCGCAACGCGACCGGCGCCATCACGGAGTCGATCCCCAGCAACGAGACGCCGCGCAGGATGAACGGCATCACGGTTGCCGGCAGGTCAAAACCCTGCGCCAGTCCGCAAGCAGCGACCGCTCCTCCATAATGGGTCTGGGCGAGAACGTTGGCGAGTGTGTGGGAGCCGACCGAATCGATACCTGCCGCCCAGCGTTCCTTGCCGAGGGGCTTGCCTGGCTCCGAAAGTTCCGCCCGGTCGATAATCTCCGCGGCGCCCAACCCCTTCAAAAAATTTTGGTCGTGTGTGCGCCCCGTCGAAGCGATGACGAAATAGCCGAGATTGCCGAGAATCGACACGGCGACCGACCCGACGCCGCCCGAAGCGCCCGTGACGACGACCGGGCCGCGGTCAGGATTGATGCCGTGGCGCTCGAGTGCAAGGATTGAAAGCATCGCGGTGTAGCCGGCCGTTCCGACCGCCATCGCGTCATGCGCCGACATGCCCTCCGGAAGTCCGATCAGCCAATCGCCATTGACCCGCGATTTGGCGGCATAGGCGCCGTAATGCGTTTCGCCGGTCCCCCAGCCGTTGAGAATCACCTTGTCACCGGCCTTCCAGCGCGGGTGGCTCGAACTCTCCACGGTGCCGGCCAGATCGATACCGGGAATCATCGGCCAGCGGCGCACGACCGGGGACTTGCCGGTGATCGCCAGACCGTCCTTGTAATTGACGGTCGTCGCCTCGACCGAGACCACCACGTCGCCTTCCATCAGATCGTCGACGGTGAGCGTCTCCACCGACACCGACTGATTCTTTTCGTCGTCCCGCGAGACCATGATGGCCTTGAAACTATCCGACATGCGCTTCTCCCGTTTCGCTCGCAGCAGACCTTAGCTAGTCGGATTTTTCAACTGCGCCCTGCCTCCGCCAGTTCAGGAATTCGTCTAACATGACCAGTCCTGCACCGACGGTGATTGCCGCATCGGCGAAGTTGAACACAGCGAAGGACCAGCGGGGGGTATGAAAGAGGAAATAGTCGACCACGTAGCCGAGCGCGATCCGGTCGATGAGATTGCCCACTGCTCCCCCGATAATCAGGATAAAGCCGGCGTGGGACAGATTGCGCCGGGCGTCGCTGCCGCGCCACAGCCACAGCACGAAGGCAACGACCACGAGGCTGATGACGATCAGCGGCAGCGGACCGAGACCCTCGAGCATGGAGAAGGCGATGCCTTCATTGTGGGTGCGAAACAGCGCGAAGAACGGAAGCAATTCGATGGATTGGTGATAGCCCATCTGTGTCTCGACAATCCGCTTGATGGCCTGATCTATCGCGACGACCGCCGCCGCAAGACCGGCTGCAACCAAGGATCGTCTCATTCACTCGCTCCGTCGAATGTCAGCGCACTGCGCCGGATTTCGTATAGACAGATCCCGGTCGCAATCGCCAGATTGAGCGAATCCGCGCGGCCTGCCTGCGGTATCTTGATCAGGATCGAGCACGCCTCCGACAAGATATCCGGCAGCCCCGCCTGTTCGTTGCCCATCAGCAGCAGCACCGGTCCGGCATCGTAATCGGGTTTCCGGTAGTCGATTGCGCCCTTCAGATGGGTGCCCGCTACCATGCCCGGCCAATTCTTCGCGAACGTGGAAAATTCGGCCTCGTCCATCCGCGCAAGCGGCACCGCGAACACCGAGCCCATCGTCGCGCGCACGGTCTCGGTGGCGAAGGCGTCGGTCGTCTGGCCGACCAGAATGATGCCCTTTGCACCGGCTGCGTCGGCGGTACGGATGATGGTTCCGAGATTGCCCGGATCGCGCACCCGGTCGAGCGCCACCCACACATCCTTTTCGTCCGGGCTGATCGACGCCGGATCGGTCCAGCGCTGTTCGAACACACCCATCACCATCTGCGGATTGTCGCGCCGGGCGATCGCGCCGAGAACCTTCTCGGAGACAATCAGAATATCGGCCCCCTTGGCCAGGCAGCGCGCTGCCAGCGCCTCGATCTGCTCGTTGCCCTTGCCGGCCTTGGCGTAGATCAGCGTCCGGATATCCCAGCCGTTCTCGATGGCGTCGATCACCAGCTTCATGCCCTCGGCCAGGAAGGTCCCGGTCTCGTCGCGGTGACGTTTCTTTTCCAGAAGCCGGATATCCTTGATGATCGGATTTGCGAGGCTAGTGACTTCCTTCACCCGGCCCGGTGCCGCGATACTCGAACTCATGCCCTGTCTCCGGCGATCCAGCGGCTGTAGAGCGATGTCGATAAGGCGCGGTCGCTCTTCTCTTCGCGGATGATCAGTTCGCCGGACTGGATAAGGCCGTCCACCCGATAGCCGGTGAACACCTCGCGCATGATCTCGTGCATGGCGTAAAACGACGCACGGATCGCGTAGGCCGTCAGTGTGAGCATGACTGGACTGTTCGAGAGGATCTCGCGGCATCCGTCCAGCATTTCCGGCAGATTGTCGAACAACTGCCACACCTCGCCATTCGGTCCCCGCCCGTAGGCGGGCGGATCCAGCAGGATGATGTCGTAGCTGTTGCCGCGCCGTCCTTCCCGCTGAACGAATTTCAGCGCGTCCTCGCAGATCCATCGGATCGGCTTGTCGTCGAGTTCGGCCAGTTGCTGGTTCTCGCGGGCCCAGGTGATCGCCTTTTTCGAGGCATCGACATGGGTGACATGCGCGCCCGCCCTCGCCGCGACGAGCGATGCCACCCCGGTGTAGCCGAAGAGGTTGAGTACGCGCAGCGGTCGCCCGGCGGCGGCGATGCGCGCCGCCATGTCGCGCCAATGGGCTGCTTGCTCCGGGAAGACGCCGACATGGCGAAATGATGTGAAGCGGCCGAAATAGGCTGTCCCGTCGAAGGCCATCGGCCAGGTTTCGACCGGTTCGCCGCTGCGGAATTGCCAGCGCCCAAGACCTTCCTCGTCGGTATCGCCGGTGAACACCGCATCCGCATTCTCCCACTCGGCCGCAGGCAGACGTTTTCCCCAGATGGCCTGCGCTTCCGGCCGCACGATCCGATAGGGGCCGTAGCGCTCAAGCTTCAGCCCGTCGCCGCTGTCGAGGAGCGCGTAATCGCGATCAGGCCCGGATTCGAGGATGACCGGCGCCTCGCTTCGGGGCGCTACGCCTTCGCGGGACGATCGCGGCGTCCTTGCCTTCGGTTCGGGTTTCGTCTGGGGCTGGGCGTGCTTTGGCCTCGGCCGGAAAGCGCGGCCCGGTTGCGGGCCGCCCGGCCTGGCCGCGTGTGGCGCTTTCTGTTTGCCGCGCTTTTTCGTTTCTGACCGTGCCACAATTGGCCTTCGCATCTGTGCAGTTGGGGCCAGTCTATGGAGCATTCCGGCGACAATTCCAAGCGACCGGCGGCAACCGGTGCCAAACGCCATCAATCCGCCAGGCGATAGGCCAGAATGGCGGCCGCGAGATCTTCCAGCGCCGCGCCGGTCGATTTGAACAGGGTAATCTCCTCTTCGGAAGACCGACCCGGGTGATTACCCCGGCAAAGATCGGCGAGGTCCGCGCGGATTGCGCTCTTGGTGATGATACCGTCGCGAAGCGGCTGCGCGATGTCGCCGCCCTCCTTGATTGCGCCTTCATACGTGTCGACGAACAGGGAGGCCTTGGCGACGCAAGCGTCGTCGGTTTCACGCATTTGGGGCCGGAACGCGCCGACCAGATCGATATGCGTTCCGGGCGTAACGCAGTCGCCGCGGACAAGCGGCACGCGCGACAACGTCGCGGCGCTGATCACATCGGCGCTGGCCACGGCATCGTCCAGATCCGGGGCCACGGCGGCGTTGTGGCCCTCCGCGCGGAGTTCATCGGCAAGGCGTTCCGCCCCCGGCTTCGAACGGTTCCAGACCAGGATGCGCCGGTAGTTGCGGACTTGGGCATGTGCGCGCGCCAGAAACGGCGCCAATTCGCCGGCACCGACCATAAGCAGCGTATCGGGCTGCGGCGGCGCGAGAAATTGCGCTGCGAGCGCCGAAGCGCACGAGGTCCGCCAAAGCGTCAGCCGGCCGCCGTCGATCAGTGCTTCCGGAACGCCGGTTCGGCCGTTCATCAGCATGTAGGATGCCATCACCGCCGGCATCGAAACCGCACCGTTGTCCGGCGAGACCGTGACGATCTTGACCCCTATATGGCCGGAGGCCGCGTCCGTGCTCCAGGCGGGCATGAGCAGCAGCGATGCGTCGGTTCCGCCGGGGTGCGAAATCGTGTGCTGATGGCGCAGCGGGGCTTCCGCGCCCTCCGCGAATGCCGTCCGCAACTCACCGATAAGGTTCTCGAACGTGAAGATGCCGTCGAGATCCTCAGCGGAGAGGGTTTTCAAGAGGTCAGCTCGTGGAACGTGTCAGCGCGAGCGGGGTCTCGCCGTCATCGGCCTTGCGCCGGGTATCCTCGGCTTCGAAGCGAAGCTTCCTGGCTTCCCGCTTGTACTTGCGTTCCATCTTGCGGTGCTTGCCTTGCGAGAACCATGCGCCGACGCCGCCGGCAATGATGCCGAGGGCCGCCGCGGCGAGAAGCCAGACGAATAGCGGCGCATTGACCGTCAGGGCCGGATTATCCGGATTGAAGACGTCGAACCGCAGGGGCGCCGTCTCGCGATTGGCGACCGCGAGCGCGATCAGCACGATCGCCAGCGGAAGAAAGATGACTATTGAAACCAGACGCCGGATCATCCGTCATCAACTCCTTGGATTGTGGTCTTGCACTCAAACGCGCGGAAGCGGTCAGCGGTTCAATCGCTCGCGCAGTTCCTTGCCGGTCTTGAAGAACGGAACCCATTTCTCCTCCACCGCGACCTTGTCGCCGGTTCGCGGGTTACGGCCTTCCCGTGCCGGCCGGTTCTTGACTGAAAAAGCGCCGAAACCGCGAAGTTCGACCCGGTTCCCCTCCGCAAGGCTGTCGGAGATCTCGTCGAGGACCGCATTGACGATGTTCTCGACATCGCGCTGGAAGAGATGCGGGTTCCGGTTCGCGATAATCTGTACAAGCTCGGACTTGATCACGGGGCATTCTCCATTCCCGGCCGCGATGGGGGCAAGTTACCGGTCAACGTGCCAAAGCGAAATCAGACCGTCAAGAAGCAGGCGGTCGGCGAGCGCTTCCGCAGGGGCGCGCAAGAGCGGATCGAGGCCAAGCGCCCTGGCGACGGCACGTGAAAAGAGAAATCCTGTCGCAAGGTCGGGTTTTCTCCATTCGAACACTTCAAGGTCGGGGTCGAGGCCCTGGGCGACCAGCCATGCCTTGGCCGCGTCTTCACCGCCGAGTTCGTCGACCAGCTTGCGCTCCAGGGCTTGGCGGCCCGTGAAGATCGATCCGTCGGCCAGCTTGGCCACCTCCTGCTCCGAAAGTGTCCTTCGCTCCTGCACCAGATTCTTGAACCAGTCGTAACTGTCGAGAACCATGTCGCGGATCATCTCCTCCGCTCCCGGGGGAGGTGTGTCGAAAATCGAGGGCTCCGCCTTGAGCGGAGACGATTTGATCGTGCGCACGTCGACCCCGATCTTGTCGAGCAATTCCTCCACGTTCGGGTACTGGACGAGGACCCCGATCGATCCAACGATCGAGGACTGGCGCGCGACGATGTGGTCCGCCGCCACTGCGATCATGTATCCGGCCGACGCGGCCAGCGTGCCGACCTGCGCCACCACCGGTTTTCCGGCCGCAACCTTGCGCACCGCATCGTGAATGGCCTCGCCACCGGTCGTCGTGCCGCCAGGCGAGTCCACCGTGACGATCAGCCCCTTCACCGCCTTGCTGTTGGCGATGTCCTCAAGGATATCGAGCAGCGCCTCGTCTTCGACGACCGTGCCTTCGACGCGCACCCGGGCAACGTGCGGTCTGGCTTTGAAACCGAATGTTTCGTCGGGGGTCGATACATAGGCGAGCGAAAAGATCAGGATCAGCGCCGCCAGCACGCTGACGACGCGCCAGAAGGTCAGCTTGCGGCGAAGGCGCCGGCGGTCGATGATGTCTTCGAGGTGATGATCTGACATGGTTTTCCAGGATGAGATCTTGATCGGGCGGTCCAGTGGAACCTATGGCACTTGTGCAGGCGCGCCGCTACCCCACATTGCAGCGCAGAATGACCATATTGCCAGCATACGAAGCGTCGCGATCCACGTCACCGGCAACAGGATATAGTGGTTTGAAGGCTGCACAGGGACAAGACAGGCAAGATGCGTTCGACAGCGCCCGGTCGCACTCGAGCCGTGTGCGCTTCGCCAAGTTCGCGCTGCCGCTTGTTGCGGGATTGGCGCTTGTCGGTCTCGGCGGTTACATGTGGATGTCGCGGGTTGTGCCCGATGCATCGGTCGATCTTTCCGGCAGCGCCATCAAGGACGGCAAGCTCATCATGGCCAACCCGAAACTCGACGGATTCACCTCCGCGGATCGTCCATATTCGGTACGTGCAGCACGCGCAATCCAGGATCTCACCGGCAGCGGCGCCATCGATCTCGAACGCATCCAGGCGAACGTGCCGATGGACGAGGACACTTTCGCGCGTATTCTGGCACCTGCGGGAACGTATGATTCGGACAACAACACGCTCGATGTTCGCGGCGAGTTTACCGTGGAGACCACTGGCGGAATGCGCGCGGAACTGGATTCCGCGGCGATCGATCTGAAGGCCGGAACGCTGAAGACGGACAAGCCGGTGCAAATCACCTTGCCCGGTGCGACGATCGAAGCCGAGCGGATGAAAGTCGAGGATAATGGCAAGCGTTTGGTCTTTGAAAATCGCGTCCGACTTGTGGTACAGCCGGGCTCCATACAACGTGCGGCCTCTGAAACGACTCCGCCCGAAAGCCCCGGCGAACAGTGAAGGATTATCCATGCGGAAAGCGTCAACCGTCCGTGGAGCCGCAAATGTTGCGCTCGTCATCGCTCTCGGCCTCATGACGACGGTTGTTCCGGCAGGGGCGCAGTCCGGCGGTCGGGATACGGGGCTGCAACTGACCGGGGACCAGCCGGTTCAGATCGAGGGCGACGAACTCGAGGTTCTCGAAGATCAGGGAAGGGCGGTATTCACCGGCAATGTCAGGGTGGTGCAGGGACCAACGATCCTGCGGACCGGCAAGCTCGTCATTCATTACGCGACCGACGGCTCGGCCGGATCGTCGTCTTCCATTACGTCCGGCGCGTCGCAGATCGAGCGGCTCGAAGCGACAGGCGGAGTGAACATCCAGTCTGAGAAGCAGGTCGCCACGGGCGACAGGGGCGTCTACGACATGGGGACTGAGGTGCTCGAACTGACGGGCAAGCGGGTGACGCTTTCGGAGGACGGCAACGTCGCCACCGGCTGCAAACTGACGGTTGCGATGAAAACCGGACGCGCCAAGCTCGAGGGGTGCGGGTCGGGCGGCGCCCGGCCGACCATTTTGTTGCAGCCGCGTTCGAAAACCGGAAACTGAGGCCGATCCGTTGGCCGAACTGAGGTTGCCGGGACGACGGCGGCGCAAGCATGCCGACGGCGATGCCGGCGGCAAGGCGGCGATCGCCGGTGGCCGCGACCTGCAGGGAACGCTGATTGCGCGCGGATTGACCAAGAGCTATCGCGGACGAAAGGTCGTCGACGGCGCGACGATGGGGGTGCGGGCCGGCGAGGCGGTCGGCTTGCTGGGGCCGAACGGCGCGGGCAAGACCACATGCTTCTACATGGTGACCGGGCTGGTGCCGGTGGATGAAGGCCAGATCCTGATCGACGGCAACGATGTGACGGGGATGCCGATGTATCAGCGCGCGCGTCTCGGCATTGGCTACCTGCCTCAGGAAGCGTCGATCTTTCGCGGGCTTTCCGTCGAAAAGAACATCATGGCGGTGCTCGAAGTGGTCGAACGGAGCCCGTCCGAGCGCCGGCGCAAGCTCGATGCGCTTCTCGAGGAATTCTCGATTTCCCATCTGCGCAAGGCTCCGTCCATCGCCCTGTCGGGCGGCGAGCGAAGGCGTTGCGAGATCGCGCGCGCGCTGGCGTCCGACCCGGCATTCATGCTGCTCGACGAGCCCTTCGCCGGCGTGGACCCGATTGCGGTCTCGGACATTCAGGAACTGGTGCGGCATCTGACCGCCCGGGGGATCGGCGTGCTGATCACCGACCACAATGTGCGCGAGACCCTGGGCCTCATCGACCGCGCATATATCATTCATGCGGGCAAGGTTCTCACGCAGGGCAAGCCCGACGAGATCATCGCCCATCCCGATGTCCGGCGGTTCTATCTCGGCGAGCAATTCTCCCTCTAGGGGCCGCCCGGTCCCCGTATGAAACGGATATGTACCCGCTGACCGTTTGACAGCCGCTGTCCGATAAGCAATTTTCACGCCAGTTTGTCGAAATCGGAATGCCAACGGGGCGGGAATGGCCTTAGCAGCCAAACTCAATCTGCGTCAGAGCCAGTCGATGGTGATGACGCCTCAACTGCTTCAGTCGATCCGGCTGTTGCAGTTCAGCCATCTCGAACTCGAGCGTTTCGTGCGCGACCAGATCGAAACCAACCCGCTGCTTGATGCAGGCGAGGGCGACGGCGCGGCAGGCGATGCAGGAGGCGATGCGGGCGCGCCGTCCGGGGTGGCGACGGCGAACGCCCAGCCTGAGGATGGCTGGTCGGTGGAAGCCGTGGAAGTCAGCGCGCCGGCGATCGCCGACACGTTCGACGCGTCGCTTGAGAACGTGTTTCCGGACGATGCCGGTGAAAGCGAGCGCGCCGGGGCGAGTGGTCCGGCGCAATCGGCCGCGCCGAACGCCCGCCTGGGCGGCGATTTCGCTGCCGGACCGGAAATCGATCTGGAAGCGGTCGCGGCGGCGGGCCGCACGCTCCGCGATCAGGTGATCGAGCAGATCAGTCTGACGGTGCGCGATCCGGCGCGTCGCATCATCGCCTATGAGCTGGCCGACGCGCTCGACCCGAATGGCTATGTCGAGGCGGATTTCAGTGAGATCGCCGAACGCCTGTCCTGCGGCGCGGAGGATGTCGCCGCCACGCTCGCCGAAATCCAGGAGTTCGATCCGCCGGGGCTGTTCGCCCGCGATCTTTCCGAATGCCTGGCGCTTCAGCTTCGCCGCAAGAACAGGTTCGATCCGGCCATGGAGGCGTTGCTTGAGAATCTGCCGCTCCTCGCGCGCCGTGATTTCAAGGTGTTGTCGCGCATCTGCGGCGTCGGCGAAGGCGACCTGATTGACATGCTCGGCGAAATCCGCGCGCTCGACCCGAAACCAGGAACGGCCTTCCAGCATGAGGGCGCGGAACCGATCGTCCACGACGTGGAAGTCCGCGAGGCGGAGGACGGGACCTGGCGCATCGAACTGAATCCGGACGCGCTGCCCCGCGTGATCGTCAATCGCGACTATCACGCCCGCGTCTCCCGTTCGGGACTGGCACCGGACGAAAAGACCTTCATGACCGAATGCCTGCAGAACGCCACATGGCTGGAACGCAGCCTTGATCAGCGGGCAAACACGATCCTCAAGGTTGCAGCCGAAATCGTCGCCCAGCAGGACGCCTTTCTCGTGCACGGCGTCAGTGCCTTGAAACCGATGACAATGCGGATGGTCGCCGACGCCATCAAGATGCATGAATCAACCGTCAGCCGAGTCAGTGCCAGCAAATACATGCTCACGCCGCGCGGGATCTTCGACTTTCGCTACTTTTTCACCGTCGCCATCAGCGCCAATGACCCCTCCGCCGACGGCCACTCCTCCGAGGCGGTGCGCGAGCGCATACGCCGGTTGATCGACGAGGAGGCCGCGGACGCGGTTCTTTCTGACGATGCGCTTGTTGCGTTGCTCGGCAAGGAGGGGATAGAGATCGCGCGGCGCACGGTCGCGAAGTATCGCGAAGGCATGAATATCGCGTCTTCGGTTCAGCGCCGCCGCGAGAAGCGTGCGCTTGCGCTTGCCGGAGCGTAAGCGGGTCGGCGGGGCGAGGTCGCTGTTTTTCGTCCAAGGTCCCTTCACAGCATCCATTCTTTCGCCCAATCTGTTACGTTCAAGACCGGCGAGGCTTTCGCCGCCTCGTTGAAGACAAAGAAGGGAACAATCCATGGGCTTGCGTGTATCGGGAAAACACATGGACATCGGCGATGCCTTCCGGGTTCGCATCGAGGATCGTATCGACGACGCACTCAGCAAGTATTTCGACCGTGGGGCCAACGGGCACGTGACCGTCGAGAAGGCGGGGTCCCGGTTCACAACCGATTGCATGCTTCATCTCGACAGCGGGATCGTGCTTCAGGCGACTGGGGAGGCGCAGGATCCGCATGCGAGCTTCGATGCCGCCGCGGAGCGAATCGAGAAACGCCTTCGCCGATACAAGCGGCGACTGAAGTCCCACAACAGCGAGGCCGCCGCCACGCGGACGGAGGAATATGCATATCGCGTACTGGAGGCTCTGCCCGAGGATTCGGACGACGACGTGCCTGATGATTTCTCGCCCGTGGTCGTTGCCGAGACGTCCATGGCGCTCTCCACAATGTCTGTGTCTTCGGCAGTATTGCAACTGGACCTTCAGGATAACCCGGTATATGTGTTCCGCAATGCAGGCAGCGGCGACGTCAATCTTGTTTATCGCCGTGCCGACGGAAACATTGGCTGGATCGATCCGGGCTCAATCAAGCAATCATAAGCGGGATTGTCGGAGCTGCGCTTTGCGCGCTCGCCGAGCCATGGGTTGTCCGCAGGGATATATGAATGAATCTCGGTGATTTTGTAACGCACGACGCAATCATCCCCGACCTCCGCGTCAGCTCCAAGAAACAATTGCTGCAAACGCTTGCCGAGAAGGCGTCGACGCTGACGGGCCTTTCCGCGCGCGCTGTTTTCGACACGATCCTTCAGCGAGAGCGCCTCGGTTCGACGGGCGTAGGTAAGGGAATTGCGATTCCGCACGGAAAGTTTCCGGAGTTCGATCGGATTACGGGGGTATTTGCCCGGCTGCATGCGCCGATCGACTTCGAGGCCCTGGACGATCAGCCGGTCGATATCGTGTTTCTGCTTCTCGCGCCCGAAAGCGCCGGAGCCGACCATCTGAAGGCGCTTTCGCGAATTGCACGCGTGCTACGCGATCCAATGCGAACCTCCAAGCTTCGCGCGACCGCGGATGCGGACGCGCTTTATTCCTTCCTTACCGAAGAACAGGCCTCAAACGCGGCCTGACCGGCAGGCTGCCGATCGCTCAGCGGATTCGCAGTCCGGTCTCCGGATCGAACAGGAACGCGCGCGCCGGATCGAAATGCGCGGCGTATGTTTCGCCCGGCCTTGCGTTGTCCGCCTCCGTGAGGCCGATCGTCAGTGGATCGTCCTCGCCGGCGCCGCAATAGCCGTAAGACACCCCGCCAAGATGTTCGATGACGTCGATCTTCGCCTCGATATGAGCGGCGCCTGCCGGCTCGAAATGTTCCGGACGGAGGCCGACCGTCACGACTGATCCTGCGCGAGTCGTCGAAACTCCGGAGACCGGGAAAACCGGGCCCTTCAGCTCGGTCAGTTCGACCATCGCCGTGCCGTTGTCGGCTGAATGAACCTTGCCCTTCAACATGTTCATCTTGGGAGAACCGATGAAGCCGCCGACGAAACTGTTGTCCGGATTGTTGTAGAGTTCGAGAGGCGCGCCGACCTGTTCGATCTTTCCAGAACGCAGCACCACGATCTTGTCGGCGAGCGTCATCGCCTCGACCTGGTCGTGCGTCACGTAGATCATGGTCGCACCGAGATCGTTGTGCAGTTTGGCGATCTCCAGCCGCATCCGCACGCGAAGCTCGGCGTCGAGGTTGGAGAGCGGCTCATCGAAGAGAAACACCTGCGGTTCGCGTACGATGGCGCGCCCGATGGCGACACGTTGGCGCTGGCCGCCGGAAAGCTGTTTCGGTTTTCTTTCCAGCAGTTGATCGAGGTGAAGAATCTGGGCCGCCTTCTCGACGCGTTCCTGGATGACGGCCTTGTCGGTTCCGGTCATGCGCAGACCGAAGCCCATGTTCTCGCCGACCGACATGTGCGGATAAAGCGCGTATGACTGGAACACCATGGCGATGCCGCGCTCGGCCGCCTCGACATTGGTGACGTCGCGGTCGCCAATCAAGATCTCCCCGCCAGAGGCTTCTTCCAATCCCGCGACAAGCCTGAGCAGTGTGGATTTTCCGCACCCGGAAGGTCCGACGAAGACGGCGAACTCACCGGACTTGATCGAAAGGTCGACCCCATGGATCACATCCACCTTGCCAAAGGACTTCTTCAGCTTTCGCAGTTCGACGTCCGACATTTGCTTGCCTCCAGTGCAGTGTTCTCGGTTCAGCCGCGCGGGCCAAGTTTCGCGTTCATATCTTCCATGATTGCGTCGGCTGCGGCGCGAACGTCACCGGCCCATGCTTCAAGCTGTTCCATCGGGACGCGGTAAACCGGTGCGGTGACGGAAATTCCGGCATAAAAGCCGCGATCCGGCGCTGCGACTGGCGCGGCAACACAATGTATGCCGGCTTCGTGCTCTTCGCGGTCAAGTGCGTAGCCCTTCGCGCGAATATCCTCGATCTCGCGGCGGAATGCATGTTCGTCGGTGATCGTGTGTTCCGTGTAACGCTTGAATACGATCTTCCGGATACGGTTCTCCGCCTCGTCGGCCGGAATGACCGAAAAGGCCGCCTTGCCGACACCGGTGCAGAAGCAGGGTGACGTATTTCCAATTTGGCTGTGCATGCGCACCGACTGGCGCGACTCGACCTTGTCCAGATAGACCACCTCGACCCCTTGAAGAACGCTGAGGTGTATGGTTTCGCCAACCTTGGCATGCAGGGCGCGAAGATGCGGCTCGGCGATCTCGCGAAACCGGCTCCCCGACCACGCGTTCGCGGCAAATTTCAGGAGGCGAATTCCAAGCTCGTAGGAGTGATCGGAGTTAACCTGAAGCAGTCCCTCGTCGATCAGGTTGCTGATTTGACGGTGCAAAGTGCCGCGCGGCTGATCGAGCGCCGCCAGCAAATCCTTGAAGCGCATCGGACGGTTCGCCGTTGCCACGGCGTCGAGCACGGCAATGGCCTTGCCGAGCGTGCCGGTTCCGCTTTCGGGCTGTCCTTGTTCCATGGCTCTCTCCGGCAGCGGGGCGAACCCGGCCTCTTGACTTTCACGCAACGTAATGGAAAAGTTCTGAATAGTCAAACAATGTTCCGAATAATGGAACTTGGAGACGGAAATGCGTCCGTGCCGGGATTGTGAGAGCCGAAAGGTTGCCTTCCGTCCTTGCTGGCGCTGAACTTATATCGTCGGCGGGTTCCGCTGCGAAAATTGGGAGGAATACCAGTGATGAAAATGTCTCTAAGAACTGCTGTTCTCGGCGCCGCCGCGGCAGCCCTCATGGCGTCGAGCGCTTTCGCGGGAAGTGATGCCAAGCTGAGTGGTGACCTGAAGATCTTCCTCGATACGTCCAATCCGGCCCCGCGGGCGACGATGGAGGCGATGATCGGTCGTTTCCAGGAAAAGCATCCGGATCTCAACATCGAGACCACGGTCATCGACCGCGAGGAATACAAGACCCAGATACGCAACTTCCTGACCGCAAATCCGCCGGATGTGGCAACCTGGTATGCCGCCAACCGGATGCGGCCCTATGTCGATGCGGGTCTCTTCGAGGATGTCTCCGATCTTTGGCAGGATGCCGAAATAGCGGAGAACCTGGCGTCCACCAAGGGCGCCATGACAATCGACGGCAAGCAGTGGGGCGTGCCCTACACCTACTATCAGTGGGGCGTCTACTACCGGAAGGACATCTACGAGGAACTTGGACTCGAAGAGCCCGAGAACTGGGAGGAGTTCAAGGCCAACTGCCAGGCGATTCTCGACTCGGGCCGCAAGTGCTTCACCATCGGCACCAAGTTTCTTTGGACGGCGGGCGGTTGGTTCGACTATCTGAACATGCGCACCAACGGCTTTGATTTCCACATGGATCTCGCAGCCGGTGAGGTTTCCTGGGAAGACGAACGCGTCCGCAAGACCTTCGAGAACTGGAAAGAACTCATCGACATGGGCGCTTACATCGACAACCATCAGACATATAGCTGGCAGGAAGCATTGCCCTTCATGGTCAACGGAGATGCCGCGGCATACCTGATGGGGAACTTCGCCGTTGCGCCGCTGCGTGATGCCGGCCTTACCGACGATCAGCTCGACTTCTATCAGTTTCCGGAGATCAATCCGGATGTTGAGATGGCCGAAGACGCGCCGACGGATACGTTCCACATCCCCGCGAACGCCGCCAACAAGGACGCCGCGCGCGCTTTCCTGAAGTTCGTGGTGTCGGCGGATGAGCAGACCGAGATTAACAATGGCAAGAATCTGGGCCAGCTGCCGGTGAACGCGAAATCGTCGGTCGATGACGACAAGTTCCTGAACGAGGGCTTCGAGATGCTTTCCTCGAACAGCCCGGGCGGTGTTGCCCAGTTCTGGGACCGTGATGCATCTGCGGAGATGGCGAAAGTCTCGATGGAAGGCTTCCAGGAGTTCATGGTCAAGCCGGACAATCTGGACCGCATCCTCGCCAAGCTCGAGCGTGCGCGCCAGCGCATCTACAAGTAAGCGCATACGGGGCGTCCCGGCATCGGGACGTCCCGTCTGAAGCCCTTCGACGGTTCCGAATGGCTTTCCTGAAAAGAGCATTTCCCCGGTTCCGAAGGGAGCGCCGAAGATGACTGATGTCAGCCCTGCCGTCCCGCATTATCCTGCCGGTGCCGCACCACGGGGCTGGTTTCACCGGAATCAGCAGAGTCTGGCGCCCTGGCTCTTTCTGGCCCCCGGCGCGCTGTTCTTTCTGTTCTATGTCATCTTCCCGATTTTCCAGTCGTTCAACATCTCGCTTTACGAGTGGGACGGTTTGTCGCCGGCCGAATATGTCGGGCTGAGCAACTACCGTGACCTCTACTGGGAATTCGTCGATCGCGACGCGTTTTACGTGTCGCTGAAGAACAATATCATCTGGCTGGTACTGTACCTCCTTGCCATTCCTGCCGGTCTGTTTATCGCGCTTTTCCTGAACCAGACCGTCACCGGGATACGCATCTACAAATCGCTTTTCTTTTTTCCCTTTGTCATCAGCCAGGTCGTGGTCGGCCTCGTCTTTACGTGGTTCTACGATCCGACCTTCGGGATCCTGAACACCATTCTCGACTGGTTCGGTCTCGGCCCCATCAATGTCCTGGGCAACGAGCGGTATGTGACATACGGCATCATCGCCGCCGGCCTGTGGCCACAGACGGCCTATTGCATGATCCTGTACCTCACCGGGCTGAACGCGGTGGACCCGGAACAGATCGAGGCGGGGCGTCTCGATGGTGCGAAGGGCTTGCGAATGCTGTGGTTCATCATCATTCCCCAGTTGAAGCCGGCGACGTTCATCGCCTTCGTGGTGACGATCATCGGCGCGCTGCGGTCATTCGACCTCATTTCCATCATGACCCAGGGAGGGCCGTTCGGCTCCTCGCGCGTGCTCGCCTTCTACATGTTCGAGGTGGCGCTGTCGGAGTACGGCTTCCGGATGGGCTACGGAGCGGCGATCGCAGTGGTGCTCTTCCTCATCATGCTTTGCTTCATCGCCTACTTCCTTTGGTCGATGTACCGCGACGAGAAACGGGCATGAGTGCCGTGCGTATGAGGACAACTCGTCTCTCGGAAGGGGAGGCCTGCTGAGATGTTTCCGAAACCGATCGAAAGGGCGCCCCGCGCCTGGCAACTCACCTATCAGGGCCTGCTGCCGGTTGCCCTGATCGCCTGGCTGCTGCCGCTCATCGCCGTCGCGATCTTCTCGATCAAGCCGGATTCGGATTTCACGACGGGCAATTACTGGGGATGGCCGTCCACCTTCGAGGGCATCAACAACTATCGCCGCGTCTTCTTCGAAAGCGACATGCCGCGCTATCTGCTCAATTCGGTCCTGATCACCGTGCCCACGGTGATCGGTGCGGTGGCGCTCTCATCGATGACCGGCTTCGCGCTGGGTGTGTATCGGTTCCGCGCGAACCTCTGGATATTCTTCATGTTCGTGGCCGGAAACTTCGTGCCGTTCCAGATCCTGATGGTGCCCGTGCGCGATCTCACGCTCGATCTCGGCCTCTATAACACCAAGACCGGCCTCGTGCTGTTTCATATCGCCTTTCAGACCGGGTTTTGCACCCTCTTCATGCGCAATTTCATCCGCGCGCTCCCCTTCGAATTGGTTGAGGCGGCGCGGGTCGAGGGCGTTGCCGAGTGGCGCATCTTCTGGTTCATCATCCTGCCGCTGATGAAGCCGGCGCTTGCGGCCCTTTCCGTGCTCATATTCACGTTCATCTGGAACGACTATTTCTGGGCCGTCGTGCTGACGCAGGGCGCGGAAAGCCAGCCCGTGACCGCGGGCATCACCTCCTTCAACGCTCAATACCGTGCCGCCTATCACCTGATGAGCGCGGGCTCGATCGTTGCGGCCCTGCCGCCGGTGCTAATGTTCTTCCTCATGCAAAGGCATTTCATCGCTGGTCTGACCCTTGGGGCGACCAAGGGCTGACGATGCAGACATCGGGTGTGGAATTGAAACCGGTCGAGTGCTGGCGTCTGGATGGCGGCGGGCGCACCGCCGTGCTTGCAAGCTTTGCCGGGGGTGTTCCTGCCCTGGTCTGGTACGGCCCTCCGCTGCCCGAAGCGGAGGATATCGAGGCGCTCGCGCTGGGAACGATTCCCAATGTCTCTTCCGGACAGCTCGATCCTTTCGTGCCGCTGACCTTGTGTCCCGTGGCGACGACGGGCTGGCAGGGTCATCCGGGCCTCACCCTGCTCGGCAGCGACGGTCATGTGCTCCTTCCGGATCTGCGCCTGCGCGATGCCGTCGCTTCGTCGGACCACGCGCTCTCCTTCACCGTCGCCGATGTGAGTTCGTCGCAAGGGGTTTCGCTGCAGATTGATGTCGCGCTGAACGCGGCAACCGGCCTTCTCTCCGTCGCAACGCACGCCGCAGCGGGCAACGGCGTCGAGGCGCGGTGGGTTTCGGTCGGCGCGGTTCCGGTGCCGGCGTCGATGCCGCGCATTCTCGACCATGGCGGACGGTGGTGCGGGGAGTTCCAGCACCAGGAGACACGGTTCCGCATCGGGCAGCATGTGCGCGAAAGCCGCGAGGGAAGAACCGGCCATGCGAATTTCCCGGGCGTGACGTTTCTCGGGGATTCAACCGGAGAGAATGCGGGGTCCGCGCTTGGAGCGGCGCTGGCATGGTCCGGCGGTCACAGGATGATCGCCGAGGAACTCCCGGACGGCCGCCGTCAGGTGCAGTTCGCAATTGCGGGCGACGGTGTCGGGGAACCGGGAGATCGCTCTCCCGAAATGATCCTCGGCTGGTCGGACGCAGGGCTCAACGGCCTGATGCACGCTTTCCACGCCCACGTTCGAAGCCTCCACGAACGCCCTGTCTTCCGGCCCGTGCACTACAATTGCTGGGAGGCGGTCTATTTCCGTCACGACGTCGCCGAACTGAAGGAAATCGCGGCCAGGGCGGCCGAACTCGGCGCGGAGCGCTTCGTCCTCGACGATGGCTGGTTCAAGGGCCGCAACGACGACACTACGAGCCTCGGCGACTGGACCGTCGATCAGCAAAAATTTCCGGAAGGGTTGAAGCCGCTGGGCGATCATGTCTCCGCTCTCGGCATGCGCTTCGGCATCTGGTTCGAGCCGGAGATGGTCAACAAGGACAGCGATCTTTATCGCGCGCATCCCGACTGGCTCCTGGGGCCGGACACGCAGCCATCGGGCAGAAACCAGTTCGTGCTGGACCTGACCTCTCCGGGCGTGGCCGATTATCTGTTCGAGCGGATCGACGCGATCCTCGCAGAGACCGGCGCCGACTACGTTAAGTGGGATCACAACCGCATTCTGACCGGCGGTGACGCGCGGCAGACGACGGAACTGTACGCGTTGCTCGCCCGTCTGCGGGAAGCCCATCCCGGTGTGGACTTCGAAAGCTGCGCGTCCGGCGGCGGTCGGATCGACTACGGCATTCTGGCCCATGCGCCGCGCGTCTGGCTGTCGGATTCAAACGACGCGCTCGAACGCTTGCGCATGCAGCACGAGGCGGCGCGCTGGCTGCCGCCGGAGTTCGTCGGAAGTCACGTCGGCCCGCGCAAGTGCCATACCTCGGGCCGCGTCCTGCCGATCGCCTTCCGCGCATGGGTGGCCGCGCAGCGGCATATGGGGTTCGAGATGGATCCGCGCGAACTGACCGACGACGAGGCGGACACGCTCAAGCGGATCACGCGCTGGTGGAAGGATCACCGCGATTTCCTGTTCTCGTCGCGGCTACATCTCCTCGAGAGCCACGATTCGGAGGTATTCGCGGAAATATTCGTGGCGCAGGACAGAGAACGGTTCATTCTGTTCAAGGGCCAGGCGGGCTCGTCCCGGCCCATCGCGGCTCGGCCTTTCGCCCTGGCAGGCCTCGATCCGGAGGCGATCTACGATGTTCGACTCGTCAATCCGGAAGACGTCGCTCCGGTTCTCAACAGGAAGGCGGCGACCGGACTCATGGAAGGAGTGGCAATGCGCCTGTCTGGTCAGGTCTTGATGACATCCGGGCTGCCATTGCCGAACGCGTTTCCGGCGACGATGCTGGTCGTCGAGGGTGTCAGGAACAGGGTCGTTTGAGATGACGATTTTCAATGATCTCAGGGATGCTTCCGTTCTGATTACGGGCGGTGGAACGGGGATCGGCGCGGCGCTTACCGAGGGCTTCGTCGCCCAGGGCGCCAAGGTGGCGTTCGTCGACATCCTCGAAGACGACAGTACAGCGCTCGTGGAGCGCCTCGCACCATCTGCCGTGCACCGGCCGCTGTTCCTGAAGACCGATCTTCGCGATATCGCCGCCCTGAAGGAGGCCGCATCGAAAGCAGCCCGGGCACACGGCCCGGTCACCGTACTGGTCAATAACGCGGCATGGGACGACCGGCACGAGATCGGCGCCGTTGACGAGGCCTATTGGGAGAACAATCTGGCAATCAATCTTCGGCCGCAATTCTTCATGGCGCAGGCTGTTGCGCCGGGCATGAAGGCGGCGGGCGGAGGCACTATCGTCAACTTCACCTCGACGTCCTACATGCTGAATATTGGCGACATGCCGGCATACACGGCCGCCAAGGCCGGAATTGTGGGCCTCACCAAGGCGCTTGCAGGAAAGCTTGGCACCGACAACATCCGTGTGAACGCAATCGCCCCCGGCTGGGTCATGACCGGGCGGCAGAAGGAGCTCTGGGTCACGGAAGAGGGGTTGAACGCGATGCTCGCCCGCCAGTGCATCAAGGCGCCGATCCAGCCCGAACACATGGTCGGCCCGTGCCTGTTCCTGGCGTCCGGCGCCTCGGCGATGATCACCGCCCAGACCCTGATTGCCGACGGGGGGATGCTTTGACGGAGAGCGGCAAACCGGCTTTCGTCGCGGTCGATTGGGGCACGTCGCATCTGCGCGTCTGGGCACTGTCTTCAAGCGGCGACGTGCAGGGCGAGCGAAAGTCAGGCGAGGGTATGGCGTCGACGCCCCGGGACCGCTTCGCGGACATACTGGAACGGCATCTGGAGGCACTTTCCGTACCCGCCGCCGTGCCGGTGGTCATGTGCGGCATGGTCGGATCGCGCCAGGGTTGGGCAGAAGCGGGATATATACCGGTCCCGGCCCCGCTGCAGGCGATTGCGGAGAATGCCGTGCGTATTCCGGGGATCAGGCGCGACGTGCGCATTCTTCCCGGGTTCAGCAAGACGGATACACGGTCTCCGGATGTCATGCGTGGTGAGGAGACGCAGTTGCTCGGACTGTCGCGGCTGTCGACGCTGGATAACGGTGTCTCCCGCGTGATCTGCATGCCGGGCACACATTCCAAGTGGGTTCAGATGAACGGCGACAAGGTCGCGACCTTCGTGACCTTCATGACCGGCGACCTGTTCTCCGTGGCGGCCCAACACTCGGTCCTGCGGCACATGACCGGTAGCGAACCGATCGACCCGGCTTCTCCGGTGTTTCGCGACGCGGTGGCCGCCAGCCTCCGCTCGCCGACGGACATATCGGCCCGGCTGTTTTCGATCCGGTCGGCGGGTCTGCTGCTGGATCTTTCGCCCGCCGAGGCGCGGGCGCGCCTGTCCGGCTATCTGATCGGTCAGGAGATAGCCGGGGCGTTGACGCGGTTCTCGTTGTCGGGCGAGATCGATCTGGTTGGCGGCGGCGTGCTGGGCGGTCTCTACCGCGAGGCTCTTGCTGTTGCCGGCGTCGGGTGCCGCATTCATGATGGCGACGCGCTGGCGATCGCCGGCCTGCGCGAAGCCGCATCGGTGCTCTGGAAACAGGAGCCCGTTTGACCGGGAGCTGAACGAGATGGCGAAAGAAACGCAGAGATCGGCCCGGTGGCCGAAAATGAAGCGCGAACTGATCGCGATCCTGCGCGGCTTGCCCCCGGCGGAGGCGCTCGATGTAGCGTCGGCACTTGTCGATGCCGGGTTCGAGGCGATCGAGATTCCACTGAACTCGCCCGATCCCTTCAATTCCATCGAGGCGGTAGCAAGGGCGCACGGAAAAGACGCGCTCGTCGGAGCCGGAACGGTGCTGGGCACTGCAGACGTCGATCGCCTGCATGACGCCGGCGGACGGCTGCTGGTGTCGCCGAATGTCGATCCGGGCGTGCTGGCGCGCGCTGGCGCACACGCCATGGTGACGATGCCCGGCGTGTTTTCGCCAACAGAGGCTCTCGCCGCGCTCGCGGCAGGCGCCTCCGGCCTCAAGTTCTTTCCGGCAAGTGTGCTGGGCGCAACGGGCATCAAGGCGATATCCGCTGTCCTGCCCGCGGGAACGATCGTCGGCGCGGTCGGTGGCGTCTCGGAGCTGGATTTCGAAACCTACGGAGAGCAGGGCATTCGCGTCTTCGGTCTCGGATCATCGATCTTCCGGCCGGGGATGGAACTGAAGGAGATCGCCGCGCGGGCACACCGCACCGTGCAGGCATGGGATGCTGTCTTTTCCGGAACGGTCGAGGTGTGATCCATGGCAGAAGTCTCCATCCTTTCCGGAACGCGCTGTGAACTGGGCGAGGGCCCGCTTTACGACCCGGCGCGCGACACGCTGTTCTGGTTCGATATCGTCGGGCGGAAACGTCATGCGATGAACATGGCTGACCGGATGGAGACCTCTATTGATCTGCCGGAGATGACGAGCGCCATGGCAGTGATCGATGGCGATCGCGACCTGTTGCTGACAGAAACGGGCCTGTCGGTTCTCGACACGAAATCGGGCGGGATCGTGCAGCACGTTTCCGTGGAAGCCGACAATGCCGCGACACGCTCGAACGATGCCCGGGTCCACCCCTCGGGCGCGTTCTGGTTCGGAACCATGGGAAAGCGGGCGGAAAAGGAAGCGGGCGCGATTTATCGCTATTTTCGCGGCACCGTCGACAAGCTCTACGGCAATGTCACGATCCCGAACGCGATCTGCTTTTCTCCCGACGGCGCCAAGGCGTATTTCGCCGACACGGCGGCTGCGAAACTGATGAGCGTCGCCGTCGATCCGGCGACCGGCGCGCCCGTATCCGATCCGGAGGTTTTCATCGACCATTCGGGCGGCAAGGGCGGACTTGACGGCGCCGTTATCGATGCCGACGGCAATCTCTGGAACGCGCGATGGGGGGCCTCGGCGCTCGACTGTTACTCGCCCTCCGGCGACCGCCTCCTGACCATAGCCGTTCCCGCGCGCCAGCCATCCTGTCCGGCGTTTGTGGGCGACGGTCTGCTGGCTGTCACCTCGGCGTGGGAGGGCATGAATCACACGGAGCGCGAGGCCGACACCCATGCGGGAAGCACATTCCTCGTGAGCACGCCGGTCCGGCCGAAATACGAATCCGCTGTCGCACTTTAGGGATTAACGAATCCTGATCTTAGATCGGAATGGTGATGAAGACCACGCGCAAGCAGACACTGGGCGTTTGCTATTATCCCGAACACTGGCCGCAGGAGCGCTGGACCGACGACGCCCGGATGATGGCGGAGGCCGGCATAACGCATGTTCGCATCGGTGAATTCGCCTGGAGCAGGCTGGAACCCGATCCCGGCCGGACCGACTTCGAGTGGCTGGACCGGGCTTTCGAAACCTTGCACGCGAACGGCCTGAACGTCGTGCTCGGCACGCCGACGGCCACCCCGCCCAAATGGCTGGTCGATTCGATGCCCGACATGCTGGCTGTCGGCCGCGACGGGAAGACCCGCGGCTTCGGCTCACGCCGCCATTATTGCTTCAGCCATCAGGGATATCGCCGCGAATGCGCCCGCATCGTGACCCTGCTGGCGAAGCGGTATGGCCGCCATCCCGCGCTCGCCGCATGGCAGACCGACAACGAGTATGGCTGCCACGACACGGTCGAAAGCTATTCCGCCGCCGCTCTGTCCGGCTTTCGTGACTGGCTCGGCCAGAAATACCAGTCGCCAGACGCCCTCAACCGGGCCTGGGGCAACGTTTTCTGGTCGATGGAATACCGCTCGTTCGAAGAGGTCGAACTGCCGAATCTCGCGGTGACCGAAGTCAATCCGGCTCATGCGATGGACTTCCAGCGCTATTCGTCGGATCAGGTCATCGCCTTCAACCGCATCCAGACCGAGATCATCCGGGAACACTCGCCCGAAATCCCGATCGCGCACAATTTCATGGGCCGTTTCGTGGCGTTCGACCACTATGATGTCAGCGCCGATCTCGATATCGCGTCATGGGACGCTTATCCCATCGGATTTCTCGATCGCGACACGAAGGACGAGGACAACAAGCAACGCTATCTCGGCGTCGGTGATCCCGACAACCAGGCGCTTCACCACGATCTCTACCGGGCGTGCGGCCAGGTCCGCAACGGCGAGGCGGATGGCCGTTGGTGGGTGATGGAACAGCAGCCGGGACCGGTCAACTGGGCGCCGTGGAACCCCGCGCCGTCTCCAGGCGCCGTACGCCTTTGGGCTTGGGAGGCTTTTGCTGCCGGGGCCGAAGTCGTCAGTTATTTCAGATGGCGCCAGCCCTCTTTCGCGCAGGAGCAGATGCACGAGGCACTGCTGCTGCCTGACGGAGAGCCCAACGAAGCGTATTCCGTTTGCAAGCAGGTCGCCGGGGAGCTTGACGCGATTGGCGCGGTCGCCGATCCCGCTCGCTCGGACGTGGCTCTGGTGTTCGATTACGAAAGCGCATGGGCATGGGCGATCCAGCCACAGGGCCGCGATTTCGACTATTTCGATCTCGTATTGCGTTTCTATCGCGCCCTGCGCCAGCACGGCGTCTCGGTTGATGTCGTGCCGCCGTCAGGCGAGGCGGTGACGGGGCGCAAGCTGGTGATCGTGCCGGGGCTTTTTTCGGCGCCCGGCGAGGTGCTTGAGGCGCTCGCCGACAGTGACGCAGCGATTCTGCTCGGCCCCCGAACCGGCTCGAAGAACGACGACTTCCGGATCGCCGAGGGCCTGCCGCCAGGCCCGTTCCGGAAGTTGATCGATATGAAGATTCGACGGGTCGAGAGCCTGCCGCCTTTTGTCGATGTGCCGCTGGCGGAGGGTGGCCGGTTCAACGGCTGGCGCGAATTCGTCATGCCCGGGGAGGGTGTCAAGGCCGTGCGGATGTCTAAGGACGGCTACGCGGCGCATCTGACGAACGGGAGGATTCACTACCTTGCCGGAAGGCCTGATGAGGAGACGGCAAAGGCGGTCGTCGGCGAACTGCTCCGGCAGGCCGGGGTCGAGGCGCTCGATTTGCACCGCGACATACGCGTTCGCGACAATGGCGGTGTTCGATACGTCTTCAATTACGGACCCGACAGCGTCGATGTCTCCGGTATCGCCGGGGAGGGTGAAATCCTGTTCGGTGAAACTGTGCTCGCCCCGCGCGCTGTTCTGGCCTTCCGGCGGCGGTAATTCACTCCCCTTGAGCAAAGCTGGGTACGGACTCCCGGATGTCTTGCATATCGATTGCTCATCGCTATCGTCGTTTTCGAGCGGAGGAGAATTGCGATGATCGCAAGCTTGCGTGCGGCGCATGCGTTGTTGGGGCGCATCAATGAAGTTGTCCTCGCTCTTGGCCGGAATATCGCCTGGGTCCTGATGGCGCTGATGGTCTTCATCATCCTGCTTCAGGTTTTTTACCGCTACGTGCTCAACAGCGCGCTGCCCTGGCCGGAAGAAGCCGCGCTCGCCCTGATGATCTGGATGATGGGGCTGATCGCCCCGTCCGCCTACCGGTGGGGCGGATTTGTCTCCATAGACATGCTGTCGGAACAACTGCCGAAATGGCCCCGCTTCGTACTGACGCTCTTTCTCGTCATTACCGCCACCGTCGTCATCGTGTTCCTGCTTCAACAGGCATGGATTCACTTCTCCAGCCCGATCCTGTTCAACTCGTCCGGTCTCAACCGGATGCTGCAGGACAGCGGCATCAACGCGCTTCTGGGAACGCGGCTCGAGTTCCGCGCGGCCTACATCTATTTCGGCATGGTCACCTGCTTCGCCATGATGCTCAGCGTCAACATTGAAGTCCTGCTGCGCAACCTTGGCCAGACGCTCGGCAGCCCGGACGACTTTCCCGCCCCCCAGATACCTGAATTCTTCGGCGCCGAGTAAGATCGGATGCTCGCGCTCTTTCTGCCGATTTTTCTCGTTTTCCTGTTGATCGGCATGCCGGTGTTCTTCGCCATGCTGGCGGCGCCCGGTCTGATCCTGTTCTCCAATGACATGAGCCGCGATCTCGCGCTGATGTACCGCAACATCTATTCGGGCATCTTCTCCTTCCCGCTGCTGGCCATCCCGTTCTTCATGCTGGCGGGCGAACTGATGAACCGGGGCGGAATTACCCTGCGTCTCGTCGAATTCAGCCAGACATTGATCGGCCATGTGCGCGGCGGTCTCGCGCAGGTGAACATCCTTTCCTCGATGCTGTTCGCGGGGCTGTCGGGCTCGGCCGTCGCAGATACCTCGGCGCTCGGGTCGATGCTCATTCCCGCCATGGAGAAAAACGGTTACAAGCGCCGTTATGCAGCCGCCGTCACCGCGGCCTCGTCGGTCATCGGCCCGATCATCCCGCCCTCCGGCATCATGATCATCTATGCCTACGTGATGGAGGTCTCAGTGGCCGCCCTGTTTGCGGCCGGCATCGTTCCCGGAATCCTCGTCGGCCTTTCGCTGATGGGCATCGTCAATTTTCAGGCGCGTAAGGAAGGCTTTCCACCGGCCTCCGAGCGCGCCACATGGAAGCAGACCGGTCAGGCGTCCGTCCGCGCCTTTCTGCCCCTGCTGACACCGATCATCATCCTCGGCGGCATTCTCGGCGGCGTCTTCACGCCGACCGAGGCATCGGCCGTCGCCGCGTTCTACGCCCTGGTGATCGGTCTCTTCGTCCTCGGCACGCTGAAATGGCGGGACTTGCCCGGTGTCTTCACCAAGGCCTCGCTCACCTCTGCGGTCGTCCTGCTGCTTGTCGGCGCGGCGATGGCGTTCAAGACGGTGGTCAGCCTCAGCCACGTCGCCGAGAACATGGCGGAATGGATCGTCACGCTGACCAGCAATCCGCTGATCCTCCTGTTCATGATCAATCTGCTGCTGTTCGTGGTCGGCATGTTTCTGGATGCCGGGCCGGCGATCATCATCCTCGGCCCGATTCTCGGCCCGATCTTCGTCAGCCTCGGCGTCGACCCGGTCCATTTCGCCATGATCATGAGCGTCAACCTGACGGTCGGGCTTATCACGCCGCCGATGGGGCTGGTGCTGTTCGTCGCCTCCAGCGTCTCCGGGGACCGCGTAGAGACCATCGCGCGCTCCATCTTGCCGTTCCTGGCCGTGGAAATCGTGGTCATCTTCCTCATCACCTACGTGCCTGCAGTATCCCTCACCATTCCGCGCCTGCTCGGGCTCGTGAACTGACGGCTGCGCTTGCCGCGTCCCGCGCGATTGAATAACCAGTGTCCATGCTCACTCTTGCGATCGACACTGCGGCGAATTTCTGCTCGGCTTGTCTGTACGACACGGCGACGCGCAGCGTTCTTTCCAGCGAGGAACGCGACATCGGGCGCGGACATGCGGAACAATTGATGGATGTCGTGAGCACGGCCATGCGGGAATCCGGCAGGGAATTCGCCGATCTCGGGCAAGTCGCGGTATCGGTCGGTCCGGGCTCCTTCACGGGCATCCGCGTGGGCGTCGCCGCCGCGCGCGGCTTCGCGCTGGCTCTCGGCATTCCCGCCGTCGGTGTCACCACGCTCGAGGCGATAGCCGATGGTGCGCTGTCAGCCTCCGGGAACAAGGCGGTGACGGTGGCGATTGGGGGGGGCCGGGGGCAGGTCTTCATGCAGTCCTTCGGCAAGGACGGCGTTGCGCTGACCGAGCCGGAAGCATTCGATGAGACCGAAGCCGGCAAGGCGGTGCCGCAACAGATAGGCCTCCTCGCAGGCAACGCGGCAGCCGACTTGGGAAAGCGGCTTGCAAGGCCCGTCGAGATCTCGCCGATTGGCGGCGCCACCGGTGCGATTGAGGCCTTCGCCAGGCTCTGCGGGAATTCCGGACGTGCTCCGGTGCCTCTTTATCTCCGTGGCGCGGACGCAAAGCCGCAGGACGCCTTCGCCCTGCCCCGCGCCGAAGGCGGGCCGGTCGGAGCGGGCCGGTGATGCGGCTCCTCGATCGGATTTGGCCGCTCGACGTCGTGATCGATCCGATGACGCCCGACCATGCCCACCGCATGTCGGAACTGCACCGGCTGACATTCTCCCGTCCCTGGACGGATGGCGAGTTTTCCGATCTTCTCGCCCAGAAGACGGTATTCGGCTTCGTTGCGCGCGAGTTGCGGCGGGGAAAGGCCCAGGTCCTGGGGTTCGTCCTCGTCCGCGAGGCTGCCGGCGAAGCCGAAATCCTGACGATCACGGTCGCTCCCGAATGGCAGGGCCGGGGGCTTGGCCGAAAGCTTATGGATTCTGTTCTGGCGAAGGCGCATGGTGAGCGCATCGAGGCTATCTTTCTGGAGGTGGACGAGACCAACCAACCGGCTCTGTCGCTCTATCGTAAACTCGGATTCTTTCAGGTTGGCGGCCGGCCTGACTATTATCGCGACAGGCTGGGGCGCGCCTCTGCCGCGCTTGTCATGCGCCGCGATCTTGGCTAGGTCCGATGCACTTTCTTCAAGCGATGACGGAATCGGGACGTGAGCGCGGACTCTGAAAAGACTTTGGAGGAGCTGTGCGTCGAGCGCGGCATGCGGATGACCGAGCAGCGCCGCGTGATCGCGAACGTGCTGCAGGAGGCCCAGGATCATCCCGACGTGGAGGAGCTGTACCGCCGCGCCTCCTCCGTCGACCCCAATATCTCGATCTCGACGGTCTATCGCACGGTGAAACTGTTCGAGGATCTCGCAATTATCGAGAAGCACGAATTCCGCGACGGTCGTGCGCGCTACGAGCCGATTTCCGACGAGCATCACGACCATCTGATTGACGTGAAATCCGGTCAGGTCATCGAGTTCCGCAACGCGCGGATTGAGGCCTTGCAGGAGGAGATCGCCCGCGAACTAGGCTACCGCATCGTCGATCATCGCCTCGAACTCTATGCCGTCCCGCTGGACGAGAAGGACAAGCAGGCGTGAACGGGCGCGCCCGGCTGGCGCTGATCCTGGGACTTGTCGTGCCGCTGACGGGCATCCTGCTTCCCCTTCAACTCATGGCAATCCGCAAATCCGGGCGGTTGCGCAGGCGGCTCCCGCAGACATGGCACCGCATCGTTGCGCGGCTCATGGGCCTGCATTTGCGCATCCATGGCGAACCGGCCGGCACCGGCGACGATGGTGTGCTGATCGTCTGCAACCACGTTTCATGGCTGGACATCGTGGCGCTCGGCGCGGCCGCGCCGGTGTCGTTCGTCGCCAAGGAGGAAGTTTCCGGGTGGCCAGGCATATCGCTCCTGGCGCGTCTTCAGGAAACGGTTTTCGTGGACCGGGAGCGGCGGCGAACAGCCGGGACACAGGCGACGCGGATCCGTGAACGCCTCGCGAAGGGTGATGCGGTGGTCCTGTTTCCCGAAGGCACGACGTCGGACGGCAACTTTCTCCTGCCCTTCAAGTCGGCGCTTTTCGGGGCGGCTGGCATGCAGGCCGGCGAAACCGATTTTCCGGTCCTCGTTCAGCCCGTAGCGATCGCCTACACCCACCTCCACGGAATGCCGATGGGCCGATTCGACAGGCCGGTTGCCGCCTGGCCGGGCGATATCGAACTAGGTCCGCATCTGAAGGGCGTTATCGAGAAAGGCGCCATCGACGCGACGATCATCTTCGGCGAGCCCTTCCCGGCGTCGACCTTTGCCGGCCGAAAGGCACTGGCCGCGCATTGTGAGCAGGCGGTGCGCGAACTGGTTTCCCTGGCGTTGCGCGGGCGAACGGCGCTTCTCAGCGGCAGCGAAAAGCGTTAAGAGCCCCCGCATGAGTGAAAATACCGAAATGTTGATGCCCGAATCCGGGGTGAACGGCAACACGCGCAAGGTCTTTGTCAAGACTTATGGCTGCCAGATGAACGTCTATGACAGCCAGCGCATGGCCGATGCGCTCGGATCGGGCGGGTATGTCGAAACGAAGTCGCCCGACGACGCTGACATGGTGCTCCTCAACACCTGCCATATCCGCGAGAAGGCGGCGGAGAAAATTTATTCGGAGCTGGGACGTCTCCGCAAGCTGCGGGCGGTCCGCAGGGAAACCGGCCGGGATCTGCTGATCGGAGTCGCCGGATGCGTGGCACAGGCCGAAGGCGAGGAAATCATCCGCCGCGAGCCCGCCGTCGACTTCGTGATCGGCCCGCAGACCTATCACCGGCTTCCGCAGGTCGTCTCGCAAGCGCGCTCCGGCGCCAAGGTGGTCGAGACCGACTATTCCGTCGAGGACAAGTTCGAGCATCTCCCCGCACCTGACAGGAGGCAGGTGCGCGACCGCGGCGTGACGGCCTTTCTTACCGTGCAGGAAGGCTGCGACAAGTTCTGCACCTTTTGTGTGGTGCCTTACACCCGCGGCGCGGAAGTCTCCCGCCCGGTCTCCCAGATCATGAGCGAGGCGAGAAACCTTGTTGGCGCCGGCGTCCGGGAGATCACGCTGCTTGGTCAGAACGTCAATGCCTGGCACGGTGAGGGCCCGGACGGGGCCGAGTGGGGCCTTGGTCGCCTTCTTCATGCGCTTGCCGGGATCGACGGCCTCGCTCGGCTCCGATACGTCACCAGCCATCCACGCGACATGGATGACGCCTTGATCGAGGCGCATCGGGATATCGAATGCCTGATGCCGTATCTCCACTTGCCCGTCCAGGCGGGGTCGGATCGCATCCTTAAGGCGATGAACCGGAAACATACCGCTGACGAATACCGTCGCCTGATCGATCGCATCCGCGAGGCCCGGCCGGACATCGCCCTTTCGGGCGATTTCATCGTCGGCTTCCCGGGCGAGACTGATGCCGACTTCGAGGACACGATGGATCTCGTCGGCGACGTCGGTTACGCACAGGCCTTTTCGTTCAAATATTCGCCCCGTCCGGGCACTCCCGGGGCCGATCTTGCCGATCACGTTGCCGACGATGTGAAGAGCGAGCGGCTGCAGCGGCTTCAGGCGCTGCTGGCGACGCAGCAGACGGCGTTCATGAAGGGTCTGGAAAATCGCATCGTTCCGGTGCTTCTGGAGAAGCCCGGGCGCGAGTTGGGTCAGCTGATTGGCCGTTCGCCATGGCTTCAGCCCGTAGTTTGTGATGAAACTGTCGGAAAAATCGGCGACATTGTTTCGGTGCGAATCAGCAAGGCGTCCGCCAACAGCCTTCTTGCGGATGCCGTTAACAGGGAAGTGGAAAGACGGGCTTGAACGCAAAGGCCAACGTGACTCCGGTCACCTCCGGCGCCTCCGACCTGGCGCATATCGTTCTCAGCTTTGACAACAACGAACACGCCCGTGCCCTTTACGGACAGTTCGACCAGAATCTGGCGCTGATCGAACAGCGTCTCGGCGTCGACGTGCGCTCGAAGGGAAACCAGGTCTCCATTCGCGGCGAGCCGGTGGCGACCGAACAGGCGCGCCGCGCTCTCGATTATCTCTATGATCGCCTGACCGCTGGCGGGATCGACCTCGAAGCCAGTGATGTCGACGGCGCCTTGCGGATGGCGATGGCGGCCGACGATCAGCTTTCTCTGCCGACGCTGAGCGCGCCAGCCAAGCTTGCGGCGGCGCAGATATCGACACGCAAGAAGTCGGTTTTTGCCCGGACGCCCAATCAGGACGCCTACATCCGTGCACTGGATCGCGCCGAACTGGTGTTCGGCATCGGCCCGGCCGGAACCGGCAAGACCTATCTCGCCGTCGCCCACGCGGCGATGATGCTGGAGCGGGGACTGGTCGAACGCATCATATTATCGCGCCCGGCGGTGGAGGCGGGCGAGCGGCTTGGCTTCCTGCCCGGCGACATGAAGGAGAAGGTCGATCCCTATCTGCGTCCTCTTTACGATTCGCTTTACGACATGATTCCCGCCGACAAGGTCGAACGGGGTCTGGCCGCCGGCGTGATCGAGATCGCGCCGCTTGCTTTTATGCGTGGCCGTACCTTGTCGAATGCGGCGGTGATCCTCGACGAGGCGCAGAACACCACGACCATGCAAATGAAGATGTTTCTTACCCGTTTGGGCGAGAACTCACGCATGATGGTCACGGGCGATCCGTCGCAGATCGACCTTCCGCTGGGAGCGAAGTCGGGCCTGGTGGAGGCGCTCGGTGTCCTGAAGGATGTCGACGGCATCGTCACGGTCCGCTTCAACGAAGGGGATGTCGTTCGCCATCCGCTCGTCGCGAAGATCGTTTCGGCCTACGATCAGCGGACGTGAGCGATGCCGATTGCCATCGACGTCGCGATGGAAGCAGGGGACTGGCCTTCGGAAGACACGCTGCGGGCGCTTGCGCGCAGCGCGGTCGACGCCGCAATCGCGAGGCTTGGCCCTGCCGCTATCGACAGCGAGTTGAGCATTCTTTTCACCGATGACGCAGCGATGACGACCCTGAACGGGGCGTGGCGCGGCAAGGACAGATCGACAAACGTGCTTTCTTTTCCGGTCGTCGGGATCGCTCCGGGAGACGATCCGGGACCGTTATTGGGCGATATCGTGCTGGCCGCTGAAACCGTGTTTTCCGAAGCGGCCCTTGAAGGCAGGTCGGTCGAGGACCACCTGCGGCATCTGATTGTGCACGGATTTCTTCATCTTTTGGGCTATGATCACGAAAATGACACCGACGCCGAGGAGATGGAAGCCGCGGAAACCGCAATTCTTGCTGACATGGGCGTTTCCGACCCCTATTCTGATGGCGACTGAGACATTCGAACACCCATGACACGAGAAGACAACGCTCCCGCCACGACGAAAGAACAGGGTGGCGAAGACACCGATCCACGAAGTCTGAACGGAGAGGTGGCCCGGAGCCGGGTGCAGCCGGGCTTCTTCCAGCGTCTGGCCTACCTATTTCGCCCCCAATCGTCGGCCACCATCCGTGAGAACCTTCAGGACGCGCTTGCGGCCGATGCCGGCGATCAGACCATAACGCCCGGCGAACGGGCGATGCTGCACAATATCCTGCGGTTGCGCGAGGTCCGTGTGGAGGATGTCATGGTCCCGCGGGCCGATGTCGATGCGGTGGACCAGACCACGACTCTGGGCGAATTGCTGAAATTGTTCGAGAGTTCCGGCCACAGCCGGATGCCCGTCTACAATGAGACGCTCGATGATCCGCGCGGCATGGTCCATATCCGCGACGTGGTGGCGGCGATTACCCGGATTGCGTCGGAAAAGAAGCGGGCCCGCCGCAAGAACGCCCCCGCAGCAGCCGGACACAACAGCGGGGCGCAATTCGATCTGGGTAAGGTGGACCTCGACCGCTCGATTGGAGAACTCAAGCTCGCCCGCGACGTGCTGTTCGTGCCGCCATCCATGTTGGCGGCTGATCTCATGGGGCGCATGCAGACGCAGCGTATTCAGATGGCGCTCGTCATCGACGAGTATGGCGGAACCGATGGACTTGTGTCGCTTGAGGACATTGTCGAGATGGTGGTCGGCGACATCGAGGATGAGCACGACGACGATGAAGCCCTGTTCACGGAAAATGAGGACGGTGCGATCATTGCCGACGCCAGGGTGGAACTCGAAGACCTTGCTGCCGCTCTCGGCAACGGTTTTCTGGAGGCGGCGCGCAGCGAAGACGACGACGTCGACACGGTTGGCGGTCTGATCTTCTCGCTGCTCGGGCGTATCCCCGTTCGCGGCGAGATCATCGCCTCGTTCGCTGGCTATGAGATCGAGGTTCTCGAGGCCGATCCACGGCGGATCAAGCGGGTCAAGATATCGCGACCGAAGCGCCGGGCCCCGCGGCGCGAAGCCGCCGAGCGCGAGATGGCGGCTCAGCCTCCTGAAAAATCGGAGCAGGCAAAGGCACGCGCTTCGGCGCCGGCCGAAAACTGACGGTCCGATCTGCGGCCTATTTCAACAGGCATGATTCAAACCGGCGGCGAACTGGTCTAAACCCGGGTCGACGGGGATGATTCGGCAAAAGACCTGATGGAACGCTTGGCCAACCGAATAATGCTGACGGCAGGATGGCCAAGAGCGGGTCTCTCGTTCGCGGCCGGCGCCGTGGCCGTCCTCGGGCAGGCCCCCTTTCATCTGTTCATAGCGTGTTTCATCTCCTTTCCGGTACTTGTCTGGCTGATCGACGGCGCGGTCGCCCGGCCTTCTCCCTCCCGCATCGCGATGGTCCGCCCCGCCTTTTTTACCGGATGGCTCTTCGGCTTCGGTTATTTCACCGCCGGCCTGTGGTGGATCGGCAATGCGCTTTTCGTCGAGGCTGAGGAATTCCTCTGGATGTGGCCGATGGCGGTACTGGGCCTGCCCGCCGTGCTGGCGGTCTTTTACGGCGCGGCCGCCGCGCTGGCGCGCGCGCTTTGGTCCGACGGGCTGGGGCGTATCGCGGCGCTGGCTTTTGCGTTCGGCCTGGCCGAATGGTCGAGAAGTTTCATTCTGACCGGCTTCCCCTGGAACGCGATTGGCTATGCGGCCATGCCCGTTCCCGTGTTGATGCAGCCTGCCGCCGTGATCGGTGTCTTCGGGATGAATGCGCTCGCCGTTTACGTTTTCGCGCTTCCGGCGATGTTTGCGGCCCGGGGACGCAAAATGGTGCTCTCCGCCGTACTCCTGACGGTGCTGATCTCCGCCCAGTTCGGATTCGGTTTTTGGCGCATCGCGCAGGAGAGCGAATCTTCCGATACGACCCTTCGTGTCCGTGTGGTTCAGCCCGCGGTTGACCAGAGCGGCAAATGGGATCCGGAGAAGAGCAACGAAATTTTCGAGGGGCTGCTCGCCTTGACCTCCGAGACGGGCGAAAGCGACGCCCCGCCCGACATCGTGGTCTGGCCCGAGACCTCGGTACCCTTCATCCTCACGCAGCGGCCGGACGCGGTGGCTGCGCTGGCGCAAACCCTTCAGGACGGCCAGATTCTTCTTGCCGGTGCTGTGAGGTTGAGCGAGACGGAAACGCGCGGTGGGCGTCCGGCCTACTTCAACTCCCTCCTCGCGGTGAGTGCCGATGGCGTGATTTTCGACGCCGGGGACAAGAAACACCTGGTCCCCTTCGGCGAATATCTTCCCTTCGGCGAATGGTTGTCCGGGTTCGGGATAAAGGCGGTCGCAGCTGCGGATCGCGGCTATTCCGCAACTCCCCGACGCCGCACTCTGACGCTGCCGAACGGTGCCGTGGCCTTGCCGCTGATCTGCTACGAGGCGATCTTTCCGCACGAACTTTCCGCCGACGGCGATGCGCCGAGCATGATCGTCAACGTCACCAACGATGCCTGGTACGGCGACACCCCGGGTCCCTACCAGCATGCGCACCAGGCCCGCATCCGCGCCGTGGAGAACGGCCTGCCCCTCGTCCGTGCCGCGAACAACGGCGTCTCCGCGCTATACGATCCTCTCGGCCGCCAGCGCGATGCGCTCGGCTATGGCGCGAAAGGCGCGTTCGATGCCGCATTGCCGGCGCCGGTCGCCGAGACCGTGTACCGCCGCCACCGCGAGCTTCCCTTCATGGGGCTTCTCGCCGGTCTTTTCGCCCTCGCGCTTGCCGGGCGTTTTGGCAGAACCGCGCGTTCGCGGCGTGGCGCCGGATAATTGCGCCTTTTGTTTATCCGCCTACCACTTTAATGTCCGGCGCAATGTTCGCTGCGGCGGAAAAGTGCCCCTGCCTGAGCGCGCTGATGCCGCGAGGAAACGCAATGGTCGATAAGAAGAAACCCAATCCGATCGACATCCATGTGGGCAGCCGCATCCGGCTGCGCAGAACGATGCTGGGTATGAGCCAGGAGAAGCTTGGCGAGGCGTTGGGGATCACGTTTCAACAGGTGCAGAAATACGAAAAGGGCGCCAATCGCGTGGGCGCCAGCCGGTTGCAGAATATTGCGGCGATCCTCGGCGTGCCCGTCGCATTTTTCTTCGAGGATGCGCCTGGCGACGGAGCCGACGGGCCGTCCGGCATGCAGGAAAGTGGTTCGGCCTACGTCGTCAACTTCCTGTCCAGTTCCGAAGGACTGCAACTCAACCGGGCCTTCGTAAAGATTTCCAATCAGAAGGTGCGGCGGCGTATCATCGATCTCGTCAAGGCGCTCGCCGACGATGCCGAGGACGGGGGGTAATCGCCCCGTCTCTCCCGGTCTTGAGGGAGACATGCACTTATCCTTATATCTTTAAGCGAATTTCTGATTTATCTTGACCGCGCCGGTGCCGTCTCCTAACGAGAGGCCCACAAGCCGCGGAGGTGCGGCGTCCGAACCTCAGACATCGGGACAGTTTCATGGCGCGACAGGACTACATCTTCACCAGCGAGTCGGTTTCCGAAGGGCACCCCGACAAGGTCTGCGACCGTATCTCCGACGAGATCGTGGACATGATCTATCGGGAAGCGCGCAAGACGGGCATGGATCCGATGAGCGTCCGTGTCGCCTGCGAAACCCTGACGACGACGAACCGGGTCGTGATTGCCGGCGAGGTGCGGGTGCCCGAGACCTTCTTCAAAAAGGACAAGACGGGCAACGTGGTCATGAACGGCGACAACACGCCCGCGATCGCGCCCGGTCGGTTCCGCTCCGCCGCGCGCCGCGCGATCCGCGATATCGGTTACGAACAGAACGGTTTTCACTGGAAAACCTGCAAGATAGACGTGCTGCTGCACGGCCAGTCGTCGCACATTGCCCAAGGGGTCGACAACGCAGCCGACCGCCAGGGAGAAGAAGGTGCGGGCGATCAGGGCATCATGTTCGGTTACGCCTGCCGCGAGACGCCGGAGCTTATGCCGGCCCCGATTTACTACTCGCACAAGATCCTCGAAGTGCTTGCTTCCGCGCGTAAGGCAGGCGAGGGTGACGCCGCACGGTTGGGGCCGGACGCCAAGTCGCAGGTCACGGTACGCTACGAAGGCGGCAAGCCTGCCGAGGTGACGCAGATCGTCCTGTCGACACAGCATATGGACGATAGCTGGGATTCCAGAAAGGTTCGCCGGGTCGTCGAGCCCTACATCCGTGAGGCGCTCGGCGATCTTCCCATCGCCGAGGATTGCAACTGGTACATCAATCCGACAGGCAAGTTCGTCATCGGCGGCCCTGACGGAGACGCCGGTCTGACGGGCCGCAAGATCATCGTCGACACCTATGGCGGGGCGGCCCCGCATGGCGGCGGGGCGTTTTCCGGCAAGGATACGACAAAGGTTGACCGGTCAGCCGCTTATGCCGCGCGCTATCTCGCCAAGAACGTCGTTGCGGCCGGCATCGCGGATCGCTGCACCATCCAGCTGGCCTATGCGATCGGCGTCGCCCAGCCATTGTCTGTCTATGTTGACACGCACGGCACCGGCACGGTGGATGATGCGGTGATCGAGAAGGCCCTTCGCAAGGTGATGGACCTGTCTCCGACGGGCATTCGCCGCCATCTCGACCTGAACAGGCCGATCTATGCCAAGACCGCCGCTTACGGCCATTTCGGACGCAAATCCGGTCGCGACGGGTCGTTTTCGTGGGAAAAGACGAACCTGGCGAAGCCGCTGAAGGCCGCGATTGCCGAAATCTGAGCGGATCGGAACCCCATGCCGGACGATCGGCGGCGCTCCCGCTCGACGGAGGCGTTTTTCGGCCGCCGCCGCGGCAAGGCGCTGAAGCCGCGGCAGGCTGAGCTCCTCGACCGCTATCTTCCCGAGTGGAGGATCGACCTCGCATCGCCGCCGCCGGCGGCGCTGCGGAATGTGTTCGACCACGCGCCGACGCGCATCGTCCTCGAAATCGGGTTCGGCGGCGGCGAGCATTTGCTTCATCGCGCGTTGTCCGATCCGCACGGGGGGTTCATCGGCGTCGAGCCATTCGTCAATTCGATGGCGAAATTTGTCGCCGCGGCTGCTGACGAGGGGCTGACCAATGTTCGGCTCCATGATGACGATGCGACGCAATTGCTCGATTGGCTGCCGGACGCGTCGCTTGACGGCGTCGATCTCCTCTATCCCGATCCCTGGCCGAAGATGCGGCACTGGAAACGCCGCTTCGTCAACGCGGCCAATCTCGACCGGTTCGCGAGAGTGATGAAGCCCGGCGCCGTCTTTCGCTTCGCATCCGACATCGACACCTATGTCAACTGGACGCTCCGGCACATCGAAATTCACCCCGCCTTTGAATGGACCGCACGCAACGCGGCCGACTGGCGCGAGCCATATGACGGATGGCCCGGAACCCGCTACGAGGCGAAGGCACTGCGCGAAGGCCGGACCCCGGCGTATCTGACGTTCGTGCGGCGTTGAGCCGGGCCGTGCCGTCCACCCTCGCTCTTGCATCCCTTCGCTCACGGGCGTATATGGAGATCAAATTCTTGGTCAATTGAACAAGAGTGGGCCCGCAAGGACCCGCTCTTTTTTGTTACCGAAATCAGGGCACGTGCACTTGAACGCAGACAGCCAGCCGGCGCCGATTGAGAACGATGAAGCGCGCATTGTGCGCGAGACGGGCGTTGATGCCCGCGTCGCGGCGATCGTCGAGCCCGTGCTCAACAGTGCCGGCTACAAGCTGGTGCGCGTCCGCCTGTCGGGAATGAACGGCCTGACCCTGCAGATCATGGCCGAGCGCGCCGACGGAACGATGACGGTGGAGGATTGCGAGACGGTCAGCCGCATGCTGTCACCCTTGCTGGATGTCGAGGATCCGATCGACCGTGCGTACCACCTGGAGGTTTCGTCGCCGGGCATCGACAGGCCCCTGGTGAGATTGAGCGATTTTGCCAAATGGCGCGGACATCTTGCGAAGATCGAAACCTCGACGATGGTGGAGGGACGCAAGCGCTTCCGCGGCAAGGTTGTCGATCTGAGCGGCGATGCCGTGACCATCGAGGGCGACAAGGCCACATTCGGAGAATCGCTGGTCGCGACCATTCCGCTTGACGCGATTGCCGACGCGCGGCTGATCCTGACGGACGATTTGATCCGCGACGCGCTGAAGGCCGACAAGGCGGCGCGTCTCGCGCGCGGCCTCGAAACAGAAGATGAAGATGAAGATTAAGATCCCGCATCCGGCAAGGGATGCGGACCCCACAGGAGACGAAAATGGCAGTCAGTGCTAACCGGCTTGAGCTTCTTCAGATCGCGGACGCGGTCGCGCGCGAGAAGCTGATCGACAAGGATATCGTCATCGGCGCGATGGCCGACGCCATCCAGAAGGCCGCGAAATCGCGCTACGGACAGGAAACCAACATCCGCGCCGACATCAACACCAAGACCGGCGAGATCAAGCTGCAGCGGCTTCTCGAAGTGTCCGAGGTTGTCGAGGATTCGGCCACCCAGATCTCGATCGAGCAGGCGCGCGACAAGAACCCCGATGCGCAGCCGGGCGATTTCATCGCCGAACAGTTGCCGCCGCTCGATTTCGGACGCATCGCGGCACAGTCGGCCAAGCAGGTCATCGTCCAGAAGGTGCGCGAGGCCGAGCGCGACAACCAGTACGACGAGTTCAAGGACAGGGTCGGCGAAATCGTCAACGGCACCGTCAAGCGCGTCGAATACGGCAACGTCATCGTCGATCTCGGCCGCGCCGAGGCGATCGTGCGCCGCGACGAGCTGATCCCGCGCGAGAACTACCGCTATGGCGACCGCATCCGCGCCTATGTCTACGACGTGCGCCGCGAACAGCGCGGCCCGCAGATTTTCCTGTCGCGCACCCACCCGCAGTTCATGGCCAAGCTGTTCCAGATGGAAGTGCCGGAGATCTACGACGGCATCATCGAGATCAAGTCGGTGGCCCGCGATCCGGGCTCGCGCGCCAAGATCGCGGTGGTCAGCCGCGATTCCTCGATCGACCCTGTCGGCGCCTGCGTCGGCATGCGCGGCAGCCGTGTCCAGGCGGTCGTCGGCGAATTACAGGGCGAGAAGATCGACATCATTCCCTGGCAACCCGATGCCGCGTCCTTCATCGTCAATGCACTGCAGCCGGCCGAAGTCGCCAAGGTCGTTCTCGACGAGGAGGCCGAACGCATCGAGGTGGTCGTGCCGGATGAGCAGTTGTCGCTCGCGATCGGCCGCCGCGGCCAGAACGTCCGCCTGGCGTCGCAGTTGACAGGCTGGGATATCGACATCCTGACTGAGGAAGAAGAATCCGCACGCCGCCAGAAAGAGTTCGTCGAGCGCTCCACCCTGTTCATGGAAGCCCTCGACGTCGACGAGATGGTCGGCCAGGTGCTTGCGTCGGAAGGCTTCACCTCGATCGAGGAAGTCGCCTATGTGGAGGCCGAGGAAGTGTCTTCGATCGAAGGTTTCGACGAGGATACGGCAGCCGAGATCCAGACCCGGGCGCGCGAGCATATCGAGCGCATCGAGGCCGAAAACGATGCCAAGCGCAAGGAACTCGGCGTGGCGGACGAACTTCGCGATCTTCCCGGCGTCACGACAGCGATGATGGTTGCTCTCGGCGAGGAGGGCATCAAGTCCATGGAAGACTTCGCCGGTTGCGCCGCGGACGATCTCGTCGGCTGGCGGGAACGCAAGGATGGCGAGACCCGGATCTATGACGGCATTCTCACGCCCTTCGACGTGAGCCGCGCCGAGGCCGAGGAAATGATCGTCGCCGCCCGCCTCGCGGTCGGCTGGATCACCGAGGAGGACCTGGCCGCCGACGATGAGACGGGCGAAGCCGAGGAAGGCGAAGCCGCCGAAGCCGCCCCGGCTTCCGAGCCCACTGTCTTTTCCGCCGACGCTTGAGTTCCGTGATGGGTGAGCGGGCAGCAGGGGCGGATGACCGGAATGTATGCAGGCAAAAAGGACGACATGAACGACCGAACCTGCATCGTGACGGGCTCCACCGGGCCGGCCGAGGACATGATACGCTTCGTTGCAGGTCCCGACGGGGCGGTCGTTCCTGACCTGAAGCGCAATCTGCCCGGCCGAGGCTGTTGGGTCACCGCCAGCCGCGCCCATGTCGATGCCGCCGCCGGCCGGAAGCTGTTTCGCCGCGGTCTGAAGCAGGAGGTCGACGTCGCGCCGGATCTTGGAGCGCTTGTCGACGAACTGCTTGCCAAGAGGGCGCTCGGACAGTTAGGTCTTGCCCGCAAGGCCGGCGCTGTGGTGACAGGCGCCGTGCAGGTCGACAAGGCCGTGCGAAGCGGCGCTGCGCTGGCGGTGCTGCGCGATCCTGCCGCCGCCCCGGACGGGGTGAGAAAAATTGACCAGGCCCGCACGTTTGTGCGTCAGATGGACGGGCCCGATATCCCCGCATTCAATTCCTTTCGCGAGGGCGAATTGGATTTGGCATTGGGTGCGGGAAATGTGATACATGCTGCCGTACTTGACGGAGGCCCCGGTAAAGCTGCATTGCGGCAGCTTGAAATGCTGGATCGGTACCGGCGGCCGGGCCCCGACATCGCAATGTCCGGCGGCGCGACGAGAAAGACCGCGAAGGGTAAGATTACGGAATGAGTGACACAACTTCTGACGACAAGAAAACCGGCGCGGACGGAAAGCGTACGCTGACGCTGAAGCGATCCGGCGGTGACAAGGGTACCGTCCGGCAGAACTTCAGCCATGGCCGGACGAAATCGGTTGTCGTCGAAACGCGCAAGCGCAAATTCACGCGTCCCGACGAAAAGCCGGCTGCCGGCGCGACGCAGAGCGCGCGTCCCAAGCCCGCAGCGCCTGCCAAGCCGGTCGAGGCCAAGACCGCGCCCGCGGCTCCTGCCGCAGCGGACGATCAGCGCGGCGGTGGCGTTGTCCTAAATCAGCTTTCCAAGAGCGAGATGGAGGCGAGGCGGCTTGCTCTCGAAGGCGCCCAGGCACGCGAGGATGAAGACCGCAAGCGCGCGGCCGAGGAAGCCAAGCGCCGCGCCGAGGAAGACGAGCGCCGGGCTCGCGAGCGCGCCGAATCCGAACGCCGCCAGCGCGAGGAAGAGGAGCGGCTTGCCGCCGAGAAGGAGGCGCGCGAGCGCGCCGAGGCCGAGGCCGCACGCCGTACGCCCGAACCCGAAGAGGATGTCGCCGCGGCCGGCCGCGGGGGCGCCAAGCGTTCGGAAGGCGGTGAGGACAGCCGCGGCGGTCCGCGCCGCGCTCCCGGCCGGGCGGACACGCCGCCACGGCCGTCGCCGCGCCGCGACGATGACCGCCGCCGTGGCAAGCTGACCCTGTCGAATGTCGGAGCCGACCGCGAAGGCCGGTCGCGTTCGCTTTCAGCGATGCGCCGCCGCCAGGAGAAGTTCAAGCGTTCGTCGGCAAGCAGCGAGCCGCGCGAGAAGATTTCGCGCGAGGTGCAGTTGCCGGAAACCATCACCATCCAGGAACTCGCCCAGCGCATGGCCGAGCGCTCAGTCGATCTGGTCAAGTACCTGATGAAGGAAGGCCAGATGATGAAGCCCGGCGATCTGATCGACGCCGACATGGCGGAACTCATCGCGCAGGAATTCGGACACACGGTCAGACGCGTGACCGAGGCGGATGTCGAGGAGGGTATCTTCGACGTCGAGGACAATCCCGAGGACATGAAGCCGCGTCCGCCGGTTGTGACCATCATGGGTCACGTCGACCACGGCAAGACGTCGCTGCTCGATGCGATCCGCAACGCGAAGGTGGTTTCCGGCGAAGCCGGCGGCATCACCCAGCATATCGGCGCCTACCAGGTCGAGAAGGATGGTCAGAAGATCACCTTCCTCGACACGCCGGGCCACGCCGCCTTCACGGCGATGCGCGCCCGCGGTGCCCAGGCGACCGATATCGCGATCCTGGTCGTTGCCGCCGATGACAGCGTCATGCCGCAGACGATCGAGTCCATCAATCACATCAAGGCGGCCGGCGTGCCGATGATCGTTGCGATCAACAAGATCGACAAGCCGGACGCGGATGCCCAGAAGGTTCGCACCGAACTTCTGCAGCACGAGGTGTTCGTCGAATCGATGGGCGGCGAGATTCAGGAGGTCGAGGTCTCTGCGCTCAAGGGCACCAATCTGGACGGGCTGCTGGAGGCCATTCTTCTGCAATCCGAACTTCTGGAGCTCAAGGCCAACCCCGACCGGACCGCCGAAGGCGTTGTCATCGAGGCGAAGCTCGATAAGGGCCGGGGTTCGGTGGCCACCGTTCTGGTGCAGGCGGGCACGCTGAAGATCGGCGACATCGTCGTTGCGGGCGACGAATGGGGCCGCGTGCGCGCGATCCTCAACGATCGCGGCGAGCAGCTTAAGGAAGCCGAGCCGTCATTGCCGGTCGAGATTCTCGGCCTCAACGGCACGCCGCAGGCGGGTGACCGCGTCGCGGTCGTCGAGGAAGAGGCGCGGGCCCGCGAGATCGCCGAGTACCGCCAGCGCGTCTCGCGCGAGAAGGCGGTTGCTCGTCAGGCCGGTTCGCGCGGCTCGCTCGAACAGATGATGGCACAGGCGCGCGACAGCGAGCTTGCCGAGTTCCCGCTGGTCATCAAGGCTGACGTGCAGGGGTCCGTCGAAGCCATCATCGGGGCGCTCGACAAGCTCGGTACCGACGAGGTGCAGGCCCGCATCGTCCACTCGGGCGCCGGCGGCATCACCGAGACCGACGTGTCGCTGGCGGAATCCACCGGCGCGGCGATCATGGCGTTCAACGTGCGCGCCAACAAGCAGGCCCGGGACCTCGCCGACCAATCCGGCGTCGAGATCCGCTACTACAACATCATCTACAACCTGCTGGACGACGTGAAGGCGGCGATGTCGGGGCTTCTTTCCCCGGAACGCCGCGAGACCTTCCTCGGCAATGCCGAGATCAAGGAGGTCTTCAACATCACCAAGGTCGGCAAGGTCGCCGGTTGTCAGGTTACCGAGGGCAAGGTCGAGCGCGGCGCCGGGGTGCGTCTCGTACGCGACAACGTCGTCATCCACGAAGGCAAGCTCAAGACGCTCAAGCGCTTCAAGGACGAGGTTTCCGAGGTTCCGGTCGGTCAGGAATGCGGCATGGCGTTCGAAAACTACGACGACATCCGTGCCGGCGACGTGATCGAGTGCTTCCGCGTCGAGGAAATCGCCCGGTCGCTGTAACCGTGTCGATTATCTACAAAAAGAAAGGCCCGGCATCGGCCGGGCCTTTTCTTTGGTCGCCTTGCGGACGGAAAAGCGCCTAGAACTTCAGGCCGGCGCGCAAGCCCGACGATTCCAGGCCGCCATTGCTGAAACACTGGTTGGCGTTCGAGAAGTGATTGGTATAGGCCTCGACCGACACACGCTCCGTGACGTCGACGCCCGCGCTGGCGCCGACATGGAACAGCGTGTTGCATCCGACGCCCCAGTGGTTCGGTGAACCGTTGGAGAGATCGGCATTATTCACCGAACCGCCGAGACTGGCCGATGTGTAGAACCGCTCGGTCCAGTGCACCTGCCAGTTGAGACCTGCGTATGCGACATTGACTGTCGTGGCGCCGTCATCGACGAAGGCGACGTCCGTGCCGATATAGGGCCGAGGCGAACCGATGAAGGAGAGAAATCCGGGCGATGGGAACAGCACTTCGCCGTTCACGACGAAACCGTTGTCCTCACGCCTCGTCAGCACGCCCCGTTTCGTAGAGCGCGCCACCGAACCTGATTTCCAGCACGTCGGCGTTCTTGCCGATCCACGGCCAGTTGGAATTTGTGTGGTCCCCTGCATGCGAACTGCCGACCGTCAGCCAGGCTAAAACCAACGCAAGTCCCGAAAGAGCTGATATTTTGCTCATTATGGAAGGTGCCCCAAATACAATGCAGATTTTGTTAGCAGAAGCTGAGCCGGATACTGTGTCCGACATGCCACACTTTTCTATTTCCGGTATTTGCCGCGTCCGCCCGGTTGGACTATGTGAGGCGGCATGAGCCACGACAAATCCATGCCCTCCCAGCGCCAGCTTCGCGTCGGCGAGCAGGTGCGCCATGCGCTGACGACTGTTCTGCAGCGCGGCGAGGTGCGCGATCCCGTCATTGAGGGCGAGGTGATTTCGGTCAACGAGGTGCGCATGTCGCCCGACCTGAAGATCGCGACCGCCTACATCACTGCCCTCGGACGTCAGGACATGGAGCCTGTGGTCAAGGCGCTGGCGGCGAACGCGAAATTCATTCGCGGCCGCGTCGGCCCGTCCCTGCGCCAGATGAAATACATGCCGCAATTCCGGTTCCGTGCCGACACCAGTTTCTACAATTTCTCGAAGATTGACGAGTTGTTGCGATCGCCCGAGGTTGCCCGCGATCTCGATCACGAGGACGGCGAAGACTGATGCCCCGGCAGCGCAGGAAGAAGGGCCGCCCGGTCTCGGGCTGGCTGGTGTTCGACAAGCCGCTCGGCATGGGCTCGACCGACGCCGTCTCTAAGATCAAGTGGCTGTTCAAGGCGGAAAAGGCCGGCCACGCCGGCACCCTCGATCCGCTGGCGTCCGGCATCCTGCCCATCGCGCTCGGCGAGGCGACCAAGACCGTGCCCTATGTCATGGATGGCGCGAAGGTCTATCGGTTCACGGTCGAATGGGGCGCCGAGACCGCCACCGACGACGCCGAAGGCGATGTCCTCAACAGGTCCGGCGAACGTCCGTCGCTTGACGCCGTGGAGGCCATTCTTCCGGATTACACGGGTACGATTCAGCAGAAACCTCCGGCCTATTCGGCGATCAAGGTCGGCGGCGAGCGCGCCTATGATCTCGCCCGCGAAGGCGCGCCGGTGGACATCCCCGCGCGCGAGGTGGAGATCGACAGCCTGTCGATCGTGTCGCATGACGAGGGCCGCACCGCCTTCGAGGTCGAATGCGGCAAGGGCACCTATGTCCGCTCGCTCGCCCGCGACATGGGGCGCCAGCTCGGCTGTTATGGCCATGTCGTCGAATTGCGCCGCACGGTGGTCGATCCGTTCGACGAGGAAGACGCGGTCACGCTCGAAGAAATCGAGAAGGCGGTGGCGGAAGCGGAGGCCGGCATTGCCGATGACGCGGAGACGGCCGAGGACGAGCGCCTCGCTGCACGCTTTGCCGCGCTCGATCCCATGCTCCTCGATACCGGCGAGGCGATGCATCACTATCCGCAGGTGGCGGTCGGCGGCGATCAGGCGCAGCGCATACGCCTCGGCAATCCGGTCATTCTGCGCGGCCGCGATGCTCCGTTGCCCGCCGACGATGCCTGTGCGTTCGAGCGCGGCAAGCTTCTGGCGATCGGCCAGATCGCCGAGGGCGAGTTCCGCCCGAGGCGCGTCTTCAAGACATAGGAGCCCAACGGCGGCAAATCCGACCCGCGACGCCGCTTGCACTGCCGCCTCAAAGCGGCGATGCATATATCCGGACGATCGCGCGGCCGGACGGCCCGCTGCAAATCGAAGGGAGTGCCGAACATGATCGAGAAGCGGGAATTCTACATCGACCGAAAATGGGTGGCCCCGGCCGCAGCCAACGACCTCGATGTCATCGATCCGGCGACGGAGGAGCCATGCGCCGTCATTTCGCTCGGCGCGAAGGCGGATGTCGACAAGGCGGTTGCGGCCGCGCGCAGGGCGTTTCCCGAATGGAGCCGCACCTCTCTCGATGTCCGTATCGCGCTCCTCGAGAAGCTGGGCGCGGTGATGGACCGGCGCATCGGCGAACTGGCCGAGGCGGTGTCGCTCGAAATGGGTGCGCCGATCGATCTTGCAATCAATGACCAGGCATCCGCCGGGCCGTGGCATCTCGGCGGATTTCTCGAAGCTGCCAGGAACTTCTCCTGGGAAGAACCCTTTGCCAAGGGCCAGACCATCGTGCGCGAGCCGATCGGGGTGTGCGGCCTTATCACGCCATGGAACTGGCCGGTCAACCAGATCGCGCTGAAGGTGTTTCCGGCGCTTCTCGCCGGCTGCACCTGTGTCCTGAAGCCCTCCGAGATCGCGCCGCTGTCGGCCATTCTCTTTGCCGAATTCGTCGATGAAGCAGGCATTCCCGCCGGCGTGTTCAATCTCGTCAACGGGGACGGGCCGGGTGTCGGCGAGGCGATGTCGCATCATCCCGACATCGACATGATGTCGTTCACCGGGTCCACACGGGCCGGCGCGCTCGTCACCAAGGGCGCCGCCGATACGGTCAAGCGGGTGACGCTGGAACTGGGCGGCAAGTCGCCCAACATCATCTTTGCCGACGCCAATCTCGAGCGTGCAATCAGCGGCGGCGTCAATCATTGCATGGAAAACACCGGCCAGTCCTGCAACGCGCCGACGCGCATGCTCGTCGAGCACAGCATCTACGAGGATGCGGTCGGCATGGCGAAGTCGGCGGCTGAAGCAGTCAAGGTGGGCAATCCGCGTGAGCATGGCGGCCACATCGGCCCGCTCGTTTCGCAGACGCAGTTCGACAAGGTGCAGGGGCTGATCGAGACCGGAATTGCCGAGGGCGCGCGGCTCGTCACCGGCGGCATAGGCCGTCCCGATGGCATGAACCGGGGTTACTATGTTCGCCCGACGGTCTTTGCCGACGTCAACAATCAGATGACCATCGCCCGCGAGGAAGTGTTTGGCCCGGTTCTGGTGATGATCCCGTTCGAGGGCGAGGACGAGGCGGTCGGGATCGCCAACGACACGCCCTATGGTCTTGCCGCCTATCTCTCCACGGGCGATGCGGAGAAGGGCCAGCGGGTGGCGCGGCGGCTTCGCGCCGGAATGGTGCGGGTCAACGGCGCGGGTTTTTCCGCCGGTCATCCCTTCGGCGGCTACAAGCAGTCCGGCAACGGGCGCGAGGGCGGCAAATGGGGCATCGAGGATTTCCTCGAAACCAAGATCATCAGCGCCCGCTGACGCCGGTCAGGCCCGCCAGCGCAGGAGCCATAGTTCCAGCGCGCCGATCAGCGCGCTGACGGTCAGTCCGAGCGCCGACAGCACCAGCACGCCGGCGATCAGCTGGTCGGTCGCAAACAGCGAGCCCGCCATCTGGATATAGGCGCCGATGCCGCGCTGCGCCGCGATCAGCTCCGCGGCGACGATCAGGATGATGGCTATGGCCGCCGTGATCCGCATGCCCGACAGGATGGCGGGAAGGGCGCCGGGGAACAGGATTTTCCGCGCGATTTCCCATCGCGAAAGGCCGAAGGATTGGCCCATCCGCACGAGGGTGCGGTCGACATTGTCGACGCCGCCATAGGTCGCGATCACCGTCGGAAAGAACGTCCCGAACAGGATCAGCCCGACCTTCGAGGCTTCGCCGATCCCGAACCAGATGATGAACAGCGGCAGCAACGCGATCTTCGGGATCGGGAAGATCGCGGCGACCAGCGGCCCGGCGCTGGCCCGCACCGGCCGGAACAGCCCGATCGCGAACCCCACCGCGATCCCTGCGATGGTGCCGAGCGACCAGCCGGTCACGAGCCGGTATAGGCTGGCCCCGAGATGCTCCCACAGCGTTCCTGAAACCCATAGGTCGCGGAACGCCTCGATCACCTCGCTCGGTGCCGGCAGCACGAGGTTGGAGATGTAGCCGTAGCGGCTGCCGAGTTCCCACACCGCCACCAGCGCGGCGAAGGTCAGCACCCCGACGGAGCGCATCGGCCTGGCCGAGAACCCGCCTCCGCGATAGGGAACGGGCCGGGTCTGCGCGTCGTCGTCAGCCATGGGTGAGTTCCTTGTCGGCGGCTTCCGCCTCCTCGCGCATCAGGCCCCACAACTCTTCCTGTATCGCCAGCAATTCGGGATCCTGATGCGTGCGCGCGCCGATCGGGGTATCGATCCCGATGATCCTGCGGATCTTGCCAGGCCGCCGCGACAGGATCGCGATCCGGTGGCCGAGACGCACCGCTTCCTGCAGATTGTGGGTGACATAGACCGCCGTGAACCGCTCGCGGCTCCACAGTTCGATCAGATCGTCCATCAGGATGTCGCGGGTCTGCGCGTCGAGCGCCGACAGCGGCTCGTCCATCAGAAAGACGGCCGGGCGCACGGCGAGCGCTCGCGCGATCGCGACCCGCTGCTTCATGCCGCCCGAGAGTTGCTTCGGCCAGGCATTGGCGAAATCGCCAAGCTTTGTGCGAGACAGGACGTCGGCGATGATTGCGGCTCGTTCGGCGCGCGAGATCGCACGGTGGCTTTCCAGCGCCAGCGAGACGTTCCCGGCGACGGACCGCCACGGCAGCAGCGCGAAGTCCTGAAAGATGAAGGTCAGCGGGTTGAGCGACCCTTCGGGTGGCGCGCCGACCTGCAGGATTTCGCCCTCGTCGGGCAGTTCCAGCCCGCCGATCATCCGCAGAAGCGTCGATTTTCCGCAGCCGGACGGGCCGACGAGGCAGAGGATCTCGCCGCTCGCGATGTCGAGCGAGATGTCGGAGAGCACCGGCAAGCCGCCATACGACTTGCCGACGCCGGAGAGTTTGAGCTGCACGGTCTGGGATCGGCGCGGCGGCTGCGCGCTACTGCGTCTCGACGAAGCTGGTGTCCACCAGCGTGTCGAGTTCGATCGCCTCGTCGACCAGCCCTTCGGACTTGAACCAGTTCAACTGGTGCTCGACCGAGGCGATGTTCAGGCGGCCATTCGGCTGCAGCCGCATGGCGCCGGCCTTGATCGGTCCGGCTGCTTTCTCGTAGGGCCGGTCCGTATAGACGTATTTGTGGATCAGCTGCGTCGTCGCCTCCTGCGCCTCCTCGCCCTCGGTCTTGTCGACCATCGTCGCGTTGAACTCGGCGATTCCCTTCGAATAGGCGGCGAGAAACCGTTCGACCAGTTCACGGTTTTCCTCGACGTTCCTGGTCGATGTGAAGATCGTCGTCACCTGATAGCCGTCGATGTAGTCGGCCACGTCGCCGATGATCTTGGCGCCTCCCGATCCGTCGAGTCCCTTGGCGATATGCGGTACGATCGACCACGCGTCGATCTGCCCGGACTTGAGCGCACCGATGATGGCGGGCACCTTCTGCAGCGCCTTCAGATCGACATCGGCGACCGAATAGCCTTCCTTTTCGGCGATCTGCGAGATCATGTAGTGGAACGAGGAACCGGTTCCGGTGATCCCGAAACTGCGGCCCTTGAGATCGGCCGGCGTGGTGACGCCGTCCTCGTAGGCGGCGTTGGAGACCAGGATCTTCTGGCCGTCGACGCCCTTCTCCTCGGTCAGCGCTCCGCCGATCACCTTGACCGCGCCCTTCTCGGCCAGGTTGATCAGCGCCCCGGAGATCGCGGTAACGCCGAAATCGATATCGCCCGAGGCGATCGCCACGGCCATCGGCCCGGCAGCCTGGAACGTGACCAGTTCGGCATCGAGATCCTGTTCCTCGAAATAGCCCTTCTCCTTGGCGATGAAGGCGGCGGAGTGCGACGTCAGGCTGAGGACGCCGATTTTCACGGCCTCTGCGGCGCTTGCCGGGACGGCGATCGCCGTCAGACTGACTGTTGCTCCGATAACGAGTGCGTGGAATGCGCGCCGTGACAGGCGGATGGCTGGTTCGGTCATGATTTCCTCCAAGGGGCGCCGGTTGAACCCCGGCGAATTTTGTGTGCCGCGAGACACTACCGAGGCACACGGGACATGCAAGCGGCCGACCGGCGGTAAATGCTCGACAAACACGAGAACTTCGCCTATATGCGCGCCAGCATTTCGAGAAATGCGAAAACCGGCCCGTGCTGGACGACATCCCGGCAAAGGGCGTCTTACCCGAACAAGATGGAGCAACCGCTCCGCATAACGAAAGGACATACGATGTCGATTACGCCTGAGCGCAAGGCTGAGCTTGTGAAGAAATATGCCGCCAAGGAAGGCGACACCGGTTCTCCGGCGGTCCAGGTGGCGATCCTGACGGAACGCATCACCAATCTGACCGAACACTTCAAGGGCCACAAGAAGGACAACCATTCCCGCCGAGGCCTCCTGAAGATGGTTTCACAGCGCCGCAGCCTGCTCGACTATCTCAAGCGCAAGGACCAGGACCGTTATCAGTCGCTGATCGCGGAACTAGGCATTCGCCGCTAATTTATGGCGAACCGGCCATGCCGGTTCGCCTTTTTGCCTTTTCCGGGGGCACGAAACCGGAGACCGGCCGGCGAGACCAGAAGGAATGTCCGCCGCCCAACCCGAGGGAGCTTCGGGGCAGGATTGCCGGCTGCTTGAGCGATGATTTCAAGCATCCGGTCGTCTTGCCCGTGGCTCGTTCAAAAACGAAGTAGGGGGCATTCGCGGCTGAGGGAATATTCCCGGAACCGTGGATGCGCTCCGCACAACAAGGACAAGACATGTTCAATCATCACAAAGTGGAAATCGAATGGGGCGGCCGTCCGCTCATACTGGAAACCGGCAAGGTTGCCCGTCAGGCGCATGGCGCCGTCATGGCGACCTACGGTGAGACCGTCGTGCTCGCCACCGTGGTTTCGGCCAAGGCTCCGAAGCCGGGCCAGGATTTCTTTCCGCTGACCGTCAACTACCAGGAAAAGACGTTTGCGGCGGGCAAGATCCCCGGGGGCTTCTTCAAGCGCGAGGGGCGTCCGTCCGAGAAGGAAACGCTGACCTCGCGCCTGATCGACCGTCCCATCCGTCCGCTCTTTCCCGACGGCTACAAGAACGACACGCAGGTCGTTCTCACCGTTCTGCAGCACGATCTGGAAAACGATCCGGACGTTCTTGCCATGGTTGGCGCATCGGCCGCGCTGACGCTTTCCGGCGTCCCCTTCATGGGGCCGATCGGCGGCGCGCGCGTCGGCTACATCAACGGTGAATACGTGCTCAACCCGCATATCGACGAGATGGCGGAGAGCGATCTCGATCTCGTCGTCGCCGGCACCAATGACGCCGTGCTGATGGTCGAGTCGGAAGCCCGCGAACTGCCCGAGGATGTCATGCTCGGCGCGGTCATGTTCGGCCATAAGGGATTCCAGCCGGTCATCAACGCGATCATCAAGCTCGCCGAAGTCGCCGCCAACGAGCCGCGCGAATTCGAGCCGGAAGATCTCTCCGCGCTCGAAGACGAGATGAGCGGCCTGGTCTCGGCCGACCTCGCCGAAGCCTACAAGATTACCGACAAGATGGACCGCTACAACGCCGTCGATGTGGTCAAGGAACGGGTCAAGGGACATTTTGCACCGGCCGAAGGCGAAGAGGCGAAGTGGACCGCCGAGCAAATCGGGTCCGTCTTCAAGTCGCTTCAGGCGAAGGTCGTCCGCGGCAACATCCTCAAGACCAAGACCCGCATCGACGGGCGCGATCTCTCGACCGTCCGCCCGATCGTCTCGGAAGTCGGCGTCCTGCCGCGCACCCACGGCTCCGCGATCTTCACCCGCGGTGAAACCCAGGCCCTCGTCGTGGCGACGCTCGGCACCGGCGAAGACGAACAGTTCGTCGACTCGCTGACCGGCACCTACAAGGAAGCCTTCATGCTGCATTACAACTTCCCGCCCTATTCGGTCGGTGAAGCTGGCCGCATGGGATCGCCGGGCCGCCGCGAGATCGGTCACGGCAAGCTGGCCTGGCGCGCCGTCCATCCGATGCTGCCGTCTGCCGAGGATTTCCCCTACACCCTGCGCGTCGTCTCCGAGATCACCGAATCCAACGGTTCGTCCTCGATGGCGACGGTCTGCGGAACCTCGCTTTCGCTGATGGACGCCGGTGTGCCGCTGAAGGCGCCGGTCGCCGGCATCGCCATGGGCCTGATCAAGGAAGGCGAGGACTTCGCCGTTCTTTCCGACATTCTCGGCGACGAGGATCACCTCGGCGACATGGACTTCAAGGTGGCCGGTTCGGCAAACGGCGTGACCTCGCTGCAGATGGACATCAAGATCCACGGCATCACCGAGGAGATCATGCAGGTCGCACTCGGGCAGGCCCGCGACGGCCGTCTCCACATTCTCGGCGAAATGTCGAAGGCCCTGTCGGAAAGCCGCGAGGAACTCGGCGAGTTCGCGCCGCGCATCGAGCAGATGAAGATCCCGGTCGACAAGATCCGCGACGTGATCGGAGCCGGCGGCAAGATCATCCGCGAGATCGTCGAGCAGACGGGTGCCAAGATCAACATCGAGGACGACGGAACGGTCAAGATTGCGTCCGCTTCCGGCAAGGAGATCGAGGCCGCCAAGCGGTGGATCCACTCCATCGTGGATGAGCCGGAAGTGGGTCACATCTACGAGGGGACGGTCGTCAAGACCGCCGACTTCGGCGCTTTCGTCAATTTCTTCGGCCCCCGCGACGGACTGGTCCACATCTCGCAGCTCGCGCAGGAGCGTGTTGGCAAGACGACCGACGTCGTCAAGGAAGGCGACAAGGTCTTCGTCAAACTGATGGGCTTTGACGAGCGCGGCAAGGTCCGCCTGTCGATGAAGGTCGTCGATCAGGAGACCGGCAAGGAAATTCCGCGCGAGGAAAAGGCCGACTGATCGGTCTGATCCCGGGAGAACTCGAGAGCGCGGGGCAAGGTGTCCCGCGCTTTTTCATTTCAAGCCGGATTTGGAAGCATGAGCTCTTCGGTCAAGACACTCTTCCTCCCGTTTGAGAGCGGTGCACGTGGGTGGCCATCGGGGACTGAGCGTGTCGCCTTCCTCAACGCGCAGCTTCCCGATGTCGCGGATGATATGCGCCGGTCCCTCGATTGCGAGCAGGGGCATAGGGCCGGTTTTCTGCATTTGCAGCGGGCCGGTTTTGCGGTGAAGCCGGAACTCCCCGACCTGGACGTCTGTGCGGGCTGCCTGGTGCTTGCCGGAAAGCATCGCGCCGAGAACCAAATGATGATCGCGCGGGCCGGCCGCATGGTCCGTCCCGGCGGTTTCGTCGCCGTCGCCGGCGACAAGAACCTCGGCATCGCTTCGCTGCGCAAATGGGCCGCAAGCCGGGTGGAAATCGCCGGCTCGCTGGCAAAGCATCACGCGACCGTCTTCTGGTTCACGGTTGGATCGGGTGCTCCATTTTCGGATATCGCTGAGGCAACGGAGACGGTCGATGACCGTTTCCAAACTGCGCCGGGCATGTTCTCGTCCGGCAAGGTCGATCCGGGCTCGGCTCTTCTCGCCTCCCACTTCGACAAGCGTATCTCGGGGCAGGTTGCCGATTTCGGCTGTGGCTGGGGCTTCCTGTCGGCGCGCCTGCTCGAAGCGGCCAAGCCGGAACGGCTGGCGCTGTACGAGGCGCATTGGCCGTCGCTTCGCGCGGCCGAACGCAATCTCGAGGCATTTTCAAGGGACGTCGCGATCGAGGCCAACTGGTTTGATCTTTCCTCCGAGCCGGTGGCGCGCCAGTTCGACTGGATCGTAATGAACCCGCCCTTCCATTCGGGCCGCGCCTCTGAACCCGACCTCGGCAAGGCATTCATCGCGGCCGCGTCGAGGGCGCTCAAGCCAAACGGCCGGCTGTTGATGGTGGCGAACCGCAAACTGCCCTACGAGCAGGCGCTGGCGCAGGGATTCCGCCGGGTCGTTCCGATTGTCGAAGCGGACGGATTCAAGGTGGTTGAGGCGGTGCGATAGTCAGGCGGCAAGTGTCTGCTGTCGTTGCAGCGCGACCGGCTTGCCGAAATAGTAACCCTGCATCAGCGTGCACCCGGCGGCATTCAGCATCACCATCTGGTTTTCGGTTTCCACGCCTTCCGCAAGCACGTCCACATCCAGCGCACGCGCCAGATTGACAATGGTGGAGACAAGTGCGCCACCGTTCTTCCGGTCCTCGATCCGGGAGACAAACGACTGATCCAGCTTCAGTTTGCTGAACGGAAGATCCGAAAGATAGTTCAGGTTCGAATAACCCGTGCCGAAATCGTCGATTGCGATCGAGCATCCCAGCGCGCGGATTTGCTCGAACTGCTCGCGGATCTTTCTTTGGTCGTGGATGAGCACATTCTCCGTGATTTCAATCTCGATCCGGGCGGGATCGACCGCCTGGGCCCGCAGGATGGCAGCAAGAGTGTCGACAAAATCGTCCTGTTCCATCTGCTTCGGGGACACGTTGACCGCGATTTTCTCGCCCGAGGTGAAATATCTTGCGTCAACGCAGGCCTGCCGAAGCACCCAGCTTCCGATCTGGTTGATGAGGCCGCACTTTTCGGCAACGGTGATGAATTCGGCCGGCGGAATGGCCCCTTTTTCGCGATGCTCCCATCGCAGGAGCGCTTCATACCCAACGGTTTCGCCGTTGGTCGTGTCCACCTGCGGCTGGTACACAAGCTCGAACTCATTCTTGCCGATCGCCTGCCCCAGCTCCGTTTCGATCCATTTGCGATAGCGGTCCGTTTCGGCCATCTCCGGGTGATAGATCGCCCAGCTCCCAAGACCGCTCGCCCTGGCGGTAGCACGCGCCAGTCTTGTCCGCTGAAGAAGCTTCTTGATCTCGGGTTCGCCGGGGTTCACTTCGGCAAGCCCCGAAACGGAGAAAATCGGAACATTTCCGCTGGTGCTGGCAATCGGCCTTGCAATCTCATCGGTAATTGCGGCCATCATCTGGGGGAGTTCGCGATTGTCGCGATTGACCCGCACTGCAAGGGTGAACTCGCTCCCGCCGATTCGTGCCACGGGGCCGAGTGTACCGACCATTCGGCGCAAGCGTTCCCCGATGGTCTGTAAAACCCTGTCCCCGAATTCTTGGCCATGCGCGTCGTTAATGTCGCGAAGGGCGTCGATTTCGACAGACACCAGCACGAGCCGATCGAATTTGCGCGGGCCGTTGCCCTCCTTAGACGAGAGTTCCGCGATGCGGCGCTCCAAACCGATTCTGGAAAGAAGGCCCGTTAGCGGGTCGGTTTCCAGAGCTTCCTCATACGCCTTGGTGGCTTCGTCCGAACCGATGAAGAAGGCGTGGGCACAGCCGGCTCCGGCCAGTGCGGCCAGACCGGCGATGATGGCGGTCGTGGCATTGACGTCCAGCACGTTCAGGGTGCCGGCCTGTGTTAGCGTCAGTGCCCAAAGACTGAGCGTCGCGGCGCCAAAACCGCTGCTGAAAATGGTGACCAGGCGAAACACCGCCGATCGGTCGGTTTTGGAACCGATAGTCATGCAAAAACCCCGTGCAGTCATCGTAGTTACCGCAAACTTCCTAAAATCCGGTTTCAGAGATTGCTCACAACGGAGTGATTGGACACATGGGCCTGATGGGTCCGATCCTTGCTCCCGGGCAAGTATTTCTGCTGGAGCAAGTATTTCTGCTGGAGAAGGTCATGGGTGCGCCGCCAGGCCGCTTTGCGGCAGCCGCCGCCATCATCTCGATGACAGCGATCGCACCGGCCGTTGCCCTCGATCCGGGCGATGCCGCGGGCAAGGTTTGCGTCGTCAACGGGAGCGGCCGGGATTTGCTTTTCGCCGCAGAGGCGGACAATGGCCGGCGCGAGGTCTGGATGCTCGCACCGGAGGGTGTCCTGTGCGTGGAGAGCGGAGCCGATGGCGGAACGATCAGCGTCTTCGAAAGCGGGGATGCAGTTGAGGGATGCTCCCGCCTCGCACGGACGGGAGAACCGGAGCGGCTGGTTTCCTATGCGTCGTTCGACAATTGCACTTGGGAAGGCGGGTGACGAAGCTGCGCCGCCGGTCAGTCGAGGCGCCGGAGGTCTTCCATCGTAGGCATCGACATGATGCTGTAGCCGGAATCGACATAGTGGACCTCGCCGGTCACGCCGGACCCCATGTCGGAAAGCAGATACAACGCAGATTGCCCGATCTCGTCGATGTCCACCGTCCGGCGCAGCGGCGAATTGCGTTGCTGATAGCTGAACATCTGGCGGGCGTCGCCGATCCCGGCTCCGGCGAGCGTGCGCACGGGACCGGCCGAGATCGCGTTCACGCGCACGCCGTCGGGGCCGAAATCGGCCGCCAGGTAGCGCATGCTGGCTTCCAGCGCCGCCTTCGCCACGCCCATCACGTTGTAGTTCGGCATCACCCGGACCGATCCGCCATAGGTCAGCGTCAGCAGCGATCCCCCGGTGTTCAGCAAGGGGGCGGCCAGTTGGGCGACCTCCGTGAAGGAATAGGCCGAAATGACCATCGTGCGCACGAAATTGTCGCGCGTTGTAACATCGACGTAGCGGCCCTTCAGCTGCGTCCTGTCGGAAAACCCGATGGCGTGGACGAGGAAGTCGAGACTTCCCCATTCCGACTTCAGGCTCTCGAAAACCGCGGCGGTGCTGTCCGTGTCCTCCACATCGCAGGGCAACAGCAGCTTGCTGCCGATACTGTCGGCGAGCGGTTTGACCCGCCTGCCGAAGGCCTCGCCCTGATATGTAAACGCGATCTCGGCCCCCTGTGCCGCCACCGCCTTGGCGATCCCCCAGGCAATGGAGTGATCGTTCGCGACGCCCATGATCAGGCCGCGTTTTCCAGCCATCAAGCCCTTCATTCCGTATTTCCCTCTCGGTAGCGGCCGGTCAGCCGTTATAGCGCTGGAAGGCAAGGCAGGCATTGGTGCCGCCGAACCCGAACGAATTCGAAAGCACGCGGTCGATCGTGACGTCGTCCTGCCGCTCGCGGGCAATCGGCAGGTCGGCGAATTCCGGATCGATTTCGTCTATATGGGCGCTCTTGGCGACGAAGCGGTTCTTCATCATCAGAAGCGAATAGATTGCCTCGTGCACTCCGGTCGCGCCCTGCGAATGGCCGGTCAGCGACTTGGTCGCCGAGATCGGCGGGATGTTGTCCCCGAACACTTCGCGGATGGCCTGAACCTCCATCCGGTCGCCGACCGGCGTCGATGTGGCGTGCGGGTTGATGTAGTCGATTCCGTCGAGATGGGAGACGGCCTGGCGCATGCAGCGCACCGCGCCTTCGCCCGAAGGCGCCACCATGTCCGCGCCGTCCGAGGTCGCGCCGTAACCGACGATTTCGGCGACGATATTCGCTCCGCGGGCTTTCGCGCGCTCCAGCTCCTCGAGCACGAGTACGCCCGCTCCGCCGGCGATCACGAATCCGTCGCGCGCATTGTCATAGGCCCGCGACGCAACCTCCGGTGTCTCGTTGAAATCGGAGGAAAGGGCGCCCATCGCGTCGAAAAGGACGGACAGCGTCCAGTGCAGGTCCTCGCATCCGCCGGCGAACATCGTGTCCTGCTTGCCCAGCTGGATGGTTTCATAGGCGTTGCCGATGCAGTGGCTCGAAGTCGAACAGGCCGACGAGATCGAGTAGTTCACGCCCTTGATCTTGAACCAGGTCGCCAGCGTCGCCGACGCGGTCGACGACATCGCTTTCGGCACCACCGTGGGGCCTACCTTCTTCGGACCCTTCTCTCGGGTCACGTCAGCGGCCTGGACGATCGATTGCGTCGAGGCCCCGCCGGACCCCATGATGATCCCGGTCCGCTCGTTGGAGATGTCGGATTCTTCCAGACCCGCATCAGCGATTGCCTGATCCATCGCGACGTGGTTCCACGCCGTCCCGCCGCCGTGAAACCGCATGGCGCGGCGGTCGAGCAGCGTCGTCGGGTCGAGGTTCGGCTTGCCGTGAACATGCGACCGGAAGCCGAGTTCCTTGTATTCGGGGGCAAAGCTGATACCCGACCGCGCATTTCTGAGCGCGTCGGTCACTTCGTCGACATTGTCGCCGATGGACGAGACGATGCCCATTCCTGTTACGACCACACGTTTCATGAGAAGGCTCCCTGGCTAGGCCTGCCGCGCCGCCGGAGGCGCGGCGCATTTCATCCTGTCAGGCCGCTTTTTCCTTGGAAAGACCGACTTTCAGGTCCGTGGCCTGATAGATGGTCTCGCCGTCGGCTTTCAACCAGCCGTCCGCAATTCCGAGCACGAGGCGGCCGCGCATGACGCGCTTGAAGTCGACCCCATACTCCACCAGCTTGGTCTTCGGCGTCACCATGCCCTTGAACTTCACCTCACCGGTCGACAGCGCCATTCCGTAGCCCGGCTCGCCGAGCCAGCCCAGAAAGAATCCGGTAAGCTGCCACATCGCATCAAGACCCAGACAGCCGGGCATGATCTCATTGCCGATGAAGTGACAGGGGAAGAACCAGAGATCCGGCTTCACGTCCAGTTCGGCCCGGATGTAGCCCTTGTCGTAAGCGCCGCCGGTTTCGCTGACATCGGTGATCCGGTCGAACATCAGCATCGGCGGGGCCGGCAACTGGGCATTGCCCGGCCCGAACAGTTCTCCGCGCGCGCACGCAAGCAGATCTTCATACGTGTAGCTTGATTTCCGTTCGGCCATCCCCTGGAAAGTCCTTCTCGCCCGCGGTCCGCTTGCGCGCGCACCATGTCTTGCGGAGCCGTCCGGACCCCGCCTATTGATTGCTTTTGGCATAGCGAATATATGATCGATAGGGCAATAGACAGAAATAAATCTTGTCTTTGCACCCACTTGGCGCCAACGATCCAACGACTGGGTAGACAATTGAATCAGTCAGGAACGGAGATCCGACAGAGACTGCAGCAGGCCGGCCTCCGGCCGACGCGTCAGCGCGTGGCGCTTGCGGAATTGCTGTTCGCCAAGGGCAACCGTCATCTGGCGGCCGAAGATCTGCATTCCGAAGCGGTCGTCTCCGGGGTGCCGGTATCGCTGGCGACGGTCTACAACACGCTGCACCAGTTCACCGAAGCGGGAATGTTGCGCATCCTGTCGATCGAGGGGTCGCGCACCTATTTCGACACCAACACGTCCGACCACCACCATTTCTTCATCGAGGATGAGAACGCGGTGATCGACGTTCCGCTCTCGAATCTGAAGGTCGATAACATTCCCGAACCTCCCGAAGGGTTGGAAATCGCCAACATCGACATCGTGATCCGCCTGCGCCGCAAGGCCTGACGGTCCCCGCCATCACCGGATGACTTCGTCCGGATAGGCTCCCCACAGTTCCGCCTGGTTGACGAAACCGTTCAGCGAACGGCCGTCGAACGTCACCTCGAATTCGCACCATGCCCCGTCGCAGCTTTCGATGCTCCCGACGACGCCGGGCTCCAGGAAGGCGACCGCCCTGGCCTGTCCGGCCGGTGCGCTGTAGAGCGTGACCGTGTCTGCCATGTCGGAAGCCTGACGCCACGGCGATGCGATGGCGGTGCGCTTTCCCGACAGCAGCGAGCCATGGATCCAGCCGGTGGTGCCGTCAGCGTCGCGCACCCGGCGCCAGTTGTCGTACTCCTGGATGATCTCCATCGGGATCCCGTTCTTGAGATAGCGGTAGGCCACCGCGTAGTCCGGGCCTGGCCCGACGCGCAGATTGACGCGCGTCGCCTTCAGGCTGACGAAACGCGGCAGCGGCAGTCCGCTCGGCCCCTTGCCGATGGCGCTGGTGGTTTGCGCGCCCGCCATTTCGGGCGCGAAGGCCATCGGTAGCGCCAGCAGCATGGCTGCCGCGGCGGCGCGGACGGATATTGATACGGAGTTATGCAACGGCATGCTGGCGTCGTCCCCTGGAGCATGTATCGGCGTCGTGGCCCGGTCATTGTGGCAGCCGGCGGAGACGCTCGAAATTCTTTGTCATGAACCGGCCTCCTTGCTAGAGAAGCGGCGAACCGGTCAGTCCGCATTCTGGCCTTTCTTGGTTAACGACCGCTCAACGCCGTCTTCCGGCAACGCAATTTCCACCTGCCGAACAGGGAAACAGGATGCCTCTCAGCAGAAATCCGAAGGTTGTGATCACCCGGAAGCTGCCGGATCAGGTTGAGGCGCGGATGCGTGAACTGTTCGAGGTCAGCCTGAACGAGGACGATCGCCCCTTCTCGCGCGAGCAGCTTGCGGCCGCGCTGGCATCCGCCGAGGTGCTTGTCCCCACGGTCACCGACCGCATCGATGAGGACCTTCTGTCCGGGGCGGGTGCGCAACTGAGGCTGATCGCCAATTTCGGCAATGGCGTCGACAATATCGACGTCGCGGCGGCGCATGCGCGGGGCATCACGGTGACCAACACCCCCGACGTCTTGAGTCAGGACACCGCCGACATGGCGATGGCGCTGATTCTCGCCGTGCCGCGGCGCCTGACGGAGGGCGCCTCCGTTCTGACCGGCGAGGGCGACTGGCAGGGTTGGTCGCCGACATGGATGCTTGGCCGCCGCATCTCCGGGAAACGGCTGGGCATCATCGGTCTCGGCCGGGTCGGAATGGCGGTTGCCAAGCGCGCCGCGGCCTTCGGCCTGTCGATCAACTACCACAACCGGCACCGCATGTCGGAGGCCATCGAGCGCGAGCTCGGAGCGATCTGGTGGGAAAGCCTCGATCAGATGCTCGCCCATATGGACATCATTTCCGTCAACTGTCCGTCCACGCCGGCAACATTCCATCTGCTCTCGGCAAGGCGGCTCGAGCTGATGCAGCCGACGGCCTACATCGTCAATACCGCCCGCGGCGATGTCGTCGACGAGGAGGCGCTGATCCGGCTGATCGAGGATGGCAGGATCGCCGGCGCCGGACTCGATGTCTTCGAGCACGAGCCGACGGTCAATCCGCGTCTGCGCGCGCTCGCCCGCGCAGGAAAGGTCGTGCTTTCGCCCCATATGAGTTCGGCGACCATCGAAAGCCGCATCGAGATGGGTGAGAAGGTTATCATCAACATCCGCATGATGGCCGACGGCGACCGCCCGGCCGACCGCGTGCTTCCCAGCATGGTTTGATCAGCTCCGCCGCTTGTAACCCATCGTCTGGAAACGCACCGCAAGCGCATCGTATAGCAGGATCTTGCCGACCAGCGGCTCGCCCGCGCCGGTGATCAGCTTCAGCACCTCTACGGCCTGCAGGGTCCCGAGCACACCGGCGATGGCCCCGAGGATCCCGGCTTCGGCACAGCTCGGGATGCTGCCGGGAGGAGGCGCCTCGGGAAAGAGGTCGCGGTAGCGCGGGTTCGGGGTCCCGTCCGCCCCCTTCGTATGGGGCATCAGAACCGTCAGGCTCCCGTCGAAGCGCCCGAGGGCACCGGCGACCAGCGGCCGTTGGAGCTTCTCCGCCGTATCGGCGACCAGATAGCGCGTCTCGAAATTGTCCGAACCGTCGACGATGATGTCGTACCCCGCCATCACGTCTTGCGCATTGTCACCGGTCAGCCGCATGGCGTGCGTTTCCACCGTCACATGCGGATTCACGTCCGAAACACGGCTGGCGGCGCTTTCCGTCTTCGGCGCGCCGATGTCGCTTGTGCCGTGCAGGATCTGGCGCTGCAGGTTGGAAAGGCTGACCGCGTCATCGTCGACGATACCCAGCGTGCCGACCCCTGCGGCCGCGAGATAGAGCAGAACAGGGCTGCCCAAGCCTCCGGCGCCCACCATGAGCACCCGAGCGGATTTCAGCTTCTGCTGTCCCGGGCCTCCCACTTCGGGAAGGATAATGTGGCGGGCGTAGCGCTCGATTTCCTCGGGTTGCAGGGGCTTCTCGTCACGCATCGCTGATCTCGCTGTCATCTCGCAGGCCGCCGGTCTCGACCCGGAAGCGTTGCGCCCGGTCTTCAAGCGCATCGAACAGGCTTCGGTCCGTACCGGTCATGAACGCCTGCCCGCCGGCCGCGTCAACCTGCTCGAACAATGCTGCGCGCCTGAGCGGATCGAGATGCGCGGCGATCTCGTCGAGCAGCATGATCGGCGCCAGGCCTGAAACCGTGCGGGTAAGCCGGGCGTGGGCGAGCACCAGGCCGATCAGCAAGGCTTTTTGTTCGCCGGTCGAGCAGAGCGCGGCTGGCATGTCCTTTTGTCTGTGGCGGATCGCGAACTCCGCGCGGTGCGGGCCTGCGAGCGTCCTGCCCGCCGTCCGGTCGCGCATGCGCTGGTCGCGGAATATCCGCAGGAGCGCGTCCTCGATGTCTCCCGCCGGCATGCCCTCCCGGGCGTCGCGCTCCAGTGCGCCCTCGATCGCCAGCGATGCCGTAGGGAAGGGACGGTCCTCCCCATTGCCCTGCGCGATTATTCCGGTCAGCAATCCGGCCAGTTCCTGCCGGGCGGCGATCATTGCCGAGCCGAGCGCCGCCAGTTGCGCTTCCGCCGCATCGATCCACCCGTCGGACTGGCTGTCGCGGAAATCCTCAAGCAGCCGGTTGCGCTGGCGCATCGCCTTCTCGTAGTCCGCCGCGCGCCGCCCGTGCGCCGGGTCGATCGCCAGCACCATCCGGTCGAGAAACCGCCGGCGGTCGGCGGCGGGGCCGGTGAACAGGCCGTCCATCGAGGGCGTCAGCCAGATGACCCGGCAAAGCTCCAGCAGTTCGTCGGCGCTTTTCGCGGTGGTGCTGTTGATGCGCACCTTGCGCTGCAGCGCGTCGCCGGGCGCGGTGCCGGTGCCTATGATCGTTGCATCTCCGTCCCGCTCCAGCGTCACATTGACGGCGAACCCCGCATTTGAGCCGGCCATGGCCACGTCCGCGAGTTGCGCACGCCGAAGGCCGCGTCCAGGAGAGAGGAATGAGACCGCCTCCAGGAGATTGGTCTTGCCCGCGCCGTTCGGCCCCGTCAGTACGACGTGTTTGGCTGCGAAGGCAACGGAAAGGCTCGCATAATTGCGGAACGCGCTCAGCTTGAGGGACGAAAGATGGCTGTCGAGGGCCATGTCAGCCGGAGGCGTTTCGATGCCGGATAGGAATATCCCCGGTCACACCCGCATCGGCATCAGGACATAGAGCGACTTTTCGTCCGCAGTGTCGAAAATCAGCGTCGGCGATCCCGCATCGGCAAGCGTGAACTTGACGTCGCTTCCAGAGAGCTGGTTGGTGACGTCGAGCAGGTAACGGGCGTTGAAGCCGATCTCCATCGGGTCGGATTCGTAGCCGACGGCCAGTTCTTCCGTGGCCGAGCCGGAATCCGGATTGTTGACGGTCAGCGTCATCTGGCCGTCGCTCAGCGCCAGCTTGACTGCGCGTCCGCGTTCGCTCGACACCGTCGACACGCGGTCGACGGCGGCGGCAAACGTCTGGCGGTCAACCATCATGTCCTTGTCGTTTCCGGTTGGAATGACGCGCTGATAGTCGGGGAATGTGCCGTCGATCAGTTTCGAGGTCAGCACGATCGCGCCGATCGTGAAGCGGATCTTGCTGTCGGAGAGCTCGATCGTCACCGCCACGTCCGGATCGTCCATCAGCTTCTGGATTTCGCCCACCGTCTTGCGGGGAACGATGATGCCCGGCATCGATTCCGCGCCGTTCGGCGCAGCGGTTTCGCAGCGGGCGAGGCGGTGCCCGTCGGTGGCCACGGCCCGCAGCACGATGTCGTCGTCGTGTTCGGCGGTGTGCAGGTAGATGCCGTTCAGATAGTAGCGCGTCTCCTCGGTCGAGATCGCAAACTGCGTCCGGTCGATCAATTCCTTCAGAACGGTGCTGTCGAGCCGGAAAGTGTGCGTGAATTCGCCGGCGGTCAGTTCCGGGAAGTCCGATTGCGGCAGGCATTGCAGCTTGAAGTTCGAACGCCCGGAGACGACCGTCATCGTGTTGCCGTCGGCGTCGGTCGACAGCATGACCTCCGTTCCGTCCGGCAGCTTGCGCACGATGTCGTAGAGCAAGTGGGCTGCGACCGTTGTCGCGCCCGACTGTTCGACCACGGCCGGCGTCGCCTCGTTGATTTCGAGGTCGAGGTCGGTCGCCTTCATCTCCAGGCTCGCACCTTCCGCCTTGAGGAGCACGTTGGACAGGATCGGAATGGTGTTGCGCCGCTCTACCACCCTGTGCACGTGGTTCAGGGATTTCAGCAGATTGGCTCGCTCGAGGGTGACACGCATTTTTCGCAGTCCGCTTGGGTATGATCATTCATGGCAGGCCAGCCGGGAGATCAATGGGCGTCCGACGGCGAATTCATCCGAATTCACCGGCGCTTCGTCCCCGCCGGTTTGGATCGCGAATGTGGCGGCTCGCGGTGCGAAAAGCAAGCGCCGACAGGTCGTCCGGCGGCCCGGCGAAGGCAAAGTTTGGGGAAAAATGAAAACCCCGCCCGCGTGGCGCGGACGGGGTTGGTCGATCACTCCTGGATCAGCCGTTTTAGCAGTTCGAGTTCCTTCGCGAGCTGCGCGTCGTCGGCGATCATGCCCTCGACCTTGCGCACCGCGTGCAGCACGGTGGTGTGGTCCCGCCCGCCGAAGCGCCTGCCGATTTCGGGAAGCGAACGGGGCGTCATCATCTTCGCCAGATACATCGCGATCTGACGCGGCTTGACGATCACGCGCGTGCGCCGGTTTGACAGCATGTCCGTTCGTGACACGTTGTAATGGCTCGAAACCTGCCGCTGGATGTCTTCTATCCGGATCTTGCGCGGCTCTTCCGAGCGCACAAGGTGTCCGAGAATGTCGTCGACCCGGTCGATCGAGAGATCGGGTTCGAACGAATGGCGGAACACGAGCTGGTTGAACGCCCCTTCCAGTTCCCGAAAGCTCGACGTCACGTTCTGCGCGACATGGGCAAGCACGTCTTCCTTGATCTCGAGCGAATGATCCTCGCGTTGGGCATTCTCCAGACGCTGTTTCAACATCGCCAGGCGCATCTCGAAATCGGGTGCGCCGATCTCCAGTGCTACGCCCCCCTGAAGCCGCGAACGCACCCGCGGATCGAGCGATTCCAGTTCGTGGGGCGGGCGGTCCGCCGCAACGACGACCTGCCGCGCGCTGTCGAGCAGCGTGTTGATCAGATGGCAGAATTCCGACTGGATCTTCTTGCCCTGCAGGAACTGCATGTCGTCGATGATGAGGAGATCGATATCGTGCAGGGTTTCCTTCAGCAGCAGCGCGCTGTTGTCGCGGATCGCGCTGGCGAAGCGCCACATGAAATATTCCGCCGTCAGATAGACGACCCGCTTCTTCGGCTCGGCCTCTAATACGCCGTTGGCGATCGCCTGCAGCAGATGGGTCTTTCCCAGACCCACTGAGGCATAGAGGAAAAGCGGGTTGAAACGGGCGGCATTCGCGCCTTGATCGGCACCGGCTTTCGCTGCAGCCATGGCCACGCGGTTCGACTTGCCTTCGACGAAATTGTCGAAGGTGTAATGCGGGTCGATGGGCGATCCGATCAGCTTGCCGCTGGTGTTGAGTTCGGCGAGCGCCCCGGTACGGGAGGGCTTTGCCCGATCCGGAGAAAACACGGATCGGGCGATCGCCTGGCCGCCCTTGACCGGGGCCGGAGCGCCCTGGGCCGCCTGGCTTGCCGGCCTGGCCGACGGCTTGGAGGCGCTGCGCACCACGATCTCGACCTGCATGACTTCCGGCAGTTCCGCCTTCCAGAAGGTGGTGAGGTCATCGATGTAGTGGCTGTTGATCCAGGAGCGCAGGAAGGCCGTAGGCACCGACATGCGCACCATGTTGCGCGTGGCGGAATCGAGTTTCAGGCGTCCGAACCAGCTGTTGAAGACGTCTGCGCCGATCTTTGCGCGGAGTTTCTGCTGCACCCGGTCGAAGGATTTGTCGTGTTCCACGGTCTTTACGTCAACGATATCCTGCGAGCCACACGGCTCGCTCTTCGCGGCCTTTTTCAAGTCGTCCCCCCTTGCAATGCTTGCGACGGTTCTGACGACTTCCCGTGTTGCGAGTATCCCTGGCGCTGCGGCGTGTCCCTCGAAGTGTCCGCGCGAACCCTCATTATCGTACCTCATCAATCCTCTCTCAGTCGCCCTGTTCGTCAGAATTCTCAAAAATAAAAGTGTCGCGCTCCGGTTTGTCCGGAGTTCGTGTTTGCTTTCCGTATTACTCTTCCAATCTTCCCCCCTCGATATTCTGGAGACACACGTCTCCGGTCGCGAAACCTGCGTTTCCCGTGGCGTCTTGCTTGCAGTTTTTGACGTGACGGGCCCTCACCCGCCGCAGGACAAAATCCCGATTGCACGCGCTTTGCGGTTGTCCGGGAACCCCCGATTTAAGCACGCCCCGTGTTTCGCTCAGGCCGTTTGTCTGATGGAGGCAAGATACCTAATTCAGTCATCACCGATCAAGGTGTGTAAATTGATTTTTAGGGAATCATTTGGCTTGAAAATGGGCTCGAACTGCGCATGAGTCGCCCGCCGGAATGGTAAATGTTTGGGATTCCACAGATTCTCTCCCGGGCGCTTAAAATGGCCCAAAACCATTTATTTTTTTAAGCCGCCACGGTACCCGCAAATTGTTGCAATTCCGCAACGGAACAGATTTACCTTAGGTTCGGCAAGGCGATAACTCTCTGAACTGATTTGGTTTTTTCGGACGGAGGATCCGGTTGCGTGAATCTTGCAACAGTATGACGTCGCACCATCTGCCTGGCGTCATCGCCTAAGGCTTTGCGCTGACACGTGAATCCGGAACCATCCACAATGGCTGAAGGCAGCGGCCGGAAAGCAAAAAAAAGCCCGGCTGAAACCGGGCTTGCATTCATTAGGCGGGTAATGGAATTCAGTTCGCGATAGCCTTCACCCGGGAGGCCAGGCGAGAGATTTTGCGCGACGCGGTATTCTTGTGCAGCACGCCCTTCGAGGCGGCGCGCATGATCTCCGGCTGGGCGTTCTTCAGCGCGTCGCTGGCGGCTTTCGCGTCGCCCGCGGCAATCGCTTCCTCGACCTTGCGCATGAAGGAGCGGATGCGCGAGCGGCGATTGGTGTTGACGGCGGTGCGGCGGGCGATCCTGCGCACCGACTTCTTGGCCGAAGGCGTATTGGCCATGCGTTCCTCTTTCTGTTGTTCGGGGCCTTGCCGCCTCTGCTGGCGCCTGCAAGGCAGACAAAATCATAATGGCGACCCACCGGCCGCCAAGGTGCGCGGTCTATACGCTCAAATCCGGGATGCGTCAACGTCCCCGTAACGTCTCAGCGGTTCTTGAAGTTCGGGGACCGCTTTTCCGCGAACGCGGCCATCCCCTCCTTCTGGTCTTCGAGCGCGAACATCGAATAAAAGACGCTGCGTTCGTAGCGCAGGCCTTCCGCAAGCGTGGTCTCGAAGGCGCGGTTGACGGCGTCCTTCGTCATGATCACGGACGGCCTTGAGAACGTCGCGATCCTTTCCGCGACGCTCATCGCCTCCTCCACCACGTCGTGGTCGGGAACCACCCGGGCAACCAGTCCCGAACTCTCGGCCTCGGCCGCGGTCATGTGTCGCCCCGTGAGGCACATCTCCATCGTCTTGGCCTTGCCGATGGCCCGCGCGAGGCGCTGGGTTCCCCCGATGCCGGGCATGACCCCCAAGGTGATTTCCGGCTGGCCGAACTTGGCGCTTTCTCCGGCGATGATGAAGTCGCACATCATCGCCAGTTCGCAGCCGCCGCCGAGTGCGTAGCCGGCAACGGCAGCGATCACGGGCTTGCGGGACGCGGCGAACCGATCCCACACGGATATGAAGTCGTTCATCAGCACGTCGACATACTCGAGCGACTGCATCTCCTTGATGTCGACACCGGCGGCGAAGGCCTTTTCGGACCCGGTGATCACGATTGCCCCGATGTTGTTGTCGCCGTCGAATTTCTGCACGGCGTCGAGCAGTTCCTGCGCAAGCTCGGCGTTGAGGGCGTTCATTGCTTTCGGTCGGTTAAGCGTGATCAGACCGACCTCGCCGCGCTTTTCGGCAAGAATAGTCTCGTAGGCCATCAGGAGTCTCCGTTGGGGGATGGATGCATCGCCGTCACTTCTGGCATGACGGACAATGGAAAGTCGAGCGCCCGTTCTGCACGGTCCGGCGGATCGTTCCGCCGCAGCCTTCGCGGGGGCAATCCGCGCCCTCGCGGTCGTAGACCGAGAACCGGTGCTGGAAATAGCCGAGCGATCCGTCTGCATGCATGTAGTCTCGCAGCGACGACCCGCCGGCAGCGATCGCATCGGCGATCACCTCGCGGACCGCCGTGGCGAGGCGCCGGCACCGTTCTGTCGGCCTGCCGTCCTTGCGCACGAGCGTTCGCGCCAGGCGCTTGGGCGAAAGCTGCGCTCTCCAGAGCGCCTCGCACACATAGATATTGCCCAGGCCCGCGATGTTCTTCTGGTCCAGCAGGGCCGCCTTCAGCGGCGCCTGGCGTCCGGCGAGCAACGCCGCCAGCGTCTCGCCGTCGAGCGCGTTGCCGGTTGGCTCGATACCGAGCGAGCGAAGGTGCGGGTGGGCGTGCATGTCGGCGCGGCTGGTGAGGAACATGAAGCCGAAGCGCCTCGGGTCGTTGTAGACGATGCGGTGCCCCGCGCCGCTCTCGCTCGTCACGTGCAGAACGACATGGTCGTGCGCCGCCAGCTTCGAGCGCTCGTGATGGAAAACGCCGGGCATCACCTTGACGTCATCCTGCTCGATGCGAAATGAGCCGGACATGCCCAGATGACAGACCAGGACGGCGCCATCCTCCAGTTCGATCGTGAGATATTTTGCGCGGCGGCCGAGCGCGGTGATCCGTTTGCCCGTCAGGATGGACGCCAGATCGGCGGGCAGCGGAAACCGCAGGTCCGGCCGATTCATCTCGACGGCCGTAATCCGTCCCCGCTCCATCGCCGGCTGCAGCCCGCGCCGGACGGTCTCGACTTCCGGCAGTTCAGGCATCGCGGCTCAGTTCGCCCAGAAACGAGGTTCCGTGCCGGCCCGCCGGGAGGCCCAGATGCGCGGCGATCGTCTCGCCGATATCGGCAAAGGTTGTGCGCAGCCCGACCGAACCGGGCTTCAGCCCGGGACCGGCGCAAAGGATAGGCACGCGTTCCCTTGTGTGATCGGTTCCGCTCCACGTCGGATCGCAGCCATGATCGGCGGTGATGATCATCAGGTCGCCTTCGCGCATCTTTGCGGTCATTTCCGGCAGCCGCTTGTCGAAGGCTTCGAGTGCGGCGGCGTAGCCTGCCACGTCGCGGCGGTGCCCGTAGAGCATGTCGAAGTCGACGAAATTGGTGAATACGAGATCGCGGTCGCCGGCTTCGTCCATCGCCTCGAGGGTGGCCTCGGCGAGCGCCATGTTGCCGGAGGCCTTGCGCAGCTTGGTAATCCCCTGATGCGCGAAGATGTCGGCAATCTTGCCCACCGCGAGAACCCGGCCGCCGGCTTCTGTCAGGCGGTCGAGCAGCGTCGGCTCGGGCGGGGGCACGGAATAGTCGCGGCGGTTGCCCGTCCGCTCGAAATTCTCCGCGGCGCTGCCGACGAAGGGGCGGGCGATCACGCGGCCGATATTCAGCGCGTCCACATGCCTGCGGACGGTTTCGCACAGCGCGTAGAGCCGCTCGAGGCCGAAACTCTCCTCGTGCGCGGCGATCTGGAAGACCGAGTCGCCGGACGTATAGAAGATCGGCTTGCCGCTGCGCATGTGCTCCTCCCCGAAGGCGGCTATGACCTCGGTTCCCGATGCATGTTTGTTGGCGAGCGACCCGTCGAGATTGCCGTCGGCGTATATCGCCGCGAGCAATTCGGCGGGAAATGCGGGAATCTCCTGCGGAAAGTACCCCCAGTCGAACCGCACGGGAACGCCGGCGATCTCCCAGTGGCCCGACGGTGTGTCCTTGCCGTTGGAGACTTCGTCCGAGGCGCCCCAGACGCCGGCGAGGGGGCCAGGCTCGATGCCATCCGGCAATCCTTCCGGCGAGGCGGCTCTCACCGCGTGAAGAAGGCCGAGAGAGGCCAGGTTGGGCACGTCGAGGGGACCGGCACGCAGGTCCGCCCTGTCGGCCTTTCCGCTCTTCGCGTGCGCGAGGATATGGCCGACCGTATTGGACCCGGCGTCGCCGAACCTGGCGGCGTCGCTGGCGCCGCCGATTCCGACCGAATCGAGCACGAAAAGAAAGGCGCGTCTTGCGCGGCTGCCATTAATGCCTGGCGTCATCGAAACTCGCGTTCTACTTGTTGCCGCTACGGGGAGGAGGCCGGGCTGCGGCCCGCGACGCCCGGCATCGGCAGTGGAGATCGAACATGGCACCCCGACACGGTCGAAACAAGATGATGGCGCTGGCGTCCGTCGTTCTGTGTTGTCTTTTGTCCGCACCCGCATCGGCGGACTGGCGTGAGGATCTGGGCACCTTCCGCATCGGCATCGCGATGCGGAATGGTGAGAGCTATCCGCCTGGCCGTTTCGAGGAGTTCCGCAAGGCGGTGTCCGAAACACTTGCCATGCCGGTGGAGATATTCCAGGCCCGCGACGCGCTGGCGCTGATCGACGCACAGGCGTCGTCGCGCATCGAATATTCCGTGCTTTCCGCGATGGGCTACGCGACCGCCTATGAACTGTGCCAATGCATCGAGCCGATCGCCGCCCCGGTCAGCACCAGCGGAGCAAGCGGAATCCGGTCGATCCTCCTCGCCGACAAGGCACGTGCCGCCCGGACTGTCGATCTCGGAAAGGTCACGATTGCGGCCGGCCCGGCCGGCGCGCTCGGCGGCGATCTGCTGCCGACGGCCGGTTTCTTCTGGCGGGGAAAGGCATTGGCGGAATCGGGGCTGGATATCGTTATGACGCCCGGTATCACGGAGACGTTGGAGATGCTGGTGGACGGCCGGGTCGCCGCCGCGTTCCTCTGGGAATATGTCCGCCCCGGCGCCGCGACCTCGTTCGGCGGCGGGCCGAAGGCGAGGCTCGCGGAAATGTCGGATGCGCAGTACGGCGTTCTCTGGCGGTCGCGCCCGGTGCGTTTCGGCCCACACGCCATCCGGCGAGATCTTCCCTCGGAGGTGAAGACGGCGCTTCGCCGGATGCTGCTATCGCTTGATGAAGACCGCCCGCTCGCTCATGACGCCATCTCGCCCCTGTTGGGCGGCGGTTTCGAGGCCGCGGCCCATGATGACTACCGCACCGTACTCGGCCTCGTGCCGGCGGTCGTCGAAGGAGGGGGAGACTGAAGCGCGTTGGAGTGCCCGACGGAAGAACGGCTTCATCCGGCCAGGAACTGCCTCAGCAGTCTATGCAGGTGATGTCGGCCCCGTAGCGCGGGCGGAGAATGTAGGATTCTGCCATCTCGATCACCCCGACGCCGTTCTTGATGCTGCCGACGGTATCGCCGATGAGCCAGCTGACCACGGGGGCGTAGTCGATTCTCGTGTCGACCCGAACGAGAAACGTGTCGTTGATCTGCAGCTTTGCCGGGACGTCGACATCCGAACCTTTGGCCCACCCCGGCTTGAACGTGCCCTGGTCGTATCGACGTGACCAGACAACCTTGCCGCCCTTCGGGTAGCTTGTGTCCACATCGATGCCGATGACGACGATATCCGGCCTGCGGCTGACATAGGGAAAGAGAACCGCCTCGCCGATTCCCATGATCTGTTCGAGATCGGCCTTGCTCACCTCCTGCTGCTGCGTGACCAGGTCGGCCACCGTCGACGCCACACGCGAGACCTTCTTGTTGACCACGACACCGGCGGACATTTCCATGGTCCCCAGATACATCGCGAGCATCAGCGGCACGATCAGTGCGAATTCGACCGCCGCCACGCCCCGCTTGTCCTGCAGCACGGGTTGGCGCGCCAGACGACCCAGCGCCTTTGAAAGGTGCTCGCGAACCCGATCGGTTGTTTTCGTAATGCGCACGATCAGAAGCCTTCGTTTTTCCACGTCACCGTGGCGTACAGGAGGGTCTTGTTGTCCGGAAGGTTCGACATATGGGCTTTCAGCATGTCGGTCATCACGGGCCAGCGGTAGAAGACGCGCAATGAATTAATGGTGCCTGCCCCGCCGACATTGTAGCCGAAACCGGTGACATCGATGTCGCCGGTCAGATCTATCGGGAGCGACGTGGGAACGGCGGCGAAGCTGGTGTAGTTTTGCAGGTCATAGACCAATTCGGGGCAGCCGCCGCCCACCATGATCGATATTTCATTGCACAGAAGGTTTCTGAATGTCGTTTCGTCGGTGTTCGCCGCCGTCAGCTGACCTGTCTGAAACTGTCGGCCGAGCTTGGACGCGGCACGGTTGATCACCTCCTCGGCCGTAAACGAAACCGTGGATTCAAGAATTGCGAAGGCCAGCATTGCGAACGGGATGGCCAGCATCGAGAACTCGATGGCGGTGGCGCCACGGCGGTCCTTCTCCAGTCTTTCGACCAGGCGGCGTATGCGTGTTCTTAGCTGGTAAGTACGATCTGCCATCGGTTCCCCGAACCTTGGATAGCTTTCGATTGTATGTCGAAATGATTGAGGATTGGTTTGCGTGGCCGGGTGATGGTGGGGAGCGGGTTAAGCCGCTGTTAAGCTTCTGCGCCGCGCTGGCCCCTGTTGAAGTGGCGCGGTTTTATCAAGATGCGTCCCGTTCAGTTTCCGGTGTCATTCGCCTCGGCGATGGCGCGTATCGACTGAAGCTCGGCCTCCGTCAAATAGGCTTTCTCGCAGAACGGCTCGCACGACAGCGTTTCGATCTCGGCCTGGCGGTAGATTCTGAGGGCGGCACCGTTCTCGCGGGAGACGGCGATGCGTTCGTCGAGAATCGGATTTCCGCCGGCATCGAGGATGACGAGATTGGTCTGGCCGAAACCCCGCCCGGTGAGCACGAGAGTCTGCGCGTCGCGTACCGTGGCGTCGGCAATTTCGGGATTGCCGATGATGACCGTTGCCGCAGCGGACGACAGCTTCACGATCTTGGCATGGTTCATGACGACGTGGATGCCCGCCGGAATGGCCTCGTTCCCTGGCATGGCTGCCGCCGGCATGTAACCGCTCGGGGGCGGCATGCCTATCGACGGGGACGCCGCCGGGGTGTCTAGATCGGCCGCTCGCACTCCGTTTGCCGGAAGGCAGAGGCTTGCCGCGACGGCTGCTGACGAGATGAAGCGGTTGCCCGTGAACATGATGCACTCCTGGAGACGCGAACGGGCTGCAGTATCCCTTTCAAACATGAACGAAGATTTAACCATAAGCTCCCCGGAGCGCGCCTCCCTGCAGGCAGTGCTCTGCCGGGGTAAGTGAAACGTTTGGTTCACCACTTCCGCGTTCTCGGGGCATTAATATTTCGGAAACCTCGTTCGTTAAGTCGGGAGCAACACGGTGACGCTAAGTTGGGTCCACTCGATCAGCGCCACCAGAAGTGTTGACGCGGGTGTTGCAAAAAATAGAAACAGGACCACGACCATGTTTGCACGTTTCATGAAGGACGAGTCGGGGGCCACCGCGATTGAGTACGGCTTGATTGCAGCCCTTGTTTCGGTGGCGGTCATCAGCGGCGCCACTGTGCTCGGCACAACTATTAACGCCAAGCTCGGCGCAATTGCCACGACCATCGGCTAGATGGCTCGGCAACAGGCTGCGGTCGCGCGGCGCTTCACACATACGAGGCGGCCTGTCTCCAGACGGAGGCGGGCCGCTCTGCATTGATATCGAGCCGCTGGTGGACGATGGGCGGCGGCTGTGAACTAATGCCCCCGAGTGCGGGCAAGGCCGGTTTGGGAATGATGGCCGAGGGGAAATTGGTGACGATAACGCCGGTGATCTTGTGCGGCGGCGCGGGTTCCCGCCTGTGGCCGATGTCGCGCGACGACAAGCCCAAGCAGTTCCACGCCCTTGTCAACGACCGCTCGCTGCTGGTGAACACGCTCGAGCGCATGGTGCCAGCCATCCGCGGTCTGCAGTTCCGTCCCGCCCATGTAATCGGCTCGGCGGCGCTCGTGGAAACGCTCGAGCGCGACGTCGCCCGCGCGTCCGTATCGCCGGAATTGATCGTGCTCGAACCCAGCATCCGCGATACCGCCGCCGCGATTGCCGCCGCCACCGCCACGATCGGCGCTGAAGACCCCGACGAATTCATTATCGTGCTGCCCTCCGATGCCCGCATCGACGATGTCCACGGATTTCAGGACACTGTCGCGGCTGCCGCCCGCCTTTCCCGCGAGACCGACGCCATCATGACGATCGGCATTCCGCCGGTCCGCGCCGAAACGCAATACGGCTATATCGAGAAGGGCGAGGCGCTGGGCGAGGGCTTCCGCGTCACCCGCTTTCGCGAGAAACCCGATCACCAGACCGCCGAGCATTATCTTGCCAGCGGCGACTTTCTCTGGAACGCCGGAATCTTTCTGTTCCGCGCCGGCCGGCTTGCCGACGAGTACCGCCGGCTCCAGCCCGAGATCTGGGCATGCGCGTCGCGTGCGGTGCGTAACGGGCGGCGGGAGGGCGCCAGGCTGTTTCTCGATCCGGCGGCGTTTGCCGCGTCGCCGAAGCTTTCGATCGACTATGCAATCATGGAAAGCGCCGGAAATATCGGCGTGGTCGAGGCCCGGTTCGACTGGGACGATCTCGGCTCGTGGGCGCAACTCTATGCGGGAGCCGAAAAGGATTCCCGCGGCAACGCCCTGTCGGGTGACGTCATCACGGTCGACGCCGGAGACAATCTGGTGCGCGCGCGCGGCGCCACGATCGCCATCGCCGGTGTAGACGATCTTGTCGTTGTTGCCGAGGACAACAAGATTCTCGTAACCCGCAGGGACACCACCCATCTGGTCAAGAACGTCACCCAGGTGTTCAAGACCCGCGGCGACGACACCCTGCCGTCCACGGTGAAATCCTGGCTGTTCGAGACGGCTCTGCCCTACTGGGCCGAGCGCGGCATCGACCGCGAATTCGGCGGCGTACACGAGGCGCTCAATTTTGACGGCACGCCGGCACCCCACCTGTCGAAGCGCCTGCGCGTTCTCGCCCGCCAGATCTACGCGTTCTCCTACGCGAAACTGATGGGCTGGGAGGGCGACGCCGAGGGCGTCCTGCGTCATTGCTTCGATACCCTCGTCAACACCGGCTGGCACGAAGAGGGCGGCTGGATCCATCTCTTCAATCCCGATGGCACGGTTCAGGACACCACGCGCGACACCTACGACCATTGCTTCGTGTTGCTTGGCCTCGCCTGGCTGCACCGGGCCACCGGCTGGCCGGAGGCGCGCCTGTGGGCCGACCGCACCGTCGCCTTCATGGACGCCTGCCTCGCCGATCACGGCAATGGCGGTTACTACGAGAGCATCGACCGCAAGCTGCCGCGCCGCGCCAACCCCCATATGCATTTCCTCGAGGCGATGATCGCCTGGTACGAGGCGACGGGCGAGGAACAGTTTCTCGACCGCGCCCAGGCCATGGTCCGGCTGTTCGACCGGCACTTCTTCGACAAGTCGACCGGCACGCTGAGCGAGTTCTTCAAGGCCGACTGGTCCATCAGCCGCGAGACCGCCGAGGAGACACGCATCGAGCCGGGACACCATTACGAATGGGCGTGGCTGCTGATGCGCTATCTCGATCACCGCGACACGCCAAGGGTCGGCGCCAAGGCGCGCCAGCTCTTCGCGGCCGCGGCGACATTCGGCCATCACGCCTCGACAGGCGCCGCGGCGAACGGCTTGCAGCCGGATGGATCGGCGGTTGAGAAACATGCGCGCCTGTGGCCGCAGACGGAGGCCCTCAAGGCGGCGCTGGTGTTCGAGAAGCGCGGGCTGGGCTCGGCCGCCGCGTTGCGCCGGCGCATCTTCGACGTGCTGTTTGCTTATTACCTCAACGGTCCGGTGCCGGGCGGCTGGTACGACGCCATCGACACCGACGGCTACGTCACCGCCCCCGACATGCCGTCATCGAGCTTCTACCACGTGATGTGCGCGCTGGGCGAATACGCCGGGCAGTGACTCAAGCGCTCTGGCGTTCGTCCCGGGCCAGCGCCGGGTCGAGCACTTTCGGACGGAACAGCACGTCGATCGGCTTCTCGCGCGCGATCTGCCGGGCGAGGGCGGCCGAAGCCTCTTCGCCGAAGGTCTGCTCCCATTCGCGCAGCACCGGCCGGTAGGTGCCGAGCGCGGTCATCGCCGCCGTCTTCTGTTCGCGCGAGGCGTGTGCCTGCAGCTTGACCGCCAGGCAGATCAGCCCGTCGGTCTCCCCGTATCCGGCATCGTTGACCGGCACGGCGATCACCGCATGATCGCCGAGGAAGCCGCAATGCAGCGCATTGTCGTCGAGCGCGCTGCCGAGAACCCCGAGCGGCTTGGCTGCGGTGCGGTAGGCGGCGAGCGCCTTGGCCTTCGCGGCACCCGACGCACGGACTGCCGGCCCGTCGCCTTCGTCCGTTACATGCAGCAATTCGGCCCATTCGATCTCGTCGATCAGCCGCGACACCGAGGCCAGGACCTTGCGGTTAGCAAAGCTCATCCGGCTGTCGGCGACGCCGAGGGCCGCGAGGCTGTCGCGCACCGCCGATGACAGGGCGTCCTCCGGGCGGCTGGTGCCGACGGTGACTGTCTTGGCCTGGTGGCGGATCGTGTCGACGGGGCGCGACGTCTCCTCGAACGCCTTGCGCACGGTTTCCTCCGCGGCTTCGGCGATGGCGCGCTGCGCGGCTGTGTCGCCTTCCGCCTTGCGCAGGTCGCGGGCAAGACCGGCGAGCGCCGCGAGATGGTTGGCCCCGAGCCCGGAATTGAAGTCGCCCGCGGCGCCCTGATCGATAAAGTCGTCGAGCGCGCCGAGAAGCGCGTCCGGGTCTGCCTCGGCATCGCCCATGGCGAGCAGGCCGAGGTCGGAGGCGATCGCCTTCAACGTCTGCGCGGCGCGGTCGATGGCCCGGGCCGCGTGGAAGCCGAACAGGTGTCCGGCCACCGTTGCTAGAATGAAGGCCAGGTCGCCGCCGATCTTCGGCAGGGGAATCACCCGTTCGGCGTTTTCGGCAAACGCCTGGGCGTCGGCGCCCTCGGTCGCAAACACGATCGGCCGTCCGTTATGCGCCTTGAAGATGGCCACTTCCTTGACCACGTCGCCGGCGAGATCGCCCGGCAGGTCGTTGGCGATCACCAGCGTCAGCGGCTCGGTCGAAAGGTCGATATGCTTCTTGTCCTCGGTGTAGTCGACCGGGATCGACTTGTAGCACAGCTCCGACAGCTTGATGCGGATCTCCAGCGCGGCGATATGGTTCATGCCCGAGCCGGTGACCGCCCAGTAGCGCGCTCGCGGCGCCAGCGTCCGAGCGCATTCGGCGATGTGCTCCTCGGTCGCCAGAACCTCGCCGATAAGCGCCGGAAGCCGTTCCAGTTCGCTGGTCTCGTGCGCGATCTCGACTTCGGTCATCGTGTTCATCGCGGCGGCGAGAAACAGCGCCGTCAGCTTGCCCGCCGTCAACTGTGAATAGAACGCCTTGGTCGAGGCGACCGACATTTCCACATCGCGCCCGTCCGAGGTGAACAGCACGGAATCCGACTTCCGCACGAGGTCGGAATTGCGCCGGTTGACGATGGCGTGGATGAACGCGCCGCGTTCGCGCGCCAGGTCGACGGCGCGGTTGGTATCGGTCGTGGTGCCCGATTGCGAGATCGCGATCACCAGCGCGTGGGCGAAATCGAGACTGTCGATCTCCGCCGACATTTCCGACGACCGCAGCGCCCGGACCGGCACCGCCTTGCGCAAATCGCGGGCGAGCGCCCGCTCGATCAGATGCGCGATACCGACGGCGGCGACGCCGGCCGTTCCCTGTCCGATGACATGGATCCGTGTCACGCCCTTGCGGACGGCCTCGCGCATCGGCGCCCAGATATCGGCCGGCAGGTCGTCGAACGCGATCAGTCCGGCCTGGCGTCGGTAGCGACCGCGCAGCGTCTTGGCGACGCTCTCCGGTCCATCGTGGATTTCCTTCTCCAGATAGAAGTCGAAATCGCCGCGATAGATGTCCCGCGCATAGATCTGGATCGGTTCGGCCTTGAGGGCCACCTTGGTACCCTCGCTCGCGCTGCGCATCACGGGGGTGTCGGAATCGCCGTTCAGTTCGATCACCGAGCCGCCCGCGACCGAGCGCGCCAGATTGAACGAGGACCGCGCCAGGTTGCACAGCCCATAGACTTCGGAAGCGAATATCCAGCCGTCGGCGAGCCGCGCCGCATGCAGCCCCTGGCCGGAACCTTTCTGCGCGAGAAAGGCGTCGCCCGGCTGGCTGGGGTCGATGCATCCGATCGCGATCGAGCCGTCGAGGCGCCGGATGGCGTTGCGGAAACGGTCGAGCAGGTCCTTGCCGTCGGTTCCGGCCGCACGGTGCGCGATCGGGATGATCTTCGCATCCGTCGTGATCGCCGGATCGACCGCCATCTGCCGGTTGGTCACCAGTTCGCCGAGCAGTTCGACATGGTTGTCGACATCGCCGTTCAGGGCGTACATCGCCCCGAGCGATATGCCTGCGCCGCCCTGTTCGTCCTGCACCAGCGAGGCGTTGTGCGGGTGGCAGTTGGCGACCGAGATGATGCCGTGCGAGGCCCATCTTGTGTGCGACAGTACGCTGGCCCGCAGCGCATTGGCGGCGAGCGCCCACAGCAGGTCGTCGGCGCGGATCGCCTCTCGTAGCGCCGTTCCGTTGTCACCCAGACGGCCCACGAGATTGGCGGTCTTGTAGACGAATGTCAGGGTCCGCCGCCCGCCGCCATTGTCGTGCTGATAGACCGCGCCGTGTTCGGCATGGATCTGCGCCGCGCGGGTCGCGAGCGCGTCCGCATGGTCGCCGTCGAGCGCGCTGATGGTTGCCTCGTCGAGCTGGACCTGGATGGCGATTCCGGCCGAGTCGCGCCCGCGGACTTCCAGCCGGTCGATGGAACGCAGCACGGCCTCGGTGGCCAGCGCCACCTTGATCGCGTTGTTGTCCGGCGACAGGCTGTCCGGCCGCGTCAGCGATGCGGCCTCCAGCGACTGGCGGACCAGTTCCTCGCGCAACTGCCATTCGTGGTCCCGCAGGCTTTCGATCAGCGGGTCGAGATCGGTGCGTCCGGCCTTCGACAGCTCCGTCAGCGCCGAGGTCTGTGCCGCGAACGCGTCAGCGAGCGCGGTCACCTCGCCGCGGAACGTCTCGTTGAATACGATTTGCGCCGCCGTACCGAACGACATCAGCGCCGGGAAGCGCTCATGCAGTGTTTCGACTGCCCGTTGCAGGTCGTCGGCGGCAGCAAGACCCTCGGGCAGAGCTCCCGTGTCGTGCGACAGTTTCGTCAGCCATGCGCAATCCGCCCTGGATTGCCCGAATGGCCCGGTCACGAAACCAGCGATTCCACACATGTCAGTCCCCCGAATGGTCAGGATCCGGCGCTCCATGAGATTTGACGCCCGGTCCTGAGGTGATCCCTCGCACCCTTAAAACGGTGCAAACCCTCACTCTACAAGCGGAATCGGCGCATGGACGCTCAATTGTTCTTGCATCTTTTAACCGCGAGTAGGTTCAAAGTCATGAACGTGCGTCGGGAAATTGAGTTCACTGTATTTTCGCGATCACGGATGGTTAACAAGTGCGTGTTCCCGCGATTATCTGCCCTGTTTATGCCATTTTCATATGTAACCGATGGTTAATCGGCATATTGCGCCGATGTCCGGCTAAGGCCCGTCCCCCGCCGATCCGGACAGGTGGCAGCCTAATCCCCCTCTCCGGGCTGCCACTCTTTGGACCTTTTCGCTGAGCCACCGCCTGTGAGAACAGGCGGTGGCTTTGGCGTTTCAGGATCCCTGGATACCTTGAAGTTTCGGGTTTACATCTCCTCGCCCTTTGCGCATGGATCGCGTACGTGATCCCACGGAGATTTCACCCGACATGAACCATGCTGGCGCGGCCGCGCAACTGGAACCCGTTCTTTCGCGGATCGACGACGATCTTGCGGCAAGCCTCAAGCGCATGTTCGAGCTGGTGCGCATTCCGTCGATCTCGACCGACCCGGCCTATTCCGCCCAGTGCCGGCAGGCGGCCGAATGGCTTTCCGCCGAACTTGCCTCGATCGGCTTCGACGCTTCCGTTCGCGACACCGCCGGCCATCCCATGGTCGTCGCCCACCATGAGGGCGGGAGCGCCGATGCGCCGCATGTGCTGTTCTACGGCCACTACGACGTGCAGCCGGTCGATCCGCTCGAATTGTGGGACACCGACCCGTTCGAGCCAACCATCAGGAATGCCGCCGACGGCTCGAAGATCATCACCGGTCGCGGAACCGCCGACGACAAGGGCCAGCTCCTGACCTTCGTCGAGGCGTGCCGCGCATGGAAATCGGTCCACGGCTCGCTGCCCTGCCGCGTCACCATCCTTTTCGAGGGCGAGGAAGAATCCGGTTCGCCGTCGCTCAAGCCGTTCCTCCAGGCCAACGCCGGCGAGCTGAAGGCGGATTTCGCGCTGGTCTGCGACACCTCGATGTGGGACGCCGAGACGCCCGCCATTTCCACCGGATTGCGGGGGCTCGTTGGCGAGGAAATCACCGTTCGGGCAGCCGATCGAGACCTGCATTCGGGCTACTTCGGCGGCGCTGCGGCGAACCCCATCCATATTCTCGCGAAGGTCCTGGCCGATCTCCACGACGAGACCGGCCGCGTTACCATCCCCGGCTTCTATGAGGGGGTGGAGGAAACGCCGGACGAGATTTTGCGGCAATGGGAGAGCCTCGGCGCCTCGAACGAGGATTTTCTCGGCGCCATCGGCCTGTCGCTGCCCGCGGGCGAGCAGGGGCGCAGCGTGCTCGAACTGACATGGGCCCGCCCGACGGCAGAGGTCAACGGCATCACCGGCGGTTACACCGGAGAGGGCTTCAAGACGGTGATTGCCGCCGAGGCCTCGGCCAAGGTGTCGTTCCGGCTGGTCGGAGACCAGGATCCCGAAACGATACGGGCTGCGTTCCGCGATTTCGTCCGGGCGCGCATTCCGGCCGACTGTTCCGTTTCGTTCGAAGAGCATGGCGGCTCGCCCGGCATCCGGCTGCCCTACGATTCACCGGTCATCCAGAAGGCGAAGGACGCGCTTTCCGATGAATGGCCGAAACCGGCCGCGCTGATCGGCATGGGCGGTTCGATCCCGATCGTGGGCGATTTCCAGTCGCTGCTCGGTATGGATTCCGTGCTCGTCGGTTTCGGTCTCTCGGACGACCGGATTCATTCGCCGAACGAGAAATACGCGCTGAAGAGCTTCCACAAGGGTCAGCGGTCCTGGGCACGCATCATGGCAGCGCTGGCCGGGTAGACCTTTCGCGCTACTCTTCCAGTCGGTCGCGGAACCGCTCCGGCACCTGTTCGGCCGTCAGTTTTTTCTGCTCCTCGGCGTCGTGGGCGAATGCGATGAGATCGGCCAGTTCCTGGCCGGACAGGTCGATCACGTTCCCGAATTCAGCTTCCTGCATCGCCGTCATGGCAGGCGCGCCCCGCCACATGCGTGCTGCGAATTCGAAGGCATTCATCGGCGACGGCATGTCAGCGGCATTGAGGGAAGGGCCGATATCCACGCCGACGCCGTTGACCGAATGGCAGACGACACATCCCTTGTCGACGAACAGCGCACGCCCGCGGCCCGCGTTCATCGGCGGAAGAGCCAGTCCGACCTCGCGCATCAGGTTGATCATCCGCGTTGCCTGTTCGGGCGACATCTCTTCCATCGCCTCGAAGTCGTGACCGTGTTCGTGATCGCGGTGGGCATCGCGCATCGTCTCGATCATCCGGGCATCGCCGTGATCGTCCTCTTCGCTCGCCTTGCCATGGCCCGCGTCGGCGAAAACGCCGCCCGGCGCGAGCGCGAAGACCAGTGCGGCGGCCAGCGCCGCCATTGTTCGGCTTGTGCGAAACATCGTCTGGCTCCTTTCAAAGGAGCTTCAGAGGATACGATGTGGTCCCGGAAAGCCTTGATGCATGTCAAAATGAGGTGGCGGGAAAGGCAGCGTCTGTGCAGGGCTCTTTAGAGACTGGAAACGTTGTCCGCCTAGATTTCGCGGACTCTGAAGAGGCGGCGGTATGGCTGCATTTGAAAGACGGCGCACGGATCGGGCAGAAATGACCTTACGCACGGCGTGCGACAGCGACGTCGATGTGCTGCTTTCGCTCCAGCGCGAGGCGTTCGGCGAGGACCCCCATTGCCTGACCCGCGAGGGTTTCGAGGCTTTCCTTATCGGCGGCCGCACCGATGTCATCGCTGCCGAGCGCGGCGGCGTTGTGGTCGGCTATGCCGTCCTCAACAACCGCCCCTTTCGCCCGTGGACCGCGCTTGATTACATCGCGGTGAAAACTTCCCTGCGCGGCGGCGGCATCGGTGAAGCGCTTCTCGCCGAGGCGATGACGCTCGCCCGCCGCAGGACGGTCCGCCTTTTCGTCCGGCCGACCAATAGAGCGGCTATCCGCTTCTACAAGCGTCACGGTTTCGACAGGTCGGGCATCCGGGCCAACAATTATGCCGATGGCGAGGACGCGGTGATCATGACCCGGCGCCGCCCATAGGTCATAGGCCCGCGCCCCATCTGACCGCCATCCATATGCCCATGAATACCATCATCAGGTTTTCGGTCAGCGACACGAAGCCGAGCGGCACCTTGCTGCTGCCGCCGACGCAGGCGCATTTCAGTTCGCGCTTGTCGATATAGACCGCCTTGAACACCGATATCGCGCCGATTGTGCCGATAAACAGCGCCACGGGCGAGGCGATCCAGATCAGCGCGCCGGCAACCATCAGGATTCCCGCCAGCGCTTCGCCGAACGGGTAGACATAGCCGTACCGCACCCAGCGCTGGGCCAGCAGGTCGTAGTTCAGGAACATGGTCGAGAAGCTCTCGATGTCCTGCAATTTCTGCACTGCCAGCAGACACATCGAGATGGCGATGAACCACTCGAAGGCGCGCAGCGTCAGGATGGAGCCGGAGAACGTCCAGCTGAGGCCGAGCGCCATCAGCAGGGCGACCGAGAAGATCGCGATGACCGGACGGTAGGAGGTTTCCTCCTCGTCACTCACCTCGTGGCCGAGATGTTCTCGCAATGCTTCGTAACCGCCGATCCGCTTGCCGTCGATGAACACCTGCGGCGTGGTTTCCACATTGTGGTCTGCCATGAACGCGTCGGTCTCTTCGCGGCTCCGCAGCTTGTGATCGTCGACCGCAAAGCCCTCCCGCTCGAGCAGGTCCTTTGCCTTCAGGCCGTAGGGACAGACATGGTCGTCCGTAACCATCCGGTAGAGCTTGGCGTCTTTCTGGGCGGTCTGCGGCATTGCTGGATCTCCTCGGGTTCTTCGTTATCCGGCGCAGCGGTAGAAGCCGCGGAAGCCGGCGCGCAGGCCCGCATCGAGCTCCAGCACCAGATTGGCCTCCGCCGGCTCCGCTGCGGTCGCGTCCAGACTGTCGCCTTCCTCGGCGGCCGCGACGCGCACCGAGATGCCCTCGGCCTGGAGCGCCGGCTCCGACGCCTCGCCCGTTGCCGCATCGAGCTGCACCAGATCGCCGCTGATCTTGACGAGCGCCGCTGCGCCGCCGCCTTCCTGCGGGCCGATGGCCAGAACCGGCGGGCTGTCGGGCGTATAGGTGAAGGTGCAGGCCGCGCCGTTCGGGAACAGCTGGGCGATCTCGTCGTCCTTCATGAATTCCGGATCGAGAATGGCGACCTCAGCCGTCGACAGCGCTTCCTCGAGGCTGACGATCTGCGCCGGCGCGTCGCTGCCCTGTTCGGTTGCGTCGCCGGAAGCCTCGATATCGTTGATCAGGTACCGCATCTCGGCGATTTCCTTGTCCTGCGCATAGATGATCTCGTCGGCGAGCTTGCGCGCGCGCGGATCGGAGATATTGGCGCGGCTCGAGGTCATGATCGCGATCGAGTGGTGCGGGATCATGGCGCGCATGTAGCTGGTGTCGCCGACCGTGATCTGGCTGCGGACCAGCCACAGCGCCACGAGGAAGACCACCGCCGCGCCGCCGAAGATCGCCATGTTGAGCGTCTTGTTGGAGTACATCGACAGCATGTAGGCGAGCATGATGATCGCCATCGCCGCGCCCATCAGCAGCGCCATGTAGCTCCTGGTCTCCGACCAGAACAGGTGGCTGAAAAGGTAGGTGTTCAGATACATCAGCCCGAACATCACCACCGTGGAGGTGAGGATCATCGCGAAAAAACGCCAATACGACATGGCAACGTCTCCCTTCAGAACGTGAATACGGGGAGTGCAACGGGGTTCCAGCGCTGGAAGGTTCCCTGACGTCGTTCTTTTATCTGAATATCCCGGTTTTCCGGGCAGTTTCGCCCAACCCGGCTGGTCCGGACCCGTCTCCTTCGGGGAACTAAAGGGGCTCTTCGGCTGTTGAGCGTTCTGATGCGTTGCACAGGGAAACCGGAGAGAAATGGACAAGCGGACGCAGGATTGCGGCGGAAGGCGTCAGGACACGGACCCGGAAGGGTTTCAGGAGGTCCAGCGCCGGCTGAACGCTGTCCTCGACAATGCGACCGTTGCCATCTTCCTGATGAACGAGCGGCAGCAATGCACCTACATGAATGCGGCCGCCGAGCGTCTGACCGGTTATACGCTCGAGGAGACACGGGGGCGTGCCCTGCACGATGTCGTCCACCATACCCGGCCGGACGGTCGTCCCTATCCGTTGGAGGAATGCCCGATCGACCGGGCCTTCCCGGAGCGAAACCGGATGCAGGGCGAGGAGGTGTTCGTTCACAAGGACGGAAGCTTTTACCCGGTCGCCTTCACCGCGAGCCCGATCAGGGACGACAGCGGAGCGCCGGTCGGAACGATCATCGAGGTCCGCGGCATTGCCGAGGAAAAGGCGCGCGAGAATGCGCTCAGGGAAAGCGAGGAACGGTTCCGCAACATGGCCGATAACGCCCCGGTGATGCTGTGGGTAACCGGCGCGGATGGCTGCTGCACGTATGTGAACAGGCTCTTCTGCGACTTTACCGGCCAGTCGCTGGAGGATGCGCTCGGCCTGGGGTGGCTTGAGACGATTCATCCCGAGGACCGGGAGGAAGCCAAGCGGGTCTTCCTTGCCGCGGACCAGCGTCGTGAGGCCTTTCAAAGCGAATACCGCCTGCAGCGGGCGGACGGCGTCTACCGGTGGGTGATGGACGCGGCGGCCCCGCGTTTCGGCCCGAACGGCGACTTTCTCGGTTACATCGGCTCGGTGATCGACATCGACGAACGCAAGGAAGCCGAGGAACGACGCAACCTGCTGGTGCAGGAACTCCACCACCGGGTGAAGAACAATCTCGCGACCGTCCAGTCGATCGTCGGCTTCACGCTGCGGAACTCGCCGACGATGGAAGCGTTCAGCAGGGGCCTGACCGGCCGCATAGCAGCGCTTGCGCGCAGCCACACCCTGCTGACCGAAGGCACGCGCGCCGGCACGCGCCTGCGTGACATCTTCCTCAACGAGCTTGGCCCCTATGACGACGGCAGCCGCGTGGCGCTTGAGGGACCGGCGGTCGCGCTGCCCAACGACGCCGCGGTGGCGCTGTCCATGGCCGTGCACGAGCTCACGACCAATGCCGTCAAATACGGCGCGCTCTCCAATGATGCCGGCCGGGTCAGCGTCACGTGGAGCGTTGAGGACTGCGGGGACGGCCGCAAGATCCTCATCGACTGGGTGGAGCGCGGCGGCCCGCCGGTCGAGACCCCGGCGAGGAGCGGCTTCGGATCGGTTCTCTTGGAGCGCCTGCTCGGCCGGCAACTGGATGGGTCGACTGAAATCCGCTTCCCGCCGGAAGGCATCGAGGTGCGGATACGCGCCACCCTCGGTGCCGCCGCACCCAATCCCTATGCACCGGTTACGGAGTAAACGAGACATGAGTCCTTGTATGCGCGGAGCCAGGATCCTTGTCGCTGAAGACAACATGCTGGTGGCCATGGATCTGGCGGCCGAGCTTGAGGCCTGCGACGCAGAGGTGATCGGTCCGTTCGCGCGGATCGGCGAGGCCTTGACGGCTGCGGCCGAACACAGTCCCGACGGCGCTATCCTCGATGTGAACCTGCTCGATGGCGAGGTGACGCCCCTGGCCGAGAAACTCCTGGCGGCCGGCATACCGGTGGTCTTCTGCACCGGTGTCGCGCTTCCGAAGGATCTTCGGGGCCGCTATCCGGATTCGCCGGTGTTCATCAAGCCGACTCCTCCGGAACGTCTGGCCGAGGCGCTGTGTCCGCTGATCGGCGGCGCGGCCTGAGACGCCCTGCTGCAAGATACTGCTATTGACCCATGCGGAATAATCCCTCACGCCGGGCCCCGACACGGTTGTCGGGTTTTGACTTTGGGCAGGGTAAGTTGTTCAGTGACCATGAAAACGCGCCCGGCGGTCTCGGGGATGGCCGCTTGGATCGTCCTTCGCGGAAGACAGCGGAGGGCGGTGAGAGGGTGACGCTGCATATGAAATTTTCGGAGACCCAACCGGACGGCCACGAGACGAGGCTGAACGACCCCGAACGCCTCGCCGCCCTCAAGGCCACCGGCCTGATGGACAGCCTTCCCGAGGAGGCCTTCGACCGCGCCGTCCGGCTGGCGACGCGCATCACCGGCACGCCGGTCGGGCTGGTGTCGCTGGTCGATGGTGAGCGTCAGTTCTTCAAGGCGCAGATCGGTCTGGAGAGCCCGCGCGAAACCCCGCTCACCCATTCCTTCTGCCAGTATGTCGTCAGCGCCGACCGGCCGCTCGGTGTGAGCGACGCGCGCGACCATCCGCTTCTGAAGGACAATCTGGCGATTCCCGATCTCGGCGTCGTCGCCTATCTCGGCGTCCCGGTGCATGCGCCGGACGGGCAGACGCTCGGCGCCTTCTGCGCGATCGATAGCTCGCCCCGCGAATGGACGAAGGACGAGCTTCAGTCCCTGCAGGACCTGTCGCATGTTCTCGAGGCCGAGCTTGCCCTTCGCCATGCCGCAGCCGAGCGCCAGCTCGTGCTCGACGAGCTCAGCCACCGCATCAAGAACCTCTTTGCCAATGTCTCCAGCATCATCCGGCAGAGCCGGCGGCAGAAGGATTCCGTCGATGAATTCGCCACGGCGGTGGAATTGCGCATCAAGGCGTTGGTGCAGGCGCACGAGCTGATCATTCCCGTGGCCCTCGGCGCGGGCTCGGGTCCTTCGATCCCGTTTCAGAGGCTCCTTTCGACGATTCTCGAGCCGCATTACCACGCGCATCTCGGGCAGGTGACGTGGGAAGGCCCCGCCGTCGCCCTCGGATCGAAGGCGACGACCGCGCTGGCGCTCGCCCTGCACGAGCTTGCCACCAACGCCGCGAAATACGGGGCGCTGTCAGACAACCAGGGTCATCTGGGCATCGCCTGGGAGGTCGCCGGCGACAAATTGACCCTCGATTGGCGCGAGACCAAGGGCCCTGCGCCCGACCCGACCGGCATGAGGGCCGGCTTCGGCTCCAAGCTGATCAGCCTGAGCATCGAGCGCCAGTTGGGCGGATCGATCGAGACGGACTACCGCGACGACGGCCTCGTGCGCAGGATCGCGCTTCCCCTCGACGCCCTTGCGGCCTAGCGCCCGCGCGCGGGGCGGGAAGGCGGCGGGGTGCCGCTGGGCGTTGACCGGCGCTTTCGGCCTCGTGCCATTCGCGCGCTCTACGTCTGACCGCTTTGCGCCCTCATTCCGGCCAATAAAGCCAACTGAGCTGCTCCCTAAAGGCCGACCATGGCTTTGCTGCCATTCACCCGCCGGCGCGAGACGGGAAGAGGCCAAATCGGCCAGAATTTGGATCGGAGGTAAAGACTTGTGTATGACCGAGCTCTTCAATGCCTAACGGGGGATCGATGTTTTCGACAATTATGAACTCGGCGAACGAGAGGCTCGCCAAGTGTTCGAAGAAAAAATCTCGAAGCGATGTGTTTCGAAGTTCTTGCTCATCTGCCGCCAATGGCCCTTCCTTGGACCGAATTGGGTCGCGATATGTCAGTAGCGGCGTATCCAGGACTAGGAAACCCGGGTGCGGCAAGCCTCGTTCCCGGCAGAAAATGAGCAATGCGACCTTGAACGCCGCGTGAGTGACTGCCCGCACACCCTTGCCATTGTCCCGCCTGTGTTTGCCATCGATCCGCAGATCATACGTAACCTCATCGAAGGTAACGTGGCGCTTTCCAGGGAATTGCCACTCCCGCAACACGTCACTAACGGTTTGGGCGAAGTCGTGCGCCACCGTGCTGGAAACCCCGAGACGCGGCTTATCCGAATTGGATGCCGGTTTTACGTTAGCCATCTCAGCTCGCCTATCCACCAAAGCCTGCTTCTGTGACAATAGGTCCAGGCCGTGTTTGACATGGTCCCGAACTGAAGTGAGCTCTGCCAATAACTGCTGCTTTTCTCTAGCCTCCGGCGACAGCCGACGAATTTCTTCGTCGGCCTTGTCCAACTCGGTGCTTTGCGTGGCGAGATCCGATCTCAATGTTTCGCGCTCGAGGGTCAACGCGTTGACAGTCTCCATGAGAGAGGCTCGGTGCCTGACGATCTTCTCAATTTCGACGGCAGAAGCGGCGCGAATTTCTTCGATGTCAGTTAGGCCGTGGTCATGGCTTTGGGCATCAGGGGCGGCGCCGCAGAGCGGGCAGTCTTTATCGCTCCCCAACAACAGAAGGAACCCGGCCTCTTCGACGGTCTCGAGCCGCTGCACGTCCGACGAATAAACCTCGTCCAGCTGCGCAAAGCGCACCAGATTCATAGCGACTTCGGTAAGCCGCTGCTGAATTCCGGCCAGCTTGCTGGCAGCATCCCGCTTGCGGTCAAGTTGCGCGCGTATGTGATCCTGAGAGAGCTGAGCTTCCTCCTGTGCCGCAGTAAAAGTACCGGTAAGCTTTTCATACTGGTCCGCCAAGCCGTTAGCATCGGGGTAGTCTGCTGTGAGATTCTCGTCGATGTTGGCGATCATCTCGTCGAGAATCTCCAACTTGGCATTGGTCTGCGTCCGAAAAACAGTCTTGTTGACCATCGGCACCACGGCACTGTCATCGACGCCTGTGAGCATCAGTTTGAAGACACTCCGCTCGGCCGTCACCGTTGTATACTGGCCAGCCTCGACGGGCGATGTCTCACTTTGAATGATCGTCTCATCAACGAGGCAAAAACGAACGATGTCGCGGAAACTGAGGCTCCGCTGCTTACCATTGGCATCCACTGCAATGGACTTGCTGCCGAACCCCAGTTCGTTCAGGAGGAGCTGGGACAGATTGTCGTCATTCGAACGGTCGTGACGCGCCGAAAGCGTGCGAACATTCTTTCCACGCTCCACGGCCGAGACATGTCCCGAATGGAGCTCAAATGCGCCGCCAGCCAGCGATCGCATTAGAGTCACATCGCCTTGGCTGGGTAGGGTTAGCGCGAGCCATGCACGGTCATAGCCATCGCGCTCACTAATCTCGGGCAAGGGTCGCGAACTTCCCAGCATGAAGTCGAGCACCTTCACCATGAAGGATTTACCGGTGTTAGACGCGCCGAAAAGCAGATTCAGGCCAATGTCAAAATCGACCTCGGCGAGGGGGCAGTCAGGCCCAGTGAACGAAAGTCCTCTAAGGGCGATTGGATGCTGAGACACCGTCATAACGCGGAGCTTTCCGGCCCGGTTTCGCCTTGGAATTCAACTGCCCAGCGCCCAATCTTCTCCGATATCAGGTCAGCCAGTTGGTCGCCCGAAAGCTCATCTAGCTTCTGGGCCAACCATTCCGCCCTCGACTTGAGTTCCAGAGCGTAAGGGGTTTGCATCGTCTCGACGAGCGCGGATGCGTGCTCCGATGCTTGGTAGGCAATCCCGTTGACGTCGGCAATGGCGTTGATCATGTGCAAGCGACGCATCAACTGAACACCCTCTTCGACCACACGTCGGCGCACGAGTAACTCTCCGGTGCGCTGAGGCAAGTCAGGGTGCAAACTCTTGGGTCCGCCAACGTCGGCTGTGTGCACAACAAGGTGATCAAACCAAGTCAGTTGCGCCAGGTCAAATACACGAGGAAAGGCAGCGTTCAGGACCACAATAGCGCGGACGCCGGTCTCGAGCGCGCTATTGAACAACGGAGGCGGACGCACAGCGTCTATAGCTTCCATTTCAATTGCCCCTCATTGACAAAGTGGTGGCAAATACCCTGCTTGACCGGAGTGCGCGCATATTTGGCGAGCGGACCTACTGGCTGCGTGTTGCCGGCCTGGATCATCACGGCATTTATCCGCGATAGCATGTCGTCATGGTTAGCAGCGTGCGTCTCATAGATGCCATGGAGTATCTCGTTCCTGAGATCGTCGGTGTCCTTCGTGGTCGTATTATCTCGATAGAACCTGGTGAACGCGTCAGCATCAAAGTATCGTTCGCGCTGCATGCGAAGGTGAGGCCCGTGAACTGCATGCGCGGCCGCGGCAGTATGGTCGGCAAACGCGGCGCCTTCACGTTCACCGTAGGCATCGAGAAGCCCCTGGATGTAAGGCAACTCGATCGCCTGAACATCGAGAGGCGCTACGCCGATAGGAGCCGGGCCAGGATCAGCGCCAAACCAATGGTAAAGCACGGGTATCGCAGCTGCGTCGGTAAGCATGAGATCGACGGAGATCGGGGCTATTCGAGAAAAATCCCAAGCCTCAATAAAAGCTTTTAGTTCCTCATCCAACGGGATGTGCTCGTTTTCAACGATAGAGTGGGCGCAGTATTTTTCCCACTCAGTGATCATGGTTGCCTTGAACTTCGAAGGTTTGAAAATCAACGCTTTGAGGTTGCGATTGATCCCTCTAGGGGCAACGAAAAAGAACTTCTTCGGCGCGGTGAACTCGCCCTTGAAGGCATAGTACAAGACTTTCCCAAGCTCGGAGATACCGGTCTCCGTTGGCAGTGTGCGACCATACTGTTTGCACTGATAGTTATGCCATGGGCCTTCATGCCGTTGGGGCGATAAAAACCCCACCACGTCCCTTCCCATGTCTCCGGTGCCGGTGAAGCGCTCGACCTCTACGTATTCAGCTTTTTTCAATGCCCACTGACGGACAAACTCTTCCAGCTGGTCGTCATCAAGCGCAAGAATCTGCCGTCTATATTGATAGCTTGTCCCCATGGCTGCGTTATATTTCCGAAATCCGCACTTATGCAATTCGTCGAGTAAGATTTTCTTAAGAGGAGCCCGCGCCACGCGCCGGCGGGATGCTGTTGTCGGCGCGTTAGCGCCCTGAATGTCTGTTACCCAACGCGTCTTCGTCGAACGCCGCCCTCTACAGCCGGCCCCAAATGAACGGCTGGACCTTCGCACACAGAATGTCCGCTTTCAGTTGGATTGCACGCAGAAGCAGTCAGTCTGCTACCGGCCCCTTTGCGGATACGCGCTCCGATCCAACCCTTGAGGATTCCGTCACTCTCCCAGCACTGTCTCAGAATATTGAACAATCAAATCACCGGAGTAGCCGTGCTCAAAGGTGTCCGCTCGAAGGCCGACCTTTATCCGATAGCTCTTGTCCAAATCCCAATAGAGCGACTTCGCAGTCGCTACGCGATCGGCAATATCGCGTAGTTGCATAGCCGATATGTCTTTTTTTGTTTCCAGCGAAAGATTCGCCAGGCAGCTAGCGTGCACGTTAGTTAGGTTCGCGGCCTCGACCGCCCCCGATTGAAAACCGGCCTCGCAAAGAAGGATCCCTCTGTCGGCACCAAGATCAGTGACGATCTCGCGAAGACCGAGCACATGAAGTTTCGAAACGGGCGATTTCCAGTGCTTGCATTCGACAAGCCACAGGACTTCGAAGCCGACGTGTCTGGATCTTACCACCACATCCACGTCATGCGTGGTTCTTGCGCCCTGTAATGCCACGTCAACGTCCGCAGTCATTCCAAGTGACCTGAAAAACTCAGCAGCTTCCTGTTGATACTCTTTCCAATCGACAGCCATCACGCTCCCGCTCTGCCAAGTTATCCGAATCAATCACATACGTTGCAGTTCTCCCGAATGAGGAGTCGAGCTATATTTGAACTGCGTCCGCTTCTGGTGGGTTGCGCGGTGGTTGGCGATGGCCACCTAGGGGGCGGTAGCTGGACGGCCGCTTATCGAACGATGTCGCCGAATCCGGCCAGTCCGCAACCGGCCCCTTGCTCAGCGCTCCGCTTCCCTCTTTCGGACCGGCACTCTGCATTCGCCCTCTCTCGCGGCCGCATCAATCTTAACGGTCCAATTCACCTTCCGTTTACGTCGCTTTAAATCGCCGCATTTAGGGTGCACCCGCCGCCCCCAGTCTCGCGTGACGGAAAAAGTGACCTGATGCCCAGCCGAAGAAAGCCGAAAAGGCGTATCGAGCCGCGCTTCGAGGAGGCGCGCGCCAGCCGCCGTTCCGCCGATTTCTCGGTCAGCGACGACGACCGCGCCGCGCCCCCGAGGCGCAGATCGAAGGCGAAGCGCAAATCCTCGCCGGCCCGCGCGCCGAAGAAGAGGACCGCGCGCGGCCGCACGAAAGCGCGGCGCGGCTTCTTCGGCCTTGTCGGCGGCCTCGTCTACTGGACCTTCATCCTCGGCATCTGGGGCGGCATCGCCGCCGCCGGCGTCGTCCTGTGGTACGGCGCGCAGCTGCCCTCGGCGACGACATGGCAGATCCCCGACCGCCCGCCCAATGTGAAGATCGTCTCGGCCGGGGGATCGCTGATCGCCAATCGCGGCGCGACCGGCGGCGAGGCGGTCGGCCTCCACCAGATGTCGCCGCATATCGCCCAGGCCGCCGTGGCGATCGAGGACCGGCGCTTTTATTCCCATTTCGGCGTCGATCCGCTCGGCCTCGCCCGCGCGATGGCGACCAACGTCGCCCATCGCCGGCTGGTGCAGGGCGGCTCCACCATCACCCAGCAGCTTGCCAAGAACCTGTTCCTGACCGCCGACCGCACCATCGGGCGCAAGGTCCAGGAGGTGCTTCTGGCGCTCTGGCTGGAGCGGAAATACACCAAGAACCAGATCCTCGAAATGTATCTGAACCGGGTCTATTTCGGCTCCGGCTCCTACGGCGTCGAGGCGGCCTCGCGGCGCTATTTCGACAAGAGCGCGCGCGACGTCACCCTGTCCGAGGCGGCGCTGCTGGCGGGTCTCCTCAAGGCCCCGTCGCGGCTGTCCCCGGCGCGCAACCCGCAGCTGGCCGAAAAGCGCGCGCAGGTGGTGCTCGCGGCGATGCGCGACCAGGGCATGGTCTCCGACAGCGAGATGACCGCCGCCCTGACCGCGCCCGCCACCCGCGCCGCCGCCTACTGGACCGGCTCGGAGCATTACGTCGCCGACGCGGTGATGGAGGAACTGCCGCTGCTGGTCGGCGAGATCGGCCGCGATCTCGTCGTCGAGACGACCGTCGAACTGTCGCTGCAGAAATTCGCCGAGGAGACGATCCGCGACCTGATCGCCGCCCATGGCGAGAAGGGCAAGGTCTCGCAGGGCGCGCTGGTCTCGATCGACAATTCCGGCGCGGTGCGCGCCATGGTCGGCGGCTACGATTACGCCAACAGCCAGTTCGACCGCGCCACCGAGGCGCGCCGCCAGCCCGGTTCCGCCTTCAAGCCGTTCGTGTTCCAGACCGCGCTCGAACAGGGCCGCACGCCCGACAGCGTCCGCAACGACGCGCCGGTCCGGATCGGCAAATGGACGCCGGAGAACTACAACGGCAAGTATTACGGCCCGGTCACGTTGGAGACGGCGCTGGCGAAATCGCTGAACTCGGTCGCCGCCCAGCTGATCGTCGAGACCGGCGCGGCCAATGTCGTCGCGACCGCGCGGCGGATGGGGATCGAGTCGGACCTGACCGCCAACGCGTCGCTGGCGCTCGGCACCTCCGAGGTCACGCTGATCGAACTGACCTCGGCCTATGTGCCGTTCGCCAATGGCGGTTTTTCGGCGGAGCCCTTCGTCATCCGCCGCGTGACGTCGCTCGACGGCAAGGTGCTCTACGAGCATCCGGCGGGCCGCGGCAGGCGTGTGGTCGACGCGCGGGTCGCGGGGATGATGAACGCGATGATGTCGCGCACCCTGACGGATGGCACCGGCCGCGCGGCGGCGTTCTCGCACCCGGCGGCGGGCAAGACGGGCACCAGCCAGAATTCGCGCGACGCGTGGTTTATCGGCTATACCGGCAATTTCACCACCGGAATCTGGTTCGGCAACGACAACGCCTCGCCGACTAACAAAATCACCGGCGGTTCGCTGCCCGCGCTGGCATGGAAGGCTTTCATGCAGGAGGCCCATCGCGGTCTTCCGGTGGCGCCACTGCCCGGATATTCGGATGCCATCGCGATGCCGACCGCCCGCCCGCAAAACGAGGTCGCCGCGCGTCCTCTGTTCGATGTCGGCGGTGCACGATCTTCTCGCGCGGAACCTCGGCCGGAAGGCGATCTCGCGCCGCCGAAACCGGATTCCACCACCACGGCGTCGACCGGCGCGCCGCGCCCGAAAGTCGGAGTCGGCCAGGAACGGACGCGTGGCGGCGGGAAGACGGTTATGGATATTCTTCTGGGCCGCTAGGGACAGGAACTGGGTCGGCGTGGGGCACAACAAATATCGTTCGGCTTTGCCCTTGGAACCAAATCCGGTTCTCGTAGCTTGACTGCCCGGCGGCGCTGCGTACCGCTGCTAGGGGCCGTGAATGTCGAACCTGGTTGTCGGATACGAACCGCTTGTCGCGCTGGTGCTTCTCGGCATTCTTTTCATCTTGTTCATATGGGAGAAGTATCCGCCCGAGGTAAGCGCGGCTGCGGGTGCTGCCGCGTTCGTGCTCCTCGGTTTCCTCGAAGCCGAGGAAGTAATGGGCGTGTTCTCCAACACGGCGCCCATTACCATCGCCGCGATGTTCGTCATATCCGGGGCTCTGGTGCGGACAGGCGTCCTCGAGCAACTCGCCGAGCTTGTTGTCACGCACGCATCGACGCGGCCGAAGGCGGCGATCGCGACGTTTCTCATCGCGACATTGTTCGCCTCCGCCTTCGTCAACAACACGCCGGTCGTTCTCATTCTTATTCCTGTGGTGATCCGGCTCGCGGGCGCCGCTGGCCTCGCCCCAACCCGCTTGCTTATTCCGCTCTCCTACGCTGCCATTCTCGGCGGCTCCTGCACCCTGATCGGCACGTCGACGAACCTGCTGGTCGACGGCGTGGCCCGCGCGAACGGTCTCGAGGCCTTTTCGATCTTCGAAATTACGGCGGTGGGCGTGGTCGCAACCCTCACGGGCGCCGCGGTGATGATGTTTTTGGGACCTCTCCTGCTGCCGAGACGTGAAAGCGGAGCGGAAGAGAAGTTGATGGCGGAAAGCAGCTTTCTCTCGGAGGTCTCGATCCGCGATGCTGAGCCCTATACCGGGAAGACGTTGGGCGAATTGACGGATTTCCGCCATGCGGACATGCGGATTGTGGGCCTGCGGCGCAACGGCAACATTATCCGCAGCGAACTTGATGAAATTCAGCTGGTGAAAGGCGATGTCCTGATTCTTCTCGGCAGCACGTCCGAACTCCTTACATTGAACGACGAGGAGCACCTCCGTCTCGGTCTGGGTCGGCGTCGCCCTGGTGAAAATGTGGTGGTCGAAGCGGTTGTCGCACCGGCCAAGCGCAATGTCGGCGAGAGGATCGCTGATCTCTCGCTGGGAAGAAGGTTCGGTCTGCGGATTCTTGGTGCCAGCCGGCACGGACATATCCCGGGGCCGGATCTTGCAAACGTGCGGCTCAAGCCCGCCGACAAGCTTCTTCTGGAAGGGCCGGCCGAAGGGTTCGACGAACTGGCGGAGGAGGCGGCGTTGGTCTCCATTTCACGCCCGACCGGCCGCGCCTATCGCCGCTCGCGCGCGCCCATTGCGCTCGGAGCTCTCGGCGCTGTTGTGGCGCTTGCCGCCTTCAACATCATGGATCTCGGCGTTCTGGCAATGGTCGCCGTCGCGGCGCTCCTGATCCTGAAATGCCTCGATGCAGAAGAGGCTTGGGATTCCATCGACGGCTCCATCCTTGTGCTTATCTTCTCGATGCTGATTGTCGGCAAGGGGCTGGAGAATGCCGGGGCCGTCGCAATGATCGTCGAAGGCCTTGCGCCGCTCCTCAGCGACCTTCCACCCATCCTTCTCCTGATGGCGGTTTACGCGCTTGCCTCTGTGCTGACCGAGTCGGTGACCAACAATGCAGTCGCCGTGGTCCTGACCCCGATCGCCATCAGCCTCGCCAACGAGATCGGGATCGATCCGCGGCCGGTCGTGATTGCCATAATGATGGGGGCGAGCGCCAGCTTCGCCACGCCGATCGGCTATCAGACCAATACGCTGGTTTATGGCGCGGCCAATTACAGCTTCCTCGATTTCGTCAAGATCGGCGTGCCGATGAACATCCTCGTCGGCTTGGCGAGCGTGCTGGCGATCCGTTTTTTCTTTCCGTTTTGAGCACGTCCGCCGGCCGCCGTCAGTCCGCGAGGCCAAGCAGCGGGCCGAGGTGGGCCCGGTATCGCGTCCAGTCGTCCGAACTGCCGGTGTACATCTTCCTTCGCACCTGGTGGCTGCTGGCCGTGTTCACCGCTCGGCTGGTGCGGTGGAAATCAAGGCAGGCCGGTTCCCAGTCCAGCCCGCAAGCCTCGAGCAATTTGCGGGTTTCCGCCTCCTGGCGCTCGGTCAGCGCCTCGTACTTCAGATCGGAAATTCGGCCCGGGAACCTCCGGTGCCAGAAATCCATCAGATCCTCGTACAGCCGGTAGTAGCGGGCGAGATCGTCGAGATCCCAAGCAAAGTCCAGTCCGCTCGTCGGAAAATACTGCTTGAAGATCGACCAGCACGTGGCGACCGCATTCCGCCTGACATGCACGATCGTCGCATCCGGGAAGGCGGTCGCGATGAAGCCGATCCAGCGGAAGTTCGTCGGCATCTTGTCGGTCACGACGCTTTCCCTGATGTCCCTTCGGCTGATCCCGGTCAGATACTCCGATCGCAGGGTTGCGAGTTGCGCCGCTGGGACCGTGGATTTGCCCCTCGCGAGGATCTTGCCGCAGGTCTCGTCAAGCAGTCCGAGTTCGCCTGCGCCATGCACGCTCGAGTGGCTTGCAAGGATCTGTTCAACCAACGATGTCCCTGAGCGCGGCATGCCGACGATGAAGATCATCCGCTTTCCGAGGTGGGCCGGCGCGACGGGGGGCGGCGAGGGGCTGAACATCGCTTTGACACGATCGAACTGTTTCCTGTGCCGGTCGATCAGATCTCCGTTTCGCGATTTCCGGATGCGGTTTCCGGCCGCAAAATGGCGGAATGCCGTGCCTGGCTCGTCAATGTCGTCGAAAGCCTTGCCGAGGGCAAAGTGCAAGTGAGCGGCTTCCTGCGAGTGCCCCGGGATCGTGGCGAGTGCCTTTCGCATTTCCCCGACGTGCGGATCGCCCACGATGTATTTTTTCGCATTGCTCAAATGACGATGCGCGGCTGCATAGTCGGGCCGCAGCTCGATCGCCCGGCGTAACCGTTTCACGGCTTCCTCAGACCGCCCCAATGCGGAGAGCGTGAGACCGAGATTGTTGTAGGCCTCCGCATAATCCGGCTGCAGGCGGACCGCCTCTTCCAGATGTGCGAGGCCCTGTTCGTGGTGTCCTGCCTGGTTCAGCGCGGCGCCGAGGTTGCTGTGCGCGTCGGCCTGTTGCGGTGACAGCGCGATCGACCGTTCGTAGCTGGCGATTGCTTCCTCGATACGGTCGAGTTCGCCGTACACCCCGCCCAGGATGTTATGCAACGCTGCGACGTTCGGATAGCGCGACACCAGTGATTTGCCTCGTGCCAAGGCGTCGTGAAGCTTGCCGTCACGGTGCAGTGAAAGCAGCATCTCCACATCTTGACGAGTCGGGGTTTGGCTGTTTTCCCGGATAGCCGCCAGATTTTTCAGCCCCTCCTGCGCGCGTTTGTTCCCGGGATAGTTCGCGAGGATCGTCTCATAGGCCTGCTTCGCCGCAAGGAAGTCGCCGGCCTTGGCGAGCGATCTGGCTTTTCTCAGCGATTTTTCGACGGACACGCAGGTACCTCGGTGTAATGGCCGCTCGAGATGCTGGCCGGCCACGCCACGGCGAATTACCGGAGCTTCCCGCTGAATGGAAGAAAAACCGCGATCGCGCCCGCCGTGATTGATCGAAACCGAGTGCCGGGCGCCGTCATCCCGCCAGGCTGAGCAGCGGGCCGAGCCGGTCCTCGTATTTGCGCCACGCTTCGGAGCTTCCCGTGTACATCTTCTTGCGCACCTGGGCGGCGCTGGCTGTCGCGACGGCGCGGCGCGTGCGATGGAATTCCAAGCATCCGTCTTCCCACGCAAGCCCGCAATGCGCGATCAGCTTGCGCGTCTCGTCTTCCTGGTTTTCCGTCAGCGCTTCGTATTGCAGATCATGGATCCGGCCTGGATATTTCTCGTGCCAGAACGCCATCAGGTCTTCGTAAAGCTCCGTATACGCGGCGATGTCGGCCAGATCCCAGCAAAAGCTCATGCCCGGCGCGGGGAAGAACTGTTTGTAGATCGACCAGCCCGTGGCCATCGGGTTGCGCCGGGTGTGAATGACCGTTGCCTCCGGGAGGGCCGCCATGATGTAGCCGATCCAGCGGAAATTGAGCGGCCGCTTGTCTACGATTACCGGACTGGACTGTCCAAGGTTCTTCAGTGCGCCGAGATAGCTCGATCGGATCTTTTCCAGCGCCGCGCGGTCGAAATCTTTCTGCTCGGCGTTCATCACCGGCAGAACCGCCTTGCCGAGCGCCGGCAATTCGCCGCCGCCGAACACATGCGAATGGCTCGCCAGGATTTGCTCGACCAGCGACGTGCCGGAACGGGCCATGCCGAGAACGAAGATCGGCCGCGGCCCGCCGTCCTCCTGAACGGGCAGCGGCGGCGGTGGCTCGGCGAAGAATTGCTTGATCTTGGCGAAGACCTTGCTGTCCTTCTCCGTGGTATAGCCGGTGATCTGTTTCATCAGCCGGTTTCCGTGAGCGAGCAGGTCGAAGGCATGGTTGTTCTCGCCTATGTCTTCGCAGGCCTTCGCCAGCGCGAAGGCCAGATGCGCGTGATCTTCCGGTGGCATCTTCTCCTGCAGCATTGCTCCGATCGTTGCGATTATCGGATCATTGGGCACAAACTTTTTCACCATCGACAGGTTTCGGTAGGCTGCCGCGAAGCGCGGTCTCAGCGCGACCGCTTTTTCGTAAGCCTCGGCGGCCTCCGAAAGCCGTCCGAGATGAAGAAGCGAATTGCCCATATTGTTCCAGGCCATCGTGGGATCGTCCATCAACGGTACCGCTTCTTTCAGCAGCGGCAGCGCAAGATCCGCTTGCCCGCGTTGATTCAGCGCCTCGCCAAGATTGATGTAAGCTTCCCCGAAATGCGGGTTGATCTCGATCGCCTTTCGGTAGCTGTCGACGGCCCCGTCGCTGTCGCCCTGTTTTTCCAGCAGGATGCCTGTCAGGTTATGGACGAAGGGGACCTGCGGAAAGGCCTCCATCAGAGCCCGGGCGTGAATCAAGGCCTCCTCGAACTTGCCCTGATCGAGCAAGGCGAGGGCGTCTTTCGCTTTTTCGACCGTGAAACCGCCGCGCATCCTGACTTGCGGCTGTTCGAGTGCGTCGAGCGCTTCCTGTGCTCGCGCATTCTGCGGATAGCGCTCGAGGATCTCCTGATACAAGCTGCGTGCCCCTTCAACCTCCCCCTTGCGCATCAGGGTTTTTGCTTGGCGGAATGCCTTGTCGACAGAGAGCGTTTTGGAGGACATCGGACCGTCGCGAATCGTTGAAATAACGTCTGAATACCAATTCAGGCTTGCCCCTGCCGTGTGACTCGTCCGGATCTGTCCGCTTTGGATGCGACACGGCCGGTCGTCGTCCCGGCCTCGAATTTGACCCGTAAGATGGCAGGCGAGAGCATCGCATCGAGCCACACCCTCTGAAGCCATGAAGAAGAGCGCTCAAGACGACGGAAACACTGGCGGATCGGCGCCCTGTTTCGCGCACGAACTCGGGATTGATGCGGATGGCGCGTTTGTGCAGATCGATCCGCGGCAGCGCCTCGAGGTTCTGCGCTGGCGCAAGGCCGAACGCGAGCGCCTTATCGCGAAACGCCTGGATTTCGGCGCCGCGGAGCGCCGGGCGTGGAGTGCGGAGATTGTGTCCCGCCTAGCACCGCTCGTCATGCCCGCGGCCGGCAGGACCGTCGGCTTCTGCTGGCCGTTTCGCGGCGAACCGGATTTGCGCGTGTTGATGGAGCCGGTCCTTGAGAACGGCGGAATATGCGCCTTGCCTGTCGTCATCGAGCGGGGCCGCCCACTGGTTTTCCGCGCCTGGAAGCCGGGCGATCCGCTTCAAAAGGGTGTCTGGAACATCCCTGTTCCGGAATCCGGCCGCGACATAGTTCCCGATGTCGTGCTCCCGCCGGTGGTGGGTTTCGATGGGTCCGCTTATCGGCTCGGCTATGGCGGCGGGTTCTTCGATCGCACGCTTGCCGCCCTTTCACCCAGGCCGCGTGCGATCGGCGTCGGCTACGAATGCGCGCGCATTCGGACAATCTTTCCACAACCCCATGACATCGCGATGGACCTGATCGTGACCGAGAAGGGTGTATTCTCGCCAGCGTTGTGATCCCGCCGCACGCGGCCAAACCGTGGAGTTTTTCCGCGGTAGGGGCGATTTTTCCGCCTGCATTCAGTCTTGCAGCATGAAAAGGCCCTTCTTATATACGCCGCAACGTTGTCGCGGCCTTCGCGGCGGCGCATCAAAAATCCGGAAACAGGGACCGCTTGATGGAATGCCGGAATGGGTCCGGGCGGTCTGCTTAGGAGAGAGAAGAAATGGCAAAAGTAATCGGGATCGACCTTGGAACCACCAATTCCTGCGTTGCAGTGATGGATGGCAAGGATGCCAAGGTCATCGAGAACTCCGAAGGCGCGCGCACCACGCCCTCCATGGTGGCATTTTCCGACGACGGCGAACGTCTTGTCGGTCAGCCGGCCAAGCGCCAGGCGGTTACCAACCCCGAAGGCACAGTGTTTGCGGTCAAGCGTCTGATCGGACGGCGCTATTCGGATCCCACCGTTGCCAAGGACAAGAAGATGGTGCCTTACAAGATTGTCGAGGGCGGCAATGGCGATGCATGGGTGGAAGTTTCCGGCGAAAAATATTCGCCGTCGCAGATCTCCGCCATGATCCTGCAGAAAATGAAGGAAACCGCGGAAGGCTATCTCGGCGAAAAGGTTGAGCAGGCCGTTATCACCGTGCCCGCTTATTTTAACGACGCCCAGCGTCAGGCCACCAAGGATGCCGGCAAGATTGCCGGACTTGAGGTCCTGCGCATCATCAACGAGCCGACCGCCGCGGCGCTGGCCTATGGCCTCGACAAGAAGGACGGCCGCACGATCGCGGTTTACGACCTTGGCGGCGGCACTTTCGACGTGTCGATCCTTGAGATCGGCGACGGCGTCTTCGAGGTGAAGTCCACCAACGGCGACACCTTCCTCGGTGGTGAAGATTTCGACATGCGGTTGGTCGAATATTTCGCAGCCGAGTTCAAGAAGGATCAGGGCATCGACCTGAAGAACGACAAGCTCGCTCTGCAGCGTCTCAAGGAAGCTGCCGAGAAGGCTAAGATCGAGCTGTCGTCCTCGTCGCAGACCGAGATCAACCTGCCGTTCATCACGGCTGACGCTTCCGGTCCGAAGCACCTGACAATGAAACTGACCCGCGCCAAGTTCGAGAGCCTTGTCGACGATCTCGTCAACCGGACAATCGATCCGATGAAAGCCGCGCTGAAGGATGCCGGAATGAAAGCCGGCGAAGTCGACGAGGTCGTGCTTGTCGGCGGCATGACGCGCATGCCCAAGGTCCAGCAGGTCGTGAAGGATTTCTTCGGCAAGGAACCCCACAAGGGGGTGAATCCGGATGAGGTTGTTGCGCTCGGCGCGGCCATTCAGGCTGGCGTGCTGCAGGGTGACGTCAAGGACGTGCTACTGCTGGACGTGACGCCGCTTTCTCTCGGCATCGAGACGCTGGGCGGCGTGTTCACCCGTCTGATCGATCGCAACACGACGATCCCGACCAAGAAGAGCCAGGTTTTCTCCACGGCGGAAGATAACCAGAATGCCGTTACCATCCGCGTTGCGCAGGGCGAGCGCGAAATGGCTTCGGACAACAAGCTGCTTGGCCAGTTCGATCTCGTCGGCATTCCGCCGGCCCCGCGCGGCGTGCCGCAGATCGAGGTCACGTTCGATATCGACGCCAACGGCATCGTCAACGTCAAGGCGAAGGACAAGGGCACCGGCAAGGAGCATGAAATCCGGATCCAGGCCTCGGGCGGTCTCTCCGACGAGGAGATCGAAAACATGGTCAAGGATGCGGAGGCCAACGCCGAGAGCGATAAGGCGCGCCGCGAGGCCGTCGAGGCGAGGAACCAGGCGGAATCGCTGGTCGATTCCACCGAGAAGTCGCTGAAGGAGTATGGCGACAAGGTCTCCGAGGAAGACCGCAAGGCGATCGAGGACGCTCTGGCGGCGCTCAAGGAAGAGGTCGGGTCCGAGACGCCTGACGCCGAGGCCATCAAGGCCAAGACGCAGGCTCTTGCCGAAACCTCGATGAAGCTCGGTCAGGCGATGTATGAAGCACAGCAGGCCGAGGAAACAGCTGCGGCCGAAGCCGATGCGTCATCCGACGCAGCCAAGGACGATGACGTGGTCGATGCCGATTTCGAAGAAATCGACGACGATGACGATCAGAAGAAATCTGCCTGATCCGGCGGATACAGTCAGCCCCTCCCGCCCATCAGGCGGGAGGGTTCATCTGTTGAGGGGATAGCGGCAGACAATGGCCAAGGCCGATTTTTACGATACGCTCGGAGTTTCGCGCGAAGCCGACGAGAAGGCGCTCAAGGGCGCTTACCGCAAGCTCGCGATGCAATTCCATCCGGATCGCAACCCCGGCGATACCGAAGCCGAGGCAAGGTTCAAGGAAGTCAACGAAGCCTACGAGACACTCAAGGATCCGCAGAAACGAGCGGCCTATGACCGTTTCGGTCATGCCGCGTTCGAGAATGGCGGAATGGGCGGCGGCGCCGGGGGCTTCGGCGGCGCTGGTGGATTTTCCGATATTTTCGAGGACATCTTCGGCGAGATGATGGGCGGCGCGCGCGGGCGCCGCAGCGGGGGCCGCGAGCGCGGCGCCGATCTCCGCTACAACATGGAAATTTCGCTCGAGGACGCCTACCACGGCAAGACCGCGCAAATCCGGGTACCTTCGTCGATGGTCTGCGAGGTCTGTTCGGGCAGCGGCGCCAAGCCGGGCTCGCAGCCTGTGACCTGCACCACATGCGGCGGTTCGGGCAGGGTGCGGGCGGCCTCGGGATTTTTCTCCATCGAGCGCAGTTGCCCGACCTGCGACGGCCGCGGTCAGACCATCAACGATCCGTGCACCCATTGCTCGGGCCAGGGCCGCGTCACGCAGGAGCGGTCGCTTTCGGTCAATATTCCGGCCGGCATTGAGGACGGCACCCGCATCCGTCTGGCTGGTGAGGGCGAGGCGGGCTTCCGCAGCGGCCCGGCAGGCGATCTCTACATCTTCATATCGGTAAAGCCGCACGAGTTTTTCCAGCGCGACGGAGCGGATCTCTATTGCAAGGTTCCGATTTCGATGACCAAGGCTGCGCTCGGCGGTCAGTTTGAGGTCGCGACCATGGACGGCGCGTTCACGCGTGTTAAGGTGCCGGAGGGCACACAGCCCGGTAGGCAGTTCCGCCTTAAGGGGAAGGGGATGCCGGTCTTGCGGCAGGCGCATATGGGCGATCTTTACATTCAGATCAATGTCGAGACGCCGCAGAATTTGTCGAAGCGCCAGCGCGAATTGCTGGAGGAGTTCGATGAGATTTCGGCGCGGGAGAACAGTCCGCAATCGAGTGGTTTTTTCTCCCGGATGAAGGAATTCTTCGACATTGGCGAATGAGGACCTGCCGTTCCTGAACCAGCCAATCTGCAAGCTTACGAAGCGAGCGGTAATCAGGGAACGTTTTGCCGATCAGGTTCGCTTCTTCGGTTCGGTCCTGATGGCGCCGCGCACTGTCGGCGCCGTTGCTCCCACCTCGTCGGAAACCGCCGCCTTGATGGCGTCTTTCGTCAACGTCGGGTCGGGCCTTCCAGTCTTGGAACTGGGACCGGGGACCGGCGCGATCACCAGGGCGCTTCTGGCCACGGGCCTTCCTCAGGACCGTCTCTATACCGTCGAATATTCGCGCCGGTTCTGCCGCCAGCTCCGCGAGGCCTATCCCCGGCTTCACGTGGTTCAGGGCGATGCTTTTGCGCTGCACCAGACGCTGACGGCGTCCCGGCCCCGTGCGTTCGACGCCGTGATCTCCGGTCTTCCCCTCCTCAACTTCCCCAAGAGCAAGCGCCAGGCACTGCTGAATGAGGCGCTCGATCTGCTTGCCCCGGGGAGGCCGTTTGTCCAGTTCTCCTACGGCGTGGCCGCCCCGGTCACGCCTTCTTCGCAAGATGTTCGCATGACCCGCACCCCGTGGGTGCTCAGGAACGTTCCGCCGGCAAGGGTCTGGATCTACGCGCGCGAAGAATGACGCGACCCCATCGCGGTATCGATTGAGGATTTCATGTTTCGAAAGGTTCTGGTTTTCGCAGGTTCAACGCGTTCGGGTTCTTTTAACAGGCAACTGGCGGAAGCCGCGATGAAGACGCTCGTCCAGATGGAGGCGGACGTGACGATGATCTCGCTGGCGGACTATCCGCTGCCACTGGTCGACGAGGACCTCAAAAAGGAAAAGGGCGTCCCCGAAAACGCGGTCAGGCTGGCGCGTTTTTTTGCCTCCCATGACGCCGCTTTCATTGCCAGCCCGGAATACAACTCCTCGATCCCGCCCTTGCTGAAGAACACCATCGACTGGGTCAGCCTCGTAAAGTCCGACGGCAGTGGCCCGGTGAAGCCCTACGCGGGCCTCACCATCGCCCTCGGCGCTGCATCCGACGGCGCGCTCGGGGGTATCCGCGGTCTTTATCATCTCCGCTCCGTTTTGATGAATGTCGGCGCGCAGATCGTCACCGAGCAATGTTCGGTGAGCCGGGCGTCGAAGGCGTTCGGCGAGGACGGCATGCTGGCCGACGAGCGTCTGGCATCGAAGTTGAAGAGCGCTTGCCGGGCCCTCCTCGACCACTCGATCTCGCGTCGTGCGCGCTGAGTAAATCGTGCTTGCAGTGGTTCGCGGGCGGCGGAGTATCAGCCGTACCCTTGAAGCCCTTGCGAGGCTTGTCCGGTCGTGGCATCTCGTCCTGTGAGCTTGACGGAGGCTTCCATGACCCTCGACGCCGCGCGGGAGCGCCTGATTATTGCCCTCGACGTTCCCACTGTGGCCGAGGCCGCGGCGGTTGTCGATGATCTTGGTGATACCGGATTGTTCTACAAGATCGGCTACCATCTCGCCTTTGCCGGGGGCCTCGATCTTGCCCGCGAACTGACTGCTGCCGGCAAGCGCGTTTTTCTCGACATGAAGCTGCTGGACATTGACAACACGGTCGCCAAGGGGGTGGAGGCGGTGGCCAGGACCGGCGTCTCCATGCTCACGGTTCATGCCTATCCCAAGACCATGACGGTAGCCGTCGAGGCCGCCCGAGGCACGGAGCTTTGCCTGCTGGGCGTCACCGTGCTGACGTCGATGGACGACCACGACCTGTCGGACGCCGGATACCACGACACAGCCGCCATGCTGGTCATGAAGCGGGCCCGCGCAGCGCAGTTGGCGGGCATGGGCGGCATCGTGTGTTCTGCTGCCGAGGCTGAGGGCGTGCGGGAAATCGTGGGGCACGACATGGCCGTCGTCACGCCCGGGATAAGACCGTCGGGTGCGGCTGCCGGCGACCAGAAGCGCATCGTAACTCCGGGTGAGGCCGTCGCATCGGGAGCCAGCCATCTTGTCGTCGGCCGCCCGATCGTCGGGGCTGGCGACCGCAAATCTGCCGTGATCGGGATTCTCACGGAAATGTCATCCGCCTTTTCCGAATAACAGGAACTATTCTCCGGACTGTCCATTATCTCCCCGTATCGTCACTGAAAAACAAGAAGTTTTTCAAAAGTAAGACAAGAAAAAGGGAGAAATACTTTATGTTGACCAAGCTTACGACCGCCGCTGCTGCCGCCATCTTTATGACGGGTGCCGCTTTCGCGCAGACATCGGCCCTGAACCCCGAGCCCTTCCCGATGCCCACTGACATGGACTCGGAAGTTGGCAGCATCTTTGCTGACGATGACGGCAACATGCGCATGTTCGACGACTTCAGCATGCGTTATTCGGCCGCCAGCGAGGAGCAGAGGGCCGAGGTGAAGCGCATCTGCGAGGACTATGCGACCAGCGACACGGTCACCAGCCTGCGCGTCAAGAACCGCTGCCTCGGCGTTATCGACCAGTAAGGCGTGGCTTTTGGTTTCAAGGAAAAGGGTGCGGCTTGTCCGCACCCTTTTTTGTGCCTAGATGTCCGGATTTGAAACTGGGAGCGACTCATGGCGAAGGGTTACTGGATCGGGCGCATCACCGTGCATGATCCCGAGCGATACAAGGATTATGTCGCGACCGCGACGCCGGCCTATCGGGAGTTCGGCGCAAGGTTTCTCGTTCGCGGCGGCAAGTCCGAGGCGGTCGAGGGCGAGGGACGTCCGCGCAACGTCGTCATCGAGTTCGACAGCTTCGAGCAGGCGCTCGCCTGCTACAATTCGGACACCTACACGGCCGCAAGGTCCATCCGCCAGGAAGCCGCGGACGGCGAGCTCATCGTCGTCCAAGGGCACGAAGCCTGACCGCGGCAGACCCTCCCGCCGGGTTCACGATCCGCGAGGCAATGAAAAGCGACATCTCGCATTTGCAAGATATCGAAGCGCGTGCGTCGACCCTGCTTGCGGCGCACGGATTCGACGTGATCGGGCAGGAACCGCAGGCATCCGACGATTTCAGAGATTTCGTGACATCGAATACCACCTTGGTCGCCGCGGACGGGCAGGACGTTCCGCTCGGCTTTGCCGTCTCGAGCGAATTGCAGGGCATCTGTTGGCTGAAGGAGTTGTCGGTCGACCCCGACGCCGGGGGGCGGCGTTGGATCGGCCCTGCTTTCGGAGGTCATCGACATGGCCCGCCGGACGTTCCACACGACAGTCGGGCTGTCGACCTTCCGCGACGTGCCGTTCAACGCGCTTTTCTACTCCAGACGTGGCTTCGTGATTCACCCGCTCGACGATGTGCCCGCCGGGATCGCCGACCAGGTTCGACGGGAGGTTCCACCCGGCGCCCAGATCTCCGACAGGGTGCTTATGCTACGAAAGTTGTAAGTCAAAGCTGCAACAGTGGGAAATAATGCACCGTTTTCTCCCCTGGCGCGTTTTGCAATGCACCATGAACCATGTACTTTCCGCTATGTCGGCGCGCGTCATCCATTGATTCTGAATGGCTTTTCGCGGGCGACGCCAACGGGGACCGCGAGCGAATGTTTTATCATCTCTACGAAATGAACCATGCGCTGATGCAGCCTTGGCGGGCAGCAGTCGATGCGACACGCCTGTTCTACCGCAACCCCCTAAACCCGATCTCCCAGACCAGGGCGGGCCGAACGGTCGCCGCCTGGTGCGAGGTCTTCGAGCGCACGACCCGTCGTTATGGCAAGCCTGCGTTCGATCTTCCCCAGACTGAGGTTGGGGGGAAGACGGTCGACGTGCGCGAAACGGTGGTGTGGTCGAAGCCGTTCTGCAAAATGATCCACTTCGCACGTGATCTCGAGAAACCGCGCCCCGAAGATCCCAAAGTCCTGCTCGTCGCGCCGATGTCCGGCCACTACGCGACGCTTTTGCGCGGCACGGTAGAGCGCTTCCTGCCTGAAGCGGATGTTTACGTCACCGATTGGATCGACGCGCGCAGTGTTCCGCTGTCGGACGGTCATTTCGACCTGGACGACTATATTGACTACCTCATCGAGATGCTCCACCTCCTCGGGCCGGAGACTCACATTGTCGGCGTATGCCAGCCGTCCGTCCCCGTGCTTGCCGCCATCTCCCTGATGGAGGGTCGTGATGACCCGAACGTGCCGCTGTCCATGACGCTGATGGGCGGGCCGATCGACACGCGCCGCAATCCGACGGCGGTCAATCGCCTCGCCGAAGAAAAGAGCATCGACTGGTTCGAGAGCAACGTCATTATGAAGGTGCCGTTCCCGAACCCAGGCTTCATGCGTGACGTCTATCCGGGCTTCCTGCAGCTCACCGGTTTCATGACCATGAACCTCGACCGCCACCTGATTGCGCAGAAGGACTTCTTCATGCATCTGGTGCGCGACGATGGCGACTCCGCCGAAAAGCATCGCGACTTTTACGATGAATATCTAGCGGTCATGGACCTCACTGCCGAGTTCTATCTGCAGACCGTCGACACCGTCTTCATCAAGCACGCGCTTCCGAATGGAACGATGCAACATCGCGGCGAGTCGGTCGATCCCTCCGCCATCCACCGTGTCGCGCTGATGACGATCGAGGGCGAGAACGACGACATAACCGGTCGGGGCCAGACCAAAGGTGCACACGGGCTGTGCACGTCCATTCCGGACGCGATGAAGATCCACTACGAGCAGCCGAGAGTTGGCCATTACGGAGTCTTCAACGGCTCCCGCTTTCGGTCCGAAATCGCGCCCCGCATGCTCGACTTCATGCGCGCACGGGCGACGTTCGCCAGCCAGTCGGGCCGGCGCAAGCCCGCCGCCTGACGAATCACCTGGCAACGCCCTCTTTGGCCGTCATATCGTCTTCAATCGACTGTCGCACTTTCGTCACAGCGGCGCGGAAAGCGATATTTGCCGCCCTGTGGCGGTAACCATATTCCCAACTAGTTCCTTTCGATGCGTTGTCGCATTCCTTGTCAGCCGTTAACTTCCCGTTAACCGTTGGGGACTGGCAAGGAGGGTTGCTGTGGGACGGAAACTCGCTTTTCTGGCGATCTTGATCGGGGCCGCGGCGTTGCCGCAGGGGGCAATCGCGGCCGGGGGAATGAAGACCGGTGCCATGACCTCCCAGCCGATCGGGCACTACGAATTCTGCCGGCTCTATCGCGACGAATGTATGCGGCGCTCCTCCCGCACTACGCCGCTGTCGTTGACCCCGCAGGACTGGGCTCGCGTGCTCGACGTAAATTCCCGCGTCAACATGGTCATCGAGCCGCGCAGCGACTTCGATATCTATGGCAAGGAAGAGGTCTGGACCTACCCGGAGAACACCGGCGATTGCGAGGACTATGTTCTGCTCAAGCGGCGCATGCTCCTCAATGCGGGTTTTCCGGAGACCAACCTGCTGATCACGGTCGTGCGCAAGCCCGATGGCGAAGGCCATGCCGTGTTGACGGTACGCACTGACAAGGGCGACTTCATTCTCGACAATCTGACGTCAAAGGTCATGTCCTGGCATGACACGGGCTATACGTATCTGAAACGGCAGTCGACGCGCCATACCGGTCATTGGGTGTCGATTGAAATGCCGGACCAGACCATTGTTGGTTCGGTGAAATAACGCTCCAAATCTTCTGAAGGTTTCCGGTTCGGCCGGGCGTCGTCTTGGCGCCCGGTCGCTGTTGTTTTGGCATCAGCGCGTCGCGCCCGCCCTACTCGCGCGTGCTCCCGCTTTGGTCTCGGAAAGCTGTTTTTCCATCTCTTTGGAACCTTTGCTGTCCCTCGTACTTCCTAAAGGGACGATGAAAGGACGATGCAATGTACAGCATTTTTTACACGATAGGGCTTGTGGTGATCGTCCTCGCAGTCATCAGCCTCATAGCCTGATCGATTGAAGGGAGAACACAGATGACAGAATCAACTGCTCCGTATCAAAGCGGAACTGGCTCCGGGTCATCCGGCGGCAGCACTGCGGAAGACGTGAAGAAGGCTGCCAGCGATGCGGCTGACGCCGTCCGGGCCAAGGCAGCAGAGACAACCCAAGCTGCCAAGGCTGAAGCGGCACGGCGCGCCGAGGGTGCGAAGTCAACCTTTGCTGACGAAATTTCCGGTGTCGCCTCCGCGTTCCGGAGCGCGTCAGGAGAGTTCGGGGAGTCTTCGTTTCAGAAGAAGACCTTCGACCAGATCGCCTCGGGACTGAGCGATGCTTCCGATGCGCTTCGCCGGAAGGACTTCGGTGAGATGGTCTCGGACGTGAACGCGTTTGCTCGCCGCAATCCAATGGCGTTCTTGGGCGGTGCGGTACTGCTGGGCTTTGCCGCCAGCCGTTTCGCGAAGGCATCGGCCGAGGCTGAGCATTCGCCCGAAATGACACGGCCTTCCAGTACGTCGCGGCCGGTGTCTGCCGGTTCGGCAAACGCCGGCGCCGTTTCGGGCAGCCAGCCCTCCTATTCCAACCAGACGACGGGAGTATCGCGATGAGTGATTATGCGACCCGCAAGCGCAGTACGACCGGCCTGCTCGGCGACGCGCTCACCCACATCAGCAATCTTGTGCGCTTCGAGGTCGACCTCGCGCGTGCTGAAGTAAGTGAAAACGTAAAGACGGCGGGTGTGGCAATCGGCTTGCTCGTAGGCGCTGTCGTCCTCGCTCTCACCGCGCTCAATGTCCTCGCCGCGGCACTCGTGGCAGCATTGGCCGAGGCCGGACTGGGTGCAGGATGGGCGGCACTCATCGTAGGCGGTGCCTTGGCCCTCGTCGCGTTCCTCCTGATGTCTAAGGGGAAGAACGATCTGAAATTGAACAGCTTGGCGCCTACCAGGACGGCACGCAATGTGCGCCGTGACGCCGACGCCGTGAAGGAGACAGTACAATGACAGGTAATCAGCGTTCACCATCGGAAATCGAGCGGGATATCGAGCGAGAGCGCGCCGAACTGGCCGCAAGTCTGCAGGGATTGCAGAACAGCTTCTCCCTTGAGGAAATCACTCGCCGCGTGGGTCGCCAGTTCACCGAACATGGCGGTGAGTTCGGACGGTCGGTTTCCCGCTCTGTGCGGGACAATCCGATCGCCCTTGCCCTGACGGGTGTGGGTCTCGCTTGGATGATTTTCGGCGACGGGCCGGGACGGCGTTCGCACGACGACGACTATGATGATCTCGACGACCGTTTCGGATCGGCCCGGCATGACCGCGGGCTCCACGCCGCTGGTCTTGACGCGCGTTCTCCCGGTGCCACCGGCGCCTCTGCATCGGCGTGGTCGGACATCGGAACGGGCTCGGGCAACGGCACGTCACGCGGCAGCTCAATCGGTCGCAAGTCTGGTGAGATCGCCTCTTCCGCCAAGTCCGCCGCTTCCGGCGCCGCCGATGCCGTGTCTGAAGGCTGGGACCGCCTGACTGGGGCCTCGCGCCGGATGGGCGAGCGTACGCGCAAACGCAGCGCGGAGTTGCGCCAGCGGCTTTATGACGGCACCGAGAGTTTGTCAGAGGACGCCCGCAAGCGGGTTATTGCTGCTCGCCAGGCAGCGCTGGATGCTCAACTTGAAGCGGAGCGCCTCGCCGCAGACGGCAAGCGCAAGGCGGTCGATTTTTTCAATGACCAGCCGCTTGTTGTCGGAGCCCTTGCGGTCGCGGCTGGTGCGGCGCTTGGAAGTGCCCTTCCGCGCACGCGTGCGGAAAACGAGGCCGTTGGCGAGTATCGCGACACGCTCTTTAAAGAGGCCGAGCGCATCTATTCCGAAGAGCGCGAGAAGGCCGAGAAGGTTGTGAAATCTACTGCGGCCGAAGTTTCTGCCGTCGCCAAGGAAACCAAGCAGGGCGCTGCGTCTGGATCGTCGAGCGTTTCGGACAGTTCAGCGAAGACTGCCGGCGAGGTCAAGTCGGCGGCCCGCCGGGTTGCGGGCAAAGCCAAGGAAGAAACGAAGAATCAGAACCTTGGGAAACCGAAGTCTGGCGCTTCGGCGACTGGCGGACGCTAGTCCGCAGCGGCATTATCTGATCGGAACAAGCGCATCGCCCGGCCTCTGGTCGGGCGATTTGCCGTGGCGGCCCCAGTCTTCAGTGGTCGGCCTGCGTCCTTCGAGCGCAAGCTGGTCCCGGTCCGCGCATGTAGTGGCGCTCGGGCAGGTATGCCGGCCACAGGAAGTTGCGGATCGCGTTCAGATTTCGCTGGAATGATGTGAGCAGCAGCATGGTTCGATGTCCGGCAGGCCAGGGGCTTGCTGCCCCGGCTTTCTCTTGTAATCGTGCCACACAGTGTATGAATTTGACGTGAACGGTGGGCGGCAGACTCCCGCCCTTTAGCTGTTGCCGAGATGCGTCGGTCAGGCGTTGCCGATCAGCATTCCGGCCGCGAAAACCAGCGCGCCGCCGAGCACGACCTGGAAGATCGCCCTGCTCCACGGCGTCTCCATCCAGCGCTTCTGAATCCATGCGATCGCCCACAATTCTACTACCACGATGATCATCGCGATGATCGTCGCCGTCCAGAAATGCGGGATGAGGTAGGGCAGCGCGTGGCCGAGGCCGCCCACCGTAGTCATGATGCCCGTCGCCAGGCCCCGCTTGATTGGTGAGCCGCGGCCCGAGATCACCCCATCGTCGGAGGCGACCTCGGTGAATCCCATCGAGATTCCGGCGCCGACCGAGGCGGCGAGGCCGACGAGAAAGGTTGTCCACGTGTCCTGCGTCGCGAATGCGGTGGCGAAGATCGGGGCAAGAGTGGAGACCGAGCCGTCCATCAGTCCGGCCAGTCCTGGCTGGATATAGGTCAGGATGAACTGCCGGCGTTCCGTTTTGTCTTCCAGCTCGCGCACGTCTTCCGGGACGTGCTTGCGCTCGAGATCCTCAGCGGCCGTCTTGTGGCCGCTCTCCGCGAGGGCGAGTTCACCCAGCAGCTTGCGGGTGTCGGCATCCTCGCTCTGCTGTGCCGCCTTGACGTAGAACCGGTGCGCCTGTGCCTCCATCTCGGCGGCCTGTCTGCGAACCTTCTCGATGCCGAGCGGACGCACCAGCCAGTCGGGCTTGCGCTCGTAATAGCCGCGTACATGCTCGCGCCGGATCAGTGGTATGCGGTCGCCGAACCGCTTCTTGTGCAATTCGATCAGCTGCGCCCGATGCTCGGTCTCCTCTTCGGCCATTTCCTCGAAAATCTTGGCGGACTGGGGAAACTCCTCGCGAAGCCCGTCGGCATAGGCAAGATAAATGCGCGCGTCGTCCTCCTCGGACGAAATCGCCAGCGCGAGAACCTCCTGCTCGGTGAGACTCGAAAAGTCGCGCCGGGTATTGGGAAAAAAGCGGTGAAGCATGTCGGGAAAACCAAGTTTGGAATCGTTCCAGACTTAGCGGCATGTCTTCGGAGGTCAAGTGGTCGACAATCCGCGCGAAACGGTTGCGTGGCTCCCGATTTTCGGAAAAGCTGCCCCATGGCCAAGGAAACCGAGAGAAAATTTCTGGTAAGGGACGACACTTGGCTAGCCTTGACCGCCGGTGCACGGCACATCGTCCAGGCATATGTGGCGCTCGACGGACCAGCGTCGTTGCGGGTCCGGATCACCGACGATGCCAGGGCCGAACTGGCCATTAAGATGAGCAATGGACAAATCACGCGCGACGAATTCGAATACGCGATACCCTTGGCCGAGGCGCGTGAACTCATCGCAGCGAGCCGTGGACGGTTGATTGAGAAGATACGCTTCCTCGTTCCCTTCAGAGGGTATGAATGGGAGGTCGACGAGTACCGCGGCGTGCTGTCCGGGCTTGTCGTCGCCGAGGTCGAACTTGCCGGCGAGCGCGACGATCCGCCGATTCCGGCCTGGATCGGCCGGGAGGTCACGGGCGATGGCGCCTGGAGTAACGCTGCTCTTGCAACCAGCGGTCTGCCGGAACCGGTCATGCGCGAGTTTGCTGGTGGGACGGTCGGGTGAGGTACGGCATAAGGCCGGACCGCGACTTGGCCGGCGAAGTTTCGCGCATTGCCGCCAGGCAGTATCACAGGGCAATCGACATTTTGTACACCGAGCGTGGCGGGCGGCCCACGGCCATCCATGACGCGCGCAAGCGCTTCAAGAAATTGCGCGGCCTATTTCGTCTGGTGCGCGACGGTACGCCCGATCTCTATGCCGGCGAAAACGCGCGCCTGAGAGATGCGGCCCGTTCACTCTCTTCGGCGCGGGACGCCGCTGCGCTTGTCGAGACGATGGACCGGCTCGCGGGAGCAGGGCGATATGGCGACGATCAGCCGACGCTGTATGCGATCCGTCACCGGCTCGCTGCACGCCGCGACAGCGTGGCATCGGGCGAAGAAGACCTGCACGCAAGAATCTCCTCGGCGATCGCCGCCTGCGAGGAGGGTATCGATGCGGTTTCCTCCCTGTCGCTTCGGGGCCGCAACTCCCGAATCATCGGGAAGGGCTTCGGCAGATCGTATGCTCGTGCGCGCAGGGCTCATGTCAAGGCCAATGCGAGCGGAGACCCGAGCGACTGGCACGAACTGCGCAAGCGGGTAAAATATCACTGGATGCACGTAAGACTTCTGCGGGCGCTCTGGCCGGGCGTGATGAGACTGCGTGCCATGCGCGCCAAGGAGGGCGGCAATATCCTCGGCGACGAGCACGACCTGTCGATGCTGCGGGCACTGGCGGTGCGCGACCCGGAGGCCCTTGGTTCGGAGGAGGATGTCGAGGTTCTAACACGGGTGGCGACTGCCGAGACGGCCCGGCTAAGGCAGGAGTTCTCGCGCTTAGCCGGAGATCTTCTTGCTGACGAGGCGGGCGTCGTGCGCAGCCGTGTGCGCGCCCTCTGGCGCGCGGCGGCGGATTGAACCCGTTGGGCCTCAGTCGTCTTCGTCGGCGCGGTCCTGAAAATCCTCGAACCGGTCGTCGCCCGTCTTGAACGGCTCTCCCTTCTTTTCCTCGATCCTTATTTTACGTTTCTCGGCTTCCCTTTTCAGGCTCTCGGCCGACCTTTCGCCATTGCGCAGCTCTCGCTCACCCATTGCATCCTCCTGTCTTCACACGGTGACACATCTTGGTCAGGGTAAATGGCTAACGCTTGAAATGCGGCGGCGTTCCTGTGACGGTTGGGGTCTCTGCGCCCGGACGGATTTACGATGGAAAGCAAGGACACGATACTTGACCGGCTCGGCCGCTGGATGGCGGAGCGGCTGCAGTCGGAATCATCGGGCTACAAGCCCTATACGCCATCGGATCCCGAAACGCTTTACAGGACCCTGCGGCCGGGTGACGTCCTGCTGGTCGAGGGCAACCGCAAGATTTCGGCCGCGATCAAATACCTTACGCAGTCGACCTGGAGCCACGCTGCCCTTTATGTCGGGGATGCACTCGGGCAGGCGGATCAGTCGGGCAATTTCCTGCGTCTCGTAGAGGTCAATCTCGGCACGGGGTGCGAGGCCGTGCCGCTTGAGAAATATACCAGCTACAACACCCGCATATGCCGCGCGGTCGGGCTATCGCCAGCCGATCAGAAGGTCGTCGTCGACTTCATGATCCAGAGGATCGGTCTGAAATACGACAACAAGAACGTGCTCGACATGCTGCGCTATTTCTTCCCGACCCCGCCCGTTCCCGTCCGCTGGCGCAGACGCATGATCCAGTTCGGTTCGGGCGACCCGACGCGCGCCATCTGCTCCTCGCTGATCGCCCAGGCGTTCCAGTCGATCCGTTATCCCATACTGCCGGAAGTCGAGGTCATACCCGGCCGCATGCGGGCGGCGTCCGAATACTCCCGCAGGGAAATTTTGCAGATTCGCCACCACTCCCTCTTCACCCCCCGAGATTTCGACTTGTCGCCCTATTTCGAGATCGTCAAACCGACGCTGAAATACGGCTTCGACTACAAGCAGGTTGAATGGCGCACGGAGGAAGAGGCCGGGGATGCGGAGCCACGGCAAATCGAGCCTGCGAAGGTCGCCGATACCTAGATTGTGACCCTTTAGGCTTCACACCCGGATCCCGGCGGTCGGAGACAGCGCAAGATGCGCGGGCGTTCGCCGGGAGCCGCGTTCATGGCCGGCACCGAATGTTCAGCGGTTTCTAAGGCGGCGGCTGTCCTGCCCTTCCAGATGTCTTCTGAGCAGCCGCATGTTCCTGCGGTTCGCCTTGAAGAACAGATCGAAGACCGAGCCCAGCACCGGCACCGATCCGACAACGGTGTCGATCGCGGTGTTGGCGACCATCCGTCCTATCACGCCCGACGAGGCGCCGAGCCGGGCGCCCTTGTAGATGATGTAGGCCGATACCAAACCCGTTGCCGCATCGCCCGCGCCTGGAATGAGGCCGGCCAGCGCATCGACTCCGAACCGGATGCCGGTGCCCGGGATCCGCCACTTGGTGTCGAGCAGATCCGCGATTGCATCGAGTTCTGCCATACGGCCGGTGGTCGGAACCGGCGCGCTTCCGTCATATTCAGCCGCGCTGCTCATCGTCTCAGGATGATCCACAGCGCGTGGATGATGCCGGGAAGGTAACCGAGCAGGGTGAGCAGGATGTTGAGCCAGAAATGCAGGCCGAGGCCGACCTGGAGGAAGACGCCGACCGGCGGGAGGATGATGGCGAGCAGAATGCGGATGATGTCCATGAGTAGGGTTCCCGTGTGTTTTTCAGGAAACACAACGCACGACTCGCGTTTTCTTTCCATGGAAAGGCAGGGTCCTGCTGACGCGTCTACTCAACCGAATGGTTGACTAACGGCCGGCCAGATGATATTCAACCACATAGTTGAATTTATTGACGCGCCATTTCAGGACGCCGGTTTGGAGGCAGTAATGGAAAATCTGGTTTCACGGGAAGAGTGGATTGAAGCTCGCAAGAGCCTTCTCGCTAGGGAAAAGGCCTTCACCCGCGACCGCGACGCACTTTCGCGCGCCCGCCGCGAAATGCCGATGGTGCGTGTCGACGATGCCTATGCGTTCGATACCGAAACCGGCGAGACATCGCTTGCCGGCCTGTTCGGTGGTCGCCGCCAGCTTGTGGTCTACCATTTCATGTTCGGCCCCGACTGGGAGGAAGGTTGCCCGAGCTGCTCCTTCTGGGCCGACAACTTTGACGGCATAGACGTCCATCTTTCCGCTCGCGACACCGCCTTTTGCGCCGTCTCGAACGCGCCGCTCGAAAAGCTCATCGAGTATCGTCAGCGGATGGGCTGGTCCTTCCGCTGGGTTTCGTCGCGCGATGGGAGCTTCAGCCGGGATTTCGCAGTGACATTTCCGGGCAAGAGCGACCCCACCGGCCGGGGTTACAATTATTCCGGCAAGGTGTTTGGCGAGGAAATGCCCGGCCTTAGCGCCTTCCTCCGTTTGAAGGATGGCGGAATTGGCCACGCCTATTCCACCTATGCGCGGGGCCTCGACATCATCAACGGAGCCTATAACATCCTCGACTTGACACCACTGGGAAGGCAAGAGGAAGGTCAGGAATACACGATGGCCTGGCTGCGCCGGCGCGACCGCTATGACGGCTGAGGCGCGTCATCCACGCCGATATCTGTGAGCCTACTTGGCAGCCTGCACCACGTTTGAGGCGGCGCCCTGAGTTGCGTTGACCGCATTGGCCGTATCCTGGCCGAGGCCGCGGATCGTGTTGGCGCAGGCGGAAAGCGCCACCAACGCGGTTGCGAGGATCGCGGTGCGCGTAATTGCTTTGGCAGTCATGGAGGGCCTCCCGGGCCGATATGGACGACACTCGATAAATGCTGAACCGCGCGAATTGTTCAAGCGGATTTGCGAGTGGCACGTTCGGCGGTGGGCGACATCGCCTTGAGGGCAGCCGCTTCGAACTGCTCCTTCGGCAGGGGTCGCTGATAGAAATAGCCCTGCGCTTCCTGGCAGCCGATCGAGCGGATGAATGCCTCGTGGCTCTCGTTTTCTACGCCTTCGCATACGACGGTCATGCCGAAGGCGTCGGCGAGTGATTTCACTGCCTGTACGACTCCGCGCGCTTCGGGCGCTTCGTCGATACCCATAGTGAACTGGCGGTCAATCTTGATCTTGTCGAAGGGCAGCTTCGACAGATAGCCGATCCCCGCATAGCCGGTTCCGAAGTCGTCAAGAGCGAACGTGACACCCAGGCCCTTCAATGCGCGAATACTGTCGAGAAGTGTGCCGGACATCTCGAGCCACTCGCTCTCGACGATCTCGAGGGTGAGGCGTTCGGGGGCCAGACCTGAGGCAGCGAGCGCGCTGGTCACCTCCGATAGAATGTCACCGTTCTGCAACTGCTGCGGCGCGAGGTTCACCGAGACGCCGAGATCGTGATGCCAACCGGCCGCGTCCCGGCATGCTTGGCGCAAAACCCATCGTCCGAGCGAGTCGATCAGGCCGTTCGCTTCGGCGATCGGAATAAACTCGTCCGGGCCAACCTTGCCGAGTTCAGGATGTTCCCACCGCACCAGCGCCTCGGCACCCATTGCCCGGCGGTCTTCAGGCGTGACTATCATCTGGTACGCCAGCGTGATCTGCGATGTCTCGATCGCCGACCAGAGATCGCGTTCGATCACCCGGCTGCGTGTGCGTGCTTCCGCAAGTTCACTGTCGAAGAAGACAACCCGTGACCCGCCGTTTGTACGGGCCTCGTCGAGCGCCGCTTCAGCATTGCCGAGAAGTTGTTCGGCGTTCAGCGCTCCGAGCGTGCCGGGGCCGCCGAAGAAGGCGCCCGCCTGAATGCCGATGTGGCATTCCCCGCGGGTGACGGGGTAGGGTTGGCGCAAATGCTCGATCAGCTTTTGGCACGCCGCACTGGCTGTTTCAGCTGTGGGCGTCGAGGTAATCAGCACCGCGAAAGTATCGCCTCCCAGTCGTGCGACTGAGTCCGCGCTCGCGGAGAACGCCGCGATCCGCTCCGCCACTTGTTTCAGCACGGCGTCCCCGGCCGGGCGCCCTAGGGAGACGTTGACCGTCTTGAACCGATGCAGGTTGACGGCGACCACGGTGAACCCGGCTGGCAGTGTCCGCTCACGTTCAAGGAACTTGTCGACGGAAGCGATGAACGCATGACGGCGCTGCGAACGTGTCAATTCATCATTCATCGATACCCAGCGCAGCCGGCTTTCCAGATTCCGTCGCTTCGTGATGTCACGCGCGGTGATGCAGGCCACCAGCGGCGCATCGGCATCCCCGCCGCCCTTCTTGAGGGAACGTGCGCGTTTTGGCTGAATCACGCCGATTGAATATTCCACCCACCTTCGGGACCCGTCAGGAGCGCGGATTTCGGCCTGGCGAACGGACGCGGGCAGGTTTCGGTCCTTTTTTCGTGCAGCTAGGGCCTCGCGGCATTCCCGCACGATCTGGTCGGGCAGGAGGCTTGCGTCGGTAAGGTTCGCCGCTGTTACGGATCGATCGATGCCGAAGATCTCGCTCGATGCCTTGCTGCTCTGGAGGATGTTGCCAGACTCGTCGAGGACGACGATCGCGTCGAAGTTCTCCCGGAAAACCTCTTTCAGCAGCATTTTGGTGTTTCGCGATTCGATGGAAAGCTCGGCAAGCATCGACCGAAAGAATTCGCTGGCGGCTAGCGCCGCGACACTGAATGCCACGATCGCCGACAGATGAATGATCGCGGTCGGCACCACGACTGCAAATTTGACGTAAAGGAAACCGGCGAGCAATTCCGCTCCGGCTACAAGGGTTGCCAGGGAAAGACCGGTGAGGAAGATGTCCCGGCGCCGGTTCGCGAGAAAAATCAACGCCAGCATGCCGAACGTGAACAGCGTGACGGCGAAGTCTTTGACGAAGACGAGATCCCTGCCGGCCAGTTCCGTCTCGGCGGCGATTATCTGCAGCACCGCCCCGGGAATGAAGCCATGGCGCGGAACCGCGTAGGTGTCGCGCAATTCGGCGGCATACGCGCCGATAATGACGGTCTTGCCTTCCATCGCCGCGGCAACGCTGTCCGTCCGCAGGATGTCAGCGACGCTCACGACCGGTATGGAACTGAGATCCAGGCCGAAATCCACAGCAATCGCGGTCTGCTTTTCGATAGGCGAGCCGGCGATCATCGCAGGAATCGATTGCACGAATTCGCCATCCGCCATCTGACCCCGCGGGAAACGCCGCACGATGCTGTCGGGATCCGGGTAAACATTCACCGTGCCGAGCCAGGCGTCGCGGGTGAACATCTCGAGCGGGGTTGTCAGACGCGGTTCGCTTCCCGCGCCGCTTGCGGACGTTTTCTGCAGGAAGGCCGGTAGGACGACGCGGCCTTCCGCGTTTGCGATACTCGCGGCAAGGTAGCGGTCCTGCTCGGGAACGGAGGGGGTCGAGAAGTCGATATCGAGGACGATTTCCGACGCTCCCGCCTCGACCAGCCGGTCGATCAATCGCGCATGGATCTCGCGCGGCCATGGCCATGTGCCGATCGCGTCCAGGCTCTGCTTGTCTATCGCGGCGAACGCGATCTCGCCTGACGCTTCCCTCGAGAGGAGACCGAACCGCAGGTCGGCGAGCGACCTGTCGGTTGGATTGAGCAGACCCGCGGCCTGAACCGCCGCCATCCCGAAGAAAAACAGCAGCGCGATGTAGGGGCGGGCGAACACTTAGCCGGTTCCGCGGGGCACGAAGATTGGCTGCCCCTTAGTCGTCGTCGCCATCGTGGCCATCGTCGCCGCGGCCTTTGCCGCTGTTGCCTTTGCCGCTGTTGCTCCTTCCTGCACCATCGTCACCATCGTCACCATCGTCACCATCGTCACCATCGTCACCATCGTCACTCTCGTCACTCTCGTCACCATCGTCGCCGCTCTTGCCCTTGCCGCTCTTTCCGCCTTTACCGCTCTTCCCGCTCTCGCCCTTGGCGTCCTTGCCTTGCCCTTTGCCGGATTTGCCTGACTTGCCGGAGTTGCCCGCAGCAGGGCTCGCCGCGCTGGCGGTGACCGAGGCGTTCCGTCCCGACACGCTCAATCCGCCCTGGCCGGACGCGTGGGAGGAGGCCTGGCCGCCGGCACCGACGCTGGCGACCCGGCCGCTGGCCCTGTCGGTCACCTCGACGAGACCACGCTCCACCGAAAGGGTGCTTGTTCTCTTGTTGGAGGTCACCGAGAATTTCGTCCCCTTGACCACGGCGGCCATGAACGGCGTCTGCACGGCCATGTGGTCGTAGCCACGCTTCTGGACATCGATTTCGACCTTGCCGAAGCCCTGATGCACCTTCGTCTTGCTGCTACCGTTCTTGAAGGCGGCGGCCATGGTGTTCGGACCGACCATGATCGTGTCCTTGCCGCGCTTCAGCAGCACCTTGGCCCCGCTGCCGGTGTTGACCCAGGCCCGATCCGGCAGCGTCATGCCGGTTTTCACCATCCGCCACGTCTTGCCGGTATCCAGCGTATACATGGCCGTGCGGCTGACGCGCTCGACCGTCCAGTTGTTCGATCCGGCCTGGACCGATCCGATCGCGAAGATCTGTGAAATGATGAGGAAAAGGGTGAAAAAATAACGCACGGTTCGCTCCCGGTGTGGCAAGCACCCACGATAGGGCGAAATCTCTCAATAAAATGTGAAACGGGAAGCTAGAGTCCGTTGCTTTCCGGCGTTTTCGCCGGTGGCGCGCACGAAGCACCCCTGGCGTTGCCTTCGCCGCAAATCTCCGCTTCCCGCCCGCGCCCATTCCGCCTATATGGGCGCCATGACCGAGACACCCCTGAAAAACATCCGCAACTTCTCCATCGTCGCCCATATCGATCACGGAAAGTCGACCCTTGCCGACCGGTTGATCCAGATGACCGGATCGCTGGAGGAGCGCGAGATGAAGGAGCAGGTGCTCGACTCGATGGACATCGAGCGCGAGCGCGGCATCACCATCAAGGCCAACACCGTGCGCCTCGAATACGACGCGAAGGACGGCCAGCATTACGTCCTCAACCTGATCGACACGCCCGGCCATGTCGACTTCGCCTACGAGGTGTCGCGCTCGCTTCGCGCCTGCGAGGGTTCGCTGCTCGTCGTCGACGCGTCGCAGGGCGTCGAGGCGCAGACGCTCGCCAACGTCTACCAGGCGATCGACGCCGACCACGAGATCGTCACCGTCCTCAACAAGGCCGATCTCCCCGCCGCCGAGCCCGACCGCGTCAAGGAACAGATCGAGGAGGTCATCGGCCTCGATGCCTCCGACGCGCTCCTGATCTCGGCCAAGACCGGGCAGGGCGTCGAGGACGTGCTCGAAGCCATCGTCACGAAATTGCCGCCGCCGAAGGAGGGCGACCGCGCCGCGCCGCTGAAGGCCATGCTGGTCGATTCATGGTACGACGCCTATCTCGGCGTGATCGTGCTGGTCCGCGTGATCGACGGCGTCATGAGGAAGGGCCAGACCATCCGCATGATGGGCACCGACGCCCGATACCCGGTCGACCGGGTCGGCGTGCTGACCCCCAAGCTTGTCGTCGTGCCGGAACTCGGCCCCGGCGAGCTCGGCGTTTTCACCGCGTCCATCAAGGAAGTGGCCGACACCCGCGTCGGCGACACCATCACCGAGGACAAGAAGCCGACCGCCGCCATGCTGCCGGGCTTCAAGCCGGCCCAGCCGGTCGTGTTCTGCGGCCTGTTCCCGGTCGATGCCGACGATTTCGAGGATCTGCGCTCCGCCATCGGCAAGCTGCGCCTCAACGACGCGTCGTTCTCGTTCGAGATGGAGACCTCCGCCGCGCTCGGCTTCGGCTTCCGCTGCGGCTTCCTCGGCCTGCTGCATCTGGAAATCATCCAGGAGCGCCTCTCCCGCGAGTTCGACCTCGACCTGATCGCCACCGCCCCGTCGGTCGTCTACCGCATGAACATGACGGACGGCTCGACCACCGAGATGCACAATCCGGCCGACATGCCCGACGTCGTCAAGATCGCCTCCATCGAGGAGCCGTGGATCAAGGCGACCATCCTGACCCCGGACGAGTATCTCGGCAACATCCTGCAGCTCTGCCAGGAGCGCCGCGGCATCCAGACCGACCTGTCCTATGTTGGCGCGCGCGCCATGGTCACCTATGAGTTGCCGCTCAACGAGGTCGTGTTCGATTTCTACGACCGGCTGAAGTCGATCTCCAAGGGCTACGCCTCTTTCGACTACGCGCTGCACGGCTACCGCGAGGGCGATCTCGTCAAGATGCAGATCCTCGTCAACGAGGAGCCGGTCGACGCGCTCTCCATGCTCGTCCACCGCGCCGCGGCCGAAAAGCGCGGCCGGCTGATGTGCGAGAAGCTGAAGGATCTGATCCCCCGCCACATGTTCAAGATCCCGATCCAGGCGGCGATCGGCGGCAAGGTCGTCGCGCGCGAGACCATCTCGGCGATGCGCAAGGACGTCACCGCCAAATGCTACGGCGGCGACGTCTCAAGAAAGCGCAAGCTCCTCGACAAGCAAAAGGAGGGCAAGAAGCGCATGCGCCAGTTCGGCAAGGTCGAGATCCCGCAGGAGGCGTTTATCCAGGTGCTGAAGGTGGGTGAGTGAGTAGCGTTCGGGCATTTGCCCGACGCGACGATCCAGTGAATCGTCGCGAGCGTGCGAACGCCGGGACGCTGCGGAGCAGAGGGGACCCGGCCCGACTCTCCCCCTTGGTGGGGGAGAAAGCGATTTCAGCGTCTTAGCCGACGGCTAAGTGCCAGAAATCGCAAGAGAGGGGTCTTGTCTAAACTTGGGAGGTAGCTGGTGGAGAGTGCAGTCTTTTTCTCTATCGCCGCTCGATTTCTGTGATCAGAGTGTCCATTGCGCCTATAATATCATCATACGTCATAACAAGAAGATCATCGTTGCGGCGCATCTTGAGCGCTCTTAGATGAGAAGCGTCTGCCCCCTTTTCACGACCAGCGATTACAGCGCCACGGACATTGTTGACTTCGCTTGGACTTACACCGATTTCGTCGAGAATAGAAATTCTATGTTCTTCAAAGCGGATTTTCCAATCACCAACTTGATCAAATGCGTGTATGAGCTCTTGCGACCGGTGTCCGTCCTTCTTCATGAGGCGAGTGTTGGGGCGTTCTATTTCTATGAGAATTAAATCGTTACGCGAATCTAAGATCGCAAAATCTGCATAGTATTTAGTTCCTATCGTGGGTTTTTCTATGATCTTTTTGGCCGAAAACATATGTAATAAAATAGGGTTTTTCTGGATGAATTTTTGAACGATTTCTTCTTTTGGATTCGAGTTTATCAAATCGAGGAAGTCCTCTCGCACGCGACGCAAGGCGGTCCCTTCGTAAAGCGGAGTGATTTCGACTTCTTCCTCCGAAACCGGCTTTCCGAGCAATCCCTGAAGGCCTGTTTTCATGTATTTGAGCGGATAGACGGTCTTGCCGCACGAACACCTAAATTCTGATTCGTCCTCGATCTCAGCCGCCCATTTCCACCGATCATTTTCAGTCGCCTCATTTCTTTCAAGTCCGAAGTAAGTTTTGTATTCGGAACCGCACTCCCGACACTTCACATTGACGCGCACGGATTTACTTGAATGCGGGTCACTCTTGATTGCTTCAATCCTTTCGGGGGTTAATGGAGGTGGCGTAACATGTACGAGTTGAAAATGTCCCACTTCTGTAGTTTTGTTATCTTTTTACTGCTTCAGAAAATAGATCCCTGGTCTCGGAATTAAAAAGTCACCTTGGGCAGTAGGCAAAAATACAGTTTGCCAGCGACCGCCTGTTAGTACAAAGCTTCTTTCCCCTATTGGGTCGAGAGCATCAGTGCTTTTGGCTGTCTTTTCTTCAATGCGAAAATTCAGGGAAGTGACTTTCTTTTCTAAAGAGTCGTATATTCCTATCTTTACCTCCTTTTCTTTGATCTCAGTATCCACCGAAAACGCCATAAAACGAGCACCTCGCGTCGGAAATAGGCTGGAAAATGATAAATTAGATAAGCCAATAACATTCCAGCTTGTGCGCTCCCGATTCAGTTCGGCGCGATTGCAGAAACCTAAAAAGATAATTTCAGGCGTCATATAGTACCGCTGCCAAGGTCCAAAAAATCATTCGTCATTATCAATGAGAAGCATTGCTGCTGCAACGTTATAAACCAGCACCACGAAGGCCGGTGAAGGCTGGAGACTTAAATATTTAGATCGCCGCGCGTCCATCTCGCTACCGCATATTCTGTCACACCACGTCCCCCAAAATCCTCCGCTTCAAAGCTCACCGCGGGCTCTGCCCGCGGCGTCGCCCTCTTTCCACTCCCCATATGTACGAGCGCACCGGTGAGCACGGTGGCGACAGCGGTCGAGGGGTTGAAGTCCACGTCGCGCCGATCATCGCGGTTTCGCCCGGCGCGCTCGCTTGCATATTCGAGCGCCGCGACGAAGGCGCCGGCATATTGCAGAGGACGGGGCTGATCGGTGGGCGCCACGTGCCGCATTTCTGGCTGCAGCTGATCTCGGGCGCCCTGTCGCTGATCGTCTTCTTCATCGTCGGCGGCATGGCGAAGATCGTCTTCGCACTCACCACACGTCCCTTCCCGCACTGGGGCTGGATCCTCGGCTCCGGTATCGTCGGCCTTGGCCTCGGCGTGATCCTGTTCGCGCAGATGCCGGTCACCGCCGCCTAGCTGCTCGGCCTCCTCGTCGGCATCCAGCTTCTGAGCGAAGGCGCGGCGCTCGCCTGGATGGCCTGGCAGGTGCGCAAGGGCGGTTAGTCGGCGACGGTGGAGAAATCCCACCCGCCCGCATTCCAACCCCCTGAAACCGCGCCCTTCCACGCGCCCCGTCTGCCGCACGGCGAGCCGGTGAACGCGAAAACCCTCTGCCGGCGCATCCGCGCGCTGGACGCCTTGAACACCTCATAGCCGCTGCCCGCACCTGCGGATTGGCGGGCTGCGTTCCGGCGAGACGCGGCGGCGATGGCGCGTGTCTCGATGTCTGCGGCTGGCCCTGAAGCTCAACCAAAGGTCGTCATCCTCGGGCTTGACCCGAGGATCCATGGCTGGACGGCGCCTTTGGTCCGTGGATCCTCGGGTCAAGCCCGAGGATGACGAAGGGTGGTATGGGACGCGGACCTCTCAGACCCCCCGCTTCGCAGGGGCGAGGAAAGGCGCGATGGCGGCGCGGGCGATTCCTCTCCCTCATGGAGAATGGGGGAGAGGTGTTGAGCCATGAGCCCGGCGAATGGCGAGGCAGAGAGGGGGCGAAGATACGCAATTACCTGTATGCGAGTCCGCTACGCAAAGGGGGGGGGTATGCAGCCCGCCATTCCCGCCCATGCTATCCTCGCCGCCTTGACCCACGGGGACACGCCGCTTGAAACACTGGCTCAGCAACACCGCCCAGGCCGCCGCCGATCTTGTCATGGCGGCGGTGCCGCGCCGAAAGCCGTGCAACGCGGCGATGGAACAGTGTAAAATTGTCTCGCATCGCGGCCAGCATGACAAAAACACCACCGCACGCGAGAACACGCTTGCCGCCTTCGAGGCGGCGCGGGCGGGCGGCGTCTGGGGCATCGAGACCGATATCCGCTGGACGGCCGACCTCGTCCCCGTCCTCATCCACGATCCCGATACCGCGCGCGTCTTCGGGCCGAAAGTGACGGCCGCCGACGTGACGTTTGCCGAACTGCGCGCCGCCGTGCCCGACGTGCCGTCGCTCGCAGAACTTGTGACACGCTTCGGCGGCAACACCCATCTGATGCTGGAACTGAAGGCGGAAATTTTTCCTGAAATCGAAAGCCAGAAACGGATATTGCGCGAGCATCTCGCCGGGCTGGAACCGGGCCGGGACTACCACATCCTGGCGCTCGACCCCGGCCTGTTCGAGACGCTCGGCATCGAGCCCCGTTCCTGCTGCCTGTCGGTGGCGCTCGAAAACATGGCGGAAATTCACCGGCGCACGCTCGGCACCCCCTATGGCGGCATCACCGGCCACTATCTTCTGCTGAACGGCGCGATCAGGCGCGCGCACGAGGCCGAGGGCCGCCGCGTCGGCACCGGCTTCGTCGCCTCGCGCAATTGCCTCTGCCGCGAGATCAACCGCGAGGTGGAGTGGATCTTCTCCAACGACGCCGTCGCCATGCAGAAGATCGTGGACGAGCTGCGCGGGCAATAGGGGCCCGCCAGCGACGAGCCGTTGGCGAGGAGCTTAAGGGCGGGACGAAGAACTGGCCCGCCAGCGACGAGCCGTTGGCGAGGAGCTTAAGGGCGGGACGAAGAACTGGCCCGCCAGCGACGGTGAGAAGCGGTCGGCGCAGCCGGCCAATCGACAACGATTTGTCGATTGGAGCGACGAACGCGCGTAGCCATAGCGGAGCGCCAGTTGAATTCCCGGGTTTAGCTAAAGCTAAGCCCTTGGTTTTTGCCAGAGAGGGGGTCATCAATTATCGAGACAAAAACCCCCGCTCTTGCAAAATCTAACGCTTGGCCAACGCCAAGACGTTGATTTTGCTTTCTCGCCCATCAGGGGCGAGATAGATCCCCCGCCACTCGCAGAAACAATCGAAACATTTCGCTTTCCCGCCCGACACACGGCGGAAACGCGCTGTTGGCAGTCTCGCTCCCGGCAACCGATCCAGGAGGAGACCCGCCATGACCCCGCACAAGACCTTTACCGCCGCCCGCGCCATCGTTCTCGAGCCGATCCATCCCGGCGGCCGCGAGCGCTCCCGCGTCTTCGCCCACCCCAACGCCGCCCCGGTCTGGGAGCGCGCCCGCCGGTTCTGAGGCCCGCGCCGCGCCGCGTGACGAGGACCTCCCCCGACATCCTCCCCGACTCTCGTCACACGCCGCGCCTTTCCTCTCCCCTGCGAAGCGGGGGAGAGGTGGCCCGAAGGGCCGGAGAGGGGGCAAAATGTCGATAACTTTTTCGCCGCCTTCCGCCCAACCCTTTGAAAGGACGCGGCTTTCGTATTTTTCCGCCAGAAACTTATCAACACCTCTTGGCGCTGCGGTATCCTCGGTGCTGTCCTCTCGTTGGAAGCCCGGATGCGCACCGGCAGCGGGGAGGGGAACGGTGCCTGTCGGGCCGCGAGGGAGTGTCGCGGTTTTGGTGGTGAACCTCCACGGCAGGGCGGCATGATGGTTCGCGGCGTGTGGATCCCGGACAGCGGCTTGCCGCTTACGAAGGGAAAATCGGACAGCGGCTCGCCGCTTGCGATTGAAACTCCACCGACCCGCCCGGCCCGGGGCGTTTCTCCGTGAGTGGATCGGCCCCGGGTTCTACCGGCGGGAAGCCTCTCTCTCACGGAGACGGCGCCGCGGGGACTGAAGCCGCAAGAACGCCGAGCGGGCGGTCCTGTGGAACGCACGTAACCAAAATCAGATGAGCGATCCCCCGGCCGCCCGTCTTCCAGTTCATTCGCTCACGCCAGTCTCGCTGGCGCGAGACGGCTGCGCGTGCGCGGCCAAGAGTGGCCGACGGCCAGTCGGCCTTTCCCTCCCCCTTGTGGGGAGGGATTGCCGGAGCTTGTGAGCGGCAGCGAGTTAGCGACGGCTGGGTGGGGGTACAGTTGCACGAGACCGGACACCCCACCCGGCCGTCGCTACTTCGCTGATGCCCGCGACGAAGACCGGGCATTGAGGGGCGCTTTTCCCCTCTTCGCAAGCACGCGGCCCCAATCACGCGGCGTTTTCGAACGACTCCGAAAGTGAACGTTTCTCGCCGGTTATGCCCGATTCCGGGCGGATATCGGCGGTTAGCTGCTTTTTTCGGGATGCGGCGGCGGCGCGGAAGGGGCGCCGGCCTGCCGCACGACAGAATTGCGTGGGGTAAGATCATGCGTAGAGCGTTGAACGGGATGACCGGCCGCGTGGCGGACGGCACGAGGCCTGGAATTGCAGGTCAGGCGGACGGAGCGGCGGGAGGCAATCCGCGCCGCACCGGCGTGTTTGCGATTGCCGGGGTTGCGGCCGTTGCGGTCGTCGCCATGGCCGTGGCGCGCCAGGCCCCGGTCGCGCCCCCTGCCGAAATCCGGGCGGCGGCGGCCGCGGACCGGCAGCAGGCGCCCGAGCAAGAGGTTGCGCAGACGCCGGCCCAACCGGCAGGCGAGGCGGCAAGTAAACCGGCGAGCGAACCCGAAAGGCCCGTTGCGCTTGCCCGGGCCGAGCCCGACGCGCCGGCGGCCGAACCGGAGACGCCGCAACCCGCACCGGTTGCGCTCACGGAAGAAATCGGGGCGCTGCCCTCCGGGTCCGCGCGGTTCGGGTCGCCGGCAAGAACGCTACCGGCGGCTGAACGCGTCGACACGGCCTTCGCGCGCCTCGCGCCCGCGCAGCCGGGTGCCCGGGAAGAGGTTGACGCCTCGCGCACCGGCTCGATCTCCCCGCTCGCATCGGCGATGATCGCGGGCGAGGGCTCCACCGGGCGCGTCGAGATCGCCGAGACGGAGAGCGACATCGCCGAGATCGAGGAAAAGCTGGCGTCCGAGGGCGCGGAGAATTTCGAGGTCGCGTCGACGCCCGCCGAAGCGCCGCCGCACCGCCATGATCTGACCCAGAGCCAGACGGCCGGTTGGGTCAACATGCGCGCCGGCCCCGACAACGACGCCGCCGTCCTCACGGTGGTGCCCGCCAACGCCTCCATCATGGCGCAGGACGATTGCGAACACTGGTGCGCGGTCGTCTATGAGGGCCGGCAGGGTTATATCTACAAGTCCTTTATCCGGCGCCCCGGAGCCAGCGCCGAAGGCTGACTTCGGCCCGGCGCCCGCTCCGATCGCGATCGAACCGGCTCTCCTCGCCGGGCGGCGTTCGCCGGAACCATTTGCGTGGGTGCACGTTCAAACGCTGTACCTGACGCATTTCCGAGGAGACGATGACGATGCGCACCGCGAAGAAAACCACCCTCTTTTCCCTCATTCCGGCTGCGCTGATCAGCGTCTCCACCTTGGCTCTGGCGCAGGACAATGCCGCACCGGCCGGCAGCACCAAGGTTGTCGTCGGCGAGGATGCTGCGGCGAAAGTTCCGGACGCGGGTGGTGCGCAAGCCAAGGCCCAGCAGCCAAGCGAGGGCGAGATGGAAGCCGCCGACGAAGCGCTGGTGGAAGCCGGAACGCAGGTTGACGATACCGGCACCGGCGACAAGCCGGTCGATGACATCCAGACCGCCGGGACCGGCAATTGCCAGTCGATGCTGGACGAACTCGACAAGGGCGTCTCCAGCCTGCGCGACGAGCGCGAGAAAAATCGCGGCCAGATCGCCGCGGCCGCCGCAAAGGAACCGCTGATCCTGGCAATGGCGGACGGTTCCTTCGTTTATGTCGGCGGCGAGGAAGAGTTGTCGGAGCCCTATGAATCCTGGTTCGTCAGCGAGCGGGAACTCAAGCGCACCGTGCTGATGAGTGAAGAGGCAAAAACCCTTCTGGAAGAGAAGAAGGACGCCGAGTGCGTCGAACTCCTGCAGCAGGCGAGCGTCACCCGCTAAGGACGATCTCCCGCCGCGGCGGTAACAAGGTCACCTCCCGCGCTTCCGGTCAGACGCGCGGGAGGTTTTGTCATGGAAGCTGCGGTCAGCCGGCCTTCTTGACCGAGAACACTGCGGTGACACCGTCTTCCGTCGAGGAGTAGTCGATCGTGACGGTGTCGCCCACTTTCAGGTCTTCCGGCAGTTCAACGCCTGCATCGATCGGGAACTCCTCGTTTGAATCCAGGGTCAGAATTTTCGTCTCGGCGTTCCACAGCTTCACCTTGGCGGTAACCGTGTCGGCGATGGCCGGTGAGAGTGCGGACGAGAGGAAAAGCGTGGCGGCAACAACCGCACCAGTGACGAGAACGCGCATCGGCGAATACCTTTTTTGATAGAGGTTAGGTTCGAGGCGGCCCGTCTGCGGCCGGCCTTTCGCCGGCAGAGCTGCCTTGATTTGGAATCCTCACGATCCCTATCCGCACGCCGCCTTGGCGCCCGGTATCGCCTCTCCCGCCCATTGCGCGCGGATTGCGGCAGATTGAGGGCCGACCCTTGCTTCGGGGAATGCTGGTTCGCGAACGCGGCCAACCGGCGTAGCTGACCGAACGTCAACTCTTCGTTCACCATTTCACGTCGTTTGTTCTCTTAACGGTTTGGCAACCGTGTTCCTTAAGCCAGTGGCAATGGGACCCCTGTAGTTTCCCCTCATCCGATCGGCGCCACCAATGAGCGTTGACGGGGGTGCTGTGAAAACGAGAATAGGAGTTCAACCATGTTTGCACGTTTCCTGAAAGACGAGTCGGGTGCGACCGCTATTGAATACGGTCTCATTGCCGCACTGATCGCCGTCGCGATCATTGCCGGTGCTACCACGCTCGGTTCCAACCTGAACGCCAAGTTCGACGCAATTGCTACGAAGGTCGGCACGACTGCCTGATCTCGCTCCCGCCGACAGGCGGCAGATAGCGATCACACAAAGGCCCGCCTTCATTCCGGAGGCGGGCCTTTGCTTTTGCAACGTTCTCCCGGCGCCCGGTTTACCGAATTTTCAGTGCGCTGGCGCTAGGGTGCGGATGGTACCGCAGTGAGGTCACAATGATTGCCGCCATTGTCATGGTCGTCTTTCCCTTTTCGATGATATTCGCGGCGCTGTCCGACATTTTCACGATGACGATCAGCAACCGCGTCTCGCTCGCCCTGATCGGGAGCTTCCTGCTCGTCGCGCCGTTCATCGGCATTGGCTGGCTGGAGTTCGGCATGCATCTGGCAGCTTTCGCGCTGGTTCTGGCCGTCACATTCGCGCTTTTTGCAGCCGGATCAATGGGTGGTGGCGACGCCAAACTTCTCGCCAGCACGGGCCTGTGGATGGGGTTCGGCCCGGCGCTCGTCGACTACCTGTTGATCTCGACAGTCGCCGGTGGGGCGTTCACACTTTTCCTGGTGCTTTTCCGCACATCAACCCTTGCGGTTTACGCCGGCGAGGTCCCGATGCTGCGTCGCATGATCGACGAGAAGGATGTTCCTTACGGCGTCGCACTCGGGATTGGCGGATTGTGGGCGTTCCCAGAGACCTCCGCAATGCGATGGGCACTCGCCCATTTCGCCGGATGACATAACCCACTCCGGATATTCACGCTCCGTTAAGCAAGACAATTACGGCCTCATTAACCGTAATTACACCATTGCACTCGAAAGATGCCGCCAAGAGGTCCGGAATAGATCCGGAAAGCGGGTATCGTCATGTCGAAGCGTATTGTCATTCTATTGATAGCGATTCTTTCTGCCGGCGTTGCGGGATATATCGCCATGAACATGGCGTCGCCTTCCCAAACACAAGTTGCGGAAGTAGCCGAGGTTGCGCCCGCCATCGAACTGGACGAGGTGCTCGTCGCCAGCAAGACCATTCCCACGGGGACGGCATTGGACGGGCAACTGCGCTGGCAGGACTGGCCGGTCGGCTCGCTCTCGCCCGATTTTATTACCCGATCCGTCAGACCCGAAGCGATCATGGAACTCACCGGCTCAGTGGTCCGCTCGACGATTGCGCAGGGGGAGCCCGTTCGTTCGATAAAGCTGCTCGGCCCGGATCAGAGCTTCATGTCTTCCATCCTGCCGCCCGGAAAGCGCGCTGTCGCCACCGCGATCGCCGCGGATACCTCCGCCGGTGGCTTCATTCTTCCGGACGATTACGTTGACGTTATAATGACCACGCGCCCGCCGGGCCGCGAAGGCAGCTTCGTCACCGAGACCATTCTCGAAAACATCCGGGTGTTGGCGATCGACCAGACCATCCGTGAGGACGAGAACGGTCGGCTTGTTCAGGTGGGTCAGACCGCGACCCTCCAACTCACCCCTCGACAGGCAGAGATTATCACCGTGGCGCAACAGATGGCGGACCGCCTGACGCTGGCTCTGCGCTCAGTGCGTGACGTCGATACGAACGGCGGCGACAAGGGGGCGGAGCACCTTCTTAGCGGCGCGGCCGCCAGCGGCGGCGCGATCACCGTGATCAAATCGGGCCAGCGCAGCGAGGTACAGACACGATGATCCGTAATCTCTCTCGCTTTGACGCTAAACCAGCAAAAAGGGACCTTCCGGCCATGTGTCTCACCCGTCTCGCCAGATCCCTCGCCTTGGCGGGTGTCGCATTCAGCTTTCTAGCAATTCTGCCTGCAGAGCGTACCGCCGGATTCCTAACGGACGCGAAGGCGAGCAGCATCATCAAGGTTGGCCGTGACACAAGCGGAAGCGAGCGGGTTTCGCTCGGCTTGAACAAATCCATCGTGCTCGACCTCCCGGTCGATGCGCATGACATCCTCGTCGCCAACCCGGAAGTCGCGGATGCGGTCACGCGCACGGCTCGCCGGATCTACCTGTTCGGCAAGGAAGTCGGCGAGACCAACATCTTCATCTTTGACCGCGCCGGCAAGCAGGTGGTCAGCCTCGATCTCCGGGTCGAGCGCGACGTGTCGGGCCTTGACCGGTACCTCGCCCGGTTCATCCCCGATTCTTCAATCAAGACCGAGATCATCAACGACAATATCGTTCTGACCGGCACCGTTCAGACGCCGCAGGACGCCGCCAAGGCAGGGCAGCTCGCAGAGATCTTCGTCAAGGGCGGCGACGCCACCAGCGACGGTTTCAGCTTCTTCTTCCGTCGTGGCAACAGCCAGATCGTCAATCTTCTCGATATCGTCGGCGGGGATCAGGTCACGCTCAAGGTGACAGTCGCGGAAGTGCAGCGTTCCGTGATGAAGCAACTGGGCGTCAACATCATCGGCAACGGGACAGCGGCGAACAACGGAATCACCTTCTCGGGAATTTCGGAAGGTATCGCAGGTGCCTTGGGTAAACCGCTCTCCAACAGTGGCTTCGGTCTTGGTGCATCGATCGGCGGTGTTGAGATCGATGCCTATTTCCGCGCGATGGAGGAGGCCGGCGTCATGAAGACGCTCGCATCGCCTACCCTGACAGCCATCTCGGGCGAGAAAGCGGTGTTCCGCGTCGGCGGGGAGTACAACATCATCAAGGGATCGACCTCCGGCGAGGATGGCATCACGTACGATATTGAGACGCTCGATTACGGGATCGGCCTGGAGTTCACCCCTGTCGTCCTCGCGCCTGGACGGATCAGCCTCAAGGTACGGACATCCGTATCGGAACCGACGGTAGAAGGCACCGTCCCGCTCAGCATCGGGGTGGCAGGCGGACCGTCCACCAACGTGCTTTCTCTTCGCAAGCGTCTTGCGGACACGACCGTAGAACTGCCGTCCGGCGGCGCGATGATGATAGCCGGGCTGATACGCGATGATGTCCGTCAGGTCATAAGCGGGTTCCCGGGCCTCTCGAAGGTGCCGGTGCTGGGCAGGCTGTTCCGCAGCCGCGATTACGTTCGCAACGAATCCGAATTGGTCATCATGGTCACCCCCTATCTCGTCCGGCCGGTCGCGCCTAACCAGATCGCTTTGCCGACCGATAATTTCGCGCCGCCGAGTGACCGGACCGCCAACCTTCTCGGACGGGTTAACCGCATATACGGCACCGTTCAGAAAGATTTGCCGAAGGGCCGTTACCATGGCGCGGTCGGCTTCATTTACAAATAGGAGTGGGCTCGATGAGTATCAAAGCATTTGTCAGGACCGCTGGTGTCTTGGCGGTTGCGGCGACGACCGCAGCTTGCAATACCGCCGATCCCATCCAGGTGAGCGGGCTTCCCGATGATTACCGTACGCGGCACCCGATCATTCTGTCGGAAAAGGAACAGACGCTCGATGTGCCGATTGCATCCGGCCAGCGTGAACTGAACATTCCGGTCAAGAGCAACATTCGGGCCTTCGCATCGGCGTTTGCAAGTGCGGGGACCGGATCTCTTTACCTGATGATGCCCACCGGCTCCCCGAATGCCCACGCCGTCGACTTCGTCCGGCCGCAGATCATTCAAGCCATCGCCGATGGCGGCGCGGCCCGGGGCCGTGTGATCGTGCAGCATTACGACGCCGGCGCTTACGGGCCGGCGGCGCCGGTTCGTCTGTCATACAATGCGGTCGCGGCGTCGACAGCGCCTTGCGGCAACTGGCCCGCGGATCTGAGCAAAACGGCAGAGAACCGCCATTATTACAATTACGGATGCGCGACGCAAAGCAACTTGGCGGCGATAATCGCCAATCCGGTTGATTTGATGGGGCCGCGCGAGACAAGCCAGATCGACGCGATTCAACGGGCTGCTGTCATCGAAGGTTATCAATCCGGGCCTCGCGGCGCCGCATCCGAGGTCGCCTACTAGGCGGGAAGGAAAAGCATGTCAGACGCAGCCTTCAGCGAAGAATTAAATGCCAACGCCCCGGACGAGGCGGGTGACATCGCCTCCTTGGACGACGTACGGCCGGTTCCCCGCATTTCGATCCAGGCCTTTTGCGAGTCGGAGGGCGTTGCGGCTCCGGTCGGTCGCATGGGCGAGGATCGTAGAATGGCCAAAGCCCAGACGCGGGTGTATATGGGAGGCATCCGTGCTGCCGTGGAGTTTTACCAGACCGCACCGACGCCCAATCTGATCATCATCGAAACGACATCCTCGCCGGATGCCCTTTTTCGTGATCTGAACGATCTGGCCGAAGTCTGCGACCCGAGCACGAAGGTCGTCATCGTCGGCCATCAGAATGACGTGACGCTCTATCGCGAGCTGATCAGGAACGGCATCTCGGAGTATATCGTAGCACCGGTCGCCATTGCCGATCTAATGAACGTCGTTAGCACATTGTTCGTTGACCCGGATGCCGATCCGCTGGGCAAGACGGTGGCTTTTGTCGGGGCCAAGGGCGGGGTTGGCTCCTCCACCATTGCGCACAATGTCTCATGGGCCATCTCGACGCTTTTTCAGAGCCAGGTGGTTATCGCCGATATGGACTTGCCGTTCGGCACGGCCAACATCAATTTCGATCAGGATCCGGCGCAGGGTATCGCCGAAGCGGTATTTTCTTCCGATCGCATCGATGAGGTCTATCTTGATCGTCTGCTCGCCAGTTGCGCCGAAAATCTCTCTCTTCTCGCCGCCCCCTCGATGCTTGACAAGGTGTATGATTTCGATCCCGACGCGTTTTCGCAACTGGTCGACGTGGCGCAGCGCACGGCACCGTGTGTCGTGCTCGACGTCCCGCATGTCTGGAATGGCTGGACCAAGCGGACGCTGGAGCGCGCCGACGAGGTGGTCATCGTCGCGGCACCGGAACTGGCGAATTTGCGCAATACCAAAAACCTGATCGACACCCTAAAGAAACTTCGTCCAAATGATCCTGCGCCACGCCTGATAATCAATCAGGTGGGCACGCCAAAGCGTCCGGAAATCGCCCCTGACGATTTCGCTGAACCACTCGGGATCGAGCCGATTGCGATCATCCCGTTTGACGCACATCTGTTCGGCACAGCTTCAAACAACGGTCGCATGCTGGCCGAAACGGACGCGGCAAGCCCGATCGTCGCAAATCTTTCCGACATTGCCCACGTGGTTACAGGGAGGGGCGTGGTGCGGGAGAAGCCCAAATCCGGCCTTCAGGGAATATTATCGAAATTGAAGAAAAAGTAGGCCTGGCAAGGCCCAGTAGCGGAACGGATTGATGTTCGGAAAAAAAGGCAGCGGCGGATCGGGTGGATCGTTCGGCGGTCCGGCTCGCACGGCTGAACCAGCACCGGAAAAGCTGGATTGGTCGGAGCCGGAATCCGAGGCGTCGGCCGCTGCCAATGAAAAACCGGCTCGCGAGCCGCAATCAGGCGAGGTTCCCTTGCCGAAGCCCCCTGAGGCCATGTCGACTGCGGCGCGGGCCTCGTCGGCGCGCTATTCCGCGCCCGGCCCAGACAAGCCGCGTGCGAAAACGCAGCGCAACGACGTGTATTACGACACCAAGATGCAGGTGTTTTCCGCGCTGATCGAAACCATCGATCTTTCGCAGCTCGCCAAGCTGGACTCGGAGAGCGCGCGCGAGGAAATCCGCGATATCGTCAATGACATTATCGCGATCAAGAATTTCGCGATGTCGATTTCCGAGCAGGAGGAACTGCTCGACGATATCTGCAATGATGTTCTCGGCTATGGTCCGCTTGAGCCGTTGCTGGCTCGCGATGATATTGCCGACATCATGATCAACGGCGCCGAACACGCCTTCATTGAGGTAAATGGCAAGGTGGTCGATGCGGACATCCGGTTCCGTGACAATCAGCAATTGCTCAACATTTGTCAGCGGATCGTCAGCCAGGTCGGGCGACGTGTCGATGAGTCCAGCCCAATTTGCGATGCGCGACTGCCCGACGGCTCGCGTGTGAACGTCATTGCACCGCCGCTTGCTATCGACGGCACTGCACTGACGATTCGTAAATTCAAGAAGGACAAGCTGACCCTCGATCAGCTGGTAAACTTCGGATCGATATCGCCTGAGGGCGCGACGCTGCTTCAGATCATTGGCCGTGTACGCTGCAACGTCGTCATTTCCGGCGGTACGGGCTCTGGTAAGACAACTCTCCTGAACTGTCTGACACGTTATATCGACGGGGACGAGCGCATCATCACCTGCGAGGATTCTGCGGAACTCCAGCTTCAGCAGCCGCATGTGGTTCGTCTCGAAACCCGCCCGCCGAATCTTGAGGGCGAGGGTGAGATAACCATGCGTGATCTCGTCAGGAACTGCCTGCGCATGCGTCCCGAACGGATTATCGTCGGTGAGGTGCGTGGACCTGAAGTGTTTGACCTGCTTCAGGCGATGAACACTGGCCATGACGGTTCCATGGGCACGATCCACGCGAATACCCCCCGCGAATGTCTGAGCCGTATGGAATCGATGATCGCGATGGGTGGCTTCACGCTGCCGCAGAAGACCGTCCGCGAGATCATCGTCGGGTCAGTCGACATTATCGTGCAGGCGGCCAGGCTGCGCGACGGATCACGGCGCATCACCCACGTCACCGAGGTGATCGGAATGGAGGGTGACGTCATCATCACCCAGGATCTCATGGTCTACGACATGGAGGGTGAGGACGCATCCGGCCGCATCATCGGCAAGCACCGTTCCACCGGCGTTGGCCGTCCGGCGATGTGGGACCGCGCCCGTTACTACAACGAGGAGCAAAGGCTTGCTGCCGCGCTCGATTCGATGGAGGTAGCAGGCTCGTGATCCGCGTTCGGTACAACCTGCGAGGTCGACCGGAATGGTGATCTTCGGTCTACCCGTTTCCGTCGTCGCGATGATCGCTCTCGCCGGGCTTGCGGCCGGCGGCGTTCTCTACGCGCTGTTCTTGACGGACATTGAAAACGAACAGAAGAAAAAGAGGCGTCTCGCCAATATCAGGACGCAGAAAACTGATACGGCCTCACGCAAGGCGGTTATCGATCGGGCCTCGGAAGGCGCCAAGCGAAAGAAGCAGATCCAGGATTCGCTCAGCGAACTGGAAGAGCGTAACGCCAAGCGCGAGCAAGGCGCCACACGCCCGTCATTGAAACAGATGCTGACGCAGGCCGGACTGCGCATCGATACCAAGCAATTCTATCTTTATTCGGTGGTCAGTGGTGCCGCTCTGTCGCTTCTTATGGCGATGGTTGGCGTTCCGTTTCTCTATCTTGTCGGAGTCTTTTTTGTCGGAACGGTCGGTGTTCCGCGCTGGGCGGTAGGCTTCTTGCGCAATCGCCGCATGAAAGCGTTTCTGAACGAATTTCCGAATGCGATCGACGTTATCGTCCGCGCCATCAAATCCGGTCTTCCGCTCAATGACGGCTTGCGGTTGATCGCCGCGGAAGCCCGCGAACCGGTGAAGGCCGAGTTCCGGCGGATTGTCGAGGCACAGCAACTAGGTCTTAGCACCCCGGAGGCGTGTGGGCGCATGTATCAGTCGATGCCTTTGCCCGAAGCCAACTTCTTTGCAATCGTCATCCAGATTCAGGCCAGCGCCGGTGGTAATCTCGCCGAAGCTCTTGGGAATTTGTCGCGCGTGCTGCGGGACCGCAAGAAGATGAAGGCGAAGGTTGCGGCCATGTCGATGGAGGCGAAGGCCTCCGCGGCAATCATTGCCGCGCTGCCCTTTATAGTCACGGGACTCGTCTACTTGACCAGCCCCGCCTACATCATGCTGCTGTTCACGACGAACACGGGTTATATGATCCTCGGCGTGTCCGCTGTGTGGATGGCCATTGGCGTGTTCGTTATGCGCCAGATGATCAACTTCGAGGTGTGAACGGCCATGTCTGACGGTATCGTCGAACTCCTCACCTCGCCGCAATTCGTCGTGGCTATTCTGGTTTCAATCAGTGTGTTCGCGACGTTGTTTACGCTCCTCACGCCACTGCTGGGGGGCAATGAACTCCGTTCCCGGATGAAGACCGTAGCGACCGAGCGCGATGAAATCCGGGCGCGGGAGCGCGCGCGTCTAGCTTCCGAGAAACAGCAGAATCGCGGCTCGCTTCGTATGGAGGCGAAAAGCGGGGGCATGCGGTCCGTTGTCGAGCGGCTGGACCTGAAGAAGGCGCTCGCCGACGCAGCGACAATCGAAAAGCTGCGCGCCGCCGGGTTCAGAGGTCAACAGCCGCTCAATGTGTTTCTGTTTCTCCGGCTGGTCCTGCCCTTCGCTTTCCTGATTGTCGCCTTGCTGTACGTGTTTGGTCTCGGCGGGCTCTCCGAACAGCCGACCGCCATACGTTTGCTGGCCTGCATTGGTTTCGCCTACCTCGGCTTTTATTCGCCGAACATCTACATTTCCAACAAGGCCGGCAAGCGCAAGACGTCCATCAAGAAGGCTTGGCCTGACGCACTTGATCTGATGCTGATCTGTGTGGAATCTGGAATGTCCATCGAGGCTGCGTTTCGCAAGGTATCGGAGGAAATCGGAACGCAATCCATTCCCTTGGCAGAGGAACTGGTTCTCGTCGGCGCGGAGCTTTCCTTTCTGCAGGAGCGCCGTTTGGCCTATGAAAACCTGGCGAACAGGACTGGTCTCGAAAGCGTCAAATCCGTCTCCCAGGCGCTAATTCAGGCTGAGCGGTACGGAACGCCGGTCGGACAGGCGCTCCGGGTGCTTGCGGCCGAAAGCCGGGACCAGAGAATGAACGAGGCCGAGAAGAAGGCTGCGGCCCTCCCGCCCAAATTGACGGTTCCGATGATCCTGTTCTTCCTGCCGGTCCTGTTTGGGGTCATTCTAGGGCCGGCCGGCATTCAGATTTCGCAGCGCGGCGGCATCTTCTGATCTGCGTTGGCGATCGCGGCTCATTCCGGCGGCTGGCAGATGGCATTTCCCCTCAAGGACTGGGCTCGATCTCTCAAGCGCGAGATACATGCGCTCTATCTGGCAGGGCGTGATCCGCGGGTGCCGTATGCGGCGAAGACGGTCGCGGCTCTTGTCGCCGCATATGCATTATCGCCGATCGACCTGATTCCCGATTTCATTCCCCTGCTCGGCTACCTCGACGATATCGTGATAGTTCCCCTGGGAATCTGGCTGGCGATCCGAATGATCCCGCCGCACCTTCTGGATGAACACCGTCGGTCGGCAGCTTCGGCAGAAGGCAGACCGGTCAGCAGGACCGCGGCGGTAGTCATCATTGGCGTCTGGTTGCTCGCGCTTTCCAGCATCGGCTGGCTTTGGCTAAGGTGAACGAGGTGGGCCTGCGCGAGGGCTACTGGGCGGCCTTTTCCTTTTCCTCCTGCTCAATCAGGTTCCAAGCGTTCTGCTGCGACAGCATCTCGCGCAGATAGGCAATATTGGCCTGCGCCTGTTCAGGTGAGAGTTCATTGCGCGCAATGGTCTGAGCCTCGTCGAAACGTCCCTGCAATCCGATAACGAGCGCAAGATTCTGCCGAACTCGGCTGTCGGCTGCCGGATGTCCTGCCGCTTCTCGCAGGTAGGTTTCCGCTTGCGGAAGACTGCCCTCCAGCAAGTGGCTCATTCCCATGTTGGAGAGAATCGTTGGCTCGCCCGGCCGCAGCGTGAGGGCCTTTTGATACCGGTCCCGCGCTTCAGTGGGGCGGCTCGTCTGATCGTAAATCGCGCCTTCGGCAGACAGCAGTCGCCAGTCGGGTTGGGTCGGATCCTGGGCGCGCTGGATGGCGTCGAGCGCGGCGTTGAACTGGCCGGCGCTTGCCAGCGCCTTGCCATAGGCGGCCAGCACATCCCGGTCCTTAGGATGGTCGATAGCAGCCTTGCGCATCACGGCGAGCGCCTGTTCGTTGCGGTCGTTCATGCGCAGAACCGAAGCGAAGGCCATCGCGACGTTCTTGTCCTTCGGGTCGCGCTCATAAGCCTTGGAGTATGAGCCCAAGGCACTCTGAAGTTCCACAGCGGTCAACTGCTCGACCGGCTTCTGAGCGCTGCGGTTGATGGAGCCGGTGGTCAGCGACCGGTTGGCGCATGCCGTTACGGCCGTCGCGGCCAACAGGACGGCCAGGAACCTGACTGGGGTGCGCGCCGTTCTCCGCGCATAGGGCCCGGCGAGGGCTTTGCCTGAAGTTGGTTCCATGCTTCGCTCCCGGGGCAGTGGTTTTCCGAACATAACTGCCGACGATAAGATGTTCTTTCGAAACAGAAATATTCTGTTAACCCTAACGCATCGTTAAGACCCCCGATCGCAACGCGCATATTCGTGATGCGTCCAACCACGGAAAAACAATGCTTACCGACGTTCTCAAACCCGAGAAAACCACGCGAAAGAATGCGAAACCTATCTGGCTCATGCGGGCGGGCGCAGCGTCGGAACTGGAAACGTCTGTTCAGGACTGGGTCGATGCAAGCGCCTTCAAGGCCGGCGCTGGAACCGTGCTGGTCGTTCCAGACAGAAAGCCCGGAGGCATAGCCGGGGCTGTACTGGGTCTGGGCGACGGCGATGATCCGTTCGTGTCCGGTGCGCTGGCGTCGAAATTGCCGGCCGGAGACTGGTTCTTCGACAGCCCGTCCACCGCCGACATCCGCCTCGCATCGCTCGGGTTCCTGATGGGAGCTTACCGCTTTGCGCGCTATCGCAAATTCCCGGAGGAACGGCCCAGCCTGATTCTCGACGGTTCCCTTGATCGGTCGGAGCTTGTCGCGCTGGCGGAAGCGGTCTGGCTCGCGCGCGATCTCGTCAATACGCCGGCCAACGATCTCGGCCCGGACGGAATCGAGGCGGCGGCGCGGCTGGTCGCAAAGGACCGCAAGATGTCCGTCCGCGTGGTGAAGGGCGGCGAACTTCAGAAGAAGAACTTCCCGTTGATTCATGCGGTGGGTCAGGCTTCGCAATCTGCACCTCGCCTGATCGACATGCGCTGGGGACGACGCGGCGCGCCCCGTCTCACGCTGGTAGGAAAGGGCGTCAGCTTCGACAGTGGAGGCCTCGACATCAAGCCGGCGAGCGGCATGAGGAATATGAAGAAGGACATGGGCGGCGCAGCGAACATTCTGGCGCTCGCCAGACTGGTCATTGACGCACGCCTCGACGTTCGCTTGCGTGTGCTCATCCCGGCGGTGGAGAACGCGATCTCGGGCAGCGCGTTTCGCCCGGGCGACATCTATCGCAGCCGCAAGGGATTGACCGTCGAGATCGGCAATACGGACGCTGAAGGGCGGCTTGTGCTCGCTGACGCGATCGCGCTCGCAGACGAGGAGAAACCCGACATGATCCTCGACATGGCGACCCTGACGGGCGCCGCGCGTGTCGCCCTCGGCCCCGACGTTCCTCCGTTCTTTACGACCGACGACGCGTTCGCCGACAGTCTCTCCGCCGCATCGCTGATTGAACACGACCCGGTTTGGAGATTGCCCTTGTGGGCGCCCTATCTACGCGGTCTGTCCTCCGGCGTCGCGGATCTCTGCAACGTGACCACGGATGGCTTTGCCGGATCGGTGACGGCCGCCCTGTTCCTCCAGCAATTTGTGACCGGCGCAAAAAGCTGGGCGCATTTCGACATCTTTGCGTGGAATCCGGTCGCAAAGCCGCATGCGCCTGTCGGCGGTGAGGCGCACGCCATCCGGGCCATCTTCGCGGCCCTTCGCCAGCGTTATGGGGTAACGCGGAACTGATTGGCTTTTCCCTGTTTCACAAGTATTGTGCCGGAACCGAAACAAGTTCGTTGGCGGTATCATGTCGATCCGGTTGCGCCCGAGTCAGGCGCTCGCTTTGTGGCATCACGTCGCAGTTTCCGAAGTGCGGGACGATGCGCCCGATCTCACCTTGCGCCAGAGCGCGATATTGCTGTCCATCTATCTCGAGCCTCCACCGCACACTGTGCGCGGGCTCGCGGCGAAGCTGAATGTGACCAAGCCGGTGATTACCCGCGCGCTCGACTCGATGGGTGCGCGCAAGCTCGTCTCACGACATCGCGACCCGCGTGACAAGCGCAACGTGGTGATTTCGCGCACCGTGGATGGCGCACTTTATCTTGAACGTTTCGCGGACGTGATAATCGGAAAGGCCGCGGAGTTGCCATTGTGACCGCCATCGCCGAAACGCAGGGCCTGGACCGCCGCCTCAATGCCTTTCGGGAGGATCTCGCTGATGCCCGTCTTCGGGGTTTGGTCGAGGCACCTCGTTTCGTGGAAGGCCGGAAATCGGTTGTTGTCGTCCCGGTCTGCGACGTCCGGCGTGATCCGTCCGGGGATGCGGGGCTCGACACCCAGTTCCTGCTCGGCGACGGCGTTCGCGTCTTCGATGCGCAGGACGGCTGGGCGTGGGTTCAGGGCGAACGCGACGGCTATGTCGGTTATGTGCGCTCTGCCTCCTTGGGAGAAGAAGTGCCAGCCGCGACCCATCGCGTGACGGCGCCGCGCACCTTCCTCTACTCGGAGCCGGAGCTCCGCTCGCCGCCGAGACAAGTCCTGTCGATGGGGTCGGCCGTTTGTGTAAGCAGATCTGAAGAGCGCCGCGGAAACCGGTACGCCGTGCTGGCGGACGGTTCGGCGATCATCGAGTCGCATCTAGCAGCCATCGATAAGCCGGCGAAGGACTATGTTGCCGTCGCTGAGACGCTGCTCCACACACCCTACCTCTGGGGCGGGACGACGGCTTTCGGGATCGACTGCTCCGGTCTCGTGCAACTGCCCATGCATATGACAGGCAGAACGGTTCTACGCGACACCGATATGCAGGAGGCGAGCATCGGCGAGTCTATCGAGACGAAGGACGGCTACAGCAGATTGAGACGCGGCGACCTCGTCTTCTGGAAAGGCCATGTCGGGATCATGACTGACGCTCGTCACATGTTGCACGCGAACGGCAGCACGATGACCGTGGCGCTTGAATCGCTGGACGACGCCATCGCCCGGATCGAGCCGCTGTACGGCCGCCCGACAAGCGTGCGTCGCCCCTGATTGGAATCATGTTCCGACCCGGTACCGCGACTGGACGAAGCCGGCCGGGTACCGGCGCGTTTCTTCCAGGAAAAGTTCGATATCCTGTTCCACCACACCGAACAGGCGTCGGCCGCGTCCAAGCAGCACAGGAATCTGCGTGATGGTCATTTCGCCGATCAGCCTTTCGGCGAGGAAGGACTGGATCAACCTGCCTCCGTCGACATATGCGGCTCGCCACCCCTCCTTCGCCAACTCCTGCATGATGGCGCGCGGTGTACGGTTGCTGATGCGAACCTTCCCCCTCAATCTGGGTGGTACGGACGTGTCGTCCAGGCTGGACGACAAAACCACCACAGGTTTGGTGTATGGCCAGTCTTCGAAGCGAAGCACACCTTCATAGCTGGCGCGTCCCATGACGAGACCGTCGACCGTATCCATGAAGCTGGCGTAGCCATAATCGTCGCCCGTATCGGGATAGCGGTTCAGCCAGTCTATGTCGCCGTTCTCACGTGCGATGAAGCCGTCGAGGCTACATGCGATGAACACCTTCCCTGTGATCGGCAACGTTGCGTCCGGTGTCGTGGCCATTCCAGTGCCTCTTGGCTTGCAGGAACATTATGCCGCGTTCGGTCCTTGGTCAGTAGCCGGCTTCTCGGTCAACGAGATTGACCAGCGGCTTGCCCGCATCGTGCGCGTCCATCTGCGCGACCATCGGCGGAACAAGCGCCCTCGGGTCGGAGGTTGCCGCGCAATGCGGCGTAATCGTTATATTCGGGTGACGCCACAGGGAACTGTCCGCAGGAAGCGGCTCCGTCTGAAAGACATCGAGCGTCACCGCGCCGAGCCGTCCCGCGTCCAGCGCCTCGATGATGTCGGTCTCGACCTGCAGGCCGCCGCGCCCGGCATTGATCAGCACCGGCGCGCCAAGTGCGCCATGCCGCTTCATCTTTTCGAAGAATGACGCTGACAGAATGCCATGTGTCTCTTGTGTAAGCGGCAGCAGGCAGACCACGACATCGCTCACGGCGAGGAATTCGTCCAACCCAGACCGGCCCGCATATGTTTGCACGCCCTCCATTTGCTTCGGCGTTCGGCTCCAACCGGCAACCTTGAAACCGAGCATCCGCAGCTTGTTGGCGGCGTCGCGTCCAAGCGTGCCAAGGCCGAGAATGCCGACCGACACTTCCTTGGCAGCCGGTTGCATTCGCACCTCATGCCAGATCGTCTTCGATTGCTGCTCCCGGTAGAGCGGGCCTTTCCGGTGATGGTCGAGCACCTGCCAGACGACGTATTCGCTCATCCGTTCGGTCAGGTCGTCAGCGACCACGCGCACGATCGGCACGTCCGGAACCTCGTCCCCGGAAAAGATGTGGTCAACGCCAGCGCCGATCGAGAACACCGCCCTCAGGTTCGGCAGATCGCGCAATACGCCGGGCGGCTGTTTCCAGACCACGGCATAGGTAATGTCCGGGTCACCGGCCTTGTCGGCACGCAAGACGATGTCGCGCTGCGGCGCGGCCTGTTTCAGGGCGTCATGCCATGCAGCGGGGTCGAATCCGGTGACCGACAGGAGAACCTTGCCCCGTTCCCCGTCCCTATTCATTGACCACTCCGCTCGGAGCGACTTCGATCTCGAACGCGGCCGCCATCAGCGCCTTCGTATATTCGGTTTGCGGATCGTCAAATATCTGCTCGGCCGGACCGAATTCGACGATCTTGCCGTTGCGCATCACCATCACCTCGTTCGCCAGCGCGCGCACGACCTTCAGGTCGTGGCTGATGAACAGGTAGGCAAGGTCATATTTGCGCTGCAGATCGCGCAGCAGGTCGACGATCTGGGCCTGCACGCTCATGTCGAGCGCTGAGGTGGGCTCGTCCAGCATAACGAATTTCGGCTTCAGCACCATCGCGCGCGCGATGGCGATGCGCTGGCGCTGGCCGCCGGAGAATTCGTGCGGATAGCGAAACCGTGTTGACGCATCGAGGCCGACCTCCTCCAGGGCTGCGACGACACGGCTGTCACGTTCGTCGCGCGTCAACGAAGGTTCATGGATAGACAGTCCTTCTCCGACGATTTCCGCAATCGACATGCGCGGGCTCAGCGATCCGAACGGATCCTGAAAGACGATCTGGATATCGCTGCGCAGCGGCCGCATGTCGCTGAACGAGTACTCGCCGATATCCTGTCCGTTAAAATTGATCTGTCCGTCTGACGAGATCATCCGGGTCAGCGCCAGGCCGAGCGTTGTCTTGCCCGAGCCGGACTCGCCGACGACGCCGAGGGTCTGTCCGGAGCGAACGCGCACGTCGATCTCGTCGACCGCCTTTACGTTGTCGACTGTGCGTCGCATGAAACCCTTTCGGATCGGGAACCAAACCCTGACACCGTCGCCCGTCATTACCACAGGCGCATTGTCGTTGAGCGGAATCGGCTTGCCCTTCGGCTCCGCCGCGAGAAGGTGCTTGGTATAGTCGTGCTGCGGATTCTGAAAGATCTCTTCCGTCGCACCGGTTTCGACGATCTTGCCATCTGTCATGACGCAGACCCGGTCGGCGATCTTGCGGACAATGCCGAGATCGTGGGTGATGAACAGCATCGACATGCGGTGCTCGCGCTTCAACGTGTCGAGCAGCAGCAGGATCTGCGCCTGCACCGTCACGTCCAGCGCGGTTGTCGGCTCGTCGGCGATCAGCAGCTTCGGCCGGTTGGCGAGCGCCATGGCGATCATCACGCGCTGACGTTGCCCGCCGGACAGTTGGTGTGGATAGGCCTTTAGCCGCTTCTCGGCGTCGCGGATTCCGACCTGCTCAAGCATCTCAAGCGTGCGTGCTCGGATATCGGTATCCGGACCGGCGCCGTGCAGTTTCAGGATTTCGCCGATCTGCCTCTCGATCGGATGAAGCGGATTGAGCGAGGTCATAGGTTCCTGGAAGATCATCGTGACGTCGTCGCCACGGACCTTGCGCAAGGTCTTGTCGTGGGCGCTAAGCAGATCCTTCCCCTGGAAGAGGACCTGGCCGGACGGGTGGCTGGCCGCCGGATACTGCAGCAGCCTCAGGATGGACAGGGCGGAGACCGACTTGCCCGATCCGGATTCGCCGACCAGCGCGACGGTCTCGCCGTCATTGATGTCGAACGATACCCGGTCGACGGCCACGCTGGTCTCGCCACCTTGCGTGAATGCCACGGAGAGGTCTCGCACGGAGAGAAGGGGCGTTCCGCTCATGCGAAGGTCTTCCTCGGATCGAAGGCGTCGCGCGTCGCTTCGCCGATGAAGATCAGCAGCGACAGCATCAGCGAGATGACGATGAACCCGGAGAAACCGAGCCATGGCGCCTGCAGGTTGTTCTTGCCCTGCAGGATCAGTTCGCCAAGCGAGGCGGAGCCGGGGGGCAGGCCGAAGCCGAGAAAGTCGAGCGCTGTTAGCGTTGTTATCGAGCCGTTCAGAATGAAAGGCAGGAAGGTCAGCGTGGCGACCATCGCATTCGGCAGCAGATGCCGGAACATGATCGTCCTGTTGCGCACGCCGAGCGCCCGCGCCGCGTTCACATACTCGAAGTTGCGCGCGCGCAGGAATTCGGCCCGGACGATGCCGACGAAGCTGACCCACGAAAACAGCAGCATGATTCCGAGGAGAATCCAAAATCCCGGAGGCAGGATGGCGGCGATTATCAGCAGCAGGTAGAGAACCGGCATCGACGACCAGATCTCGATCATCCGTTGGCCAATCAGGTCGGTCCAGCCGCCGAAATATCCTTGGATCGCGCCGAAGGTGACGCCCACCACCGCTGAGGCCGCGGTCAGGATCAGTCCGAAAAGCACGGATATCCGGAACCCGTAAATCAGCCGTGCCAGAACGTCGCGCGCCTGGTCGTCGGTCCCGAGCCAGTTGAAGTTACCCCCAGTGCAGTTGGGATCCTCGACGCCGTCGAGATATCGTCCGCATAGTTCCTCGCGGCCGTCGAACAGAAAGGCCGGCTTCGACGGCGCCGCGGTTGGGACTTCCTTGTTGACCGTCCTGTAGGAGTAGCGGATCGGGGGCCAGATCATCCAGCCCTCGGCCTTGATCTCGTCCTGGATGAAGGGGTCGGTGAAATCTATGCGCGGCAGCGCCAGCGGATCGTCTGGAAACAGCACCCGCTCGGAATAGTTCCGGAAAACCGGCGTCAGAAGTTCTCCCTTGTATGACGCCAGGATTGGCCGGTCATTGGCGATGAACTCGGCGAACATCGACAGGATGAAAAGCGCAAGGAAAATCCAGAGCGACCAGTAGCCGCGACGGTTCGCCTTGAAGTTCTGCCAGCGCCGTTGATTGAGCGGCGAAAGAAACGGCCGGCGAGCAGGGCGAGTCGCCGCCTTGGTGCCGGATAAGGGAGCGGACTGATCCATTCTCAGACGTCCCTCCGTTCGAAATCGATGCGCGGGTCGATCCACGTGTACATCAGATCGGAGAGAAGGCCGACCAGCAGACCGATCAGCGAGAAGATGTAGAGCGTCGCGAAAACCACGGGGTAGTCGCGCCCGACAACGGAGTTGAAGCCGAGCAGGCCGAGCCCGTCGAGCGAGAAGATCGTTTCAATCAGCAGAGATCCGGTGAAAAAAGCTGAAATGAACGCGCCCGGAAAACCGGCGATGATGATCAGCATGGCATTGCGGAACACGTGGCCGTAGAGCACCTGACGCTCGTTCAGGCCCTTGGCGCGGGCCGTGATCACGTATTGCTTGCGGATCTCGTCGAGGAACGAATTTTTGGTGAGCAGCGTCGACGTTGCGAATGCCGACAGCACCATCGCGGTCAAGGGGAGTGTCAGATGCCAGAAATAGTCCACGATGCGCGCCGGCCAGGAAAGTTGGGACCAGTTGTCCGATGTCAGCCCGCGCAGCGGGAACCAGTCGAAGAACGACCCGCCCGCAAACAGCACGATCAGCAGGATCGCGAACAGGAAGCCTGGAATGGCATAGGCGACGATGATTGCCCCGCTTGTCCACACATCGAAGGTCGAGCCGTCCTTCACCGCCTTACGGATGCCCAGCGGTATCGAGATGCCGTAGGAGATCAGCGTGATCCAGATTCCGAGCGAGATCGAAACCGGCATCTTTTCGAGAATCAGGTCGATGACCGCGATGTCGCGGAAATAACTCTCGCCGAAGTCGAACCGGATGTAGTTCCAGATCATAAGGCCGAAACGCTGCAGCGGTGGCTTATCGAAACCGAATTGCCTTTCCAGCTCGGCGATGAACTCCGGATCGAGACCCTGCGCGCCGCGATATTCGGACGATGATGAACTGCTTTCCACCGAGGAGCCGAGATCCTCCTGGCCGCCGAAGTCGCCGCTGCCGCCCGTGATGCGGTCTGTGGCGTCCCCGCCCTGACCGGTCAGATCGGCGATCACCCGTTCGACGGGCCCCCCCGGCGCGAACTGGATGACGGCGAAGGAGATCGCCATGATACCGAATATGGTCGGCACCATGAGCAACAGGCGGCGCAGGATATAGGCGCCCATGTCAGGCGGCCCTCCCGGCGGTCGATGTCATCACGTCAAGCCTTTCCAAGCGTCGTTGCTTTTTCCTGGTCGACCCACCAGAGCCGTTCCACCGGCCAGAAATAGTCGGGCTTCGGCTCCTTGAAGCCGAACATGTCCCAGTAGGCGACACGGTGATTCGCCGATGTCCAACTAGGAATCCAGTCTCGCCTCAGACGCAAGACCCTGTCGAGCACGCGCATCGCGGTCCTGTGATCCTCCCGGTTGGCGGCAGCGCCCACCTCGTGAATAATTGCGTCGACCAGCGGGTCGGCCGTGCCGGGCCAATTGCGTGAGCCCTCCACGTCTGCCGAGCCGCTGCCAAAGGCGTTCTCCAATCCGGAGTTCACCGGCGTCGCCTCCCAGTTCAGGGCGTAGCCGGCCATATCGAAATCGAATGAAGCCGTTCTTGCTTGGTATTGCGCCGGATCGACGAGCCGAAGCGATGCATTGATGCCGATCGACCGCATGGTCGTAACCCACGGATTGTACACCCGTTCAAAGACGCTGGACCGGATCAGGATCTCGAGGTCCAGCGTATCGCCCGATGCGTTGCGCAGCGTTCCGTTGTCGTTGCTCCAGCCTGCAGCGTTCAGAAGCCCGATGGCCGTACGCCGGCGCGTCCGGTCGCGCCCGGAACCGTCGCTCGGAGCTTCCTGATAGGCGTCGTCGTAAATTCCCTCTGGCAGTTCGTGGGCTGCGCCGAGCCGCTCTATCAGTGCCCGTTCCAAGGCGACCGGTGGTCCGGCCGTCTCGTAGGGGGAGCCGGAAAACAGTGAGTGGCTCTTTTGGTAGGCCTCGTAGAACAGGTTGCGATTGGTCCATTCGAAATCGAAACACCGTGAGATCGCATCGCGGACCCGGCGGTCGCGGAACCGCTCGCGGCGTTGATTGAGCGCCATCGCCTGCATCGACGGGCGGGCCTCGTCGTCGAAGAGCCGCTTCACCACCTTTTTTTCGGCGATTGCGGGAAAGTCGTATTCTGTCACCCAGCTCTTCGAGGTGAACTCCTCCCGCCAGGTGATGTTGCCCTTCTTGAAGGCTTCGAACCCGGCTTGGCGCTCCTGATAGAACTCGATGCGGATCGTGTCGAAATGATCGAGACCGCGAACGGTGCCCAGATCCTTGGCCCAGTAATTCTCGACGCGCTCATATTCGGTGAAACTCCCGGCACTGAAGCGGCCGACGCGATATGGACCGGATGCAAGCGGCGGTTCGAGCGTCGAGGCAAGGAAGTCCCGCGGCTCGTACCATTCTGACGAGAGGATCGGGTACGTGGCCGCGATCGTGAGGATTGCTTGCGCCGATTGAGTCCCGTCGAAAATCAGGATCGCTGTCCTGTCGTCCTCGGCCACCGCGTCTTCGAGCACCCGCAATGGCAGCAAGAGCTGTGGGTGGCCGTCCTTCTTCAGCGTCCTGTAGGAGAACGCGACGTCCGCGGCGGTGATCGGCGAACCATCGTGCCAGCGCGCCTCCGGCCGCAATCGAAACGTGAACCGGTTGCCATCGGCAGAGATGGTGACGCTTTCGGCCAGATGGGCATAGATTGCGTCCGGCTCGTCCCACGCCGTGACCATCAGGCTGTCGAAGCAGTTTTCCATGCGGGGCGGTGCGTCGCCACGGCGCACGAAGCTGTTCAGCGTGTTGAAGGTCTGTGTGTTCTGATTGAAGAACCAATAGGAAGGTTGGAAATTGAAGGTCCCACCCTTGGGCGCGTCCGGCGATGCGTACCGGAAATGGCTGAACCCGGCTTCGTATCCGAGGTCGCCGAAAGCCGATAACCCGTGCAGCGGCCTCCCGGGCGGATTTTCGGCGAGCGACAGTTTCGGGAGGGCGGCACTTGAGGCGAAGCCGCCTGCCAGGGCGAGAAATTCTCTCCGCCCGAATCTCACTGGATCGCAGCGGCCTTCTCCGCCTCGTACCACCAGATTTCCGGAAAGCCGATCGAATATTCGGGCAGCGGCTCGGGGTGGGCGAAGCGGTCCCAATAGGCGATCCGGGCTTCTCGTGAGGTGTAGCTCGGGATCACATACTGGTTGGCCATCAGTACCCTGTCGAGCGCCTTCGTCGCGGCGATCAGTTCGTCGCGGTCCTTGGCGAACACCACGCGCCTGATCAGCGCATCGACCGCCGGATCCTTGATCCCCGCGAAATTTTGCGAGGCTTCGCTGTCCGCTGCTTTCGAACCGAAGTAATCGAATTGTTCGTTTCCGGGGGACAGCGACTGGGCCCAGCCGGTGTAGATCATGTCGAAGTCCCGGCTCCGGGCGCGGGCGACGTATTGCGACGGCTCGACGCTGCGCACCCGCATTTCCACGCCGATCTTGCGCAGGTCTTCCGCGAATGGCAGCGCTACCCGCTCGATCGTCGGACCGTTCAAAAGCAGTTCGAAAGACAGCGGCTGTCCGGTCTCCTTGTGAACCATCACGCCGTCGCTCTGCTCGTACCCTGCCTCCAGAAGAAGCCGCAGCGCCTCGCGCAGATTCTGCCGTTGTTGTCGCCCGCCCCCGCTCACCGGATTGGTGTATTCCTTCGTAAAGACCGCCGATGGAACCTGGTCGCGGACCGTCTCGAGAATCTCCAGTTCGCGACCTTCCGGAAACCCCTCCCAGCGCAGAGGCGTGCCGTAGAAGAACGAGTCCACCCGCTCATACTGGTCGTAGAAGATTGTCTTGTTCAGCGTCTCGAAGTCAAAGACGAGGTTGAGAGCGCGGCGCACTCTCGCATCCTGAAACATCGGTTTGCGCAGGTTCGGCACAAACCCCACGAGCACGCCCTGTGCCCGATAGGGGTTCTCCAGTTCCTCCCTCACGATACTCCCGTCACGCGCCGCCGGGAAATCGTAGGCTGTCGCCCAGCGTTTGGCTTCGTTCTCGTTCCAGAAGTCGAATTCGTCGGCTTTGAAGGCTTCGAACTCGACGTTCCGGTCACGATAGTAATTGTAGGTGATGGTCTCGAAGTTATGCTGACCGGCGTTTACGGGAAGTTCGGCTCCCCAATAATCCGCCACCCTTGTGAAGGTGAGCGTGGATCCGGGATTCATCGCGGAAACCCGATACGGACCCGACCCGAGCGGCGGCTCCAGCGTCGAACCCGAGATGTCCCGCTGTTCACCGCTGGCATCCTTGCCCTCCCACCAATGCTTCGGAAGCACCGGCACCTGGCCGACGATGTGCGGAAGCTCCTTGTTGTCCTTCTCGTCGAAGGTGAAGCGCACGGTTCGTTCATCGACTGCTTCCGCGCCGGTCACGTGCTGATAGTAGAAGCGGCGCTGCGGGTTCAACTCGACGAGTTTTTCGAACGACCAGACAACGTCTTCGGCGGTGACCGGTTCGCCGTCATGCCAGCGCGCATCGGCGCGCAGCCGGTAGCTGACCTCGGAAAAATCGTCGGGATAGGAAAGGGCTTCAGCAAGGAGACCGTACTCTGCAGAGACTTCGTCGAGGGAGCTTTTCATCAATGTCTCGTAGACGAACGCTCCGAGCCCTGATGCGACTTCGCCCTTGGAAAGGATGGGATTGAGGGTATCGAAGCTGCCCGTTTCCGAAAGACGCAGCGAGCCGCCCTTCGGCGCGTCGGGATTGACGTAGTCGAACCGCTCGAAGCCTTCCGCGTATTTCGGTTCGCCGATTAGGCTGGTCGCGTGCCTCCATCCGCCATCCTGGGCGCTCGAAAACCCCGGTAAGGCGAGGGCGAAACTGGCGGCGAGGAGAATATGGACGAATAGGCTCTGGTTTGGCACGATCGCTCCTTTTCCTTTGCTCCTTCGAACTTAAGGCCGAATGCGGGGAATCAAAGGCAAAAAAAGCCGGGCGAGGCGCCCGGCTGTTTATGCATCGTCAATCGTCCCGCGGCGTTCACACCGCCGGTCACTGGTCAGGGCAGCGGTGCGGGTTCGCTTGCTAGGCTGCGCAGGTAGGCGACCATGTTTGCCCTGTCCTCGTCATCGCGAATGCCGGCAAACGACATCTTCGTTCCCTTCACCAGATCCTTCGGCTTTTGAAGGAAGGCGCTGAGGTTGTCATAATCCCAGACCGCGCCACCAGCGGCAAACTCCTGAAGTGCCGGCGAATATTTGTAGTCCTCATGCGCGGCGACCGGGCGGTTGACGACATTCCAGAGGTTCGGCCCGACTTTGTTGGCGCCGCCTTCCTCGACCGTGTGGCACGCCGCGCATTTGCGAAAATCTTTCTCGCCCGCTGCGACATCTCCCGACGCCACCAGCGCTGCAAAGCCGCCTGCCGCGGCGCCCTCGGCGGCCGTTTCAGTTCCGCCGGTGGCTTCCGTCGTGTCCGTCGCTTCCGCCGTGGCTGTCGCTGTCTCGGCTGCCGGTTCCGGCGAGGTTTCGCCGCTTGCCTGTTCTACCGCCTCTGGCGTGGCAGCCTCCGGTACGGCGGCTTCAGCGCTGGGCAGGGGGGCGGGATCGCCCGAAAGGGTCCGCAGATAGGCGATCATCTCTGCGCGGTCCTCGGCCTTTGAAAGGCCGGCGAAACCCATCGCCGTGCCGGGCACGTAGCTCTTTGGCTTGTGCAGGAAGCCGTCTAGATGCTCGTAGTCCCAGACGGCACCGTCGGCGGCGAACTCCTGAAGGGCCGACGAATATTTGAAACCGTCCACAGCTGCCACGGGCCGGTTGACGATATTCCAGAGATTCGGTCCGACCTTGTCGGCGCCGCCCTCTTCGACGGTATGGCAGGCCGCGCACTTCTTGAATCCGTTCTCGCCGGCCGCTGGGTCAGCGCTCGCCAGCAGCGGTCCGATCGGCTCAAGGCCAGCCGTCTCGGTGCCGCCTTCGTCCGTTGTCGCGGCGCCTTCGGAAACAGCGATTGCAAAGCCCTCCTGTTCCGGCTCTTCGCTGTGGAAAATCGCGTCACCGAGAATGCCGACCGTCATCACGACGAAGACCGCACCCAGAAAGGTGCCGGCATACATATTCAACTTCGACGAATTCATTGCTCAACCAAATCCCATATCATGCAAGATCGCGCAGGGAGGCCCTGCGCGAATTCGCGCGGAACCTAGGTCTTTTGATCCGGCCTTGCAACACATATAAGGTCGCAGCCTTGAGACCTTTTGACACCCGTGCCGCCCTCTGGAACCGCACTGAATGCATCCCCTGATTCTCATTCCGGCGCGCATGGCGTCGATGCGCCTGCCGGGCAAACCGCTCGCCGAGATTGCCGGAAAACCGATGATCGTACAGGTAGCCGAAAGGGCGCTTGAAGCCGACTGTGGCCTGGTCGCCGTCGCCACTGACGACGCGCGCGTCTTTGACGCTGTTACGGACGCTGGAGTGCGCGCCGTCATGACACGGGACGATCATGCATCCGGCTCGGATCGCATCAGCGAGGCGGCCGGGATGGTGGACCCCGATCGTCTCCACGACGTTATCATCAACGTACAGGGCGATCTGCCGACCATCGACGCGGCGTCGATTCGTGCATCGATCGAGCCCCTTGCCGACACGGCTTGCGATATTGCCACGCTCGGCGCCGAGATTTCCGACGAGCGCGAGAAGACGAACCCCAATGTCGTCAAGATCGTCGGTACGCCGCTCGGCGCAACCCTGCTGCGTGCGCTGTATTTCACTCGCGCCACCGCGCCGTGGGGAGAGGGGCCGCTCTACCACCACATCGGGCTGTATGCCTATCGCCGCGCCGCGCTCGAGAGGTTCGTTGCCCTGCCGCCGTCCCAGCTCGAAACCCGCGAGAAACTGGAGCAGCTGCGCGCGCTCGAGGCGGGCATGGCGATACACGTCGCCATCATTGACACTGTTCCACTCGGCGTGGATACGCAGGCGGACCTCGAGCGCGCTCGCGCCATTCTTGCGACATAGTGGAAACGGACATGACGGAAGCATTGAACCTCATCGCCTTTCAGGGCGAGCCCGGCGCCAACTCGGACACGGCCTGCCGCAACATGTATCCGGACATGCAGCCGATGCCATGCGCCACTTTCGAGGATGCGTTCAATGCGGTCGAAAGCGGCGCCGCGGCGCTCGCCATGATTCCGATCGAAAACACCATCGCAGGCAGGGTCGCCGACATCCACCATCTGTTGCCGGAATCGCGCCTCCACATCGTCGGTGAATATTTCCTGCCGATCCATTTCCAACTCATGGTTCTTCCCGGCGCCGGGAAAGACGACATTCGCACGGTGCACAGCCACATTCACGCGCTCGGTCAGTGCCGCAACGTGATCCGCGAAAATGGCTGGAAACCGATGGTGGCCGGTGACACGGCCGGCGCCGCCAAGCTGGTTGCCGAGACACGCGACAGGTCAATGGCCGCGCTGGCTCCCGAACTCGCAGCCGAGATGTACGGCCTCGATATTCTCAGCCGCAACGTCGAGGATCACGAGAACAACATTACCCGGTTCGTCGTGCTGTCTAAGAACGAGGATTATACCGCGCGCGCAGAGGACGGCGAGACGATGATGACAACATTCGTGTTCCGCGTCCGTAACATTCCCGCCGCACTCTACAAGGCGATGGGGGGCTTTGCGACCAACGGCGTCAACATGACCAAGCTGGAGAGCTACCAGCTTGGCGGGAAGTTCTTCGCAACGCAGTTCTACGCCGACATCGAGGGGCATCCGGACGACCGCAACGTCAAGCTGGCGTTTGAGGAACTCGGCTTCTTCTCGGAGCATTTCCGCATTCTCGGCGTGTACCGCGCCGCGGAAAACCGTGAAGGTATCGGCGCCTGAAAGTCAGCCCTGGACGACGTTTTGGCGTTGCACGCCCAGACCGGAAATCCCCAGTTCCATGGTGTCGCCGGGCTTGAGGTACACGGGTTCCGGCTTGATGCCCATGCCGACGCCGGGCGGCGTGCCGGTGGTAATCACGTCGCCGGGATGTAGTGTCATCAGCGATGACAGGTGCTCGATGATTGTCCCGACGTCGAAGATCATCTTGGCAGTCGTGCCTGTCTGCATTCGCTTGCCGTTGACGTCGAGATAAAGGTCCAGCGATTGCGGATCGGGAATCTCATCGGCGGTGACAAGCCACGGGCCGGTCGGGCCGAACGTGTCGCACGACTTTCCTTTCGTCCACTGGCCGCTGAGGCGGGTCTGATAGTCCCGCTCCGAGACATCGTTGATGACGCAATAACCGGCGACGTGGGAAAGCGCGTCTTCCTTCTTGACGTATTTGGCCTTGGTGCCGATGACGACGCCGAGTTCGACTTCCCAGTCGGTTGCCTTGGAGCCGCGCGGAATTTCAACCGTGTCGTTCGGCCCGACAACGGCGGACGTCGCTTTCATGAACAGGATCGGATGTTCGGGGATCTGAAGGTTCGATTCCGCTGCATGGTCAGAATAGTTCAGGCCGATACAGAGGAATTTTCCGATATTGCCCACACACGCGCCAAGCCGGGTAGAGGCATCGACCTCGGGAAGCGTCGACACGTCGAGTGACCTGAGCCGCTCCAGGGAATCCTTGCCGAGATTCGTACCGTCGATATCGTCGATATGGGCGGAAAGATCGCGGATCGTGCCGGAACCGTCGACGAGTCCGGGTTTTTCCCGCCCGATCGGGCCGAAGCGTACCAGTTTCATGGTGGTGATATCCCCTCTTGATTTCGGCGGGAACCTAGATGGATCGAGGCGAAAATCCAAGCGGGCCAAATCTGGTTTCGGTGGCGTGCTCTTTGGCGGGTCGGAACAGCCCTGCCGCAGCGCAGATGGACGATTGCCTTCAGTTGGTCTGGGCCTCTGCGTTGCCGGCGAGCCTTAATTTCGCGGAGCCGGGCCGGTCGAGTTCCCGATTACGAATTCCGCTTCGAGCAGTAGGTGCCGGTTTCCCGTCTTGCCCTCGATCTGGTCGATCAGCATGTCGGCGCAATGGCTCCCGGCGAGGCGAATGCCCGACCGCACCGCCGTCAGCGCCTTGTCCTCCCCTGACGACGGAAGGAATGACAGCCGATCGTCATAACCCACGATGGACATATCCCGCCCCGGCGTCAGTCCGCGTTCCCGCAGCAAACGCATTGCACCCATCGTTGTCAGGATACTTGAGCACAGCACGGCAGTGGGCGGGGCGGGAGAATCGAGGAGCCGGCCCATCCACTTGTGCCCGTTGGGCTCGATCATTTCAGCGGAGCCGACCAGTCCCTTGTCCGGCTTTAGGCCAAAGCCGACAAGTGCTGCTTCGTAGCCCTCCCGCCGGCGGGCAGCAAATGTCATGGGTTCGAGACCGTTAATCAGGGCAATGCGACGATGACCGAGTTCCAGCAGGTAGCGGGTCGCCTTCTGAAAGGCATCCGCATTGTCCACGTCGACCCAGGAGTAACTGTCTTCGGGGTCGCCGGTTCGTCCATGGACGACGAATGGAATGCGCATCCTGTTGAGCATCGCGATGCGGTCGTCATCAATGGTCGGCGAGTGGACTATCACCCCGTCGACACGCTTGTTGCGATGGAATGTCTTGTAGGTCATTGACTGTTCGGCGGCGTTGACCACCGAAATCAGCATGTCGTAGCCGCGACGGTTGTAGACTTCTCCCGCGCCGGCAATAAAGTCGCTGAAATGCGGATTGATCATGTCATGCCCGGAAAGCGGGATGACGTGGCCGATGGTGTTCGACTTGCCAGTCGCAAGCCGCGTTGCATTCGGGTTGGGCTGATAATTCAGGCGCTCGGCATATTCCGCCACGCGCCGGCGCGTCTTCTCGCTGACTTCCGGGTACCCGTTGAGGGCGCGGCTGACTGTTGTCTGCGATAGGCCGAGTCTTCGCGATAGTTCCTTCAGGTTCAACGTTTGCCTCCTCGAAGGCCAGTCAAAGGGCTTTGGATAATGAGTAAGCTCGATTTTTTCAAATTTCGAAAAAAAGAGTTTCGCTTTGAGGGACTTACGCCGCACCCCGCTGCGGCGTGGTTCTTGAGCACCCGGGAACCGGGAAACATTTCCCTTGACTCCGTCGGCGTCAAGTCCAAGGGTCTGGTAGCCAAAGCGCTTTGACTGGCTTTGTCTGTGCGAATGGCCTAATCATTTTGTGCTTGCTTGTTTCAATCCTGGGAGGATTTTCAATGAAGAAGACACTGACGGCGGGCGTTGCCGCCTTGGTCCTGTCTGCGCTTTCCGCGCAGGCACAGGACCTTCAATTCCCGGTCGGCGAGGGCGCCTTTAACTGGGACAGTTACGAGGCCTTTAAAGCCGATAACGATCTCGCCGGGGAGCAGGTTACGGTCTTTGGGCCATGGCTTGGCCCGGATCAGCAGGCGATTGAGGCCGTTCTTGCCTACTTTGGAGCGGCGACCGGCGCGGACGTCCGCTACACTGGTTCGGACAGTTTCGAGCAGCAGATCGTTGTCGATGCGGAAGCGGGTTCGGCACCCAACGTCGCGGTGTTTCCACAGCCTGGCCTGGCTGCCGATCTCGCCAGACGCGGTTTCCTGACTCCGCTCGGCGAGGATGCGGCCTCTTGGATGGCCGAAAACTATGCCGCTGGGCAGTCTTGGGTCGATCTCGGCACATATGCGGGCAAGGACGGCGAGGGCGCCTTCTACGCCTTCCCCTACAAGGCGGACGTGAAATCGCTGGTTTGGTACGTACCGGAAAACTTCGAGGATGCCGGTTACGAGGTCCCGGAGACCATGGAGGATCTGAAGGCCCTGACCGAGCAAATCGTCGCTGATGGCGAAACCCCGTGGTGTATAGGACTGGGCTCCGGCGGTGCCACCGGCTGGCCGGCGACGGACTGGGTCGAGGACATGATGCTCCGCACCCAGACGCCCGAGGTTTATGACCAGTGGGTGACCAACGAGATACCGTTCGACGATCCGGCTGTCATAGGCGCGATCGAGGAGTTCGGCTGGTTCGCCCGCAACGAGGACTTTGTCGCCGGCGGCGCAGGCGCTGTCGCATCGACGGACTTCCGCGACAGCCCGAAGGGCCTCTTCGCCGTACCGCCGCAGTGCTACATGCATCGCCAGGCATCCTTCATTCCGGCGTTCTTCCCGGAAGGCACGGAAGTGGGTCTGGACGCGGATTTCTTCTATTTCCCTGCCTATGAAGGCAAGGATCTCGGCAACCCGCTTCTCGGTGCCGGAACACTGTTCGCGATCACCAACGACAGCCCGGGCGCAAAGGCCCTGATCGAGTTTCTGCAGACGCCGATTGCCCATGAGGTCTGGATGGCGATCCCCGGGCAGGGCTTCCTGACCCCGCTGACGTCGGCCAATCCCGAGACTTATTCCGACGACACCAAACGGGCGCTCGGCGAGATCCTGACCTCGGCGACGACGTTCCGTTTCGACGGTTCCGATCTGATGCCGGGCGGTGTCGGCGCCGGGTCGTTCTGGACCGGCATGGTCGACTACGCGGGCGGCAAGCCTGCTGAAGAAGTCGCAGCCGAAATCCAGGCTTCCTGGGACGCACTCAAATAGGCTCGTCTTATTGAACCACGACCGTTCGGGGCACCTTGCCCCGGACGGCCAGACTGCCAGAATGTGGACTGGGGGATCGGGAGGACGCCATGCATCCGGCTTTACAGGGATTGATCACCATCATCGTCGGCGTCGGCGGCTGTATCGGCTACTTCTACCTGTCGAACCAGATACTGGACAGATTCATATTCCCGCCAACCGGGGACAACGCGGGCCGCAACATCAACCGCGCGAACATGGTCCGCCCCTGGCTTTTCCTGTTCCCGGCGATCTTCGCTCTCGGCCTCTATCTCGCATATCCCGTCGTTGAGACGTTGCGCCTGTCGTTCACCGACCGTGATGCCGGCGGCGCCTTTGTCGGCTTTGACAATTATTCCCAGATGATGAGTGAGCCGAAATTCTGGGAAGCCATGCGCAACAACATGCTCTGGCTGATCGTTGTTCCGGCCGCGTCGACCGCCTTCGGCCTGCTCGCCGCGCAGCTGACGGACCGGATCGGCTGGGGCAATATCGCCAAATCGCTGGTTTTCATGCCGATGGCGATCTCCTTCGTTGGCGCGTCAGTCATCTTCAAGCTGATCTACGATACACGCGCTGCCGATCAGGAGCAGATCGGCGTCCTGAACGCTGTCTGGCTCTCTTTCGAAGGCGGGCCGCTCTCGTTCCTTTTCCTGCGCATTGTCCCGGCGCTGCTAGTTCTGGCGTTCGGAGCCTTCATGGCCTACGGCGTCTATCTCTCGCTCAGACCGCTCATTTGGGGTGAAAACCGCCGCGGACGCGGTTCGTGGTGGGCAATTCCGCTGCGCGCCGTGGTCGCGCTTGGAGGCGCTTGGCTCCTGTGGTTGTCGGTCAAGTCCATCTTCTCGCTATTGACCGTAAGCCTTCCCTATGGCCAGCCGCAGACCTGGCTGACAATTCCCTTCTGGAACAACTTCTTCCTGATGGTCGTGCTGATCTGGATTCAGACCGGATTTGCCATGGTGATCCTCTCCGCGGCCCTTCGTGGCATCCCGGAAGAAACGGTTGAAGCTGCTGTCATCGACGGCGCCAACCCGTTCGACATCTTCTTCAAGATCAAGGTGCCGCAGATCATGGGCACGATCGTCGTCGTCTGGACCACGATTACCTTGGTGGTGCTCAAGGTCTTCGATATCGTCTTCGCCATGACCAACGGTCAGTGGGAGACGCAGGTGCTTGCGAACTACATGTTCGACAAGCTGTTCCGCGCCAGCGACTGGGGCGTCGGTTCGGCCAGCGCGATCGTCATCATGCTGCTCGTGTCGCCGATCCTGATCTGGAACGTCTACAACGCGCGCAAGGAAATGCGCTGAGGGGGGGACAGGATGTCATCAATCGCAGGCAGCAAATCCGGCCTCACATGGGCGGTCCATCTTTCGGTTTTGGCGCTGGTGCTTCTCTGGCTCTTTCCCACCGTCGGCCTGTTCATTTCGTCGTTCCGCACCGCGGACCAGATTTCCACCAGCGGATGGTGGAACGCACTGTTCCCGGCCGAACAGGGCCTCGTACTTCGGACCGGCACCGCCGCCGATCAGGTGCAGGACGGCAATCTCTTCGTCGTCAGCGGCAATCTGTTCGCGGACAATGATGAGAACACCGATGCAACGATCTCGACCTGGGGCACGTCGTCTCGCGACATTTCGGCTTACGAACCCGGCGAGACGGCCGATCTCGGCGACGACGGCCGTCTCACCGTTGGGGCAAATGGCGACTATCGGCTCGAAAGCGACGCCGAACTGACCTCGCGGCGCGGCGAGCGCGTCTTCGTCACAGCAAAGACGCCGCCGGAGTTTACGCTGCAGAATTACGAGAGGATTCTCTTCAGCGGGTCCACCACTGACTCGATGGCCAAGGCGTTCTTCAACACACTGACCGTCACCATTCCCGCAACCGTGATCCCCATCGTCATCGCGGCCTTTGCCGCATACGCACTGGCTTGGATGCGGTTTCCGGGACGCGCCCTCCTGATTGCAGCCGTCGTCGCGCTCCTGGTGGTGCCGTTGCAGCTTGCCCTCATTCCGCTCTTGCGCCTGCATCTCGGCATTGGCATCGGCAAGGGCTATCTCGGCGTCTGGCTTGCCCACACCGGCTTCGGCTTGCCGCTGGCGGTCTACCTGTTGCGCAACTACATGGTCGGCCTGCCACGCGACATCATCGAGAATGCCAAGGTGGACGGCGCCACCGACTTCCAGATTTTCACGAAGATCATCCTTCCGCTGTCGTTTCCGGCGCTCGCCTCCTTCGCGATCTTCCAGTTTCTGTGGACCTGGAACGATCTGCTCGTCGCAAAGGTGTTCCTCATCGATGCGACCGGGGAAACGACCGTGATGACCAACCAGATCGTCGAACTGCTCGGTACGAGGGGCGGCAACTGGGAAATCTTGGCCACCGCCGCCTTCGTGTCCATCGCCGTTCCTCTGGTGGTGTTCTTCGCCATGCAGAGATATCTCGTGCGCGGCCTTCTCGCCGGCTCGGTGAAATAGAAATTTGGGAATGTGTCTTTATGAATGTCTTCACTTCCGTCGCCACGCCCCCCGAGGAGGCTGTCAAGCCGGATCCCGACTGGTGGCGCGGCGCGGTGATCTACCAGATCTATCCGCGTTCCTTTCAGGATTCCAACGGCGACGGCATTGGTGATCTGACCGGCATCCGCCAGCGGCTGCCCTACATCGCCAATCTGGGCGCCGATGCGATCTGGATATCGCCGTTCTTCACCTCGCCGATGAAGGATTTCGGTTACGACGTCAGCGACTATTACGGCGTTGACCACATGTTCGGCAGTCTCGAGGATTTCCGGGTCCTCGTCGAAGACGCGCACGCGCTCGGTTTGAAGGTGATGATCGATCTGGTGATTTCTCACACCTCGGACCAACATCCCTGGTTCGCGGAAAGCCGATCGGGGCAGGAGAACAGCAAGGCCGACTGGTATGTCTGGGCCGATCCGAAACCGGACGGGTCACCGCCCAACAACTGGTTGTCGATCTTTGGTGGGTCAGCCTGGGAATGGGACACGAGCCGCCGCCAGTATTACATGCACAATTTCCTCGCGAGCCAGCCGGACCTGAATTTTCATAATCCGCAAGTTCAGGACGAGCTTCTGGCCGTCGTCAGGTTCTGGTTGGAATTGGGCGTGGATGGCTTCCGGCTCGACACGATCAATTTCTATTTTCATGCTGAAAGTCTCCAGGACAATCCGGCTCTTGCCCCCGAAGGCCGCAATGCCTCGATCGCACCGGACGTCAATCCCTACAACTACCAGGACCATCTCTACGACAAGAGCCAGCCGGAAAACCTGAAATTCCTTGAACGCTTCCGCGCGGTTCTGGACGAGTTCCCGGCTGCCGCGGCTGTCGGAGAGGTCGGCGATGCGCAGCGCGGGACCGAGATCGTGGCGCAATACACCGCCGGCGAACGGCGCATCCACATGTGTTATTCGTTCGACTTCCTTTCCCCCGAACCCCTTTCGGCAGCGAAGATCCGTGCCGTGGTGGAGGCTTTCGAGAAGGTAGCCCCCGACGGATGGTCCTGCTGGGCGTTTTCGAACCACGACGTTGTGCGTCATGCCAGCCGCTGGGGCGCATTCGAGCGCGATCCCGACCGCTATCTGAAGATCGTAACGGCGATCCTGCTCACCCTGCGCGGCTCGGTCTGTCTCTATCAGGGCGAGGAACTCGGCCTGCCCGAAGCCGACATAGCCTATGAGGATCTGCAAGATCCTTACGGAATTCGCTTCTGGCCGAAATTCAAGGGTCGCGACGGCTGCCGCACGCCGATGGTGTGGGCGAGCAATCTGCCCAACGGCGGTTTCTCGACCGAAAAGCCTTGGCTTCCCGTTCCGGACATTCACCGTGCGATGGCCGTCGATACGCAGCAGGGCCGCGACGACAGCGTGTTTGAATTCTATCGCGACTTTCTCGAGTTCCGGCGCGCATATCCGGTCTTCGCGAAGGGCAGCATCAGCTTTCTGGATACGCCCGAGGATGTGGTCGCCTATATCCGCGAATTCGAGGGCGATCGCATCTTGTGTGTGTTTAATCTGACTCACGGGCCGGTCGAGTTCGCCCCCGGGGTCGAGGCGGAGCCGATGCAGGCATCACGGCTCAATGGACGGTTCGAGGGTAAAACCCTGAAACTCGAGGCGCTTGGAGGATTTGTCGGGCGCATTCAATAACCGCTGCGGCGGAACTCGCGAGGGAGGAGTGGCGATGGCTGAGTTGAAGCTGACCAATGTGCAGAAGGCCTACGGCACGGTGAAGGTGCTGCACGGTATCGATCTGCACATTCAGAAGGGCGAGTTCATCGTCTTCGTCGGTCCGTCCGGTTGCGGAAAATCGACGCTGCTTCGCTGCATTGCCGGTCTCGAGCAGATCACGGGCGGAACGCTGGAAATTGACGGAATGGTCGTCAACGACGTGCCGCCTTCTCAGCGCGGCATCGCCATGGTGTTCCAGACCTACGCGCTCTACCCGCACATGACGGTCTACGACAACATGGCCTTTGGCCTGCGGCTCGCGAAGATGAGCAAGGACGAGATCGACAAACGGGTGCAGAACGCCGCGAATATCCTCCAGTTGACGCCCTATCTCGACCGTCTCCCGAAAGCCCTGTCCGGCGGCCAGCGCCAGCGTGTGGCAATCGGCCGGTCGATCTGCCGCGATCCGAAAGTGTTCCTCTTCGACGAACCCCTCTCCAATCTGGACGCCGCGCTGCGCGTTGCGACACGCATCGAGATTGCCAAGCTCAACGAGACGATGCCCGACACGACGATGATTTACGTCACCCACGATCAGGTCGAGGCGATGACGCTGGCAGATCGCATCGTGGTTCTGCGCGGCGGTTACATCGAGCAGGTCGGATCGCCGATGGAACTTTATCACCGGCCTGCGAACCTTTTCGTAGCGCAGTTCATTGGTTCCCCTGCGATGAATATCCTTCCGGCTACGGTGACAGACGTCTCCGGTGCGAAGATCGACGTCGATATTACAAGCTCCGGTGTGGCGCATCTGCCCCTCGCTGGCGATGCCAGGCTGAAGGGAAAGTCGGTGAAGCTCGGCGTGCGCCCGGAAGACTTGAAGCTTGCGGCCTCGGGCGAGGAGCCGATGATCGTCGGCGAGGTGGACATTGTCGAGGCCCTTGGCGAGGTGACTCTGCTCTATGTCCGCGTTGCCGGGCACGATGATGCGGTCATCGCCAAGCTGGCCGGCGACGTGAGTATCAAGCGCGGCGAAACGGTCAATCTGGTCGCGGCGCCGGAGGCGTTGCACCTGTTCGACGGCGACGGAAATTCGTTGTCGGCCGCTCGCAGGGCTGCCGCCTGACGGCTGCGAACATGCCGTGCGCAATCAGTGATTGTCGCGCGGCAGACCCTTTGACTGGGCGATCTTCTGGTATTTGACTGCTGGCTTGAGGATCATGCCGTTGGCGAGCTGATCGACCATCGAGCGCTGGATTTCCTGCCAGGGTGTCTGGTGATCGGGGTAGTGATAGCCGCCAGCCTCCTCCAGCGCCTTGCGCCGTGCCCCCAGTTCCTCGTCCGAAACCAGGATATTGGCCTCGCCCTTGCGCAGATCGACACGCACCCGGTCGCCGGTTTTCAACAATGCCAGGCCACCCATCGCCGCCGCCTCCGGCGAGGCGTTCAGGATCGACGGAGATCCGGACGTGCCCGACTGGCGGCCGTCGCCGATGCAGGGCAGAGCGTGCACGCCGCGTTTGATGAGGTAATCCGGGGGCTGCATGTTCACCACTTCCGCGCCGCCCGGATATCCGATCGGTCCGGCCCCGCGCATGATCAGGATCGTGCCTTCGTCGATGCCCTCCGCCGGATCGTCGATCCGGTGATGGTAATCCTCCGGTCCGTCGAAGACGGCCACCGGGCCTTCGAATGCTTCCGGGTCGTCCGGATTTGAAAGATAGCGCTCGCGGAATTCCGGCGAGATGACGCTGGTCTTCATGATCGCGGAATCGAACAGCGAACCCTTCAGATTGATGAACCCGGCATGCTCCTTCAGGGGACTGGCAACCGTGCGGATGACATTCTCGTTGAGGTTTTCGACATCCTTGCAGTTGTCGCCGATGCCGCGGCCGTTCGCGGTGATCGCGTCCGGGTTGGGCAGCAGCTTTGCCTTCATGAGTTCCATCACCACGGCAGGCACGCCGCCCGCGTGGAAGTAATCTTCGCCGAGATATTCGCCAGCCGGTTGCAGGTTGACGAGCAGCGGTATCTCGTGGCCGATCTTCTGCCAGTCGTCATTGTCCAGACCGACGCCGAGATGACGTGCGATCGCGTTGAGGTGGATCGGCGCATTGGTCGAGCCGCCGATTGCCGAGTTGATGACGATGGCATTTTCGAAGGCTTCGCGCGTCATGATGTCAGACGGCTTCAAATCCTCGCGGACCATCTCTACGATACGCCGTCCTGTCTCGTATGAGATCTGCCCGCGCTCGCGGTAGGGCGCGGGAATGGCCGCCGACCCGGGAAGTTGCATGCCGAGCGCTTCGGCGAGCGAGTTCATCGTCGTCGCCGTTCCCATCGTGTTGCAGTAGCCGACGGACGGTGCCGAGGAAGCCACGAGGTCCATGAACTCCTCGTAATCGATCTCGCCCGCCGAGAGACGCTCGCGCGATTTCCAGACGATCGTGCCGGAGCCGGTGCGTTCTCCCCGGTGCCAGCCGTTCAGCATCGGCCCAACCGACAGCGCGATCGCAGGAATATTGACCGTTGCGGCGGCCATCAGCATGGCGGGTGTGGTCTTGTCGCAGCCGATCGTCAGCACGACTCCGTCGAGCGGATAGCCGTAAAGGACCTCCACCGTGGAGAGATAGGCGAGGTTGCGGTCCAGTGCTGCCGTCGGCCGCTTGCCGGTCTCCTGGATCGGGTGCACAGGAAATTCGAGCGGGATCCCCCCCGCCGCGACGATCCCGTCGCGCACCCGCTTGGCGAGTTCGATGTGATGCCGGTTGCACGGCGAAAGATCGGAGCCCGTCTGCGCGATACCGATGATCGGCTTTCCCGACTGCAACTCCTCCCGGGTCAGACCGTAGTTCAGATACCGCTCCAGATAGAGCGCGGTCATTCCCGGATTGTCGGGATTGTCGAACCATTCCTGGCTGCGCAGCGTCTTGCGGGAATTTCCGGTCATGAGGTCCTCGCGATCTTTGCGCCGAGCGATAGGACAAGCCGCGTTTTGCCGCAAGGTCACACCCCCGCGTCCGGGCGGTTCGGTTATTTCCCGGACAGGGAGCGCGCGTGGGCGACGAGGGCGGCGGTGGATCCGTCGCGCTCGCTTGCGCCTTCGCCGGTCTCGACGACCGGCAGCAACGCTGTCGCGAGTTCCTTGCCGAGTTCGACGCCCCACTGGTCGAATGCATTGATGCCGTAGAGCTGCGCCTCGACGAAGACGCGGTGCTCGTAAAGGGCGATGATGCGTCCGAGCGTGAACGGATCGAGCTTGTCGTAGACGAGTGTCAGCGAAGGACGGTTTCCGCTGAAGACGCGATGCGGTGCGATCTCGTCGATGGCTCGCCCGTCGACCCCCTTCGACGCCATCTGCGCCTTCGCTTCCTCCAGCGTCCTCCCGGCCATCAATGCCGCTGATTGGGCGAAACAATTGGCTAGCAGCAAGTCGTGATGATGGCGCAGTCCCGGCTCATGGCTGTTCGCCGCGACAAGGAACTCTACCGGAATTATGTCGGTCCCCTGGTGGATGAGCTGGAAGAAGGCGTGCTGGCCGTTGGTGCCCGGCTCACCCCAGACAACCGGACCGGACACCCCGTCAACCGGCTCGCCGGTGACCGTCACGCCCTTGCCGTTCGACTCCATGTCGAGTTGCTGAAGGTAGACCGGGAGGCGGGCGAGCCGCTGGTCGTAAGGGATTACCGCGCGCGAAGGATAATCGCAGATGGCGCGGTGCCAATAGCCGATCAGGCCCAGCATCATCGGCAGGTTCTCGCGTGTCGGCGCCTCGCGGAAATGCCGGTCCATCGCGTAGCCGCCAGAGAGGAAGTCGCCGAACTTTTCCGGTCCGATCGCCAGCATCAGAGGCAGGCCGATCGCGCTCCACAGCGAATACCGTCCGCCGACCCAGTCCCAGAACCCGAAGATGCGGTCTTCGGGGATGCCGAACGCATCGACCTTGTCGAGCGCCGTGGAGACGGCGCAGAAATGCGATGAGACGGCGGCCTCGCCGAGCGCGTTGACGACCCAGCTGCGCGCCGTTTTCGCGTTCGTCATCGTCTCGATGGTGGTGAATGTTTTCGACGCAACGATGAACAGAGTCGTCGCCGGATCGAGACCGTCCAGCGTATCGGCGATATGCGCCCCGTCGACATTGGAGACGAAATGGCAGCCCGGACCGTCGTGATAGGGCGCGAGCGCGAGAACCGCCATCGCCGGCCCGAGATCGGATCCGCCGATGCCGATATTGACAACATCGGTGATCGCGCCGCCATTCGAGCCGGTCAGCGTTCCGGCGCGGATCCCGTGGGAGAAATCGGCCATGGCGGCGAGCACCGCGTTGACATCAGACATGACATCCGACCCGTCGACCGTCACGGCTTCGCCGGAGCGATTGCGGAGCGCTGTATGCAGAACCGCGCGATCCTCGGTGGCGTTGATGCGCTCTCCGGCGAACATTCGGTCGCGGCGCTCCTCGACTTTACTCGCGGCTGCAAGCGCCTCCAGCAGGCCCAGCGTCTCGGTGTTCACCCGGCACTTCGACCAGTCCAGCAGCATGTCGTCCAGCACCGCGTGATGCGCGGCGAACCGTCCTTCGTCGGATGCAAAGGCGGCGCGCATGTCATTCGGCGCACCTGTTGAGGCATGCGCTCTTAGCGCGGCGATGGCTTCTGTCTTGGAGGGCATTGCAGGTCTCCGGATATGGCGTTTCTCATAAACGGAGGCACGCGCGATATTTCAAGTGAGTCGTTCCGGTCAGGGGGCCGCGCTCGACAGGCTCAGTCCTTTGGCTGTGCGGTTGGCAAATCCCCGCCAATAGGTGTGTTCGGGCTTCTGCGTCCCGTCCTCCTCGAGTGCATGAACACCGTCATTGGAATTCTCCACCAGATCGAGATAGCCCGCCATCTCCTCGTTGCCCTTCAGATGAACTCCGAAAAACGCGGTGACGAAATGCTGGGTTATGTTGTTCATGCGCACCGTGTCCCACACGGCATCCGCATAATGGTCGAAGGGTACGAAATCGAGGGTTTCGACAGGCTTCCAGGATTCGGCCGGTGCGGGCATCGGAGCGGCGGCGTTGTGGTTGGCGTTGTCGAATGTCAGCAGGTAGCGTTCGGCGTTCACGCTGCCCTCGTAGATTGCCTTGACGCCGTTCTCGTAGCCGGAAACATCGTCATCGCTTCCGGCGATGAAGAAGATCGGCTTGCGCACGCCGGCCAGACCCTCGGCGTCCCAGAAGCCGCGTTCCATGCCCCATGGCGCGATCGCGACGATGGCTTTGAACCGTTCGTCGATCAGTTCCTCATGTGTCTCGCTGCCTGCCAGGTGGATTTCGAGCGTTCCCGCCGGCGCGCCCCAGGACAGTTCGGTGGAGGCCTGCGTCACGCCCCCCCCCGCCGTGATCACCGCCCCGTATCCGCCCATCGAATACCCGAGGAGGCCGGCGTTAGAAGCGTCGGCAAGTCCGTGGAGGAAGCTCGTTTCGTCTTCGTTCATAAGGGCGATCTCGTTCAGGGCGAAAATCTGGTCGAGTGGCCGGTTCACCAGCGTCGAGCCGAACATTGCCTGGTCGTTATAGGTGGAATCGGTATGGTCGACAGAAACCGCGACGTAGCCTTTCGACGCCAGGTTCTCGGCAAGATGCAACAACAGGTACCTGTTGCCGGGATAGCCATGCGAGATGACGACCACCGGCAGCGGCGCGTCGAGGTCGGCCGGCTCTGCGTCGCGGATGGCCTTGCCGTGAATGTCTGCTTCTGTCTTTCCGTCGCGCAGGAACACTTGGTAGGCGGCATCGTCGGAAGGCTCCGCATCGTCGGCCGCCGGGTACCAGACCTCCAGCGTGAGCGGACGGTCGTAGCGCGGCATGTCGGCTTCGCCGGTCACGTTGACGACGTCGATCTGGTCGGGATTTGTGGCCTCGATCGTGCGGACGCCTATCCGGGTGTCGCCATATGCCGCCAGTTCCGGGGCGTCGGGACGGACAAGGTCAATTCGATTTTCCTGAACGGGAATTTGCTGCGCCATGGCAACCGAGGTGTAGGCGAGAACCGCCGCGCCCGCGAGTATGATTTTCAGAATGTCCATTGTGCGACTCCGTCCCTTGCTGATCGTGAATTCTGGTGAGGCACAGTGAGAAACGCGGCCGGCAAATAGTCAACACGCGGCATTCGGGGTCCCGTATCTCATAGCTCCGTTTCGCGGCTTGTGTGCGAGGGCTCGCGCTCATACGCTCCGCCGGTTCGCAGAAGGAAAACGTGATGAAAGCAGTTGTCATCCGGGAATTCGGGGTGCGCCCGTCACTCGAGACGGTTCCCGATCCGGAGCCGTCGCCCGATGGCGTCGTGGTCAAGGTGGAGGCAACCGGCGTGTGCCGTTCCGATTGGCACGGCTGGATCGGTCACGACACCTCGATCGCGCTGCCGCATGTTCCGGGCCACGAACTCGCCGGAACCGTCGTTGCCGTTGGAAGGGATGTGCGCCGCTGGCGGGATGGCGACCGGGTGACGGTACCCTTCGTCGCCGGCTGCGGGCATTGCGGGGAGTGCGCCTCGGGCAACCAGCATGTTTGCCCGGATCAGTATCAGCCCGGCTTTGCCGGTTGGGGATCGTTCGCCGAGTTCGTCGCGCTGCGCTACGCCGACGCCAATCTCGTGCGTTTGCCGGACGACATGGCCTCTGAGACCGCCGCCAGCCTCGGCTGCCGTTTCGTGACCTCGTTCCGGGCCGTTGTCGACAAGGGCCGTGTTTCGGCGGGCGAATGGGTAGCGGTGCATGGCTGCGGCGGCGTGGGCTTGTCGGCGATAATGATCGCGTCCGCGGCAGGCGCCCGCGTCATCGCGGTCGATATCACCGCGGAAAAGCTCAAGCTCGCCCGCAAACTCGGAGCGGAATTCACCGTCGATGCAGCCACCGGCAGCGCCGTGAAGGCCATTCGCGAAATCTCGTCTGGCGGCGCGCATCTGTTGCTGGATGCGCTGGGCTCTACCGACACCTTCCAGAACTCGGTCAAGTGCCTTCGAACACGCGGCCGCCACGTGCAGGTCGGACTTCTGCTCGGCGAACACCGGAATCCGCCCGCCCCGATGGCGCGGGTGATTGCGCTCGAACTGGAGTTGCATGGCAGCCATGGCATGCAGGCATTTCGTTACGACGCAGCGTTCAACATGATCGCGTCGGGCCGGCTGCGGCCGGAAAGGATGATTGGTAAGCGGCTTACGCTCGAACAGTCGATTGATGTTCTGGCAGGAATGGAGAACTCTACCGCGACGGGAATCCCGGTGGTAACATCGCTCTGATCCTTTATCGCTGGAGACCGGCGCGCGGGCCGGAGGCGAAATCGCGGCGGTTTCGCCGTCCCGCGCATTGATTCCGTCGCGTTCATCGAGAATGGGAGATCCAGATGTCACTGACCAGACGACATTTCTGCGTGACTGCCGCGGCTGCCGGCAGCATCACCTTCCTGCCTTTCAGGGCGAGTGCCGAGGGGCACGGCGCTCACATGTTCTCCACCCCCGGTGGCGATATCGCTGTTCATCCTGTTTCCCATGCGTCGGTGGTGCTGGAGACGCCGGCAGGCGTGATCTATGTCGATCCCGTGGGCGATGTGTCTGCATATTCGGAATTCCCGGCTCCTGACCTCGTCTTGATCACCCACGAACACGGCGACCACTACAACACGGACACCTTGTCCGGTATCCTCGCGGACGGGACGACGATGATAACCAATCCGGCCGTTCACGGGATGTTGCCCGATGCGCTGAAGGCCAGGGCAACGGCGGTCGCCAACGGCGAGTCCGCTGACTTCAACGGTCTGGGCATCGACGCCATTCCAGCCTACAATCTGACTGAGGAGCGCAAGAACTTCCACCCGGAGGGCCGCGACAACGGCTACGTGCTCGGCTTCGAAGGCTTCCGCGTCTATGTGTCCGGCGACACGGAGGACATCCCGGAAATGCGCGCGCTCGAGAACATCGATCTTGCCTTTGTGTGCATGAACCTGCCCTTCACGATGGACGTGAACCAGGCGTCCTCGGCGGTCATCGAGTTCCAGCCCACCTATGTCTATCCCTACCATTATCGCGGACGCGATGGCGGTACCCAGGATCCGGAGGAATTCGCGCGCCTCGTCGGCGATGCCGCCGAGGTCAGGATGGGTAGCTGGTACGCCTGATATCCACCCCTGGCTGCGAGGTTGGAAGCCCCGTTTGTCCAGGGGGCTATCGCCATTTGGTGGATCGGCAACATCAGCGGAATTTTGGTTGGTCAGAATTGACCCGCGGTGAGTCGGTGATTGCCGCTGCGGAAGATTCTGCCCTATCTTTTTTCGGCCCCGTTTTCTTCATCGAATTGGCATCTTCCTCGCCTATCTTGGAGGAGGAATTCGCAACGGCGGAAGATCAGGAGGACGTCATGCAGAGCGCGAACCGGCTCAAGCGGGAATTCGACCGTCCCGTAACCTATCTCCGTGGCCCCATGGCGGCGGAAATACATCGCAGCGGATGGGAGGCCTTGTCGAATCTCGGTATGTCCGACGATGAGATTGCTGCTTACTATGGATCCGGGAAACGCCTCCTGCAGAAGAAGCGCAACGTTTCGGGTCATATCGTCGACCCACGCGAAACCCCGCGCCACTGAGGGCGAAGGTTCGCCGAAAATCGATCGGATACCGCCAGCGATGACTGGACGGCGCCGCTTCTCGGGGCCGTCCAAGATTTCGACGCGGCGCCTTCTCTGCTACCGCAATTCGCGTCTAAGAATTTTGCCGACATTCGTCTTCGGCAGCTCGTCGCGGAATTCGATCGCTTTGGGTCGCTTGTAGTTGGTCAGGTTCTCGGCGCAATATTTCTTGATGTCGTCGACCGATAGTTTGGGGTCCTTGCGCACGACGAACAGCTTCACCGCTTCACCCGAATGCTCGTCCGGCATGCCAACAGCCGCCGCCTCGACGATGCCGGGGTGTCCGGCTGCCACTTCCTCGACTTCGTTCGGATAGACGTTGAAGCCGGAGACAAGGATCATGTCCTTCTTCCGGTCCACGATCTTGGTGCGGCCTTCCTTGTCCATGAAACCCATGTCGCCGGAACGGAAGAAGCCGTCCTTGGTCATCACCTTGGCGGTTTCGTCGGGCCGGTTCCAGTACCCGGCCATCACCTGCGGGCCGCGTATGCAGATTTCGCCAACCTCGCCGAGCGGCAGGTCCTTCCCGTCATCGTCGCGGATGGCGATTTCGGTCGAGGGCAGGGGAAGGCCAATCGTACCTGTGAACTCGGGCTCGTCGAAGCGGTTGGCGGTCGCCACCGGCGATGTTTCCGAAAGTCCGTACCCCTCGTAGATCACCGTACCGGTCACTTCTTTCCAGCGGTCGGCAACCGGCTTCTGAACCGCCATGCCGCCGCCCATGACCAGTCGCACATGCGAAAAGTCGAGTTTGCGGAAATCCTCATTGTTCAGCAGCGCGTTGAACAGGGTGTTGAGGCCGGCAAAGAAGTTCCATTCGTATTTGCCCATCTCCTTGACGAAGGCCGGAATGTCGCGCGGGTTGGGAATCAGGACGTTGTGGCCGCCCTGATCGATCCCCATGATCGCATTCACTGTCAGCGCGAAGATGTGGTAGAGCGGCAGCGCGCACATATATACGACCTGCTCCGGCTTCCCGCGCGCCGCATAGGCGACACTGACCCAATGGGAGTTCTGCTGCACATTTGCCAGCACGTTGCCGTGCGTCAGGGTTGCGCCCTTGGAGACGCCCGTCGTGCCACCGGTATATTGCAGGAAAGCGATGTCATCCATCGCCACGGTAGCAGGCTTGAACGTCTTGCCGCGCCCTTCCGAGAGCGCCGATTTGAAGCTCGTGTGGTTTGGGAGTGACCACGCCGGCACCATCTTCTTGACCTTGCGCACGACGAAATTGACGATGTGGCCCTTTAGGCCCATCAGATCGCCCATGGCGGTAACGATCACGTGCTTGACGTCGGTCTTTCCGGCAACCTGCTCCAGCGTATGCGCGAAGTTTTCGAGGATCACGATCGCACTAGCCCCGGAATCCTTCAACTGGTGCTCCAGTTCGCGCGGTGTGTAGAGCGGATTGACATTGACCACGGTCATGCCAGCGCGCAGCACCCCGGCCAGGGCGACCGGGTACTGAAGGATGTTGGGCATCATCAGCGCAACGCGGTCGCCCTTCTTCAGGCCGACAGACTGCAGGTACGCGGCGAACGCCTTGGATGCGGCATCCAGATCCGCATAGGTCAACGTCTTGTCCATACAGGTGAAGGCTGGCCGGGCGGCATATTCCTTGAAGCATCGGTCGATCATTTGCGCCAGCGACGAGTAGCGTGGCGGTCCCATCTCTGCGGGCATGTCCTTGGGATAGGATTTTAGCCAGGGCTTGGCGACCGGCTTCGCCGATGTCTTGGCAGTCGAGCGTTTGGAGGCCGCGCCTTTCGCACCGGCCGGCTTGGCGGCAGCGCTTTTGGTTGTACCACCCTTCGATGGCGCCGACTTTGATGTCGGGCTCTTTGCAGCAGCGGTTTTGCTTCGAGCCGTTTTTGCAGCCGGGCTCTTCGCCGCGCCTGGCTTGGAAGCATCCGCTTTTGCCGCGGTGCCCTTCTTCGCAGGCGCGCCGCTCGCCTTCCCCTCGGCGGACTTGTTCGCTGCGGTCGTCGTCTTCCGCGCCGCAGTCGGTTTTTTCGCCTTGCCGCTGGTGGACTTGGGTGTCGTCGTCATTCAGGCCTCCTCCCTAAAAAACCTGGCCGCCACTGCGGGCCTGGATGCGTGGACATCCGCCGTGGCTGCGCCAGGTCAACTGAACTCGATCAGGTTGACATATTTCGCAGCTGGGGGCGATGCAAGTTTTTTTGACGTAAACGTAAACGTCTGAATTTCGCTTCTAGAACCCGCCTCCGTCGTCGAGCCATCGCTGCTCTTCCCCGGTGGTTTCGCGTCCCAGAACGTCGTTCCGGTGTGGGAAGCGACCGAACTGCTTTATGACGTCGCGATGCTTTTCCGCGTAGGTGATTCCGTTTTCCTTCCCCAGTTTCCTGAAAAGGTCGCAGCTTCGATCCTGATCGTCCAGCGTCTCGGAATGCATGTACGGCATGTAGAGGAAGTGGCGCTCGTTGACTGTCATGTCCGCGTCGTCTCCGGCGGCGATGACCGTCGCGGCTAGGTCGCGCGCCTTGGCGTCGCTGGCGAAGGATTTTGCCGAGCCGCGGAACATGTTGCGCGAGAACTGGTCGAGCACGATGATGGCGGCAAGCGCCCGCCGCGGCGTTCTGGCGAGGTCGGCAACCGGCATCTCCGCGATCTTGGTGTGCAGCGCGCCGAAACGCTCCACGATCGTTTTGTCGAGCGCCTCGTCCTTCTTGAACCACTGCTCCGCCTCCAGTTCGTCGAACCAGAAATCGAGCACGTCCTTCTCCCAGTTTTCCTGCGTCACGGGCCTATCCCCCCTCGTTCATCCACGCGCGCACCAGATGCGATGCGATCGCGCCGTTCGGCGGCGACCAGAACCCCTCCGGGTGTTCCCTGTCCAGTATCAGCCGCACCTCTTCGCGGGAAAACCAGCGGCAGTCCTCCAGTTCGTCGTCGGTGCGGATGTCTGTGTTTTCGGCAACCGCGTGACAACCGATCATTAGCGTATGCGGAAACGGCCAGGGCTGGCTTGCGTAATAGGCCACCTTGCCGACCCGGATGCCCGATTCCTCCTCGGTTTCGCGCCGGACCGCGCTCTCGATGGTTTCGCCCGGTTCGACGAACCCGGCCAGGCAAGAATACATCTTCTCGGGAAAATGCGCGCTGCGCCCGAGCAGGCAGGCGTCGTTTTCCGGCGTGACCGCCAGCATGATCACCACCGGGTCGGTGCGCGGAAAATGCTGTGCATTGCAACTGGGACAGGACCGCTTGTAACCGCCGTCGGCGATCTCGCTTTCCTGCCCGCACCGCGCGCAGAAACGGTGGCTGCGGTTCCACGACACCAGCGACGCGGCCTGCGCCAGCGCCCCCAGCTTGTCCGGCGGAAGCAGCTCTTGGACATAGACCGAACGGAAATCGATCGCTTTCAGGTAATGCGGAAGCGAGTTGGTGTCGATGCCGGAAAATGCGGCGAGAACCGGCGTTTCGTCTGCTTCGAAACCGAGCAGCACCGACTGGCCCAGATCGACGTCCAGATCGTGGATCTCGCTTGTCGCGAACAGCGGGTCGAACACCTCCTCGTCATGCTTGAGCAGCACCCGGCCCTCGGTGAGGAGATACATGCGCGCGTGATCGTGCTTCAGGGCGTCGCGCGTGCTGTTCGCTGAGCGCTTTTCGGAGCGGCGTTGCAGACGGTTTCTCGCAAAACCCGTCTCGCTTGACGGGTCGGGATGCGGCGCGCCGGACAGTCGGGTCGTCATGCAGGCTCCTCTGATGGCGCAAGTGATAGTCGCGCGGGCGGCGGTCCGTCAAACCGTCCCATCGGATCCGCCGGTCAGAACGCGTCGGAGAATTTCGCGATGAAGGCTTCGGCCTCGCCATCCCGGTAGCATACAGGCGTTCCGGCGCCCCAGACCGGCTTCGGCCACGCCGCGTCGGCGGTCTCGCGGGCGATGACATGCACGTGCAACTGGCTCACCTGGTTGCCGAGCGCCGCGACATTGATCTTGTGGCAGTTCGTTACCTGCTTCAGATGCTCCGATACGGTGGCAATCTCGAAGGTCAGCATCGTCTGGTCGAGCGGCGTCAGATCGTGGATCTCGGTGACGCCGGCGCGTTGCGGCACGAGGATCAGCCATGGGAACCGCCGGTCGTTCATAAGCCGGACCGCGCACAGCCCGATGCTGGCGACGGGAAGCGTGTCGGCCTTCAGCGTGGGATCGAGCCTGAAAACGGTCATGAGCGCGACTGTAGCAGCTTTTTTGCCGCTGGCGACTTGCATTTGCTGGCCCGTCATACGATATCGCGCCTGGGAGGTTGGTGGTGGACGAGCCACTCGCCAACCGGGTCAGGTCCGGAAGGAAGCAGCCCTAACGAGCCACGGCACGGGTCACCGTGCCAGCCTCCCACCCTCTTTTTCTCTGCATGGCCGTTCATTCGGACCCGGCCTTCTGGTCAAGCGCTTTCGCTTTGGGATAGAACCTCCGCATGAGCGACACCGCCGCACCGTCCGCCCCTTACCGCGTTCTCGCCCGCAAGTACCGGCCGCGCGACTTTTCCGATCTCATCGGCCAGGAGCCGATGGTGCGCACCCTGACCAATGCGTTCGAGGCGGGCCGCATCGCGCAGGCCTGGATGCTGACGGGCGTCCGTGGCGTCGGCAAAACGACCACCGCACGTATTCTTGCCCGCGCGCTCAACTACACGCGTGACGGCATCGACCGCCCGCACATCGATCTGAGCGAGCCGGGAGAGCATTGCGATGCGATCATGGAAGGCCGCCATGTCGATGTCATCGAGATGGACGCCGCCTCCCACACCGGCATCGACGACATTCGCGAGATCATCGAGCAGGTTCGCTATCGGCCGGTTTCGGCGCGCTACAAGGTCTACATCATTGATGAGGTTCACATGCTGTCGACGCAGGCCTTCAACGGCCTGTTGAAGACGCTCGAGGAGCCGCCCGAGCATGTGAAGTTCATCTTCGCCACAACAGAAATCCGTAAGGTGCCGATCACGGTGCTGTCGCGCTGCCAGCGCTTCGACCTGCGGCGCATCGAGACGGCGGAACTCGCGCTCCACCTGAAGAAGATCGCCGGGCTGGAGTCCGTTCAGACCGATGACCGTTCTCTCGCCATGATCGCCCGCGCCGCCGAAGGCTCGGTGCGCGATTCGCTTTCCATCCTCGACCAGGCCATCGCCCATGGCGGAGGTGAGGTGACGGCGGAAGCCGTACGCGCCATGCTCGGTCTTGCCGACCGCGCGCGCATCATCGACCTGTTCGAGCACGTGATGGCCGGCCGCATCGCCGAGGCGCTGGACGAGTTCCGCGCCCAGTACGATGTCGGCGCGGACCCCGCCGTCGTGCTGACCGACCTCGCCGATTTCACCCATCTGGTGACCCGCCTGCGCTTCGTTCCCGGAGCAGCCGACAACGACCCCTCGCTCTCGCCCGACGAGAAGGAGCGCGGTCTGGCATTCGCGAAGCAGCTTCCGGTCAAGGTTCTGTCGCGCACCTGGCAGATGCTGCTCAAAGGCATTCCCGAGGCCGAGCTTTCCTCGCGCCCGGTGGCAGCCGCCGAGATGGTGCTGATCCGGCTTGCCCATGCAGCGACGCTCCCGACCCTCGACGAAGCCCTGAAGACCCTTGCCGAGATGCCGGCCGAGCTGCGTCCCGAGCCTGATCGGCCCGCAGCCCCATCCCCGAATGGCGGCGGTGGCGGATCGTCCGCGGTTTCACACCAGACCGTTTCTTCGGGAGCCAGCTCTTCCGGCGCGACTGCCATGCGTCTCGTCCCGGCCGAGAGCGAACCGGCGCACGTAATTGCGCCCGTGACCGCGCCGGACCCTGCGCCTGAACCCGAACAGCCCGCCGTCCCGATAAATTCGCTGCAGGATCTGGCGGAACTGGCCGAGCGCCACCGCGATCCGCTGATGAAGGTCAATATCCGCAAGTGCCTGCGGCTGGTCTCGGTCGAGAACGGCAGGCTCGCGGTCTCGTTGACCGACGACGCGCCGCACAGCCTTCTTGGAGATCTGTCGCGCAAATTGCAGGATTGGACGGGCCGGCGCTGGATCGTCTCCCTGTCGCGTGATGGCGGCGGCGGACAGACGCTGGAGGAGGCCGAGACCCTTCGCCGCGACATGGCAGTGGCCGACGCCAGCCGCGATCCGGAAGTCGCGGCCCTTCTTGCGGCCTTCCCCGGCTCGAAAATCATCGACGTCCGCCTTGCCGACAAGGGCGGCGCGGACGATATCGAAGCGCAGTTCGATGCGTCTGCCGTTCCGGTCGACCCGGACGAAGCCGACGATCTCTAGCAACGGAGCAGCACAATGCGCGACATCATGGGCCTGATGAGCAAGGCCAAGGAAATGCAGGAGAAGATGCAGTCCCTGCAGGAGGAGATGGAGACCCTGACCGCCGACGGCACCGCCGGTGGCGGCATGGTCACGGTCACGCTCAACGGCAAGGGCGCGATGCAGGGCCTGAAGCTCGATCCGTCCGTCTTCAAGGAAGACGATGTGGAAATTCTCGAGGACCTCATCCTCGCCGCGCACAATGACGCCAAGGCGAAGATCGAGGAAATGGTCGCCGAAAAGACCAAGGAAATGACAGCCGGCCTGCCGATCCCGCCCGGTATGAAACTGCCGTTTTAGGCGGGCTTCATCCGCCAGTTCCGAAACACCCGCCCGTCGACCAGCGCTAGTCCAAGCCCGATCAGCGCCATGCCGGCTATGTGGCGCGGCAGCAGCGCCTCTCCGAGGAACAGGATTCCGAGCACGATGGCGCTCGGCGGGATCAGAAACGTTACCAGCGAGATGTTGGTCGCGCCGCCCCCGGCGAGAATCCGGAAGAAAAGGATGTAGGCAAGCGCGGTGGCGAAGACCGCCAGCCCGAGCAGGGCGGCAATGGTCGTCATGTCCGGCGCGGCCAGCGTCCATGGACGGTCAACGATCAGCATGGCCGGAAGCAGCAGAAGCGACGATGCGGTGAGCTGGCCTGTCGCAACCGACAAGGGCGGCACGCCCATCCTGCCGAAGCGCCGTCCGAACACCCCCGCGAACCCATAGGACAGGGCCGCGCCGAGACACGCCATATAGGCAAATACCGGCACGGGTCCGTCCGCGATCGCCCCGGCCCCAAGCATCACGGCGACGCCGGCGAAGCCTGCGATGATCCCGGCGATGCGCAACCGCGTCAGCCGTTCGTCGCTGGTGAAGATGTGCGCGACGAGGACGGTGAACAACGGCGTCGTTGCGTTAAGGATCGAGGCGACCCCGGACGCCAGTTCCGTTTGACCCCAGACGATCAGTGAGAACGGGATGACGTTGTTCAGTATGCCCATGCCGAGAAAGGCAGCCAGCACCTTGCGCTCCAGCGGGAACCGTTGGCCCGCAATCCGGATCACGCAGTGCAGCAGCAGCGCCGCTATAGCAACGCGAAAGAAGACGATGGTGGTTGGGGGCAGTGATTTGACCAATACGCCGTTGAAGAAGAACGATCCGCCCCAAAGAAGCGAAAGCGCGAACAGCATGATCCATTCGGCGCTCGTCATGGTCGTTCGCGTTCTGCTCGTCAGGCTGGTCATGGCATTTTCGATAGACGCGCTGAGGTTGTGCGGGCCACCCGAAACCTGTCAGGGAGTTGAAAAAAAGGGCCAGTCCGCGAAACGCTGTCTCAGATACGGCGCCGTCTTTTGATGGGCGGGCGCAGCCATGAGCGCGCGCAGCGTCTCGGCGTCCGGCGTGGCGCCCCCGGATATTGCGAACATCGTTGCGACAGAGACACGGGTGCCGTCGAAAGGCGAAATCTGGACATCCATCCCGGCTTCCACTTCGCCCTCGCAGAGCACCCTGCAATAAAAACCCGGTCGCCCTGCCGCGAAGAAACGTTTCGGAAAGCGGGCGTCCTTCATGCGGACGGCGAGCGTTACGCAGGGGATGCGCGGGGCCGTCGCCTGAAGGCGAACCGGCCCGCATTGAAGAACATCGCCTATGGCGATGTCGGCGCTTTCCAGACCGTCAACATAAAGATTCTCGCCGAATGTGCCGGGCGGTGTGTCAGGCCCCAGCTCCTCCGCCCACCATTCGCTGTCCTTGCCGCCCGGAACAAGCACCGCTTGGTCCGGGCCGCCATGGTTCACGGTGTCGACGATTGTGTCGCCGTCGAGACCGGTGGTCGAGACGCTTACGGGCCCCTGCCGCGGCCGCTTGAAAATCCCCGTCCTTCCGTCTTTCGTTGCAATCGGCGCTGACGGGCCGGTCAGCACCGCAGCGACAGTCAGTTTTTCATATGTCATGCGATGCATCCCGGCGCGTTTGCCTTTAAATGACCTCCATGTCTACCAAGAGAATCACCGGACCCGAAATCGAAAAGCTGATCCAGCTTCTGGCCAAGGTGCCGGGCCTCGGCCCGCGTTCCGCGCGCCGTGCAGCTCTGCACATGATCAAGAAGAAGAATCAGTTGATGGCGCCGCTCGCCGCCGCGCTTTCGGAGGCTGCCGAGAAGGTCACGGTTTGCAGCGTCTGCGGCAACGCCGATACGGTCGATCCGTGTTCGATCTGCACCGATCCGCGCCGCGACGGGGCAACCCTGATCGTGGTCGAGGATGTTGCCGACCTGTGGGCGCTGGAGCGCGCAGGCGCGATGAACGCGAAATATCACGTACTCGGCGGCACGCTGTCTCCGCTCGACGGCGTCGGGCCGGATGATCTGAACATCCGCTCGCTTGTCGATCGCGTCGGAGCGGAAGGCACCAGTGAACTGATCCTTGCCGTCAACGCGACGGTCGAGGGGCAGACCACGGCGCACTACATCACCGACCAGCTGGGCGATACCGGCGTCCGGGTCACGCGGCTCGCCCATGGCGTGCCGGTCGGCGGCGAGCTCGATTATCTGGACGAGGGCACACTCTCGGCGGCGCTTCGTTCGCGAACGAGCTTCTGAAAACCGAACCGCTTCCACGCCGGAAACTGACGTTGATAAGTTTTTTGCCCGGTTTTCTCTAACTCTTTGTCCTGTCTCGTTATTTTATTTTTTCCGCCCGTTTTCCATCAACACCTCTGAGTCCTCCCGCATACTTGTGGCACGTTCCTCCACGGGAAGCCGGGTTCATGGACCGGATGGCCAGGCGGAGGGATGCGGTGCCGGCTGGGGCGTGCGGTTCACGCCTGGCAAGAGCTTACGGCCGGGCCCTAGCCTTCAGCTTTTCGGCCGGTCCCACGGGACCGCGAGCCGTGGCCGGGAGGCGGGTGAGCAGCCGGCGGGCGGTCGATCCGATCGCACCAAACATATTCATAGAAGCGTGACGACGACCGCCCGCTTCCCATCGCGCCATGACGCCCCGGTTGGCGAAGCCGATCCGGGACAGCGAGTCATGGCCAGCAGGAAAGTATCAATGGCCAGACCGGCATCGGGGCGTGGCAACGGAGAGGCGCGTCTCGATGATTAAGTTTTCCGCGGAAACCAAACCCAAGTTCGTCATCCTCGGGCTTGACCCGAGGATCCATTCCGGGGCGCTCAAACGATGGGCAGCATGCCAATCTTCTGGCCAGCAAGATGGACCGATGAGGGGGAAGGCGAACGATAACGGGGCACAGTACCAACACCCTGCCACGCCACTGCGCGGCGACACTCCCGCCCTTTTCATTCCGCAACGCGCTGCTACCCTCCACCCGAATCGAGGAGACCCAGATGATCCGCATCACCGCCATTCTCGCCGTTCTTTTGACCACGACCGGCGCATTCGCCCAGTCCGGGCTCCAGGCGCAATACGCGGCCTTTCTCGAAAACACGATATGGCCGGCGGCCAGAAGCGCCGACGTCTCGCGCGCCACCTTCGATCGCGCAATGAGCGGCAAGACGCTCAACACGAAGATACCCGGCCTTGTGACGCCGGGTTCGTCCGGAACGCCGAGAAAAATGGGACAGGCGGAATTCAGCGCGCCCGCGAACTATTTCAATGAGAGCAATCTCGGCTCAGTCGCCGCGACCGGCCGCTCGCTTGCGAGAAAACATGCCTCCACCCTGGCGGCCGTTGAGCGCCGATATGGCGTCCCGGGCCGGATCGTTCTTGCGATCTGGGGCAGGGAGTCCGGCTTTGGCCGGGTGAACATTCCCCACGACGCATTCGAGGTGCTCGGCACCAAGGCGTTCATGTCGACACGGCCGGAGCTTTTTCAGGCCGAGCTCGTCGCCGCGCTTCAGATGGTCGAGCGCGGCATGGCGACGCCCGGCACCATGCGCTCCTCCTGGGCCGGCGCGCTCGGGCAGCCGCAGTTCCTGCCCTCTTCTTATCTCAAGCACGCGGTCGATTTCGACGGCGACGGGCGCGCGGACATCTGGAATTCGGTTCCGGACACGCTCGCCTCGATCGCCGCCTATCTGAAAACCTTCGGGTGGCAGAGCGGCAGGGACTGGGGCTTCGAGGTGACCGTGCCGGAGATGATTTCCTGTTCGATGGAGGGGCCGGACCGCGGAATGAAGATCGCCCATTGGGCCGATCTCGGCATAAAGCGCGTTTCCGGAAAGCCCTTCCCCGCGGACGAGCGCGGCAGGGAGGGTTTCCTGCTCATGCCGGCCGGGCGCTCCGGGCCGGCTTTCATCGTCACGCCGAACTTCTATGTCCTCAAGGAATACAACGAGAGCGATCTCTATGCGCTGTTCGTCGGCCATGCCGGTGATCGCATCCAGTGGGGTGACAGCCGTTTTTCCGGTGGCTGGAAGCGCACGGATCCACTTCTTCGCTCGGATATCGCGGCGATGCAGCGGGTGTTGGAATCAAGGGGCTATGATGTGGGGGGCGCCGATGGCCTGCCCGGCTTCAAGACGCGCCGTTCCATCGGCGAGTGGCAGCTTTCCAATGGTCGCGCGCCCTCCTGCTTTCCTTCGTCATCGCTGGTGTCGGCGATCCGCTAGGTCGTATTGTCCCGCAGGGCTGCGATCCAGTCTGCCACTTCGTGCGCCTGCACATTAGCCGCGCGGATCAGGTTGTCGAAATGGCGGGTGAGCGCCGTCACCCCCTCCTTGGCATTCAGGACGAGGTACATATCGCCTATATAGACCGTCGCCCTCAGCGGCCCGAACACCGTGTAGGGTGCCGCGAAATTGACCTGCCCGTCATAGAGGTAGAGCCGGAAGCTCGGATAGAGATCGTCGATCAGCTTGGCCATGTGGTCCAGTTGGGCCATGCGCGCCGGTTCGGCGAGGTCGGACCACGTGCCCGTGCCTTGCGCGAGATCGACGAGGCGCTGCATTGGCATGCACACCTCCATGTCGGTTTCCGGCCTGCGGGTATAGGCGAGCCGGTTGTTTGCCTCGTCGATCCGCGATGCGAGCGTCCGCTTGTTCTCCCGGCTCTCGTAGGAAATGACGGCGTCCGTGCGCAGCAAGTCGGGAATTGTCGTCGGAATGTACCGGATCTTGGTGCCCGCGGCTTCCGTGTGCCATTCATAAAGCAGCGTCGTGTCTTGCCCGTTCTGCGCCTCTTCCAGTTCCAGCGACGGCTTGATCGCCGCGGTCACGTCCTCGGCCTGGCTGAGTCCGAGCAGCCAGTCGAGGCTCACATCACAGGTCGAGGCAATGCGGATGAGCGTCTCGGCGCGCGGAAGCCGTGTCACCTCTTCGGACAGCAACTGCGAGAGCGCCGACCGGTCGACGCCTATCTCCCGTGCGAAGCCCGAACGGTTCCGCCCGGACCGCGACAGCAATTGCTCCATGCGGTCCCGAAACAGCCGTGATGCGTCTCTCTTGTCCAAACCCATCCGAAATGTGCCTTTCGGGGCATTAAAACAACTAGTGATGATATTAGTAAACATATAAGCGATTTGATGCGCAAATGCTCATGAAATTCACCATTCCCTCATAGGCATTGGGTTCGCCTTGCTGCTTAATCGGCGTGCAAGGGGCGAATCATGTTGTTTTTTAAGCAGTTGGAGTGGCCGACGGTCGGGATGCTTTGCTTGTGCTACGGCGTGTGGGGCGTCGCGGGACTGGCGGTGTATCCGTCGCACCCGGTTTTAGCGCTGGCGATCATGACGGTCATGGTCGCATTGCACGCTTCATTGCAGCACGAGGCCCTGCACGGGCACCCGACCCGCAATGCCTCGGTCAATGAACTCCTGGTCGCCCTGCCGCTCGGCGTCTTCTACCCGTATCGTCGCTTCAAACATCTGCACTTGCACCACCATCGCGACGAGCGCCTGACCGATCCTTATGACGATCCCGAAAGCTGGTATCGCGCGGCGCGGGATCACGGCCGCCTTTCCCGTCCTGTCAAGTGGCTTCTGGAGGCAAACAACACCCTGCTCGGCCGGATCGTCTTCGGCCCTGCACTGATGGTCCTTGGTTTTTTGGCGACCGAGCCTGCGCGGCTCATGCACGGCGAGCGTGGTGTGCGCCAGGCCTGGCTTAACCATCTTGCCGGCCTGTCCTGCCTCGTCTTTATCGTGCACGGGGTCATGGGAATCAATTTCGCGCTTTATGAGGCGACCGCGGCCTATGGCGGACTGTCGCTGATTGCCATCAGAACTTATTGTGAACACCGCTGGGCGGAAGCAACCGACGACCGTACTGTCATTGTCGAAAAGGGCGGGCTCCTCGGCCTGCTTTTCCTTAACAACAATCTTCACCTTGTTCACCACAAGCTTCCTCGCGCTGCATGGTACGTCTTGCCTTCGCTCTACCGCGCCCGGCGCGATGCATGGCGGGTCGAGAATGGCGGCTACGTCTTTGCCACCTATTGGGACATCATCCGCACCTTCGCCCTTCGCCGAAAGGAACCGGTCGTGCATCCGGCCCTGGGCCGGGTCGGACATTCTGCGCCGGGTGCAAGCTTCCATCCCTCGGGTCCGCTTGCAGGGCCGCAGGTCGGATGCGGCGCAGTCGTGCCCGCAAAGCCTGACCATGGTTGAGACCGTTTCGCTAACTCCACCCGGTAGACCAGCGTGGTCGCGTCTCGCGGCAAGGGAACTTGTCGGCCTGCCCATGTATGACTGGCCGGAAAACAGGGCCGCGACCGATGCGCGCTGGGATGTCTTGCGTCCCGCGCTGCGCAGGGAGGGGTTTGACGCGCCCGACAAACTAGATCGCACTGTGGACCCCGCCTCGCTATGGACATCGCCTTCATTGCTTCTGGGCGAGACATGCACTTACCCGTTTGCCACCACGCTGGCAGGAAAGGTGCGTTATGTCGCGACCGCGGTTCATGCCGCCCCGGGTTGCGGACGCGGGACATACAGGAGCGTTATTGTGAGACGGGTTGGAGGAGGCGGCACGGGGCTTCCGCGATTGGCCGGTCCCTCCTTTGATCGCTGGGCCGTCGAGGGACGGCGGGCGGCAAACAGCGCAGATTCCCTTTCCGGCTTTGTTGCGCTCAATCGCGACGCCGAGCGGCTTGGAATCGCATTGGAAGGACGGACGGTCAAATGGACCGGATCACACCAGGCTTCGATTACGGCGGTCGCTAGCGCAGAAGCCGATTTTGCGGCGGTCGACTGCGTTTCTTGGCATCTGGCTCGACGGTTCGATGCTGCCGCGTCTTGCTTGTATGTGGCGGGTTGGACAGCAACCCGCCCGGCCTTGCCGTTCATTACCGCGCGTGAGCGATCCGGCGAAGAGGTTGAGCGTCTCCGTCGAGCAATAACATCGGCGATCGATGCGGTGATTCTCGACGACCCGCTGGCCTACTAGGCTTCACCTGGATCAGAATCGACGACCCGAAGCCGCAACTGGCCGGTTTTGCTGTCGGCGGATGGGCCTGGTGTCTGCTGGGGCGCTTTTTCGCTGGTGGCGGCGTGACGATCGCCCTCGAACTCCAGCGCCTCGATTTTCTGACCGCGCCGCGTCACCTTGCCTGACGACACCAGAATGTCGTCGATATCTCTTTGGGCCTGGCTGAAATGGGTCTGCAATTTGTGGACCCGCTCATCGAGGCGAACGACGTCCTCCATCAACCGCAGCACTTCCGATTGAATGAGATGCGCTTGCTCCCGCATCCGCGCATCCTTCAGCAGCGCCTGAATCACCTGAACGGAGAGCATCAGCAGCGAGGGAGACACGATGACGAGGCGCGCCTTGTGGGCGCGCTGGACGATCGCCTCATGGTTCTCGTGGATATCGGCGAAGATTGATTCCGACGGCACGAACAGGAAGGCAGTGTCCTGAGTTTCGCCGGTGATGAGATATTTCTCGGAAATCGCCTTGATATGCACATCCATGTCGCGGCGGAACTGTTTGGAGGCTTCGGCGCTCGCTGCGGGATCGGAAGCGCCTCGCAGCGTGTTCCATGCCTCCAGCGGGAATTTTGCGTCGATCACCAGCGCCGGGGAGTCGTTCGGCATATGAATGAGACAATCCGGGCGGCTGCCGTTTGAAAGAGTTGCCTGGAAGGAATAGCCGTCCATAGGCAGACCGTCTGCGATGATCGCTTCCATTCGCGCTTGGCCGAACGCACCGCGCGTTTGCTTGTTTGACAGGATAGACTGCAGCTCCACCACCTGCCCGGCCAATTGCTGAATGTTGTTCTGCGCCGTGTCGATAACCGCCAATCGTTCCTGCAGCCGGGCGAGGTTCTCGTGCGTAGATTTTTGTTGATCGCTCATCGACTGGCCGATCCGGCTCGTCATCGAGTCGAGCTTCTGTTGGATCGTCTGGTTCAGCTCCGACTGGCGGGAACCGAATATCTCGGCCATCGATGCCATTCGTCCTTGCATCTCGGATTGCGCCTTGAGGATCTCGCCCATACGGGCTTCGCTCTCTTGGGCCCGGCGTGCGGCATCGTCACGCTCCTGAGCGTGGCGCCGCGCGGTCGCCTTGCCTGAGGCCACCAACACTGCAGTGAGCAGACCGAACAGCACGCCGAATACTGCCAATGCGAGCCCGAGCGTAATTGGGATATCGCCGATCACGACGAGCGGCAGCGAGATTGCTTCGTTGAAATCCATGCTTCGAAACTAGGCGATTCGCGCGGCGCTGTCAGATAAACACGAGGTGCTTCGCGAAGATTGACGGAGCAACTGCCAGTGCTTAGGTGAGCGCTATCATGGCAGTTAAACCCTTAGTCCTTCTTCCCGATCCGATCCTACGCAAATCATCCGCGCCGGTCGAACGCGTCGACGATCAGTTGCGGCGCTTTGCTGACGACATGCTTGAGACCATGTATGACGCACCTGGCATCGGTCTCGCAGCGATCCAGGTCGGCGAACCGCTGCGCATGCTCGTCATCGACGTGGCGAAAGAGGACGAGGAAAAGAACCCGCAGGTCTTTATTAATCCGGAGGTGGTGGCCACGGGTGACGGCTTGTCGGTCTACGAGGAGGGATGTCTTTCTATCCCGGACTATTACGCGGAGGTCGAGCGGCCGGCCAACGTCACCGTCAACTATCTCGACAGAGAGGGGCGCGAGAAGTCGCTTGAAGCCAACGGAATTCTGGCAACTTGTCTCCAGCACGAAATTGATCACCTGAACGGTGTACTGTTTATTGATCACATTTCGAAATTGAAGCGCGATATGGTCGTGAAGAAATTCACCAAGCTTGCAAAGCAGCGCGGCTCAACGAGGCTTTAGTTTGGCGCTAAAGGGCGACCTCAACGAGGTATCCGATGCTGCGCATTGCGGAAATGCCAACGCCTGTGGCGACGACGAACGTGCCTGCGAATGTGAGCGTTGCGCGTGAAACCCAGATGAGCGGGCGGTCCACCGGTATCGCCTTCCACTTGTCTTGTGTCCCGCCCGTGAGTGCGGTGGCTGCTGGACTCGGCGCAACCTGTTTTGGTGGCCTAAGGCCAAACGCTGTGCGGGTCATGTCGATAACCGCCTCGTAACCAATAACCTAGGGACCTAGTTAACCTCATTGCCTGTCAAATTTGCCTTTATAATTTCCCCGGGATTTTAACGAAATGCCGGATACGGGGAGGAAACTGCAGTGAGAATTATTTTCATGGGCACGCCGGATTTCGCGGTCCCGACACTAACCGGGCTGGTCGCTCAAGGTCATGACGTGTGTGCCGTTTACAGCCAGCCGCCCCGCCCGGGCGGGCGGAGAGGTTTGGGGCTTACCAAGTCGCCTGTACACCGGCACGCCGACGCTTTCGGCCTGCCGGTTCGCACGCCCTCCAGCCTTAAGTCGGAAGACGAGCAATCCGCATTTCGCGACCTTGAAGCCGACGCCGCAGTCGTCGTTGCATATGGACTCCTCCTGCCGGAGCCTGTTCTGGAGGGAACGAGGCGGGGATGTTTCAACGGTCACGCCTCGTTGTTGCCGCGCTGGCGGGGCGCAGCTCCGATTCACCGGGCAATCATGGCAGGCGACCGGGAGAGCGGGGTGATGGTCATGAAGATGGATACAGGCCTCGATACAGGAGATATCGCGCTCGAGGACCGGACCCCGATCGGGCCGGATACGACGGCAGGCGAGTTGCATGACGCGCTCGCACAATTATGCGCCGATCTCATGGTGCGCGCCATGGCAGCGCTCGAACGCGGATCGCTCACCCTGTCTCGACAGCCCGACGAGGGCGTGATCTACGCCAAGAAGATTGCGAAGGATGAGACCCGCGTCGACTGGCTGCGTCCTGCGGAGGTCGTTCACAATCACATTCGCGGCCTGTCACCGGTACCGGGCGCTTGGTGCGAGATGCGATTTGACCACAAGTGGGAGCGTGTGAAACTGTTGCGAAGCCGACTGGCCAAAATTGAACAGAGTCATGCAGCCGGATCAGTCGTGACCGACAATGCCCGTATCCAGGTCGCATGCTTGGAGGGCGCGGTCGAACTTCTGGCCTTGCAAAGAGCGGGCGGCAAGCCCATGCCGGCGGCCGATTTGCTCCGCGGTGCGCGGTTGATGGATATCAGATAGCCGCACTACCGGCTCTTACCCGTCATTTCACCACGGGAGGCAATATGGACTCAGTGATGGACTGAAGCTACAGCACAGCCCTCGAAGCGACGTTTCCCAAGGTCTCATGCCACGCTACCGCCTGACAGTTGAATACGACGGGACACCCTATGTCGGCTTCCAGCGCCAGCGGAACGGATACGCGGTGCAGGAGGCGATTGAACGGGCCATCGGGAAGTTCACACAAGAGGATGTCACGCTCCATGTTGCAGGGCGCACCGATACCGGCGTCCACGCATTGGGTCAGGTCTGTCATGTCGACCTCGCGCGTGACTGGGGGGCCATCCGCGTCATGGACGCGACCAATGCGCACCTGCTGGATGCGAACGAGCGTGTCGCGGTCATCGACGTCGAAAAGATGGACGAGACCTTTCATGCGCGCTTCTCGGCCACCACCCGCCATTACCTCTATCGGATTATAAACCGCCATGCACCGATACCGCTTGAGAGGGAGCGCGCTTGGTGGGTCAAGAAACCGCTCGATGTCGAGGCGATGCAGGACGCCGCCTGGGTGCTGATCGGTACCCACGACTTCACCACCTTTCGGGCTGCGCAATGTCAGTCGAAGTCGCCGGTCAAGACGCTTGACGAAGTCTCGTTCTCGCGTTCGGGTGAATTGGTCGAAGTCCGGCTCTCCGCGCGCAGCTTCCTGCACAACCAGGTTCGCTCGATCGTGGGCACATTGAAACTCGTTGGTGAGGGCCGCTGGACGAAGGAGGATGTGTCTGCGGCGCTGAACGCCCGCGTCCATCAGCGTTGCGGCGCGCTGGCGCCGTCGCACGGCCTTTATCTGACCAGGGTTGGCTACGATCACGCGTTCACGCCGTTGGATACATCCCAGCCAATTCGTAGAGCGTGACTGCGAGCGGAAAGGTAATCATCGTTTCTGCGGCCACGAAACCGATTGCTATTCCTACCGACGTGTCGAGGGCGGTTCTGGTGATGCGAACCGAAAACCAGAGTATGAGCGCCAGCATGAAAAGCGTGAGCCAGCCGACGATGTCGGAGGCACCGCTGAAAACCTCGGACAGCGGCACGACCACGAAGAGATAGCTTGCCACTGCGGCTAGCCAGTTCCGGGCGATGATTAGATGCGGGAAGCGGCTAGCAAATCCCAGAGGACGCAGCGCCATCGCCAGAGCGATGATCGGAAGGATCCAGAAGATGAGCTCAAGTAGGGCCATCCGCGCTATGAGCGAGGCCGTCGAACCTGCGACGCCTTCGATTTGCATCCGGTGGGCCTCAACGACCCAGGCGAACAAGAGGGCGGGAAAGGCGGCGGGAATGGCCTCGAAGGAACGCCAGAACCCGTCGCCTGAGATGTCCATATCACTGATCGCGCGCTGCTCACCGCGAATGATACGAACAACGCAACCGATATGGTGGAAGGCGTAGTCGAAGAAATTCATTTGCTCGCAAACCAGTTCCGGATCATTTGGCCGTAAATTTCGGTCAGCGTTTCGAGATCCTCGATCGCTACGTTTTCATCGACCATATGCATTGTCTTGCCGACCAGCCCGAATTCCACCACCGGACAATAGTCCTTGATGAAGCGGGCGTCGGAGGTGCCGCCCGAGGTCGACAGCGCCGGCGATCGTCCGGTGACGGCTGCCACCGCCTCCTTGACTATCCTGATGAGTGTTTCGTCATGCGTCAGAAACGCCTGGCTGGGCTGTTCCTTCCACAGGACTTCGTACAAAGCGGAACCTTTCCGTTCCCCACTGTGCAAGGTTCGCATAGCTGCGGCTCGCTCCAGCCGGCGCTCGAGTTCCCTTTTAAGACTGTCGGGGGTCCATAGGTCGTTGAAGCGGACGTTGAATGACAGTGTGGTCTTTCCCGGTATGACATTGACCGCCGAATTACCGGTGTCGATCGACGTGATTTCGAGATTTGTGGGTTGAAAATCCGGCGTGCCTTCATCCAGGGAAGGGCTCAAGAGCCCCGTCGCCATCTGGACGGCGCTCCGAACCGGATTGTCGGCAAAATGCGGGTAGGCGACATGACCCTGAACGCCCTTGATGACGACCGTGGCGGACAGCGAGCCGCGCCGTCCGATCTTGATCATGTCGCCGAGAGCTTCCGGATTCGTCGGTTCCCCCAAGATGCAGGCATCCCAGCGTTCTCCGCGTTCGGCTGCCCACTTCAACAGTTTTACCGAACCGTTGAGGGCCGGCCCTTCCTCGTCTCCGGTGATCAGGAACGAAATTGAGCCGGGCAGCGTGCCGTTCGCCTCGAGATGGCGTGCCAGCGCGGCAACAAAGCACGCAATTCCACCCTTCATATCGACGGCGCCGCGCCCGAACATCAACCCGTCTTGAATATCGGCGGAGAAAGGCGGATGACTCCATACTGCGTCGTCGCCGACGGGAACGACATCAGTGTGGCCTGCGAACATCAGGTGGGGTCCGGTTCTTCCATACCGCGCATAAAGATTTTCGATGTCGGGAGTCCCTGCCTCAGTAAAGACGGGGCGTTCGATCTCGAATTTTAATGGCGCGAGCATCGCCGCGAGCGCGTCTAGCGCACCGCCTTCGGCTGGAGTGACCGACGGGCACTGGATGAGGGTTCGAAGGTTGGATACCGGGTCGACGGGACGCGAACTCATGATGCTGCTGTATCGGCGTCGTCGCGAGGCGTCAACGGACGGTCTGGTGGACACATGCCGGTGCAAGTACTCCCTTGTATCGGGGGGTGTCGCGATCGTAGTTCGCGCAGTCTGGGTTCTGCAACGCGTGCTGACGACGCACTTGCCGTCACGCCAGCGATCACGAACGTCCCGAATTCGGTCACGCGATTGAGACCCGATTTCACGATGGAGCGAGCGGTCAAGGCGCTTCTAGGGCTGGGTGCCGCAGGATCACTGGGTTTTGATATAGCGCCAAGTAGATAACCTATTGAAAATAGGAGATTCTTAAAGACTGAACGCAAATCGCGTTTCACGGCTGCGACACAATGGGGTGAGCCGTCTCACATTTCTGTTGTTTGTTTGAGAGCGGAACAAAAGCCAATCTCATGGACATCGGTGCGGTCATCGAAGGTCGGAATCGCAGATGCGCCTCGGACTTGACCGGCCCGAGAGAAACAACCGGCAGAACTCCCGCTGGCGGAAACACGAGGAGAAAAGATATGAAAACGTTCATGCTTGCAGCAGCAGCGATCGCAGTCGCCCTACCCGTATCAGCTCTTGCGGATTCCAGCGCGCTTGACGTCTACACACCGGAGCCTGTCAATCGCGGGTCAGTCGACTTCACCGCCACCGCATCCATAGGCGAGCGTCTCGCTACCGTTCATCGCGGCCGGCTTGGAGACGGTTCTCCACGCTATATGACGTTGCAATCTACGGTTGACTTCAGCCCAACTGCCTCGATTGGGCGCGAAGCGCGCCAGGATGCGTTTCGCGGACGCCTTGGGGATGGTTCACCCTTCTACTACTAAAACGAACCCAGCAACATAGATCTGGGCGCGTGCTTGTCACGCGCCCCTTGTGTTTGGTGAAGGGCAGAAAAGGCGATTATCAAGGAAACGTGAAACCAGAGATTTTGCAAGCGGTTGCGTTTTTCGAGGCGGCAAGACATCTTACGGCGACGTAAACTGGGGTAATCTGACATGAAGTCTTTCCTGCTGACTGCCGTATTGATGGCGTCCAGCGCAGTGCCGCTAAGCGCCCAGGCAGCAACTTGGCTGAAAACAGGAGGCGCGACGTCGAAACCCTACGGACACGTGGCATACTGCCGGGGTCGGGCGTCAGACTGCCGGGCGCATGGCGGTTCGGGGCGCTTGGCGCCTAGCCGCATGCAGATGCTCCAGAGCATCAACACCAGCGTCAACAGGGCGATAAAACCGGTTTCGGACTCGAAACTTTACGGCAGGCGTGAGGTGTGGAGCTTTCCCACCGACGCCGGAGATTGCGAAGATTATGTTCTGGCCAAACGTGCGGCGCTTTTGCGGAACGGATACAAACCCGGCGATCTTCTTATTGCGGTCGGCCGCAAGCGAGGTGAAGCCCACGCCGTGCTGGTCGTTCGAACAGTCGATGGCGATTTTGTGCTGGATAACATGGAAGACCAAGTAATGCCGGTTAGACGTGCTGGAATGCGATTCTCCAAGATCCAGTCTCCGGTGGATGCGGGCAGTTGGGTGAAAGTGACCGGCAAGACGAGCAATCCGTCTATCCTCAAGTGACTGCTTTGCAGCAGGACGTCATTTTTTAGGAAATGGCGGCGGTCCGTGCTCGTTGGTCTCTTGGCTCGGCGGCATAGCTGCAAGAAAGAGGAACGCGATCAGCGAGATTGCTGGAATAAGTAGGCAGATTGCGAGAATGCCTGGCATTCCCAGATCGTGCAGCCGTTTTACGGCGAGAGCGATGCCGGCCCATGCGCTGGCAAGCCAGCTTGCCATAAGAACCAGCGCCCAGAGCGCGCCCATAGGATCGTCTTCCGGTGTGCCGATAATCTGTGAAATGACTGCCGCCTGGACGAGGATCATCAGGAGCGCGGCAAGGCCAAAGCTCTTCCGGCCGATCCTGCCCTTGAAACCAAACAGGACCCATCGCACGGTCACCGGGTGATTTGCAGTCGGCTTCACCGGCCTCAGTCTCTGAGAAGCTCGTTGATGCCGGTCTTCGAACGTGTCTGTTCGTCGACAGTCTTGACGATGACTGCGCAATACAGATTTGGTCCCCAATTTTCCCCCGGCAGATTCTTCGAGGGCATCGAGCCTGCGACAACGACCGAATAGGGCGGGACTTCCCCGATATGGATCTCGCCGGTCTGGCGGTTCACGATCTTGGTGGACTTGCCGATGAAAACCCCCATGCCGAGAACCGCCCCCTCGCGCACGATGCACCCTTCCACAACCTCAGAGCGGGCGCCTATGAAGCAATTGTCCTCGATGATGGTGGGTCCCGCTTGCATGGGTTCCAATACCCCGCCTATGCCGACGCCGCCGGACAGATGTACGTTCTTCCCTATCTGAGCGCATGAGCCCACGGTCGCCCACGTATCGACCATCGTCCCCTCGTCGACATAAGCTCCCAGATTGACGAAGGAAGGCATCAGGACAACCCCTTTTCCGATATGTGCGGATCGCCGGACGATGCAATGAGGCACTGCGCGAAAACCGGCACTTCCGAAATCCTCCGCGTTCCAGCCGTGGAACTTCGAAGGAACCTTGTCCCACCAGACGGCATCGCCCGGTCCACCTTCGATGACTTCCATTGGATTTAGCCGGAACGACAGCAGGACTGCCTTTTTCAACCACTGATTGACGGCCCATGACCCATCTGTTTGACGTTCCGCGACACGCGCCTTGCCGCTGTCGAGAAGATCGAGGGCCGCATCGACGGCGTCGCGGATTTCACCCCGTGTAGAGGTGGAAATCCCCTCGCGCTCTTCGAAGGCTGCCTCGATGATCGGTTCGAGCGTTGCAAGATCGTGAGCGGTCATAAACTGTTTCCTTAAGGATGGATCGGTTATGCAGGCTGTTCCGGCATGCCGTGTATCGCGAAGTCCCTACGCGATGCGGACTGTTATGGTCAATCTGTGCCGGCGCAAGGACGGCAACGAGGTGAAGGAATGAGCGCAAAGCGAAACCGGGATATCTGGGATCCCCTTGTCCCGTCCCATCGGGATATGGACCGGGCGAAAGCAGTGCCCGAGACGCCGCAGACGAACGCCGCTGCGTATCGATTGGCATATGATGACGAGGACTTCCTCTGCCGCGAGGAACTCCGCCCGGTTCGTCTTCAACTCGAATTGATGAAGCCTGAGCTTTTGCTACAGGAGCGCGGAATCAAATCCACGGTCGTGCTGTTCGGCGGAGCCCGAATTCCGGAACCTGGTGGCCTCGCATGGGCAGCCAAGAACGAGACCCAGCGACGCAATCTGGAAGCGAACGCCAAATATTACGACGAGGCACGCACCTTCGCGCAGCTTTGCTCACGCTATTCATCGACGACCTATAATCGTGAGTTCGTGGTGGTGACAGGCGGTGGACCAGGCGTCATGGAGGCGGGTAACCGTGGCGCGGCCGATGTCGGTTCTTCGTCGATCGGCCTCAATATCATTCTGCCTCACGAACAGGCGCCCAACGAATATGTGACGCCCGAACTCTGCTTCAATTTCCATTACTTCGCCATCCGCAAGATGCATTTCCTGATGCGAGCAAGGGTAATTGCCGTATTCCCGGGCGGTTTCGGCACGATGGACGAACTTTTCGAGTCTCTGACGTTGATTCAGACCGGCAGGATGGAACGGGTCCCCATCCTCCTTTTCGGCAAGGATTTCTGGACCAGGGCCATCAATCTCGAATTTCTCGCGGAACAGGGCACGATTTCGCCCGCCGACACCGAACTGTTTGAACTGGTGGAGAGCGCCGAAGAGGCTTGGGGAAGTGTACGCACCTTCTATGATCTGGAATGAAATGCGGAACGGTAGGCTGCATTGAGCGTTAAACCGAATTACGACTCACGGAGAACGTGATGAAAAAGCCCGCCGAACAGATCACCGAGGATGACGTGGTCATCGAACACCAAGAGCGGCTACGCCGCGAAGTTCTCGAACACCACGGCGCGACACTACGGGATATCGATCAGGATACGCGCAGCATTGGCCGGATGCAGTCCGCGAAGCCTGGGAAGAAATCGCGAACAGAAAGAAGCCTTTGCGAGGTTGCAGAAAAGGCAAGGCGCGCACCGCGCGACGGATAACGGCTTCGTTTCCCGGTTTCACCGGTTATATTATTGCCGGCGCGAACGCGCCACTGCCTCTAAAGGGACTGGGCTACGCCTCTCAGGAAACCTGCAAGATCATCGGTCACATGATCGACATCGCCGCGCTGCCGATCAGATTCCCAAATTTCGGCGAACGTAGGTTCAAAATTATTTGGGACCACGAGGATGGTGGTCATGCCCAACTCCTTCGGCACCACCAGATTTCGGGCGAGATCCTCAAACATCGCCGCTCGGGTGCAGTCGACTCGATACAGCGCGCGGAATTTGTCATAGGACTCCGAAGCCGGCTTGGGAACCAGGTCGGCAGCCACCACGTCAAAGATATCATCGAAGTGATCCAGGATTCCCAGTTGCCGCGCGGTTCTTTCGGCGTGGCCCTTATCGCCATTCGTGAAGATGAACTTCCGGCCGGGAAGATCACGGATCGCCGCGCCGAGCGCGGGATCGGGGTCGACCCAGCTGTAGTCGATGTCGTGGACCTTCTCGAGAAAGTCGTCAGGATCCACCCCGTGATGCTCCATCAGACCCTTTAATGTGGTCCCATATCGCAGATAGAAATCCTTCTGAACCCGTCGCGCCTCTTCCCTTGGCAGTTGCAACAGCTCCGAAACATAACCCGTCATCCGTTGGTCGATCTGAGAAAACAGATTGCTGTGGTGCGGATAAAGGGTGTTATCGAGATCGAACACCCATTCCCGGACATGGCGGAACGACGACGAGTTGGTCGAGGAAGTTTGCATTTTCTCCCTATGGCAGGAATCGGGGCGTGCCGAAAGGCGTCCGTTCTGTCACGGACAGGTGATGGATCGTGACACATCGCGACCGTTTTCCGTGCGATCTTTCCACTCCGTACAACCGAGGGAGGAGCAACATCATGCGCATGAAAAACTTGATTGCCACGCTTGCGATTGGCGGGGTCGCCGTGCTTGGCGTCACTGGGGGCGTATACGGCCAATCCGGCCCGCCATTCGGCCAGGCGGAGGATACTGATTACGCTGCGAAACTCTGGTCGGTGATGGAGGAAATGGGGCTTGCAGGCGTTACTGGTGAAAATGTCATACGCGGGTTCCCATATGAGGGTATCGAGCCGCACGGTTTCGTTCTGGATACGCTATACGCGACCGCGACGATTGACGGCCATTCCGGCGCCTTGGTGGTGAAGCGCAATTACGGACCTGAAGGGGTAAGTGTCGAGGAAGTACAGGCCGACGCGGCAGGTCATCTCGCCGCCCTGACGGTCATGTTCAAGCGTGAAGACGGCTATGACGACGAAAACAGGAATTGGTTTTGGGCAAAGTACCTGCCCGATGGATCGCTCGACAAGAACCCTGCGGGTGTCGAACTAGCTGGTCGGGTCGTTAAGGGCAATGCGGAGGCAGGCTGCATCGCATGCCATGCGTCTGCGGGGGACGACATGCTTTATACGACAGACCACATCCAGTAACAGATTCCCGACTTATCCCGAAGGCAGACCTGTATAGGCCTCCCCTACCGAGTGCGGCGTGAAGACCACAAGGACTTCCCGCCGCCTTGCGTGCAAACCGACCTCTGAAGTCAGCGTACGGCCGCGCTTAGGCGTCGTTCACGATGAGGGTTCCCGCCCCGTGCTCGGTGAAGATCTCGAGTAGCACGGCATGAGGCACCTTGCCGTTCACGATGACCACGCCCTCCACGCCCCGGTCCAACGCATCGATACACGTCTCGACCTTCGGTATCATCCCCCCGGAGATCGTTCCGTCTTTGATCAGCCCCCGGGCCTCGGAAACGGTCAATTCTTTGATCAGTTCGCCTTGCTTGTCGAGGACGCCCGGTACATCCGTCAGGAAGAGTAGGCGCGAGGCGCCAAGCGATCCCGCAATGGCGCCCGCGAAAGTGTCTGCGTTGATATTGTAGGTATGTCCGTCCCGCCCAGGCGCGACTGGCGCAATGACCGGTATCATCTCAGATTTTGCAAGCAGGTCCAGAAGCGTGCGGTCCACTTCGACGGGCTCACCCACAAAACCAAGGTCGAGAATGCGCTCGATATTACTGTCGGGATCGGTCACGGTCTTCTTTGCTTTTTCCGCAAAGACCATGTTTCCGTCCTTGCCGCACAGGCCAATTGCCCATTCACCCGCCGCGTTGATCATCGCGACGATTTCCTTGTTGATGGAGCCGGCCAGCACCATTTCGACAATTTCGACCGTTGGCCTGTCGGTAACCCGCAGTCCGCCTTCAAATTTGGATTCGATCCCCATCTTCTTGAGCATCGCCCCGATCTGCGGTCCACCCCCATGCACCACGACGGGATTGACGCCTGACTGCTTCAGCAACGCTATATCCTGGGCAAAGGCCTCTCCCAGAGAAACATCACCCATGGCATTTCCGCCATATTTCACGACAACGGTCTTGTTCTCGTAGCGCTGCATGTAGGGCAGCGCCTGCGCCAGAATCCGTGCCTTCGCCTCGGGCGTCGTGGAGGATTTTTCCTTACTCATGAAACGGCGTTCCAATGCTGGCTTTCCTTCGGCGGGTTTTCGTCTATCTCTTCGCTTGACCAAGAGCAATTGCAGCGACAGGCCGACGAAGCAGTCGAAGGCACAGACCAGCCATGGTTGGTCGGGTATGGATTGTACGGCCGCGCAGCCTTTGCCCGCGAGAGGTGCGCCGGGATCTCTCGTTGCGCCGGCTGCAACTTGCCGGTCTACCCGTCCGAAGCCAAATACGACAGCGGACTGGCTGTCCGAGTTTTACGGATGCACTACCGGACGCCGTCGCGACAGAAACCGAGTACAACCTGATCTATCCGCACCGAAGTTCATTGCCACCATTGCAGCGGGCATCTCGGACACATATTCGACGACGGCCCCGAACCCACGGATAAACGCCATTGTCTGAATGGCGTTGCGCTCCAATTCAAGCCGGTCGAACTCTAGCAATTATGTGCTCGCGGCCTCGAGCATCGCCGCCCGCAACTCGTCTATTCCGGTGTTCTTCTCTGAAGAAGTCGCCAGAAGTACCGGAAAGGCCGCCGGCCGTTTTTTAATTTTCGCTGCGGTTTCGGCAATGACGCGCGGCACACCGGCTTCCTTTATCTTGTCGATTTTCGTCAGAACGACCTGATAGGACACCGCTGCCTTGTCGAGCAGGTCCATGACCTTCTCGTCGTTCTTCTTCACTCCATGACGTGCGTCGATCAGCAGATAGACCCGCTTCAGGGTTACCCTCCCGCGCAAATAGGCGAAGACCATCTCCGTCCACTGATCGACCTGCGATTTCGGGGCCTTCGCGAAACCGTAACCCGGCATGTCGACTATCGCCAATGGTGGCAGATCTCCGTCTGCTCCCGAGTAGCCGCTCGGCACGAAGAAGTTCAGTTCCTGGGTCCGCCCCGGCGTATTGGATGTCCGGGCAAGGCCCTTCCTTGAAACGATTGCATTGATGAGCGAAGATTTGCCGACATTGGAACGCCCGGCAAACGCCACCTCCGCCGGACCTTCCGGCGGAAGAAACTTCATCGACGGGACGCCACGGATGAAATCCCACTGGAGTGGAAAATCCGTCAGCGCCGAGGCGTGTTTCGATTCGGCGGGCATGAGATTTTGCTATTCAGCCGCGCCGGCCTTGTTCTTCCGACGAAACAGGCCTTGTAGATTGTTCCAAAGTTCGATCTTGGCACCGTTTCGTTTCATGATCACGCCCTGCTGGATAATCGACAGCGTGTTGTTCCAGGCCCAATAAATAACCAACCCCGCCGGGAACGTTGCCAGCATGAAGGTGAAGACAACCGGCATCCAAGTGAAGATCATTGCCTGCGTGGGGTCCGGCGGGGTCGGGTTCATGCGCATCTGCAGGAACATCGTTATTCCCATTAGCAGCGGCCATACGCCAAGCATCAAAAACGAACCGAGCACCGGAACGGCTGAAGGATCGTAGGGTAGCAACCCGAACAGGTTGAAGATCGACGTTGGATCGGGTGCGGAAAGATCCTGAATCCAGCCGAAGAAAGGCGCATGGCGCATTTCGATCGTGACGTAGAGAACCTTATAAAGCGCGAAAAAGACCGGAATTTGAATGAGCATGGGCCAGCAGCCGGCAACCGGATTGATCTTTTCCGTCTTGTAAAGATCCATCATTGCACGCTGCATTTTTTCGCGATCGTCCCCGTAGCGCTCCTTGATCTCTTGCATCTTCGGCTGCATGACCTTCATGCGCGCCATCGAGGCGTAGGACATGTTGGCAAGCGGGAAGAAAACCGCTTTCACGATCACCGTTGTGATGAGAATGGCGACACCGAAATTGCCGAACAGATTGTAGAGCCAGTCGAGCAGATAGAAGAGCGGCTTGGTGATGAAGTGGAACCAGCCCCAGTCGATCATCAGTTCGAATTGCCGGATGCCCCGCTCCGCTTCGTAATTGTCGACGATGGAGGTTTTCTTCGCGCCGGCAAAAAACATGTGGGTGAACTCAACCGACTGACCGCCGTTAATCATGACCGGGTCGGTTAGAAAATCTGCTTGATAGCGCGTGCGGCCTTCAGCGAAGTAGGAGTACCGCGGCTGAAAGGAACTGCCCTGTTGCGGGATCAGGGCTGTCGCCCAGTATTTGTCAGTGATTCCGAGCCAGCCGTCGGTGGACTTGCCGGGAATGACTTGACCGTCATCCTCGATCTCGTTGAACGTCAGTTCCTCGAGCCCTTCCTCACCAGTGACCCCGATCAAACCCTCGTGCAGCACGAAGATTGGCTGCTTTTCCGGCCGGGAGAACCTGGTGACACGACCATATCCCTGAATTCCGATTGCACCGGCGGAGCCGTTGGTCACCACGTCCTCGACGTCGAACATATATTGGTCATCGACCGAAATTGTCCGCTTGAAAACGATACCGTTTGAAGCCTCGTAGGTCAGCTCCACAGGGGTAGTCGGGGTCAGAGTTGCGTCCCCTTCCACCCGCCAGACGGTGTCAGGTCCTGGAGCGCCTTCGAAGCCGGTATAACCGAATTCGCCAAAGTAGCCGTTTGCTTGCCCTGACGGGGCGAGGAGCGTGACGATATTGGAGTTCTTCTTGAGCGTTTCCTTATAATCTTTCAGTTGCAGCGTGTCGAAGCGTGCCCCCTTGAGATTAATGGAGCCTACAAGCGTTGGCGTGTCGATAATAATCCGCCCGGCGTCGACGTCGACCTCGGTCGATGTTGATACACCCGGACCGGACGGCGCATCGGTGAAGGTTCCATCGATTGTAGCTTGAGGCAAAGCCTCCCCCGGCGCTTGGTCTGCGCTGGTGGAGGCCGGTCGATCGGTGTCGACCTGCTGCTCTTTCTGCGTTTCGAGTTGCGCTTGGCGTTCGGCCTCTATCTTCGGCCCAATGTAAAGATACTGCCACGCCGCCAGGATAATGACGGAGAGAATAATCGTGATCAAAAGATTTCGGCTGTTCTCCATCGCGTCAGGTCCGGTCCTTCTCTGCACTGTCACGCCAGCGCTGCAGTTTAAGATTTGCCTGCTTAAGGGCTGAAGATATGTCAGCGCACAGGGCTTCGAAGGGCGCGTGAAGCGCCTTGGATGTTGAGACGATCACATAGTCATTTCCGTCGGCCATGTCACCTGCGGCGTGGGTGCGTACCGCCTCCCGCAAACGCCTCTTGATACGATTGCGTCTGACAGCGTTTCCGTTTTTCTTCGAAACGGTCAGACCGAGACGTGGTCTTCCTCCCTCGGAACGGCAGGCCGCCTCCAAAAGAACATATGCGCCGCGAACTCTCGTTCCCCGGCGCACACTCAGAAATTCCCTGCGATGTCGTAGCAACCCGTAGCTTGGCGGAGCATCCGGCACGGCGTTTTTAGCCGGTTCCGGCATGGGGCGAATATTTTGGTCGAAATTAGGCCGACAGACGCTTGCGGCCCCGCGCTCGGCGCGTGGCAAGTACCTTGCGGCCACCGGGAGTAGCCATGCGAGAACGAAAGCCGTGACGGCGTTTGCGAACGAGTTTCGAGGGCTGATATGTGCGTTTCATCATCGTACCCGTCCAGAAGGACGGTCCTTGGTCTCAATTCATCTCAAATCGGAAGCTCGATGAGCGGGTCAGGACAATAAGCCAACCGCGCCGGATACGTGCCCGAACGTGGCGCGCTTATGATAGAAACATCCGATCAAGTCAATGCCCGCAGCACATTGTGAGCTCTCCACCGGCCCCGCTGCTGCATTCGGCTGATGGTTAGGTCTGTGTGATGTGTTCGTGTGCATCAAGGCATTGTGAATTGTTCTTTATCGTCAAGCTCATCACATGCAAGCAGATCTACCACCTCACGGGACCCAACGCGGTGCCAAATGAGCCAGTTCTGCTATGAGGAAGCGTTGCGTGTCCGATGAAACGATATCGATGTCTCAAGACCCCAAAGCCGCGCCGGTAACTAAACGCGATGGCGCGTGGATGCGCTTCTTGCCGCTCGCTGTCATCTTGACGGGGCTCGCGATCGGATACGCGATGGGGTGGCACCAATATCTCAGACTTTCCTATCTAGCGGAAAGCCGGGAAATGCTGCTCGACTTCGTTTCAGACAACTATGTCCTTTCGGCAGTGGGCTTCGCTCTTCTCTACGCACTTGCGGTGGCCTTCTCGTTTCCAGCCGCGTCCGTCTTGACGATTTTCGGCGGCTTTCTGTTTGGCTGGTTGATCGCTGGTGCTCTTGTTGCGATTGCCGCGACAGCGGGCGCCACAACGTTGTTCCTGGCTGCGCGCAGCGCGGTCGGCAGCTTCTTGCGCGAGCGGGTCGGCCGAAGGACAACGAAGCTGGCCGATGGATTCGAAGAGGATGCTTTTAGCTATTTGCTGGTTTTGCGGCTCGCGCCCATATTCCCTTTCTTCGTTGTAAATATCGCACCGGCGCTCTTCAACGTGCCGTTGCGTACGTATGTTGCAGCTACGTTTCTAGGGATACTTCCCGGCACGTTCGCGTACGCGTACCTTGGTCAGGGCGTGGATAGTGTGCTTGTCTCCGCGCGACAAGCTGGCACCGAGATTTCGGTTAGTGATCTTGTGACGCCCGAAATAACCATCGCTTTCCTTGCTCTTGCTACTGTCGCCGCGATACCCACCGCCGTAAAGCGGCTCCGCAGATAGCACTCAGCGCAACTGCCGATGTCCGATCGCGCCAATACTGGAGAAAATGTATGCCCGAAGTCCTGAAGCCCGACATCTGCGTGATTGGCGGGGGATCAGGAGGCCTTACCGTAGCTGCTGCCGCTGCCGCGTTTGGAGTCCCGGTCGTACTGGTCGAGCGCGGAAAAATGGGCGGCGACTGTCTGAACTACGGCTGCATTCCCTCCAAAGCAATGATCGCCGCTGGCAGGGCGGCGGATACAATGCGACATGCAGCGAACTTCGGAATTCGCTCAGTCGAACCAGAGGTCAATTTCGGCAAGGTCCATGAACACGTCCACTCGGTGATCGAAGCCATCGCCCCGAACGACTCGGTGGAGCGTTTCGCCGCCCTTGGCGTCAAGGTCATCGAGGACCATGCGCGATTTACCGGCCCTGCAACCGTCGTGGCAGGCGGGTATGAGATCAAGGCACGCCGGTTCGTGATCGCTACTGGTTCGGAACCGTTCGTCCCGCCAATTCCTGGCCTGGATGAAGTGCCGTATCTGACCAACGAGACACTCTTTGAGCAGACGCGCAAGCCGGTCCATCTCATCGTCATAGGCGGAGGACCAATCGGCATGGAAATGGCGCAAGCGTTCCGCCGATTGGGTTCAGAGGTCACGGTGATCGAGGCTGAAAAGGCTCTTGGGAAGGATGATCCCGAATTGGCCGAGATTGTTCTTGAGCGGGTGCGCGCCGACGGGGTTGTCATTCGCGAAAATGCGAAGGTCACTGGCGTGGAAAAGAGGAATCAGTCGTCGGTGATTGTTCGCTTCGATACTGATAACCGAGCCGAAGATGTACGCGGCACTCATGTGCTTGTGGCAACGGGTAGGTCCGTAAACGTCGACGGGCTGGGACTTGGCAACGCGGGTGTCGATTACGATCGCCACGGCATAAAGGTCAACGACGCCCTTCGAACATCCAACCGGCGGGTTTACGCGATCGGCGATGTTACCGGCGGCCTGCAGTTCACTCATGTTGCGGGCTACCATGCGGGGTTGGTCCTTCAATCAATTCTTTTCCGCGTTCCGGGGAAGCAAAATCGGGGCATCATCCCGGTAGCGACTTATACCGATCCGGAACTGGCTCAGGTCGGTCTGACGGAAGAGCAGGCAAGAGTACGAGATGGCAATATCCGAGTGTTGCGGTGGCCGTATGCCGAAAATGATCGTGCACAGGCCGAACGAAAAACGACCGGTCTGTTGAAACTTGTTACCGACAAGAAGGGGAGGGTGCTAGGTGCGGCAATTGCCGGCGCCGGTGCGGGGGAGATGATCAACATTTTTGCTCTCGCGATCGCCCGGAAAATGACGGCCTCGGACGTTCGCGGATATGTTCCGCCCTATCCAACCATGGCAGAGATCGGAAAGCGTGCGGCGACGGCCTATTACTCGCCAATGACACGCAATCCCTGGGTTCGGCGGATAATCGGCTTTTTGCGCAAGTTCGGTTAGGCTGGAGAAGGAGGTTTGCGAATGGAGAATGCGAACGGCCTGACATCGGAACCGCGGATATCTGAGCCGCGCAGGCGCCTCTCCGCTAAAATCCTTCTGCTCACGATCCTCTTCGTCATGATAGCGGAAGTGCTGATATTCGTGCCGTCAATGGCGAATTTCCGGATGAACTGGCTTAGCGAAAAGCTCAACATCGCCGCTGCCGCGAGCGTTCTCATCTCCTCGGACGCGGATCTGGAAGTGCCGCTTAAGGTGCAAGATGACGTGCTAATGGCGACCGGAGCGAAGGCGATCGCCCTCAGAATCGGCGATCGGGCGAAGTTCATCCGGCTGAGCGACGAAATTCCGCCTCTGTACGCGCATGTTCAGGTCACCGATTTTAGCGCTTTGGTGGCGATTCGCGATGCTTTCGATACCCTTCTCTTCGGAGGAGACCGGTACATTCGCATCTACGGTCCGATTGGAGAAAGCGAAAACCACATTGAGATGATCTTGTCCGAGGTTCCGTTGCGGGACGCCATGCTGATATACGCACGCAATGTGGCGATCCTGTCGCTGATCATCTCCCTGATCACTGCCGGATTGGTGTTTATGGCAATCAACCGGATTGCGATCCGCCCGATCCGCCGCATGACGAGAAGTATGTTGCAGTTCTCGAGGACACCGGAGGATCCCGGAGCAGTTATCACGACCTCGAACCGAAACGATGAGTTGGGCATCGCCGAGCATGAATTAGCCGCCATGCAAATCCAGCTCCAAGGCACTCTAAAGAGCCAAAAGCGCCTTGCTGATCTCGGCCTCGCAGTCTCCAAGATCAATCACGACATGCGCAACGTTTTGGCTGCTGCCCAACTGATGTCTGACAGGTTGTCCTCGGTGAGCGATCCCGCTGTCCAGCGTTTCGCGCCGAAACTGGTTCGCACCCTCGACCGCGCGGTCAGCTATTCGGAGAATGTACTCTCATACGGACGAGCTGGTGAAGCGGCCCCCAAGCGCCAACGCATAAGGCTTGCCTCAATCATCCATGATGTTGAGGAATTGCTCGGCATCGACCCGGATTCGGGGATCGAATTTTCGGCCAGCGTTTCCGATGATTTCGAGCTCGATGCGGATTCCGACCAGCTCTTCCGGATATTGATGAATCTCTGCCGAAATTCGGTCGAAGCCATGCGATCCGTCAGGGAGCCGGCGACCGTGAAGCGGCTCTCCATCTCGACCGCGCGGATAGGAACCACAGCCCTCATCAGTATCGAGGATACAGGCCCGGGACTACCTGCCAAGGCTCGTGAAAACCTCTTTTCAGCCTTCAAAGGCTCTGCCCGCGCGGGCGGTACCGGACTTGGGCTCGCCATTGCGCATGAACTCGTCGCGGCACATGGCGGATCACTCGAGTTGCGCGACGATCGCGCGGTAGGCGCGCATTTCGAGATTCGCCTTCCCGACGCGCCGGTATCGCTCGTGGAGGAACGTGAGCGACGCAATCAGTCCCCGGGACTTCCATCACACCGGTGAATGCGCGGTTCAATTTTCTTGGCAAAATCGCTTGAAATCAAGACGACAAAGGACTACCAAGCCGCCTCTATGCGGATCGCGTCCTACGAGGCGCAAACGTCCGTTGCGCGCCCGTAGCTCAGCTGGATAGAGCACCAGACTACGAATCTGGGGGTCAGAGGTTCGAATCCTTTCGGGCGCGCCATCTCTTAGATCTCAGGTTTACTGATTTTCGGCCCTTTGGTCGTGTGGTCGAACATTCATTTGCAACGCCGGAGGACTGCATGACGCGATACGTCGACCCCGAGCGAGCGAGATTCGGTGCGTTTCGCCGACTGCCCGACGACGGCCCCGTCCATATGCTCAATCTCGTTCGGTTGCGTAATCGCGCAGCCTATGCCGATGGGCGGGAGACAACCGGAGCGGAAGCGTACCAAGCTTATGGCCGCGAGAGTGCGCGGATCTTCAAGCGCGTCGGCGGACGGATAGTATGGTCGGGAGACTTCGCGTTAATGCTGATCGGGCCAGAAGACGAAGTATGGGATCATTGCTTTATCGCGGAATATCCATCCGCGCGCGCATTTGTCGCGATGGTAAAGGACCCCGCTTATCAAGACGCGGTTATCCATCGGCAGGCTGCGGTGGAAGATTCCCGGCTGATCCGGCTTTCGCCACGCGCCAATGGAGAAAGTTTCGGGAGTTGATCCGGCGCCGTCAGATTATGAATTCCTTAAACCTTTCTCGTCAGATTTGGCGCTGCGGGCATCTCTCTGTCATGTAGGCTGACAGCGCTTTGGCGGGCCCGAATGCGCACCCAACTCAAACAATTTCAAGTCGCGGGACGAATCTCCCGAGCGTCCGTGCTTTCACGGAATCGGAGTTCGCTTCGATTTCGGCTTAGAGCCGTTGGCCGGTGGCATCAGGATCGGGATTGGAGAAATCTATGGAATCAGAAAACGAAATCACGCGCGAACAGACCGTCGAAATTATTTCATTTCGTCTGGGCGAGCAGGTCTACTGCGTTGACATCATGGTGGTCCGCGAAATTCGCGGCTGGGCTCCATGCACCCCGATGCCGCACGCGCCTTCGCATATCTTGGGTGTGATCAATCTTCGCGGATCGGTGATCCCGGTTATCGATGTCGCCGTGCGCATCGGACTTGAACCGGCCAATCCGACCGAGCGCAGCGCGATCATCGTTATTGATCAGGGCAAGAAGCTGGTTGGACTGCTGGTCGAGAATGTCTCGGACATGATCACCGTCAAGCAGTCGGACATGCAGCCGGTTCCGGACGTTCTCCCACCATCAGAACGCGCGCTCGCCAAGGCCATCGTCGCCACTGGCGACCAGATGATTTGCTTCCTCGATCCTGATCCCTTGATTGGCGTCGAACTGGAAGAACTTGCAGCCTGAGGGTTGGCGAACAGCACCATGAAATTAGGGGTGGAGCGATCCACCCTTTTTTCGTTCAGGGTTCACGCTTCGCGGAGATTCAATCGAAGCTGGTACTCGCGATCATATTCAACAGACGGTCAGTTGTTGTTTTTCTCTCGAAAATTGCGAATGAAATCGTAGCCGGCCAAGCCCAAGGTCAACGCGATCACCGCTCCGAGATCAGCCCTCGGCACCGTAAAGAAAAGTATTGCCAGAAAACCGGTCAGGATTGCGTACGCCACAATGGCCAGTATCATGTTGCGCATCGTCTTCTCCGTTTCAGTCCCCATTGCCAATCCGCTCAAACAGCCATCGCGCCGTTCGCAACAGGCGACCGTCCTGGCCTTTCGGGCCGACAATTTGAACGCCCATCGGCATCCCGTTCTCAGCCTCAAACACAGGGATCGTCACTGTCGGCGTTCCGCAAAGTGTCCATAAACCATTGAATACCGGGTCTCCAGTTGTCTCAAGTCCTAAGGGAGCGGCGCCGGGCGCTGACGGCGTAATGATTGCATCGCAGCGCTCGAAAATCTCGTTAAGCCCGGCATTGAAGACCTTCGGCCAGTCGAGTGCGGCGATATAATCGGGCGCGCAAATGCCCCGACCGCTCTCGATAGCCCCGAGAATCGTTGGCGAAAGGGAGTCTCGTCCCAGCTTAAGGTATCGGGCATATGATTTCGCCATCTCGGCCAGATTGATCGTTTCCCGGATCCGCTGCGAATCGGCGAATATGGGGGGAAGCTCGATCTCGAAACACTGGTTACCCAATAACGCGGTCAATTCGTCGAAGGCGGCTTGCGTGTCATCGTCGGCGGCCTCCCAGAACGGTGTGCGCACAAACGCGAACGTCGGACGGACCGGCGGATCGGACTTGGCATGATCGAGGAGCTTTGGCGGCGGAGAGGGTCTAGTGGCCGGATCTGAGGGGTCGGATCCGAATAGTGTGTCCCCTAAGAAAGCGGTGTCGCCGATGTTTCGCGCGAACACTCCGACCGTATCGAGACTCGGCGACTGATTGAGGACGCCTCGCCTCGAGACCGCACCGAACGATGGTTTGAAGCCCACCACGCCGCAGAATGCGGCCGGCCGGATGATGGAACCGCCGGTCTGCGTGGCAACGGCCAAGGGCACCATGCCGGCTGCAACTGCCGCCGCCGATCCTGCAGATGAACCCCCTGGCGTGTGTTCCGGACCTGCCGGATTACGTGTGGCAGACGGATGCATGAATGCAAGTTCTGTTGTCACGGTCTTGCCGAAGATAATTGCGCCGGCTGATTTCAGCTTCTCAACGACAGCGGCGTCGTTTTCCGGTATGCGACCCTCGTCGATCGGACAGCCATTTTCGGTAGGGATCCGGGCAGTGTCGATGATGTCTTTGAGGCCGACAGGAACGCCGTGCAGCGCGCCGAGCGGCTTCCCGGTCTTCCGATAGGAATCCATGGATCCTGCCTGGGCGACAACAAAATCCGCGTCGAACCATGCCCACGCGCCTACATGGTCATCGCGTTCCTTCACTCGCTCGATGCATGCATGCGCGAGTTCAACGGCCGTCAGCGCTCCGCTCGCAATTCGGTCGCGCATTTCAAGGGCGGTAAGATCGGCGACCGACGCCTTAGCGGCCATATATCTGTTCCGGCAGGTAGAACACGATCTGCGGCGCCAGGTAGACCACAGCCATCGAAAGGAAGACCATGAAAAGGAACGGCATGACCCCTTTGAAGATCTGCGTGAGGCGGATTTCAGGTGGCGCTATCCCCTTGAGGTAATATGCCGACATCGCCATGGGCGGAGTCAGGAAAGAAGTCTGCAGGTTGAGCGCCACGAGGATGCCGAAAAACAGCGGATCGATGCCGAAAATCTCCAGCAGGGGAAGGAAAATCGGCACGAAGATGATGATGATTTCCGACCATTCCAACGGCCATCCCAAGAGGAAGATGATCAGCTGTGCCAGCAGCAGGAATTGTAATGGCGTTATGTCGAGGCCCGTGACAAATTCGGTGATGACGTGCTCGCCGCCAAGATAGGAGAAAACGGACGAGAACGTATAGGAGCCGACGAACAACCAGCACACCATCGCAGTCGTGCGCACAGTCAAATAGACCGATTCGCGCATGCGCTGGAACGTCATCGCTCGATAGGCAAAGGCGAGCACGATACCCCCGAGCGCGCCGATGGATGCCGCTTCGGTGGGTGTCGCCAGACCGAACAGGATGGATCCGAGCACCGCGAGAATCAGAAATGCCAGCGGGAAAAAAGACGTCATGATCATAACGACAAGCTTCAGTTTAGGCACATCCGGAACCTCGTCGTCCTTGGGACGAGGTGCCGCGCTCGGCTGGAGGATCGACCGGCCCACGACATAGAGCAGGTACAGTCCGACGAGAAGAAAGCCTGGAAGCAACGCACCTGCATATAGCCGGACGATCGAGACGCCGGATGCGGCCGCGTAGACAATCAGCATGATGGACGGCGGGATCAAAATTCCGAGCGTGCCGCCAGCGCAAATGATCCCCGAGGCGAACGATGGGTCATAGCGCGCTCGCAGCATCGCCGGCAGGGCCAGAAGCCCCATCAACGTCACGACGGCGCCGACAATGCCCGTAGCTGTGGCAAAGAGCGCGCATGTGATCAGCGCTGCTACGCCCATGGACCCCGGCACGTTCTTTGAAGCGATGTTCAACGTCGTGAACAGCCGATCGACGATGTTCGCGCGCTCGACGATGTACCCCATGAACAGGAACAGCGGCACCGCGGTCAGCACCTCGTTCGACATCACGGTGTAGGTTTGGTTGACGAATAGATCGAATATCCGGTTGTTGAAGAAGCCGTCGATCCAGAGACTCGTGCTATCCCACCAAGTGGCCGTCTCGTCGAGCCGATTGAAACCGCGCCACATTCGCGCCCCGTCGAAATAGGCGTAGTAGCCAAAGCCGATTCCCATCGCCATCAGCGTAAAAGCGATGGGAAACCCCAGAAAGACCATGAATATGAAGAGCCCCAGCATCAGGAGGGCGATTTGGGGATCGGTCATACGTGGCCGTCCTTCTCTGCTGCGGTTGCTTTGGCAATGAGGGCGTCTTCGGTCTCCTGAATGTCATCCTCCGGCTCCAGCCACTGGCCGGTGCGTATACAGATTATGCACCGCATCACCTGGGCGATTCCCTGAATGAACAGCAGGATTCCCGCTGCCACCATGACGGACTTGAACTGGTAGATCGGAATGCCCGCCGGGCTGTTGACGCTCACCTCGGTGTAGCTCCACGATCGGGCTGAATATTTCCACCCGGCCAGGATCAGCGCCGTGATGCCTGGAAAGAAGAAGATTAGGTATAGGACAAGGTCGACCAAAGCTTGGGTCTGGGGTTTCCAAAGCCGGTATATGAAGTCGCCCCGGACGTGGCCCCCGCGCGAAAGTGTGTACGCACCGCCCATCATGAACAGGCTTCCATACATGATGAAGGAGACATCCAGCGACCACGATGTCGGGCTGTTGAGGACGTATCGAACAAACACCTCATAGCCCGTGCCGGCCGCCATCAGAATGATCAGCCAGGCAAATGCCTTGCCGAACCATGCCGAAAGGCTGTCCGCAAAACGAATGAAACCGGTCATTTCTCCCCCGTATTCATCGCAAGACCCCGGCAGCCGTGCCGCCGGGGCCTTGATAAATCAGTCCGCTGGCACGCCTTTTAGAGTTTGAGCTTGCCCGGGAAATAGTGATCATAGGCCAGGGCGTAGTCCGGCGCGTTCATCAACTCGTAAAAGCCGACTTTCTCTACCCATTCGCGCTGACTGTCGAGGCATCGCTTCATGAATTCGTCCTGTTCCAGTTCGGTAATCAGCCCATCCCATGCTTTCAACTGGGCATCAAGAATCTCCTTCGACGTCCTGTGAACGGTGACGCCCGCCTCGTTCTGAAGCCATTGAAGGTCATCGGAATACCGGCGCATCGCCTTGGCGGTATTGGCTGTCGACACCGCCTCGACTCCGTACTTCAGGATTGCCTGCAGATCCGGTTCGAGATCGTCCATAAAGTCCTTGTTGAACAGGAACTCGAAGCTTTCGGAGGCCTGGTGGTAGGACGAAAGGTAATAGTTCTTCGCCACGTCCTGCGCGCCGAAATCCTTGTCGGACGATGGATTGTTGAATTCGAAGGCATCGATAACGCCGCGCTCCATCGCGGGAACGATTTCACCGCCGGGCAATTGCGCGACAGACATCCCCATCGACTGCATAAGGTCGGCAGCAAGGCCAACGGTCCGGTATTTGAAACCTTCCAGATCCGCCGCCGTGTTGACCTCGTTCTTGAACCAGCCAAACGGCTGCGCAAACATCGGGAAGCCCATATAACCGTAGACATTCAGGCCCATGATGTCCTGCGTCAGTTCGCGGTAAAAGTCCGCGCCGCCGCCTTCATAGAACCACGACATCATCGTTGTCGCAGATCCGCCAAAAACTGGACCCGTCCCAAAGAGCGATGCAGCCTTGTTCTTGCCGTACCAATAGACCGGAACAGTGTGTGCGGCATCGAGAAGCCCGTCATTGCAGGCGTCCATAACCTGGAACGCCGCGACCACCGCTCCGGCCGGCAGAACGTCGACTTTCAGGCGCCCACCCGACATTTCCTCGACGCGTGTTCCGTAGTCTTTCGCGAACTCGTCCCAGATGTTTGACGCCGACCATGACGTTTGCATCTTGACCACGAGTGGTGCCTGCGCGAGCACGGCTGGCGCCGCGAGCGTGGTGCCTGCAGCAACGCCGCCGGCAAGTGCGCCCTTCTTCAAGAATGAGCGGCGCGACAGGTCGCGTTTCGTGTGATTGTCCATAATATATCCTCCCATTGCCCCGTGGCACATCTCGCCGGGCGGGGAGATAATAGATGAGGTCGTCCGGATGACAAGTTCGCCGGCACCCCATTTGATTAGACGAAAGTCTTAGCTTCGGGGCGATTTTTCGCTGTAATCGATTAAATCAAAGGAGGACACGTGCGATCGGCTTGGCTCATGCCATTGGAGCTTAGGCTGGCGCGGTTTGATTCTTTGCTGCTCCTAGGGCCGGTTAATCCGTTTCGCTTGTAGCGGAAACAGAGAGGTCAAACTCGCGGGCGGCTCTGATTCGGGTCGGACACAATTACTTAATTTCGAAAATCGGACGCCAGCGGAACCAGTGCTGAAATATCTGTCGTCTAACCTGCTCTTGGGAGAGGTCAAAGCCCAACAGATGGACAGGGGGTTAGCTTGATGGTGCCGCATAGGTGACTCGAACACCTGACCCCATCATTACGAATGATGTGCTCTACCAACTGAGCTAATGCGGCCCGTGGCGTCGGTCGTCCGCGCCAATGATCTGCCGCGATTTACTGATAATGCCGCCCGAATTCAAGGGTGATTGCGTTACCGGGATCGGCGCGTACCCGTTTTCCTGCGTCCAAGTCGACAAATTCGAAAAAACATGACCCGACTCCCATGGAAACAAGATCGAACGTCTGATGGCAGTCAACGGTTCGTTAACTCGTATCCAGGCATCGAACCGTCACAAGGTTACCATGCGGATCGCGGCTACCCGCAGATCATCGTTCTTGCCGCTTGGTATTCGCGGTGAAGTCGTCCTACGAGATCGGCGACCGGCTGAATCTCCTTCACTGCCCCGATGCCTTGGCCACATCCCCAGATGTCTTTCCAAGCCTTGCTGCCTGGCTGGGACGCCTTCGAGAAATCCATCTTCGAGGGGTCGGCCTCCGGCAAATTTTCTGGATCCATTCCAGCCTTTGCGATTGACGGTTTTAGATAATTGCCGTGGATGCCGGTGAAGTAGTTTGAGTAGACGATGTCCTTTGCGTCGCTCTCGACAATCATTTCCTTGTAAGCATCCACCGCCCGTGCTTCGCAGGTTGCGATGAATGGCGATCCGATATAGGCGAGATCCGCCCCCATGGCCTGCGCGGCGAGGACCGCACCGCCATTGGCGATTGCCCCGGAGAGGAGCAGGGGGCCGTCGAACCATTCACGAATTTCCTGGATGAGCGCGAAGGGAGAATACGGCCCGGCATGGCCGCCGGCGCCTGCTGCGACCGCAATGAGGCCGTCCGCACCTTTGCGGATAGCGGAGTTGGCGTGCCTGTTGTTAATGATATCGTGCAGCACGATCCCACCATAGGAATGGATCGCCTGATTTACCTCCGGCACTGCGCCGAGTGAGGAAATGACGATTGGAACCCTGTATTTGACGCACAGTCCGAGGTCGTGCTCGAGACGTTTGTTCGAGGTGTGAACGATCTGGTTGACCGCAAAGGGCGCAGCAGGATTATCCGGATTTTTCTGATTGTGATCCGCCAAAGCTCCGGTGATTTCGGCGAGCCACTCATCCAGTTGGCTCTCAGGACGCGCATTGAGCGCGGGAAACGACCCCACAATTCCGGCCTTGCACTGCGCCAGCACCAGCGGAGGATGAGAGACTATGAACAGTGGAGCGCCGACGACCGGCAACCTGAGATTGTCCTTTAAAACCGACGACAGCGCCATTTCCCACTCCAGTATTTTGACGTTTGCGTAAACGTAAGGCCTATCAGACTATGAAACTCTGGCAAGTGGATGAAGCGGTATTCTATGCTGTCGTGACCCATAACGGCGGGCGCATCGGCACGCGCTTGATGAACACGACTGCCGCTCGCCGCGCCTTTCATTGCTCCGACAAGTATGGCAAATGCCCGAGCGGCGCCCGCAAGGTTCCGCGACGACAGCTGCGCACGGAACCATTTTTCGTGTTGAGGCTTCCTGCAGACCGAAACGGATTGAGACCGGTGAGTGATCTAGAAACAGCACTGAAAAATGCGCTTGCTAAGGGCGACGTCTCCAATGAGGCTTTTCGGAAGCGAGTCTATCGCGCTGCCGCAACCGCCTTGGAGCGCAGATCCGAGAATCGCGGCGAGATCGATCCTCAGGAAGTCGCCGCCCGCCAGAAGAGACTGGCCGCCGCTATTCGCTCAACCGAGGCGGAATATGCCGCCGCGGACCGTTCCCAACCCTTCTCAACCCAGGCATTCGGACCGGAGGAGCTGATGCCAGAGGTGCGTTCCGATGTGAGCGCCGCGCCCGAGCGCAAAGACGAGCCGGTGCTTACGGCTGCGCCGCGCGATAGGCACACGGCACCTGGGGGCCTTGCCGTTCGTCCTGAAGAGCGCGAGCGATCCGGCGGGAACGAAAAAGGCACCTCTCCAGCGAGGAGAAAGTCAGCAATTCGGCGAGCCCCCTTCGCCACGATACTGACAGCAACGGTTCTGGTGGGACTGGCTATCCTCGGGGCGTGGTGGGTCATTTCCACGGGCGCGTACCGGTCCATCGCCGAGCGCGACGCGTCGGTTCCAAATCCCCCGCTGCAATTGGAAAACGAGAGTTTCGAAGGAGAGCGCCGCTCGGAGAACCTTTCAGCGCCGGCGCGGGTCTCGCTCGACCCGGAAGATGGTCAAGGCTGGATTTCGCTGTTCGAACCGTCCGACCCCACAACGATCTCGCTGGAAGGCAGCGCCACTGCGGCAATTGACGGGAATGCGTTCGGACATTTCGCGCGTATTGTTTCACCGGATCAAGAGAGCGCGATCATCATCGACATTCCACCGGGTACTTTGCAGAGCCTAGCCGGAAGGACGGCTCAGTTTTCCGTCACCGCCAGATCGGGTGAGGATGCGCCGACGCAGATTTCGATTACCTGCAATCTCGCCGAACTCGGAGATTGCGGACGGCTACGTTTCAACGTCACCCAGTCCGACAATGAGTTTCTGTTCCGGGTGGAATTACCGGAATCTTCAAGCATATCGCGGGCTGGAGAACTTCACATTGTGACGGACCTCGACGAAGAAGCGCGTGCGGTGAATCTTTCCTCGGTTCGAGTTCGCGAATTCGACGGGTAGCAGGCTCTAGTCCGGGCTGCGATTGGCTACGGCAACCATTGGCCCAGAGCCAATGATTGCGGCGTCCGGTTCGCCGATCGCTTTCCGATCCTTCCCGTCGAAATCTATATTGATCAGAAGGTGCCGAAGCACCTCAATGCGGCCACGGCGCTTGTCGTTCATGCGCACCACGGTCCACGGCCCGTGTTCCGAGTGCGTCGCCGCCAGCATCGTGTCGCGCGCGCGGGTGTAGTCATCCCATTTCTGCATGCCGATGATATCGATGCTCGAGAGCTTCCAATGTTTCAGCGGGCTGTGCCTTCTGTCATGAAAGCGTTTCAGCTGTGTCTCCCGGCCGATGTTAAGCCAGAACTTGAAGAAATGAATGCCTTCGCCGACGATCATCTTTTCGAATTCCGGCGCATCCGCCAGAAAAGCCTGATGCTCTGCCGGCGTACAAAACCCCATCACCGGCTCTACGCCGCCGCGGTTGTACCATGACCGGTCAAAACTCACGAGTTCCCCGGTAGTGGGAAAATGCTCGACATAGCGCTGAAAGTACCATTGGCCGCGCTCCACGTCTGACGGCTTGGAAAGTGCGACATTTCGTGCAGTGCGCGGATTAAGAAATTCGTGAAGGACGCCGATCGACCCGCCCTTTCCGGCCGCGTCCCGCCCCTCGAAAACGGCGATGACACGTGCCCCCGTGTTCTGCATGTGGGTGTGGAGGTTGACGAGCTGGACCTGAAGTGCGGCGATTTCTTTCTCGTAATCCTTTCGCTTGAGCTTCTTCTTGTAGGGATAGCCCCCTGCGGTTATGTCGTGATCGTCAACCCAATCCGGCAACTGCGGATCGTCGATGTCAAACACCTTCGTTTCCCCGTCGACTTCGACTTCAATGCGCCGGTTGTCTGCTTTCATGTTCCTGCGATGCTCTCTTGAGTGCCGGTCATCAAGCGTACGATTTGCGGGATATGCCGTCCAGAGATCTGCAAGCTTTCCGTTCTCAGTCGGTTAATTACGCGATGGAGAACTCCAACATTCAGCGATCCGACACACACAACCCATCGCCCGATTCCGATGACCGACACTCCCTTATCCGCATGTTTCTCAGGCGTTTGAGGTCCAACCGCTATCCGGTGGCCGTGGCAACAGGGCTGTTTGCAGTGCTGTACGTGGCCGGATCGCTTTCGCTCCTGGCGGTCCTCGCATGTGTTGTAGCTGTAATTGCAGCATTCGGGGCTGCTCCGGTCGGAATCGTCGCGGCGTCACCGGAAGAACGTCAGCCGGAAGTGCCTCTGGCCCATGACCGCAAGCGCAGCGACGTGCTGCTCGATAGCTTGCCGGATCCAATCCTGCTTCTCGATTCCGAGGGCACTGTACGGTCTCTCAACGCGGCCTCGCGTCAGGTGTTCAACAACACTATCCAGCCAGGCTCATCGGCGCTCACCCGTTTTCGCAATCCCGAACTCTTGTCGATGATAAAGCGCGCTCTTGCCGGGGAGACCCCGGAGCCCGTCGAGATCGTCGAAAGGTACCCCATCGAAAGGTGGTTCCAGGCTGCGATCGTTGCTCTTCCCGCCGAATGGGAGGACGACGAGCCGTTCCTGCTATACCTGCGCGATCTGAGCGAGATGCATCGTCTCGATCGTATGCGGTCTGATTTCATCGCCAATGCCAGCCACGAACTGCGGACGCCGCTCGCCTCATTGAGCGGGTTCATTGAGACGCTGTCCGGACCTGCGCGCAATGACGCGACCGCTCGTGACCGTTTTTTGGCGATCATGCAGGAGCAGGCTAACCGAATGTCCCGGCTAATCGATGACCTTCTGTCTCTGAGTCGTCTTGAGACGGCCTCCGGGCGCACGGAGTTCCAACTCCTCAATATTGCCGAGGTGCTTCGTCACGTCGCTGCTTCGCTGGCCTCTCAGGTCGAAGAGGTAGATGTGACCCTGAATGTTGATTTTGACGCTGTTGAAGATCCCGGATGCCGAGTTCGCGGAAGCCGTGACGAACTGATCCAAGTCTTCAGTAATCTTCTCGAAAACGCTATCCGGTACGCGGCAACTGGAAAAATGATAGATTTCCACGCCGAGCGCGTGGACGATGGTGGCGCGCAAAGTGTGCGCGTCATCGTCCGTGATTATGGTCCGGGCATCGCCGAAGACCACATTCCGCGGCTGACCGAGCGGTTTTATCGGGTCGACGTCGAGTCGAGCCGGGCAAAGAAAGGCACCGGTTTGGGCCTGGCGATCGTCAAACACATTCTGACCCGGCATAGAGGGCGTCTTTCGATAAGCTCGGTGCCGGGAAGGGGGGCCTCATTTGTTGCAACGCTTCCCACAGAACCTGTCCATGAAGCGAGCGGTCGCCAAAAGCGTAGATAAAACAACAGGCTGAATTGTCATAAAACTGTAGTCATACCGTCATAAAAGCTCGTTTGACCAACTATAGAAACCCGATTGTCCGGCTGGACCGGTGTTGTGTCACGAATGCCCACATGGGAGAGAATTATGAAGACCTTCAAAATTGCGCTTGCTGCAGCAGTCGCCGCCTCGGCGCTGACAACCGTTGCACAGGCTCGCGACCAAATTCAGATCGTTGGCTCGTCGACGGTGTTCCCGTTTACGACCGCAGTTGCTGAGAAGCTCGGTCAGGGCGGCCAGTTTCCGACTCCAGTTGTCGAATCGACCGGCACTGGCGGTGGCATGAAGCTGTTTTGTGCAGGAGTTGGTGAAGGTACCCCTGATTTCACCAATGCGTCGCGTGCGATCAAAGACACCGAACTGAAGAGCTGCCTGGACGCTGGCGCGACCCCTATTGAAATTAAGGTCGGGTTCGACGGCATTGTGTTGGCAAACTCCAAGAACGGCCCGGCAGTCGAACTCACCAAGGAGCAAATCTTCCAGGCCTTGGCGAAGAACGTCGTTGTTGACGGCAACGTCGTTGCAAACCCGAATGTGGATTGGTCGGATATCGACTCTTCTCTTCCGGCCACGAAGATCGAAGTGCTCGGCCCGCCGCCGACCTCCGGCACGCGTGACGCGTTCGTCGAACTGGTGATGGAAGAGGCATGTCAGGACGGGATCGAAGAAGGCGCTTGCACGGAAATCCGCGAAGACGGCGCCTTCATCGAGGCCGGCGAGAATGACAACCTGATCGTCCAGAAACTCGAGGCAAATCCGGATGCATTCGGGATCTTCGGCTTTTCCTTCCTTGATCAGAATGCCGACAAGCTGCAGGGTGCATCGATCGGCGGCGTCGAGCCGACCTTCGAAAACATCGCATCAGGCGACTACGGCGTGTCACGTTCGCTCTTCATCTACGCGAAGAAAGAGCACGTCGGGGTGATCCCTGGCATGGAGGAGTTCATCAGCGAGTACACCTCGGACGCTGCCTGGGGTCCCGAGGGTTACCTCGCAGATAAAGGTCTGATTCCGCTTCCTGACGATGAGCGCGCCAAGGTTGCCGCGAAAGCGCGGGCGCTCGAAGGTATGTCCATGTAAGGCATGTTGCGCGGGCGGCCTTGGCCGCCCGTCTTCGGTTGAGCCGCGAGGCTGCAGACAAGAAACGGGCGCGAGTCTTCGATGATTTCCTTGCTGACCTTGGCAATGCTTGCGTTCGTGTGTGTAGCTTTCTTTCTTGGCCGCCGTCAGGCCATAATGAGGGCCGGCAGAGCAGGCCGCAAACTTCATTCACGACCTTCCTATCACGGCATTTTTCTCGCACTTGTATCTGCGGGACCCGCACTGCTGCTGATTTTGTTCTGGAGTTGGCTCGCGCCAATCGTTGAAGGGAAGGCGGTCCTCTCATTATTCGCCGATCAATTGGCCGACATGGGTCTGCCCCAGCAAGAAGCTTTCTTGCGCGATGCGCGTGCTCTCGCGTTCGGGGGTATCGTCGGCTTCAGCGATCAAACCAAGGAAGCGGCGGCCGAGGTCTTTGGCAATCTCCATCGTTGGAGCAACGCCATTCTTGTCACGCTGGCGCTGTTTCTGGCCCTCGCGGGGTTCGTGTACGGTCGTGGACGGATCGACGTTGCCTTTCGGGCCCGCCATGTCGTCGAGCGGACCTTTCGTGTGTTTCTGATTGTTTGCTCGACCGTGGCGATCGTGACGACCATCGGGATCGTGCTTTCGCTACTCTTCGAATCAATTCGTTTTTTTCAGAAGGTCCCCTTTTTCAACTTTCTTTTCGGACTGCATTGGAGCCCGCAAGGCGCGTTCACTGGCGCGGGCGCGGAGGCGACAGGTGCAAACGCGGACGTGTTCGGAGCGGTACCTCTCTTTGCCGGCACGCTCTTGATCACCGTTATTGCGATGGCTGTGGCAGCCCCGATAGGCCTGATGGCAGCCATCTACCTTTCGGATTACGCTTCTTCTCGGGTCCGTGCCTTTGCCAAGCCCATGCTTGAAATCCTCGCGGGTATCCCGACGGTGGTCTATGGTTTCTTTGCCGCGCTGACGGTTGCACCCTTCTTCCGGCGCACAGGCGAGGCGGTCGGACTCGATGTGTCGTCGGAGTCCGCCCTGGCGGCCGGCGTGGTCATGGGCATCATGATCATTCCGTTCGTGTCGTCGCTTTCCGACGATGTGATTAATGCCGTGCCGCAATCGCTTAGGGACGGATCAGCCGGACTCGGAGCAACGAAATCCGAAACTATCCGGAAGGTTGTTCTCCCGGCTGCGCTGCCGGGGATCGTGTCGGCGCTCTTGCTCGCGGTAAGCCGGGCGATCGGTGAAACCATGATTGTTGTCATGGCGGCCGGTTTGGCGGCCAACCTCACGGCCAACCCGCTCGAAGCGGTCACGACCGTCACCGTGCAGATCGTCACGCTGCTTGTCGGAGACCAGGAGTTCGATAGCGCCAAGACGCTGGCCGCTTTCGCGCTCGGTCTCGTTCTCTTCGCGATCACTTTGACGCTGAACATTGTCGCGTTGCGCGTCGTCCAGAAATACCGGGAACAATATGACTGACACCCTCGTCGCAAGTCCCCCCCGTCCGGCCGGCGACCTGCATACGAATGATAATGCGCGGCGGCGTCTAAAGGCGCGCTATGGCGCCGAAAGCCGCTTCAAGTGGATCGGGGCTGGCGCTGTCGTGCTCTCAGGACTTTTTCTTCTGATCCTGCTCTCGACGATTGTCACGCAGGCGCTACCCGCATTTCGTCAGAATTACATCGCGCTTCCGCTGGATTTGTCACAGGTGAAAGTCGATGAAGGCAACTTCCAGGGCATAGTCCAGGATGCGCTTTACGACCGATTTCCGGAGGTCGAAGGACGCCAGGACCGCAAGTTGTTGCGTGGTCTGATCACTTCGGGCGCCGGCGTCATGCTGCGGAAGGAGGTCGAGTCGAATCCGTCGATCGTCGGTTCCAGTTTCGAATATTCTGTTCCGCTCGACGACTTTGCGGATCTTTATCTTAAGGGTCTGGAAGCAAGGAAAGACGCGCCCCTTTTCCCCGATGCAAAGGCAACGCCGTCAGCGACGACAGGCGAGGTCTCGGTTGTGGCGGAGAGGAGCGGTTTTGCGCCTGTTCTGGAAGCCATCAAGGCCGATCTTCTCCGGCAGGCAGAACTGCTTGAACGCAATGCGGAGCGGCTCACCGCGGCCGCCGAACGCGATACCAGCCGTGTGACGTCATTCGAGGAGCGTCTGGCTGAAACCGAGGAGCAGGACGCTCTTCGGCGGCGTACGCAGCAGATCGAGGATTTGCGTGCCCGCATCTCCTCCTTTGAAGCCGATGCGCAGCGTTACGAGCGTGACGCCGCGACGCTGCGCGAGCGGGCTTCGAAGGCATCCGGAAGCGAGCCGCTGACCGATCAATTCGCCAGCTACCTGGTCAACATCAATGACGGGGTGATGATCGTCAAGGAGGTCGAAGCAGATGTCGCACGCGGCCAAGTCGTCATTCCTTTTTCCAGCGTCGAGTCTGCCCGGTCCGGCGAATGGAGTCTCGTGCGGATCCCGAAGCCGGAATCTTTCAGGAAAATCACTGACAAGGAGATCGTCTGGATTGATCGCCTAAACGACAACGGACGGATCGAGTCCCGCTTGAACACCATTTTCCTCGGCACCGGAGCGAGCCGCGAACCGGAACTTGCCGGCATATGGGGAGCGGCTGTCGGATCCGCACTGACGATGATCGTCACGATGCTGCTGTCGTTTCCGATCGGCGTTGCAGCAGCGATCTATCTTGAGGAGTTCGCCCCGAAAAACCGCTTCACGCAATTGATTGAGGTGAACATCAACAATTTGGCCGCCGTGCCATCGATCGTGTTTGGACTGCTCGGTCTTGCGGTATTCCTGAACTGGTTCGCGATGCCGCGGTCGGCTCCTCTGGTTGGCGGCATGGTGCTCGCGCTAATGACCCTTCCAACCATCATCATCGCGTCGCGGGCGGCGCTGCGTGCCGTTCCACCTTCGATCCGCGAGGCGGCGCTTGGTATCGGCGCATCAAGGATTCAGACCGTAATGCATCATGTTCTGCCGCTTGCGATGCCGGGCATATTCACCGGAACGATCATCGGGATGGCGCAGGCGCTGGGCGAAACCGCTCCGCTCCTGATGATCGGAATGGTTGCATTTATCGTCGACATCCCGGGCGGCTTCACCGACCCTGCCACCGTGTTGCCGGTACAAATCTACATGTGGGCTGATTTCCCCGAGCCTGCGTTCCAACAAAAGACATCCGCCGCTATTCTGCTACTTCTCGTATTTCTGGTGGTCATGAATGCCGTCGCCGTGCTGCTGCGCCGGCGCTTCGAACGCCGGTGGTGAATGATGGAAATGAGTGAGATGAAGATTCAGTCCGCCGAAACATCTGCCGGTGCACCCGCGCTCGATGAAATGCCGAACCGCCCAACGAAAATGAAAGGGCGGAATGTCAATGTCTTCTATGGCGCGAAACAGGCGCTGTACGCCATTGACCTCGACATTTACAAGAATCAGGTCACGGCACTGATCGGGCCTTCGGGATGCGGAAAGTCGACGTTCCTGCGCTGTCTTAACCGCATGAACGACACGATCGACATCTGCCAGGTGACAGGCGACATCAGGCTGGACGGCGAAGACATTTATGGTCCCAATATCGACGTGGTCGAACTCCGCGCTCGCGTCGGGATGGTGTTCCAGAAACCGAATCCGTTTCCCAAGTCCATCTACGAGAATGTTGCTTACGGCCCGCGCATTCACGGCCTCGTGAAGGGCAAGGCCGACATGGATGCACTGGTCGAACGGAGTCTGCGCAATGCCGCCCTCTGGGAGGAAGCGAAAGACCGGCTCCATGAGGCGGGAACCGGCCTGTCGGGCGGCCAGCAGCAGCGTCTTTGCATTGCGCGCGCCATTGCAGTTTCGCCCGAAGTTATCCTGATGGATGAGCCGTGTTCGGCTCTCGACCCGATCGCAACCGCTAAGGTGGAGGAACTGATCGACGAACTTCGCGAAAACTATACGATCGTTATCGTGACCCACTCGATGCAGCAGGCTGCGCGTGTTTCGCAGCGAACGGCAATGTTCCATCTGGGCGAACTGGTTGAGGTCGGCGACACGAAAACCATCTTCACCAATCCGTCAGAAAAGCGGACGCAGGATTACATCACGGGACGGTACGGCTGATCGGCAGGTCGGACCGAGAGCCGCACCGGCAACAGCGCCAGGGAAGGAACGACCGATGGTACAATCGAGCCATACGGTAACCGCATTCGAAGAGGACATGAAATTCCTCGCCCACAAGATCGCCGAAATGGGTGGTCTCGCCGAACGCATGGTCGAAAACGCGATCCGCGCCTTGATCAAATCCGATCTCCAGCTTGCGCAAAAGACCATCGCCGACGACGCCCAACTGGATGAAGCGCAAGCGCTTCTCGATGAAAAGGTCGTACTGATCATCGCTCAGCGCCAGCCGATGGCGAGCGATCTGCGCGAGGTCTTTTCGACGATCAGGATTGCTGCGGATCTTGAGCGCGTTGGTGATCTGGCGAAGAACATAGCCAAGCGCGTAGTGGCAATTTCGGAACGGGGCCACTCGGTCAATCTGGCTCGCGGGATCGAGCATCTGGGCGACCTTGCGCTGGCCCAGATGAAGGAGGTGCTCGACGCATTTGGCTCCCGATCCGTGACGCGCATCAACATGATTCGTGACCGGGATGACGAGATCGACGCCATGTACACGTCTCTCTTTCGCGAATTGCTGACCTACATGATGGAGGATCCCCGTAATATCACCACATGCACGCATTTGCTGTTTTGCGCAAAAAATATTGAGCGTATCGGCGATCACGCCACGAACATTGCGGAGTCCGTCTACTATATTGTGACCGGTAAGCACTTGGCCGCCGACCGGCCAAAGGAGGACAAGACCCACCGGATCGTGATTGGCGAAGCGGACGGCTGATGCACCGAGGAACCCGAATGAGCAATCAGCCCAAGGTGATGGTGGTAGAAGACGAGGAGGCGCTGGGAGTTCTCCTCAAGTACAACCTTGAATCGGAAGGGTACCGCGTTGACACCGAACTAAGGGGTGACGAAGCGGAAATCGCGTTGCGCGAACATGTCCCCGATCTTCTCATCCTCGATTGGATGCTGCCCGGTTTGAGCGGCATCGAACTGTGCCGGCGTCTGCGAATGCGCACTGAGACGCAGCGCCTGCCCATCATCATGCTGACGGCCCGCGGCGAGGAAAGCGAACGCATTCGCGGATTGGCGACCGGTGCCGACGATTATGTCGTTAAACCGTTTTCCACGCCCGAACTGATGGCCCGGGTTAAAGCGATGTTGCGGCGCGTACGACCCGAAATCGTGGCGAACGTCCTCAGGGTCGGGGAACTTGAACTCGATCGCGAGACCCATCGGGTCTACCGCAACGGCCGCGAGATCAAGCTTGGACCGACGGAATTTCGTCTGCTGGAGTTCTTCTTGCAGGCGCCTGGTCGCGTCTTCTCTCGCGCGCAGTTGCTGGATGGAGTTTGGGGCGAGGATATTTACGTCGACGACCGCACGGTTGACGTTCACATCGGCCGTCTCCGCAAATCCATCAATATTGGCAAAACCCGCGATCCGATCAGGACCGTGCGCGGAGCAGGGTACTCGCTCGAAGCCGTCTGAGCGAAGGGCGCCGAAACGCTATCTCGGATATTTGTTCAGCGCGAGCGCTTGCGCTCGGAGGAGGGCTGAAAGGCCAAGCGCGCGTGATACTTGCAATAGGGTGACGATTCTTCCGACTGGTGCCCGCAAAAGTGGAACTCGTCTGTAAGCGGATCGCCCTGTGGCCACTTGCATGTGTTCTCGTTTAGATCGACCAATGCCACATGCTTGGAGATTGGAACAATAATGTCTTCGATCGGCCGATGATCTGCTTTGGCAAGTGTCTGAAGCCCGACCTCGCTTTTCACCATTGTTGCGCCTACCGCATGCGTGACGGTTGTCGTGCCGCCGCGGCCGCCGCCACTGTAGCCGCCATTGCGTGGCGCGGAGGGCCTGGGTGCGGAAGGGCGCTTCATTTTGGGTGCCCCCGAGGACGGCGACTTCGCCCGTCCGGAAAGCTTCAGCCGATGAACCTTGCCGATAACCGCATTGCGGGTCACCCCGCCGAGTTGCGCCGCAATCTGGCTCGCGCTCAGGCCGTCGGTCCAGAGTTTCTTCAGGAGTTCAACGCGTTCGTCTGTCCAGCTCACTGACCTCTCCATTCAGTTTTCAGCGCAGAATCCTCCTCCGATGCTCGGTTTACTCAAAAAACCGGCTTCCTTACGCGAAACTTTGGAGTTTTTTCTGCGCGGTTTTCCCGCACGCCCATTAACTACTATGGCTGCTGACTCGCTGACAAGAGTCGCGGTCCGGCGGTGAATCCGATTTCCCGGTTTTCAACAACTTGCGTTTCGACGCTGTTTTTCGCAGCGAAAGTCTGACCCCGGGCCATAATTGACACACTGACTGCTCACACAATAAAAATGGTCAGCCGCCACCACGTGCGGCTTTTTTCATTTCCGGCACCATTGGGACAAAACGATGACCGACCCCTCACCGCTATTCGAGACATATGCGCGGGCCGATATCGCCTTCGATCGAGGAGAAGGGGCGTGGATCATCGACACGAAGGGCGAGCGCTATCTCGATTTTGGAGGAGGTATTGCCGTGTCCGCCTTGGGACACGCGCATCCCCATCTCGTTGCAACACTGCGCGAGCAGGCGGAAAGACTCTGGCACACGTCCAACCTTTACGAGATTCCCGACCAGACGCGGCTCGCTCAAAGACTGGTTGATGCCACCTTCGCCGACAAGGTGTTTTTTACGAATTCCGGCGCCGAGGCACTCGAGTGCGCGATCAAGACGGCACGGCGGTACCATTACGTGAAAGGGCACCCGGAGCGCTGGCGGATCCTCAGTTTCGAGGGGGCTTTTCATGGGCGAACGATTGCGACCATCGCGGCTGGCGGCCAGAAGAAATACCTGGAAGGTTTCGGGCCCAAGGCCGACGGGTTCGACCAGATACCCTTTGGCGATCATGAAGCGCTGAAAAAGGCAGTAACAGAAGAAACCGCGGCGATCCTGATCGAGCCGGTTCAGGGTGAGGGGGGCATCCGCTCAGTGCCGCCGCAGTGCCTGCGTGGATTGCGAGATCTGTGCGACAAACACGGCATCCTGCTCATTTTCGATGAAGTGCAATGCGGCATGGGGCGGACCGGTAAGCTGTTTGCCCACGAGTGGGCGGGGATCACTCCTGACATTATGGCTCTTGCAAAGGCCTTGGGCGGAGGCTTTCCAATAGGAGCATGCCTCGCAACCGGAGAGGCGGCGAGCGGGATGGAGCCTGGGGTCCACGGCACCACGTATGGCGGTAATCCGCTTGCCATGGCGGTGGGAAATGCGGTGCTTGATATCATGCTCGAGGACGGGTTTCTCGAGGGCGTGCGCGACAAGGCAAATCGGCTGAAGCAGGGGCTCGCCTCAATTGCCGACAGATTTCCCGCCGTGATCGAAGAGGTTCGCGGAGAAGGTTTGATGCTTGGGCTCAAATGCGTGGTCCCGAATACGGCCCTTGTGAAGGAACTTTATGCAAACCATATGTTGACCGTTCCGGCTGGCGACAATGTCGTGCGCATCCTGCCGCCGTTGACTTCCACCGACGAAGATATCGCAGCTGCGTTGGAGCGACTCGAGGCCGCTGCCGCGAAACTGTCGGTAGAGGCCGCGTAATACACGGGGGCTTCTACGGACGCCAAACGATTTGGAACCGGATTTATGAACGATCGGAATTTTCTTGATATATCGGCGCTCGCGGCCGACGAATTGCGGCTGATCCTCGAGACCGCGAAAACACGCAAGGCCGCGCACAAGGCGGGTTTGGCTGACAAGCCTCTCGAGGGCAAGGCGCTCGCGATGATTTTCGAGAAGCCCTCAACCCGCACTCGCGTTTCGTTCGATGTCGGCATGCGCCAGCTCGGTGGCGAGACGATCATGTTGACGGGGACGGAGATGCAACTCGGCCGGGACGAAACGATCGCCGATACGGCGCGGGTACTGTCGCGTTACGTCGACATCATCATGATCCGCACGAAAGAACATGAGCGCATGCTGGAAATGGCGGACGCGGCAACCGTGCCGGTCATCAACGCCCTGACGGATGATACCCATCCATGTCAGATCATGGCGGACGTGATGACCTATGAAGAACATCGCGGTTCCATCGCAGGTCGCAAGCTTGCGTGGTCCGGGGATGGCAACAATGTCCTGCATTCGCTCATTGAAGCGGCACCCATGTTCGGTTTCGATCTCGCGGTGGCAGTTCCGGAAGGTAACGAGCCCGCCGAACGCTACGTCGACTGGTCGCGGGCAAAGGGGGGCGCAGTGGATGTCGGTCACGTCCCCGAAGCCGCCGTGGCCGGTGCGGATTGTGTGGTGACCGACACCTGGGTTTCGATGGGACAGGAGGAGAGGGCGCGCGGGCACAACATCTTCATGCCCTATCAGGTTAACCAACGGCTGATGGCGCACGCCAAGAAAGAGGCCTTGTTCATGCATTGCCTGCCTGCCCACCGGGGCGAAGAAGTCACCGATGAGGTGATCGACGGGCCGCAGTCGGTGGTATTCGATGAAGCCGAGAACCGCCTTCATGTCCAGAAGGCGATCATTGCATGGTGCATGGGCGCGGAGACCTGACGGAATGAACCGACTGAGCGCACGATCCGACATTTACGGAACCGATCCGCTGGACGCGGTCGTACCTTATCAAGTCGACGCGCTTGATGCGCGCGGACGAGCGGTGATGATCGGCCCGATGCTGGACGGAATACTGGAGCGGCATGACTATCCCGAACCCGTGGCGCGGCTGCTCGGCGAGATGATCGTCTTGACCGTACTCCTTGGCACCTCGCTGAAATTTGAAGGCAAGTTCATTGTGCAGAGCCAGACGGACGGTCCGGTCTCGCTTCTTATCGTCGATTTTTCCACCCCCGATGCTGTTCGCGCCTACGCCCGGTGGGATGACGACGCGGTCTCCCGGGCGATTGATGGCGGCCGCGCCGACCCCGCCGACCTGCTCGGCAAGGGTACGCTTGCGCTCACAGTCGATCAGGGAGCGCACATGCAGCGGTATCAGGGAATCGTAAAACTCGACGGATCCAATCTTGAGGAAGTGGCGCGAAACTATTTTCGCCAGTCCGAACAGATTCCGACCGAGGTGCGCCTTGCTGTGGGGCGACTCCTGGTGCGCGGCGAGGACGGGCAGAGCACAGGACACTGGCGCGCCGGCGGCATTCTCGCACAATTCCTGCCCGACAGCCCGGACAGAATGCGCGGCGCAGACCTTCACCCTGGCGAACTGCCGGACGGCGCAGATCTGCCGGAGCATGACGAAGACGACGCGTGGACAGAGATCAAGGCCCTGATCGAGACGGTAGGGGACGACGAACTGGTCGACGAGTCGGTCGGAGTGCACACGCTTCTGTACCGCTTGTTTCATGAGCGCGGCGTGACCGTCAGCGAGCCCGGCCCGGTTCGTGACCAGTGCACATGTTCGCGCGAGCGCGTGGCGGGCGTGCTCCAGTCGCTGACGGCAGAGGAGCGGTCTGAATCCGTGGATAATGGCGAAATTTCGGTCAAGTGCGAGTTCTGCTCGACGACATATAGCTTCGCCCCGGACGAGTTCGATACCACCCATTGATCTGCGTTGCGCCTGCGAAGATGACGCATTGTTAACTTGCAACGAGCCGCTGGGGCGTTACATGCTGCCATGCGAAAGGCGTTGTGATGCTCAAAGCCGTTGAATCGCGCGACAGAGATACGTCTTCCGGCGTATCGAGAGACCGGAAGAAACCGTCGGAGTCGCACGGGTTTGCAGCGACCGGTCTGGTTCGCGCGATCTTTCAGGCAATCCTGATGTTTGGGGTACTCGCCGTTTCGGCGTGGGTCATGAACATGCTTCTTGCTGCCAAGCCGGAACGCACCGCACGGCCGCAGACGGAGAACGCCATACCGGTCGACGCAGTTGCGGCCTTTCCCGCGGCTGAACGACCCACGATCAGGCTTTTCGGCGAAATACTGGCGGCGCGTTCCGTCGATATCCGACCTGCGGTCGGCGGCGAGGTGATATCCGTCAACCCGTCCCTTCGTGCCGGATCCCGCGTCACGGAGGGCGAGACGCTCTTTACAGTCGACAGGTTCAGCTACGAAGGCCAGTTGACGGAAGCGCAGGCTAACCTAGCTCAAACGGAAGCCGCCATTTCCCAGTTCCGGGCACGTCTCAATGCCGAGACCGAACAACTCGCCTTTGCAGAAAACCAGCTTGAACTGGCGCGCGGTGATCTCGAAAGAGCCGCACGGCTTTCCGAAACGGGTGCGCTGACGGCAAAGCAGGTCGAGGACCGCGAGCTGATCGTGAGCCAGCGGGAGCAAGCCGTCAGCACACGCCGCAATAACCTCCTGATCGAACAGGCTGGCCTTGAACAGCAACTGGCGACCCGTGACCGGCTCGCATGGAACGTGCGTCAGGCCCAGCGGAACCTCGAGAAAACGACCGTTGTCGCCCCGTTCTCCGGAGTGATCCGCAGTTCGGCGGTAGAAGTCGGACGTATCGTTTCGCCGAACGATGTAGCCGTCTCGCTCTATGATGACGAGGCGCTCGAAGCGCGTTTCACGCTGACGGACGCGCAATATGGCCGTGTCGCGACCGACACCGATCCGCTGATCGGCCGCGGAGTGGAACTGATCTGGACGGTCGGTGGAGTCGATTACAGCTATCATGCCGAGGTTGTTCGCATCGGCGCCGAAGTGGCTTCGGCCCGGGGCGGCGTGGACGTATACGCCCGTCTTACCGGGGGCGATACCGGTGTTCAGATCCGCCCGGGCGCCTTTGTTGAGGTGTCCTTGCCCGACCGTCTTTACGAGGACGGTTACCGTCTTCCGGAAACTGCTATCTACGACGGCGATAGTGTGTACCTCGTTGTGGAAAGGGAGTTGCAGCGCCGCGAAGTGAAGGTGGCGGCGTTCGATGGCGCCGACGTCATCGTGCAGTCCGGGCTAGAACCCGGCGACCAGGTACTGACGAGCAGGCTCTCGCGGATCGAAAACGGCCTGAAAGTGACCTTGCCGGACGACTTGCAGCCACGCGCATCCGGGGCGGACGAATGAACGTCGCTCCGTTCGCGCGCGGACGGGGGTTGGTTTCCACCTTCATTCGCCACCCCAATGCGGCAAATCTGCTGATGGTGCTGATGGTCGTGTTCGGCGCCTTCGCATTGGCGCGCATCGACACGCAGTTCTTTCCCACCGTCGAAACCTCGACCGTTTCGATTTCCATTCCATGGTCGGGCGCGAGCGCCGAGGATGTGGAAACCAACATCCTTGCCCTGACCGAGCCGGCAGTCCGGTATCTCGACGGCGTCAAGGAGATGAATTCCTATGCCCGGGAAGGAGCGGCGTCGATCACGCTGACCTTCGTCGAGGGCCACGACATGCAAAAGGCTGTTGCCGACGTGGAGACAGCCGTGAAGGCTCTCGCGACTCTTCCCGAAGAGGCCGAAGACGCCACAATTACGCGCTCGCGGTGGTTCGACCGCATCGCATCCGCGTCGATCAGCGGCGATATTCCCGAGGAAGATCTACGCTTCTGGGGGAAGAAGATCCGCGACGATCTGCTCGCCCGCGGCGTCGACCGCGTGACCTTTACCGGGTTGCGCGATCCGGAACTGCAGGTATCGGTTCCGGAACGTGAACTGCGGCGCTTGGGGATCACGGTCGAGGACGTCGGGCAGGCAATTCGCTCGAACAGCCGCGACCGCCCATCCGGAAATCTCCAGGGTCGGATCGACCGCCAACTGCGTACGCTCGCGGATGTTGAATCCCCGCGAAGTCTTGGCTTGGTGGAGGTCAAATCCTTCGCCGGCGGAGAGAAGGTTCTCCTGTCCGATATCGCGCGCATCCGCGCGGGTTTCGAGGACGGTGGCGTGCGCGGGCTCTCGCGGTCCGGCGGCGCAATCGAACTCGACATCATGCGATCGGACCAGACCGACACTTTGACCGCCAACCGCATCCTTCAGGATTACATTGCGGAACTGCGGCCGCAATTGCCGGACGGGCTTGAACTCCAGATCTACGAGGTGCGCGCCGATGCGCTTGGCGAGCGCATCATGCTTCTCGTCAAGAACGGCATGGGCGGTCTGGTGCTGGTGGTCATCGTCCTCTTCATCTTCCTGAATGCGCGTATCGCATTCTGGGTAGCGGCGGGAATCCCCGTCGCGCTGCTGGCGACGATTGGCCTGATGTATGTGAGCGGCCAGTCCATCAACATGATCTCGCTTTTCGCGCTGATCATGATGCTCGGGGTCATCGTCGATGACGCGATCGTTGTCGGAGAGCATACCGACACGCGTCTACGTCTCGGGGAAGATCCGGTGACGGCCGCCGAAAACGGCGTGGGGCATATGCTGATCCCGGTGACGGCGGCAGTAACGACGACAATCGCGACCTTTTCGCCCATCCTGCTCGTCACCGGCCATATCGGTCAGATCATGGGGGCCATGCCCTTCGTCGTCATCGCCGTCGCGCTGGCAAGCCTGATCGAGTGTTTCCTGATCCTTCCCGGGCATTTGTCGCATTCGATGAACGGACGCCGCGGTTTGCGCTGGTCGTACTGGCGGCAGTTCATCGTTGCGCTCATTCTGACGACCTTTGCCGTCGCCTTCGTGACTCGCGCGGGTGGGGAAGGTGGCGCGCTTGCTGGCCTGCCGCTTCTGGCGGAGCTGGACGCATGGCGCCAGAGCCTGACTCCGTTTGCCGCGTCGCTGGCCGTGGCTGCCGGAGCGCTCGTTCTCGCGACGGTGATCGAGGCGTTGTTCTACGCACTTGCGGCGTTCGGACGCAGCCGGGGAGATTCCGATGAGCAGGAAAGCTGGTTCCGGCGCAGGTTCGATCGCGGGTTCGATCGGTTCCGCAACGGACTGTTCAACGCCCTTGTGACGCTTTCCTTCCGCTGGCGTTACGTCACGGTGGCGATCGCCGTCGGTCTGGTTCTAATATTCGCGCGCGGCCTCTATGGCGGCGGACATGTCGGCTTCGTCTTCTTCCCTTCGCCGGAGTCGGAGAACATTCGCGGCAGCGTGATCTTCAATGCGGGTATTCCGGAAGACGATGCGGTCGCGGCGCTGAACCGGATCGAGGATGCGCTGTGGCAGGCCGATGAGGAATTGCGGGGCGAAGGGCCGAGCCTCATCCGGGCGACTTTCGCGACATTGGGCTCTTCGGGCCGCCAGCAGGGCGACAATCTCGGCCGCATCAAGGTCCAGTTGACGACATCGGAGGAACGCACGGTGCGTACGCCCGATATCGTGCGTGCCTGGCGCAGGGCCGCGCCGCAGATCCCGGGTGTTCAGCGGTTCTCGATCCAGCAGACGCGCGGGGGGCCTCCCGGAGCCGACATCGATGTCGAGCTCAAGGGAACGTCGATCGGCGTGCTCAAGCAGGCTGCGGCGGAGGTCGTTCCGCTGGTCGGCGCGATTCGCGGAGTGTCCGGCGTCGAGGATGACCTGCCCTACGGCAAGCCGGAACTGGTGATGACCCTCAAGCCGCGCGGCGCTGCGCTCGGATTCAGCCTCGACGCGGTGGGGTCGCAGATCCGAGCGGCATTCGAAGGTGTCGTTCCGCACCGTTTCGCGCGCGGCGACGACGAGGTGGCGATCCGCGTCGATCAGGTGATGCGCGAGGAGGGCACGGCGGCGCTGCGCAGCATGCAGCTGAAGAGCCCGGGCGGTGAATACGTGCCGCTGACGGAGATCGTGAATCTGCGCGAGACACAGGGCTTCGCGGCAATCCAGCGGCGTGAGGGCAAGACGACGATCTCGGTAACCGGGGATATCGACAACGACGTCAACACCACCGACGGCGTGGTCGAGCAACTCGAAGCGAGGGGGGCTCTCGAGGCGATCGCCCGCAAATATGGCATCGAGTACGAATTCGGCGGCCGCAGCCGAGAGCAGCGCGAGGCCTTCCAAGACCTCGGCGTGGGCACGCTCGTCGCGCTTTCGGTGGTTTACATCATCTTGGCGTGGGTGTTCGGCAGTTACTTCCGTCCCTTCGCGGTAATGCTGATCATCCCGTTTGGCGTGGTTGGAGCCGTCATCGGACATTGGCTGCTCGGCTATCAACTCACGATCCTTTCGATGATCGGCCTTTTGGGGCTGGCCGGCATCCTCGTGAACGACTCTATCATTCTCGTCTCGCGCTACGACGAGCGGCTTCGATCGGGCGAGGAGGTCGACGAGGCCTGTATCGGGGCAAGCCGCGACCGGTTGCGTGCGGTTCTGCTGACATCGCTGACGACGATCGGCGGCCTGATTCCGCTGCTCTTCGAGAAGAGCCTGCAGGCGCAGTTCCTGATGCCGATGGCGATAACCATGGTGTTCGGCCTGGCGATGGCGACATTGCTGGTCCTCTTCCTGGTGCCCGCCCTGATCGGCATCGGCTATGACATCCGGCTTGCGCTGATCGCGCTCTACGGCCGGCGCGAGGGCCAAAAGGCGCTGTCCGCCGGGGAGTGACGCACGCCGCTCCGTTGCCACACCGGTTCTTTTTCCCGCCCTTAAGCTCCTCATTCCATTCGTCGCTGGCGGGCCGAGTCTGTCCCATCCTTAAGCTTCGGGCCACGCCCTCGCTGATGGGCCGTTATCTGTCCCGCCCTTAAGCTTCGCTTCGCTTGCTGGCAGGCCCCTTAGGGCGTGCCTCTCCATTGCCACGCCCCGTCTCCAGTCTGGCCATTGAAATTTTCCTGCTGGCCATGACTCGCTATCCCGGATCGGCTTCGCCAACCGGGGCGTCATGGCGGGATGGGAAGCGGGCGGTCGTCGTCACGCTTCTATGAATGGTTTGGTGCGATCGGATCGACCGCCCGCCGGCTGCTCACCCGCCTCCCGGCCACGGCTCGCGGTCCCGTAGGACCGGCCGAAAAGCTGAAGGCTAGGGCCCGGCCGTAAGCTCTTGCCAGGCGTGAACCGCACGCCCCAGCCGGCACCGCATCCCTCCGCCTGGCCATCCGGTCCATGAACCCGGCTTCCCGTGGAGGGACGTCCGGCAAGTATGCACGAGGTGTCAGAGGTGTGGATGGAACCCGGGCGGAAAAAATAAAATAACGAGACGGGCCAACGAGTTAGAGAAAAACAAGCAAAAAACTTATCCACCCAAAGCCGACGCGCTATGTCCGCCAGAAGCGCGGCAGGAAAAGCACAAGCACGGTGAACAATTCGAGCCTGCCGAGAAGCATGGCGAAGGAAAGCAGCCACTTGGCCGTGTCGTTCAGCGGCTGATAGGTGCCGGTCGGGCCGATGATCGGACCGAGGCCAGGCCCGACATTCGAGATCGCCGATCCCGCTCCCGACACGGCCGTCAGAAGATCGAGTCCTGTTGCCCGCAACGCTACGGATATCACGGCGAAGGCCGCCAGGTAGAGAAACACGAAGGTCGTGACGGCGAGCGGAACGCGATCGTCCAGCGCGCGCCCGTTGAAACGCTTCACAAACACGCCGTGGGGGTACAGCACGCGGGCGAGCCGCTCGCGCACTTCGCCAAACAGGACCTGGAAACGAAAGATCTTGATGCCGCACGAGGTCGAGCCGGCGCAGCCGCCGATGAACATGATGATGAAGAAGAAGGCGATCGCTTGCGTGCTCCAGCTTCCGTAATCCGCAGAGGCGTAGCCGGTGCCTGTCATGATCGACACCACGTTGAAGGCGGCGGTCCGGAAAGCCTCGCCTTGCGACGGATAGAACCGGCTGGCGACTGCAATCAGCCAGCCGATAAGTGTGAGCAGCAGCACCGCCGCAAGAAAGGTTCGAACCTGCTGATCCCGCCACAGAGCGATGGGCCGCCCCTGGAGCACCTGCACATAGATCAGGAAGGGGATCGAGCCTGCCAGCATGAACACGATCGCAATCCATTCGATTGCGGGCGCCTGGTAGAAACCGATAGAGGAATCGCGGGTAGAAAATCCGCCGGTCGCAACAGTCGTCATCGCGTGGATGAGCGCTTCGCCCGGCTGCATCCCGGCGACGATGTAGGAAATGGCGCAGGCGGCCGTGAAAGCCACAAAGATGAGGGTCATCGAGCCGGAAATCTGTGTTGCGCGGGGGAGGATCTTTTCCGGCGTGTCGAACGCTTCGGCCTTGAAGACCTGCATGCCGCCGATCTGCAGCATAGGCAGGACGGCGACCGCCATGACGATGATGCCTAGCCCCCCCAGCCATTGCAGCATGCCGCGCCAGAGCAGGATGCCCGGAGGCGCTTCGTCAAGACCCACAATGACTGTCGCCCCGGTCGTTGTCAGCCCCGACATCGCCTCGAAGAAAGCATCGGTATAAGTGGGGACAATGCCAGACCAGCGGAACGGAAGCGCCCCGGCCGTGACGAGCGCCACCCACACCACGACCGTCATAAGCATGGCCTGGCGGGTAGAAAGGCTTCGCGACAGGCCGCGCGTGGCCGCATAGAACGTCACGCCGACAAGCGTCGTCGCGGCGGACGAGGCGGCAAAGACCTGCCAATCCGGATTTCCGGCAATGGCGTCGACGAGGGCCGGTATGAGCATCGCCGCCCCAAGCGTGGTCAGCAGGATGCCCGTCACCAGAATGACCGGCCTGACGTCGATTGCAGAGATCAATTTAGCGTCCGCATCGGGTCGGGGAGATCGAGGGAGAACGCGGGAATGTTCACGGTGAAGCGTGTGCCGTCGTCGCGGCGCATCACGTAATAGCCGACCATCGTTCCGGACGGCGTGTTGAGCGGGCATCCCGACGTGTACTGGTAGCTGTCCCCCGGTGCGAGAACGGGATGTTCGCCGACAACGCCCGGTCCCTCGACTTCCTCGACCTGTCCGACGGCGTTCGTGATCCGCCAGAAACGGGTCTCGAGTTCCACGGTGCTGTTGGATTCATTGACGATCACGATCGTATAGGCCCAGACATATCGATGCGCCTCCGGTTCCGACTGCTCGTCCAGATAATGCGGTTCGACCGTGATCTCGATCCCGTCTGTTTGGGCGCGGTACATTTTTCTGACTTAGCCCATCGACCGGTGGATGAGAAGGCAACACGGCGCTCCCTCACACGTTGCTGATTTGCGCGTGACGCGGAGGGTGGGCATGACATTTGCCGCCGCCCGGCGTATGGCCGTTCAATCGCGCTAGGAGCAGACGAGATGCTGGACGACAGACTGCGCCCCAAGATCGACCTGTTGATCGATCCTATCGCCAGACGCGTTGCCGCAGCAGGCGTCACCGCCAACACGGTGACGGTCGCCGGCCTTGTCCTCGGATTGGCGGCGGCCGCCTCGATCGCCGCACAAGCCTATCTCGCCGGGCTGGCGCTGGTGCTCGCCAGCCGCCTTTTCGACGGCCTTGACGGCGCGGTGGCGCGGGTCAAGGGCAAGACGGATTTCGGCGGGTATCTCGACATCGTCCTCGATTTCGCCTTCTACGGTGCGATTCCGCTCGGCTTCGTTCTCGCCGACCCGCAGGCCAACGCGATCCCCGGCGCGGTGCTGATCTTCTCGTTCTACGTGAACGGCGCGAGCTTTCTCGCCTTCGCGATCATGGCGGAGAAGAACGACCTCGCCTCGCGCGAGAAGTCGGCGAAGTCCTTCTTTTTCAGCACCGGCCTCGCCGAGGCGACCGAGACGCTTGCGGTGTTCGTGCTGGCCTGCCTCGTTCCGGAATGGTTTCCGGCGCTGGCCTATCTTTTCGCGGCGATATGCTTCTACACCGCCTTGTCGCGCATCGTGATGACCGGACGGCTGTTGGGTTGAACCATGACCGGGACCCTGACCCTGCAATATGAAGCCGATTTCATTGCGGAACTGACAGCGCTTCGGCACAGTCTGCACCGCGCGCCGGAAATTTCCGGCGAGGAGAAGGCGACGGCCCGCCGCATGGCGGACTGGCTGCGCGGATGCGGAGCGGACGAGATCGTCGAAGGCCTCGGGGGCCATGGCGTCGCAGGGATTTTCGACAGTGGGGCGCCCGGCCCGGCTGTTCTGTTTCGCTGCGAGCTCGATGCCCTGCCGATCCACGAGACCGGGACGCCCGAATGGCGCTCCAACCTTCCAGGAAAGGGACATATGTGCGGCCATGACGGGCACATGGCGATCCTGTGCGGGTTGGCGAAACGGTTGCAGGCCGACCGTCCCAAGTGCGGACGGGTCGTGCTTCTGTTTCAACCTGCAGAGGAAACCGGGGCGGGCGCGCGTGCGGTGGTCGATGACGCTCGCTTTGCGGGCATCAGACCGGATTTCGCCTTCGGCCTGCACAATCTGCCCGGCATGCCGCTCGGCCATGCGGCCATTCGCGACGGGGCCTTCTGTTTCGCGTCCGAAGGCCTGGCGGTCGACTTAACGGGATGGACGTCGCACGCGGCCCATCCGGAGGACGGCCGCAGCCCGGCGCGGGCGATGACCGAGCTTGTGACCGGCCTGCCGAACCTTCCGGCGAAGCTCGGCATGCGGCCGGGCGAGGGGCTCGTGACGCTGTCCCATGCCCGTCTCGGCGATCCCGCCTTCGGTATCGCGCCGGGCGAGGCGCGGATCATGGCGACGCTGCGATCGGAAACCGATGCCTTGCAGGAACGGCTCATGGAGGCTGCCGAGGACCTGGCCGGGTCAGTCGCTGCCGACGCCTGCCTGAAGTTTGCGATGGAGAGATCCGAGCGGTTCGCGGCCTGTTTCAACGATGCTGCGGCGACGGCCATGGTGCGCACCGCCCTCGACGCGACCGGCACCCCCTCGACCGAAAACCGGAAGCCGTTCCGCTGGTCGGAGGATTTCGGCGTGTTTTCAGGGGTTGCGCCGTCAGCGTTCTTCGTGCTGGGGGCCGGCGAGACATGCCCGCAACTGCACAATCCGGATTACGACTTCCCCGACGCGATCATCCCCTCCGGCCTGGCGATCTTCGAGCAACTCGTGCGGATGCACTGCTCCTGACTAGCGCGCCGCTTCCAGCGCCTGGTCGAAATCGGCCAGCAGATCCTCCGTATCCTCCAGCCCAATCGACAGCCGCACCAGTCCGTCGCTGATGCCGAGATCGGCGCGGGCGTCTTCGGCGAGGTTCTTGTGAGTCGTCGTCGCCGGATGCGTGACGAGGCTCTTGGCGTCACCGAGATTGTTGGAGATGCGGACGATCCGCAGCGCGTTCTCGAACGCGAATGCCGCCTTCTTGCCGCCTTTCAGCTCGAAGGCGACCAAGGTCGACCCACCCTTCATCTGTTTGGGAATGATGTTGGCCTGCGGGTGGTCCGGCCGCCCGGGATAGAGAACGCGCGAGACCTCGTTACGTTCGGCGAGAAAGTCGGCGATCCTGCCGGCGGTCTCGGTCTGGGCCTTCACCCGCAGCGGCAGCGTTTCCAGGCCCTTCAGCATGACCCACGCATTGAAGGGGCTCATCGACGGTCCGGTGTGGCGGTAATAGTCGTGGAGTTTCTCGTCTATCCATTCCTGGTCCGCCAGAACCACGCCGCCGAGACACCGGCCCTGGCCGTCGATATGCTTGGTGGTCGAATAGACGACGATGTCGACACCAAGTTCCAGCGGCTTCTGCAGAATCGGCGTTGCGAACACATTGTCGAGCACCACCTTGGCGCCGATCGAACGTGCGACGGCCACGACATGACCGATATCGATGACCTCGAGGGTCGGGTTGGTCGGGCTTTCGAAGAAGAACACCTTGGTGTTCATGCGCACCGCGCGCTCCCATGTGGCCGGATCGGTGCCGTCGACTAGCGTCGTCTCGATGCCGTAGCGCGGCAGCAGCGTCTCGACGATCCAGCGGCAGGAGCCGAACAGCGCGCGGGCCGCGACCACATGGTCGCCGGCGGAAAGCTGACAGAGGAGAGACGCGGCGACGGCGGCCATGCCGGAAGAGGTGGAGCGGGCGGCTTCCGCACCTTCGAGCACGCACATGCGCTGCTCGAACATCTCGTTGGTGGGATTGGCGTAGCGCGAATAGATGAAGCCGTCATCGTCGCCCTTGAAGCGTGCCTCGGCTGCCTCGGCGCTGTCATAGACGAAACCCTGGGTCAGGAACATCGCCTCCGACGTCTCGCCGAACTGCGAGCGAAGCGTGCCGCCATGGACCATTTGCGTCGCCGGCCCCCGTGTGCGCCAATCAGTTCCCATGTCGCTTCTCCATACAAAAAACCGGCCTCGCGTCGCCGCAAAACCGGTTGATACATACCCCATGGCATGGTCCGCGGCCTTTTAGCGAGTTGTTTTACGTGGCTGCAAGCCGACCGGCCAAATCACCACGAAACTTACCTGTCCATAAGGCTTGGCGGCGCTTGCGTCAACAAATGCACTCGCTGATGGTGCGCCGCGACGGAGGACCTGTGTGTGGAACATTCTGGCGGCATCCTGCCGGACAGCGCCATCCGGGCGCTTTTTGACGCATCCGCGCTGACGGCGGATCGGCCCCTCGACGCCGACCAGATTCAGCCGGCGAGCCTCGACCTGCGTCTGGGCGAGACGGCTTATCGCGTCCGAGCGAGTTTCATGCCGGGCCGCGGGTGCAAGGTCACCGACAAGCTCGACCAGCTGAAGTTGCACGAGATCGACCTGCGCCGGGGAGCGGTGCTCGAGACCGGCTGTGTCTACATCGTGCCGCTGCTCGAGGCGCTGGCCCTGCCGGACGGCATCGCCGCCTCGGCGAACCCGAAGAGTTCCACCGGGAGGCTCGACATCTTCACCCGGGTCATGACCGACCACGGGATTGAGTTCGACAAGATTCCGGCCGGCTATCACGGCCCGCTCTATCTCGAGGTCAGCCCGCGCACCTTCCCGATCGTCGTACGGGCGGGTTCGCGGCTTTCCCAGGTGCGGTTCCGATCGGCGGCAACGATCCTCGGCGCTGCGGCGCTCGGCGAGTTGCACGCCGCCGAGACGCTGGTCGCCGGCGACGATCCGATCATCACCGATGCCGGGATCGCAGTTTCGGTCGATCTGACCGGCGACGAGAACGGCCTTGTCGGCTACCGGGGAAAGCATCATACGGCGGTCGTCGATGTCGACAAGCGCGGCGCCCACGACGTGCTCGATTTCTGGGAGCCGCTGCATGTGCGCGACCGCAAGGAACTGATCCTCGATCCAGATGAGTTCTATATTCTTGTGTCGCGCGAGGCGGTGCATGTACCACCGTTCTATGCCGCCGAGATGACCCCGTTCGATCCACTGGTCGGCGAATTCCGCGTCCACTATGCCGGCTTTTTCGATCCCGGATTCGGCCACACCGCCGCCGGAGGGTCGGGAAGCCGCGCCGTCCTCGAGGTGCGCAGTCACGAGGTACCGTTCGTTCTGGAGGACGGCCAGACCGTCGGGCGCCTCGTCTATGAAAGGATGGAGAAGCGGCCCGACGCGCTGTATGGCGTCGATCTCAAGTCGAACTACCAGGCCCAGGGCCTGAAGCTGTCAAAGCACTTCCGCTAGTCCGCAAGGTCGCGGCCGCGCAGCGCCCGTATCTCGGTACGCAGCTTGCCGATTTCCTCCAGAATGACCGCCTGTTCGTCATGCAGTGACGCGCGATCGCTGGCAGCCTCCTCGTCGTGCTCCTTCTGCATCGCCGACACCACGACACCGATGAACAGGTTGAGCACGGTGAAGGTGGTGCAGAGGATGAACGGGATGAAGAATGCCCATGCCCACGGGAACACCTCCATGACCGGCCGGACGATACCCATCGACCAGCTCTCCAGCGTCATGACCTGGAAAAGCGAATAGGCCGACGCGGGGATGGTGCCGAACCATTCCGGGAAAGCGGCGCCGAAGAGCTTCGTCGCCATCACCGAGAAGACGTAGAAGAACAGGCCGAGCAGCAGCAGGATCGAGCCCATGCCGGGAAGTGCGGCGAGGAGGCCGCCGATGACCCGCCGCAGCGACGGTACGACGCTGACGAGGCGCATGACGCGCAGGATGCGCAGCGCACGCAACACCGAGAACGCGCCGGTGGCCGGCATCAGCGCGATGCTGACGACGAGAAGGTCGAAGATCCGCCAGGGGCTGCGGAAGAAATCGAGCCGGTAGACGATGAATTTGGCGAGCAGTTCGACAACGAAGACGGCAAGAATCGCGCGATCCAACGCGACGATCAGCGTCCCCGCGGCGTTCATCACGGCGGGCGACGTTTCCAAGCCAAGGGTCACGGCGTTGATTATGATCAGCGTAACGATCGCCTGTTCGAATTTCGGGGATTCGATAAGTGCTTTGAGACGGGACATTGCCGGTAGCGCTAGGTCCGGATTACGGCAGGAACTGGATCGGCCGGAACGGGATGACCCCGCCCGCAGGGCTTTCGATTAGCACATATGATGGAAATCGCCATCCGGGTCGTGCGCCTTGTGCGGGGTTTTTTCCCACAGGAACGGCTCCGAGAAATACTGACGTACCGCTCTCCAGCCGGCCAGCGACCCGAGCAGCCAGTAGAGGGGCAGGGCAGGCAGCCTCTTCAGCGCAACGCCACGCAGCCGGCGATCCAGAGTGCGAAAAGACAATGCGGTGAATGCGCCGAAGCTGAGCACGATGTTGCCGAGGTCGAGCATGGCCAGATATCCGTAGGCGGGCCGTATTCCTTCGTTCGCCGCCGAAATCAGCGCCACGGCTGCGACCGTCACGATGGTGAAGGGATAGAACAGCGCCGAGACCACCGTGCCCGCCAGAAGCGTGTGCATGACCAGGTTTGCGGAAAGCCTTTGTCCGCGGCACCGCAGCGTTGCGCGGCGCGTGCGGACGATCCAGGTCTGCAACCATCCCTTGATCCAGCGCGTGCGTTGCCTGAGCCACACCGCAACGGTTTCCGGAGCGTCTTCATAGGTCGGCCGGGTAAGGACGCCGATACGATAACCCGATCGCCAAAGCCGAAAGCCGAGATCGGCGTCTTCGGTGACGTTGTAGGCGTCCCACCCGCCGACCCGCTCGATCGCCTCGCGCCGAAAATGGGTGGAGGTGCCGCCGAGGGGAATCGGAAGGTCGCGATCCGCGAGCCACTGCAAAATGCCGCGGAACAGCGCCGCGAATTCGAGATGGAACATGGTGGTCAGCAGATTGTGGCGCGGGTTGGCGATAACCAGGGGCGCCTGCAGCGCGCCGAGCGCCGCGTCGCTTTCTCGGAATATTTGCCAGGCCTCCTCGAGTTGGTCGGGATGCGGGCGGTCCTCCGCGTCGAAGAGCGTGATGAATTCCCCGGTGCAGAACGGCATCGCGAAATTGAGGGCCTTAGGCTTGGTCTGCGGTCCGGTAAGCGGCGTGGTGATGACCTCGAACCGTCGATCCAGCCGTTGGGCCACGAGAGCCTTGGCCGTGGCGGCGTCTCCATCCTCGCAGACCAGCTTGATCTCGAGTTTCGATGCCGGCCAACGAAGGCTTTTCAGCGATTGCACAAGGTCCGGAACGACCGGCGCTTCCTCGTGAAGAGCGACGATGACGGAATAGACGGGCCGTCGGTGGTTGGGGATCTTCCGCAGTTCACACACGGCCCTCGGGCGATAGGCGAGCGCGGCGACCACGCGCAGGAGTACGCAGGAAAGGAAGAAGATCGACAAGGCCGCATGGACCGTAAGCAGCGTGCCTCCGGGCGCGATCAGCAGTCCTGAAAGGGTCGCGACGAGGGCTCCGCCGATGGCAAATCCGTGCCACGCGCCCGCACCGAACTTTGCCGAGTGTTCGGGCATGTTCGTCGCCAGCTCCTCGCTCGCCCTCTCGGCAAGATCGTGGCGGGTTCTGCGGATCAGCGCGCTGCGCAGGGCCGATGGCGATGTGATCGAGGTTTGGGAAGCGCACGCGTGACCTCCCCCGAAACGGAAGGCTTCCGGATGGTATGATCCCGGGGCCGGCGCCTGTAGGGGCAGCACTCCGCGGTTGGCCACCCCGCACCAGGCCGCCCTGCGGGCGAGGGCAGGAGCAGCGGAGGGGTCGCGTCTCGTAAGCGCCTCGCCGACCAGTTCGGGGTCAACATAGTCGAGTCCGTGATGTCCCGCCCAAGTGCGATAATACGCGTCCTCGGAGATCAAGCCGCGCGTCAGAAGCTCTGTGGCCGCCGTGGTTCCGTTCCTGATGGCGGCGCTGTTCGCGGTAGAAAGATAGCGATAGGGAAACTTGTACTCCTGGAGAAAGGCGACCGAGGGACAGAGCCGATTCTGGTTGGCCGCTGGAACCGAATTGTCGGGCGGAGCCGCCCGCGGCACGGATTTCAACCGCTCCGTGATGGGTTCATGACGCATCAGGACGTTTGGCTTGCGCCGCGCCAGACTTGCAGCTCGATCCGGAATTACTACCCCCCGGAAACGTATCCCCACACAAACATCAAAAAATACTGCGGAGAAGTGTATGAGGAAAGCAGAGAAATGCAAGCAGAGGTTGCAGCGTGACGGTTCACACCCTTCTTCGATCTGGATCGGGCCGCCAATCTGCGCTACTCGACATCATGACCCATCGACCCTCCCTGTTAATCGCCGGCCTTGCGATCGCGCTTGCCCTCGCGGCGACGCCCTATGTCCGTGTCGCATCGGCTCAGGACGTACCGCGGTTTTTCGATCCGAACGAACGCCTCGCACGGCCCAGCCTGGCTGGGCTTCCGCGTTTGCGCTTTTTGACCTCGCTCGATTTTCCGCCGTTCAATTTCGCCGATGCGCAAGGCCGTGTGGCGGGGTTCAATGTCGATCTCGCCCGGGCGTTGTGCGTGGAACTGGATATCGTGGACAAGTGCGAAATCCAGGCAATGCCCTGGGACGAACTCGATGCGACCCTCGAGGGAAAGCGCGGCGAAGCGATCATCGCCGGACATCGCGTGACGGCGGAGCTGCGCGCCACGCGCGAGGTTTCCGCGCCCTATTTCCGATTTCCCGCGCGGTTTGCGGCACGCAGGGACGCCGGGGCCGCTGACGCCGACGACATGACGCCGCTGACCGCTGGCAAGAAGGTGGCCGTTGTCGCGCAGAGCGCCCATGCGGCGATGCTTGCCGCATGGTTTCCCAAGGCGACGGCGGTTCCTGTCGACACGATCGAGGATGCCCATGCGGCGCTTCTATCCGGCGACGCCGATTTCATCTTTGCCGACGGCGTCGGCCTGGCGTTCTGGTTGGGCTCGACCGCCTCGCAGGACTGCTGCGACTTCGTCTCCGGCCCGTTCCTGTCGGAGCATTTCCTGGGCAGGGGCATGGTCATCGTCATGCGGCAGGACAGCGCCAGCCTCGCGGAGGCAATCGACTCGGCACTGAAGTCTCTCGAAGAGGACGGGACGTATCGTGAGATTTTCACCCGCTACTTCCCGCTCAATCCGTTTTCCGATGGACCCGTCGGCTCAGCGCCGGCGGAAGGGAAGGCCGAGCGTCCAGACGAGACCGGATGAGAAAGCTCCGCGGTAGTCCTTGAGGCCGATTTCCATGTCTTTGTGACCAAGCTTCGGCTGCGGCAAATAGGTGCGGAAAATCCGGTCCCAGAAGGAGAAGTTGAAGCCATAGTTTGAATCGGTTTCGCGTCTTTCGCTGGAGTGGTGCACGCGGTGCATGTCGGGCGTCACGATGATCTTGCGCACGGCTTTGTCTATCGGCTGCGGCAGGTCGATGTTCGAGTGATTGAACATCGAGGTGCCGTTGAGGACGATCTCGAAAACCAGAACCGCCGCGACCGGAGCGCCGAGCGCGATGACCACGGCCGCTTTCCAGAACATCGAGAGCACGATTTCCAGCGGGTGGAACCGCAACGCTGTCGTCACGTCGAAGCCGTTGTCGGAGTGATGCATCCTGTGAATCCGCCAAAGGATCGGGATCTTGTGGCTCGCAAGGTGTTCGAGCCAGACAGCGAGGTCGAGGATGAAGAACGAGACGATGCCGGCGAGCGCGGCGGGAGCACCGAGCTGGCGAAACAGGCCCCAGCCCCGGCTTTCCGCATAGAGCGCGGTGCCCACAGCGGCAGCCGGGAACAGCAGCCTGAGGCATATCGACGAGATCACCACCATGGACAAATTCGTGAACCAGCGTTTCGATTTCATCGCACCCGTCATCTCCGCCCGTTCGAGGCGCGGCGACCATAGCTCATAGGCCGCCATCGCCGCGAAGATCGCGAGAAAGGCAGCGAGCCGGATGGTGGCTTCGGAAAATTCAATCATCACAGCCGGTATGTCGGACCGCCCGCATGACCGTGCAATTCACGATTGCGTCAGCCGCAGGCAGGTCAGGGAAGCCGGAAACGCGCACGCGCGGAGCGCTCGATCGCCGCGACGACCAGCTTGTCAAGGTCGAGTTCGTCGCGCAGCATCTGCAGGAAACGCAACTCTTCCTGCTCGACATGGAGATCTGCGGCGGCGATCTCGGTTCCGACGGCATAGGCCGTGTCGTGGAGCCGCTCCGGAACGCCTTCGCGGATGATGCCGAGAATCTTGTCGAGGCCGTTCGGCTCGTTCAGAATCGCAGTGCAGCGATTGGCGGTGTCGACCAGCTGGTCCCGGCTGTAGCCATCGAACACCGGAAGCGTGTCGACGAGATTGCCGATCCGCGACAATTCGCGCTCGGAAAGGTTGGAGTCTGCCGCCGCCATCGTCACCATGACGAATACCAGCGCTTCCTGCTGCGAAACGGTGCTCATTGGTCCCCTCTCGTTTTGCTGGTCCGTACGTAATGCCGCCCATGCCGCCACGCAAGCAGGCGCGGCGGAACAACGCATCGCGCCTGCATGTCCGCGGGACTTCTCAAGCGAAGGTTCTTGACCTAGAAAGCGGCGTTTCAACGATCCTGAAATCCAGAAAGTCATGACGATGAGCGCCAGCGCGCCCCTGCCCGAACTCGACCTCCATCCGGAAATGCTGGAGGCGGCCGCCAAATCGAAGGCGTGGCCGTTTGAGGAGGCGCGCAAGATCGTCAAGCGTTACGAGAAGAGCGGCTTTCCCAAAACGGTGCTCTTCGAAACCGGATACGGCCCATCCGGGCTGCCGCATATCGGCACGTTCGGCGAGGTCGCCCGCACGACCATGGTGCGCAACGCGTTCCGCGTGCTGACGGAAGGTAAGGTGGCGACGAAGCTTCTCTGCTTTTCCGACGACATGGACGGCATGCGCAAGATTCCGGACAACGTTCCGGACAGAGCCTTTCTGGAACCGCATCTGCACAAGCCTCTGACCGTCGTGCCGAATCCGTTCGGCGGTGGTTACGAGAGTTTCGGCCATCACAACAACGCGATGCTGCGCCGGTTCCTCGACACGTTCGGTTTCGATTACGAATTCGCCAGTGCGACGGACTATTACAAGTCGGGCCGGTTCGACGAAATCCTGCTGCGCGTGGCGGAACGCTACGACGCGATCATGGACATCATGCTGCCCACCCTGGGCGAGGAACGCCGCGCGACCTATTCGCCGTTTCTGCCGATCTCGCCGAAGACCGGTCGCGTGCTCTACGTGCCGATGCAGTCGGTCGATGCGAAGGCGGGAACCGTCACCTATGTGGAAGACGGCGAGGAAGTCACACAGCCGGTCACAGGGGGCCAGGTGAAGCTGCAGTGGAAGCCGGACTTCGGGGCGCGCTGGGCAGCGCTCGGCGTCGATTTCGAGATGTTCGGCAAGGATCACGGTCCGAACATGCCGGTCTATGACCGCATCTGCGCGGCGCTCGGCGGCCGTCCGCCCGAGCACTATGTCTACGAACTTTTCCTCGACCAAAATGGCGAAAAGATCTCCAAGTCGAAGGGCAACGGCCTGACCATCGACGAGTGGCTGACCTACGCACCCACCGAGAGCCTCTCGCTTTACATGTTCCAGAAGCCGCGCACGGCCAAACGCCTTTATTTCGACGTCATTCCCAAGGCCGTCGACGAGTATTTCACTTTCCTTAGCGCCTATGAGCGGCAGGACTGGGCGGGACGCCTCAACAATCCTGTCTGGCACCTCCATTCCGGCAACCCGCCTGCCGGCGACATGCCGGTGCCGTTCGCGATGCTGCTGAATCTGGTCAGCGCGTCGAACGCGCATGACAAGAACGTGCTGTGGGGCTTCATCTCGCGCTACGCGCCCGGAGTTACGGCGGCGAGCCATCCAAAGCTCGACGAACTTGTCGGCTATGCGATCCGGTATTTCGACGACTTCGTGAAGCCGTCAAAGACCTTCCGTGCACCCGACGATGTCGAACGCGACGCGTTGGCCCAGCTCGCCGCCGCACTCGACGCGCTTCCCGACGGCAGCGACGGCGCCGTGATCCAGGATGCCATGCTCGACGTCGGCCGCAGCTTCGAACGGTATCAGGATCCCGTCAAGAAGGGACCTGACGGCGGTCCCGCTGTGACGGGCGACTGGTTCCAAATGCTGTACCAAGTCCTGCTCGGGCAGGATCGAGGTCCCCGCTTCGGCTCGTTCGTCGCGCTTTATGGCCTGAGCGAAACCGTCGCGCTGATCAACAAGGCGCTCGCGGGCGAACTGATCGTGTAGCCGAATTTAGGGTGCTACTTCTTCTCCAGAAGGATGGTGCTCTGCTTCCTGATGCTGCCCATGATCTTGTCCGCCATACCGGCGAGCAGGCCGGGCAGCACGACCGTGATCGTAACCTGTTCGTCCTCGACCACCACGGTTCCGTCGATCGCCTGGCCCATGGTGCGTGCGCCGAAATGCAGCGTGTCGTCCTCCCAGCGCTGGTTCAGCTTGACGGCGAAGCCAAGCCCGTCGCCGACCTTGTCGAAGCCGTTGCGGATGCGTTGCGCGGCCTCGGCGCGGCCCAGTTCATGTGAAATCGTGACGGTAACGGGCTTTGCCATGTCTTCTCCGAATGGTGATCAAGCGTTTCCGGCGACGATATGGGGGCTGTCAGGGCGCCGTGCAAATCCCCGGCCGACGGCTTCTACTGGCTTGCCCAGACGATGCGGGCGATCCACTCGATCTCGCCGGCCGGAAACGTCCGGTCGGGGTGATCGGGATTGGCGGACTGAAGTTCGACGAGCTCGGGCGTGCGCCGCAGCAGGGTTTTCGCCATCACCTCGCCGTCGCGCGTCTTGACCACGACGCGGTCGCCCCGGCGCAATTGCTCGCTCGGAGCGACGATGATCTTGTCGCCCTCGCGGTACAGCGGAAGCATGCTGTCGCCCGATATCTCGAGCGCGTAACATCCGTCCTCGAAATCCTTCCCCGGGAAGGAGACGGTGTCCCAGCCCTGTCCTGCGGGAAACCCGGCGTCGTCGAAGAAGCCGCCATCGCCGGCCTGCGCGAGTCCGAGCAGCGGGACTTCCCGCAAGTTCACGGGTTGAACTGAGGGCGATCCGTTGGGGCGCCCGATGGACCCGGCCGAGCGCCGTGGACGGACCAACGCAAGGAAGTCGTCGAGCGAGGAGCCCGTGGCTTCCATGATCTTGGCGAGCGATTCCGTCGACGGCCAGCGCGGACGTCCGTCTGCGGCAAAGCGCTTCGACTTGTTGAAGGTGGTGGAGTCCAGCCCCGCACGCTTGGCAAGGCCGGAAGCCGACAGGTCGTGACGCGCGGCTAGCGCGTCGATGGCCGCCCAAATGCGCGCGTGTGAAAGCATAATTGTCCTGACCGAAACTCAATGAGGAATAAATACCTCTGCGGCGGCCGTTTCACAAGCCTCTTACTCGGCGGTGACAATGAACGGTCCGCGGCCGCTCGTCAGCGCTTGGTCGATATATTCGATCCTGTCCTGGCCCCAGAATACCTCGCCGTTCAGAACGAAAGCCGGAACCCCGACAGCGTCGGCCGCAATTGCCTCTTCGGTGTTCCTTGCGCGGATCGCGGCGATCTTGTCCGTCTTTGCGTGCTCGATCACGCCGTCGGCGTCATGCCCAGCCGCCGAAAGCAGTTCACGCAGCACGGCCTCATCCGCAAGGTTTTTGTCCTCGGCCCAGCAGGCAGAGAAGAGTGTGGCCATGTAGCCGTTCGGATCGCCGCCGGGATCGGCGATCGCTGCAACCGTCAGGTCGGCAAGCGTAGCGTCGACCGGAAAATGCGCCGGTTTGATGTTGATCGGGAGGCCACGGAAGTCGGCAACCCGCGCGAGTTCGACCAGCCGGTAGCGCTGGCGTACCGGAGGCCGCTTCGCCGGCGGGACGGCGCCTGACACCTCCCACAGGCCCATCAGGTTGACGGGCTTGTAGTTCAACCTGGCGCCGTGCCTGGCCGCGACTTCGGTGATCGCCTTGTGGCCGAGGTAGGTGAATGGCGAGGCCGAGTAGAAATAGTAATCGATCGCTTGCGTCACGCGCGCGTCCTTTCCCGATGTGCGAACGCTTGGTGTCCCGGACGGAACGGACTGTCAAGCGGAGCGGGGGAGTTCACGAAACTATGAACGGAAGGCGGACCGGCAAGCCGCCACCCGGCGATTTGACGCCGCTTTCGGGGTACGGCACATTTTTCGCGGCGAAAGGCTGGATGGATGCGCGAACCGGAAAAGCTCGAAGATGTCGATCTATCGCTGCCGCTTGCAGGCTCGGAGGGGCATGACATCAATCATGTCACCCGGGCGCGCATCCAGTACCTAATCGACCAGCATCAGGTGCTGTTGACGCAGGCGCAATTCTCCGATGCCAAGGCCGTGGCGCTGGTGACGATCCTCGGACTGGCGGTGTTCGGCGACCCGTCTCTCGGAAAAACGGGGAGTGTGTCGGATACCCTCGGCTACCTGCTGCTCGGCTTCAGCGCGGCCAGCGTGCTCTGCTGTTTCTGGGCGGTGTTCCCGCGCTATCCCGCCTCGGCGGACCGGCGTTGGCTGGTCGCGCGCGACCGCTGGTCATGGCCGTCGCTGGCGTCGGGCGGCCTCGGTCCAGCGGACTACGCCGATTTCATGCGAACAGTCGAAGTTTCCCAGATGATCCAGTCGCTTTCACTGAGTAACATGGCGGTCGCCCGCCTGCTGCTCAGGAAGTACACAGCGCTGCGAATCGCCTTCGGCTTCTCGCTCGGCGTGCTGGTCGTCGTCGGCATTCGTTTCGCCGGGTTCGGCTGAACTCAGCCGGCGACTTCCGCCAGCTTCTCGAGGATTCCGGCCCATCCGCCCTGATGGTTGGTGCGCGCCTCCTCGCTGGCGAATTTAACATGCGTCAGGGTCAGGTCGGTGGCTGAAGGGCCGGCCGGCTTGAAGTTGAGCGTCACGGTGCTTCCGTCGACGGAATGCGGCGATTCCCACGTGAAAACGATACGCTCGTGCGGCGTGACCTCGAGGTAGGTTCCGGCATGCGGGATCTCGTTTTCGCCCGCCGCCATGACCACCATGAAGCGTCCGCCCTCGCGACCGTCGCTTTCCGCGCGTGGCACGGTCATGTCTTTGCCGGGCATCATGAACTTCGAAAGCATTTTCGCATCGAGCCAGGCGTTGAATACGGTTTCAACCGGCGCCGGGATCGTCTTTCTTAGCGTCAGTGACAGATCGCTCATTGTTTCTCGTTCCTTCTGAAAAGACCTCACCAAGGCGATCAAGCCGCAGTTCCCATATCGAGCGGAGTTCCCCGAACCACGCGTCGACGGATCGCACCGGATCAAGGTTCGCCTCGATCAAATGGACGCGGCCCATGGTCCGGCGCGTGGCGAGGCCAGCGGCCTCAAGCACCTTGATGTGCTTTGACACCGCGTTCAACGACATCGCGTACCGGCCGGCCAGTTCCGTCACCCGCAGCGGTCCTTCCTGGACGAGGGTCGTCAGGAGAGACCTGCGGGTGGGATCGCTGACCGCCTTCAGAATCTCCGAGAGATCGTGGTCCTGCAATTGTTCACCCATTTGGTTGAATATAGCGCGAAGGCGAAACTGTCAACTCGTGGGTTGAATATTTGATTCGCCCGATTTTCTCAATCCTCTCATCATCGTGGGTTGACATTGCACTGCACAACGCAGATATGCGGCTCACGACAACGCATTGGCTGCCGCGTGAGCAGCCCGCACCAGTTCTTTGGCGATATGAGTTCGCATGGTGCAGGAGGCGTGTCTTCCCGAAGCCTTTCCGCTTCGGTTTTCCCAAAAGTTCCCAATTCACGCGGGGTGCTGACGATCAGATGATCCGCAGGACAATTCGGTCCCGGAGAGCATCTCGGTCGCAACCGCATTGTGCGTCTGCCTGCATTTCGTGCCGGCGGCGTTCGTACGTTCATTTGCGCCGGACAATCCGCGCGCCGATGCCATGAAAGGCATATCCATTGACTCAGTTTCAGGCCCTCGGCCTATCCGACCGTGTCCTCAAATCCATCGCGGCGTCAGGCTTCGATACGCCCACTCCAATCCAGAAAGCGGCCATACCGGCCGTTCTTGAAGGCCATGACATCATGGGTCTCGCACAGACCGGCACCGGAAAGACCGCTGCGTTCGGCCTTCCGCTGGTCGAGAAGCTTCTGGCGGACGGGCAGCGTCCCTTCCCCAAGAGCTGCCGCGCGCTCATTCTCGCTCCGACCCGCGAACTGGCGAACCAGATCACGGCGAACCTGCGCGGCTTCGTTCGCAAGACGCCGCTGAAGATCGCCACCATCGTCGGCGGTGCGTCGATCAACGTCCAGATGCGCGATCTCGGACCGGGCAAGGACATCGTCGTCGCCACGCCGGGACGCCTGCTCGACCTGATGGAGCGCCGCGCCATCGTTCTGGCGCAGACGAGCTTCCTCGTGCTCGACGAGGCCGACCAGATGCTTGATCTCGGTTTCATCCACTCCCTGCGCAAGATCGCCAAGACGCTGCCGAAGGAACGTCAGACGCTTCTGTTCTCGGCGACTATGCCGAACTCGATCGAGGGACTGGCACAGACCTATCTGACCGATCCGGTGCGCGTCGAGGTGTCGCCTCCCGGCAAGGCCGCCGACAAGGTTTTCCAGTCGGTGCATTTCGTCGGCCAGCGCGCCAAGGCAGATCTCCTGAAGAAGTGCCTTGCCGAGCGGGAAGATGACCTCTCGCTGGTTTTCGCGCGTACCAAGCACGGCGCCGAGAAACTGATGAAGCACCTCGTCGCGAGCGGATTTTCGGCGGCCTCGATCCACGGCAACAAGAGCCAGGGCCAGCGAGACCGCGCCATCCGCGATTTCCGCAGCGGTGAAATCCGCATCCTTGTGGCGACCGACGTCGCCGCCCGGGGCATCGACATTCCGGGCGTGAGCCATGTCTATAACTTCGATCTCCCGCAGGTTGCCGAGAATTACGTCCACCGGATCGGGCGCACCGCCCGCGCTGGCGCCGAAGGCCGGGCCATTGCGTTCTGCTCGCCGGAAGAGACGAAGATGCTGCGCGATATCGAGCGGCTGACCAATGTGCCCATCACGGTGGCCAGCGGTGATCATCCTGGCTTCGGCCAGGGCGAGAAGCGCCCGGCGCGCAAGCCGCATCGCGGGCAGGGCGGCAACCGCCCGCCGCGTCAGGAAGGCGAGGCCGGATCGGGCCGCAACAATGGCGGTCCGAACCGCAAGAAGCGTTTCGGCAATCCGGCGGCAAATTCGGGCAAGCCAGCACAGCGCCCGCCGCGCCGCCGCAACCGGAATCGCAATCGCGCCGCGGCCTGATCTGCTGACGGGGGCCCTGACCGGGCCCTCGATACTCCCGTCCCGGTCTACTGCCTGCTGAAGGTGTTCAGCGGGCAAGCGCGCTGGCGGAAGAGGCACATTACGAGACCGTTTCGGCGACAACGGCGAGACAATCGCCCGCCTGGACGAGGCCCGGAAAGTGCCGTGCGGCGAGAATGCCGGACCGCCGCGCGCGATACTCGACCGGCGGGACGCCGGTGCGGTCGAGCGGCCACACCCTGACCAGGCAGTCGCCCTTCCCGATCCGGTCGCCGAGATCGGCGCAGGGTTCCGCCATCCCGTCCGCCTCGCAGAACACGAAACAGTCATCGTCCGGCATCACGAGATCGGTGCTTTCCTCGACGACCGGTTCCCCCTTCAGGATGCCGGCATGGATGAGGAGATTGCGCACGCCCTTCCTGGCGATGGCGACGCTGCGGGCGGTCGCGGTTCCGCCGCCGCCGAGTTCGGTGGTCACGAAGACCTTCCCCTGCGCCTCGACCGCGCCGTCATACATGCCGGCACTGTCGATCTCGCGCATCATCATCGACCACGGCGCGTTGAAAGCCCGCATGGCGGCGACGCAGGCCGCCTGCTGCGCCGCGTCGTCGAGGATGTGGGCCGCCGCGAAGGGCAGAAAATCGAGCGTCCGCCCGCCCGAATGGAAGTCGAGCACGATATCGGCCTCAGGCACGAGAACGGTGTTGAAATAGTCGGCGATCTTTTCGGTCACCGTTCCGTCCGGACGTCCCGGAAAGGACCGGTTGAGATTGCCCTTGTCGATCGGCGAGGTACGGGTGCCGGCGCGAAAGGCCGGGTAGTTGAAGGCCGGCACGATGATGACCCGGCCCGATATCTCGTCCGGCTTCAGGCTGGCCGCGAGATTCTGCAGCGCGATCGGTCCTTCGTATTCGTCGCCATGATTGCCGCCGGTGAGCAACGCCGTCGGGCCTTTCCCGTTGGCGACCACTGCGATGGGTATCATCACCGAACCCCATGCGGAATCGTCCCGGCTGTAGGGAAGGCGGAGGTGACCGTGATGCACGCCCTCGGCGTCGAGCGGGATGGTCGGCTGAATCGGATTCGTAACCACCGGCTTACTCCTTGACGAAGAGCCGCCGCGGCGTTTCGCAGAAGCACTCGACGCCCGTCTCGGTGATCAGGATCGGTTCGGTGATCTCCAGGCCGCCATCGTCCAGCCAGAGCGCGGGCATGAAATGGAACGTCATGTTCGGCCGCAATTCGGTCATGTCGCCGCGCCGGAACGACATTGTCCTCTCGCCCCAGTCGGGCGGGTAGGACAGCCCGATGGAATAGCCGCAGCGGCTGTCCTTCTGGAAGCCGCGCTTGTTCAGCGCCGCGTTGAAGGCGTTGGCGATGTCCTCGCAGCGATTGCCGGGTTTGGCCTGCTCCAGACCGGCGTCGATCGCCTCGAGCACGGCCTTCTCGGCGTCGAGATATTTCTGCGGCGGGCGCCCCAGGAAAAGCGTGCGCGACTGCGGGCAGTGGTAGCGCCGGTGGACGCCGGCGATCTCGAAGAACGAGGATTCGTTCTTCCGGAACGGCCGGTCGTCCCACGTCAGATGCGGGGCGGTCGCGTCCAGCCCCGTCGGGGTGATCGGCACGATCGCCGGATAGTCGCCCCAGTAACCGTCCGCTCCGGTGATGCCCGTGTGATAGATGTCGGCGACGAGATCGTTGACGCGCATGCCCGGTTCGGCGCGGTCGACGATCTTCAGGTGCATCTGTTCGACGATCCGCGCCGCCCGGCGCATGTAGGTGACCTCGACGTCGCTCTTGACGGCGCGCTGCCAGTTGACGAGGCCGGTCGCATCGCACAGCCGGGCGTCCGGCAGCCCGGCGACGAGGGTCAGGTGGGCGGCGGCCGAGTAGTAGTAATTGTCGAGTTCGACGCCGATGCGCAGCGCCCCCCAGCCTCGCTCCTTGATGAGCGTGGCGAGCGTCTCCATCGGATGCTTTTCCGGGTTCTGCACATAGGTGTCGTCGTAGCCGACGACGTTCTCGTCGGCCATCGTCACGGTCCGGAGCGCGCCCAGCGCGTCCATCGCACGGCCCCACCACACCGGCTCGCCCTCCGGACCGATCAGCACCGCCTGGTGGGTGTAGAACGACCAGCCGTCATATCCTGAGAGCCATGCCATGTTGGAGGGGTCGGAAACGACCAGCAGGTCGATCCCCTTTTTTTCCATGGCGCGGCGGGTGCGCGTGACCCGGAAATTGTACTCTTCCGTCGGGAAATTCGGTGAAGACGTCGTCATCGCCAACCCGTTTTGATGTTTGGGAAAATTCGCATCTGACGCCCCGTCCCCACCTTGGAAGCCGCCATCTAAACGCGTAGGGTCGGCGCACGCAAACGAAGATTGAGGAGACGGCGCATGTTGCGGAACGACCAGCTGGACCAGTGGGATCGCGACCACTTTTTTCACCCGTCGACACATCTGGCCCAGTTCTCGCGCGGCGAGGCGCCGAACCGGATCGTCAGCGGCGGCGAGGGGTCGTTCATCACCGACCGGGACGGGCGCCGCCTGCTCGATGGTTTTGCCGGTCTCTACTGCGTCAATGTCGGCTACGGCCGCACGCAGATCGCCGAGGCGATCGCAAAGCAGGCCCATGAACTCGCCTACTACCACTCCTATGCCGGGCACGGCACCGAAGCCTCGATCACCCTGTCGAAAATGGTGGCCGACCGCGCGCCGGAAGGGATGAACCATATCTATTACGGGCTCTCCGGCTCGGACGCCAACGAGACCAACATCAAGCTGGTCTGGTACTACAACAACGTGCTGGAGCGGCCGGAAAAGAAAAAGATCATCTCGCGCAAGCGCGGCTATCACGGGTCGGGCCTGATGAGCGGTTCGCTGACCGGTCTCGGCCTGTTCCACCGCCAGTTCGACCTGCCGTTCCCGCAGGTCCTCCACACCGAATCGCCCTACTACTACCGCCGCCCGGACGAGGCGATGAGCGAGGCCGACTTCACCGCCCATTGCGTCGCCGAACTCGAAGCCATGATCGAGCGCGAGGGTGCCGGCACCATCGCTGCCTTCATCGGCGAGCCGGTTCTGGGCACCGGCGGGATCGTTCCGCCGCCGGAAGGCTACTGGCCGGCGATCCAGGAGGTGCTGGCCCGCCACGACATCCTGCTGATCGCCGACGAGGTGGTGACCGGCTTCGGCCGTCTCGGCACCATGTTCGGCTCGGATCACTTCGGCATCCGGCCGGACATCATCACCATCGCCAAGGGGCTGACCTCGGCCTATGCGCCGCTGTCCGGCTCGATCGTTTCCGACAAGGTCTGGAAGATTCTCGAACAGGGCACCGACGCGCTCGGCGTGTTCGGCCATGGCTGGACCTATTCCGCCCACCCGATCGGGGCGGCGGCCGGCGTCGCCAATTTGACGCTGCTCGACGAACTCGGGCTGGTCGAGAATGCCGGCACCGTCGGCGCGTATCTGACCCGCAAGATGAAGGCCGCAATCGGTGACCATCCGAATGTCGGCGAGGTGCGCGGCGAGGGCATGCTGTGCGCCGTCGAGATCGTCGAGGACCGGGCGCAAAGGCGCCCCTTCGACCCGTCGCGCAAGGCCGGCCCGTCAATCGTCGCCAGGATGCTCGAGCACGGCGTCATCGCCCGGGCGATGCCGGAGGGCGACATCATCGGCTACGCGCCGCCGCTCTGCCTCACCGAAGCCGAGGCCGACCAGATCGTCGCCGCGACCAAGACGGCGGTCGAGGAGGTCTGCGCGGGGTTGTGAGGGGTAGGCGAAAAGGCGCCGTTCTCCCCCCTTGCGGGGGAGATGTCTGCGCTAGCAGACAGAGGGGGTGTTGGCGCGGAGATCGAAGTACCCCCTCTGTCGCCTTTGGCGACATCTCCCCCGCAAGGGGGGAGAGTGGGTTCCGCGCTTCTTACCACTGTGGTCATTCATGGATCCTCGGGTCAAGCCGGAGGATGACGGCCTGTGTTTTGGCTCCCGGGCCAATCGCCGGCATCGAGGCGCACGGACTCTTTGTCCCGCCCTTAAGCTCCTCATTGCATTCGTCGCTGGCAAGCCGCTGTCCGGGCGGCTCAAGAACTGTTGAGGGCGTCGAGGGCGAGGATGTGGCAGTCCTTCAGCGTCCCGCCGACGAGGGTCTTCGGCCGCTCGCTGAAGCCGGGCGGAACCCCGGGCCGGATCGGCCACCAGCGCCGCGGCCGCGTGGAGTCCAGATGACACCGTGCCCGCCAGCGGGCCATGCGATCAATGTGATGATCGAGGTTGAGCAGCGCGTTGGCAAAAGCGCGCACCCGCCGGCAGAGGGTCTTGGCGGGGACCGGTTCGTCCGGGTCGAGCACCGGCCGGGGCGGCAGGGGCACGCGGTGCGGGTCGTTCAGCGCCGCGATCTGCTCCTCGGTCAAAAACGGCGGGCCGTAGCGCTTCCACGGATCGAAGATCGGGAAGGGGCGGGGCTTGTCGATCTCCTCCATTGCGCCCTGTTCGAAATCCCCCCCTCTGTCACGCTGTGACATCTCCCCCGCAAGGGGGGAGACCGGGTGCATGGCGCCGGCCTTGCCCGCCTTTCCTTCAGGCTCGGATCCTTGGTTCGCAGTGGCGAACTCCGTGAAAGGCACCACCTTCCATGCGGCCATGACGATCAGGCGGCGCAATGCGAATTCGGCGGGGCGAAGGATCGCGAGGATCTCGAGATAGAGCCGGCGCGGCAGGGTTTCCACCGGCCGGCCCCACAGGATCCCGGCCATGGTGACGAGCCGCGCGGCGAGCGCGTCGAGCGCGTCGCCATAATGCTCCACCGACCCTTCCCAGTCGAAACCCATCCCCGCCTCCTTCGGCAACAAACACGGGAGGAATTGTCGGACAGGTTTCCGGGGGTGTTGATAAGGTTTTTCCCTATGTGGAGCAAAAACAAAGGGTTAACGGAAAATGGGGGCGAATTTATCAACGGTCGTGGGGGCTGTGTGCGGCTGTGTGGGTGTTCGGCAGTTCGGTTTGGATGGCAGGTCTGAGCCCAAAATACCGGATGCTGCGGACGCATGAATGTCCGTTATCCTGATACCCGCTTAGAAAACGTCGTTGTTGCTTTCTGGTAAGCGGCCTCGATCAGAGGCTTGATTTCGTGAAAACTCCCCTCTGAAGGATTAACTACCGCAACCCAACTCATCCAGCCATAAACAGGATGAGGTGTCAGTGTATCCAAGGCGGTGAAGTCCCAAGGACCATCAACGGCACCACCCTTGCCGGGTCGCGGTGGTGGAGGGCCGAACCGTTCTAGGAAAAGCGGCTTCGTAGTGCCAATATTCAGGCGAAAGATGCCTTCTCGATCCAAGTGTGATGCGCGGTCGTTGTCGCCATTCTTTTCCTTGAGGGTCGCGAAATACACCCCTCGCGGCAAAAGTCTGCCGGGATTGTAAAACAATGACTTTTCGCCCCAAGCTTCTACAACTGTGACGCCATCGAATCTTTGCAAGAGCGCATCAATGATCTGTGACGGTGTCAGGTTTTGCATTTTGTTGTCCAAGGTAGTCCTTCAATCGTTTCCCGACCTCTGGCTTGAAACCATGATCGCCTAAAGTTGTGTTCTCCATACGATCCAGTCGAAAAACTCGAAAGTTGGCCCGCGTTTCACACCATCCGGTCAGTGTCAGGGCATTATCCCAGACTTCAATTTCTAGGGGTCGGACGAGGCGTTTAGATTCTTGACCTGACAAAGAAGTGTATGCAAAAGCCAGCATCGTGCGACTGAGAATGGCTCGTCTGACGATATCCAAAGCATCCAGTACATCCTGCGGAAATCGTGGTGCATAGATCGCAATCGCTCCTCGCGTTGAATCAAGCATTTCAGGGCGCGGCAGGACAGCACGCATCTTGTCACCAAGGCTTTGGCTTTGCTCTGATAGGCTTCGCCCAAAGCTGGATTGCACCAATGCAATTCCAAGCTCCAGCACTTCCAATTCGCCCGGTGTCAGGTTCAGCGGGGGCAGAAAGACCGGCTCGGTCATCATGTATCCAACACCGCGTTCGCCCGTAATCGGAACACCAGAGCCAATCAGCGTTTCAATATCGCGATATATGGTACGCAACGACACCTCCATCCGCTCGGCAATGTCAGCCCCTTTGTGAAGGCGTCCATCGCGAAACAGTTGGATGATATTGAAAAGCCGATCAGTTCTGCGCATCCGATTACTCTATCGTTGAGATGTCAGCATACCGCAAAGAGATTGTTTCCGGATCAATTGCCATCATGAATGGCATCATGTCCTCACGTTGCATGGCTGCTTCTGCTGCCGTTTTAGCAAGTTCAGCGGATGTCCACTCGACGTAATCTGTCCAAAGACCCGTTTCGTCGCGAGACAAGCTGCGACGTACAAAACCGTCCGTTTCGCATAAATATTCTGTAGTCGCCTGAGCAGATGCCAGAAACTGTTCTTGGGTGGCCCCATCTACCAGACGAAACTCCACGATTTCGGCAGTGGTCGCAGTGTCGTCCTTTACAGTCCCGCATGTCTCCGCAAATGCCGCCCCTGCTCCGGACAGATTGATCAATGTGAAAAGTAGTAGTGTTTTCATCTCGCACTCCATTGATTTGAAAGCTCGTTCTCGCACACACCAACTGACACGGTCTGTCAGTTACATCATTGGTTGAAGCAGACTTTCACCCTTGACGTTTGAGCGGCGGACAGGGGCGTATGGGTTAAGAAATGTGCGCCTGTTCAACCGGGGAAGAGGCCGAACACGTCATCTGCGGGTATTCGAAAGTTCGTCGGTGATGGCGGGAAGTAGCCCTTTGTTTCGAATGCTGCGAATTGCATGAATGTCTCCATCGCAACTGAACCGCTTTGGAGGCGAGACGGCGCAAGCGGTGACTGTTCGCTTACGAGAAAGCCCTTTCGAACCAAGCGCGCGTCTCGTCGTTCGCTGGCAACAGGGTCTCGATGCGGAGATCATCAAGGGTCGCGTCTGCGCTCATGCCGATCGTTGCGATAAGAGAGAACAACTCCAGAATGTCGTTTCCCATTTGAATCCTTATCGCAAGTACCGGGGCATTCAGGTTGCTTGACGGCGTGCTCATAAGCGGGTGCACACCATCTAAGGCAAGGAGTTCGGCATGAAGCGCATGCGCTTCTGCGTCGTGAGGACGTCGTGCAACCTCCAGTTCGAGCAACCGCAACAAAGACCGGGCTGTATCACCCCAATTCACTATGTTGTCGCGCACGTTTCCCGGTGCCAATATCTCACGCATCAGGTTGCTGTCGCCTCGCGCACCTGCGAGCGAGAAGAACTTCTGCGCTGGTTCATTGGCCTTGACCAGATTCCATATCCGGTCAATCGAAACCGCCGGATAGGGGGCATGACCTTGTAGGACGTGATCTATCGATGCATCGACGGCCTTCTGCGTTTCGTCGTCCCACCCGTTGCGTGATGACCGAGCCGCGAACCCGGCAGACAACAACATCGCGTCTACCTCAGCGGCGGGCATTTCCAGTGCCTCAGCAAGCTGCGATATGGAAAACCTGCTGGGATTGGACCGTCCAGTTTCGAGAAAACTGATGTGGCGCTGCGACATACCGGATTGCAGTGACAAGTCGAGCTGGCTCAGCCTGCGGCGCTTTCGCCAGTTCTTCAGAAAATTGGGAAATGCCGGATCGGATATGTTCGGATTATACCTCATGCCAAATCCTGTCAGAAGAGGGCACGCAGGTCGATTACCTGCGATGTAATTGAGTCAAGACGGGCAAAGGTCAGGAATGTCGATGAACTCCAACTGACCAGAAAGCCTGAATCATGGAAAACTCAAAGACCGCTCGAACTTTCCTCGGGCTAAACGCTGCATTTTCACTCGCGATGGGTGCGGGTTTCCTGATCGCACCAAGCTATGCAACTGGTTTACTTTTTTTGGAATCTGCGTCGTGGCAACCCATCGCGCTGCGCGTATTGGGGGGCGGTTTGATTCTGTTTGGCCTGGGTCTGGTCCTGATGGCAAGGAACCGGTTCTTGACCAATAGGCAGGTCTTGTTCATCACGATGATGGACGTCGGCTGGATCCTTGGGAGTGCGCTCCTTTTGGTCGTTGACGGCCACCTGTTTTCAGCTTTTGGACAGGCCTATATCACTATGGTCGCTGGCATCGTGGCCGTCTTTGCCATCGGTCAGTACGTCGGTGCGCAAAAGATTGTACCGCCGTTGAGCCAAGCGTCCGTTACGATCTCCGGCGGGAAAATCCTGGCGAGAGTGAGCCGAGCCGTCAGTGCACCGGAGGATGTTGTATGGCGAGTGATGAATGATCATCCCGGTTATGCTGATGTGGCTGACAACATCTCCAAAGTCGAGGTTGTGAAGGGCGATGGCGTTGGCATGCAGCGCCGATGCTATGGCCCAAAAGGCGAAAACTGGCTGGAAACCTGTGATCTGTATGAGGATGGCCGTGCATTTGGTTTTCGCATTCACACGGAGGCCGACGACTATCCTTACCCGATTTCCGATCTGCATGGGGAATGGTCCGTCGAGCGCAATGGCAACGGCTCGAAATTTGCCATCATCATTGAGGCTCAACCCAAAGGGAACCTCTTGACTCAAACGCTGTTCAAGACGGCAGCCAAGCGGCAATTCAAGGTCGTCTTGGCCGACCTCGCAGATGCCTGGGCCGCCAGAATGGAACGCGAGGCACGGGCGTAGTTGATTGAAAGGCGTTGCGACAATCGCGCCGCCAAGCGTTCATGCAGGCAGAGCGAGCATATCCAGCCGTGAAACCCTCTCCTGCAAAGGAGCACCAAGCTATACCTGCCGCGCAAAAAGCTGTCATTGAACCGTAAGCTGGCAGCGACCGCTTCGTCCGCATTGCGAGCGTTCCTTGACTTTTCACCAAACGGACGCTCCTCGCCACGCCAAAACTCCCCACACAAAAAACCCCGGAGATCGCTCTCCGGGGTTTTTTCGCATTGAGTAAGCCTCTGCTTACGCGGCTTGGTCCATGGTCGCGTAGGGGTCGAAGCGGGTGTAGAACGTCTCGCCGTTCTCGGCCATCTGCTTGAGCAGCTTCGGCACCTTGAACTGCGCGCCGTATTTCCGGCGCAGCCGGTTGGCGAGATCGACGAAGTTCGAAACGCCCATGCCGTCGATATAGGACAGCGTCCCGCCGGTATAGGGCGCGAAACCGAAGGCGAGGATCGAGCCGACATCGGCCTCGCGCGGATCGGTGACGATGCCTTCTTCCATGACGCGCGCGGCCTCCAGCGCGATCGCGACCAGAAGGCGCTGCTTCAGCTCCTCGAAGTCGATCGAATCGGCGTCCTGCTGCGGATAGAGCGTCTTCAGGTCGGGCCACAGGTGCTTCTTGGCCGGCTTGGCCGGATAGTCGTAGAAGCCCTTGCCGTTCTTGCGGCCGAGCCGGCCATGCTTGTCGACCATGGTGTTGACGAGTTCCATGTGGCGCGGATCGACGGCCTTCTCCCCGATGTCGCGGATCGTCTGCTTCATGATCTTCTGGCTGAGGTCAATCGCCGTCTCGTCGTTGAGCGCCAGCGGTCCGACCGGCATGCCGGCCATCTTCGCCGCGTTCTCGATCATCGCCGGCGGCACGCCCTCGATCAGCATGTTGTGGGCTTCGTTCATGTAGCGGATGACGCAGCGGTTGACGTAGAAGCCGCGCGTGTCGTTGACGACGATCGGCGTCTTCCTGATCGCGCGCACGTAATCGATCGCCACCGCCAGCGCCTTGTCGCCGGTGCGCTTGCCGAGGATGATCTCGACCAGCATCATCTTGTCGACCGGCGAGAAGAAGTGGATGCCGATGAAGTTCTTCGGGCGCTTCGAGTTCTTCGCAAGGCCGGTGATCGGAATGGTCGAGGTGTTCGACGCGAAGACGGCGGACGGCTTCAGCACCGCCTCGGCCTGCTCGGTCGCGCTCTTCTTGACTTCCGAATCCTCGAACACCGCCTCGACGATCAGGTCGCAGCCGTCGAGATCGGCATAGTCCGCCGTCGGCGTGATCAGCGACAGCAGCTTCTGCTTGTCGTCCTCGCTGGCGCGGCCCTTCTGCATCGCCTTGGAGACGAGATCCTCGGAATGCTTCTTGCCTTTCTCGGCGGATTCCATGTCGCGGTCGAGCAGCACGACCGGGATGCCGGCCTTGGCGGTGACATAGGCGATGCCCGCGCCCATGAAGCCGGCGCCGAGCACGCCGATCTTCCTGAACTTCGTCGGCTTGACGCCTTCGGGACGCCGCGCGCCCTTGTTCAGCTCCTGCAGCGAGACGAAAAGCGAGCGGATCATCGATCCGGCTTCCGTCGTCTGGAGAACCTGCGTGAAATAGCGCTGCTCGATCTTCAGGCCGGTGTCGAACGGCACCTGAAGGCCCTCATAGACGCATTTCAGGATCGCCGCCGCGCCGGGATAGTTCATGTTGGTTTCGCGGCGCAGGATCGCCGAGGCCGCGGGCCACAGATTGCCGCCGGCCGCCGAATAGATCGCCCCGCCCGGCAGCTTGAAGCCCTTCTTGTCCCAGGGCTGGACCGGGTCGAGGCCGTTCCTGATCATCTTCTTTGCGGCGTCGATCAGCTTTTTCGGCGCGACAACCTCGTCGATCAGGCCCATCGCCTTGGCGCGCGACGGCTTCAGGTTGGAGCCCTGCGTCATCATCTGCAGCGCGTCCTGCTGGTTGGTCAGGCGCGGCACGCGCTGGGTGCCCCCGGCCCCCGGGAAGATACCGATCTTGACCTCCGGCAGCGCCAGCTTGACGGCGGGAGAGTCGGCCGCGACGCGGCCGTGACAGGCGAGCGAGACCTCGAACGCGCCGCCCATGCAGGTGCCGTTGATCGCCGACACCCACGGCTTGCCGCAGGTTTCGAGTTTGCGGAAGAGCTGGCTCATGCGCCCGGCGTTCTCGAACAGCATCTCGGTCGCCTTCTGCGGGTCCTTGGCCTTCTCGTTCTGGAGGATGTCGAACATCCGCTTGAGCATGGTGATGTCGGCGCCGCCGGAGAAGGAATCCTTCTTGCCCGACGTCAGCACCGCGCCCTTGATCGCGTCGTCGCCGGCGACCTGGTCGACGATCGCATCGAGTTCGTCCATCACCTCCTCGGTGAAGACGTTCATCGACTTGTCCGGCATGTCCCAGGTGACGAGCGCGATGCCGTCCTCGTCGGTCTCGACGGTGAAGTTCTTGTAGGTCATTCGAGGTCTCCCGTTTCCTGTCTGGCGGCGGCCATCCGGTCGGCAACACGCGTTGCCGCGGGGCCGGAGCCGCGGAGCCCGGCGATCACGCCGAGCTGGTCCGCTGCGTTCTTGTGCTGGTTGAGTTTCAGTGCGCCCTCAATCCGCTGGACGCGCAGGCGCAGCCCGACAATGCCGGCCATCATGCGGTTGGTGTAGCTCTCGGGCGCGTCGGCGACCGACCACGGTTCGTCCCGGGTCTCCTCGTTGAAGGCCGTGAGTTCATCGAGATGGCGGGCGAGGTCGTCGCGATTGTCGATGACTTCGAGCTGCCCGTGCATGTGCACGGTGACATAGGTCCAGGTCGGCACGGCCTTACCGGTCTCGGCCTTGGTCGGATACCAGCCGGGGTGGATGTAGGTCTGGTCGCCCTGGAAGATCGCCACGGTCGGCGCGTCCGGCGGCAGCCGCCAGTGCGGATTGGCCTTGGCGACGTGGAACTCGACCGAAAGATCGCCGGGCGTCCCCTTGACCACGCAGGGTGCGTGCACAGTGTGCAGCGCGCCGCTGTCGGCTGTGACGAGACACGCGAACTGGATCTCGCGCGCCAGCGCGGCAAGCTTCTCCGGATCGTTCTCCTGAAAGAACGCAGGCTGGTACATGGCCGTCACACCCGCTCGATGATGGTGGCGGTGCCCATGCCAGCGCCGATGCACAGCGTCACCAGCGCCGTGTTGAGGTCCCGGCGCTCCAGTTCGTCGAGTACGGTGCCGAGGATCATCGCCCCCGTCGCGCCGAGCGGGTGGCCCATGGCGATCGCGCCGCCGGCGACGTTGATCTTCGAATGGTCGATCTCGAAGGCCTGCATGTAGCGCAGCACGACGGCCGCGAAGGCCTCGTTCAGTTCGAACAGGTCGATGTCGGCCGTGGACATCTTCGCCTTCTTCAGCAGTTTCTCGGTGACATCGACCGGGCCGGTCAGCATCAGTGTCGGGTCGGAGCCGATATTGGCGAACGCCCTTATCTTCGCGCGCGGCTCCAGCCCCATCGTCTTGCCGCCGCGCTTCGAGCCGAGCAGCACGCCCGCCGCGCCGTCGACGATGCCGGACGAATTGCCTGCATGATGGACGTAGTTGATGGCCTCGACCTCCGGATGGCCGGCGATGCCGACGGCCTCGAAGCCGCCCATCTGGCCGGGCATGACGAAGGAGGGCTGCAACTGCCCGAGCGACTGCATGTCGGTGCCGGGGCGCATGTGCTCGTCACGGTCGAGAATGGTGAGGCCGTTCTGGTCCTTCACCGGGATGACGGACTTCTTGAAGTGGCCCTTCTCCCAGCTCTCGGCGGAACGCTTCTGGCTCTCGACCGCATAAGCGTCGACGTCGTCGCGCGAGAAGCCGTATTTCGTGGCGATCAGGTCAGCGGAGACGCCCTGCGGCATGAAGTAGGCGGGCAGGTTGACCGAAGGGTCGAACGCCCATGCGCCGCCGGACGCGCCCATGCCGACGCGCGACATCGATTCGACGCCCCCCGCGATGACGATGTCGTCTGCGCCCTGGGAGATTTTCGACGCGCCGAAATTCACGGCGTCGAGACCCGACGCGCAGAACCGGTTGATCTGCATGCCGGGCGCGCTGGTGGCGTAGCCTGCCTCGAAGACCGATGCGCGCGCGATGTCGCCGCCGGCCTCGTAGACCGGATCGACGCAGCCGAAGATCACATCGTCCACCTTGGCGGTATCGAGTTCGTTGCGCTCGCGCAGCGCTTCGAGCACCTTCGCGCCGAGACGCGGCGTCGGCACTTCGTGCAGGCTCCCGTCTTTCTTGCCGCGGCCGCGAGGGGTGCGCACCGCGTCGTAGATGAATGCGTCAGCCATATCTGGTCTCCTTGTCGGTTGCCTGCCGCGCGTCTCAGGCGGTGGCGGTTTTCGTCTCTTGTCCCGATGGCATCAGCGCTTCGGGAAGTTCGAAGCCGGGCAGGGCTCGGATGCGGTTGAGCCATGCCGCGACATTGGGTCTTTCGTCAAAGGTAGTGCCGATTTCGTCCGGCCAGAAGAGGTAGCCGCACAATGCGAAGTCGGCGATGGTCGGCCGGTCCGCCGCGATCCATTCGCGGTTTTCGAGTGCCGCATTCACGATCTTCAGGGCGCTGGTGACGCGGCCGTGCAGAAACTGGACGTCTTCGGTTTCGCCCTTCTTCATGAAAAAGCGGAGAAAACGCAGCGGCCCGGCGTAACCGGAAACTTTCTGGCTGTCGAACAGCAGCCAGCGCATGACCTCGAATTCCTCGGCCTCTGTTTCCGGACCGAACTTGCCGAAATGGCGCGCGAGATAGGTCAGGATCGCCCCCGATTGTGTCACCGTGAAGTCGCCGTCCGGACGGTGATGGGTCAGCACCGGAACCTCGCCCATGACGTTGAGACCACGGAACTCGGGTCCGCGCGTCTCGCCGGTGAAAAACGCCACCCGCTTCGGCGTCCAACCGGCCCGGCAGAGCTGAAGCATCAGCGCCGCCTTGTAGGCGTTGCCGGATTCGTGAAAGCAATGAAGCGTGAACTCCGTCATCCCGCCTCTCCCGTTTTTCCCGGCGCCGGCGCCCCATACTCGGCAATGAACGTGTCGACGGCCGCCGCCAGACGGTCGCCATCAGCGATCTCGTCGAGGTTCTCGAGCAACACCGTCAGAAGGTAGTTATTGGACAGGCTGTAGCGCTCGTTGAGCGCGCGCAGGCGGCCGTATGCCTTTTCGGACAAGGCCGCCGAGAAGCGCTTCGGAAGCGGAAATGACCTGGCCATCGAACGGCCCTCCCAAGCCGGGTGCGACAGTGGCGTTCCTCAGAACGCCTCCGCCGGCATCGCCATCATCGTGTCGGCACCGGACGAGATCCGCGCGAGATGGGCTGACGTTTCGGGCATGACGCGTTCCATGAAGAAGCGGGCCGTGGTCAGCTTGCTATCGAGGAACTGCGCGTCGCCATTGGCCCCGGCCGCGATCTTCTCGTTCGCCGCCTTGGCCTGAAGCGCCCACATGTAACCGAGCGCCACCAGACCGAAAAGATGCATGTAGTCGTGGCTGCCGGCGCCGGCATTGTCGGGTTTGGCCATCGCGTTCTGGACGAACCACATGGTCGCGGCCTGCAAGTCGTTCAGCCCCTTCTTCAGGTGTTTGGTGAAGAAGGCGAGATTCTCGTCGCCGCGGTTTTCCTCGCAGAAATCGCCGACCTCCTTGAAGAACGCCTGGACGGCACGGCCGCCATTAGCGGGCAGCTTGCGTCCGACCAGATCAAGCGCCTGGATGCCGTTCGCGCCCTCGTAAATCATGGCGATGCGGGCATCGCGGACATACTGGCTCATGCCGTGCTCTTCGATGTAGCCGTGGCCGCCATACATCTGCTGCGCCATCACGGCATGGTCGAACCCTTTGTCGGTGAGCACACCTTTTATAACAGGCGTCAGCAGGCCCATCATGTCCTCTGAAAGCTCGCGGTCGGTCCCGTCTTCGGAGCGATGGGCCACATCGGACTTGAGCGCCGCCCACAGAATGAAGGCGCGCGCCGCCTCGTTGAAGGCGCGCACCGTCATCAGGTTGCGGCGCACGTCCGGGTGGACGATGATTGGATCGGCTTTCTTCTCGGGTTCCTTGGCGCCCGACAGCGCACGGCCCTGAAGCCGCTCCTTCGCGTAGGTCACCGCGTTCTGGTACGCGACTTCGGCAATCGAGAGGCCTTGCAGGCCGACGCCGAGCCGCGCCTCGTTCATCATCACGAACATTGCCTTGAGACCCTTGTGCTCCTCGCCGATGAGGTAGCCGGTCGCGTCATCATAGTTCATGACGCAGGTCGAGTTGGCGTGAATCCCCATCTTTTCCTCGATCGAGCCGCAGGCAACACCGTTGCGCTCACCGACGGAGCCGTCCTCACCGACGAGAAATTTCGGCACGATGAAAAGCGAAATGCCCTTCACGCCCTCGGGCGCGCCCTCAATGCGGGCGAGCACGAGATGGATGATGTTCTCGGACATGTCGTGTTCACCGGCCGAAATGAAAATCTTCTGGCCGGAAATCTTGTAGCTGCCATCCTTCTGCGGAACAGCCTTGGTGCGCAAAAGACCGAGATCCGTCCCGCAATGCGGTTCGGTCAGGTTCATGGTGCCGGTCCATGTGCCTTCGACCATCTTCGGCAAAAATTGCTGCTTCTGCTCGTCGGATCCGTGCACGTGTATCGCGGCCATCGCGCCCTGCGTCAGGCCGGGATACATGGCGAACGCCATGTTGGCCGAGGAAAAATATTCGCCGATTGCCGAGTGCAGCGTGTAGGGCAGACCTTGGCCGCCATATTCGGGATCGAAGGCGAGACCCATCCAGCCCGCTTCCTTGTATTGCTCGAAAGCCTCCTTGAAGCCCTTCGGCGTGGTCACGGAGCTGTCTTCGTGACGGACACAACCTTCCTGGTCGCCGCTCTGGTTGAGCGGAAAGAAGACCTCCTCGGCCATCCGTGCCGCCTCGCGCAGAACCGCCTCGACGATATCGGGCGTTGCGTCAGAAAAGCCCGGGAGATTGTTGTAACGCTCGTATTTCAGGACATCGTTGAGCACGAAAAGCGTATCGTCGACGGGCGCGCGATAGACGGGCATGAATTCCTCCGAGGCGTGGATTGCGGTTTGCGGGAGATACCGCGGACCGCTGCTGATCCTGTCGCTAGCAAATTTTGACGTTTGCGTAAACGTCAAAATTTTCGAAATGAGACAAAAATGTCGCCCTGTCTTGCCCACGGGATGGCCAGAAAGGTGAAAAACGGCAAAATTCGCTGTTTTTCGTGCCATGCCGCATAAAAAAACCCGGCATTCGGTTCGAATGCCGGGGCAATGAAAACGCTAATTTGAGCCAGGGACTCTTGAAGGTTGCCCTCGCTACGTCGATCTGTGCCGACGCACGATGAGGGTGCTACTTTTCTTTTTCGGCAATCAACGACCGAAGCTTGCCGAGCGTATCGTTCAGTTCCGCGATGGCCTTCTCGACACTTTCCCGCTGCCGAACCAGCACGGACATCTGCTGCTCGCCCTTTTGTACGGCGGCGCCGAGCTGTCGCCGGTTGTCGCCCTTTGCGTCGTAAAGGCTGAGCAGTTCCTTGACATCCTGGAGCGACAGGCCGACGCGCTTGCCGAGAAGGATCAGCTTCAGGCGAGCGCGATCGGCACGCGAGTAGAGCCGGGTATTGCCGACGCGCTTCGGGAACAACAGTTCCTTATCCTCGTAGAAGCGCAGTGTACGAAGGGTGACGTCGAACTCGCTCGAGAGCTCTCCGATCCGATAGGTGATCTCGTGATCTTCAAGATTGTTGCTGGTAGTGACCGTGTTCATCATTTCGTTTCCGTTGGCGCCGGGCGACCGGCGCAATTTCATTTTCCCCCGCAGGCGCAATAACCGAAACACGCGAGGTCGTCTGGAGTTCCGGCACCGCCCGGCGGTGTTCTAGCGTCAGCCCAAGAAGCGGCTCAAGGGCTCAATATTGGGGGGCTTCTGCGTTACCGTGGGTTACATGGGGTTGAAGATCGTGACCGCAACCCCGGATTGCCCATCCGGGGAGGGGCCCTCTCTAAGGATAATTGGGGCGAAAATGAGCATGGTTAACGCCTTATTTACCGCGATTGGTGAAAGGTTAACCGAGACAGGTCGCGACGTGATTGAGTGTTTTCCGGGTACACACGCGAGATCTTAGACTTTGGTAGGTCATTGCGCGAAGCCGTCCGGGAGGGGCTCCCGATACGAGGTCAGCAGGCCGCCGCAACAAACGGGCGTACTATGCAAAACAGGCCATCGCAGTCCGGCATCCGTCAGGCGCCAAGGCGCGCCGGGACAACACTCGACAAGCTGGATGATGCCCTCTCGGTTCTCGAACGACGCATTGGGATTGCCGCGCGAACCGCTCAGGCCAGTGCGAGCAGAGACGACATTTCGGCCATAAGGGCCCGGCAGGAGGCGCTCGCGCACACGCGCACTGCCATCCCTCCGCGCACAACCGGCACTGCAGGCGCGGGCGATGCCTCGCTCCGGCGGGAGCTCGAAAACATGCGCGCCGCCCTGAACGCCGAGTTATCAAACACGATTTCCAGCCAGTTCGAGGCCATGCGCGAAGACCTGCGCCTGCTTCAGACCCGTGGCGACGGTATCGCCGCCGGCGACCTCTCCGCCGGTTTTGACCGGCTGACCCGCGAACTCGGCGTCGTAGCCTCGCGCGTTGAGCACAACGACGCAGCGTCGCTGCGGAGCGAGGTCGAGGAACTCAAGGCGCACGTTGCCGAGCTGGCTCGCGAGGACACACTGCGCGACATGACCGAACGCTGGTCGGTCATCGAGCAGGAAATCGGCGCGCTGCCCGAAACGTTGGGATCGCGCGACGATCTGATGGGGATTGCCGACCGGATTTCGCAGATCGACGAGGCAATGAGTGGATTGCCCAATTCGCGCGCAATGGAGTCCATGGAGGACCAGGTGCGCGCGCTTGCGGAAGCGGTTGCAACCCTGGCGTCGCAGAATGCGGCAATTTCGCCCGATTACCTCACCGCGATCGACGAGCGCCTCGACGAGATCAGCCGTGCGATCGTCGCGGTCTCGGTATCAAGCGCCCCGCCGGAAATCGATCCGACGCCGTTCGACCGGATCGAAGCGAGGCTTTCCTCCCTCGCGCGCCAGATCGAAGAACAGGGCGGCGATTCCAGCCGGAGCGCCGTCGACACCAAGCTCGCCGAGATCGGCGCGCGGCTCGATGCGCTGCATTCGGCGACAGCTAACATGGCATCACCGGACGACGCGTTCGACAAATTGAGTGATCGCCTCGAGGAGGTGATGCACTCGCTCCAGGATGGATCGCCTCCCGCATCCGTCCCCGACGAGGTACTTGATAGGCTTAATTCCCGGTTCGAGGAGATCGCGAGCAGGCTCGATTCCCATCACAGTTCTGCCGAGCAGGCCGGAGCCCGGATGTTCCAGTCGCTCGATGCGCGCATGGAGGAACTCGCCCGCCGGATCGAGGAGAATGAACGCGATTCGGCAAGCGTGCCGACCTTCGACCACATGGAGCGGCGGATCGAGGAGATCGCCCAGATGCTGACCTCGGGCGAAGGGCAGGTCTCCGCGCCCCCCGGCGGCGCCGACCCTGACGCGTTCGAAAATCTCGAAGCCCAGATCGCGGCCCTCTCGGAACGTCTGTCGGCAATGCCGGCGCCGGTCGACAATCATGCCGTCGCCGACCTCGCGCCCAAGCTGATCGCAATCGGTGAACAGTTCGCCAACGGCCGCGAGGAAATGATCTCCGCGGCGCGCGAGGCAGCCGAAGAGATCGTCACGAAGTTCGCCCATGGCGCATCCGAGCAGGAACGCGATGTGCTGGGGCGGCTCGCGGCCGATCTTCATGCTCTCGACGAGCTGGCGCGCAACGCCGACGACCGCAATGTGAGGACGTTCGAGGCCATTCACGACACGCTTGTGAAGGTGGCCGATCGCATCGCGGGCCTCGAGGAGGGGCTCGCCCGCAACCGCGAGACGGGAACGCCCGCCGCCGCTGCTGCGCCCGCTCCCGTGGAAGCGCTTCCGGAACAGTTCTGGTCGGAGGCCGACAAGAAGGAAATCGACGACGCGCCTGCGATCGACATCGCCGATGACGGTGAGGTGGCCGAGCCACCGCGCGAACGGGATACCGCCCCACCGCGCATGCCGGTTTCACCGGCGGAGGCCGCTGCGCTGGCGGCGGGCGCGGCCGCAAGCCCGGCCGACGCCGGCGAAGGGATGTTGGCGCCAGCGGTGGAAACCGGGCCGGGCGACCGTAAGAGCGCCTCAACCAGCATTCTGGGAAATCTGCGCAACCGGCTGAATCGCTCGACCGCCGAACCCGCCGCAGAGACGATTGAGGACGAAGTTCCGGAAATCTTCGGCAAGGCACATTCGTCCGAGGAGGCACCGGAAGTTGCGGACGAACCGCTGGAGCCGGGGTCGGGCGGCCCGGATCTTGCTGCCATCATGAAGCGGGTGCGCGCCGAGCGTTCAGGCGCCCCGGATGCCGATTCCGCCGACGAGGCGGGCAAGTCGGACTTCATTGCCGCCGCTCGCCGTGCGGCGCGCGCTGCCGCCGACGAAGCCGCCATCACGGAAAGACCGGATCAGCCCGGACGGAACGGAAAGAAATCGCGCGCCGAGCAGCCGCGCAGCCGCCGGCCGCTGATGCTCGGCGTCGGCGCGATCCTGCTTGCACTGATGGCCATTCCGCTGGTGCGCAATGTCCTGCTGGAGGACAACGTTGCCCCGGTCGACGTGGTGGCGATCGACGAGAAGCCCTCCGCGACGGAGACCGAATCCCCATCCGTCGCCACCGAGGGGCCTGAACCGGGGCAATCGGAAGCTTCGGCTTCGCCGGACGCGGCCCCACAGGTCGCCGCGGAGGCGCCCGTCGTCGTGCGTGAGGCGGTCCCGGTGGTGGCGGAGGAGTCCGAAGAGGTGTCATCGGACGCGCCCGCGCCGGTGGTTGAGACCGACGATCCGGAGGATGCCGCCGGGCAGAGCAGCCTCGAGACGCTGACGCTCGACGATGTTCCCGAAGAGATTGGCCCCGTTGCGCTGCGGGAGGCGGTCGTCGCCGGCGATCCGAAAGCGATGTTTGTCGTCGGCGACCGCATGATGATCAACGGCCCGGCTGCTCCGGACAGCGATCTGGAGGGTGCTGCCCGATGGTACGAAATGGCCGCCGAACTGGGCTATGCTCCGGCTCAATATCGGATCGGCAATTTTTACGAGAAGGGCCACGGCCTTGCCCGCGATGCCGACGCGGCGAAGACCTGGTATCAGCTTGCCGCCGAACAGGGCAATGCCAGCGCGATGCACAATCTGGCGGTGCTCTTCGCCACCGAAATCAATGGCAAGAGGGATATGGCTTCGGCGGGACGGTGGTTCCTCGAGGCCGCGGAATTGGGCGTGCGTGACAGCCAGGTCAATCTCGGAATTCTCTCGGCGCGGGGCGAAGGAGTCGCCCAGGATCTCGTCGAATCATACAAATGGCTCGCGCTCGCCGCCGCGGCCGGCGACGCCGATGCGCTGGCGAAACGCGATGAGGTGGCGACGTTCATGCGCCCCGACCAGCTCGAAACCGCCCGCGGCAGGGTGGAGCTCTGGAAGCCGAAACCGGTCGACCCGGAGGTCAACACGGTCGAGGTGCCGGACGCATGGAAGACGGACAAGGCTGTGACGGCTGCCTCGGCGACGATTTCCGGCGACGACATGACCCGGGCGATACGCAACATCCAGGCGATCCTGAATCAGAACGGATTCGACGCTGGTCCTCCCGACGGCATCATGGGCAACAAGACCCGTGCCGCCATCATCGAATTCCAAAAGGCCAACGGTCTGATGCCGACCGGCGAAGTCGACCGCGCCCTGGTCGACAAGCTGCTCGAACACAACCGGACCGCCTGAGCCAAGCGGGCCATCCGCCATCGCGCTTGCCGGAAACGGGCGCCGTTCGAAGTCGGCGGGTTGGCAGTCCTTTCAGACATTTACCACCCCCACCCCGCATGAATTGACTTCATCATTCGCGGGGCGCATGAACTATTAAGGGGCTTGGGAGACACAGGAGATCCAGTTGGCGCTCTATCTGCCGATAGCGGAAATGTCGGTCAACATTTTCGTATTGCTCGGCATGGGCGCAGCGGTCGGTTTCCTCTCCGGAATGTTCGGCGTTGGCGGCGGTTTCTTGATCACGCCGCTGCTGATCTTCTACAACATTCCGCCGGCCGTGGCTGTCGCGACCGGAGCCAACCAGGTTGTCGCATCATCCGTTTCGGGGGTCCTGTCCCACTTCAAGCGCGGCACGGTGGACGTCAAGCTCGGATCTGTCCTGCTGGTCGGCGGCATCGCCGGGTCCAGCGTCGGCGTATGGATCTTCGCGCTGTTGCGCGACCTCGGCCAACTCGACCTGTTTGTCTCCATCCTCTACGTCGTCTTTCTCGGCACGGTCGGCGGGCTGATGATGGCGGAGAGCATTCGCGCGATGGCGCGGGCCCGCGCCGGTGCGACGATCGGCCTGCGCCGGCCCGGCCAGCACATGTGGGTGCACAAGCTGCCCTTCAAAATGCGGTTCAAAGCCTCGAAGCTGTATGTCAGCGTGATACCGGTGGTGCTGCTCGGGGCGATGATCGGAATGCTCGCATCGATCATGGGTGTCGGCGGCGGCTTCATCATGGTGCCGGCCATGATCTACCTCCTCAAGGTTCCGACGAACGTCGTGATCGGGACATCGCTGTTTCAGATCATCTTCGTGGCTGCCTACACCACCATCGTACACGCCACAGCGAACCAGACGGTCGATGTCGTTCTCGCAATGCTGCTCATGGCGGGAAGCGTCGCCGGGGCGCAATACGGAGCCAAGGCCGGGCAGAAGCTGCGCGGTGAGCAATTGCGCGCGCTCCTTGCGGCGCTCGTTCTGCTGGTGGCTCTGCGGCTGGCGTATACGCTTTTCATCACCCCCGACGAACTCTACACCATTTCAACGGATTTCCTGCTGTGAGGGCGCTGGTTGCCGCGGCCGCGATGGGCGTTGCGCTGGTGTCCGCGCCGCCGGCGGACGCGCAGGAGGAACCGGAAGGCCCGTTGCTGGCGGCGCCCATACCGCCGGAGCGTATCGAAATCGGACTTTCGACCGAGACGATCGCGATCACCTCCGATTTCGCAGGGGTCGGCCTTACCATTTTCGGCGCGATCGACAATGTCGATCCGCTGATCCAGCGTCAGGGCCGTTACGATGTGTTCGTAATTCTGGAAGGGCCGTCCTCGAACATCGTGACCAGGCGCAAGAGCCGGGTTCTCGGAATCTGGATGAACGTGGAATCGCAGAGCTTTCTGGACGTGCCGCAATCGTTTCTGGTCGCCTCGACACGGCAGGCCAGGGACATCACTACCAGTTCGACGCTGGACCGGCTGTCGCTCGGCGTGGAGGAAGTCCGGTTGCGTCCCGGCAAGGTCTCCCCCCGGGGGAAGGATGACGTGACCGAGTTTACCGAGGCCTTGAGACGCCTGAAGGAAAACAGCGGTCTTTATCAGGAGTTTCCCTCGGGCGTCCGCTTCATCTCCCAGTCGCTGTTCCGCGCCCAGTTGCACTTGCCCGCGGACGTGCCGCTGGGCCGCCATACCGCGCGCGCATATCTGTTCAGGGCCGGAACCCTTTCCGCGCAGACGACCACGACGCTCGATATTCGCAAGGCGGGCCTCGAGTACCAGTTGTTCCAGGCCGCCCAGAACCAGTCGCTTCTCTACGGAATCGCGGCGGTGGCGTTCGCCCTGTTCATCGGCTGGCTGGGCCGCGTCCTGTTCCGCAGGGACTAATGATGATCACGTTAAGAAAGAGGCGAACGGCCCGGCGCGGTCTGGAATGGACCGCGGTGTTTCTTGCCTTGTCCGGTTTCCTGCCTTTCGCTTTCCTGACGGCACTGCTTCTCGCAGCGCCCGGTTTCATTGCCGCCGGCGAGAGCAGCTTCAGCGAAGGCACGAGCGCCGCCGTGGCGCTGAAGGCCTATGCGGCGATCATCCTTTCATTTCTCGGCGGCATCAGGTGGGGTGTCGCGATCGTCAGCCCGGGTGAGGGGCGTGACAATGCTGAGGTGCTGACCGTCAGCGTCATCCCGTCCCTTGTCGGCTGGTTCGCATTCTTCCTCGGCGACCCGTGGTCATTCGCGGTGTTTGCGGCTGCCTTCGCCGCGACCGGACTCTGGGACCGCAGGCTCGTGACCTCGGGCGGTGCTCCGGCCTGGTTCGGACGGCTGCGCCTGCTGCTGACGATCCTGGTGACCGGGACCATGCTCACGGCCTTTGCGGCGACTTTCTAGTCTCCATGAAGCTTTCGGGCGCCGACCGCAAAGACCCTGTCCTTGCCCAGCATGTAGGCGCGGAACCGCGACATTTCGAACAATCCGGCGAACTCGTCGTCACACACGTTCAGCCCGCCCGTGAAGACGCCGAAGCTCGGCATGATGAGGCGGATTCCGTCACTGGCGAAACAGGGCCGGCGGACCGACCGTCCGCCGCCGACTATCCTCGCGCAGGGATGCAGGTGCCCGCACACTTCATGACCGAACTCGGAAGCGTCGGGGATGTGACGAAAGACAGTTCTCCCGAACGCCAGCATCTCGACCGAATCCCCCGGCACGTTCGCCGGCGGCAATGGATCGTGATTGCCGGTCACCCAGATCAATTCCCGCCTTGCGGCAATGGCGGCGATAGCGTCGCGTGCCTCGTGGCCGAGTCGCGCCGACGCGTCCTTGTCGTGGAAGCCGTCGCCGAGGCTGATGATCGTGGCCGGGTCGTATTTGGCGACCATTGCAGCCAGCCGCGCCAGTGTGGCCGCCGTGTCGTAGGGCGGCAGATAGACGCGCCTTCGCGCGTAGGACGATCCCTTTTCCAGATGCAGGTCGGAAACGGCGAGGATGCGATGCTCGACAAAGTATGCGACGCCGGCAGGGTCGAGCAGCACTTCCGCATCATCGAAAGACAGCGCGAGGGCCTCGCCCGCTGTCACCTGATCGACCGTCTTCAGCGCTGCCCGCATGGTTTTCAGATATCCTTTCCAAGCGCCTCGAGGACGAGGTCGTTCGCTGCTTCCGCCATCAATGCCTCGCTCGCATCGCCGCCATGCACGGACTCCTTGCCGATTTCAAGCATCACCGGGACTGCCAGCGGCGATATCCCTTCCAGGTCCTTATGCATGATTCGTCCGCGTATGCGCGAGAGCATGTCGTTTAACCGGCCGATGTCCAGCAATCCGGTTCGCGCGTCCGTGCGCGTCGCCTGAAGCAGGATATGGTCCGGCTCGTGCGTGCGCAGGACGTCGTAGATGAGGTCGGCGGAAACGGTAACCTGCCTGCCGGATTTTTCCTTTCCCGGATGACGCTTCTCGATAAGGCCGGCGATGACAGCGCAATTGCGGAACGTACGCTTAAGAAGGAAGGATTCGTCCAGCCATGACTCCAGATCGTCGCCCAGCATGTCCTGATCGAACAGTCCGTCCAGCGTGATCTCGCCGGAGCGCAGCATCGCGCCCATGTCTCGCAGGCCCCAGATCGCCACCGCATAGTCCGACGCCACGAACCCGAGCGGCCGCGCCTTCGCGCGTTCGAGGCGGCGGGTCAGCAACATGCAGAGCGTCTGGTGCGCGAGCCGCCCTTCGAACGGATAGGCGACGAGGTAGTACCGCGCGCCGCGGGGGAACGTCTCTACCAGAAGGTCCCGCGGGCCCGGCACCGCAGATTTCCGTTTCTGGATGTGCAGCCAGTCCGATACCTGGGCGGGCAGCCGGCTCCAGCTCTTCCGGTCAGAAAGCATCTTGCGGACCTGCTCGGACAGATAGGTCGTCGTCGGAAACTTGCCGCCCGCATAGACCGGCACCTTGGCGTTCAGATCGCTGGCCTTCGATACGATACAGTCGCTTTCGCGAATGCCTTCGAAACGCAGAACCTTTCCGGCAAACAGGAAGGTGTCGCCCGGGGCAAGCGCCTCGACGAAGCCCTCCTCGATCTTTCCCAGCGTCGGCCCGGCCCGCACCGCGGCACCCTTGTCGCGATGGCGCGTCATTCGGATGTTCAGCATTGCCGCCTCGACGATCGTCCCGGCGTTAAGCCGGTACTGCTGGGCGATGGAGGGATGCGAGATGCGCCAGGTTCCCTCGCTGGTTTGGCGGATGCGCGCGTAACGCTCGTAGGATTGCAGGGCGTAGCCGCCATGAGCAACGAACTGCACCGCCCGGTCGAAGGTCTCGCGCGGCAGATTCGCATATGGCGCGGCAGTCACGATTTCCGCATACAGATCGTCTGAACGGAATGGCTCCGCGCAAGCCGTCCCGAGGATGTGCTGGCACAGCACGTCAAGCGCGCCCTCGGCCAACGGCGGCGTGTCCTGCGCGCCGAGATAGTTGGCGTCGAGCGCCGCCTGGCATTCCATCACCTCGAAGCGGTTCGCCGGCACCAGGATCGCCTTCGACGCCTCGTCCATGCGGTGATTGGCGCGGCCGATGCGCTGTGCAAGCCGGCTGGCGCCCTTCGGCGAGCCGACATGGATGACGAGGTCGACATCGCCCCAGTCGATACCGAGGTCGAGGGTCGACGTGGCGACGATGGCGCGCAGCGCGTTGTTCTGCATCGCATGCTCGACCTTGCGCCGCTGGCTGACATCGAGCGAGCCGTGATGCAGCGCGATCGGCAGATTGTCCTCGTTGATCCGCCACAGTTCCTGAAACAGCATTTCGGACTGCGAGCGTGTGTTGACGAACAGCAGCGTCGTCTTGTGCCGACGGATCGCTTCGTAGACTTCCGGCATGGAATAGCGCGCCGAATGGCCGCTCCACGGCACCCGCTCCTTCGATTTCAGGATGGTGATGTCCGGCTTCGCGCCGCCAGCGACCGTGATGATATCGGCCATTTCGCCGCCATCGCGCTGGGGCACCAGCCATTGCCGCAGCATGTCGGGCTCCGCAACCGTCGCCGACAGGCCGGTCACCCGCAGTCTCGGACACAGGCGGTGCAGCCTGGCCAGACCGAGCGCGAGCAGGTGGCCGCGCTTGGAGGTGACCAGGGAGTGCAGCTCATCAAGCACCACGTAGCGCAGATCGGCAAAGAAACGCTCAGCGTCCTTGTGCGACAGCAGAAGCGCCAGTTGTTCCGGGGTCGTCAGCAATATGTCCGGCGGGTTGAGCTTCTGGCGCTGACGGCGCGATTGCGGCGTGTCGCCGGTGCGCGTCTCGATCATGACCGGCAGAGCCATTTCCTCGACCGGTGTCGACAGGTTGCGGTGGATGTCGACGGCAAGCGCCTTGAGCGGCGAGATGTAGAGTGTGTGCACACCCGGTTTTTTCGTGCCTGGCTGCGGGCTGCCGCGCCGCGTCAGATCCACAAGCGACGGCAGGAAGCCAGCCAGCGTCTTGCCGGCGCCGGTCGGCGCGATCAGCAGCGACGACCGTCCCGCATCTGCCTTCGTCAGCAACTCGAGCTGATGGGCGCGCGGCTGCCAGCCCTTCGAGATGAACCAGTCGAGAAAGGGGACGGGCAGGTCGATACCGTCCGAGGACGGATTGGAGGGGGAGGTCGCTATGCTCACGCGGGCAAACTAGGGTCTGATGGCCGGAAGGCCAAGACAATGTTCCTGTTTTCTTCCGCGATACCCTTTCCGCGGATCGTCGAACGGCTATCTATGGGCCATGCGTTTCGAGGATTTGCTACGTCCGACACCGAAGGGGCTCTATTGTCCGCCCGGCGATTTTTACATCGATCCCGTCCGGCCGGTCGAGCGCGCGCTCGTCACCCACGGCCATGCGGATCACGCGCGTCCGGGTCATGCCCATGTGACCGCGACGCGCGAAACGCTGGACATCATGGCGATACGGTACGGCGATGATTTTTCCGCCGCTTCGCAGGAAGCCGCCTATGGCGAGGCGATGACGGTCAACGGCGTGAGCGTGAGCTGGCATCCGGCCGGGCACGTGCTCGGCGCGGCGCAGATCGCGGTGGAAAAGGACGGCGTGCGGATCGTCGCTTCCGGTGACTACAAGCGCCGCCGCGACCCGACCTGCACGACCTTCGAGCCGGTCGCCTGCGACGTTTTCATCACCGAGGCGACGTTCGGACTGCCGGTGTTCAGGCACCCCGACGACCGCGAGGAGATCGCCCGGCTGCTGAAGAGCGTCGGGCAGTTTCCGCAAAGCGCCCATCTCGTCGGGGCCTACGCGCTCGGCAAGGCGCAGCGCGTCATCGCGCTGCTGCGCGAGGCGGGCTACGACAAGCCGATCTACATCCACGGAGCGATGCAGAAGCTGTGCGACTATTACGAAAGCCGGGGCGTGGCGCTCGGACCGCTGGCACCGGCCACGGTCGACAGGGCGGCGAAGGACCAGTTCGAGGGGGCGATCGTGATCGGTCCGCCTTCGGCGTTCGCCGATCGCTGGGCGCGCCGCTTTCCCGATCCGATCGCCTGCTTCGCCTCCGGCTGGATGCGTGTCCGGCAGCGGGCCAAGCAGCGCGGTGTCGAATTGCCGCTGATCCTTTCCGATCACTGCGACTGGGATGAACTGACGGAAACCATTCTGGAAATACGTCCGCAGGAGGTCTGGGTCACCCATGGTCGGGAAGAGGCGCTGGTGCGCTGGTGCGAGCTGAACCAGATCCGCGCCAAGCCGTTGCACATTGTCGGCTATGAGGATGAGGCGGAATGAAGCCCTTCGCCGAACTGCTCGACCGGCTGGTCCTGACCCCGTCGCGCAACGCGAAGCTGAAGCTGCTTGTCGATTATTGCGCCGCGACCCCCGATCCCGACCGCGGTTACGCGATCGCCGCCATCACCCGCGATCTCGACATCTTGTCGGTCAAGCCGGCGATGATCCGCCGGCTGGTGGAGGAGCGCGTCGATCCGGTGCTGTTCGGCTATTCCTACGATTTCGTCGGCGATCTCGCCGAGACGGTGTCGCTGATATGGCCGACGCCCCACGGGCGGGCTGAAGACAGGGGCGCAGACGATCTGACGATTTCGACGATTGTGGAAGCGCTGCATTCGGCGTCCCGCTCCGATGGCCCGAAGCTGGTCGAAGGCTGGCTCGACATTCTCGATTCCCAAGGCCGCTACGCGCTGCTCAAGCTTATCACCGGGGGCATGCGCGTGGGCGTTTCGTCACGATTGGTGAAGCAGGCGCTGGCCGATTTCGGCGGCAAGGACGTGACCGAGATCGAGGAGCTCTGGCACGGGCTGACGCCCCCCTATCTGCCGCTTTTCGCGTGGCTGGATGGCAGGACTGAAAAACCGGTGAACCTGGCCGCTGCACCGTTTCGCCCGGTCATGCTCGCCACCCCGACCGATGCCGAGGAACTGACCCGCTATGACCCGAAGGACTACCTGGCGGAGTGGAAATGGGACGGCATTCGTGTGCAGGTCACTGCCGAGGGAAATGCCCGCCGCATCTATTCGCGCACCGGGGACGACATCTCCGGCGCTTTCCCGGATCTGCTCGAGGCAATGGACTTCGAGGGGTCGATCGACGGCGAGCTTCTTGTCGGATGGCCGGAGGGGGGCGCGATCCGGACGGGCAGGTTTTCCGATTTGCAGCAGCGGCTGAACCGCAAGGCCGTGCCCGCGAAGCTGCAGGCGAAGTATCCGGCTTTCGTACGCGCCTACGACCTGCTTCAGTCGGGAGACCGGGATTTGCGTTCGCTCGCCTTCGAGGATCGTCGCCGGCATCTCGAGGACTTTGTCGCGGGCGTGCCCGCCGACCGGTTCGACCTCTCGCCGCTGCTGGCGTTCTCGTCGTGGGAGGACGTAGCCGAAAGACGCAACGACCCGCCCGATCCGGTGATCGAGGGGCTGATGCTCAAGCGCCGGGACGGCGCATATGTGCCGGGCCGGCCGAAGGGGCCGTGGTTCAAATGGAAGCGCGATCCCCGTCTGGTCGACGCTGTGCTGATGTATGCCCAGCGCGGCCATGGCAAACGGTCGAGCTTCTATTCCGACTACACTTTCGGCGTGTGGACCGGACCGATGGACGATCCGCAGCTCGTGCCCGTCGGCAAGGCCTATTTTGGCTTCACCGACGAGGAACTGAAGCAGATCGACAAATATGTGCGCGACAACACGGTTGAGCGCTTCGGGCCGGTACGATCGGTGCGCGCGGAGCCGGATCACGGCCTGGTTGTCGAGGTTGCGTTCGAGGGTCTCAACCGGTCGGCGCGGCACAAGTCCGGCGTCGCCATGCGCTTCCCGCGGATATCCCGGCTGAGGTGGGACAAGCCGCCATTCGAGGCCGACCGGCTGGAAACGCTGGAAGCGATGCTGGACTGAACCGCTGAGCGCGATCACGCTCGTTTCACACGGGTCCGCTACTCTCGCTCCGTCGCGACGACAGGCCTCAACCGAATGCGGGAGGAAAAATGCCATGCGGATCGCAACCTACAACATCGAAAACCTCGACGACGTTGCTGTCAGTTCCGACCGGGACGCGCCGTTTGAGGAGCGTGTGAGGATCCTGCGGCCAATGCTGGAGCGCCTGCGAGCCGACATCATCTGTTTTCAGGAGGTGCACGGCCAGAATGTTGCCTCCGGTCCGCGCCGCCTGAGAGCGCTGGAGACGTTGTTGAGCGGAACGCGATACTCTGTGCACACGCTTTCCTCGACAACCCTGAAGAACAAGCCCGACGTCGAGCGATACCGCAACCTCGTCGTCGCCACGCCGGCCGGCGACACCGTCGAAGAAATGCGCGAAATCCAGAACACGCTCGTCAATCCGCCGCAATATTTCCGGGTAACGGCCGAGGGCGACCAGTTGCCGAAGAAAGTGATCTGGGACCGGCCGACGCTCTACGTCCGCCTGCGCCGTCAGTCGGGCGTCGTTCTTCACATCCTGAATGTCCACTTCAAGTCGAAGAACCCCACCCGGATACCCGGACAGGGCCCGGACGACTACAAATGGAAAACGGCATCAGGCTGGGCGGAGGGGTATTTTCTCTCCTCAATGAAGCGGGTGGGCGCCGCGCTCGAAACACGCATGTTCATCGACGGAATATTCGACGTGGAGCCGGACGCGAATATTCTGATCTGTGGCGATTTCAATGCCGAACCCCATGAGGTTCCCGTGATGGCCATCCGCGGGCAGACGGAGGACACGGGAAATCCCGCGCTCAATCACCGGGTGATGCATCCGGTCGCCCTCTCCGTCGCGCAGAGCAGGCGCTACACGCTGTTTCATCACGGTCGCGGAAACCTGCTCGACCACATGCTCGTCTCACGACGCATGATGGCCTGCTTCCAGGGCATCGAAATTCACAACGAGATGATCCATGACGAAAGTGTCGCTTTCGCCTTTGACGCCAAGTTCCCGGAATCGGATCATGCGCCCGTGGTGGCGGAATTCGACCTCGATACCCTGGGTGTGCCATTGGTCGTCTAGCGGGGGGGGGGCGCCGCACCGCGCCGTGACTTGCATACGCCACAGTTTCTTACTAGCTGCGATGCACAGCTTTCAGGGAATCAGATGCCAATGCGCGTGAATGCCTTTCTCGGCGATACCGTCTTCCGAACCATCGTCAAGCTCATCGTGGTCTCCGTTCTGGTCGGAATGGTGATGAACGTGTTCGAGATTTATCCGATGGACCTCCTATTCGCGGTGCGCGATTTCGCGGTGAATCTCTGGGAGAAGGGGTGGGCCGCGCTCGGCCGTTTCGGCGACTGGCTGATCCTCGGCGCGATGGTCGTCATTCCGGTGTTCATCCTGATGCGGCTGCTCAATTACGGCCGCCGCGCATGATCGGCCGACGGGCGCTTCTGACTGGTGCGGGCGTTCTCCTGGTTGCACCGGTCATCGCCGGGTGCACGACGAGGTCGGCCACCGTCGACGGCCCGATCGAAAGCGGCATCGTCACCGGCGAGGCGCTGGCCCCGGTCAATACGCTGCGTGTCAATAACGGTTTGCAGCCGCTGCTGGCCGACGACGTGCTGTCGCGCGCCGCGCTCGACCATGCCGAAGCCATGGCGGTACAGGGGCGGGTGACCCATGCCGGATTCAGGGGGCGCATGCGCGCGGCAGGCGTGAACTTCCCGGCTGCGGAAAATTTGGCGTTCGGCCAGCCGGACACCGAATCGGCCGTCTATGGCTGGTCGCAATCGGCCGGACACCGCCGCAACCTCCTTGATGATGAATTCGGCCGTGTCGGCGTCGCCTACGCGTCGGCTGCGGGCGGCCGGCGCTATTGGGCGATGGTGCTTTCGCCCTAGAAGACAAACTCGCTTGCCACGCGATGCAGGATGACGTGGCGCAATGCCAAGGCTTCCACGTCCTTCGAATAACCGCCGCCAATCACGCCGCAGACCGGAATCCCACGCTGCCGGAAATGGGAAATGACCATGCGCTCGCGTTGTTCGATCCCACGATCGGTGAGCGCGAGACGCCCGAGCCTGTCTTCGGCGTGAACGTCGACGCCGGCATTATAGAAGACGATGTCGGGCGACACCCGGTCGCGCAGTTGTTCGAGCACAAGGGCAAGCGTCTTCAGATACGCCGCGTCTTCCATCCCGTCCGGCAGTCCGAGGTCGTAGTCGGACGCCACCTTCCGGGTCGGGTAGTTCTTCTGCGAATGGACCGAGGCGGTGAAGACGCGGCGTTCATCGGACAGGATCGCTGCCGTTCCGTCTCCCTGATGAACGTCGAGATCGAGCACGAGGGCGGTGCCGATCTCTCCGTCTGCGAGCATGAGTTTGGCGGCGACCGCCACATCGTTGAAGGTGCAGAAGCCGGCCCCATGCATGTGTCCGGCATGATGGCTCCCGCCGGCTGTGTTGCACGCGATGCCGTATTCCAACGCCAGCCGTGCCGCCATGATGGTCCCAGCGGTCGCGCATTGCGCTCGGATGGAGGTCCGCTCGGTTACCGGAAATCCGATGATCTTCTCGATCGCCGGCGGCACGCGATAGTCGTAGACCTGATCGACATAGGCCGCATCGTGGGCGAGCTTTATCCACGCGGCGGGCGCCGGCATCGGGACATGGAAATCTCCCGGTCCCGCGAGGCCCTCGCGCATAATGACCTCGGCAAGCAATGCGTACTTGCTCATCGGAAACCGATGGTCCGGCGAGAACTTCGCGTCGTAGGCGGGGTTGTGGACTATGGGCAGGCGCATGGCGAAGTTCAGCTATTGCATTTGCCGGCAAAAGCAACCAAGCCTCGCTTCCGCCATTCATCGCGACCGATCCCGGCAGACCGTGACGACATCCGAGCCATCCGTTTCCTCGCTTCCCTTCGAGGTCAGCAACCGCATGGTGTTCGCCATCGCGGTTCCGATGACGCTGGCCTACCTGACGACGCCCTTGCTGGGGATCGTGGACACGGCGGTGATCGGCCAGTTCGGAGATGCGGCGCTGATCGGCGGCCTTGCCGTCGGCGCGATCATTTTCGACATCGTCTTCACGACGTTCAATTTTCTGCGGTCCGGAACCACCGGCTTCGTCGCCCAAGCATTCGGCCGCGGTGACGAAACCGAACAACAGGCCGTCTTTTGGCGCGCTGTCCTGCTTGCCGCGGGATTGGGCCTTGTGCTGCTGATCCTTGGGCCGCTCATCCGCGAACTCGGCATCCTGCTGATGAATCCCGGCGAGGGCGTTGCGGACGCTACGCGCAGCTATGTCACCATCCGCATGCTTGGCGCCCCGTTCTCGCTGGTTAATTATGCGCTTCTCGGCCTGCTGCTGGGGCAGGGAAGGGCCATGGCGGGGCTATTGCTGCAGACGCTTCTGAACGGGATCAACATTGCCGGATCGATCTGGTTCGGGCTCGTCCTCGGCTGGCAGATAGAGGGCGTGGCCATCGGCACGGTGCTCGGGGAGGCGATCGCCGCCGGAGCCGGTTTCTGGTGGATCAGGCGCGGGTTCGACCTCCGCCACGCGCCAAGCCGGGCGCGCGTCCTCGATCGCGAGGCATTCTTGCGCCTCGTGTCGGTCAACCGCGATATAATGATCCGATCCTTCGCTCTGCTTGCGGGCTTCTCGCTGTTCACGCGTACCGGCGCGCAGTTCGGCGCTGTCACGCTTGCCGCCAATGCGATCCTGATGAACTTCTTCCTCATCGCCGGATATTATCTCGACGGGTTCGCGACCGCCGCCGAACAGATCGTCGGGCGGGCAATCGGCGCAAATCATCCGCCGGCTTTCTGGCGCGCCGTCCGGCTGACGACGATGTGGGGATTCGCCCTCGCCGGCTTCACGACCATCATGGTCGTCCTGTTCGGACCGGCAGCCATCGACCTGATGACCACGGCACCGGACGTGCGAGCCGAGGCGAAGACCTACCTGATGTGGGCGGCGCTGACCGCGATTGCGGGCGTGCTCGCCTTCGAGATGGATGGCGTATTCATCGGCGCGACCTGGTCGAAGGACATGCGCAACATGATGCTGGCGTCACTGGCGGTGTTTGTGATCCTGCTGCTGACGGTTGTGCCGGCCTACGGCAATCACGGGCTATGGCTTGCCCTCAACGTCTTTCTGGGCGTGCGCGGACTGACGCTGCTGGCGATCCTCCCGCGCAAGGCGCGGAGGGTTTTCGGCTGATCGGGCGGAAACGGGCAATCTTCGAAATGCCGGCCGATGGCAGCTATGCGGACAAAGTGAGCTTACGCTGCAATTGCACAATGTCGACTTTGGGGATGGATAAGGGGTCATATATTGAGCCGAATTCTGTGTTGGCTTGCAACTATGCAGTAATCTCGTTTGAATGACCAAACTTCCGAAAAGACGCACGAAGCATGATTGCCTACGTCACAGTCGGTGCGGATGACATCGCGCGCGCAAAACGATTTTATTCCGCGTTCCTGCCAGCCCTTGGTTACGAACTGGAGGAGGGGCCTGCGGGACTGAGTTACGCACTGCCCGTACAACCGGGTAAGTCTCCCGTTCTGCCTGACTTCTACGTCAAACCACCCTTCGATGGACGTCCGGCCTCGGCTGGCAACGGTTCTATGGTCGCATTTGAGGCGCGCAATCAAAAGCAGGTTCGTGACCTTCACGCCGCCGCGCTTTTCGCAGGCGGTTCCGATGAGGGCCAGCCAGGCTTTCGTGCTTCTTATGGACCTGAGTTCTATGTTGGCTACCTTCGCGATCCTCAAGGCAACAAGATCGCACTTTTCTCTAGCGATCCGAACGAACCAGGACGAGACGGATAGCGCCGGTCACACGGGCGGCAAAAGCCATTCGCCGCATCGCGGAAGATCGGTATAATGCGCTTGAAGCAGCCATACGCCGCCTGATCGTACGGCGAAGCGAATTATGACCTAATGCATGCGATCACGCCGGGATTGGCTTCGCCGCCCAGTCCTCGGTCTTCGTGCCGATCAGGTCGTTAATCGACGGCGCGCCGGTTTTGTCGAGCACTTCGGACAGCTCTTGGTTGATCGCATTGGCGATGCCAGGGCCGCGATAGATCATGCCGGTGTAAAGCTGCACCAGATCCGCGCCGGCTTCGATCTTGGCGAGCGCGGACTGTGCCGTATCGACGCCGCCCGCGCCGATGAGCAATGCCTCTCCGCCGATCCGCTCGCGCGTCTTCGCCAGAACGATCGTCGAGCGCTCGAACAGCGGGCGGCCGGAGAGACCGCCCGCCTCGCCGGGGTCGGATCGAAGCCCCGGTCGGGCCAGCGTCGTGTTCGACACGATCATCCCGTCGAGCCCGTGGGCGAGCACCTCTGCGACAATATCGTCGAGACCCTCTTCGGTGATATCCGGCGCGACCTTCAGCAATACCGGGACAATGCGTGATTGGGTTTCGGACAGTTCGGCACGCTTTTCCGCTATGCGCGAAAGCAGCTCCGCCAGTTGCGCGCGGCCCTGCAGGTCGCGCAGGCCGGGGGTGTTGGGGGAGGAAATGTTGACGGTGAAATAGCTGGCCAGGCCGTAGAATCGCTCCAGCCCGGAAACGTAATCGCCGGCCCGGTCGCCTGAATCCTTGTTGGCGCCGATATTGACGCCGACGAGGCCCGGCCGCCCGTTCCGCGCCTGAAGGCGCGCGAGCGCCGCCGCGTGGCCTTCGTTGTTGAAGCCGAGACGGTTGATCACGGCGCGATCCTCCGGCAGTCGGAAAACCCGCGGCTTCGGGTTGCCGGACTGGGGCAGCGGCGTGACCGTGCCGATTTCGGCGAAACCGAACCCGGCGGCCAGAAGCGCGTCGGGAACCTCCGCGTTCTTGTCGAACCCGGCGGCGACGCCGAGCGGGTTGGGCACGGTCAGGCCGTTCACCGACACGGAAAGCCGGGGGTCGCGGTGCACGCTTCGAACGACCGGCGCGCCGGATTTGAGCGTCCGGATGGCGAGGCGGTGGGCTGTTTCCGGCTCGAAGCGGAACGCCAGCCAGCGTCCCGCCGTCTCGGCAAGGTGTGAAAGCATCAGGCGTCGAGCCCGGGAAAGACGTGTGCGCCGTCATCGCCGAGCGGCAGTTCCTTCACCCACACGACCGTGTCGAGATCGAGCGGCGCGTAGAGATGGGGAAACAGGTCGCCGCCGCGCGAGACCTCGTATTTCAGCGCGCCGGCGAGCTTTTCGCCGTCGACCGCAACGAGCAGAAGATCGTTCTGGCCGGCAAAGTGTTTCGCGGCGGTTTCGCGCGCCTGCGCCGCCGTCGAGAAATGAATGAAGCCGTCGGCGATATCGATCGGCGCGCCGTCGAAGCGCCCGTTTTCCTCTGCCGCCTGCCAGAGGGCGCGCGGCGCGATCTTGTAAATGATCTTGTCCATGGAGTGGTGCTTAATCCGCCTCGGGTGCGGGGGAAAGCCGCAATCGGCGTTTTTCCCGATCTGTCGCAATTCCCGCCGAATTGGCTGCTACTCGGGAGGAGACGGGACAGTTTTGTGGAAGAGGCACGATACATGACCAGTTTCAGCCGGCACATGGCTGCCGTTGCAACGTTTTTGGCGATGACGCTGGCGGGCGCGCAGGCCGCATCAGCGCAAAATGGCCGCTATGTCATGGAGAAAACCGAAAACGGCTATGTTCGCATGGACACCGCCACCGGCGAGATGTCGATCTGCGCGGAGAAGAGCGGGCAGATCGTCTGCAAGCTCGCCGCCGACGAGCGCGCGGCGTTTCAGGACGAACTCCAAAGGCTGGAGGAGCGGGTCGCGCGGCTCGAGACGAGGCTCGAGGGCGGGCTTGCCGACCGCGTGCTGCCGAGCGACGAGGAGCTCGATCGCGGTCTCGACAACATGGAAAAGTTCTTCCGCCGCTTTCTCGGCATTGTCGAGGAATTCGAGCAGGGAAAGCCCGGCGACAAGACCTAGGTTTCGGCCGGCGTCGACAGCACCGCCCGGATGATCTCCAGCACACGGGCACTTTCGCCAAGCGGCATGACGTCGCTTGATGTTTTCCCGGAGAGAATGGCCGCCTGCGCCGCACGGATCTCGTGGTGCAGGCCGTGGCCCTGCTGGTCGAACCGCTCGGTCCTGCGTCCGTCCAGGGGGAATCTGTGCGCCAGCTTTCCCGCCAACGTATCGGACCCGGCAGGAATCCGTTTGAGCGGCTTGTCCCAGAGTGTGAGGGACGGGCCGCGCAGAAAGTGCCGGTCCAGCCGCAACACACCCGCCGACCCCTGGATGACGAAGGCGTTCTCCATCTCCGAGGCGAATGACGTTCGGACCGAGACCGGCGCGCCGCCGCATGTCATCTCGACATGGGCTTCGATGTCGGTTCCGGTCGGCCCGGCTTTCCACCGGCCCGACACGTTACTCGCCTCGCCGAGCAGCATCAGGGCGAGCGAGAGCGGATAGACGCCGAGATCGTAGAGAACGCCGCCCCCAAGCGCGGCATTGAAAAGACGGCTGTCCGGTTCGACGACGCGGGAAAAGCCGAGCGTCGCCTGCGCCCGCTCGATCATGCCGATCCGCCCGTCCGCGATGAGTGCGGCCGTCCGCTGGACCGCCGGAAGAAAGCGTGTCCACATCGCCTCCATGGCGAACACGTTGCGTCCTTCGGCGGCGCGAGCGATCGTCCGTGCGTCCGCCGCCGACAGCGCCACCGGCTTTTCGATCAGCACCGGCTTGCCGGATTTCACGACCGCCAGCGCCTGTTCGAGGTGGGCGGTGTTCGGCGTCGCGACATAGACGGCCTCCACCGAAGGATCGCCCAGAAATTCATCGAGATCGGCGTAAGACTTCGCAAATCCGTGCGCCGACGCGAAAGCGCGACCGGTCTCCATGGAGCGCGAACAGACGGCAGCATGACGCGCTCCGACAACCAGCGCCATGTCCTCGGCAAACTTGCGGGCGATTGTTCCGGTGCCGATAACGCCCCACCCCAGCGCTTGTTGCTTCATGCTGTCCTTTCTCGTCGCCGAACGGCGTCATGTAAGGCCGGGGCCGGGGGATTTGTCAAAGTCTCATTGAAGGGGCTTGGCGGGGGTGGAGAAGAGCGGAATTTGCGGCTGGACACCCGGAAATTGCGTGTTATAAACCGCGCACTTTCACGCGGCGCGACCGCGGAAATCGTCTTCGCGAAATGAAGTGAAGCGTCGGCCCGGGTAGCTCAGGGGTAGAGCAGCGGATTGAAAATCCGCGTGTCGGTGGTTCAAATCCGCCCCCGGGCACCACCAGCCTTCCCCCCGATCGAAGATGCTGTCTCGAAGAGTAGAGATTTCAGCGATTGGTGAAGTCGATACCCACCAGGCGAGCATTGCGCGTGCCTCGGTCGCCGACGAAATCGGGTAATGGGCCGTCGAGCCGGAAACGTTACCGAAGGTAGACTGCGCCAGACGCCAATCAGCAAAGGTGGCGATCGGATAAGGTGAAGGGAGAAGATTTAACTTCGCCTTTACCGTAAGCGCCGGAAGCGGCGAACACCCCGGACATTTCCCTGTCCATTCCGCCGCTATGTTCTAGGTGTTGATCGAGCAACCGAAGGAGCAAGCAGTGCCCGATTTACGCCGCCGTTTTCCGTCTGCGATCGCCGCCTTAGCCGCCCTCGCAGTCATTCTTCCCGCGAACGCGGCCGAGGACGTGCTGCCTGCCCCCGAGAGCGAAATCATCCTGGTGATCGAAGGAAATATCAAACGCAAGAACGTCGATGAGACAGCGCAATTCGATCGCGCGATGCTGGAGTCGATCGGGACCACATCCTTCCTGACATCCACGCCCTGGTACGACAATCCGGTCGAATTCGAGGGCGTGCCGCTGGACCGATTGCTTGACGCGGTCGGCGCGACAGGCAGCGAAATGACGGCGGTTGCGCTCAACGACTATCAGGCGACGCTTCCGTTGTCGGATTTGGGCGAAGATGGAGCCGTGCTCGCGCTCAAACGTGACGGAAAGTACATGGAAATCCGCGACAAGGGGCCGCTGTTCATCGTCTATCCCTACGATTCCGATTCCCGGCTGGCCGCGGAGAAATACTATGCACGATCGGTATGGCAGATCAGCCGACTGGTGGTCAGGTAACGCGTCTCACCCATGCCATTGCCCCGGCCATTCGGACAGCGAGGATTCAAGGCGACCCAGTTCGCCTTGACGGTGCTCATCGTCTTCCTTGCGGCCATGGCCGCCTATGTGTCGGCGATAGTCTTCGATCGCCAGCAGGCGCTTGAGAAATCCTACCGCTACAATGTTGCGTTCAGCGCCGCGCAGGGAATGAACGAATATGTCCGGTTACGGGAGCGGCTGGCCGAATATCTTCTCGCGCCCTCGCCCGAAGCGCTTCGCGAGGTGCGGCTTCGCTTCGACATTCTGGCGAGCCGGCTCGACATATTTCGCGCTGGCCAGTTCGACGAATTCGTAGGCACCAGCGCTGAGCGCCGTCAGGTGATTGCCAAACTGAAGCGGACTGTCGGCGATCTCGAAAATATGATGGCAAACATCCATCGCGCCGAGATCGCAAGGCGGGCGCTGGAAATGACCTCTCCTCTGGAGGGAGAATTGATAGGGCTTGCCTCGGAAGCGGACCATTACGGAAGCCGCCAAGTTGCCGAAGATCAGCGCGGCCTCCTGCGTTTGCACTGGATCTTCTCGCTTCTTGCACTTTGTCTCGTTGTCTGCGCCTTCGTGTTTCTGGCCCTCGTGAGATGGCAAAACCACATACTGGTCCATATCCGCCGCTGGCTCCGGCGATCGAACGACGAACTGCGGAATACGGGCGCAGAACTGCGGTCGCAAAACGTGCTGTTCGACACCGCCCTCAACAACATGACGCACGGTTTGTGCATGTTCGACGCCGAGGGGAAAATGATCGTCAGCAACCGGCAATTCAGTCGGCTTTATGGTTGCAAGCCGGGCTGCCCGGAGCCCGGGACCGGATTTGCGGACTTTTTCCAGGCTATCGGATTGGAGCGGCATTCAAACGATTCCGGCAGAACAAGCGCGAGCCGGCAACGCCTCGAGGCGGCGATCGCACGGGGTATACCGGAACGTTTACATCAGACCTTGCCGGATGGGCGCATGATCAGCCTGACGCTTCGGCCCGTCGAAACCGGCGGCTGGATCATTACATTCGAGGATATAAGCGAAAGGCACCGGGCGCAGGAAAGAATTGAGCAGATAGCGCGCCATGATGCGCTTACGGGCCTGCCCAATCGTATTCTGCTTCGCGAACGCCTCGAAAATGTTCTGGCGACCGACTCCGATCCATGCGGTTCGACCGCGCTCCTGTGTCTCGATCTGGACAACTTCAAGAAGATCAACGACACCCATGGCCATCCGACCGGCGATGCGGTTCTTCGGGAGGTGGGCCGGAGGGTGCGTTCGATTGTTCCTGAGCAGACTCTTGTCTGCCGCATCGGCGGCGACGAGTTTGTGGTGGTGGTCGACAAGGTCAAGCAACATTCGCTTCCCGAAGAGATTGCCGCGCGCATCGTCGTGGCACTGGCCGAACCCTTCGAAGTGGATGGCGTGAGGATACTCGGTGGCACGAGCGTTGGGATTGCGCTGTCCTCCTCCGGGATGGAGCCCGACGAGCTAATAAGGAATGCCGATATCGCTCTTTACGACGCGAAGAGGCGCGGTCGTGGCGCTTTTTCCACCTATTCCCCGCAAATGTCCGAGACGTTACTGCGGCGAAACCGGATCGAGGCCGAACTGCTCGACGGGGACTTCGACGAAAAGCTCGACCTTGTGTTTCAGCCGATTGTCGATCTGCGCACGGGCCAACCCCATGCGGTGGAAGCGCTGCTGCGGTGGAAGACGTCTCGCGACGACGATCTGACGCCGCTGGAGCTCGTTTCAATCGCCGAGGATACCGGGGCTATCGTCAGCCTGGGCCGCTGGATTCTGGAAAAGGCATGCCGCCAGGCTCTCGGCTTGCCGGAACCGGTCGCGGTGTCCGTGAACCTGTCGCCGATCCAGTTTCGCCAGGATGACATTGTCGCGACGGTATTCGATGTTCTGAGCCGGACGGGACTTGAGCCGAAGCGTCTCCATCTGGAGATTACTGAAACCCTTCTGCTCGATGACGAGTGCGCTTTCGAGAATGAACTCGGAACCCTAAGGCGCGCTGGTATCGGCATTTCGCTTGATGACTTCGGCACGGGCTATTCGTCGCTGAGCTACCTGCGGAAATTTTCCGTCGACCGCATCAAGATCGACCGGATCTTTGTCGAAGAAATCGATCGCAACCCGGACCGCCAGGCAATCGTTGCCGCGATCGTTCACCTGGCGAGGGGACTTGGGATGCGCACCATCGCGGAGGGCGTGGAGACGGAGAGTGAACTGCAGATCCTGCGTGCGACGGGCTGCAACGAGGTGCAGGGGTTCCTGATCAGCAAGCCGCTGGGGCCACGCGAAATCGTCGCGTATTTCCAGTCGGACACGCCGTCCGGGCAAGGTGTAACGATCGATCAGCCGCCTGGCGGGTTTGGCAAGGCAGGCCGACCGGTGCATTGACGCCGGTCGGAAACGCGATAGCCTTTCACCATGCGTTTGATCCTCCCGATCTGGCTTTCACTTTTGGCCGCCGGTGCGGCGGCCGCGTCCGCATATGCGGGGCCGGCGCGCGCCCAGGAAGCGCCAACGCTCGTCGAGCGGGGCCGGTCGGTTGCGCGCGCGCATTGCTCCCGCTGCCATATCGTCGACAACGAGAACCGCTTTTCCGGCATATCATCAACGCCCTCCTTTCCGTTTCTGGTGAACCAGTTGCGGGATTGGGAAGAGCGTTTCGGCAGTTTTCACGAGAGGCCGCCGCATCCTGCGATCATCCGGTTTGCGGGCCAGCCGAGCGATGAATCCGCCGGGCGGCCGACCGTGCCGGTGGATATCGAGTTCTCCGATGTAGCGGCGCTCGTCGCCTATGCGCGGTCACTTCTGAAGGCGGAGAACTGAAGGCCCGCGGATCCCTTGCTGAACGAGACACCTTGTCAAAGCCAAGCATTGCCATAAGGTTATGCCATGGATCGAGCGGGCGGGTTTTTCGACGAGATGCTTGGCGGGGGCGAAACGGCCCGTCCTCCCTATTCGGGATTTTGCGATTGGTTGGCCGGCGAAGAGACGGCGAGGCTGAACAAGAAATCCAAGGAAGCCGAGACCTTCTTCCGCAGGACCGGAATCACGTTCAACGTCTACGGCGCGGAAGGCGCGAACGAGCGTCTGATACCGTTCGATATCGTGCCGCGCATCATTTCCGGCCGCGAATGGGCGCGGCTTTCACGCGGGATCGAGCAGCGCGTCCGCGCGATCAACGCGTTTCTCTACGACATCTATCATCGTCAGGAAATATTGCGCTCGGGCCGCGTTCCGGTCGACCTGATCGCCGACAACGAAGCCTTTCTGCCGAAGATGATCGGTGTCGCACCGCCCGGCAACGTCTACACCCATATCGTCGGAACCGACATCGTGCGCACGGGCGAGGACGAGTTCTACGTCCTCGAGGACAATGCGCGCACGCCGTCGGGTGTGTCCTACATGCTCGAAAACCGGGAAACCATGCTGCAGATGTTTCCCGAACTGTTCTCGAAAATCCGGGTGCAGCCGGTCAGCGATTATCCGAAGAACCTGAGGCGCTCGCTCGCCGCCTGCGCGCCGGAGAGATGTGACGGAAAGCCCGTTGTCGCCGTCTTGACGCCGGGCATTCACAACTCTGCCTATTTCGAACATTCGTTTCTGGCCGACCAGATGGGCGCGGAACTTGTCGAGGGCCATGATTTGCGCGTGGTCGACGGCAAGATCGCGATGCGCACGACGCGCGGATACGCGCCCATCGACGTGCTCTACCGCCGGGTCGACGACGACTTTCTGGATCCGCTGAACTTCAACCCCCAGTCGATGCTCGGCGTTCCAGGCATTATGGATGTCTACCGCTCCGGGGGCATCACCATCGCCAATGCGCCGGGAACGGGGATAGCGGACGACAAGGCGATCTATTCCTATATGCCGGAGATCGTGGAGTTCTACACCGGCGAAACGGCGATCCTGAAGAACGTGCCGACCTGGCGCTGTTCGGAGCAGGATTCGCTTGACTATGTGCTGGAGCACCTGACCGAACTGGTGGTCAAGGAAGTGCACGGATCGGGCGGCTACGGAATGCTGGTCGGGCCCGCCGCCAGCAAGCGCGAGGTTGCCGCCTTCCGCGAAAAGCTTGTCGCCAAGCCGGCCAACTATATTGCCCAGCCGACACTTTCGCTGTCGACCGTGCCGATCCTGACCCGTAAGGGGCTTGCTCCGCGTCACGTGGATCTGCGGCCCTTCGTCATGGTCTCGCCGCGCGGTATCAACATCACGCCCGGTGGGCTGACGCGCGTCGCGCTGAAGGAGGGCTCGCTCGTCGTCAACTCCAGCCAGGGAGGCGGCACCAAGGACACCTGGGTGCTGGAGGAATGACACAGCGATGTTAGGCAAGACCGCAGGCGGCCTCTACTGGATGTTCCGCTATTTCGAGCGGAGCGAGAACACCGCGCGCCTGGTTGACGCCGGGTTCCGTATGTCGCTGACGCGTTCCGCCAGCGATCAGGACGAATGGATGTCGGTTATCCAGACTACCAGCATCCGCGAGGCGTTCGAGGAGCGTCACGACGAGGTCAACACGGCAACGGTGACGGACTTTCTGCTGCGCGACATGACCAATCCGACGAGCGTGATGTCGATCGTGGAGGCAGCGCGAAACAACGCCCGCCTCGTGCGCACCGCGCTGACCCGCGAAGTCTGGGAAGCGGTGAACGAATGCTGGATCACCCTGAAGGACGCACTGGCGCGTCCGGTGCGCGACCGCGAACTGCCGGCCACGCTGGCGCTGATCCGCCAGCAGAGCGCGCTCGTCCGCGCGGCACTGCACGGCACCATGCTGCGCAACGAGATCTACGATTTCGCGCGTATCGGGACGTTTCTGGAACGCGCCGACAACACGGCCCGTATTCTCGACGTGAAGTACTATGTGCTGCTGCCTTCGGTGATGCATGTCGGCTCGTCGCTGGACAATGTGCAGTGGGAGACGATCCTGCGCTCGGTGTCGGCGCAGCGCGCCTATCGCTGGCTGAACGCCGACGACATCAGCGCGCGCAGCATCGCCGAATTTCTCATTCTCGATCGCCGTTTACCGCGTTCGCTGGCGTTCTGCGCGACGAAGATCGTCGACAATCTGCAGTTTCTGGCCGACGATTACGGGGAACGGCACGCCTGTCACGATGCGGCGGAGGCCCTCGTTTCGAGGCTGCGCGACAATACGGTCGACGCCATCTTCGACATCGGCCTGCACGAATTCATCGAGCAGTTCATTCGCGACAACAACGCGCTCGGGCAGCAGATCGAGCAGGATTACCGGTTCAATGGATAGGCCATGCAACTGAGGATCACCCACACGACCCGCTACCATTACGCCGAGCCCGTTCATGCCGTGCTTCAGCAATTGCGGCTGACGCCGAAATCGCGCGCCGGACAGAACGTCATTGCGTGGAGCACCACGGTCGAGGGTGGGATTTCACAACTGCAATATGACGACGAGCACAACAACCACGTTGAACTGGTCAGTTTCGAGGATGGACGCACCGACATCACGGTGCTCTGCGAGGGTGAGGTGGAAAACACCAACAGCACCGGCGTCATCGGCGCACATGGCGGCTTTGCTCCGCTGTGGCTGTTCCGAAAGGCCACTCCGCTGACACGCGCGGGCAACAACGTGCGCAAGCTGGTCAAGAGCGTCGGCGGCGATTTCGGCGATGGCGACGTGGCGCGGTTGCACGATCTGTCGAACGCGATCGTCGAACAGGTGGAGTATCGGACCGGCCAGACCGAAGCGGGGACAACCGGCGAGGAGGCGCTCGATATCGGCTATGGTGTGTGCCAGGACCACGCACATATCTTCATCGCCGCGGCGCGGGCGATGGGATATCCAGCCCGCTATGTCAGCGGCTATCTGATGATGAACGACCGGGTAGAGCAGGATGCGAGCCACGCCTGGGCGGAGGCCCATGTCGACGGTTTGGGCTGGGTCGGCTTCGACGTCTCCAACCGCATTTCGCCGGATGAGCGTTACGTGCGGGTGGCGACCGGGCTGGATTACACCGAGGCGGCGCCTGTCTCGGGACTGCGGCGGGGCACCGGTGAAGAGAAGATGGACGTCACCTTGCAGGTTCAGCAGCAGTAGTGCGGGGGTGCCGGTTCGGCCGTCACGGGAAGAACGCAGGGAACCGTCAGCCCACCGAATCCCTTGTAACGCATGGGGCGTGGACGTAACGTCCCCGAAATTCGTGGCGAGAATCATTCGATGACCTATTGCGTCGGCCTGCGCATCGACAAGGGCCTTGTCTTCATGTCCGACACCCGCACCAATGCCGGAGTCGACAATGTCTCCGTGTTCCGGAAGATGTTCAGCTGGTCGCGGCGCGGCGAGCGGGTGATGACGCTGATGACGGCGGGCAATCTCGCCACCACCCAGGCCGTCGTCAGCCTGCTGGACGAACGCTCAAAGGCGCCGGTCGACCGCAATCCGTCGATCCTCGAGGCGCCGTCGATGTTCCAGGTGGCGCGCGAGATCGGAGAGACCCTGCGCGAGGTGATCAATTCGAACGCGATGAGCGGGCAAACAGCCGATTCCGCCTTCAATGCGACGCTGATCCTCGGCGGCCAGATCAAGGGAAGCGAGCCGCGTCTCTTCATGATCTATCCGGAGGGCAATTTCGTTGAGGCCAATGGCGACACGCCTTTCTTTCAGATCGGGGAAACGAAGTACGGCCGCCCGATCCTGGTGCGCGCCTACGATCCGGCAATGTCCTTCGAGGAAACGGTGAAGCTTCTGCTCGTTTCGTTCGATTCCACGATCAAGGCCAATCTTTCGGTGGGGCTGCCGATCGACGTGCAGACCTATGAAACCGACAGTTTCGAGATCGGCCGCCAGCAGCGCATCGGCGCCGACGATGCCTATTACCAGTCGATCTCGACCGGTTGGGGGGAAGCGCTGTCGCAGGCGCTGCGCGTTCTTCCCGATTTCACGTTTGCCGACGGCTAAGCGGTGCGCCAAAAGCGCCTTTGGCCCAGCCGCCCCGACGGCCCTTGTCCGGGCATCCCTTTGGAGTCACTGCGATTTGCCGTCTTAACCCAACCATCGCAAAGCGCTTGCGCACCTGTCTGGAGTGCGCTTTAAACCCTGTCAGCCTTTCCGGTCGCAAGATGCGGAAATGCCCGCGCCAGCCGTAACGGCGGCGTCTCAAAAGGGAGAAATGGGATTATGAGAAAAACTGTTCTACTCGCCGCAGCGAGCGTTTTCGCGCTCGCCGCCGCGGCACAGGCCGAAGTGAAGATGGGAGTCATCCTCGGCTTCACCGGGCCGATCGAATCGCTGACGCCGGACATGGCCGGTGGTGCTGAAATGGCCATGAAAGAAGCTTCCGACAGCGGCAAGTTCCTCGGTGGCGAAACGATCACTTCGGTGCGCGCGGACTCCACCTGCGTCGATTCCGCAGCCGGCACCGCAGCCGCCGAGCGGCTGATCACATCCGACAATGTCGTGGCCATCATGGGTCCGGATTGCTCGGGCGTGACGACAGCCGTCGCCAACAATGCCGCCATTCCGAACGGCGTCGTCCTGATCTCGCCGTCGGCAACGTCGCCGGCGCTGACGACGATCGAGGACAACGGCCTGTTCTTCCGCACCGCGCCGTCCGACGCCCGTCAGGGCCAGGTTCTGGCCGATGTGGCGATGGAGCAGGGCATTCAGTCGGTCGCGATCACCTATACCAACAACGACTACGGCAAGGGCCTGGCGGACTCGTTCGCCGCAGCCTTCCAGGAGCGTGGCGGTTCGGTCACGATCACGGCTGCCCATGAGGACGGCAAGGGCGACTACGCCGCCGAAGTCGGCGCGCTGGCTGCTGCGGGCGGAGACGCGCTTGCGGTGCTCGGTTACGTCGACCAAGGTGGCCGCGGCATCATGCAGAACGCGATCGACACCGGCGCCTTCGAAACCTTCGTTCTTGGCGACGGCATGATCGGCGATTCGTTGCTCGACGTGTCCGGCCTCGACAGTGCCAAGGTGATCGGGACCGCGCCGGGTTCGGACTCCGAAGGCGCGGCCAATTTCGACAAGATGGCCGCCGATGCCGGCATCACCGGAACCGGCCCGTACCGGGGCGAGAGCTACGATGCCGCCGCCCTTATGATCCTCGCCATGCAGAAGGCCGGCGCCGCCGACCGCTCTGCCATCGCCGGAAACATCATGGAGATCGCCAACGCGCCGGGCGAGCAGATCGGCCCGGGCGAGCTGGACAAGGCGCTCGAACTGGTCGCCGCAGGCACCGATATCGACTATCAGGGCGCGACGAATGTCGAGTTCACCGATGTCGGCGAGGCGCTCGGCTCCTACAAGGAACTGGTGATCGAGGGCGGAGCGTGGAAGACCGTTAAGGTCCGCTAGGCCCATAGCCAACTGAACACACCGAAAAGAAACCCCGGATCGTCACGCGGTCCGGGGTTTTTCGCGCCATGCGGGCTGATGAACTTTAGACGCCGGTCTCCGGACACAGCGGGGCGCTCATCGTCTTGACCGGATCGTCGGGACCGCATTCCTCGCCCGAGATGGGATAGCGCCCGTCGGTGGCGCATCCGACCACCAACAGAAGCGCAAGACCAGCCAAAACATTCGCAGCTGCTTTCATGACAACGCCCCTTTTCGTGTTCCCGATAGGGAAACCCTAGACAGGTGCACCGCGTGATGCGTTGATATCGGTCAACCAGTCTTCCTGCCGACCGCCAGCGTTCCCGATTATCGGAAGTCGGGTGCAGACAGGTCAGGTATGGCGGACCTTTTCCGGCAGGATTCCGCGCGGCGAGAACCGCATCACGATCAGCAGAACCAGACCCATGACGAACAGGCGGAACGGCGCCGCGATGTCCTGCAGGTGCCGGTAGAGCGGCGTGTTCGGATCCATGTTGGCGCTGATCTGCGCGACGATCCACTGGCCCGCCGGCTCCGCCTCCACCCAGATGAACCAGATCAGGAATCCGCCGAGAACCGCACCGAGATTGTTGCCGGATCCGCCGACAATCACCATCACCCAGATAAGGAAGGTGAAGCGCAGCGGATTGTAGGTTCCGGGGGTGAACTGGCCGTCGAGTGTCGTCATCATCGCCCCGGCGATCCCGATGATCGCCGATCCGAGAACGAAGACCTGAAGGTGCCGCTTCGTGATGTTCTTGCCCATCGCGGCGGCCGCTTCTTCGTTGTCGCGGATGGCGCGCATCATCCGGCCCCATGGCGAGTTCAGCGCCCGCACGCACAGCGCCAGGATGATCAGCAGAACGACAGTAAACAGGCCCGCGTAAGCAATCTTGACGAAGGCGCTGGCGCCTTCGATCACAAGTTGGCGAAGCAACAGCTCCCGTGTGCCTTCGCCGACCGATTCGAGCTGAGCGGCATGAAAGCGGCTCACCAGATCCACGAACCACTGTTCCTGCTGCAGGTTGATTTCATAGGGAACGGGACGCGGGAGACCCGTGACGTTCTTCACGCCGCGCGCCAGCCAGTCCTCGTTCTTGATAATGGCAATCACGATTTCGGAGATGCCGAGGGTCGCGATGGCGAGATAGTCCGAGCGCAGACCGAGCGCCACCTTGCCGATCAGCCAGGCGACCGCGGCGGCAAAAATACCGCCGACAAGCCAGGATAACGTGATCGGAAGGCCCAATCCGCCGATAAAGCCGGTGCGCGCAGGATTGACGGATTCGATCGTGGTAACGGCGTCGCTGAAAACCGGACGCAGCAGGAAGTAACCTGCGACGACCACAACGAAGATCGCGAAGCCCCGCACCCGTCCCTTCAAGATCGACGTCAGGAAGATGATCGTCGCCACGATGCCGATGGTGATGACTGCCGACAGAGCAAGACTGCGGCCTCCGGCGGTAAGGGCCTCCATCACCGGCGGGTGCGACACGACAACAGCGGCCAGACCGCCCAGCGCGGTAAATGCCATCACGCCCGCGTTAAACAGGCCCGCATAGCCCCATTGCAGGTTCAGGCCCATCGCCATGACGGCCGAGATCAGGCTCATGTTGAGAATTGCCAGCGCCACCGACCAGGACTGGAACATGCCGACCGCAGCGAGGGCGGCGCCCATCGCCAGAAAGGCCAGCGGCGCGCGCCATGCGCTGTCCTTTTTCTGGACGATGGCCGGCGGGGCAGCGGGGCTGCGTTCGGCTTGTGCCGTTTCGTCTATAGCCGGAGCGCTCATAGCACTTTCCCCCGGAACAGACCGGTCGGCCGGATCAGCAGCACGACCACGAGAATGATGAAGGAGACCGCGAATTTGTAGTCGGTCGACAGGAACTGCAGCAGTCCCTGCGGCGCCAGCTCGTCCGGCATGAGGTACATCGCGAACTTCTTGTAGGCATAGGTGAGCATCACCTCCGAGAAAGCGACGATATAGCCGCCGACCACCGCGCCGACCGGCTGGCCGATTCCACCGACGATCGCCGCCGCGAAAATCGGCAGAAGAAGCTGGAAATAGGTGAACGGCTTGAAGCTCTTGTCGAGACCGTAGAGCGCTCCAGCGATTGTCGCGAGCGCTGCGGCGATGATCCAGGTCACCATTACGACGCGATCGGGATTGATGCCCGACAGAAGCGCCAGATCCTCATTGTCGGAATAGGCGCGCATTGCCTTGCCGGTACGTGTGCGGTTGAGGAAGATGAAGAGTGCGACGACGACGACCAGCGCGACGATCACGGTAATCGCCTGCGTGGTCTGGATGGCGAGTCCTTCGTCGAGGCCGCTCCAGCGCTTGAACTCCGGCGCCCGTACCAGAAACCGCTCGCCGTCGGTAAAGCGGCGGTCGTCGGTTCCCATGATGAAGCGCACGATGGCGCTCAGCATGAACATGACGCCGACGGACGCGATCACCAGCACCACCGGCGCCGCGCGGTGCTTGCGGTAGAACGCGAACACGGATTTGTCGATCAGGATGGCGATGATGGCGGTCGCCGCAATGGCCGGTACCAGCGCCAGCAATGCGGTCGGCAACGGGCCGAAGGTGATGCCGCTCGCCTGCAACAGCCATGTGAAAAGGATCGTGATCGTCGTTCCAAATGCCATCAGATCGCCATGGGCGAAGTTCGCGAAGCGCAGGATGCCGAAGACCAGCGTCACACCCAGCGCGCCGAGCGCGAGCTGCGAACCGTAGGCGAGGGCGGGCACGAAGACGAAATTCGTCATCAGGACGAGCGCATTGAGAATCTCTGTTGCTTCCGGCATTTTCTATCCACCGAGGAAGGATTTGCGGACTTCGGGATTGGCGAGCAACTCGTGGCCGGTTCCCGTTCGCCAGTTTTCGCCGCCGACCAGCACATAGCCGCGATCGGCGATGTTCAGCGCCTGCCGGGCGTTCTGCTCGACCATGAGGATGGCGAGACCGGTGTCCCGGACTTCAAGGATGCGGTCGAACAGCTCGTCCATGACGATCGGCGACACGCCGGCGGTCGGTTCGTCAAGCATGAGCACGGTCGGCCGGGTCATCAGCGCGCGTCCGACGGCCACCTGCTGGCGCTGTCCGCCCGAAAGTTCGCCCGCGGCCTGCCGGCGTTTTTCCTTGAGGATCGGGAACAGAGCGAACACCTGTTCCATCGTCCCGCTGATGTCGTCGCGACGCAGATAGGCGCCCATCTCGAGGTTTTCCTCGACGCTCATTCCGGTAAAGACATTGTTGGTTTGCGGCACGAAGGCGATGCCCTCTGCCACGCGCGCCTGTGGCGACAGCGTCGTGATGTTCTTTCCGTCGAGGACGACGGACCCCAGCCGCAGGCGCAGCATTCCAAGCATCGCCTTCATGGCGGTCGATTTTCCCGCACCGTTTGGCCCGACGATAACGGCGATCTCGCCCTTTTCGACACCGATGGTGCAGTCGCGGAGAATGTCGCCGCCGCCGTAGCCGCCGGTCATGCCTTCGCCAACCAGATACATCAGGCCCCGGCCTCCGGCTGGCTTGCCGCGACCTGCATCTGGCGTGGCGTCTTGTTCTTCAGTCCGCGTCCGAGATAGGCCTCGATCACCGCCTCGTTGCTGCGCACTTCGTCGGCGGTTCCCTCGGCCAGAACCGTTCCTTCCGCCATCACGATCACCGGGTCGCAGAGCTTGCCGATGAAATCCATGTCATGCTCGATCATGCAGAACGTGTAGCCCCGCTCCTCGTTCAGGCGGATGATCGCATCGCCGATCTCGCCGAGCAGCGTGCGGTTCACGCCGGCGCCGACCTCGTCGAGAAGCACGACCTTGGCGTCGACCATCATCGTGCGGCCGAGTTCGATCAGTTTCTTCTGGCCGCCGGACAAATTACCTGCCAGCTCCTGCGCGACATGGCCAAGATTGAGGAACTCGATCACCTCCATGGCGCGCTCGCGAATGCGCTTTTCCTGACGCTTGACCTCGCCAAAGCCGAACCACGCATTCATCAGGCCTTCCCCGAGCTGGTTGTCCGGCACCATCATCAGGTTTTCCAGAACAGTGAGCGTCGAGAACTCGTGCGCGAGCTGGAACGTGCGCAGCAGCCCCTTCTTGAACAACTCGTGCGGCGGCAGGCCGGTCACGTCCTCGCCGTCGAGCAGGATGTGTCCGCTGGTCGGCCGGAGATTGCCGGCGATAATGTTGAAGAGGGTCGTCTTTCCGGCGCCGTTCGGCCCGATCAGGCCGGTGATCGACCCCCGCGCGATTTTGAGAGTCGCGTTTTCGACCGCGTGGACGCCGCCGAATTGCTTGTAGACGGATTTGACTTCGATCATGTTTGACAGGCTTACGTTTTCGCAGTGTCAAGCACGACGCTTGCCGAAAGGCAATGCCGATACATTTCCAACCCGGCGCTTTCGCCCGGAATTTGTGGGAAAGCCCTCAAGCCGCGGCCTTGAGCGCCTTTTCCGCCTCGACCGCGCGCTGATACGCCGGGCGTGAGAGTACCCGATCGAAATAGGCGCCGACATGCGCGGGCGCGATCTCGAACTTGCCGCTGCGCGCCCACATGCCGCAGTGGCCGAGGACGATATCGACGCAAGTGAAACGATCGCCCATCGCGTAGTCGTTGCCGCCGATCCGCTGCCCCAGCGTCTTGCATTCGCGGCGGAATTCGGCCTGGACCCACGGGACGATCTCGCTGCGCAATTCCTCCGGCAGCAGCAGCCGGTGCTTCAGCTTGTTCCACATCGGCGCTTCGAATTCCGACAGCGCATAGAGCATCCAGCTTTCCATCAGGGCGCGTTCCCGTGGGTCGCGCGGGCCGAACCCGGCATCGGCGTGCTTCTCGGAAAGAAAAAGGCAGATCGCTGCGGAATCCGTCAGCACGAAGTCGCCGTCCTTGAGCACCGGACCCTTGCCGGAGGGGTTGAGCCCCTCAAGATCCTTCGTGCCGAGACGGGCCTTGTTCAGGCTGTATGGTTCGCCGAGTTCCTCCAGCATCCATGTCACGCGCGTCATGCGCGACAGCGGCGATCCGTAAACATGATACGTCATGAATTCCTACTTTCCGAGCTCGACCGACCGCTTGCGGGCGGCCTCGACGGCTTCGGTCATGAGCTTCGTCAGCCGCCCGTCCTTCATCAGCACCGACAGGGCGGCTTCGGTCGTCCCTTGGGGGCTGGTCACCTGCTCGCGCAGGGTTCCCGGTTCGACACCGCTCTCGTGAGCGTAGACGGCGGCGCCATAGATCGTCTGCCGGGCAAGCTGCGCGGCGATCTCGTCCGGCAGGCCGGCGGTGCGCGCGGCCTCGGTGAGCGCCTCGATCATGTGGAACAGATAGGCCGGTCCGGAACCGGAAACGGCGGTGACCGCGTCCATCAGGCTCTCGTCGTCGATCACCGCCACGTCGCCGCTCGCCGCCATCAGGGTGCGCGCGAATTCCATGCTCGCTTCGCCGACGCGGCTGTTGGCGCACAGCACCATCATCCCGGCACCCACGGCGGCCGGTGTGTTCGGCATGACACGGATGATCGCGGCGTTTGCGCCGAGCTTTTCCTCGAAACGGGCGATCGTGATGCCTGCCGCCACGCTGACGACCGTGCTGCCCGCATCCGCGAAACGGGCGTAGTCGGGCAGGACCGCATCGACGGCCTGCGGTTTGACGGCGAGGATGACCAGCGCGGGGTTCAGTTCATGGGGCAAATCGCTTGCGCCTGCGGCGACATTGACCCCCAGCTCGCCGGCACGGCTCCGAAGCTGCTCGCTGGGTTCGACCACATAGACGTCGCCCGCCTGGAGCGCTCCCGATGCCAGCCAGCCTTTCAGCATGGCAAAGCCCATATTGCCGCATCCGGCCAGGATAACGGTGTTTTTGCCGGTCATCGTTTGCCAGTTCCTCCGCTTTCGGCCAGCGATAAAGGCAGGCGTGACGCGGTGCAAGAGGAAGAGGTGCCTACTCCGACCGGAGCTTGAAACGCGAACACAGACGCAGTCCGAACAGCGCGGCGACCAGCGTCAGCCAGATCGGGTCCGCCCTTCGGAAAAAGTAACTCTCCATGGCAGAGTTCATGATCATAAACGACACGATCATGAGGCAGAGATCGGCAAGCAGTACGTTCTCGCGGAAGGGCGGCGTGCGCAGATATTGCCACAACGGGGCGAGCAACAGGAGCCACACCGAAAGAAACAGCGCCGGCAATCCCATGAACAGGGTGACATCCAGAAAGCCGCTATGGCCGTGAACGATGCCGCGCGGATCCCACGTGCTGTCGAAGGCCTGCTCGGCATTTTCCGTGACGGCCTCGCCCCAGAAACTGTCGTAGCCAAACCCGGTCCACGGATGTCGTGTTACGAAATCGCGCGCGAACTCCCAGATCTCGATGCGGCCGGTAAAGGTGGTGGTTTCGTTGAAGCCGCGAAGAATTGCGTCGAACGACGGAACGAAAACCGTTCCGATGGTCAGGGCGTAGATCGACACCACGGAGAAGATGATGGCGCTTGCCGCGAGGAACCGCATGCCGACGAGCGACGGCACCATCACAAGCACGATGATCGCCGGCACCAGCGCCGTGCTCGTCTTGGATCCGGTGTTCCAGACAAACACGATCGCGGCGAGCGCAATGATCGCGCCGGGGAGACGCCAACCGCGCCGTGTAAGGTAAATGCCAGAAAACGCGATCGCCGCCATGACCGGCCCGGCGGTGTTCTTGTGGGTGAAGATTCCCCGCCACAACCCCGAGTGGTTCGCTTCAACCCCTTCGGCCGTATGAATTGCGGCCTCAGGATAGATCAGGACGCCTGCATAGGAGAGTATCAGTACGGCCGCGCAGGCAGTTGCCAGCGCGGCCGAAAGCGCTCTGGCGTTGTTGGGCAGGGCAAAGGCCGTGGCCGCCATCACGGTCGCGATGATGGTAAACAGCGTCGACCGCACTGCGTCATCCGGATCCGCGGCTGTGTAACCGGAAATGACGAGCAAGACGAACATTGCGATCCAGCCGAGGCTGAGCATTCGCGATGCGACTTCGCGGCCGGTCATCGTCAGCAATGCGAGAACAGCGGCGGCGCTGACGGCGGTGTACCCGATCTGGTTGATCAGTTTTCCGTCGGACGCAGATTCCGTATCGGAGAGGGATGCGACATCGAACGGGGAGAACGAAATCCACGCCACCGCCAGCACCGCAAAGGCCAGCAGCGATCTGACCTCAACGCCCCGGCGCGGTGTGAAGCCGGCCTCAGTTCTTCTCGGGATCGCGATATTGTTCATTGGCGTATCCGAACTCGGACATGATCCGTCCGAGCGCAACATGAACCGGGTAGAGTGATGGCAACAGCGAGCCGGTGCTGGCGAAGCGGACGGCGAACCGCGGTGGCGCCGCGGCGAGCAACGCCAGGCTTTTGGCGATCGTTCGCGTCCGGCCGAAGACGTCTCCGGCGCGCCTCCGGTGTTCGATCGCCGCACTCAGCATGCCGTTGCGCAGGGATCGTGCCTGAATCCACGACCATGTGACGCGGCGCTCGGGAACGGTCTCGCGCACGATTGCCTCGTTGCACCACGCGATGCGGAACCCCTTGGTGCGCGCCCGTTGGATGAAGTCGGAGTCGCCGCCCCCGGTGAAATTGAACCGGGGATCGAGGAACGGCTGCGGCATCGCTCTGAGCACGTCACTGCGAACGAGGAGATTGCCGGATGAATAGATCACCGGGACGGGCCCGGTCTCGTTGTGATGCGGGGTAAAGACGGGATGCGTCTGCCAGTCGCCACGCACATCGCCCTCGAACACGGCAATCTGCGGCCCGCCGACGAGGGCGCAGTCAAGCCGTTCGGAGGTGGCGCAAAGCTGCTCGATCCAGTTGGGATCGGCGATTTCGTCGTCGTCAATGACGGCGAGGTATCGCAAGTTCGGAAAGAGCGTGAAGGCGGTGAACCAGCCGGCATTGTACGCATGGCAATTGCCGCGTTCATGGGCGATCACAACGAGGCCGTTGTCGGCACCTGACTGGAAACGGGGCGCGGCGGCCTCGGCGCCCGCGCCCCCCTCGGCGTCGTTTTCCATGACGATCACGGCGAAGGGGCGGCTGGTTTTCTGAGCTCGAAGGCTGTCGAGCGTGCGCAAAAGGTGGTCGGGCCGCCGGAAGGTTGGCACGGTGACGGCAATTTCCACCGCCGCGGCGTCGAGTCCCGGGGTCTGCCCGGCGAGCGAGATGTTGTCGGCGAGTCTCTGTTTCAAGGATTGGTCCGTCCGGTGTCGGCGCGCTTGTTCACGCAGCGAAGCAGAAACCGGTTAAGGAACGTTTACGGCTTGTAAACCAAACACCTTCCGTCCGATTAAGCGGTGGTTCAGCAATCGATGGTAGAGCCCCGCGCCACCGCAGGAGTGCTTATGCATCTGGTCTTAGTATCGTCACTCATTCCATCCGGTCCCCCCGAAAGCGGTTTTGAGATCGCCAATCAGGCGATCATCGAGGGATTGCGCCGCGTTGGCGTCAAGGTCACGCTTCTCGGGTTCAAATGGCCGGACGCGTCGCTGAGCTACCCGGAAAATTCCGTGTGTCTTGGCGAGGTCGACGTAAAGACGGATACCTCGTCCCTGCCGCAGAAGCTTCGCTGGCTGGGCAAGGCGGTTGCCGGCGGACTGACATTCTCCTCCGCGAAGCTGCGCATCGTTTCGCAGGACAAGCTGCGCGAAGCCATCGCGTCCATCGGCCCGTTTGACGGGTTTGTCCTGAACGGCGCCCCTCTCGCCGGGGCCTTCGAGGAAATCCTCACCAGCAGACCTTTCATCTTCGTCGCGCACAATGTCGAGCACGTATCCGCTGCACAAAATGCCGGTGAGGCGGCATCGCCGGTCGAACGCCTGCTGTTTCGCCGCGAAGCATCAGTGCTGAAGGCGCTCGAGCGCCGGCTCTGCGACAAGGCGCAGTTCGTCCTGACCCTGGCGGATGACGACATCGCCCCGCTTGGCCTATCGGACAGCGCACGGGTCCGGTCGGTGCCGTTGACAACACCGGCGGCTCCGAATGCCGGCAAGCCCCGTACGCCAGCCTTCGACACCGGAATGATCGGAACCTGGACCTGGGCGCCGAACCGGATCGGCCTCGAATGGTTTCTTCAAAATGTGGTTCCTCGCCTGCACCCGGATCTGTCGATCGCCATTGCCGGGAAATTGCCTTCGGGCTTCCCGCAGCGCGATCCTCGTGTGCGCTTTCTCGGCAGGGTGGACGATGCCAAGGAATTCATGCGCCAGTGTCGGGTTATTTCGCTTGCCTCACGCGCGGGAACCGGGATCCAGTTGAAGACGATCGAAACCCTCGAACTCGGACTCCCGGCGGTAGCGACGCCGTCTTCCTTGCGGGGTATTGCCGAAAAGCCGGACAATCTCCTGCAGGCCGACGATGCGGCCGGCTTTGCCGAGCAGCTTCAGAGCCATGTGGTCGGGCAGCGCACGGGAACGGTCAAGGATGTTGACGGCCGTGTGTTCCGGGCCACGCAGCAGGAGCGAATGGACGAGGTTCTTCGGTTCGCGCTTGGCTTCGTCATCAAATCTTCGCTCTAATGGCAGCCTCTTCCTTAAGGGTATTACAAGGCTTCTCGGCTATAAGCCGTAGTCTGTGCGGGTAAGCCGTTTCTCTCCAGGGAGCGGCGAATGGTGGCAGATGTTGCAGACAGTAACGGTGAACGAAGAGGGGCCCGCCCGCGAAATCGTCGGGGTCGAAGTGCGCGACTTCACGCGCGAAGAGGCTCTCGATTTCGTTCATGAGCGGATCGCGGCTTCCAGATACACTCCGATTACGTTTCTCAATGCCCACAATGCCAATGTGGCGGAAACCGATCCCGCCTTTCGGGAGGCGCTGGACGGTTTCACCGTCCTGTCGGACGGCATCGGCGTCGATATTGCCGCGAGAATTCTTCACGGCCAGCGATTTCGCGCAAATCTGAACGGCACGGATTTCGTGCCCGACTTGTTGCGCGCGGCGCCAGACCGCTTGCGAGTGGGTTTGTTCGGGGGAAAGCCCGGCGTAGCGGCGCGAGCTGCAACGCGCTTTCACGAAATCGCCCCGCGTCACGAATATCGGGTGCTTCAACATGGCTATGTCGACCCGATCCAGGAGGCCGAGGTTTTGAACGCGCTCGAGGCCTGGCGACCGGACATATTGCTTGTCGCTCTCGGCGTTCCCAAACAGGAACTCTGGATCGCTCAAAGAATTGACGAGCGGCATTGCATCGTTCCTCTGGGCATTGGCGCACTGTTCGACCTGGTAACGGGGACGGTTCCACGTGCGCCGCGTTGGATCAGGGCCATTCGGATGGAATGGATGTACCGTCTCACCCGGGAGCCCGGGCGGCTATGGAAGCGGTATCTTGTAGGAAACCCGGTTTTTCTCGCGCGCGTGTTACGTCAGAAGATGGTCGGAAAGACGGGACAATCTCATGCGTAACGCGATCATAACGGCAAGCTATGCCCCCGATTTCGAGCGTTGCGCGATCCTGTGCGAGACCATCGACCGGCTAGTTACCGGTTTTGAATGCCACTATCTTCTTGTCGACATGCCCGACAAGGAGCTTTTCGCGCAACTTGAGGGCCCCAAGCGAAAAATACTCACAGAAGCAGAGCTTCTTCCGTGGTGGATGCGGCGCATTCCGTCGATGCTTTCGCCCGGCGGCCGGCGCATCTGGCTCAGCCCTCTGACCGTGCCGCTGCACGGTTGGCACGTTCAGCAGATCAAGCGCATTGCCGCTGCCCTTCGCCTCGATGTCGACGGGTTGCTTTATTGTGATTCCGACACAGCCTTCGTCCGTCCGTTCGACGTCCAGGAGATCTGGAACGACGATTCGATACGGCTCTACCGCGAGAATGAAGGCGCGTTGGCGGCAAAGGACGCCCATCTCCATTGGGCCGCGCACGCAGCAAGGGCGTTCGGCCTAGGCGATCCGGCCGGCCTCAACCACAATTATGTCAGTTCGATCGTTACTTGGAAGCGCCAGACAGTCGTTGACATGTGCGCCCACATGGAACGAGAGCATGGCCGTTCATGGGTCTCCATTCTCGGCGCGACGCGCAGTTTTTCCGAATGCATGATCTATGGAGCCTATGTGGACGGCGTCCTCGACGGAGCGGGTCATTTCCACGATCCGGTAACCCTGTGCTCGATGAAATGGTTTCAGCCGGCGCCGAGCCGAAACGAGGTGAGAGCAATGCTGGACGACCTCGAGGAGAGGCAGGTTGCCGTCGGGGTTCAGTCATTCCTGCCGATGCCCGCGGAAGATTTCCGGGCCGCCATCGGCGGAGAGCGCCGCGCCGCCTAGTTCATCCGGAAGGTTTCAAACCCTGGTCGGAGGCCTCCTCATCGCCCTGTAGGTCAGCGCAAAGCTTATCGCGTAGAGGGTGGCGAACACGGCGTTGGTCCAGATCAGCCAATCTTCGGGGTTGCCGAAATGGCTGAGAAGCGCGAGCAGCAACACGGCCTTCAGGGCGCCGATAACGCCGTAATTGAACATCCGCAGCAAACTTTGTCCGCGCCCGTAGAGCAGTTCGGCCTGGTACTCGATCAGATTGCGGAATGCAGGAACGAGGAGAACGAGGCCCAGGAGTGCGCCGGCCGATGCAACATTGGAACCGAGAATGTCCGGTTTAACGGTGAATACCAGTACTATCGCCGCCATTGCCGCCGTCGAAACGGCGAAGATTCCTGCTTCCACCAAGGCACGCGCCTTCCATCCGCCCAGCATGTCAGGCCGGCGCATCAGCCGTTGCACGAGCAGCGTTGAAAAACTGCGTACCGGCATGGCGGTCAGGTCTATCAAGCGCATGATGATGGCATAAAGGCCCGCCGATACCGATCCCCCGGCGGCGAGCACGACCAGCTTGTCGAGTTCGGACTGGGCGTAGAACAAGACGTCCGAGCCGCTGACGGCAAGCGCGTCGCCAATCCGCCGGCGATAAAGCGCCGGCCTGAACCGCAATTTCCTGCGAGGGTAGAAGATCGCGACGGCCAGCATCGCCATGATGCCCTGCGTCACGAAATAGATCGCGGCCCACGTGGCGAGAGACGGAAACGCGCTCATGGCCAATAGCCCTGCCGCGAGCGCTTTCATCGTAAAGCCGAACACGATCAGCAGGGACGCCCGGCCGAAGCGCTCCAGCCCCTTGTTCACGTTAATGACGACCTCGAGCGTTCGCCAGAGCAGGATTTCGGTTCCCGCGATCAACGCGAAGGTTAGCGCCGACATGCCCTGGTCGAACAGAAGCAGATAAACGGTGGCGCCCGCCGCAACGACCAGCGGCAAGGACAGGCCGAGCGCGGCAAGGTATCCCGCCGTATAGACGCCGATCAGTTGCGGCTTGACGGTCGCGATGCGGTAAAGGGGCGATATGAAGCCGATCGCGGCGATGCGCGACAGGACGATTCCCGTCGCCGACGCGGTCGCGAACAGCCCGAATTCGGAAAGCGAAAGCGTGTTGGCGACGAGATAGAAATACACGAGCTGGATGAACACGCGGATGCCGTCTCCGCTGAACACGGCGAAATATTTTCGCAGGAGGTCGCCAACCGGCTCGCCGTAACGGGTGTTCGATAGAACGCTGCTCATGCCGCTCGGTAGCACGAAAGCCTTAAGGCGAGGTTCCGGCAAGCGGCCCGCAGGCAGAGGCCGGTTGAATTTCACAGCCGGGAGGTTGGGGTTTAATCTTTTGTTATCCCTGAAATTTTAGGTTGTGTTTACCCCTCGCGAGCGCGCCGTGCGCCGCGCGAATTTCTAACCGGTGCGAGATGTCCCGACCCTACAGCGACCACAGGAAGCGCAGAAAAATTCCGCCATTGCTCTCGCTTGCCGGCGCGGGGTCGGCCACGCGGAAGAGCAGTTCTGATGGTCCCTCGGTCACAGGTCTCGGCGCTACCCCGGCGCGTTTGGCTGACGCCGCCGACCGCCACCGGAAGGCGCGCGCCGCCCGCGAGACGAAAAAATCCAATCCGATTCTGGCCGAACTTGCCGCGCAGGGTGCGCGCGGAGAGGAACCGAGAGCAGCCATTTCCGATTCTCCTGTCGCAGATGAATCCGCCCGGGTCGCCGTGCGCGATAGGAAGCCAAGGGACAACGGTGAGTTTCAGCCGTTGATCGATCCAGCCCTACTGGCCGGCACGATCTGGGACTGGCGCTATCGGATTATCGGAATAGCTGTCGCGGGTTTTGCGCTGGGGGCGCTGGTCGCCCTCTCGACGCCGCATAAATACACCGCCTTTTCGCAGATACTTGTCGATCCGCGCGAGGTAAAGCTGGTGGGCCGCGATGTCGCACCGGATTTCCTCTCCAACGAGGCGGCGCTCGCCATCGTCGACAGTAAACTGGAGCTGATCAGGGCGCCGAGCGTCCTCCGCAAGGTTGTCGATAGGACCAACCTTGACCAGGATCCGGAATTCAACGGCACAACGAAGGCCTTTGGCGGCGTCGTTCAGTCGTTCAGGGACGTCCTTTCACTACTGTCCAGCAGCGATGGTGTGGAAGAACGCGATCACGAGGCGATCAAGAATCTTCGCGACAGTCTGTGGGCGAAGCGCACCAATCGTACCTTCGTCATTCAGGTGGGCGTCGAGTCGCGTGATCCGGCGAAATCCGCGCGTCTCGCCAACGAATTGACCGCCGCGTTCATCGACCAGCAGGAGCAACTCACGTCGGAGACAGCGCGTGACGCTTCGAGGGCTCTCGGCGCTCGTATTGGCGATCTGCGCGCAGATGTCGAGGAAGCCGAACAGGCACTCGAAACCTATCGCGCGCAAAGCGGCCTGATCGGCCCGGGCGGGCGTCTCGTGACTGACGACCAGTTGGCTGCGGTGACCGCTCAACTCGCCGAGGCGAGGGCTTCGACGATCGCCGCCAAGTCACGAGCCGAAGCCGCAAGGGAAGTTGATGCACCATCGGTCATCGCTGGCGGATTGCCGCAGGACATCACTTCCTCCTCCCTCAGCGCCCTGCGCACCCAGCACGGGACGCTCAAGCAGCAGATCGCCTCCCTCGAAAACGCACTCGGGCCGCGACATCCCAGACTGACCGACGCCAAGGCCGCGCTGGCCTCGCTTGAAAACGAAATCTCGGCCGAAGTCCGGCGTATCGTGTCAGGCACGCAGGCCGATCTGCGCCGCGCCGTGCAAAACGAGCAGGCGCTTGCCGCCTCGCTTGCGGAATTGAAGGCGGAGTCGGTGAGCAACAACGATTCGCAGATCCGCCTGCGTGAACTCGAGCGAAGTCTGGCAACCGCACGCCAGATCTACGAGGCGTTTTTGTTGAGGGCCCGCGAGACCGGCGAGATCGAGGCGCTCGGTTCGACCAATGTGAAGATCATCGCTCCGGCCGAGGTTCCCGAGGATCCATCGACCCCGTCGCGCAAGATCGTTGCCGCCGGATTTGGCATCGTTGGCTTCTTCACCGGAATCACGCTCGCATTTCTCTCCGCGCTGCGGCAGACCTTTGCCGGCGGCCCGGACGGGCGCGAAGGCGGCAGACGCCGCCGACGCCAATCCTCCACGCATCGGATCGTGGAGGCATTGCGCCAGCGCGGTGAGGAACGCGGTTCGACCATTGCCACTGCTGCAGGTGAAGCACCGGGGCATGGAAAAACGTCAGAAGAATTGAAGCGGCCCGATACCGCGCAATCCGCAGGAGCGCACGAAATGTACGCCTTTCACTATCCTCATCAGCCCTACCCGACGCAGCCCTGGCAGAGCGCCGATTATCAGCGAGGGTGGATGCATCCGGCTGGATTTCCCACTCAGGTGCCAGGCTTTTATGGACCCGCTGCGGTGATGCCCTATCCACCTATGCCGCAGCCCTATGCGCCATCCTACCCGGTCGCCGGCCAGCATCATTCGTTCTATCCATATCCCTATGCGCCTCCGGTACAGCATGGAGCTCCACCGTCCGCAGTCACGCCCGCTGCCGGGTCCGCTCAGCCGGTGAATGCGCATGCCGACCCCGCACGCCCCGATGACGGGGAACTGGGAGAACTGCGTCGATCCATTCGCGAAATCCGCGAAACCGTCGAAGCGCTGGTTCGTCGCCGGTCGAACGGGGGACGCCGCGTCGCCTGACCCTTCGGCTGCAAGTGGTCCAAATCCGTCACGACAGGACGCTTCAAGCTTTTCATTCAGCTTTGAGCCGTGCAAATGTCCGCGGGCATTTGGAGTCGGGAAAACAGATGGCTGAGCGAATTGACGGCAAGGCGGTGGCGGCCGAGGTGATCGAAAGGGTCAAGCGTGCCGCTGACGCGCTGAGGGAAAAGACCGGCACCAAGACGGGCCTTGCAGTCGTTATCGTTGGCGACGACCCGGCCAGCCAGGTATATGTTGCGTCCAAGGGGCGCATGGCCAAGGAATGCGGCTTTCACTCGGTTGAGCACCGCCTGCCGGAAGACGCGAGCGGCGACGAACTGATCGATCTGGTCGGTCGGCTAAACGACGATCCGTCCATACACGGCATCCTTGTCCAGTTGCCGCTTCCCGCCCACATGGATGCCGGACGCGTGATCCAGACCATTTCGCCGGAAAAGGACGTCGACGGCTTTCACTTCATCAATGTCGGCAAGCTGGGCACGGGCGAGCGGGAGACGGCATTCGTACCGTGTACCCCGGCGGGCTCGATGTTGCTGATAGAACGGACCATCGGCAAGGAACTGTCCGGAAAGACGGCGGTGGTCGTCGGCCGCTCCAACATCGTCGGCAAGCCTATGGCCAATCTCCTTCTCGCCGCCAATGCGACGGTGACGATTGCGCATTCCCGCACGCCCGATCTTGCGGCGGTATGCCGGACTGCAGACGTACTGGTGGCGGCGGTCGGCCGCCCGGAAATGGTGCGCGGCGACTGGATCAAGCCCGGAGCGGTGGTCATAGATGTCGGCATCAACCGCATCGACGCGCCAGAGCGGGGAGAGGGCAAGACAAGGCTGGTCGGCGACGTCGCCTATGGTGAAGCCGAGAAGGTCGCAAGCGCAATCACGCCGGTTCCCGGAGGTGTGGGGCCGATGACGATCGCCATGCTGATGGCCAATGCCGTGACGTCCGCCTATCGCGCGGCCGGCGAGCAGCCTCCCTCTTTCTAGGCTTCCGCGCGGGAGTACGGTGCGATATAGCGCGCGCTCATGACCTCCGACGCACCGCCCGCGCGCCATTTTTCATTTGTCCTTGCGGACAAATTCCCGATGTTTTGCCTTGCGGCGGCGATCGACGTGTTCCGGTCGGCCAACAGGATGAGCGACACCAGCTATTACAGCTGGGGCACCGTCTCCCATGACGGCGAGCCGGTCGCCGCTTCCAACGACCTCACGATCAAGGCCGCATACAGCGTTGAAACAATGCCTGCCAGCGACATCATCTTCGTCGTGGCGGGGCTGACGACCGAGTTCGAGGGCAAGTCCAAGATCATCAACATGCTGAGGACGTCGGGCCGCCGGGGTGTCTCGCTTGGCGGCATATCGATCGGCAGTCACACACTTGCCGAGGCGGGACAGCTCGAAGGACACCGTTGCACGATCCATTGGGAGAACCGGGCGTCCTTTCGCGAGCGCTTTCCGCATATCGAGTGCACGGGAAACGTCTACGAGATCGACCGGAAACGCTACACGTCGGCGGGGGGAACAACATCGGTGGACCTGATGCTCGAGATCGTCCGCAGCGATTTCGGATCGGAACTGGCAAACAAGGTCGCGAACCAGTTTCAGCACGAGCGCATCCGCAGCCACCAGGACAGGCAGCGGGTCGGCCAGGAGCCGGACCTGACAGGCAAGTCCGAAAAGTTGCGCCGCGTGACCGAACTTATGGCCGAAAATCTGGAACAGCCGCTAACGGCCGGCGAACTTGCGGAATCCGTGCAATTGTCGGTGCGCCAAGTCGAGCGCCTTTTTCTACGCCACCTCAGTTCGACGCCCGGCAGATATTACATGACGCTGCGGCTGGAGCGCGCGCGACAGCTACTACGGCAGACGAACATCCCTATACTTGAAGTCGCGCTGTCCACGGGGTTCACTTCGCACAGCTACTTCGCGCAGAGTTACCGCCTGCAGTTCGGTCGTGCACCAAGCGACGAACGGCGTACGAGCTACTAAAGGGTCAGCTAGCGACTCGCCAAGTTCTCGATGAGGTGGTGAATTTCGGTTGGCTTGCGGTAGACCTTGGCATCCGGGAACTTCTTCAACAGTTCGATGCGGTCGCCATGGCCGGTGTGAAAGACGAAGGGGATACCGCGCCGTATCAGTTTTTCCGCGACGGGAAACACGTTCCGGCCCCTCAGATTGACGTCGAGAATGGCGAAATCGAACGACTGTTTCTCCACTGCGTCGAGGCACGATTCCACGGTGGAATACGGTCCGACAACCGTTGCGCCCTCGTCTTCGAGCGTCATCTGCAGGTCAAGCGCGATAAGACCCTCGTCTTCCGCGACCAAGATTGAGCAATGGTCCAGCATCTTTCGCAAACGCGCCTACCGCTCTTTGGTTCCATCCGCGAGTTTGAAGTCGAGACTCCAGAAGAGCTGGCCGTCCTTCAAGGTCCGCTTCATTTCACCGCCCAACTGTTGCGTGCTCAGCCGCATCAATGATGATCCAAAACCCTCGTCGATTTCCTGGCTATCAGCGGCGCCATTGTGGCGTTCACTCCATCTGAGAGACAATCCGTCTCCTCCATCATGGTTCCAGGAAATGGAGACCCTGCCGTCTTGGCCCTCGGCCCAAGCCCCATATTTGACCGCATTGGTTGCCAATTCGTTGATGATGAGCCCGAGAGGCGTAACCTGCTCGGCGGAGACCGGCACCGGCGGCCCGTCGATTGAGATCGCGTCCTCGCTGGATATGTAGGGCAGGGCGACGGCCGAAACGAGGTCGTCCAAGGTGGTTCTGCCCGGTCCATCGATGGTGGCCGTAAGCTCGTGCGCCCTGGCCAGAGCGTACACGCGTTCGTGAATTTTCTTCGTTGCTTCGCGAGCATCCGTTTCCTCGCGCCCGGAATTGCGAATCAGCGAGAGCACGATCGCAAAGAGATTCTTCACGCGGTGATTGAGTTCGCGGGCGAGCAACTCGGTTTTCGCCTTCTCAGTCTCGACGGCCTCGAGGTTCCCCTCCACCTGCGCGAGCCTGGCTGTGCGCCATCCCTGAAAGAGCAGCATCCCGAAGAGCAACACGACGCCGGACCCGAGCAGAAGGAACATGAGGGAATACCGGTCCTGAGCCCTTTTGGCGCGCTCCAGCGCCGACACGAGAATGCCTTGCTCGTAGGCTTCCAGTTGGCGGATCACCACTCGGAACCTGTCCATGATCTCCTTGCCGCGATCGGTGTTGACCACCGCGAGGGCCTCGTCGCTTTTCCCGCCTTTGACAAAGGCAATGGTCAAGGAAAGTTCGGAAAACTTGTCGTTTCCGAGCGACTCAAGCTTGTCTACGAGGCTCTTCTGCGTTTCGGTCGCTGCGCCGGCCAGAAGACCGCGCAGATTTTCGATCGCACCGGCAAATGTTGCGCTCGCGGTTTCGTAGGGCTCGAGATAGTCGGACCGTTCGGTCAAAACAAAGCCGCGCTGCGCCGTCTCTGCGTTGATCACTGCCGAGTACGCTCTATTGACTTCGATCAGAACAGCGGACGTCAGTTCCACCTGATGACGCGCCGCCTGTTCGATCCGGAAGGTCCGTGTCGTCTCGATCGCAACCCAGATCATCAGCGCGACAAGCAGCGCGATGATGGCAAAAAGCCCTAACATGCGTTGCGTCGCGGCTTTGATGGTGGCGTTCCTCTTGATAGGTCGGTGCGCCCTACCAGATCGGCAGAGAGCGCGAAAGTCCCGTCACGGATGAATACAAAAGGTGTTGAGAGTGTGATGGGAGCCCGGTCGACCCAGGCGAGAGCGGCTCGCGGGTTTCGGCGGCTCTCTGTCTGCAGTGGCTGCGTGGGGGAAGAGTGCCTCGACGAGATGCCGTTCCCGCCCCCCCGCGTCAAGGGATGGCCATAAGGCTCGATGGGACGCCCGGGCTCCGTTTACAATGCGAATGGGCGCTCAAGTGCTCGCGTGGGCGAACGACTGTTAACCGAACGCGCTCGCACCTGCGTCGGCACGGCCGGCGACGGCGCGGAATGTACCGAACAGTTCACGTCCCACACCAAAGGCGTTTCCGGTGAGGTCCGCCGTCGCGGGCTCCCGCACTTCGAAATCCTCGGCGTCGGTCACGACGGCTAGCGTCCCGTTTTCGGCATCCACCCGCACAATGTCGCCGGCGCGAACCTTGCCGATCGGCCCGCCATCGAGCGCCTCGGGCGTTACGTGGATGGCAGAGGGGACTTTGCCGGAGGCGCCGGACATGCGGCCATCGGTCACCAGAGCTACCTTGTAGCCACGGTCCTGCAGCACGCCCAGTGGCGGCGTCAGCTTATGCAGTTCCGGCATGCCATTGGCCTTCGGTCCCTGAAAGCGGATCACGGCGACGAAGTCCTTCTCAAGCTCGCCCTTGCGGAAAGCCTCGAGCAGTTCTTCCTGACTGTGGAAAATGACGGCTGGCGCTTCGATCACGTGGCGCTCCGGCTTGACCGCCGAGATCTTGATAACCGCCTTGCCCAGATTGCCAGCCAGCATCTTGAGCCCGCCATTGGGCTGGAAGGGCCTGGAAATGGGCGAGAGTACTTTCTCGTCGCCCGACAATTCGGGAGCGGGGCTCCGGGCTACCGTATCGCCGTCGAGCTTCGCTTCCACCATGTAAGGTTCGAGTCCCTGCCCGAAGACGGTGCGCACGTCCCGGTGAAGCATTCCGCCGGAGGCCAATTCGCGGATCATGAAACCGAGACCGCCGGCGGCGTGGAAATGGTTCACGTCCGCGAGCCCGTTCGGATAGACGCGCGCCAGCAGCGGCGTGACGTCCGACAGGTCGGAAATGTCCGGCCAGGTGAGCTTGATGCCGGCTGCGGCGGCCATGGCAATCAGGTGGATCGTGTGGTTGGTCGATCCGCCAGTCGCATGCAGGCCGATCACGCCATTCACGATAGAACGCTCGTCGATCATCTCGCCGGCGGGCGTGAACTCGTTTCCGAGCGCGGTTATGGCCAGGGCGCGCTTGGCGGCTTCCCGGGTCAGCGCATCGCGCAGCGGCGTATTCGGATTGACGAAGGATGCACCCGGCATGTGCAGCCCCATGATCTCCATCAACATCTGGTTGGAATTCGCGGTTCCGTAGAAGGTGCATGTTCCGGGGCTGTGGTAGGAAGCGCTTTCGGCCTCGAGCAGTTCCTCGCGGCCGACCTTTCCTTCGGCGTAGAGCTGGCGGATGCGCGCCTTTTCGTCGTTCGGCAATCCCGACGGCATTGGCCCCGCCGGGATGAACACTGCCGGCAGGTGTCCGAAGGTCAGCGCCGCGATCACCAGCCCGGGAACAATCTTGTCGCACACACCGAGATAGACGGCCGCGTCGAACATGTCATGCGATAGCCCGACCGCGGCGGCCATCGCGATCACGTCGCGCGAGAACAGTGACAGCTCCATGCCGGCCTGGCCCTGGGTGACACCATCGCACATCGCCGGAACACCCCCCGCGACCTGGGCGACGCCGCCTGCTTCGCGGGCCGCCTGCTTGATCAGGCCGGGAAACGTCTCGAACGGCTGATGCGCCGACAACATGTCGTTATATGCCGTGATAATGCCGAGATTGGGAACCACATCGCCCTTGAGGGCCGCCTTGTCGCGCGGTCCGCAGGCAGCAAACCCGTGCGCGAGGTTGCCGCAGGACAGCGTCGAGCGCTTCGGACCTTTGGCCGCACGATCGGCGAGTCGCTCGAGATAGACCTCCCGGCTCTTTCGCGAGCGCTCGCGAATCCGCTCGGTGACTTCGGCGACGGTCTTGTGGACATCATAGGCGGTCATGGATCCAGCTCCACGGAAAAAGACAAAGCTCAGGCATACGGACGCTTTATGGCGCCCAGAAAACGTGTACCGGCGTCCGATCCTGATAAAGGACCGCGCGCACGGGTATTTCGGAGGCGTTCGACCCGGACAGGGCCGTATCGAACACGGCGGCTTTTTCCGCACCTTCGATATGAAGCGCGAGAAACTTGGTTTCGAGCAGAGCCGGCAGCGTCAGCGTCAGGCGGGTTTCACCGGCACCTTCGGCCTGCATCGGCAGCACCCGGCTGTTGTGTTCGGCGTCGAGGGCGTCGGCGAGCCGGTCGCCGCCAGGAAAGAACGAGGCGGTATGCCCATCCGTTCCCATGCCGAGCACCACTGCGTCTATCGGCCATGAAAGTCCGGCGAAAATCTCTTCGCTCTTTTCGGCATTGGCGCCCGGCGAAGCGAGCGATGTCTCGTAGGCTACGAAATGTGCCTTGGCGGCGCGGTCCCGAAGCAACGTTTCGCGCACAAGGCGCTGGTTTGCGCGCTCGTGATCAGCCGGCACGATCCGCTCGTCCACCAATATCACCGTCACCCTGTCCCATTCTATGGCAGTCCGGGAGAGTACATCGAACAATTTTCGCGGCGTCGAGCCGCCCGAAACTGCGAGCGTCGCCTGGCCCTTTTCCGCAACGGACCCTGCAAGGACGGCCGCTATTCCGGCGGCGAGGGCCACCGCCAGGGCGTCACGATCCGGATAGGAATGGCGATGAACCCCTCTCGCGGTTTCCTCCATGGCGGTCTTCAAGTCAGGATCAGCTTTCATGCCAAGTCCGTCCGTCGCGTTCGATCAGGGCGATCGAGGCGGACGGCCCCCAGGTACCGGCGGTATAATCCTGCGTCGTTTGGCCGGTTTCCGTCCAGGCCTTGAGGATCGGATCGACCCATTGCCACGCTGCCTCTACCTCGTCGCGGCGCATGAACAGAGTCTGGTTCCCACGAATGACGTCCATGATCAGACGCTCATACGCGTCCGGATTGCGTACGCCGAAGGCATCCGCGAAGCTCATGTCGAGCGGAACGTGGCGCAGCCGCATGCCACCCGGACCCGGGTCCTTGATCATAATCCACTGCTTGACGCCTTCGTCCGGCTGCAGCCGCATGACCAGCTTGTTGGCAACCATGCGCCCGGCGCTGGAACCGAATATCGAATGTGGCACCGGGCGGAAAGCGATCACGATCTCCGAGACGCGCTTGGCGAGGCGCTTTCCGGTGCGGAGATAGAACGGTACGCCTGCCCACCGCCAATTGCTGATCTCTGCCTTGATCGCAACGAATGTCTCCGTGTCGCTCTCGCCGCTCTCCAGTTCTTCCAGATAGCCCTTCACCGGACCGCCATTCGCGGCTCCGGACGTATATTGGCCCCGAACCGTCAGCTTCTCGACATTGTTTTCGCCGATCGGTTCGAGCGCGCGCAGCACTTTCAGCTTTTCGTCGCGCACGGAATCGGCATCCATGGAGGGCGGCGGTTCCATCGCCACGAGACAAAGCAACTGCAAGAGATGGTTTTGAACCATGTCGCGAATGGCGCCGGCCTTATCGTAGTATTCGGCGCGACCCTCCAGCCCGACCGATTCCGCGACGGTGATCTGCACGTGATCGATATGGGCGGAGTTCCAGAGCGGCTCGTACAGCGTGTTGGCGAAACGCAGAGCCATCAGGTTCTGAACCGTTTCCTTGCCGAGATAGTGATCGATGCGGAACGTCTGGGTCTCGTCGAAAACCTCTCCGAGCACGTCGTTGAGGGCGTGCGCCGACTCAAGGTCACGCCCGATAGGCTTCTCGACGACGATGCGGGTTTCCGGCGTGATCAGATCGTGCGCGCGTAGTCGCGTCGCGATCTCGCCGAAAAGCGAGGGGCCGACAGCAAGGTAATAGGCGCGTTTCTTCCGGGGATCGCCGTCAAGCCGGTTGCGCAGATCGTCCCAGCCACGGTCGGACATGGCGTCCACTGAAACGTACTGGAGCTTGGCGAGAAAGCGCTCGACCTCCTCGTCGATCAGGGGTTCCTTGATGAACTGCTTCAATGCCTCGTGCGCGAAGGTCCGGTATTCCTCGTCGCTCATCGCCGCCCGTGACACGCCGATGATGCAGGTCGGATCGACGATCTGGCCGTCCACCTGACGGTGATAGAGCGCAGGCAGCAATTTGCGTTCGGCGAGATCCCCCGTGCCGCCAAACACGATGTAGTCGAACGGATCGACTGGAATGATCTGTGCGTTCATCGAAATTCCCGATGGTTATGAGTCGGCGCACCTATAATCTAATCGATTTAAACATGCCAGCCGCCCCTGCCGATTTTTTGCCCCCCGGGCCCTGGGAAATATGATAGGCCAAATCGCGAAGCGGCGCATGTCGAGGAGAGATTGTATCATGTTGACTTCACCGGACGCGGATCTTTGCAGCACCGTCGCGCAGGGACGAAGAGCTCTGAACGTAATCGCCGGCGACGCGGTCGACAGTGTTTCCGGTGAGCGCGTCGATGTGGCGTGCCCATCGGACGGAAAGGTTTTTGCTTCGATCGCGCGCAGCGGGCAGGAGGACGTCGAGCACGCCGTGCAAGCGGCGCGGGAAGCGTTCGACAGCAGCCCATGGAGCCGGATGACCGCCACGGAGCGCGGGCGCATCCTCACCCGGTTGGGCGAGTTGATTGACCGAAACCGCGATGAGCTGGCAGCCCTCGAATCGCGCGATACCGGCAAGCCGAAACGGCAGGGTGTTGCGGATGTGACAGCAACGGTCCGTTATTTTGAATATTATGGCGGCGCGGTCGACAAGGTGCACGGGACGCAGATTCCGTTTCTCGACGGTTACACCGCCATTACGACGCGGGAGCCGCATGGTGTGGTCGCCGGCATCATCCCCTGGAACTATCCGCTGCAGATCCTTGCGAGGGTCGCCGGCGCGGCATTGGCGATGGGCAACACGCTGGTGGTCAAGCCGGCAGAGGACGCGTCGCTGACTACCGTGCGGGTCGCTGAGCTGGCGCTGGAGGCTGGCTGCCCGCCGGGCGTGCTTAATGTCGTCACGGGTTATGGCGCGGAAGCGGGCGCCATGCTGTCGGGCCATCCGGGCATAGACTATGTGACATTTACCGGGTCGCCGGCGACAGGAACGGCGATTCAGACGGCGGCGGCTCGAAACAACCGGGGCGTGACGATGGAACTTGGCGGTAAATCCCCGCAGATCGTATTTGCCGATGCCGATCTCGAGGCGGCTCTGCCGGTCGTCGTCAACGCCATCATCCAGAACGGCGGCCAGACCTGTTCGGCGGGCAGCCGCGTGCTGATCGAGAAGCCTGTCTACGACGAATTCGCGGCCGCTCTTTCCGAGCGGTTTGCAGCCCTTGTCGCCGAGCCACATGATCGCGACGGCGATCTGGGGCCTCTGATCAACGCGAATCAGGCACGGCGTGTCGCCACTATGGTTGCAGACGCCGAAGCATCGGGGCTTCACGTTCTTGCAAAAGGTAGGGTGTCACCCGATGCGCCTGACGGCGGCTACTACCAGGCGCCCGTCCTTTTCGGCGGGGTCGATCCGGCCAGCACGCTCGCACGCGAGGAGGTGTTCGGGCCGGTGCTCGCCGCCCTGTCTTTTGACGGCGAGGCGGAGGCGGTTGCCCTCGCCAACGGAACCGACTTCGGTCTCGTTGCTGGGGTCTGGACCAGGGACGGAGGCCGGCAGCACCGCGTTGCCAAACGCGTTCGCGCGGGTCAGGTCTATGTCAACGGCTATGGCGCCGGCGGGGGAATCGAATTGCCGTTTGGCGGTTTCGGGAAGTCTGGCCATGGCCGCGAGAAAGGTTTCGAAGCTCTCTTCGACATGTCGGCCACGAAGACCACTGTTTTCCGTCATATCTGAAATTTTTCAGTACTGAAAAATCAAAGTCGGTCGCAGGGTCCAAAGCTCCACCCCCGTGGACAGCGCCGCGCTCCCATGTAACCTGTGGCAGAGATTTGCAGGGAGCCGAGCGGCGGAATCGATGGGAAGACTTTCCGGTAAAACCGCGATCATCACCGGAGCGGCATCGGGATTTGGCGCGGGGATGGCGGAGCGTTTTGCAGACGAAGGCGCCAACGTGGTCGTCGCGGACCTGAACAGACTGGGAGCCGAGGAGGTTGCCGGAAAGATCGGTCCTAACGCCGTCCCTCTAGCGGTGGACGTTTCGATCCAGACGGATGTCGCCAAGATGGCCGACCTTGCCATGCAAGAGTTCGGCCGCATTGACATAATGGTCAACAACGCAGGCTACACGCACCGCAACGGCGACTTGCTGGAGGTCGATGAGGACACATTCGACCTCATCTACGCAGTCAACATGAAGGCGATCTATCACGCAACGCGCACGGTCGTGCCTATCATGGAGCGACTTGGGGGCGGGACGATCATCACCACCGCATCCACGGCGGCGCTGCGGCCCCGGCCCGGGTTAACCTGGTATAATGCATCGAAGGGATGGGCGGTGACGGCCACGAAGTCGATGGCGGTGGAACTTGCGGCAAAGAACATCCGCGTCAATTGCATCTGTCCGGTCGCGGGGGAAACGGGAATGCTTGCCCAGTTCATGGGCGAGGACTCGCCGGAAATTCGCGAGCGCTTCAAGTCGGTTATCCCGATGGGGCGGTTCTCAACACCTCTCGACATAGCAAATGCCGCACTGTGGCTCGCATCGGACGAGGCCGCCTTCATCACGGGCGTCGCCCTCGAGGTCGACGGTGGACGTTGCGTTTAGCTCAACCGAACCGGAACGGCGGTAGCGGGGAGACGGAATGACAGGCGAGCAGGTTTTTCTTTTCGGGCTGTTCGCCGGGGTTTTCGTTTTTCTGGTCTGGGGCCGCTTCCGGTACGACCTGGTCGCGTTTTCGGCCTTGATTATCGCCGTCATCGCCGGGCCGGTCGAAGCGGATTCGGCGTTTGCCGGGTTCGGCCATCCAGCGGTGGTTATCATTGCGCTTGTCCTGGTGGTGTCGCGGGGCCTGGTCAACTCCGGGGCGGTCGAACTGATCGCGCCATACGTGATCAAGCCGGAACGCAAACTTCCGGCCCATCTCGGCGTCATGTCGGTTGCCGGGGCTGCCCTGTCGGCGGTCATCAACAATGTCGCGGCACTCGCCTTGCTCATGCCGTTGGACCTCGAGGCAGCCGCCAAGGCAAAGCGGGCGGTTGCGCTGTCGCTGATGCCGTTGTCGTTCGCGACAATTCTCGGGGGCATGATAACGTTGATCGGCACCCCGCCCAACATCGTGATTTCGCAGTACCGCGCCGAGGCGCTCGGCGAGCCGTTCTCGATGTTCGACTTCGCGCCCACCGGACTGGCCGTAGCGACGATCGGCATCATCTTTGTCGCCGCCATCGGCTGGCGGCTGATTCCGGCGCGCGACCGGGCGGGGACCGTGAAAAGCGCGGAGGATGCCGGCCTTTATGTCGCCGAGGCGCGGGTTAAGAACGAGTCCCGCAACATCGGAAAGCGAATTCGCGATCTTTACCCGCTCGCCAACGACCACGACGTCGTAATCGTCGGATTGATCCGCCGCGGGAGGCGGGTTCCAGGTTTCGCGCGTAATGAAACCCTGGCAAAAGGCGACTTCCTGGTTCTGGAGGGCGATCCCAAGTCGATCGAAACCTTCATGGGCGCCGCCGACCTTGATTTCTCAGGATCGGAAAAACACGATGTGGGACTGACCAGTTCGTCGCTTGCTCTCGTCGAAGCCTTGGTACCGGATGGCTCCCGCATCGTCGGACGATCGGCCATGGAGCTTCGTCTTCTCTATCGCCACGGCATCACGCTTCTCGGTGTCTCGCGCAGCGGTGAGCGCTTTCGCGACCGCGTTCGTCGTCTCACAATAAACGCGGGAGACGTCCTGCTGCTGCTCGGGCCCGAGTACAGAATGAACGAAATCACGCAATGGCTCGGTGTATGGCCGTTGGAAGGCAGGCGCACGCCGCTATTGCAGCGACGCAAGGCGTCCGCCGCGATTCTGGCGTTCGGCGCTTCCATCGGGGCGTCGGTTGCGGGTCTCGTGACCCTCGACATCGCGCTTTCGCTCTGCGTGGTTGCATATGTCCTGATGGGGCTGCTGAACGCTAACGAGGTTTATGAAGCCATTGAATGGAAGGTTATTGTGCTGCTCGGGTCGCTGATCCCGCTTGGCACTGCTCTTGAACAGTCGGGCGGTACCACACTCATCGCACAATTGATCGTCGACCATACCTATGGGATGCCGGCCTGGGCCGTCCTTACGGTGCTGATGGTCGTCACGATGACCCTGTCAGACTTCCTGAACAATGTCGCGACGACCCTGATCGCCGCACCGATCGGCGTGGGCGTTGCCACGGCGCTCGGCGTTAATCCGGATCCTTTTCTGATGGCCGTCGCCGTCGCAGCGTCCTGCGCATTCCTCACCCCGATCGGCCACAAGAACAACACCATAATCATGGGTCCCGGCGGGTACCGTTTCGGCGATTACTGGCGCATGGGCATTGTTCTCGAGGTGCTCGTGATCGCGGTTTCCGTGCCGGTCATTCTGGTCGTGTGGCCGCTTTAGATTGTCGTCCAGGCCCCGTTCCGTCCGGCAATTGACCGGCTCTGAGGTTCGATCTGCCGCTTTCCATTGTGTCGCCGCGATGGAATGATTAATCGATGGTCTTCCGAACCATCTTGAAGTCACATCATGCAGCCAGTCACCATTTCAGGCACCGGGGTCTTTACACCGGAAGAAACCATATCGAACGCCGAACTCGTCACAGCGTTCAACGCCTACGCGGAAAGGCAAAACTCCAAGAACGCCGACGCGATCGCCCGGGGCGAAATTGAACCGGTGCCGATGTCTGCGGAAGAATTCATCGTCAAGGCATCCGGGATCGAAAGCCGCCACGTTCTGAACAAGTCAGGCGTACTCGATCCCGAGATCATGCACCCGGTGCTGCCTGAACGCTCGGACGACGAGCTGTCGGTGATGGCGGAGATGGCGGTAAAGGCGGCGGCGATTGCACTTGCGCAGGCAGGGCGCACGCCTGCGGACATCGACGCGGTGATCTGCGCTGCCTCCAATCACGAGCGCGCCTATCCCGCCATTGCAATCGAGGTACAGGAAGCGCTGGGTATCGAGGGCTTCGCCTTCGATATGAATGTCGCCTGTTCCTCGGCAACCTTCGGCATTCAGGCAGCCGCCGACATGATCCGCTGCGGCTCGGTCCGCGCCATCCTGATGGTCAATCCGGAAATCTGCTCCGCGCATCTCGAATGGCGCGACCGCGATTGTCACTTCATCTTCGGCGACGTCTGCACGGCCACCGTGCTCGAACATGGCGACCAGGCCACAGCGCCTGGACGGTTCGACATCGTTTCGACACGGTGCCTGACGAAGTATTCCAATAATATCCGCAACAATGACGGCTTTCTGCGCCGTACCCGCGCCGGACACATGCAGGACCGTCGCGACATGCAGTTCCGCCAAGAGGGCCGTAAAGTCTTCAAGCAGGTCGTACCGATGGTTTCCGAGATGATTCAGCAGCATCTCGCCGATGAGGATCTCACGCCTGACCAGCTTTCACGGCTCTGGCTCCACCAGGCCAACAAGGGAATGAATGACCTGATAGGGGCCAAGGTGCTGGGACGAACGCCGGAAGCCGGCGAACAGCCCAACATCCTGCAGGATTACGCCAACACGTCCTCGGCGGGATCGATGATCGCCTTCTCGAAATACTCGGACGATCTCGAGCCGGGCGACTACGGCGTCATATGTTCGTTTGGCGCGGGCTATTCGGCCGGCAGCGTGATTGTTCGCAAGGCCGCTTAAGTCCTCCCACTTGCCGAGTGCATGACCGGGCGATAAAGTTGTTCCGGTGGGGCCTATCAGGGCGAGCGGTTGCAATTGCGCAGCCGCCGAAGCGAGGTATCCATGTCCCACCGAAGACGACAGGGCGAGTCCGACGACGAATTCCTCTTTCGTATTGCCCCGCAATACCGGGAAATCTGGCAAGAGAAAGTGGCGCTCGGCAGTTTGCGGGCGTCGATGCGCGCGAAGAGACGCCGGATACGAACGAGGGAAAACTTGCGTCTTGTGGAAGAAGCGGACTTGCCGGAATCGCTCCCGGTAGCGAGCCAAAGAACCTCTAGACAGGCTCGGAAAAAATCATTCTGTCTGCACTAGGCGATCGCGAAAAAGGCTGAATCGAAAACGGCGAAGCTCAAGCCTCGCCGTCCGATCGCATTGCTCAGCCGCCCGTTGTATCGTTCGCAAGACGGCGCGAAAGCATCCTTTCCCCGTTTTAGGGGAACCGGGTAGGGAGCCGGTGGAAAACTTTCCGCCGGCTCCCGATTTGGCGTTACTGCTTTTGGGCGGAAAGCAACGGCGTAATGTTCCGCATCGTCACCCGGCGGTTCTGCTGCTCGGCCGCCTGTGTGTCCACCTTCAGGAACTGCTCTCCATATCCCTGGATCACCATATTCTCCGGCGGAACGCCGTAGCGGTCTGCAAGAATTCGGGCCACGGTTTCTGCCCGCCGGTCCGACAGAGCCAAGTTGTAGACATCCGAGCCGACGGCATCCGTGTGACCTTCAACCAGCAGAACCGTCTCCGGATCCTGTTCAATCAGCGCGAGTGCCGCCCTTGCGATGTCCTCGAGCAACGGGACTTGGCTTTCGCGCACGATCGCACTGTCGGTGTCGAACGTGATGGTATCTAAGTCGACGCGCCGCACCTTGTCACGCAACCGCTCGCTCTCGCGAACCTCGCGCAGGGTATAGGCGCTTTCAACTGCCTCAACGGGCGGGGCCGAGAACGTTTCGTAGATGATTTCGGGGTCCGCCTGACGAGCGACGACGATATAGCGCTCACGGGGGATATCTACACGCAGTGGCGGAAGCAGACGATCATAATCCTCAACGATCCGATCGTCGCGGTCACGATTGTCGATGAGCACGTATTCGCGCCCGTCCGGCATCACCCGCGAACGGTACAGGACGTAGCCGCCCTCGTCGCGAACAGTAATGATCTGGACGCCATTGCGGCGTGTGATCGTTTCCTTTGTGCGGCCGCCACGCAGGCGCTCGACCCGCACTTCGACGTCGCCGTCGCGCAACAGGCTGCTTTCGTCCTTGCGGACGAAATATTCGCCATCACGCTCGACAATGATGCGATCACCCTGGTCTTCGACGACCTTGCCACCGAGTGCCGGGATCAGCATTCCGATGCCGGCGCCGACGGCTGCGGCTCCCAGCAGTTCGTTGCGGCGCTTGCGGGCGTCTTCACGGCGTTGCTGCTCTTCAGCCCTGATCTGCGCACGCTGTTCCTCGGTAATCTCGTCGGGGACCACGGTCGCCGGCGCTTCGGTTTCAGCAGATCCGGTAGCCGTAACTTCGGTCTGTGACTGTGCGGCGCCACTGCCGGAATCCGTAACCGCGGGGTCCTGCGGTGCCTGGGTTTCCCCGGCCGGCTGCTGTGCGGCAGGCTGTTCCTGGACAGGCTGCTGTTCCGTTGGCTGCTCGGCGGTCGGCGCAGTTTCTGCCTCTGCTCCGGCCTCGGTTTCAGCTGCGGGAGCCACCTCAGCGGGTGCCTGTGTTGCAGGAGCCTCGGTTACAGGAGCTTCCTGAGCCGGTGCTTCTTCCGCGGGTGCTGATTCTGCCTCTGCTTCAGCAGCCGGCGCATCGGTCGCAGGAGCTTCCTGAGCCGGCGCTTCTTCCACCGGCGCAGCCTCCGCTTCAGCGGCAGGTGCTTCTTCGGCTGGTGTTTCAGTCGCGGGAGCTTCCTCAGCCGGGGCTGTTTCTGCCTCTACTCCAGCCTCCGCATCGGCTGCCGGCAGTTCTTCCGCCGGCGCGGCCTCCGCTTCTGCCTCTGCCTCAGCCTCTGCCTCAACTGCAGGCGCTTCCTCGGCAGGAACTGTGACGCAAGCCTCGTTTGCTGGATCGGCTTCGCAGTCTACTTCAGGCGCGTTCTGCTGTTGCGCGAATGCAATCGTGTTGGGCGAAACGCTCAGTGCGAGCACCACGGCCAGAGCGGTCGAACCGCGAAAAACTTTGTACTTCATTGTTGTAGGCCTCATAAACAGGTCCCTTCCTGTTGCCGCACGAGGCGTTCGTGCGAACCGGACTCAAACTCGGGACCAAGGCATTTTGTTCCATCGGTCCATCACATTAGATGTTGTGCGGTAACATCCACTGACTTGACCCTCTTCCGGTCCTTGGGAAGCTGACACCCGGGAACGGCCTGGACCGGGTCCCTAGGAGGAACTCAGATGCGGTCGAGGAGCGAATACCAGGTGAGCGCCAGCGTGAGCAGCGGTCTGCGAAAGCGCCTGCCGCCGGGGAATGCCGGCACGACGAGTTCGCGGAACAGGTTCAGCCGGTCGCGGTTTCCGGTGACTGCCTCGGCATACAGCCTGCCGCTGAAGTTCGACAGCATGACGCCATGACCGGAATAGCCGCCCACGACCGTGACGCCGGGCATCACATCGCGCACGAAGGGCAGACGCGGCAGCGTGATTCCGACCGACCCGCCCCATGCATGAGTGATCTTGATGTCCGCAAGCTCTGGATAGATCTCCGCAATCTGCCGGCGGATGTGGTGCGAGATATCCGCGGGATGATCCGCGGTGTAGGCCTCGCGGCCACCGAACAGCAACCGGTTCTCTCCGAACCTGCGGAAGTAGCGCACGACGAAGCGCGAGTCGTCGACGGCTTCGCCTCCCGGAATGATCTTCTGCGCGAGTCGCCCGTCCAGCGGCACCGTCGCCCCGATAAAGGACCGGATCGGCATGACATGTGAAGCCGACACCGGTTCGAGCTTCTCGCTCCCGTAGGCGTTCACTGCCACCAGCACCCTGTCGGCAGTCACCGTTCCCCTAGCGGTCGACACTCTGATCCTACCGCCATCACGCGCAATGCCGCTGACCTCGGACTTTTCGAACAGGTGCGCGCCGTTGTCGGCGGCAACCCTGGCCGTGCCGACGACGAGGCGCATCGGATTGATGTGGCCGGTGCCCGTGTCACGCAAGCCGGCGTGAAAATAGCCGCTGCCGAGGCGTTCCGCCGTTTCCTCGCGATCCATGAAGCTCAGATGCGGGTAACCGTAGCGTTCCGCCATGATCTCCGCATGGGCGCGGTAACCCTCTATGTATCGCCGCTTGTGAACGACCGAAAGCTGGCCCGGCCGGTAGTCGATCTCGATCCCGTTTTCCGCGGCAAAGGCAAGCAGGTGGTGCTTTGCTTCTTCAGCAAGGTCGAACAACGCCTTGGCGCGCTCGAAACCGAGCTGGTCTTCGAGTTCCTCGACGCCCCTTCGTTGCCCGGTTCCCATCTGGCCGCCATTGCGACCCGATGCGCCGTCCCCGAAGCGGTGGGCCTCGAGAAGCACGACGTTGGTCCCGGCCTTGGCCAGGTGGGTCGCGGCCGAAAGGCCCGTGAAGCCGCCCCCGATGATGGCGACATCGCAGGTTCTGTCGCCGTAGAGGGCGGGGTATTCCGGGCGCGCGCTGACGCTCGCCTCGTACCATGAAACGCCAGGCGAGATCGGGCTTTGATAAGTCATATTTACCCGGAGGCGGTCAGACGTTGAGCAGCAGGAACTCGCGCTCCCACGGGCTGATCACGCGCATGAATGTCTCGAACTCGCCCCGCTTCACGCCGGAAAACGTCGCTGTAAATTCCCGGCCGAGAACATCGTCGAAGGCCCGCTCGGCTTCCAGAAGAGCAACCGCTTCGAGAAGGCCGCGTGGAAGATCGATCACCCCTTCATTTGCGGTCTCGGCGGTCGGACTCGTAGGGACGAGTCCGTGGACCATGCCGAGATAGCCGCACGCCAGCGAGGCGGCGATCGCAAGATAGGGGTTGGAATCCGACGAGGGCAGGCGGTTCTCGACGCGTCGCGCATCCGGTCCCGATGTCGGAATGCGAAACGCCGTCGTCCGGTTGTCGTAGCCCCAGGCGGTGTTGACCGGGCAGGCCATCTCGGGCGCCAGACGCCGGTACGAGTTGACATAGGGCGCCATCATCACGAGCGCCTTCGGAACAAAGTGCTGCATTCCGCCGACGAACGCACGGAACAGTTCCGTCTCCGATCCGTCTGCGGATGTGAAGATGTTCCGTCCCGTCTTGATGTCGACCACGGACTGGTGGATGTGCAGCGCGTTGCCGGCTTCGTCCTGCATGGGCTTGGCCATGAAGGTAGCGTACATGTCGTGCTTCAGCGCAGCCTCGCGAATGCTCCGCTTCATCAGGAAGACCTGGTCGGCGAGCTCGATCGGATCGCCATGGCGCAGGTTGATCTCAAGTTGCGACGGCCCTTCTTCGTGGATCAGGGTGTCGATCTCCAGACCCTGCGCCTCGCAGAAATGGTATATGTCGTCGATCAGTTCGTCGAATTCGTTCACTCCCGCGATCGAATAAGCCTGCCCGCCGGAGATCGGTCTTCCCGAACGCCCGGTCGGGGGCTGGAGCGGGTAGTCGGGATCGGTGTTGCGCGCGACCAGATAGAATTCCAGTTCCGGTGCGACGACCGGCTTCCAGCCTTTCTTGGCGTAGGCGGCGACCACCCGTTTGAGAACGTTGCGTGGCGTATAGGCGATATCCTTGCCGTCCGCCCCGACAAGATCGCAGATCACCTGCGCGGTCGGATCGCTCTCCCACGGCACGACCGACAGCGTCGACAAATCCGGCATCAGCTTCAGATCGCCATCATGCGGATCGTAGCGGAAGTCGCCGGTCTCCTCGGGATATTCGCCGGAAATCGTCTTGCGGAACAGGGCTGACGGCAAGGCGAGCGACGTCTCGGACGTAAATTTTTTCGACGGCATCATCTTGCCGCGGGGCACGCCCGCGAGATCGGGCGTGATGCATTCGATATCCTCGATGGTCCGTGAGGCGAGCCATTGCTCGGCCTGTTTCCAGTCGGCGACACCGCGCAGGTTGTTGAGGAATGCCGGAGGTTTAGCGCTTGCGGTGCCGGAACGCCCCGCATGGCGGATCTTGGTCCTGTCGTTGGCCATCAATCACCGTGTTGTTGACGATGTGCGTTGTATTACCTGTCCCGCGCGCGGGTGGGAAGGGGGGAAGGCCGGGCAGGTGGATGCGCGGGTTGGGGCGTGACCCTTGACGGCGGTGGAGCGTTGCGCGGAGTATTCATGATCCGGGAAGGGCCGGACAGAACCTTCCGCGACCGCGGAACAGTCGGGTGATCGCGATCGAGCGGAGACGGCCCGGACGGCAACGAAGTCTTTCGGCGCGCCATGTGCCGCCGGACGATGCCATGCGGGAGGAGTCGTTTCATGCGGTGTTTCACAATTCTTGGGCCATCCCATTCCGGGAAGACCACGCTGGCGCAGCGTCTCAGCGAACTGGAGGGCAAGCCTGCACGCTCCGAAACGGTGGGCCACATGGCTTTCACGCGGTTCTCCTTCATGGGAGACGATTGGTGCGCTATCGATGTCGCGGGAGGGCCGGAACTCGCCGGCCAGTCGGGCGGCGCGCTCCTTGCGAGTGACGCCGCCATTTTGTGCGTGCCGTCCGACCCGGATGCCGCCGTTCTTGCCGCGCCTTACCTGCGTGCGATCCAGGCCGCCGGCACGCCATGCCTGATCTTCATCAACCGGATGGACGCCCCGAAGGGCCGCGTGCGTGACATCGTCGCGGCGCTGCAATCCTATTGCGAACACGCGATCGTGCTGCGGCAGATTCCGATCCGCGAAAAGGGCGAGGTTGTCGGCGTCGTCGATCTGATCTCGGAACGCGCCTGGCGTTATCGTGAGGGCAAGCCGTCCTCGCTCGTCGAAATCCCCGAGGACGCGATCGACCGGGAACAGCAGGCGCGTACCGAATTGCTGGAGCATCTGTCCGATTTCGACGACGCCTTGCTCGAGGAGTTGATTGAGGATCGCGAGCCGGCAACCGGGGCACTCTATTCGATCTCGACGCGCGTGATGCAGGAGAACGCGGTGGTCCCTGCGCTTCTCGGCGCGGCGAGCCACGCGAACGGGATCGTTCGGCTTATGAAGTCGCTCCGCCACGAAGCGCCGCAGGTCGATGCCTTGAGGGCGCGTCTGGATGCCGGCGGCCAGGCGCTTGCCGTGGGGTTTCACGCACGCATCAAGAAGCATATCGGCAAGTCTGTCTATCTGCGAGCGCTCGCGCCGGGCGTCGCGGCGGGCAGTCCTCTGGGCGGAACGCAGGTAGGCAATCTTGTCGAAATCGAGGGCAAGGGGGCGGTCTCGGCGCTGGAGCCGGGCGAGGTCGCGATTGCCGTAAAGTCCGATCATCTGGATGCGGGAAAGGTGTTCGCGGCTGGCGAGACGATGGATGCACCCGCGTGGGCGCGGGGCCATCCGCCGGTGTTCGCCCGCGTCCTGGCTCCGGTAAACGAACGCGACGAGGTGCGGCTGTCGGACGCGCTGGCCAAGGCGCAGCAGACGGACCCCGGTATCGCACTGTCGCAGGACGAGGTGACCGGCCACACCGTTGTACGGCTGCAGGGGCCGATGCACCTGCGCCGGCTGATCGAGATGCTGGCGGAGGATTTCGGCGTCGAGGCGGAGGACCATGCGCCGTCGGCGATTTACCGGGAAACCATCTCGCGCCGCGTTGAACAGCATTACCGGCACCGCAAGCAGTCGGGCGGCGCTGGCCAGTTCGCGGACGTCAAGCTCGTCATCGAGCCGCAGGGCCGCGGCGCCGGTTTCGCCTTCGACGACACGGTGAAGGGGGGCGCGGTGCCGCGCAACTATATTCCCTCCGTCGAGGCGGGAGCGAAGGACGCGCTCGAGACCGGCCCCTTCGGTTTTCCGGTCATGGACGTTCTGGTCACCCTGCTCGACGGCAAGCACCATTCGGTCGACAGCTCCGACCACGCGTTCCGCACGGCCGGCCGCATGGCGGTGCGCGACGCGCTGCAGGGCGCCGAACCGGTGCTGCTGCAACCGATAGACAAGGTGCTCATACACGTGCCGTCGGTCTACTCCGGCGCGATGGTCTCTCTGATCAGCTCTCTGAAGGGGCAGGTTCTCGGCTTCGACCGCGATCCGCAGGCCAAGGGCTGGGATCTGTTTCGCGCGCTGCTGCCGGCCTCGGCCGCCGACGAATTGATCCGCGCGCTCGGTTCCGCGACGCTCGGCACCGCCTGGTACGAGGCGGAGTTCGATCACTACGAGGAGATCTATGGCCGCGAGGCCGAGAAGATCAGCCGGGAGAAGGCCGAGAACGCAGCTTAGCGGGAATATTTCTCTTGCCCTTTGCAGGGAGGGGCGTTGCGCAGCGGTGCGGCAGGGTATCGACACTGCGCCCCTCATCGGTTCGCCTTTCCCTCATCCTCCCTCGCTTCGCGGAGGCGCCTTCTCCACGAGGGGAGAAGAAAGGGCGTGCCTCCTCCTTGCCACGCCCTGTCTCCAGTCTGGCCATTGAAACTTTCCTGCTGGCCATGACTCGCTGTCCCGGATCGGCTTCGCCAACCGGGGCGTCATGGCGGGATGGGAAGCGGGCGGTCGTCGTCACGCTTCTATGAATATGTTTGGTGCGATCGGATCGACCGCCCGCCGGTTGCTCACCCGCCTCCCGGCCACGGCTCGCGGTCCCGCAGGACCGGCCGAAAAGCTGAAGGCTAGGGCCCGGCCGTAAGCTCTTGCCAGGCGTGAACCGCACGCCCCAGCCGGCACCGCATCCCTCCGCCTGGCCATCCGGTCCATGAACCCGGCTTCCCGTGGAGGAACGTCCGGCAAGTATGCACGAGGTGTCAAAGGTGTGGATGGAACCCGGGCGGAAAAAATAAAATAACGAGACGGGACAATGGGTTAGAGAAAACCGGGCAAAAAACTTATCCACACCTTGCCGCCCTGTGATTCACGTTGCGTCATTCCGCTTCCTTCTCAGAAAAACGGCGTGCCATGGATAGAACCCGGGAGCGCGAAAGAAACGGCGTGACCCAGCGGAGCAGAAACCGCAGTTTCGGATCATTTATCGCGACGAGATTCCCGCTCATCATCGCATCGTAGCCGAATCGCGCCACACTGTGCGCACTGGCCATGTTGTCCTTGATACCGCTCACGCCAAGCATGTTCGCACGGTCGAAGAACTCGGTCGCGACGGGACCGGGAGCCAGCACCGTAACGGTGATGCCCTTGTCCTCCAATTCGTTTGCAAGTGCCTGGCTGAAGGAATTCACGAATGCCTTGCTGGCGTGATAGGTCGCCTGAAGCGGCCCGGGGATCATGCCGGCGGTTGATCCGACGTTCAGAATGCGGCCCGAGCCCCGCTCGATCATCTCCGGAAGGAAGAGCGATGTCAGCATCATCAGCGCCTTGATGTTGAGATCAACCATGGCGAGATTGCGTGTCAGGTCCTGTTCGTGAAAGAACCCATGGCCACCGAACCCGGCATTATTGACAAGATAGTTTATCTCCCGCCCTCGCGCCCGCACCTCTTCGAAAAGCCTGTTCGCCCCGTCGGCCTGGCCTAGGTCGACCCCGGCGACATCGGCCACAATCCCATGGGCCGACCGGAGTTCCGCCGCCAGCTCGTCTAGCGCCTCCTTGCGGCGCGCGACCAGAACAAGTTGCCGCCCCTTTTCGCGTGGATACGCGCGAGTTCCTTACCGATGCCGGCCGAGGCGCCAGTCACAAGCATTGTCTTGCCGGACATTTCGATCATTCCCTGTATTAAACCGGGGCTTGGCGCGCAGCCGGACGAACTCAAGGATCCGGCCAGAGAAAAGACCGCCGACGGGGCCACGTCGGCGGTCTTCGCGGCAGCGGGGTCCGCCGTGGTTACGCAAGACTTGTCCACATTGTACCCCCGCATGGGGAGGCTGCGCCCGCTGTGGGAGCAGGTCAGTCCGATTTGGTGACAATGACCGGGACCAGAAGGTCGCCCCAGGTGCCGTCGCCGCCATGGTGGCGCGCCGAACGAATCAGTTCGACGGAGACGCCGGCCTCGACGGCATTCATGACCGACTGGTTCAGCCGGTGAAGGTCGTTGGCCAGCATGCGAATCGCGGTCTGCTGATCTGTGCTCATCGTCGAGGACTGCTCTTCGGCGCGTTCCTTGACGTGGGTCTTTGGTCGCTCATGCGCATTCATGATTGTCTCCGTCCATTGTGTAAATGTTTGTAATTGATCAGGCGACTTGGGTGTTTTTTTCATTCGGCGGCCTCCCGCTCTTGTGACAATTGTGACACCGCACCGCAAAACGTGCAGCTAAAAAGACCGTTCCATGCTCTGAATTCGGGTTGTCCTGTCATGAATCGCACATTTCCCCGCTGTGCAATTGTAAAAGCTGTAAAGTTATGGGATGGGTGTTGCACGAGCGAGATTTGTAAAAATCCTGACAGATCATGGCAGAACAGAAGATATTCGCCGGACCGCGCGTGCGCCGCATCCGCAATCAGGAAGGTCTCACCCAGACCGCGATGGCGGCCGAGCTGGGGATATCGCCCTCGTACCTCAACCTGATCGAGCGCAATCAGCGGCCGCTCACCGTGCAACTGCTCTTGAAGCTGGCCTCGGTCTACAAGATCGATCTCGAGGAGTTGCAGAGCGGTGGCGACACGCAACTGCCGCAACTGAAGGAAATGTTCGCCGACCCGTTGCTGGCGGGCGAATTGCCCGGCGACCAGGAACTGGTCGAGGTGTCCGACGTGGCCCCGAACGTTGCCTCCGCGCTGCTGAAGCTCTACCGCGCCTTTCGCGAGGGCCAAGACCGGCTCACCGATCTGTCCGACCTGCTGGCGCGTGAGGGTCACGAAACCAAGTTGTCGGGCGCGCGCCTGCCCGTGGACGAGGTGCGCGATGCGCTGGAAAGACGGCCCAACCATTTCGCCACGCTGGAAGAGGAGGCAGAAGCCTTCGTCAAGCTGCTGTCCCCCGGTGACGATCTCCTTGGGGCGCTGAAGGGATGGCTGCGCGCCGATCACGGGATCGTCGTCAAGGTGCTGCCGGTTGCCACGATGCCGCAATGGCGGCGCCGCTACGACCGCCACTCCAACCGGCTCTTCATCTCCGAGCGGCTGTCGCCCTACGACCAGCTGCGGGAGGTGGCGATGGAGGCATCGCTGCTGCGGATGCGCGTGGCAGTCGACGCCGAAATCGCCGAACTGAAACTGTCGAATGACGAGTCAAGGCGCATCGCGCGGTTCGAACTTGCGCGCTATGCCGCTCACGCGCTGATGATGCCGTACCGGGCCTTTTTCGAGGCGTGCGAGCGCACCCGCTACGACATCGACGTCCTGCGGTCGCGCTTCCGGGTGTCGTTCGAACAGGCTGCCAACCGTCTGACCATGCTGCAGCGTCCCGGAGCCTCAGGAATCCCGTTCTTCATGCTGGAGGTCGACCACGCCGGAAACCGGTTCCGCCGCGCCGGCGCTGCCGGATATCCGCAGGCCCGTTTCGGCGGCGGCTGCCCGAAACTTCCCGTGCATCGCGTTTTCTCGCAGCCCGGGCACATTGCCGTTGAGGCGGTAGAGATGCCCGATGGCGCCGTATTCCTGGTGATGGCGCGCACGCTGGAAGGGCCGCAAGGCGCGTTTCAGGAACAGCCGCGCCGCACGGCGCTGCTGCTGGGCTGCGACCTCGCCCACCGCGACCAGATCGTTTACGGGGCTGCGCTCCCCGGGACTGCCGGCGACCTCCTGAAGGTGCCCGTCGGGCCGGCGTGCCGGGTCTGCGAACGGGCCGGATGCCTTGCCCGCGCCGAACCACCGATCACCCGGCCGCTCGGCCTCGACGAGATGGTGGCAGGGCTCAGCGCGTTCGATTTCGGTTAGGCGTCGTCCGTTCCCGCCGCACCGATCGGCCGGTCGCCGCGGAACAACTCGGCATGGTCCCGGAACAGGGCGTGGAGCCTGTCGATTGCCTTGCGCACTTCCGGGCGGTGCCGGTCGTCATTGTGCATAACCAGATACTGGGTGTCCGCCAGTTCTGCGATCAATGGGCCGGCCCGCATTAGCTGCGGGTCGCGGTCGCCTGCAAAGCACGGCATCACGCCCTTGCCGGCTCCGGCTCGCACAAGATCGCGCAGCGTATAGGGCGTGTTGGCCCAGGCGCAGATCGAGGCGTCTTGCTGCGTGAGGAGCCACCGGGCGGAGCGCGTGATCGCCTCGTCCGAGCCGAGCGAAACCCATTCGCTGCCTTTCGGGTTCGGATGATTGCGCGCCACATAGGGAGCGAAGCTGACCTCGACGGTTCGCCGGGAGGCGAGATTGCCGCCCTCGGCCGACTGATTCCGGATGCCGATCTCGATCTCGCGGTGGGTAATGTCCAAGCGCGCTTCCGTCGTCTTGAAGCAGATGCGAAACGGGTCGTTTGGTGTCCATAGCCGCACGAAATTGTCGGCGATGAAATTTGCTGTCCATGTGCCCGCCGAGATGCGAATCGCCGGCCGTTCCACGTCGGTGGATATCCATTCCTCGACCGGTTTTGCACTTGCCTCCATAGCCTGCACCTTGCGCAGCAGCGCCCGGCCGTCCTGCGTCAGAACATAGCCGGTGCGCGATCGGACAAAGAGCGACTTTCCGGTCGCCTGTTCCAGTGCCAGCATCCGCCGCCCCACCGTTGGCGCGCTCAGCGAGAGAGTTGCGGCGGCCCCGGAAAGCCCGCCCGAGCGGGCCACGTGGGCGAAGACTTGTAAATCGTCCCATCTGATATTTTTCATTTTTGAAATACCGATTGCATTTTTGGGACGTGTATTCCCCAACTCCTACCGGATTATATTCCATATTTGAAAAGATAATTAGCCCGGGAGGCCCGGATGACATTTCCATATCCGATTGTGCCGGTGCCACTGAATTCGTTGGCACAGATGAAACCGAAAGAGGAAGACGCGTTTTACGAACTTCACGCTGAACCCGTCCCGCGCTGGCTCCGCAAGCTCGTCGGCATCACCGTGGGAATCTGGGCATCTGTCCGGAGGGGGCATGCGAGGAGGCTGCCGATGCGCGCAGGCAGGTCGCACCAGGCGCGAGATGAACGCTCCGGGTCAGTCGCGGGTGTAGGTGATGGTCTCGACCCTGCCGCGATCGCCGATGAAGGACGAGGCAATCCAGCCGGTGATCGCGATCACGATCGCGCCGAAGAAGGCAGGCCAGAAGCCGGCGACCGTCATGCCGTCAAGCATCCATGCGGCCAGCGAAAGCATCGCCGCGTTTATGATCAGCAGGAAGAGGCCGAGCGTCAGGATCGTCAGCGGCAGCGTCATGATGACCACCACGGGCCGGACGAAGGCGTTGATGACGCCGAGCACCAAGGCCGCCAAAGCCAGCGATGTCGCGTCGCTTATCTCCACGCCCGGGATGATTTTCGAGGCAACCCATAGCCCCAGCGCCACGATCACCACGCGTATGAGGAATCCGAGCATCGCTTGTCCTTCTCAGTTGTTGGCCGCAGTCGAACACTAGCGCGACGCCCGTCCGCGCACCACCGCAGGGGCGGTACCGGCAGTGGTTATCCGTCAGCTCGCGCCGAGATTGACAAATCGGCGGCAAGGCCATCCATTTGGCTGCAACGTCAACAGCGCACTGGTGCAATCTTGCCGCCGATCAATCCAGCGGAATTTTCCTCTTTCGACAAATCCCCGACATTAGACGAATACGAAGCCTTCATGACCGCCCACCCTGATCTCCAGGCAGTGGAGTTTCTGCTGGTCGATCCGAATGGCGTGATGCGCGGAAAGTGGGCGCCCGCCGACAGCCTCAAGAAGGCGTTTCAGGAGGGCGTCAATTTCCCGATGTCGATTCACGGGCTCGACATATGGGGCAGGGAAGTGCCGGAAACGGGCTTGCACATCGAATCCGGCGACCGGGACGGCTTCTTCCGCGCGGTGCCGGGCACCCTGTCACGCGTACCTTGGGCAAAGCGCTCGACCGCGCAGGTTCTGCTGCGCGGCTTCACGCCGGAGGGCGACCCCCTTCGTTATGACTGCCGTAACGCTCTGGCGCGCATCACCAAGGCGCTGGCAAAGCGCGGGCTCTATCCCGTGGTTGCCTTCGAACTGGAGTTCTACCTTCTCGAACCCGGGACCGATTGGGATGACGGCATGCCGGCGCCGGTCGGCGCATCCTCCGGTCCGGACCGGCAGCGCATGTACGGCCTTGACGATCTCGATGAATATGGCGGGCTGTTCGACGACATCCGTGCGGCGGCCGAAGCGCAGGACCTGCCGATCGACACCATCATCAAGGAGGCCGCGCCGGGACAGTTCGAGGTCAACCTCAAGCACCGCTGCGATCCCCTGCGCGCCGCCGACGACGTGATCATGCTGCGCCGGATCGTCTTCGGCTTTGCGCGCAAGCACGGCCTGCAGGCGACGTTCATGGCCAAGCCCTTCATCGAGTATGCGGGCAACGGAATGCACGTGCACGCCTCGATGCTCGATCGCGACGGACGGAACGTCTTTGCCGGAGAAGCGGGCGAAAGGAACCTCGGCGGCGCGATCGCCGAGTTGATCCGTACTATGCCGCAGGCGCTGCTGCTGTTCATCAATTCCTGGAACGGCTTCCGCCGCATCCAGCCTGGCTCGTATGCGCCCACGCGCGCCGTATGGGCCGAGAACAACCGCTCGGTTGCGTTGCGGATTCCCGCCTCGACCGAGGAAAACCGCAGGGTGGAACACCGCATAGCCGGTGCGGACGCCAACCCGTATATCGTCCTGTGCGCGGTTCTTCAGGCCATGATGGACGGGTTGGAAAAGCAGGCCGCGCCGCCCCCTCCGGTGACCGGCAACGCCTATGACAGCGCGGGCGCGGAACTGCTTCCCGACGACATGGATGACGCACTGCAACTGACCCAGTCCGGGCAATTTTGCGACCGCGCGCTGGGGCCGGAGCTGTCGAAGATCTACAAGGATCTGAAGCGTTCGGAGATTTTGGCGTTCTGGGCCGAGATCACGCCGCTGGAGCGCACCACCTATCTTTGAGATGCGCCGTCAACCGACTGATTTTGCGGCACAAGCTGCTGCGTGAAATGCCTTGTAAGCGAGATTTTTCCTCAATAGTCTCGTCAATCACGGTCGCGCGACGCACAGGGAGAGCGGCGCCGGCCGAACATCAGGGAGTAACAGATGATCCGTTCGAAACTGCTTCTTTCCACCGTTGCCGCCTTTGCAGCGATGGCCGTCACCGCCGTCGCGCAGGAGCGCGTGGTCAATATCTACAACTGGTCGGATTACATCGACGAGTCGGTCCTCGAGGAGTTCACCAAGAAAACCGGAATCAAGGTCGTCTACGACGTTTTCGATTCCAACGAGATCCTCGAGACCAAACTGCTCGCCGGCTCGACCGGCTACGACATCGTGGTTCCGACCGGAACATTCCTCGCGCGCCAGATCCAGGCCGGCGTGTTCCAGGAGCTCGACAAGGAAAAACTGCCGAACCTCGAAAACATGGACCCGGCAATTCAGCAGCGACTGGAAAAGTACGATCCCGGCAATAATCACGCGATCAACTACATGTGGGGCACCACCGGCATCGGCATCAATGTCGACAAGGTGAAGGAGCGGCTTGGCGATGATGCCGAGCTGAACAGCTGGGCGCTGGCGCTCGACCCCGACGTCGTCAGCAAGCTCGAGGATTGCGGCGTCTACTTCCTGAACACACCGGAGGAAGTCATTCCCGCGGCACTGAACTATCTCGGCCTCGATCCGGATTCGACCGACGAGAACGACCTCGCCAAGGCGGAAGAGCATCTGCTGAAGATCCGCCCCCATATCCGCAAGTTCCACTCGTCCGAATACATCAACGCGCTCGCCAATGGCGACATCTGCCTGGCAGTCGGTTGGTCGGGCGACATTCTGCAGGCGCGCGACCGGGCTGCGGAAGCCGATGCGGGCGTAACAGTCGAATACATCATCCCGAAAGAGGGTGCGTTGATGTGGTTCGACAACATGGCGATCCCCGCCGACGCACAGAATGTGGAGGAGGCGCATGAGTTCCTCAACTACATCATGACCCCGGAAGCGATCGCCAAGGCATCGAACTACGTCTATTACGCCAATGGCAACGCGGCCTCGAAGCCACTCCTCAACGAGGACGTGATCGGCGATCCGGCGATCTATCCCGACGAAGAGACCGTCCAGCGGCTCTACACCACCTCGCCGAAGGGACAGCGCGAGCAGCGCGCCTTGACTCGGGTGTGGACCAAGGTGACCACCGGCCAGTAGGCCGCGTGCAACACAAACAGGCCCCGGCGCGACTGCCGGGGCCTGCCCGCCGGCTGCATCCTGGGGAACGACAGGCCGCATCATGACCAAATCGCTTGGCAATATCCGGCGGACATTCGCGCCGTGGAACGACCCCGCGTCCCGACCCTACATCGCCTTTGAGAACGTCACGAAGAGGTTCGGCGATTTCACGGCCGTCGACGATCTCACCCTGCATGTCTATGAGCGCGAGTTTTTTTCGCTTCTCGGTGCGTCCGGTTGCGGCAAGACCACGCTGTTGCGCATGCTGGCAGGCTTCGAGGAGCCGACCGCGGGCGACATCCTTCTGGAGGGGCGCAGCCTCAAGGGCGTCCCGCCGCACCGCCGGCCGGTCAACATGATGTTTCAGTCCTATGCGCTGTTCCCGCATATGACGGTGGAGCAGAACATCGCCTTCGGCCTGCGCCAGGAAGGGATGGCACGCGGCGCCGTCGACCAGCGCGTCGCCGATATGCTCAAGCTCGTCAAGCTGGGCGAATTCGGAAAGCGCAAGCCGCACCAACTGTCGGGAGGACAGCGTCAGCGCGTGGCGCTCGCCCGCGCCATCGCCAAGCGCCCCAAGCTGCTGATTCTCGATGAGCCGCTCGGTGCGCTTGACAAGAAGCTGCGGGAAGAAACGCAGTTCGAACTGATGGACCTGCAGCAGGAACTCGGCCTGACCTTCATGATCGTCACGCACGATCAGGAGGAGGCGATGACCATGTCCGACCGGATCGCCGTCATGGACAGCGGGCGGATACTGCAGATCGGCACCCCGGCGGAAATCTACGAGGCGCCGAGCTCGCGTTTCGTCGCCGATTTCGTCGGCAGCGTAAACATGCTGGAAGGTACGGTGGAGACGGTTTCCGGCGAAATGACGGAGATTTCGGGCAAGGACGGTCTTGCGATACGCGTGACCGGCGAGTCCGGGGCCGGGGCCGGTGACAAGGTTTGGCTCGCGATCCGCCCGGAAAAGATCAGGGTTTCCCGAAACAGGCCGGAGAACGGAGCCAACGCGGCCGAGGGCGAAGTCTGGGATGTCGGCTATCTAGGCGACATGACGCTTTTCAACGTCCGTCTCGATACCGGCGCCATCGTCAAGGCGTCGGTCATGAATTCGCGTCGCGAGGTCGAGGATCCCATCGGTCACGAGGACCGGATCTGGGTGTCCTTCGCGCCGGATGCCGGCATCCTGCTCACACGGTGACGGGAAGATGATGAAAGCAGTCGCACGCCGCCTCGTCATCCTTATTCCGTATCTCTGGCTGCTTGTCTTCTTCCTGCTACCGTTCCTGATCGTCTTCCGCATCTCGCTTTCGGAGCCGGCGATTGCGATGCCGCCCTATTTGCCGGTGTTCGATCTCGAAGAGGGGTGGCGGGCGATTTTCGACAAGCTTTCTCAGCTCACCTGGGGAAATTTCGAGTTTCTTCTCGAAGACTCGCTCTACATCAATGCGTATCTCTCGAGCCTGCGGATCGCGCTCCTAGCGACGTTCCTGACGCTTCTCGTCGGCTTTCCGCTCGCCTACGGGATGGCGCGCGCGCCGCAGGGCCTGCGCCCGGTTCTTCTGATGCTCGTGATCCTGCCCTTCTGGACCAGTTTCCTGATCCGTGTCTACGCATGGATCGGCATTCTCAAGCCCGAGGGGCTGCTCAACCAGTTCCTTCTCGCACTCGGACTCATCGACCGGCCGCTCGCGATCCTGAACACCGAGACTGCCATCTTCATCGGGATTGTCTATTCCTATCTGCCATTCATGGTGCTGCCGATTTATGCCAACCTTGAAAAGCTCGACTATTCGCTGATCGAAGCGGCGCTTGATCTCGGCTGTACCGCCTTCGGCGCCTTCTGGAAGGTGACCGCGCAGCTGGCGCTGCCGGGCGTGCTGGCGGGCTGCCTGCTCGTGTTCATCCCGGCCATGGGCGAGTTCGTCATCCCCGACCTGCTCGGGGGAACGCGCACCCTGATGATCGGCAAGACACTCTGGACAGAGTTCTTCAACAACCGCGACTGGCCGGTCGCGGCAGCCGTGGCGACGTTGCTGCTGCTGGTCCTGGTCGTGCCGATCGTACTTTTCCAGAATGCCCAGGCGCGCGCACAGAGGGCGGCGCAATGAGCGGCCGCTGGACATCCTTCAACATTGCGTCGGTCGTGTTCGGCTTCGCGTTCCTGTATCTGCCGATCGTGCTGCTCATCATCTACTCGTTTAACGAGTCCCGTCTCGTCACCGTCTGGGGCGGATTTTCGACGAAGTGGTACGGAGAACTGTTCCGCAATCAGGGCCTGATTGACGCGGCCTGGGTCACGATACGCGTCGCCCTGCTTTCGGCCACCGTGGCGACCCTCCTCGGCACGCTTGCCGCCGTGTCGCTGGTCCGCCATTCCCGTTTCTTCGGTAGGACCCTGTTTACGGGCATGGTGTTTGCGCCGCTGGTGATGCCCGAGGTAATAACCGGGCTGTCGCTGCTTTTGCTCTTCGTCGCGGTCGACTTCGCGCGCGGATTCTGGACCGTAACGCTGGCACACATCACATTCTCGATGTGTTTCGTCGCGGTGGTCGTGCAGTCGCGGCTGATTTCATTCGACCGGTCGCTGGAGGAAGCGGCCATGGATCTCGGCTGTCCGCCGTTCCAGACCTTCATGCGCATCACCCTTCCGATCATCTTTCCCGCGGTGATTTCCGGCTGGATGCTCGCTTTCACCCTGTCGCTCGACGACCTCGTGATCGCCAGCTTTACCTCCGGGCCGGGCGCGACCACCCTACCGATGAAGATCTACAGTCAGGTGCGTCTGGGCGTGACGCCGGAGATCAACGCGGTTTGCACGATCCTGATCGGGCTGGTTACCACCGGCGTGATCATTGCCGCGCTGGTCAACAAGCGTCGGGTGGTCAGAGAGTCCGCGAGCCGGACCTGAGCTTATCCGCGCGGTGGCCGAAGCATATAGGCCACGCACCATACGGGTACGATTACCATTGAGCCCAGGACAATATTGGGCATGGCCCATGCCAGCGCGTTGCCTGCAAATTCCAGCAGGTTTTCTGGTGTCAGACCGGCCTTGGCCAGAAGATCTGCTGCCGAGAGATCGAACAGCGACAGCGCCGCCCCGCACAGGAGCGAGGCAAAGACAATCTTCATGACCATGACAAGCAGTTGAAACACCAGACCTCACAACCACGCTGCAGTCCGGGGATTATCGCCAAAAGGTCTAAAAACTCATTAAATTTCGCGCCACGCCGGTAACGACCGGTTAACCATGCTCTCACGGACCCGTTTGCGGAAGCAGAATGGGGGTCGCGTATGGATTGCTCCACGCGCCGCCGATGAAATGTTGCACGACTGGCGCGCCGGTTCCGTTCGTTCGCGCCTTGCTCCGGGCAATCGCGGTCAGAGCGAGGCTACGGCTGCCATAGGGTATGACGCCGTTCAGGCCGATGGTGACCCGCGGATACTCGATCGCACCATTCTCGATGATGACGACTCCGTCCTGCACCAGTCCCTGAATGCGCAGGGTGTCGAAGGTTACGGTCGAGCGCGACGTATCCTGCAGGCGGAAGAACCTCTGCTGCCCGTCGGCGCCGAGAAACAGCTGCGGTCCGATGCCCGCGATCTGGCCGTTAACGACAGTGAGCTGGACCTTGCCGTTGGCGCGCGTGACCAGGTCGGACCAGCGCTCGATCGGTGCATGGATGAGCAGATCGCCCGTCGACTGTCCGCGCGGAATCAGGCCCGTCAGGCCGAGCGCGTCGGCGAGGGCGCCGGTGTTCACCCTTTCGTGGGAGAAGCCGAGTTCGCCCGAAAGGCCGTCCGTCGTGCGGCCGATCTTGAATCGCGCCTGCATGGTGCCGCCATAAGCCGAGCCCTCGGCCATTTCGAAAACGGCATATTCGTCGGTTATCCGGGTGATGGCGGCGACGTCCGTCAACGCCAGGCGCCCGGCCGTCGCGCGAGCGGCCGAGAGACGCAGGTCGACGTTCAGTTGATCTATGAAGGCCGCGGAAACAGGCTGCGCAAGTCTCCCGGCGGTTGGCGGGACGCCGGTGAAAGCGGAGAGAAAGGAGAGGATGTCGAGGTCGACGAAATCCAGCGTCGCCGTGATATCCGGGTTCTTTTTGCCGAGGCCGATTTCGAGCACGCCCATCCCGGAATTGCCCTGCAATACGACGTCCATGTTCTCGAAGCGCATTCGATGAGCGTCAACACGCATCTGGCCCTTGAGCGACATTTCGCCGATCGCCCGTCCTGGCTCGATATCCAATTCAAGCCAGTCGAGCGCCTGGCGCACGGATTGCGTTTCGAGCGCCACCGCGCCTTCCGCAAACAGAGGGTTCCCGGTGCTCACGGTGCCTCCGAAGGAATAGCTGAGAATGTCGCTGTCCAGCCCGAAGCGCACAGCGGCGCTCTGGCCGGCGAACAGGCGAATGGCCTCGTCCATTTCGAGCGTCTGGCTAAAGACGGCCCCGCGCCAGATACCATTGAGGGACGAGGTCAGCCGGCCGGACAGTTGCGGCCAGGTCACCGTGCCGGAGATGGCGGTGATCTTTTCCGGCATAGTCGCGGCGGCATCGATAAATTCGACAGTTCCGTTTTCGATCGTGACGGCGCCGAAGCCGGCTTGCCGGGCTTCGAGAGGCAGCCCCCCGGGGGCCTCGGCGCTTTCGCTTCGCCGGATGGCGGCCACGGCCTCGCTGAACCGTCCGCCGGATCGGGCGAGGTTCACCGTGCCATCGGAGAGGAAGTGGACGCGCAGGGAGGGGCGCACCAGTCTGAACTGGGAAAATCCCGGGTCGCGGGCGATCAGACTCGATAGCGGAATGCCGACCTCGAGCATGTCGATGGTCAGGACATCACCGAGCGGCATGCCGGACGAGTCGTTCGGTCCTGGTACCCGCAGGTTGTGAAGTCTGGCAACAGGAGCGGGGAAAATGTCAATTTCGACGCGCCCGGCCACATTGACCGGTTGTCCGGTGATGTCGGCCAACTGGCGTTCGATGGCGCTTCGGACCACTTCGCTCGAAATGAACCAAGGCAGCACGGCCCAGACGCCCGCCACGACCAACACCACGCCCGCAGCGAGCCATATCACGATGCGTGCTGCGCTGTTGGGCATGACGTTTCCGTAACGATTTCGGTCCGGCCGTCCGGACATCTGTTTTAGCGGGAGCGTATACGGAAGTAAGTTCAATTCAAGGCTTGCCGGTCGGAGGGCCGCGCATTACCAGATTGTGCACAAACGATAGCAAAAAGGGGTGGGAATGACTGTTGGCGAACCGCTGTGGAGCCCGGACGAAACCCGAATCGCAGCGTCCAATCTGGCCGGGTTGATGCGAACCGCCGCAGCCAGGTTCGGAGCGTCGCAAGGAGACTATCGCGCCTTCCACCGATGGACGATCGACGAGCGCGAGAGCTTCTGGAGCCTCGTCTGGGACGACTGCGGAATCGTCGGCGACAAGGGTGCAGGGGTCCTAGAGGACGGTGACCGGATGCCCGGCGCGCGGTTTTTTCCCGAGGCGACACTAAACTTCGCGGAGAACCTTCTGGCACGTGGGGGCGACGGCGACGCGCTTGTCTTTCGCGGCGAGGACAAGGCCTCGCGCCGCATGCATTGGCAGGAGTTGCGCGACACCGTTTCGAGGCTGCAGCAGCATTTCCGGGCGCTCGGCATAGGCGAGGGCGATCGCATTGCGGCGATGATGCCGAACATGCCGGAAACGATTGCAGCGATGCTGGCCGCCGCCTCGATCGGCGCGGTCTGGTCCTCCTGCTCGCCGGATTTCGGACCGAAAGGCGTGCTCGACAGGTTTTCGCAGATCGAGCCCGTCCTGTTCATCGCGACCGACGGGTACTGGTATAACGGCAAGCGCATCGCCATCGCCGACAAGCTCGCCGAGATCCTGCCGGGCCTTCCGACGGTCCGCAACACGCTGATCGTGGATTACCTGGGCGATGCCGGGAAGGTCGCCGCCAATCTGCCCAGCGCCGAGACGATGGAAGCCGCGCTCGCCCGCCATGCGCCTGTCGAGTTAGAGTTCGTGCGGCTGCCGTTTTCCCATCCGCTGTATATCCTGTTTTCGTCCGGCACGACCGGCGTTCCGAAGTGCATCGTGCATTCGGCGGGCGGCACGCTGCTTCAGCATGTAAAGGAACACCGGTATCATGCCGATATCCGGCCCGGCGACCGGGTGTTCTACTTCACCACGTGCGGATGGATGATGTGGAACTGGCTAGTCTCTGCGCTCGCCAGCGGCGCGACCCTTCTGCTCTATGACGGTTCGCCATTCGCACCGGACGGCAATGTCCTGTTCGACTATGCCGAGCAGGAAGGAATGACGTATTTCGGCACGTCTGCCAAATATATCGATGCAGTCCGCAAGGCCGGTCTGCGCCCGCGCGAGACCCACGACCTGTCGAAGGTGCGCGTGCTTTCGTCGACCGGCTCGCCGCTGTCGCCGGAATGTTTCTCTTTCGTTTACGACGCGATCAAGCAGGACGTGCATCTCGCCTCCATCTCGGGTGGGACTGACATCGTCTCGTGTTTCGTGCTCGGCGTGCCGGGCCTCCCCGTCTATTCCGGCGAAATCCAGGGGCCCGGACTCGGCATGGCCGTCGAGGTCTGGAACGACGAGGGCCGGCCGGTCACGGGCGAGAAGGGTGAACTCGTCTGCACCAGGGCGTTTCCGTCGATGCCCATCGGCTTCTGGAACGACCCGGATGGCGAAAAATATCGCGCCGCCTATTTCGACCGTTTCGACAATGTCTGGTGCCACGGCGATTTCGCCGAATGGACCGGTCATGGAGGAATGATCATTCACGGACGTTCCGACGCGACGCTCAACCCCGGCGGGGTGCGCATCGGGACGGCGGAGATCTACAACCAGGTCGAGCAGATGCCCGAGGTGCTGGAGGCGCTGTGCATCGGACAGGATTGGGATAACGACGTCCGAGTTGTCCTGTTCGTGCGACTGGCGGACGGCGTCACACTTGATGCCGATCTGGAGAAGGCGATCCGGTCGCGCATCCGCAGTGGCGCCTCGCCCCGCCACGTTCCCGCCCGGATCGTCGCGGTGAAGGACATTCCGCGCACGAAATCGGGCAAAATCGTCGAGTTGGCGGTGCGCGAAATCGTGCATGGCAGACCGGTGAGGAACAAGGAAGCGCTCGCCAATCCTGAAGTCCTGGAATTGTACCGCGATCTCAATGCCTTGCAGGTTTGAGCGGTTGGCGGGCGCCCCTGCGTTTCGCCGTTTCGTTAACCTGCCATTAAGGAATACCCGTTAAGAGTATCGTAACGCATTTGGAGACGCCGTTCTCGTTTCGGGCATCTCAAGTTTTCAGCAACACCCTTTTCGGGCGCCATTCCGGCGCCTTTCTTTTTCGGAGTGTTTCGTCAGGCCGGAACGGGCTAGCTGGCGAGCACGCGTGAGGGCGGGAAGACGATCTCGACCGCGGTGCCGCGGCCCGGTTCCGACTGGATTGCGAATTCGGCGCGGTTGGCTTCCACCAGCGCCTTGGTCAGCGGCAAGCCGAGCCCGGTCCCGTCGCCGCGCATCCTCCCGAGCGAGGCGACCTGCTGAAAAGGCTGCAGGGCGGTTTCGATCTCGCGCGACGACATGCCGATGCCGGTGTCCTTGATCCGCAGCACGACCTCACCGCGCGCATTGTAACTGGAACTGACGATCACCTGGCCGCCCGAATGGGTAAAGCGCACCGAATTTGACAGTAGATTCAGGACAATCTGCTTCAGGCTGCGGGAATCAGCGACCACATCCGGCAGTTCCTCATCGAGACTAGACCGGATTATCACGCGATTGCGGTTGGCCTGAGGCTGGATCATTGCCACGGCGTCGGTGACTGCCCCGTTCAGGGACACGCTATCGAATTCGAGTTCCTGCTTGCCCGCCTCGATCTTCGAGATATCGAGCAGATCGTTGACGAGATCGAGCACGTGCTTGCCGGACTTGTTGATGTCGGCCAGGTAGCTCTTGTAGCGCTCGTTTCCGATCGGCCCGAAGCGCTCCTCGGCCATCAGCTCGGAAAAGCCGATGATGGCATTCAGCGGCGTGCGGATCTCGTGGCTAATCTTCGCCAGGAACTCGGTCTTGTGCGAAGACGCGGCTTCGGCGTGGCGCTGCGCGTCGAGCAGGGCTTGCTCCGTCTGTTTCCACGCGGTGATGTCGCGCACGACCGCGCAAAAGCCTCTGGATTTCTCCAACCGTCCGATTGTCATGAAAAGCGGCAGGAACCCTCCGTTCTTCTCGCGGCCCAGAACTTCCAGGCCTTCGTTCAGCACGCTGGCGACACCGTTGTTGGCGAGGCCGTGGACGTAGTTGATCGCCGCCGTCTGGCTCTCCTGCGCGAACAGGATCGAGAAGTTCTTTCCCTCCACCTCGCTGCTCGTGTAGCCGAACAAGGCCGTCGCCGAGCCGTTGAGAGAGCGGATGACCCCGTCATTGGAAAGCATGACCACGCCATCGGTGGCGGTGTCGAGAACCGCACGCAGTTCCGCCGCGTCGTCAAGTTGCGTTTCCCCGGGGGCGATGTCCGTGGCTTCATTGCCCATGTCCGCCGGCGCGGATTGCGGCTCGAAAGCGAACATCAGGGCGTTGCCGCCGCGCCACGGAACTGTTTGCAGGTGCGCGCGGACGGGGGTCATGTCGCCATCCGCACGGTCGAGGTGCACCATCCCGTCCTGCGGCGGCTCGCCGCCGAACAGCACGTCGATCCCGCCGGCCGCGTTAAGCGCCTCCGCGTTCTCGTATCCGGTCATGGCGGCGAAGGCGCGATTGGCAAAGAGCGGGACGCCGTGGCGGTGGATGAGAAGGGCGAGCGGCAATTCGTCGAGGACCGCCGGGGTTAGACCTTCCGGAGCCTTGTCGTTGGCGTTGGCCGCCTCGTGCGGGCCCGTCGCGAATGCCGAGGGAAGATAGGCAGATTTTTCGCCCGTCTCCGTCTCGGACGACATTTCTGGCAGGATGTCTTCTGTCCCGGATGCTGCGAGGTCGCGGTCGCCGGCGTTATCGATCGGGGCGGGATCCGGCGAATGTTTCGAGGATTCGGCCTCGTGAGTTTTCTCCTGCACCGGAGCCTCGCCTTCCTGCGGAGGGGTACCGCGCGACTCATCCGCGCGATCGGCGACCCCGGCATCACCGGCGGTTTCCGTCTCGCTGCCCGTTTCGCCCGATGGTGGTTCGTCTCCGTCCTCGGGCGTCCTCGCCCAGGAGAGCGCGTCGCCGATCTGCTTGAATGCCGCCTGTTCGGACGGATTCAGGCTTTCTCCCGGCGGACGTTCGCGGCGCTTTGCGTTGAGGTCGATGATCTTGTCGGCCTGCCGGCGCTTGGGGATCGGCGATATCGCCGCAAGGGCAGGGGTCTCGCCGCGAAACGGATCTTCCGGCGGCCTATCGCTCTCGACCGGCTCCTGCGGACGGTTGTCGGCCGTGTCCGGTACCTCGGGCGGCGGCTCTGACTCAGCCGGTGGTTCGACTTGCGGAGGTTCGGGGTCGGTTACGGCCTCTTCCGGCAGCGCCTCAGGAACCAGCGAAAGGCCGAGTTCTTCGGGGTCCGGCCTTGCTTCGCTGACGCGAACAATACCGAAACCGCGATAGCCCTCGAAAACCCTTTCCCGGCTGTAGGACGGAAGCGCGGCCAGATCGACCGGAACGCGCATTGCCGTTCCCTGAACGGGCCACATCACGCTCTTGCCGGACCATGTGTCCCTGCGCATCAGGGAGGCACTGATCTCGCCCGACGGATCGAGTTCGAAAACGCGCGCGACATCCTCGAACGTCCGTCCATGCACATCGGCGGCGTTGGGCCCCACGGTCGCGGCAAATTCCGGGGATATGTCGATGAAGCGCCCCTCGCTGTCCGTCTTCCAGACGAACCGCACCGGCCCGTATTTGCTTTCCAGATCGGCGACGAAGTGTTCCGACTCGCCCGCAGTCCCGGCGTCAGGTGAAGGCGCAGTGGCCCCGTCCGCCGCCGGAACGGCGTTGTCATGCTTCACAGCGGGCTTCGGGGCGTCGTCTTGCGCCATTGTCGCCGCGACGTCCTCGGCTTGCCCCGGTGCCGGAACGGCTTCGCTTTCTTTATCCCTGACGACCGGAGCGGCCGCGGCGGTAAGCGGAACGGCCATGATGAGGTGACGCGCGGGGTTGTCGGTCAGCCTGGCGATGGCGACCGGAATATTGCTCCCCTGTTGGGTCGGCACCCGGCGCTTGACCAGGCGGTCGTCTTCTCCCGCCACCTCATCCACCAGTATTCTGATCTGTTGTGGCGGAATGGCCATCCCGGTAAAGAGCGTGTTCGAGGCGAGGACTTCGCCTTCAGCATCGAGAAGCGCCGCGCCCGCGCCCTCTTCTTCCAGACCGGCGATTGCGTTGGCGCTCCTGTCCGCGCCGTCTTCTGCGGCCTTTCCGTCCTCGAGCAGCACCGCGACATAATTTTCGCCATTGCCGCCGGTGATCCGTCGTACGGACGCCGGCAGGAGCTTGCTGGTCAGGCCTGACGTCACGCGCAGGAGCGTACGCATCTCGCCCCCATCCGAAATGCGCGACGCGGCGGTACGGATCTGGCGCAGGGCAATGGGAATGCCCGCCACTCCTTCCGCCTCGAACTCGCTGATCGAGGCAAAACCGAAAAGGGCCGCGGCAGGCCCGTTGACCCAAAGCAGTTCGTCCACGTCTTCGGCGAGCACCGCCATCGGGAAGCCGTCCACGAACCGCTCGCGCACGCCGTCCCAGGCAGCGACGTCGATGAAGGAGTGATTGGTCGTGGTTTCGGGCATACTTATTTCTCAAGCGCCGACCGGAAGGCCGCAAGTTAACGAAAAATTAATTGCCATCTCGGCGCGCGCACGTCCAGCGGAACGGGAAAAACCGCCGAACCATCTTACATCTGTAGTTAACGGATCCGCGCATGCAAGCCATGCAAATTGTGCAACGCAACAAAATGTTGCAATGCACAAAAATCGTGCTATATAGGGTGCAGCTCACAAACACCGATGGAGTTACAAAATGGCTAAGACTACCACGAAAACCAATACCGCTGACGTCTTCGCATTTCCGGCAATGGACACCGCTCCGTTCGCCGACCAGTTCCGCACCTTTGCCGAGCAGGGTATGACGAAGTCGAAGGAGGCATACGACCAGATGAAGGCCTCGATTGAGGACGCCCAGAAGACCGTCGAAACCACCGTCGAGTCCGCTCAGGACCATAGCAGGAAGCTGTCGTTGACCGCCATCAACATCATGCGCGCTAATGCCGAAGCCGGCTTCTCGCACCTCGAAAAGCTTCTCGGCGTAAAGTCCGTTTCCGAGGCTTTCGAAGTCCAGGGCGCTTTCGTGCGCAAGCAGGCTGAGCAGGCTGTCGACCAGGCCAAGGAACTGCAGAACGTTTCCAAGGACGCCTTCGAAGCCGTTTCTGCGCCGGCCAAGGCTGCGACCGAGAAGGCCGTCGCCAACGTCAAAGCTGCCTGATCGGGCCAAGCCCAACCAAAGTGTTGCGCCGCCGCGCTCCTCCCCGCGGTGCTGCGCATGACGAGAAGGCCGGATTGATTCCGGCCTTTTTCGTTTTCGGTTCTGCAGCCGTGAAACCCGGCTTCAGACGGTCTTGCAAATTCATTTGATGACCGGTATGCGTGCGCTTGCACCATCGCTGTGTGCGGGCGTAGCTCAGTTGGTTAGAGCGCTGGATTGTGGCTCCAGAGGTCGGTGGTTCAAATCCACCCGCTCGTACCATTTTCAGCGGACTTGAACCCCGTCAGAAGAGATCCCCCTGCTGTGGCGGCTTCCTTGGACCGGAAGTCCGGTTCGCCGGCTTCTTGCCGTGTTCCGTTGCGACGACGTCGATCGTCTGCCGTCCGGCGAACTCGATGACCAGCGCCGAGCCTTTCTTCACATCCGCGGCCCGCTTGAGAGGGACGCCGGCCTCGTCGCGAACGAGGGCGAAACCGCGTTCCAGCACCGCCTCATAGGACAGGCTCTTCAAAAGCCGTTCCTTTTGCTCCAGCCCGCCTCTGACCGTGACGAGCCGGTTTTCGATTGCGCGAATGAGGCGTGACGACAGCATCGACAGCCGTTCGCCAGCGTTCCGGCTCTGGCGCTCCACCCCGGCGATCGAGAGGCGCGACGCGCGCGACGAAAGCGCCTCGCGTTTCCGGCTCACGACATTTTCCAGCGCCCGCGGAAGATCGCGCGCCTGCTGCCTGAAGGCCGAGCGGTCGCGGTCGAGAAGCGCGGTCAGGCAATTCGGCGAGAGTCTGTTCGCAAGAAGGCCGTAAGCATTGCGCCGGGCGGTGACACCGGCTTTCAGTCCGTGGCCGAGCCGAAATTCCGCGGCATCAAACCGCTGGCGGGGCATGGCAAGCAGGCCGTCGGGTGCCGGCATGCCGCGCCGCGCGGCGCGCAATGCCTCGCGCTTGCGGTCCGCCAGCCGCCCGATCCCGCTGCCGAGGCGCGCACCGAGTTGCGCGGTGAGGGCCTGCAGTTCCGCCTTCACAGGAATGGCAATCTCTGCTGCCCCGGTCGGTGTCGGCGCACGCGCGTCGGCGGCATTGTCGATCAGGGTCCAGTCGGTCTCGTGTCCCACGGCCGAAATCAGCGGAATCATTGAGTTTGCCGCCGCGCGCACGACGATTTCCTCATTGAACCCCCAGAGATCCTCAAGGCTGCCGCCCCCGCGGGCGACGATCAGAATGTCCGGTTTCGGCAATCCGCCGGAACCGTCAAACGCGTTGAAACCTTCGATCGCCGCCGCTACCTCGGTTGCCGAAGTCTCGCCCTGCACCCGAACAGGCCAGACGATGACATGCAGCGGGAAGCGATCGTTGATGCGGTGCATGATGTCGCGGATGACTGCGCCGGTCGGCGACGTCACCACTCCGATCACGCGCGGCAGATAGGGAAGAAGCTGCTTGCGCGACGTGTCGAACAGCCCCTCCGCGGCAAGCTTCCTGCGCCGCTCTTCAAGCAGTGCCATCAGAGCGCCGGCACCGGCCGGCTCGATATTGTCGATGACGATCTGGTATTTCGACGAGCCGGGATAAGTGGTCAGCTTGCCCGTCGCGATCACCTCCAGCCCTTCCTCAGGCTTGAACGCGAGCTTGGAAAACGCCCCCCGCCAGATGACGGCGTCGATCCGCGCCTTGTCATCTTTCAGAGTGAAATAAGCATGACCCGAGGAGTGAGGCCCGCGATAACCGGAAACCTCGCCCCGCACCCGCACGCGCTCGAACCTGTCCTCGACCGTGCGCTTGATGGCGAACGAAATCTCGGAAACCGAATATTCGGCGATGTTCGAGCGCACAGAATCGGATCGGCCGGGCGGAATTGACATTGCGCCAATAACGCCAATGGCCGGTGCGCGGTCAAGCGCGGCATTCGTCCTGAAGCGCAGGAACGAATTTGCTACCGCGCCATTCATATAGCAGATATTGAATGTTTTGGAGCGAGACATGCTGACAAAGACAAGCCCATCGCGCGGAAACGGATCTCCGGAAGTTACCGGATTTTACGACGAGGCGACGGGTAGTATCCAATATGTCGCCGCCGATCCCCAAAGCGACACGTGCGTCATCATCGATGCGGTTCTCGATTTCGAACCGGCCAATGCGCGGACATCGACGGAGTCAGTGGACGAGATCCTGTCTTTCGTCGAGAAGAAGGGATTGTCCGTTGCATGGATTCTGGATACTCATCCGCACGCCGATCACTTCATGGCGTCGTCTTATCTACGCGAGAAGCTGAATGCACCCGCGGCAATTGGGGAGAAGGCACGCGACATCGCCGATCTCTGGCGCGACCTCTATCACCAGCAAAATGCCTTCGATGTCGATAGCCATTTCGACCGGTTGGTCGCCGAGGGCGAAGAACTGGAATTCGGCACTCTTGGCATCAGGGTCATGCTGACGCCAGGCCATACGCTCGGCTCCGTGACCTACGTGATCGGCGATGCCGCCTTCGTCAACGACACGTTTATGCATGTCGACACAGGTACGGCGCGTTGCGACTTTCCGGGCGGCTCGGCACGCGAGCTTTATTCGTCCCTCCAGTCCCTGCTGGCGCTGCCCGACGAAACACGCCTTTTCGTCGGCCACGACTACGGCAACGACAATCGTGACGAGGCAGCTTGGGAAGCAACCGTTTCCGAACACCGGGACGGCAACGTTCATATTGGCGGCGGCGTCTCGGAGGCGGAGTTCGTGGCGTTGCGCGAAAAGCGCGACGCGACGCTCCCGCTGCCCGACCGCATGCTGCATGCACTGCAGGTCAACCTGCGGGGAGGCCGGCTGCCGGAGACCGAGGCTGACGGCCACAGCTATCTGCGCATTCCGCTCAACCGTTTGTGACCCGCTAAAAGGAAACCTGATGAACACTGAAGAAACCGAACACGGCGTACTCGACACCTGGACACCGCAGGAAGTCGCCGACGCCTACGCGAACGGCAAGATTGTCCTCGTCGACGTCCGCACGCCGGCGGAATTCATGTTCGAGCATGTCGAGGGTGCGATGCTGGCGCCCATGTCGTTTTTCAAGGCCGAGAACCTGCCGGAAAACGACGCGAAGCCGGTCGTTTTCTATTGCGGCTCTGGCGCGCGGTCCCGCAGGGTCGCGATGATGGCTCTCGAGAGCGGCTTCGATCGCATCGCCCAAATGGAGGGTGGGTTCGGCGGCTGGAAGTCTGCCGGGCTACCTCATGTCGCAACGAATATGGCAACCGGCGCGCCGCAGATCGTCACGCCGAAGGGAAGCTGATTGCGTACGGGATTTCGGCTGTGGCGGCCAACGATCAGATTCGGTCGTGGACGATGAAGCTCAGTCCGGCCGTTTCTTCATGCCCACCAGATATTGGTCGAAGATCGACTCCATCGAACGCTGGTATTGTTCCTGCGACTTGCGCCCGGCCTCCAGCATCTCACCGAACAATTCGCCATACGGATTGCCGCTCTTCTCGGGCGGCGATTCCGGTTCCGGCGTGGAGCGCGGCGGCTCCGCGCCGGGCTGCTGGACATGGCCGAACCCGCCCTTCAGCATGTCCTCGAAAATCTTGCCCAGCGGGTTGTCCGCACCCATAGGATTGAATCCGGCGCCAGGCTGACCCTCTTGCCTGCCGCCGTTTCCGAACATCTGCTCCATCATCTGTCCGAACGGATTGTCGAGGGGACTGGTGGTGCGCCGCTCCGGTTGCGGTTTCGATGCCGCCGTCATGGCGTTCTGCCAGGCGGTCATCTGCTCCATCAGCTGACCGAGCGGGTTGGTCATTCCCCCTGAAGGCGATGGCGCCCCGGCCATCTGGCCCGTCGACTGCTTGTAGAGACCGCCCATCATGGCCGCGGCAACGGCCGGAAGCATTTGTTTGAGAACCTCCTGGCCGATCCCTGTCATTTGCGCCGCCTGTGCCGCCACCGCGCGGCTGACGTCCTTCGACCCGAAAAGGTGGCCGAGGATGCCGTTGCCTTCCTCGATCCCCGCCGGCGAGAAGGCTCGGCCCATATCCTCGAAGTAGCGTGCATGGTGTCCGCCCGATAGAGCTTGCAGAAAACTGGCTAGCCCCGTTGGATCGGAAACATTGCGCTTGAGGCCGGCCGAGAATGCCGGCATCAGCGCGGCCAGTGCCTCCTCAGCCTGCTTCTGCGAAAGCGCGTATTGCTCCGCGACACGGCGGATCGCCTCTCCGTTCTGGGCGTTCGCCAGCATCTCGAACAACGGCAGCATGGCTTTCTCTCCCTATCGTGAGACCCGGACCATAACACGCGATCCGCTGGCGGCAATCGCCGCGCTCCCATAGCTGACCCTTTCGAGCCCGTGCCGGATCGATCGGGTATCGCGTGTTGATCCGTCGAGGAATCGGCCTACACCTGAAAGCGGAAACCCGGAGGAAGGGAGAAAGGCTATCAGGGGCGAGGCCAAGACGCGTAGTGCTCGCTATCCCGCCCCTGATGGGCGTTAGTACGACTTGCGGTAACCGGCCGCGATTGCGGTGATATCCTCCGCAACTGGATCGGCAGGCTGGCTCTCGCCACCTGTCAGGATCGTGATGGCGACGTCGCTGGTGGCAACCTTCGCAAGCGCTTGCTCACTGATGAGGTCACGCTGAGCCTTGATGGCCGCCTCTCGAAGGTTAGCTTCATCGGCCAACGTGCCGGGCTCCGAAGCAGGCTCGTTCAATTCAGGGGCAGACCTCGCGACGGCCGACCGTGGGGACTCGCTCGAGGTGGACGCGGACTGCCCAAAGCCGCTTTGGTCACCGGATTGCGAATCCGAATATCCGGACGTCTGGCCGGCGCCATATGGCGAACTGCCGGTGCTTGAAGTGGAGCCGCTCTGGCTTGATCCACCCTGCGTGCTCGTTCCGCTTGCGGCCGTACTTTCGCTCTGCGTCTCCTCTGCCGATGACGACGAACCACTGCTGCTACTGCTGCCTCCAAGGCCGATGCCGCTCGAAAGCGATGAAATCGTACTCATTTACAGACTCCTTCTTTGGGAGTGCGATAGCCTCCCAGCGCTGAAGGACTTGTCATTGTTTGGATGGCAATTTGACGAAAGTTGTAACGACGGAAGTGCGTGGCCGTGCGTCGATTGCACTCATGGAATGGAGACCGGAACGCTTCCCGAGCGCCGCGTCCAGTTGTTATGGTAGCGGTGTATGAAGCTTCACGCCGCCTGTAGATTGAGCACGCCGCCCGTGATCTCGTTACGCAGCTCGAACTTGTCGATGACCTTGTCGACGCCGGGAATTTCCCGGCCCGAGAGATACGGTTCATCGATATGGGCCGATATCACGTAGAGCTTGGCCGATCCGATTTCGCTCGTGATATGCGGCAGGGTCTCCCGGATATCACTAAACGGTTGTAGCCGGTTGTCCAGCAACACCGCATCCAGTGTCGTTTGCCGCATTACATGCAGGCCGGCCTCGAGCGTCTTTACTCCGACGATCTCGTAGTCGGTGCGGCCGCCCATCCGGCAATAGCACCGGAATATCTTGTGCATGTTCTCGTCGTCGTCGATCAACAGGATCGTGGGCATTCGGACCTCCCCCGCTACAAGCGGTTCCGTTTCGAAAACTCGAGAAAAAGCTTACGAGATTCGCGAAGGACTGAGCGACACGCCAGGACAGATCACGAAAGGCTACACTGCTACTGGTTCACCACCGATGTTGACTTATTCCGGAAATAATCTTTCCAGTTGGGATGGTTAATATTTAGTTAACAGGCAGAAGATCCTGGGCCGTGGATTGCGCCCTTTGCAGGGCATGGATGACTTCTGCAGCTTCCTGTCTAGCGTCGTCGACGGGGCCGTGGTCGACTGAAGTCTTTAGAGCCAGTTGCTGGCCAGTTTTTCGGCCAATTCCCGATATCCGCCAAGTGAATCGGGCTTCACCTCGTAGTCATTGGCCCCAAGATTACGCGATCTTTGAACATCATTCGCGCTGGTGGAACCCGACAGCATAATGACGCTGCAACCGTCATACTCGGGATTGGCTCGTATTTCGCTCAACACGTCGAAACCGTCGGGAGCGGGCATCCTGATATCCAGGACTGCGAGTTTCGGCTTCTTGTCCTGAAACACCTGTACCGCCTTGCCGCTGTCGGAGACTTCCACAATGTCGGCGTCAGGCAACACGCGCATCAGGTTCCTTACGATCAGCGACCGGTCGAATTGATCGTCGTCGACAACAAGAACCGTTGCCATTTCCGCTTTCCTCGCCTTCCAACCGACCCGCTAAAATACGAATCAGTAATGCTCCGTGTCCATTCTAACTGCAATAATGCAATTTTTGCGAGGTGCACAGCGGAGGGTGGTGGGTGATTCCACCCGCAATCATCTACCGTTGTTGGACCTTACGGCGGGATGGGGGAGAAATCTTTGCCCATTCGCGCCGCGCGATATCCTCGAGCGGTTCGGGTTGGTGCAGGAGAAATCCCTGGACGAAGCTTACATTGAGGTCGCCAAGAACCGGAAGGGCGGCCGGGTCTTCTATCTTCTCGGCGATGACGTCGAACCCCAAATCACGCGCGATGCAGCCGACCGAAGAAACGATCGCTCGATCGAACCTGTTGCGCGCGACATTGCGCACGAACGCTCCGTCGATCTTCACGCTGTCGACCGCGAAGCGGCGAAGATAGGCGAACGAACTTAGACCGGCGCCGAAGTCATCAAGCGCGACCCTGCAACCTGCCCTCCTGACAGTCCGAACGAAGCGCTCGGCAACGCGAAAATTCGTTACGGCGGCGGTTTCCGTAATCTCGAAAACGATGTTTTCGGCCCGCGCGCCGGTCTCCTCCATGGTCGTCTGTACGAACTTCCAGAGATCCGGTGCGCTCAATGTTTGCGCGGAAAGGTTGAAGCCGAGCATCATGCCCTGATCATCCCGAAGGTAATCTTCGAACTGCGTCAGAGCCTGCCTGAAGATCCAGCGATCCAGTGTCGCCGCCATGCCGAAGCGTTCGGCCGCCGGAATGAAATGGGCAGGTGACACCACGTTCCCACATTCGTCGACAAGGCGCGCGAGCACCTCGATGCGCCTTTGTGGGGTCCACGGGCTCTCGATAGAGCGAATTTGTTGGCCGAAGAGCTTGATCCGGTTCTCTTCCATCGCATCCGCGATATCCGACACCAGTCGCACCGCGGTCAGGTTGCGAATACGATCATCGATGTCCTGGGCAAGCGCGTATCCGTTGCGGCCGGCGGATTTGGCCGCATAGCAGGCGTCGTCCGCCTGTGCCAGAAGGTCGGTTGCGAGGACACCGGCGTCTTCCACGTAGCGAACGCCGATACTGGCGGCGAGCCCGTGCCTCCAATTGCTGCTTCCGGTCTCGCTCTCGCGCACCGCCTCCAGAAGCTCTGCGGCAATCCTCTCCGCCGCTTTTGTGCTTCTCACCTCTGCAACCGCTGCGAATTCATCGCCGCCAAGCCGACAGATTATCGCCGTTGGGGGGAGGGCGGCCTGCAAATTCCGGGTAACGGATTTCAGCGCCGCATCGCCGGCGGCATGACCTGCGAAGTCGTTGAGACCCTTGAAGTGGTCTAGATCGATGTAAAACAGCGCGAACGGAGTCTCGGCCGCCTTTGCGATGCGGGGCCCGATTTCCTCGTCGAAGGCCGCGCGGTTCAGAACCCCGGTCAATGGATCATGACGAGCGGCGTAGGCGAGGTCGCGCTGGCGCGCTTCCTCCTCGGTGACATCGCGGATCGCCCCGACCAGCCGACCGCCATCGCCAACAACGTACTGCGCCAGCGACTCGATGTGCCGGATAGTCCCGTCCGGGCGCACGATGCGATACCTCAGATGAAGGGTGCCCTCGACCCCGACCTGCATTTCGGTTCGGCGCTCGATCTCGGCGGCATCGTCCTGGTGCAGATGTTCCCGCCAAGTGGTGGGCGGGACTTCCTCGGGGCCAGGACCGAGTCCAAAGATTTCGCGCATTCTGGCATCCCAGAAGACTTTTCCGGATGCCACCTCGAAATGCCAGATTCCGATTCCGCTGATATCGAGCGCCAGTTGAAAGCGTTCGTTGAGGTTTCCGAGTTCCCGCTCCGCATTCTTGAGGTTGGTGATGTCGGTCTGGACGCCGATCATCCGCGTCGGCGTTCCAGCGGCGTCGCGTTCGATGATGCCCCCGCGGTCAATGATCCAGCGCCAGTCGCCGCTCTTGTGGCGAAGCCGGAATTCGGTGTCGATCGCGTCCGTCTCGCCCTTGATGTGGCGCTCGCCGCTTTCGACGGCATGGTCGCGGTCATCGGGATGGATTAGTGAAAGCCAAAGATCGGGATCATCCGGCAATTCCTCGGGCTCATATCCGAGCATTCGCTTCCATGAAGCCGAGTAGAAGCAGTCGCCGGCGACCAGATTCCAGTCCCACACGCCAAGGCGTGCCATGTCGAGCGCCGTTTCCCACCGGCGGTCCGCCACCGCTCTGGTCGCTCTGTCAGTGCTCATTTCATTTCATCCCGTCCTGTGCGGTTATAGCGCTGGAAAGGAAAATGTTCGGTTAAGGCAATGATTCCGGGCGGTTAATACGCATATTCCATGAAAATCGGCTCGATCGACTCCCCCCACACGGAGTGGAATTGTGTCACCATCTGCTCCGAGGCTGTGGTTCCGCGCGCCACAATCTCTTCCAGCGGTGCCAGAAAATGCGCTTCGTCGAAGCCCTCTGCGCTCAGCCGGGCGCGCGATTGGAGACCGGCCCTCGCGATAGCAAGCACCTCGTAAGCGATATCGCGGACAGTCTGGTTGTGGATTTTAGCGTGCAGGCCTTCGCGCGGGACGGCGTTGCGCAGCGCCACGACATCCTTGTAGCGCCAGCTCTTGGTCAATGTATGGGCGGCTTCAAGCGCTTCCTCGTCATAGAGCAGTCCTACCCAAAAGGCGGGTAGAGCGCAGATACGCCGCCAGGGCCCCCCGTCTGCGCCGCGCATCTCGAGAAACTTTTTCATCCGCACTTCCGGGAAGACGGTGGAGAGATGGTTGATCCAGTCTCCCATGTTCGGCCGGGCGTCGGGGATCTGGCCTTCCAGCGCGCCGCCCATGAACTGGCGGAAAGTCACATGGGTGCAATCGCGGTACCGGCCTTCGCGCAGGACGAAATACATAGGCACGTCGAGCGCCCATTCCACATAATCTATGAAGCCGAAATCGTCAGAGAATACGAACGGCAACACGCCGGCCCGGTCATTGTCGGTGTCGCGCCAGATATCGGCGCGCCAGGAGACCATTCCATTCGGCCGGCCCTCGGTGAAGGGTGAGTTGGCGAACAAGGCTGTCGCTATCGGTTGAAGCCGATACGAAGCCTGCATCTTCTTACGCATGTCGGCTTCGGACGAAAAGTCGAGATTGACCTGGATCGTAGATGTCCGGTGCATCATGTCGAGACCCTGGCTGCCAACCTTCGGCATGTAGGCGCGCATGATGTCGTAGCGCGATTTCGGCATGCGGGGTGTCTCGGCCAGCGTCCATTTGGGGCTCGCGCCGAGACCGAGGAACTTGATTCCGAGAGGATCGGCGATCGTGCGCAGTTGCGACAGGTGGGCGTTCGATTCGCGGCAGGTCTGGTGGATCGTCTCGAGCGGGGCTCCGGAGAGCTCGAACTGGCCGCCCGGCTCGAGCGAGATGGCGCCCATTCCCGTCGGCTCGTAAAGGCCGATTATGCGCCCGTCATCCATGATGGGGCTCCAGCCGAGCTTTTCCCGCATGCCCTCCAGAAGCGCACGGATCGAACGCTCGCCGTCATAGGGGACGGGGCTGTTGTCCTCGATGAAGAACGGAAACTTCTCGTGTTCGGTCCCGATGCGCCACTGCTCTCGTGGCTTGCATCCCGACGCCAGATATCCGGCCAGGTCGTCGACCGAGTTTATCGGGGTTTCGTCAGTGGTATCGCGCGCCATGAGGCAGTTCCCGGTGCAATTCGGTGCGTGTGATGGACGAGCGGCGCACGCAGGGCAAGCGCAAAGTTCTTCAGGGTGTTTCAAGGAAAATTGAATCAGTTCCAGTCGCCAACGGTCATCTGGATCACCGCCATGGCGGCGACGGATGCAGTATCGGCGCGCAGGATCCGGGGTCCGAGCGGGATCGCGGTAACGAAGGGCAGGGCCCGCAGCCGCTCGCGCTCGGCGTCCGAAAATCCGCCTTCCGGCCCAATCAGAACGCCGATCGGTCCGCGTTCAAGCCTCTGTAAAACAACCAGCGGACTGTTGGTGCGGGCATCCTCGTCGCAAAAGATCAGTCGCCGTTCCGGGTCCCAAGCGCCAAGCAGCCTGTCGAACTTTACCGGCTCGCGGCATTCGGGAATTGCCAGGATGCCGCATTGTTCCGCTGCCTCTACGGCGTTCGCCGCCATGCGCTCGACATTGATCTTCGAAACCTGGGTGTGATGCGTCATCACCGGCTGAAGCACGCCCGCACCCATCTCCACCGCCTTCTGCACCATGTAGTCGAGCCGGCCGGATTTCAGCGGCGCGAAACAGTAGACGAGGCCGGACGGCACGGGCTGCGGACGGACCTGTTCTACGGATTCGAGCTCGGCCTGTTTCTTGGACGTCTGCCGTACCACCGCCCGCCACTCGCCATGACGTCCGTTGAAGAGGAGAAGTTCGCTGCCCTCCGCCATGCGCAGGACATTGAGGAGGTAGTTCGACTGCGCCTTGTCGAGATCAACGAGCGAACCGGCCGCAAGGGGCCGGTCGATGAAAAGGCGATGCATGCGATAGTTGGCGCGCATGGGAAAACGGATGGACCGGGGCGCGGCAAAGGTCAATTCCCGGCTGCCGGCGGATAGTGCAGCGCCGAGGAATGGATCACCGGCGAGTAACCGGCACGCAGGGCCCGCACGGTCGAGGGCGGCGTCAGCAGCACGAGATCGGCGGGAGGAAGCCGTGGCGAGGAATAGCCCGAGAACGACCAATGCCACGCGCGCCCGTTGCGGATGAGCAGGGGGGTTCGGCCACCGGCCACCACCGTCCCGTCGGGCAGGTCTATCGCTGGGCATGGCAGCGGATGCAGGCGCTTGTTGCGGTTGTCGAGCCGCTCGGCGTGAAGGATCGCGTCGATTTCCCTAGCCTTTGGCAGGCCGCCGCCGTTTCCCGCCGCCCATGCAGCCTGAAACCGCTTCGCATCTTCGCGCCGGCAAGAGAAACAGGGCCGGTGGCCGGCTGCGAGCGCGGTCGCCTCGTCGAGGAAGAAGAGTTCGGTCCAGCCCGCCCGGCCCTTCCTCCCGTTGAACCCCATCACGTCGCGCCGCCGGCCGCGCCAGTTGCATACGCAGCATATCCACGCCTTGCTCGTCCAGCGCTTACGTGGATCGAGCGTGCGCGTCGCCGCATCGTGAAGGATGCCGCGATTGCCGGTAAACAGGCCGCGCGCCGGATCAGCGACGATTTCTCCGGACGGTGTAACGCGGTTCTCCAGTGGCATTATTGCAACCATCGAGGAACTTGTCGGGAACCGAACCTATAGCACTGGCGTTGTTGGCATGAAGGGGCTACAGCGCGCTCCGCACATCAACGCAATGTGACTCCCATCACGCTGGAATCACGCTCGATGTGCTTGGATGGCGGTGTACCGCGAAGAAAAACTGCCAAGGTTGGAAAATGTCTATTCGCACTGTCTTCTTGTCCGCCGCCACGCTTTTCGGCATCTCGTTCTGGGGTCTCGCTGTATATACGGATGGCGCTATGGCCGGAAAGGTTCCGACTGACGGCTATGGCATTTCGGCCGTGGTCTCCCCGGTTTCAGCCAGCCGCTGACTTCGAGCGACGGCCTCACGCCGTCCCACCGGGTTATTCCAAGGTCTGGTATGCGGCATCTTTCCCTTGTTTCGGCTTGACGGTATGACCATCGGATAATTCATCCGGGGGCGCTTCCGTCAATGCTCGACAAAGTTACCGACATCAACGACCTGCAAAAGCGCGCAAGGCGCCGTGTGCCGCGCATGTTTTACGACTATGCGGATTCGGGCTCGTGGAGTGAGGGCACCTATCGCGACAACACCGATGCATTCTCAAGAATCAAGCTGAGGCAGCGGGTCGCGGTCGATATCGATAACCGGTCGGTTAGAACGCAGATGATCGGGCAGGACGTGTCGATGCCTGTTGCGCTCGCTCCGGTCGGAATGACCGGCATGCAGCACCCCGACGGCGAGATTGCCGCCGCTCGCGCCGCCGAGAAATTCGGCGTCCCCTTTACGCTTTCGACCATGAGCGTGTGCTCGATCGAGACCGTCGCGCAAGCCACGACGAAACCGTTCTGGTTTCAGCTCTACGTCATGCGCGACCGGGAGTTCGCCGAGGCGTTGATCAATCGCGCGAAGGCCGCGAAATGTTCGGCGCTGGTGCTGACGCTCGATCTGCAGATTCTCGCCCAACGCCACAAGGACATCAAGAACGGCCTCAGCGCTCCGCCGAAGCCGACGCTCGCCAACATTTTAAATCTCGCCTTCAAGCCGCAATGGTGCTTCGGCATGCTCGGCACGACAAACCGTTCGTTCGGAAACGTCGTCGGCCACGCCAAGGGCGTGAGCGACATGTCCTCGCTTTCGGAGTGGACCCACGAGCAATTCGATCCCACGCTCAACTGGGAGTCGATCGCATGGATCAAGAAGCGCTGGGACGGGCCGCTGATCCTGAAGGGAATAAACGACGTCGAGGACGCGCGCATCGCCGCGGACATCGGCGCTGATGCAATCATTGTATCCAATCACGGCGGCCGACAACTCGACGGGGCGGCGGCTTCGATCGACATGCTGGCGCCGATCGTCGACGCGGTTGGCGACCGGATCGAGGTGCATTTCGATTCGGGAATCCGGTCCGGCCAGGACATCTTCAAGGCCATCGCGCTTGGTGCGAAATCCACTTATATCGGCCGCGCATTCATCTATGGGCTCGGGGCCGCCGGAGAGGCCGGCGTCACCAAGGCGCTGGATATCCTGCACAAGGAACTGGATCTGACCATGGCGCTTTGCGGTGAGACCGACATCGCGAACGTCGGCCACCACAATTTGCTGAACCCGCCTTCGACCGCGCGCAAGACGCTGCAGGCGAAATCTGCGACAAAGCGGAAGACCCCGGCCAAGCCGAAGGCCACGGCCGCGCGGCCGACGTCGCGGAAACAGACGTCCGCCAAATCACGAGCGTCGTGACAGCTAGGGTGTTCGCGGACTCATTTCGGCCGACTCAAGAGGTATGCCGAGGACTACCTTAACTTAACCTCCAGACAGCGGCGCGGCCTTGCCCGAACGAAACTGTCTAGCCGGCGGCTTCGTCCGGCTGATCGAGCCGCTGCGCATGGCGCATGCGCGCCACCGCCTCCCAGGATTTGGCCCGTTCGGCCTCGCGGCTGAACCGCTCGACGAATTCCATGTGCGCTTCGGCGGCGCGCCGCGCGGCCGGCGCATCGCTCGCCATGATCGCCTCGTAGACGGCCTTGTGCTGTTTCAGAAGTTTTTCCCGAGCGCCGGGATGGCCATAGACCAGGGAGCGGCTGAAGAAGACCCCGTTTGCCAGAAGCCGGTAGCACGAACGCAGCGTGTGCATGAGAATGACGTTGTGGGCGCACTCACAGACCGCATGATGAAACTCGATATCGATCGATGCCTCCTCCTGGAAACTGTCCTTGGCGTGCGCCGCTTCCATGCGCTCGATCACATCGGTGAGAAGTTTCCTGTCGTGTTCCGTGGCCCGTTCGGCGGCATAGGCCGCGGCAATTCCCTCCACATCGCGCCGGTATTCCAGGTAATCGCGCGTTGCCTTCGGATGCTTGGCGATCAGTTCAAGCATGGTCTCGGAAAATACGTCGCCAATGACGTCAGCCACGAATGTCCCGCCGCCATGGCGGGTCACGATGAGACCGCGCCGCTCGAGTTCCTTGATGGCGTCCCTGAGAACCGGACGAGATACGTCAAACTGGCGGGCGAGTTCGCGCTCGCCCGGAAGCTTGTCGCCGACGCGCAGAACACCCTCCAGCACCAGCGTCTCCACTTGCGCGCAGACCTCGTCGGCTGTGCGGATGTGATCGATCGGCCTGAAATAGTTTGCTGGCATCGGTTGCTCCACTGGCATCGCGGAAAGCGTAGCGGCTATCCGGACAATTGGTCAATTTTGTTGTCCACTTTACCACTCGCGTTGTCCCCTGTGCATGGCGAAACAATTTTGCGGCGCACAAAGTGTCAAATAGAGAATTTCGGATATATTTGCGGCCTACGGTCACAGGGACGGGACGCATGAACGAAGTGGTTAGGACATCGACCGGGATTTCGGACACCGAGGCGGCCGCGGAAGCTTCGGCGCGCCGTGGCGCCTTTGGCTTTCCGCTTCATGCCCACCGGGCGGCTGCATTGGGGGAAATCCACTCCCGGCCAGCCCCTTCGATCACCGCCCCCCGGGTCCTGGTCAAGCTCTGTTTCATGACCGAGGGGGGGGCCACCGTCGATCATGCCGTGCTTTCCGAATTGTCGCGCCGCCACGGCGCTTCGCCGCCAGAGCGCAACGCCCGTCACCACACGATCGTCACCGGCAAGGGCAGCCTGCGATGGGAACGCCACACGGAGGCTTCGACATATCTCTGGGAAGGGCCGTTGCCGCGTCGCTTTGGCGATCCGCTCACCGGGCATCCCTTCGGCGAGGAGTTTCCCGCGCCCGGAACGCTGATCGCGGGGGTTCGCATGGAGGTGCGCAAACATTCGGCCGCTGCGATGAAATTGATCGATGATTTCGATCCGGCAACGCTTTGCTGTTCATGGGTCGAAGGCGGATCGGCGGTTATCGCGACTGATTTCAGGCAGGATTCCTCGGGCCTGACCAGGATACTTGTCCTCGACAAGGGGATGTCGGCTCAGCGCACCGGGATGCTCGCGCAGCGTCTCTTCGACATCGAGATTTACCGCACGCTCGCCATGCTCGGCCTTCCCCTGGCACAACGCCTGTCCCCACGGATGCGCAAGGCCGAGGATCAACTGGCCACACTTACCAACCGCATGCGCTCGGTGGAAGCTGACGAAACCGAGCAACTGCTGGACGACATCACCTCGCTTGCGGCGGAACTGGAGGCCGACGCCGCGGCGAGCCTCTACCGGTTCGGCGCCAGCCGCGCCTATCACGAGATTGTCGATGACAGGCTGGACGCCTTGGGCGAAGAACCTGTCGCCGGTTATGACACGTGGCGATCATTCCTGGAGCGACGTATGGCGCCTGCCATGCGCACCTGCCGTTCGATGGAGGAGCGCCAGGCGAATTTGTCACGCAAGCTTGCGCGCGCCGCGACACTGCTCCGCACCAAGGTGGACGTCGCCGTCGAGAAGCAGAATCGGAATCTGCTCGCTTCGATGAATACCCGCGCCAAGCTGCAGTTGCGCTTGCAGCAGACCGTCGAGGGTCTCTCCGTTGCCGCGGTGTCGTATTACGTGGTCGGGCTGATCGGATATGTCGCCAAGGGAATGGACAATGAGCGGTTCGGTATCTCCGACACGCTGATAACGGCCGCAGCCGTTCCGATCGTCGTGCTCGGGATTTGGGCGTTCGTCCGCGGCATCCGCAAACGCCATGCGGAACCCGGCAACTGATCGAGGCCGTCGGCGGGGTGTCGGGATGTCACCCGGGCCAGGCGAACATCTGTGCGGCCCGTATGATCGCGGCGGCCCCGGGATTATGAGGCCGTCCGGGCAGGCTTGCCAGTGCGACGGTGCGCGAAACTGCGGGTTCCGTCAACGGCCTTTGAGTGAGTTCCGGTAGCGTGATCGAATATTCCGGCATGAACGCGAACCCGATATGCGCCATCACCATTGCCTGGATCCAGTCCTCACGCTCGGACCGGAAGCGGGCATACAGTTCGACGCCCTTCGACTCGCACGCCGCCATCACCAATTCGCGCATCTCGCAGGATAGCCTGTCCACATAGGCTTCTCCGGACAGATCGGAGAGCTTGATCGCGTCGAACTGCGCCAGCCGGTGATCGGGCGGCATGATCACGACATACCGCTCCTGGTACAACTCGATGGTCCTGAGTTCGTCTCTGGGCCAATCCAGCGGATTGACCACTGCAAGATCGAGATCGTCGTTTTCAAGTTTGTTTCGCAAATGCTCAAGACTGCCCTCGCTCACCGCGATCTCCACACCCGGAAAGTCTTTCTGCAGGCGGGCGAAGAAGCGTGCGAGGCGGACATGCCCTATGGTGGATAACACGCCGATCCGCACCGGCACCTTGTTGAGCAGCCGGAAATTTTCGGCGATCGCGCGCGCCGCGTCGGCCTCCTGCAAAATCTGTTGCATGTTGGGCAACACCGATCGCCCGAAATCGCTCAGCATTACCCGTCGCCCATCCCGATGGAACAGGGGCGTTGACAGTTCTCCTTCTAGCGCTTTTATCGCCCGGGTCAGCGCGGGCTGCGATACGTTGCATTCCTCCGCGGCGCGCGTGAAATTCAATGTACGCGCTGCCGCCAGCATGTAGCGGATCTGGTGCATTTCCATCTGCCGCGCCTCCCTGCCTGCCCCCGGGGTACAGCATACCCTGTTTCACCATAACCTGAAGGCATCGATCGATAGTTATTCGGCAGTGTTCAAACGCGCCCAAACAGGTCTCAATGCCATAATCCGGCACACGAGAAAGGGAGGTTGGCATGAACGTCTATATGGTCGAGAGATCCCTGAAGGGGATCGGATTGAATGAACTCGCGGGAGCGCAGCGCGCGGCGATCGACAAGGCGGCAGAGATGACGTCGCAGGGAACGACAATCGGCTATATCCGCTCGACATTCGCGCCCGAAGACGGGCGATGCATGTGCTTGTTCGAGGCCGAGAAGCCAGGCGACGTCGAGAAGTTGAACGATGACGCGGGCATCCCCTACGACCGGGTCGTGCCGGCGCTGGATCTGACGCCCGCAGCATAAGCCGCATCGCCCTTCCGGTCATCATGAAGCGGGCCTTGGACCTTTTCAACGGGAGCGCTGAAGAAGCCATGACCAAAATGCTGGTTCACGTGCACACCGGTCCGCAGGACCCGACTAAAGCGACGCTCGCTTTTCTTGTCGCGGCAACGGCAGCGGAGGAAGAAGACGTCAGTGTCTTTCTCGCAGGCGATGCGGTTCATCTCTTCGCGCCCGAGACCATCGCCTCGCTCGAGGGACAGGGTACGGGCCGGCTGAGGGATCACCTGCAGCGGATCGAGAAGGCGGGTGGCACCTATTATCTCTCAGGAAAGTCGGCCGCCGCGAGGGGATACGACGATTCCATCCTGGCGGAGCGGCCAGCCAGTTTCGCGATGCCCGATGTGCTGGTGCGCTTGGCCAGGGAAGCTGACTGCGTTCTCTGCTACTAGACGAACCCGTCTATCCGTCAACGCGATCCGGCTCTGTTGCCCCGACAGCCGGGTCACCGTCCCGCGAGGCGCCGTCCTCGCGGGCTCTTGTTGCGAATGGCCCTTCATCGTGTGGCTCTCCCGGAGAGCCCTTCTCCCAGTACGGAAGGGTGCCGTAGATATCGGCGAGAAAATCGATGAAGAGCCGCACCTTCACGGGCAGAAACTGACGTGACGGATAGATCGCGTGAACAGCGATGTCGCGCGATCCCTCGTACTCGGGAAGCACCTGAACGAGTTTTCCGGACGCGATCTCGGGCCCAATATCCCAAGTGGACCGCAAGCCGATGCCGATGCCCGCCAGCACCGCTTCCCGGACCACTTCCGAGGAATTCGTTGTCAGTGAGCCGCCGGGCCGTAACGAAACGGGGCCCTTCGGTCCGACGAGACGCCACGTTTCGCCTGCGACGTGGCTCAGGCAGTTGTGCGCGCTCAAGTGATCGAACGACGCAGGATATCCCTGCCTGTTTAGGTAGTCGGGGGCGGCGCACAATATGCGTCGCACCGGAGCGAGCTTGCGCGCCACCATGCTCGAATCTGCGAGTTCGGCTATGCGTATAGCGACGTCGTAGCTTTCGGCGACGATGTCCACGAGATCATCGGACAGCGTGAGATTAATGGCGAGGTCCGGATTCTCTGCCATGAATCGGGCGAGATGGGGCGCGATATGCATTCGTCCGAAAGACGTCGGAGCAGTGATTTTCAACGTGCCTTGCGCCTTGGTCGATCGGCGCGAGACAAACGCCTCGGCTTCTTCAACGCCAGCGAGAATTGCGACGACGCGTTCGAAAAAGCCCTGACCGGCCTCTGTCAACGAGATCTGACGGGTGGTGCGCTGGAGCAGGCGTGAACCGAGGCGGGTCTCGAGCCGGCGCAGCCGTTTGGAGATCACTGCGGGCGAGAGGCCAAGTTCGCGTCCCGGCCGCGGACATGCTGCCCGCCGATACGACACGGGCGAAGATTTCCAGATCTCCAAAATTACTCATGAGGCTCCAGTTCTCTGTTTCTCTTCCATCGACCGGGTGACGCGGGAGGCGCTCCTCCATGGCCTCGCAGCCTGGAGCCCGCATTTTCCGGACGCCTCCTTCACTACGACGAAGGTGCGGGGACGGATCACATTCCCCGCCGGGTGCAGCTTTTCCGCGCCCATTGCCGCACTGGTGTGAAAGTGGTAAAAAAGATTTACCACTTTGCCCGGCGAGCCGTCGAGGGTAACGGGAGAATCTGTCAATGAGCACAATTCGCTTTCTGGAACCGCATGCCGGCGTCCTTGCCAAGCGGGAGCAAATCGTCTCCGGCCTGGCGCGGCTGGTTCCGGACGACTGTCTCGTGACCGAGGAGCGGGAACTCGTCCCGTTCGAGACCGATGCCTTTACCGCCTATCGCCGCGTTCCGCTGGCTGTCGTGCTCCCGGAGACGACTGAGCAGGTCTCCGCGGTGATGAAATATTGCTCCGAACAGGGCGTACCGGTCGTGCCGCGCGGGGCCGGCACGTCGCTGGCCGGCGGCGCGATCCCGCAGGAGGACGCGGTCGTTATCGGCATCTCCAAGATGTCGTGTATTCTCGATGTGGACTTCGCCAACCGGACGGCGCGCGTTCAGGCGGGCGTCACCAACTTGCGGATTTCCGACGAGGTTTCAGCGGACGGATTCTTCTACGCGCCCGATCCGTCGTCCCAACTTGCGTGCACGATCGCCGGGAATATCGGCATGAACTCGGGCGGTGCTCATTGCTTGAAATACGGCGTGACCACCAACAATCTGCTTGGCGTCAAGATGGTCCTTCAGGACGGTACGATCATCGAACTGGGCGGCAAGCATCTCGATTCCGGAGGTTACGACCTGCTCGGGCTGATCTGCGGTTCAGAGGGCCAGTTCGGCATCATCACCGAGGCGACGGTGCGCCTGCTGGCAAAGCCGGAAGGGGCGCGTCCGGTTCTGTTCGGCTTCGACTCCTCCGAGGTTGCGGGGGCCTGCGTCGCCGACATCATCGCCGAAGGAATCATCCCGGTCGCGATCGAATTCATGGACAAGGAGGCGATCGACATTTGCGAGGCCTTCGCCCATGCCGGCTACCCAATGGATGTCGAGGCGCTGCTGATCGTCGAGGTCGAGGGCTCCGACGACGAGATGGATGCGATGTTGCGCAAGATCATCGCCATCGCCAAGACCCACAACGTCAAGCGGGTGAAGGAAAGCCAGTCGGCAATGGAGGCCGCGGCGATCTGGAAGGGCCGCAAGTCGGCCTTCGGAGCAACCGGACGCGTCGCCGACTATATCTGCATGGACGGCACTGTGCCGCTCGGTCAGTTGTCCCACGTGCTCAGCGAGACGTCGAAGATCATCGACAGGTTCGGCTTGCGCGTCGCCAATGTCTTTCATGCCGGCGACGGCAACATGCACCCGCTCATTCTCTACGACGTCAATGACCCGGTCGAAGCCGAGAAGGCCGAGGCCGCGGGCATGGAAATTCTCAAATTGTGCGTCGACGCGGGCGGTTGCCTGACGGGCGAGCACGGCGTCGGCATCGAGAAACGCGATCTCATGCTGCACCAGTTCACCGAAACGGACCTCAACCAGCAGATGCGGGTGCGCGCCGCCTTCGATCCGGCGTGGCTGATGAACCCATCCAAGGTCTTCCCCCTGGAAATGAAAATGCGCGAGGCGGTCTGAGTATGGCGAGTGAGGAGACCTTGCGGCCGACATCCGAGGAAGAGGCGTCGGAAATCGTCCGGCAGGCGGCGGCCGGCGGCCGGACGCTCGAGATCGTCGGAGGCGGCACGAAGCGCGGGATCGGTCAGCCATCACGTGCCGACCGCCAGTTGTCGACTGCCGGACTGACCGGCATCACCGAATACAATCCGGGGGAACTCGTGCTGACGGCGAGAGCCGGAACGCCGGTTGCCGAAATCGAGGCGGCCCTGTCGTCCAACAATCAGGTGCTTGCGTTCCAGCCGGGCAACTGGCGGGCACTGTTCGGCGCAAACGGCGCTCCAACGATCGGCGCGATCGCAGCCGCCAATGTCTCAGGTTCGCGCCGGATCTCGGCCGGCGCTGCGCGCGACAGCCTGCTCGGCGTCCGGTTCATCAACGGTCGGGGCGAGATCATCAAGAACGGCGGTAAGGTGATGAAGAATGTCACCGGTCTCGATCTGGTGAAGCTTATGGCCGGAAGCTGGGGTACTCTGGGGTTGCTGACCGAAGTGTCGTTCAAGGTGCTGCCGCGCGCCGCGACGGAGGCAACGCTCGTCGTCCATGGCGGGACAGCGAAGGAAGCGGCGTCCCTGATGGCCACCGCGATGGGAACCAGTGCCGACGTGTCCGGTGCGAGTCATCTGCCCGAAGCGATCGCGACACGGATGCCCGGGATGCCGTTCGACGGCCAGTCCGCGACCGTACTGAGGCTCGAGGGATTCGAGGACTCCGTCGCAGCACGGCTGGAGCGGTTGCGGGCCGCCCTGCCGCCCGGAAGCGAGACGAGTACCCTCGATACAGGGCAATCGGCTTCTCTCTGGCAGTCGTTGTCGGACGTGGCGCCTTTCGCCGCAAGCAACGCGCCGCTGTGGCGCATCTCGGTTGCGCCGGTGTGGGGAGCGGACGTCGCCGCCGCGATACGCCGCCGGCTCGAGGGAGAGCTCTGGTTTGACTGGCAGGGCGGACTCGTCTGGCTGCAGTTGAGCGGAACACCGGACGATGCCGGCGCCACGATCATCCGGGATGCGATCGCCGCCAATGGCGGCGGTCATGCCACCCTGATGCGCGCGGACGAGGCGGTCCGGGCCAACCTTCCGGTCTTCCAGCCACTCGCCCCGGCAGTTGCGGCATTATCCGAACGGATCAGGGCCTCGATGGACCCGGCCAGTGTTTTCAATCCCGGAAGAATGGTGTTCGATGGCGACCGCAAGGCCGCCTGAAACCACCGGAGTTTGTCATGACCGATCCGCAATCCCCCGCCGAAAAACCAGCGCCGCGCCCAACCGACAAATGGCTTGAGCCCGGTCCCTCGAATGCGCTTGTAGTCTACATTCTTTATCTCGCTTCGGCCCTTATCGGCATCACAGCCGTGATTGGCGTGGTGATCGCCTACATCAATCGCGGCAAGGCCGGCGGCTTTGTCGAAAGCCATTACACCTGGCTCATCCGAACCTTCTGGATCGGGCTTCTCTACAGCGCGATCGCCATGGTGCTCGCGATGGTCGCCGTCGGCTTTCCGCTGATGATCGCGGTTGTCGTCTGGGCGGTCATTCGCATGGTCAAGGGCATGATGGCGCTGAACAGGAACGAGCCGATTCCCGATCCGCTGACCTGGTGGATCTGACCCTCCGAAAGAATCGTTGCCATGCAGACCAGTTTCACGCCCGAACAGTTGCGGGATCCCGGCGTTGCCGAATCCGAAAAGATTCTGCGCACTTGCGTGCATTGCGGGTTCTGCACGGCGACGTGCCCCACCTATGTGACCCTCGGCAACGAACTCGACAGTCCGCGCGGCCGCATCTACCTGATCAAGGATATGCTGGAAAATGACAGGCCAGCCGACGAGAAGGTAGTCACCCACATTGACCGTTGCCTGTCGTGCCTTGCCTGCATGACGACTTGTCCGTCTGGGGTGAACTACATGCATCTGGTGGACCACGCCCGCGCCCACATCGAGAAAACTTACAAGCGGCCGTTTTTCGATCAGCTCACCCGCAACATTCTTGCGCTGGTGCTTCCCTATCCGGGCCGCTTCAGGCTGTCTCTGCGTGCCGCGCAGCTCGGGCGGCCCTTCGCCCGCCTGTTCAAGGCAATCCCGCCTCTCAAGAGTTTCGGTGCGATGCTCGAGCTCGCGCCCGGGCATATCGAGGAACCGTCCCGATACGCCAGGCCGGCAAGCCATCCGGCACAGGCAGAAAGGAGAGGGCGTGTCGCGATCCTGACTGGGTGCGCGCAGCCCGTTCTGAAACCCGGCATCAATGCCGCGGCGATCGACCTGCTCACCCGGCTCGGCATCGAGGTCGTTGTGCCCGAGGGCGAGGGGTGTTGCGGAGCGCTGGTCCATCACATGGGGCGCGAGGAACAGGCCCTGGCCGACGCGCGGCGCAATGTCGATGCATGGATGCGCGAGATCGACAAGGGCGGGCTTGACGCGATCATCATCACCGCATCGGGCTGCGGCACGACCATCAAGGATTACGGCCACATGCTGCGGCTCGATCCGCATTATGAGGAAAAAGCGGCACGGGTATCGGAACTGGCGAAGGATATTACCGAGTATCTGGCCTCGATTGAGCTGCCGGAACCGGCGGTGCGGCCGAACCTGAAGGTGGCATATCATTCGGCCTGTTCCATGCAACATGGTCAGAAGATCACCACGGCCCCGAAGGCCCTGCTCACGGCGGCGGGGTTTACCGTGAAAGACCCGCCGGAGGGCCATCTGTGCTGCGGATCGGCCGGCACCTACAACATCATGCAGCCGGAAATCTCAGCGCAGTTGAAAGCGCGCAAGGTCCGCAACATCGAGGCGACCAAGCCGGACTTGATCGCCACGGGAAACATCGGCTGCATCACCCAGATCGCCTCCGGAACGTCGCTGCCGATCCTGCATACGGTTGAGTTGCTGAATTGGGCCTATGGTGGCGCGAAACCCGATGGCCTGCCTGAAGCAAGGCCATCGCGGTTTGACGCGCTGCTCGCGGCGGCGGAGTAGGTAAGCCGCCGCTACCAAATGGCGAGAATGCGCCCTCGGGGACGCCTCTGGTCAGGCAGGCACTTAGCGCACGATCACTTTCGCGCCGACCTTGGCGCGGGCGTAGAGCTCTGTCACATCCTCGTTGCGCATCCGGATACAGCCTGACGATACGGCTTGGCCGATCGTCCAGGGCTGGTTGGTCCCGTGTATGCGATAGAGCGTCGACCCGAGATAAAGCGCCCGCGCGCCGAGCGGATTTTGCGGCCCGCCTTCCATATATGCCGGGAGGATGCGGCCCTTCTTGCGCTCGCGGGCGATCATTTCCGCCGGAGGCCGCCACGATGGCCATTCCGCCTTGCGGGAAATCTTCTCGGATCCGGACCAGCTGAAGCCTTCCTTGCCGACCCCGACGCCGTAGCGTCGCGCCGTGCCGTTCGGCTGCACGAAATAGAGGAAACGGTCGCTCGTATCGACGATGATCGTTCCGGGCTTTTCCGGGCCGCTATAGGCGACTTCCTGCGGCAGATAGATCGGATCGATCCCCGGATTCGCCGGCTGCGGATTGTTGCGGGCGCGCAAGGCTACAGGTTGCGGCTGCACCGTGCGCAGCGACCGCTGCCTCGGTTTTGCGGGGCGCTCGAACAGAACCTTTCTGGCATTGGAGCGCACTGAGTGGCCGGCAATCGACCGGCCCGGACGCAATTGCATAACCCACGGGGCGGCCAGATCGGGGCTGAGAACCACCGGCGGCCTGGAGCCGTAGCGGTCCTGGCCGAGGGCGGGAAAGGCGGTGAAAACGGAAACGGCGACCAGCGCCGCGGTCAGACGTGACGGCTTCATGTGACGTACTCTCTACTTGTTCGTCATCTGGATGCTGACATAACCCTGTCAGCAGGAGATGGTTGCGACCATGACTCGGCGCTGCTGCCGTTTTATGAATCGCCAGCTGTTAAACTGCGATTCCGCGCGGCAATTTTGGGTCAAGGTTACCTGCCGGTTCCCGATAATGGTGAATCGGAACTGAATCGCGATCCGGGAGACTTGGATGACGGATGGATTGATTGAAGGCTCCGATGGCAGGCTGCGGTGCTCCTGGCACGGAGGTCTGGATGACTACCGGGCCTATCACGACGATGAATGGGGCCGTCCGGTGTCGGACGACGTCCGGCTTTTCGAGAAGCTTTGCCTCGAAGGGTTTCAGTCGGGCCTTTCCTGGCTGACGATCCTGCGCAAACGCGAGAATTTCCGCGCAGCCTTTGCCAGTTTCGATATCGGAAAAGTCGCCGCGTTCGGCCCGGACGATGTCGAACGGCTGGTTCGCGACGCCGGGATCATTCGCCATCGCGGCAAGATCGAATCCACCATCAACAATGCGCGACGGGCGCTTGAACTGGGTGACGAGTTCGGGTCGCTGGCCGCCTATTTCTGGTCGCACGAGCCCGATCCCTCGCAGCGCCCGGGAACGTTCGACTGGGCCACGCTGAGAACGCTGGGCAAGACCGAGACCTCGACGCGGATTTCGAAGGATTTGAAGAAGCGCGGCTGGTCCTTCGTCGGACCGACGACCGTCTATGCCTTCATGCAGGCGATGGGACTGGTCAACGATCATGTCGAAGGATGCTGGTGCCGGCCGGAGGTCGAGGCGGCGCGCGCGGCGTTCAAGCGACCGGCATGACGGCGCGAACACCCGGCACCCGCGGCCGGGTCCGGCGAACGTGATTGTTGCGTGAGGGAATTCTGGGTTAATGTTTCGTATAGAGGGACACGCAAGTTGACCGGGAGGTCTGTTATGAAACTGAAGACCATCCTCCGCGGCGTTGCGGTGCTCGCAGCCGTCGCCATGATGGCGCCGCTGCCGGCACGTGCCGCTCCTGTCATGCCTGGTCCGCCGCAATCGGTGCCCGCGGACAATCTGCTGGTGCTGGCCGGCGGGGGTGACCGCTATTACCACCGGCGCGGAGGCTACCGCAAATTCCGCCATTACGACCGCCGCTATTACAATGGCGGCCTCAACTATGTCGGTCCGCGCGGTTTGAGATACGCCCCGCGCTACTATCACCGCTACGGTCCGGGTGTTTCGGTGCATGTCTATATTGGCCCGCGTGGCCGCTACTACCGCCAGCGCGCACGCCCGTTCATTTACGAGACGCGGCCGGTGCGGCGCTACCAGAACCTCTCGGCGTCACATTACCGTTGGTGCGACAGCCGCTACCGCAGCTACCGGTACAGCGACAACACCTTCCAGCCGTATCACGGCCCGCGCAGGCACTGCCGCTCGCCATATTGAACGGACGCCAGCTCCGGCGCTTGGTCGCAGCCGCGGTGATCGGGTGCCCTCTGACGACGTCCGCCATCGCAGACGGTGGGGTTCCGTTTATTTCGCCTGACCTCTCCGGCGATCTCGTCCCGGCGGACCGTTCGACGCGCGGACTGATGCGCAAGAACGGTCTGGTCGAATTCAACGGGATCGAACTCAGGCGAGAGCCTGCCGACGGTCTGCAGCGTAATGGCAAACCTCCCCCGGACGACCGATCGGCCTCGGTGCGTGTGCCTGCGACAAAAAGAGACCGGGTCGTGCACCGGTTCTCGAGCAAGTTCTAGACGGTATTTGGCGATGCCTCTGGAGCGCAAGCCGCGGCCGGCTTGACGGAACCCGATCCATTTGCGGGCGTTAGCGTCCCGAGGGACGATAGCGGGGCAAAGCCCCCGAAAGGAGTCCAGATATGCATGGTAAGACACTCTGCTCAACCATCCTCGCTGCAGCGATAGGGCTTTCCGGCATCATGCCTGCGGCGGCCGCCCCTGCGGTCCCCGCACCGGTTGTTTCGGATGCGAGGTCCAATCTCGTCATTGATGTGCACGAAAGGCGTGGTTTTCACCGTCGTGGCGGGTATGCCTATTACAACGGACATCGGGGATATCCCCGGTACCGTGACGGCTACCGCCGCCACAACGGGTACTGGTTCCCGCGATCCGCCTTTACCTTCGAGGTAATCATCGGCGGTGGAGCTCCGCGCTACCACGCCCCGCACCGATATTACGCTCCGCGTCGCGGCTACCGGCTGACCCGCGCCCACTACCGGTGGTGCGATGCGCGGTACCGCAGTTATCGCGCTTATGACAACTCGTTCCAGCCCTATCACGGGCCGCGCAAGCAGTGTGTATCGCCCTATTATTGAGGCGAAAGAATCCCCGCGGGAAGTTTGGGGCCGGGCGTGTCAGGTGCGCGCCCGGCCCCTTCTCCTTACTGGCCGTTCTTGGCCAGCCACGCTTTCATGAATTCGACTTCCTGTCCCTGAGCAGAAACCACATTGGCCGCCAACTCGAGAATTTCGGGGTCAGCGCCATGTTCGAGCGCGATCTTCGCCATGGCGATGGCTCCCTCGTGATGGGCGATCATCGCGCGGGCGAAATCCACGTCGGCGTCGCCCGAGTAGACGAAGTCCATCGCTCGGTGCATGTCGGCGTTGGCGGCTGAGAATGCCATGCTCGAAGGGCCTTGGTCGCCCTTCGGCCTTGGCATCGAGCCGGCCATGGCCTCCATGCCCCCGGCGTTGCCGCCCATCATATCCATGTTGCCGCCGCCGGTCATCATTGATGCCATACCGGACATCATCGCGCTCATATGGGTCATCATCTGCCCCATGTGGCGCATGTGCTGGTCTGAGTTCATTGCATTTGACTTGATCTTACCTGACCGAGCAGAGTCACCGTCGACGGACGCCGCTGCGCCGTGGTGCGCCGCGGGAACCTCGGTTTGGGGCGACGTCTCCTGGGCAATTGCTGCGGAACCGACGAGAAGGGCGGCGGCGCACGCCGCGACGAATTGTTTCGTATTCATGTGACGAACTTTCAATTGAGAGATGATTTCTTGCCGAACGGCACCTGCCGCGCGGCTATTTTCAGGCGGAAGCGTCACGCGCGTGGCGGCGGGTCCGGCGGCACATGGTCCGTGGACCTGAATCGATCGACTGCGATCCCGGCGTGGATCTGCGGGTCTGCCTTGATCCGATCCACGCGGCCACTCGACACCGTTGACACCGGGCAACCGGCGCAACTCGCATGGCCGGGCTGGCAAGCCGGTTGGTTCGAAATTTCCAGGACAGGGGCGGCAAGTTTCGAATGGTCGCCGTTGTCGGTGCCAACGGAGCTGCCGCGGTCGGCGTTCGCGGTGAATTGGCCGGCGACAGCCGGTGAGGCGAGCGCGACAAGGCCGATAAAAAGAAGGGTCGACAGGAAACGCATTATCCGCAATCGGCACAAGGAAGGACTTTCGCGATCCTCGTCACCGGACTGTGGTCTTTTCATGGTGCGCGACAACGTTCCTCGTCACCGGACTGTGGTCTTTTCATGGTGCGCGACAACGTTTCGTCCGGGGTGTCCTTCCGGTCTGGCACAACTGCGTAGCTCGGGAACGATCCCGCCTGATCGGCTCAAACCCGTCCGTCCCATCGGTCTTCGTGGATCAAATCCTCGAGCGGGAGCCGCTGGCGCCAGCCTTTCACCGCCAGTTCGGGCTCCACGTACAACTGATCGACGAAGCCCGCACAAAGATAGGCGACGATCTCCACGTGATCCGGAATGCCGAGCAATGCGCGCAGTTCGCTGTCCCGGTAGATGCTGACCCAGCCGACACCGACGCCCTCGGCGCGCGCCGCCAGCCAAAGGTTCTGGACGGCGCACACGGCCGAGTAGAGGTCCATCTGCAGATTGTGGGTGCGCCCGAGAACGACATCGCCGCCGCGCGTGCGGTCGCACGTCACGCAAATATTGACCGGGGCCTTGCGAATACCCTCCAGCTTGAGCGAGCGATAGGTGTCGCGGCGCTCGCCGGAAAACATCTCCGCCGCCTCGTCATTTGCCGAACGGAACAGTTCCCATACGCGTTGGCGCTGCGCTGGGTCGCGGATGACGACGAAATCCCAGGGCTGCATGAAGCCGACCGAAGGCGCCCGGTGTGCGGCTTCGAGCAGCCTGCGCAACAGCTCGTCTGGCAGCATGTCGGGCAGAAACTGATCGCGCACGTCACGCCGGGTTTCGATGGCGCGGTACACGGCCTTGCGGTCGTTGTCACAAAAGGCGGCGGCCGCCGTCAGGTGGCGGGTCTTGTCGTCAAGCATCATTCGATCCCCAATAATGCCGATGGCGATCGCGCCGCCGTCCGCGCGGGGCAACCTGTTTTGCCTGGCCGGTCTTCTGACTTGGGATCGTCCGGTTCGCACGGCCTTCCCGGCAATGCCAGTGGCCGGGCCGATGTTCGACCCGTGCGCGTCCCGTCCCCCTCACAGCGTTGGGCACGTTCCCGAATTCCACGGGATTCCCGATTCTCCCGCGGAGCGGGCACCAGACGCGCGCAATAGGCCATAGGGCGAGCCGTGCCGCAACCCTTGCCGCCGGTTTGGTCATCGTCTAGGACAAGCGCAATTTCGCGCTTTTTCCCCGGAAAACCCCATGGCAGACAAGAAAAAGAAACAGCAGAAGCTGAAGGCGCGCCTGCCGCGCGGTTTCACCGACCGGTCGCCCGCCGACATCCGCGCGACCGACCAGATGGTGGGCGAGATCCGCAAGGTATTCGAGCGTTACGGCTTCGATCCGGTCGAAACGCCGATGTTCGAATACACCGACGGGCTGGGCAAGTTCCTGCCCGATCAGGACCGTCCGAACGAGGGCGTGTTCTCGCTGCAGGACGATGACGAGCAGTGGATGAGCCTGCGCTACGATCTGACCGCGCCGCTGGCCCGCCATGTCGCCGAGAACATCAACGAGATCCAGCTGCCGTACCGCACCTACCGGGCAGGCTGGGTGTTCCGCAACGAGAAGCCGGGGCCGGGCCGCTTCCGCCAGTTCATGCAGTTCGATGCCGACACGGTCGGCGCGCCGGGCGTCCAGGCGGACGCCGAGATGTGCATGATGATGGCCGACACGATGGAAGCTCTCGGCATCGCGCGTGGCGACTACGTGATCCGGGTGAACAACCGGAAGGTTCTGGATGGGGTGATGGAGGCCATCGGGCTTGACGGCGAGGAAAACGCCGGACGAAGGCTGACGGTGCTGCGCGCCATCGACAAGCTGGACCGCCTCGCCATCGAGGGCGTCCGGCAATTGCTGGGCGAGGGCAGGAAAGACGAAAGCGGTGATTTTACGCCAGGGGCAGGGCTGAGTGCCACTGCCATCGACCAAATCCTGAATTATACCGGATGGGGCGAATCCGGGTCCGGCGCATCCGGAGTCGGCGGGGGAATAACAATAGACAACATGCGCCGGAGCTTCCCTGACGCAGAACACGTTAAAAAGGGGTGCGACGAACTTGAGCTGATCTGGCAAATGGCTCAGGCTTCCGGTTACGACAATGACCGCATCAAGATCGACCCCTCTGTCGTCCGCGGCCTCGAATATTACACCGGGCCGGTCTATGAGGCGGAACTTCTTTTCGACGTGACCAACGAGAAGGGCGAGACGGTGCAGTTTGGCTCGGTCGGCGGCGGGGGCCGCTATGACGGGCTCGTCAAGCGCTTCACCGGGCAGGATGTGCCGGCGACCGGCTTTTCCATCGGCGTCTCGCGCCTGATGACGGCGCTGAAGAATCTCGGCAAGTTCGGGCAGGAGGACGTCGTCGCACCGGTGCTCGTCACCGTCATGGACGGCGATACTGAAGCCATGGGCCGTTATCAGAAGTTTGCGCAGGACCTGCGCAATGCCGGCGTTCGCGCCGAGATGTATCAGGGCAACTGGAAGAAGTTCGGCAACCAGCTCAAATATGCCGACCGGCGTGGCTGCCCGCTGGCGATCATCCAGGGGTCGGACGAGCGCGAAAAGGGCATCGTTCAGATCAAGGACCTGATCGAGGGCAAGCGTTTGTCGGGCGAGATCGCAGACAACGTCACCTGGCGGGAAAGCCGCCCCGCGCAGGTCGAGGTCGCCGAGGCCGACATCGTCCCCGAAATCGTCCGGATGCTCGGCGAACAGGCCGAAGACCGGGCCAAGGGCGGCTGACGGCAAGGCCATGAACCCGCTTCGTTCCTTTTCCGCCCGTGCGGATATCGAGACGATCCTCGCCGAATTGGGCGCGGACCGCGTGGACGTGCCGGTGCTGCAGCCGGCCGATCCGTTTCTCGACACCGCGGGCGAGGAACTGCGCCGCCGCATTTTCCTGTCGGAAAGCGAAACGGGCGAAACGCTGTGCCTGCGGCCGGAATTCACGATCCCGGTTTGCCTGATGCACATCGGCGGCGGATACGGCCCTCGGCGTTACGGTTACGTCGGCACCGTGTTTCGGCAGCGGCGCGCCGGGTCCAACGAGTTCCTGCAGGCGGGGATCGAGGACATCGGCGATGGCGACCGCGATGATGCGGATGCGCGCTCGGTTGCCGACGCGCTTTCCGTTCTTCAGGCGCTTGGCGTGAAGAAGCATGCGGCGGTGACGCTTGGCGATCAGGCGGTCTTCAATGCCGTCATCGGCGGGCTGGGTCTTCCCAAGGCGTGGGCGTTGCGCCTTGCCCACGCATTCGGCGATCACGGCAAGATCAAGACGGCGCTGGACGCGCTTTCCGTTCCCGCGCCCGTTCCCGAACTGCCTGCCGATATTCTCGAGCCCGCCGAAGCCAGGGACCGCGGCGCGCTCCTCAACGCGCTTCGCATGCGCTTGCGCATCGCCGGCCTCGAAGAGAGCGGAGGGCGCGACGCCGAAGAGATCGCGGACCGGCTGATGGCCCGCTTCGAGGCGGCGACGGTGGCCCCCGACGAGTCGGCGCTCGCCGTTTTACGGGCGTTTCTCGCGCTTCGCGCCCCAGTCGCCAAGGCGGTCGGCGCGCTGAGCGATTTCGGCGCGGCGCATGGGCTGGCGCTCGGCGAGGTGATTTCCGCGTTTGCCGCCCGCGAAGGCGCGATGCAGGATGCCGGTGTCGACATGGATGCGGTGACTTACGACGCGGCGTTCGGGCGCCCCCTCGACTACTACACCGCGCTTGTCTACGAGATCACCGCGCCCGACGGAGCGATTCTGGCGGGCGGGGGCCGTTACGACCGCTTGCTGACAATGCTCGGCGCCGAGGAGCCGGTGCCGGGTGTTGGCTTTTCCGTCTGGCTCGACCGCGTCGCCGCGGCAAGGGGGCAGGGATGAGCACCGGCTTTTCCATTGCCGTTCCCTCCAAGGGCCGCCTCCGCGATGAGGCATTGGCACGCCTCGAATATGCCGGGTATCCGGTCGCACCGCCGAAGGATGCGCGTTCCTATCGCACCACCGTCGCTGGCAGGCCGGAAATCGAGGTTGCCTTCCTGTCGGCGTCGGAGATCGCCCGCGAACTCGGTTCGGGAAACATCGACCTCGGCATCACCGGCGAGGATCTGGTGCGCGAAGGCCTGCCTGACAGCCACGACCGCATCGACAGGCTGCTCGGTCTGGGATTTGGGCAAGCCGATGTCGTGGTCGCGGTTCCCGAACCCTGGTTCGACGTCGACACCATGGCCGATCTCGGCGTCGTCGCGGCCGACTTCCGCCAGCGCCATGGCCGCCGGTTGCGCATCGCCACGAAATACTGGCGCCTGACGCAGCAGCATTTTTCGCAAACGCACGGCATCCAGCTCTACCGCATCATCGAGAGTCTCGGGGCGACCGAGGGCGCTCCGGCTGCGGGACAGGCCGACGTGATCGTTGACATAACCTCCACCGGATCGACCCTGAAGGCCAATCACCTCAAGATATTGAGCGACGGCGTCATCCTCCGGTCGGAGGCGTGCCTTTTTGCGCCGAAGCTCGAGTCGCTATCGCCGGCAAGGAAAGCCGCGATCAGCGAAATGGCCGGTGCCCTGGAAAAAAATGGGAAACCGCGCTGATCGGAAGTCCTAACAGCGCGGCTTGAAGCTACAGCGATTTGGACCGTTCAGGCCGGGACGTGTGACGAGCGGCGCGCGTCGAGCGACCACGGGCCGGGCGATGCCACGGACAGCGCAAGGAAACCGCCCGCTATCGCAAGGTTTTTCATGAAGCTGATCATCTGCATCTGGTCTTCCGGCTGGAAGTGGAAGATGAAGCCGGTGAACAGGGTGAAACCGGCGATGAGCCATGCCGTCTCACGGGTGCGGAAGCCGATCAGGATGGCGATACCGGCGACGACTTCGAAAATCGCGGCGGCCCAGGCCAGCAACGTCGCAGCCGGCAGACCGACGGAGGCTATGTATCCGGCGGTGCCTTCGATACCGAAAAGTTTCTGAACGCCGGCCGTGATGAAGATGACGGACAGCAGGATGCGGGCGAAAAGCAGAGTGAGTGAGGTGGACATGACCGTGTCCTTTGCAAGGGGTTGAACTAGCCGCCTATCTAGCGATGCCCCGTGCGGCCACAAGCCGTTGTATGTTGAACAACATGTCTCCAATCGATGAACGAAACGGTGGAGATCGTTTACAGGAGTCCCGTCACACCATCTTCTCGGGTCGGACGATACGGTCGAAATCCTCACCGCTGACATGGCCGCTGGCGATGGCCTCCTCGCGCAGGGTGGTGCCGTTCTTGTGCGCGGATTTGGCGATCGCCGCCGCCGCGTCGTAGCCGATATGCGGAGCAAGTGCCGTGACCAGCATCAGCGAGCGTTCGACGAGATCGGCTATGCGCTCCTCGTTGGCTTCGATGCCGGCGACACAGCGGTCGGTAAACGAGATCGCCGCATCGGCGAGGATACGGATCGATTGCAGGACCGCATCAGCGATGACCGGTTTGAACACGTTGAGTTCGAAATGGCCCTGGCTGGCGGCAAAGGACACGGTGGCGTGATTTCCCATGACACGGGTGGCAACCATCGTCAGCGCCTCGGCCTGTGTCGGATTGACCTTGCCGGGCATGATCGACGAGCCGGGTTCGTTTGCCGGCAGGCTCAGTTCGCCGAGACCTGAACGCGGCCCGGAGCCGAGGAAGCGGATGTCGTTGGCGACCTTGAAGAGATCGGCGGCAAGGGCGTTCAACCCGCCGTGGAACGCGGCCAGTGCCCCGTGCCCGGCAAGCGCGTCGAACTTGTTGGGCGCGGTCGTAAACGACAGCCCCGTAATATCGCTGACAGCCTCTGCGAATTTCTCCGCGAATCCGTCGGGCGCGTTCAGGCCGGTCCCGACCGCAGTGCCGCCCTGGGCGAGAAGCCGGACGCCGTCGAGCCCCTGCTCGACGCGCTTCAGCCCGGCATCGAGCGCCGCGCGATAACCGGAAAATTCCTGGCCGAGCGTCAGCGGTGTTGCGTCCTGCGTGTGGGTGCGGCCGATCTTGACGATACCGGAGAATGCTTCCTCCTTTTCGCCAAGCGCAGCAATCATGTGCCTGATCGCCGGAACGAAACGCTGTTCGGTCTCTGTGACCGCCGCGATATGCATGGCCGTCGGAAAGGTGTCGTTGGACGACTGGCTGCGGTTGACGTGGTCGTTCGGGTGAACCGGTGATTTGGAGCCGATCTCGCCGCCCAGCAATTCGATCGCCCGGTTGGCGATCACCTCGTTGGTATTCATGTTGGACTGAGTGCCCGATCCGGTCTGCCAGACGGCGAGGGGAAAGTGATCGTCGAGCGCGCCGTTGGCGACTTCCGCCGCTGCCTTCCCGATGGCCTCGCCGATTTCCCCGTCCAAGACGCCCAGTTCCACATTCGCGCGCGCGGCCGCCTGCTTCACGACGCCGAGCGCGTGGATCAGCGCAATCGGCATTTTCTCGGTGCCGATCGGAAAATTAGCGAGCGAGCGCTGGGTCTGGGCTCCCCAATAGCGGTCTGCAGGTACGTCGACAGCGCCCATCGTGTCGGTTTCGATGCGCTTCTTGTCCGTCATGCCTTGCTCCCTGTGTCGTCCGGTCCGGTAGTAAGCTCGCGCTCAGCGAGAATCCATACAGGGAGTCGAGGGGTTCCGGCAGCCGGTGCGGCGCGAAAGACCGCTATTTCACCGTGAGAACCGCGCATGGCGCGAGCTGGCAGACCTTCGTTGTGGTGCTGCCCACCAGAAGACCCCTCAGACTGCCGAGACCGCGCCGCCCCATGACGATGAGGTCGGCGTCGACCGCCTTGGCCTGATCGACGATCGCGTGAGCGGGATCGCCGCTGACGAGGTCGCTGGTGAAGCTGGCGACGCCATGCTCGCGCGCGCCGGACTCCGCCGCGCCGATAACCTCGCGTCCCGCTTTTTCAAGTTCTTCCTTGGTCGGAGGGACCGGTACCGCCGTGTACCCCACGATCAGCGTGTCGGCGACAGCTTGCGGCGTGTGCACGATGCGCAGCTTCGCGTCGTATTTTTTCGTCAGGTCGCAGGCGACGGCCAGCGCTTCGCGCGCGTGGTCCGATCCGTCATAGGCAAGAAGTATCGACTTGAACATGGTGTCCTCCGGTTTTCTCTGCCCGAACTTGGCACTCAAGTCAGGCCCGCGCGTTGACGTGGATCATGGTCCGGCTGGACAACCTTTTCCGCCGCAAGCAACATTGACGACCATGGAGGAATACGAATGCTTCGTCAGGCGATTGCTGTCTTATTGGCGATGTTCGGCAATTGCGCAATCGGTCATGTGTCAGCTCAGGACCACGAACAGTCGCTGCGCAGGGTGGGCATTCTGGCCCATCGCGGCGACGAGGCGGCGATGAAGCGCTGGCAGCCGACCCTGGACGCTGTCTCCGAAGCGATTTCGCGTAATCTGGAGGTCGTCCCCCTGTCACTTGACGGTGTACGCTCATCCCTTGCCGACGGCGAAATCGATTACCTGTTCACGAATCCGGGGCATCTCTTTCGGTTGGAGGAGCAGTTCCGCCTGTCGCCCATCGCGGCACTGCGGACAGACCGGGCCGGTGTCGCTCGCACCGGCAACCGGTTCGGAGCCGTCATATTCGTTCGATCAGACCGCGCCGACATTACGACCTTGGCCGACCTCAAGGGCGCCAAGCTTGCAGCCGTGGCGCCGGACGCCTTCGGCGGTTTCGAGATCGCAGCCGACATGCTGCTGCGAAACGGCGTAGACCCGTGGCGCGACATAGCATCGGTAGCTTTTCTCGGATTTCCGCAGAGCGCAATCGTCGACGCGGTTCTCGAAGGGCGTGCCGATGCGGGGACTGTACGAACGGGCATTCTCGAGGCTGCGATCAATTTCGGAGAACTGGAAGCAGAGGATGTCCGCATTTTGAATCCGTTGCGGGTTCCGGGATTTGAACTGTCCCTTTCGACGGTGTTGGTCCCCGAGTGGATATTCTCGGCTACCGACAATGTGCCGGAGCCCGAGCGCAGAGACGTTGCCATTACCCTGCTTCGCCTTCCCGACCATCATCCGGCGTTGAAGCTGGGCAATTACGGCGGATGGACAACAGTTCCTTCGGATGCCGCAGTGCGTCGGCTGCTCGAAACGGTGGACGCGGCACGTGACGGCGGCAAAGGCGCCCGCCAGCCGCCTGTTTCGCTTTACATGCTCGTGATTGGAAGTGTTTTCGCGCTAGCGTTCCTCGGATGGGTGTGGTCGCGGAGACGGGACAGTACATCCGGAGAGCACCGGGAGGCACCCTTTGCCGCAGAGGGTGTGCGGCTCACGCCCCGCGAGAGCGAGATCCTTTCCCTTGTCGCCACCGGAATGACCACCAAGGAAATCGCGCGTGACCTCGGCATAAGCCCCAAAACCGTCGAATTTCATCGAAGTCACCTGATGCGGAAGTACGAGGCCCACAATATGGCCGAGCTGATCCGCAAGGCAAGCAACGCCATTTCATGAGCGGGTGAAGACGAACAGACCCGGGGTATACCCCGGGTTATCCCGATCATCGCCCCAGCTAGCGTGAACGTAGGCATCAAGGAAATCATTGGGTTCCCGCGGCGTTGGAGGACGCCGCTTCTCAAACGGGAGGAATCCGATGAAGTTCTTGATAAAGTTCGCCGCGATTGTGGCCTCGGCGGCAATGCTCGCCGGTGTACTGACGTCCGTGGCGAGCGCTGGTGAGCGGTACGGAAAACAAAAAGTCGTCTATCACATCAACTACAATGGCGGTGAAGACGACAAGGCTTATCGCGGGGCGATGCGCAACATTCAGAATCATATCAACGCGGTGGGTGCAGACAACCTGGAACTCAAGGTCGTCCTCCATGGCAATGGCGTCGGCCTGCTCAAGAACGCGGTCGCAAATGAGAAGCTTCAGATGGACGTCACCAGCCTGAAGTCACAGAACGTTAGCTTTAGTGTTTGCAACAACACGCTGACTGGCCGCAAAATCGACTATAATACCGATCTCTTCGAAGTGTGGGAAGACGATATCGTCCCGTCAGGCGTTGCCGAATTGTCGCGGCTCCAACAGATGGGATACACCTATATCAAGCCCTGAAATGAACGATTTCACGGGCTGCGGGACAGGGGGGCGGCAAAGGCCACCCCCTGTGGAGTGTAGCGCTAGTGAGCGCCGCCGAACGCACCGGTCCTCACCGAATAATCCACGGCCAGGCCGTATTCCGGATCGTCGTCCGACTCGATCATCAACTGTCCCGCGCGATTGAGTAGACGGTGACAATCGTGGGACAGATGGCGCAGTGTCAGCGTCTTGCCGAGTGCCTCGTATTTCAGCGCAAGGTCCTCGATCGCCTGCAATGCGGATTGATCCACGACGCGGCTGTTCATGAAATCGACAACCACGACATCCGGATCCTCTGCAGGGTTGAAGAGCTCGGCAAATCCGTCCGTTGAGCCGAAGAACAATGGTCCCTCGATCTGATAAACCCGCGCCCCTTCCGGAGTGACATGCGCCTTTGCATGGATACGGGTCGCATTGTTCCACGCATACGCCAAAGCCGAGACAATCACGCCGACGACGACCGCGACGGCGAGGTCGCTGAGCACGGTCACAACAGTCACGAGCACGATGACCATGGCGTCGGTCAATGGAATCCGCCGCATGATCTTGAGCGTCTGCCAGGCGAATGTACCGATCACCACCATGAACATAACGCCGACCAGTGCAGCCAGCGGTATCTGTTCAATGACGGACGATCCAACCAGAATGAACGTCAAGAGAAACATCGCCGCGGAGATGCCGGAGAGGCGCGTCCGCCCACCGGATTTTACGTTGATCATCGATTGGCCGATCATCGCGCAGCCGCCCATGCCGCCGAAAAATCCGGTGACCACGTTCGCGGCGCCCTGCGCCAAGCATTCTCGTGAAGCCCCGCCGCGCTGGCCGGTGATTTCACCGACCAGGTTGAGTGTGAGCAGGCTTTCGATCAGGCCGATTGCCGCGAGGATGACTGCATAGGGCAGAATGATCTCGAGCGTTTCGAACGTTAGCGGAACGCCCGGCAGATGGAAGGAGGGCAAGCCTCCTTCGATCGAGGCCAGGTCGCCGACGCGCGGCACGTCGATCCCGAAGGCAATGACGATCACCGCGATGACCCCGATACCTGCCAAGGGGGCGGGAACGGCGTTGGTGATTTTCGGCATCACCCAGATGATTGCCATGGTCGCCGCGACAAGGCCGAGCATCGCCACTAGAGGCCAGCCGCTCATCCATGTCATCGAGCCGTCGGCGCCCGGCACCTTGAACTGGCTCAGTTGCGCAAGGAAGATGACGATGGCCAAGCCGTTGACGAAGCCGAGCATGACAGGGTGTGGGACGAGCCGGATGAACTTGCCGAGCCGGAAGATACCGGCCAGCACCTGCAGGATACCCATCAGAACCACTGTGGCGAAGAGGTATTCGACGCCATGAGTGGCAACGAGCGAAACCATCACGACGGCAAGCGCGCCGGTCGCGCCGGAAATCATGCCCGGCCGACCGCCGAAGACAGAAGTGATGAGACCCACCAAGAAGGCTGCATAAAGACCGACAAGCGGATGGACACCGGCAACGAAAGCGAAGGCGACCGCTTCCGGCACCAGAGCGAGCGCTACGGTCAGTCCCGACAGTAATTCGGTCTTGAGCATCGGGAAACTGAATTTCGGCGCCGAGGGAATGCTTCCGCCGGCGAATGGCAAACGTCCGGCGAGCGCAGCGAGGGTCGCGCGTGTCATAAATCTCGATCCATTGAATGAGTTTGGTTCTTTGAACCGATTTAGCGAGGCAATGCAACCGGGCGCTGCGCATAGGAGCCATGCCCCAGAAGAAAAAGCGGGCGGCGGACAGCCATGACCAAGAAAAAGGCGGAGCCGAAGCCCCGCCTTTGAAACCGCGTTGGTGTAAGCGCGTGGCTTACATCATGCCGCCCATGCCGCCCATGTCGGGCATTGCCGGAGCCGCAGCTTCCTTCTTCGGCAGCTCGGCAACCATGGCTTCGGTCGTGATCAGCAGACCGGCGATCGATGCGGCGTCCTGCAGTGCGGTGCGCACCACCTTCACCGGGTCCACGATGCCCATCTTGATCATGTCGCCATACTCGCCTGTCTGGGCGTTGAAGCCGTAGGTGTCTGACGACTGGTCGGCGATCTTGCCGGCAACGATCGACGCTTCCTCGCCGGCGTTCGATGCGATCTGACGGGCCGGAGCCTGCAGCGCGCGGCGAACGATCTTGATGCCGGCTTCCTGATCGGCGTTGGCGCCCTTGGCGGAAAGCGCCTTTGCGGCCAGCAGAAGGGCGGTGCCACCGCCGGGAACGATGCCTTCTTCAACGGCTGCGCGCGTTGCGTTCAGCGCGTCGTCGACGCGGTCCTTCTTCTCTTTCACTTCGACTTCCGTCGCACCGCCGACGCGGATCACGGCAACGCCGCCAGCGAGCTTGGCAAGACGTTCCTGCAGCTTTTCGCGGTCGTAATCGGAAGTGGTTTCCTCGATCTGGCCCTTGATCTGGCCAACGCGGCCCTCGATCTCGGACTTTTTGCCTGCGCCATCGACGATCGTGGTGTTTTCCTTGGTGATCGACACTTTCTTGGCAGTGCCGAGCATGTCGAGCGTGACGTTCTCGAGCTTGATGCCAAGATCTTCGGAAATCACCTGACCGCCGGTCAGAATCGCGATGTCTTCGAGCATTGCCTTGCGGCGGTCGCCGAAGCCCGGTGCCTTGACAGCAGCGATCTTCAGGCCGCCGCGCAGCTTGTTGACGACGAGAGTGGCGAGCGCTTCGCCTTCGACGTCTTCAGCGATGATGAGAAGCGGACGCGAGGACTGTACCACCGACTCCAGAACCGGAAGCATCGCCTGCAGGTTGGAGAGCTTCTTCTCGTGCAGAAGGATGTACGGATCTTCGAGTTCGGCGACCATCTTTTCCGGATTGGTCACGAAGTAGGGCGACAGGTAGCCGCGGTCGAACTGCATGCCTTCGACGACTTCGAGTTCGGTCTCGGCGGTCTTGGCTTCCTCGACCGTGATGACACCCTCGTTGCCGACCTTCTGCATGGCTTCGGCGATCATCTTGCCGATTTCTTCTTCGCCGTTTGCAGAGATGGTGCCGACCTGTGCGACTTCTTCCGAAGTGTTGATCTTGTTGGCCTTCTTCTGAAGCTCAGCGACGACTTCGGCGACTGCGAGGTCGATGCCGCGCTTGAGGTCCATCGGGTTCATGCCCGCCGCAACGGCCTTGTGGCCTTCCTGAACGATCGACTGCGCCAGAACGGTCGCGGTGGTGGTGCCGTCACCTGCAATGTCGTTGGTTTTCGAGGCGACTTCGCGCAGCATCTGCGCGCCCATGTTCTCGAACTTGTCCTCAAGTTCGATTTCCTTGGCGACGGTGACGCCGTCCTTGGTGATGCGCGGTGCGCCGAACGACTTGTCGATAACCACGTTGCGGCCTTTCGGGCCCAGCGTGACTTTCACTGCGTCTGCAAGAATGTTGACGCCTGCCAGCATGCGCTCACGCGCGCTGCGGCTGAATTTTACTTCTTTAGCTGCCATTGGTTGATCTCCCGGGCTTGCCGCCCATTCGGTTCAGGATTGAGTTTCAGCGGGTCGCTGGCTTTAGCCGACGATGCCCATGATGTCGGATTCCTTCATGATGAGGACATCCTCGCCGTTCAGCTTCACTTCCGTGCCCGACCACTTGCCGAACAGGACTCGGTCGCCTGCCTTGACGTCGAGGGGCTGGACCTTGCCGTTCTCGTCGCGCGCGCCGGGGCCGGCTGCGACGATCTCGCCTTCGGACGGCTTTTCCTTGGCGGTGTCGGGGATGATGATGCCGCCGGCGGTCTTCTCTTCGGAGTCGACGCGACGTACGACGACGCGATCATGCAGCGGACGGAAATTCATCTCTGCCATTGGGTAACACCTTCAATACGTTGGCTGTTGATACGTTAGCACTCACCAATAGCGAGTGCTAGCGGGGCGGACATAGTGTTGGTGTCTGGCTGAGTCAAGAGACGGGACGTTCCGCCGAAGGCAAAATTTGAAGCCGTTGCCGGGAGGCGGCGTGGCGGTCACATAGGGGATGGCGGCGCATTTCACAACAGGCGGTTTTCCATGCCGCCGTGCACGCCCCGCAGGAACGGCCTGCAACGGATCCTTCCTGGGTCGTGAATTGGACGAGCCGGTCCCGTGTGACCTTGCCGCATTCGGCGTTGCCACTGCGTCATGATGTGTTAATCGGAGGCTGGAAAGCCGGACGCCTTCTGCATGGCGGACCGGGCAGGCAGTCCAAGCAGGGTCGGATGGAAGCGAATTTGGGCGCTCCGCGCATAGAAGAGTTCGGCGAAATATCCGATCGATACGACGTCATCCTGTGCGATGTCTGGGGGGTGCTGCACAACGGCGTGCGTGCGTGGACACCCGCCTGGCGCGCCCTCGCCGCCGCCCGCGAACAGGGCAAGGCTGTCGTACTGATAACCAACGCGCCGCGCCCCAAGGGCCCGGTCAGCGAGCAGCTGGCGAGCCTCGGCATACCTGACAGCGCCTATGACGACATAGTCACCTCCGGGGATGTCACGCGCACCCTCATTCGCCAGAATGCGCGCCGCATCTTTCACATCGGGCCGGAACGCGATGAGTCGCTCTATGACGGGCTTGATGTCGAAATGGTCGAGGAGCGCGAGGCGTCGTCGGTGGTCTGCACAGGTTTTTATGACGACGAGACGGAAGAGCCCGGAGACTACGCCGAGATGCTGCAACGGCTGCGCGCCCGCGATCTGCCATTCATCTGCGCCAACCCGGATATCGTGGTCGAACGGGGGGACCGCCTGGTTTATTGCGCAGGCGCCCTTGCCCGCGATTACGGCCAGCTCGGCGGGCGCACGCTGATCGCCGGCAAGCCGCACCGTCCGATCTACGACGAGGCGCTGGCCCGCGCATCGAAAGCGCTCGGACGTGAGGCCGATCCGGAAAGAACACTGGCGATCGGAGACGGCCTCACCACGGACGTGAAGGGGGCGATGGACTATGGCCTCGATCTCCTGTTTATCACGGAGGGCATCCACGCCCGCGAATATGGCGAACCGGGCAATCCTGATCCGGAAAAGCTCGCGAGGTTTCTTGGCGATTTCGGCGCGAGACCTGTCGCAACCATGCTCAAACTGCGCTGACGGAGCGATTCGGTGCCCCCCCGCTTCGATTCGCCCGACACACTTCCGGACACGCTGCGCGGCGGAGTCGTCGCGATCGGCAATTTCGATGGCGTCCACCGGGGGCATCAGGCGGTCCTGAACGCAGCCCTCCGCTTTGCGGATCGGGAAAAGCGGCCGGCGCTGGTGCTGACCTTCGAGCCGCATCCGCGGCAGGTCTTCCGTCCGGACATTCCGCTCTTCCGCATTACACCCGCGACAATGAAGGCCGGGATACTCGGTGCGCTCGGCTTCGACGCCGTGATCGAGATGGGTTTCACCCTCGATTTTGCCAAGCTGACCGCCGATGAGTTCGTCGGCAGCGTCATCGTCGGCGGACTGGCTGCGAGCCGTGTCGTCACCGGCTTCGATTTCCATTTCGGCCGCCACCGCCAGGGCGGGCCGGCCTATCTGATGGAGGCCGGCAAGAACAGCGGCTTCGAGGTCACGCTCGTCGACGCGTTCCGCGATGCTGACGCCGAAGTCGTCTCCTCGACGCGCATCCGCGAGGAATTGCTCGACGGCGATATTGCCGGAGCCAACCAGTTGCTCGGATACCGGTATCGGATCACCGCCGAGGTTATTCGGGGAAAACAGCTCGGACGGACGCTCGGCTATCCGACCGCCAACATGGCGCTGCCGGAGAACGCGGCCCTGCGCCACGGCATTTACGCGGTGCGCTTTCACCGCGCCGACGGCTCCGTTCACGACGGGGTCGCCAGCTTCGGGCGGCGGCCGACGGTCGACGAAGACGGGGTTGCCCTTCTTGAAACGCATCTCTTCGACTGCTCGGACGACCTTTACGGCGAAACCTGCACTGTCTCGTTTTGCGAGTTCCTTCGCGGCGAGGAGAAGTTTCAGAACCTCGATGCGCTGACCGCGCAGATGAAGCGCGACGAGGCGGCCTCTCGGGCGATCCTCTCGGCTCTCCGGCCGATAAGCGAGCTCGACCGCAAGCTGACCTTCCCGGACCGGGCCGGCTGATGGCTGTGCGCCGGAAGATCCTCGTCACCGGCGCGACGGACGGAATCGGACTGGCGCTGGTGCGGCGGCTTGCCAGCCGGCATGATGTTCTGGCAACGGGCCGCCGACCGTCCGGCGAGCCCGAACAACTCCTGCCCGGCGGCGTGCTCTATACCGTGGCGGATCAATCGGAACCAGAGGTCGCGGCGAGATCTGTCGCCCGGGCGCTCCTGAAGAACAACTGGTCGCGGCTCGACTACGCAATCCTGAATGCCGGGGTCGCGTACGCGGCCGGCCCGGGACAGGAAACCGCGGCGGCGATCCGACAGACGCTTGACGTCAACTTGCTCACGACGATTGCGCTGGCGCACACCCTGTTCCCTTACCTCGAGAAGGCTGGCGGGCAGTTGACGCTGATCGGCTCGGTTTCACGCAAATGCGAGCCCGACTTCGCCAGCTACGCCGCTTCGAAGACCGCAATGCATGAGTTTGCCCGCGCGCTAAGGGAGGAGTGGCGCGGCCGGGTGAGGGTCCAGATGCTGCATCCCGGGCCGACCATGACCGGCATGTACGAGAAGGCGGGTTTCGATCCGGGCTGGACGCGCCACTGGTTCATCCGTACCGGAGACATGGCGGCTATGATGGAGGCGGCGATCCGGGCCGGAGGCTCTCCCAAGACACTCTCCTTTCTTCAGTATTTTTCCGGCGCTTCCGTTCTCGGAAGGACGATCCGGTGAGCGGAGAGCGGCGGGCGCTGGTGACCGGCGGCGGTGGCGGCCTGGGGCGGGGGTTCTGCGAGGTCCTCTCGACCGAGGGCTGGCGCGTCACCAATCTTGACCGGCGCAATCCCGATCGTCACGCGGATGTCGAGCACATCGCCTGCGATCTCGGGGACCGAGGCGATGTCGATCTGATCCTGCCGTCGCTCATCGCGGCCGGCCCGTGGGACCTCGTCGTCTTCAACGCCGGCATCCCGGCGAGCGGCACTTTCAAAACGATCCCGTTCGAGGCGCAGCGGCGCGTCATAACCGCCACTGCGGAGACGCCCCTGGTGCTGTGCGCCGGTCTCGCCGGTGCCGGCGCGTTGGCGCAGGGCGGGACCGTGCTCTTCATCTCGTCCCTCTCGCATTATACGGGATATCTAGGCGCGGCCACCCACGCAGCGGCAAGGGGTGCGATCGCGGCTTACGCTAGAAGCATTCGACAATCCTTTCGGCACGATATCGGTGTGGCGGTCGCCTGCGCCTTTCCCGACCCGGTGCGTATGGGAAAAGCGGCCAGACATGTCTCAGCCGGGGGCGATGCGAAAAGCGGGGTGGTGTGCGAGGACGCCGCGAGACTGATCCTCAATGACGCCGCCAGAGGGAAGGCGGTGATCTTGCCCGGCGCGCGATCGAAACTGTCCGCCCTGGCAGGACTTCTCCTCCCGCAGCCCGTAGCGCGCGCAATGCGCCGTGTCACTCATGACAACCCGGATCGCGACGTCGGGTGATTTCCCGCTTTTCAGGACCGCAATGCCTTGATACAAGCCGTTCCATGATGAGGACCGGCCACTTCGCCATCATACGAATTACCTGCCCGGCCTGCCGCTGAACGCGCAGGACCGGGATTTCGCGCATTTTATACGCGCACCCCTGACAGATTTCCGTTAGACAGCGCTGCAGCATCCCCGCGCAGCCGAAAACGATTGCAGACAGATGACCGATACCGCCCAAGAGATACGCAAGGAAGCGAGCGAAGAAGGAAAGCTCGACTATTCGAAAACCCTCTACCTGCCGCAGACGGAATTTCCGATGCGCGCCGGTCTACCGAAGAAGGAGCCGGAGCTGGTCGCCCGTTGGCAGGAAATGGGGCTCTACAAGCAACTGCGCGACGACGCGAAAGACCGCCCGCTCTACGTGCTCCATGACGGACCGCCCTACGCAAACGGAAACATCCATATCGGCCACGCATTGAACAAGATTCTGAAGGACGTGATCACGCGTTCCTTCCAGATGCGCGGCTACAACGCCAATTACGTGCCCGGCTGGGACTGCCACGGCCTTCCGATCGAGTGGAAGATCGAGGAGCAGTATCGCGCCAAGGGTAAGAACAAGGACGAGGTGCCGGTCAACGAGTTCCGCAAGGAATGCCGCGAGTTTGCCGCGCACTGGATCGAGGTCCAGACCGAGGAGTTCAAGCGTCTTGGCATCGAAGGCGATTTCGATCAGCCATACACCACGATGAATTTCCACGCCGAGGCCCGCATTGCTGGCGAATTGCTGAAGTTCGCCAAATCGGGACAGCTCTACCGCGGCTCCAAGCCGATCATGTGGTCGGTGGTGGAGCGCACCGCCTTGGCGGAGGCCGAGGTTGAATACCAGGACTACGAATCCGATGCGATCTGGGTGAAATTCCCGGTAAAGGCTGCGGCGCGAGATGGAGGCGATGCCTCCGATTTAAGCGATGCCTTTGTTGTTATCTGGACCACGACTCCTTGGACGATCCCCGGCAATCGCGCCATCGCCTATTCCTCGCGCATTGCTTACGGGCTCTACGAGGTCACGGCTGCGGAAAATGATTTCGGCCCGCAACCGGGCGAAAAGCTGATCTTTGCGGATGCACTGGCCGAGGAAAGTTTCGCCAAGGCGAAACTCGAATACAAGCGCCTGCGCGAAGTGAAGGCGGAGGAGTTTGCCGGGATGACCTGCCACCATCCGCTTCATGGATTCGGCGGCGGATACGAGTTCCTTGTCCCGCTGCTGCCGGGCGAACACGTTACCGACGATGCTGGCACCGGATTTGTCCATACTGCACCGGGCCATGGCCGCGAGGACTTCGATGTCTGGATGCACCACTCACGTGATCTGGAAGCCTGCAATATCGCCACTACGATTCCGTTCACGGTCGACGACGCCGGCTTCTTCACCAGGGACGCGCCGGGTTTCGGGCCGGACCGCGAGGGTGGCGCGGCGCGCGTTCTGGACGATAAGGGCAAGAAGGGTGATGCTAACAGGGCCGTGATCGAGGCGCTGATCGGCGCCGACGCGCTGTTCGCGCGCGGACGGCTGAAGCATACCTATCCGCACTCGTGGCGGTCGAAGAAGCCGGTCATCTTCCGCAACACGCCGCAGTGGTTCGTCCATATGGATATGGACCTCGAAGACGGCACGACGCTGCGCTCGCGTGCGCTGAAGGCCATTGACGACACGCGTTTCGTGCCGAAGGCGGGTCAGACTCGGCTCAGGGCGATGATCGAGGACCGGCCTGACTGGGTGCTTTCCCGGCAGCGGGCGTGGGGTGTGCCGATCTGCGTCTTCGCCGACGAGGATGGCAATCTCCTGCGGGACGACGCAGTTGACAAGCGCATTCTACAGGCCTTCGAGGCCGAGGGGGCCGATGCTTGGTTCGCCGACGGCGCAAAGGAACGTTTTCTCGGCAATGAACACGATCCGGCCAGTTGGACGCAGGTTACCGACATTCTCGATGTCTGGTTCGATTCAGGCTCTACACACACTTTCACGCTGGAGGACCGGCCCGACCTGAAATGGCCGGCCGACGTCTATCTTGAAGGCTCCGACCAGCATCGCGGGTGGTTCCACTCCTCGCTTCTGGAAAGCTGCGGAACGCGCGGCCGTGCGCCCTACGAAACCGTCATCACCCATGGGTTCACCATGGCCGAGGATGGCCGGAAAATGTCGAAATCCCTCAACAACCAGGTTTTTCCGCAAGATGTGATGGCCAAGTCCGGTGCCGATATCTTGCGCCTGTGGGTGATGAACACCGACTATTGGGAAGATCAGCGTCTCGGCCAGACGATCATCCAGACCAACATCGACGCATACCGCAAGATGCGCAATACGATCCGCTGGATGCTCGGCACGCTTACTCACGACGAGGGTGAAAGCGTCGAGTATTCCGACATGCCGGAACTCGAAAAGCTGATGCTGCATCGGCTGTGGGAGCTCGACCAGGTCGTCCGCAAGGGTTACGACGCTTTCGACTTCAAACGGATTTCCCGCCATCTGCTCGATTTCATGGTGCTCGAACTCTCCGCTTTCTATTTCGACGTCCGCAAGGATGCGCTGTATTGCGATGCGCCCTCGTCGCTGAAGCGCAAAGCCGCGCTGCAGGTCGTCCACCACATCTTCGATCGCTTGGTCACGTGGCTCGCACCCATGCTTCCCTTCACGATGGAGGAGGCTTGGCTCTCCCGTTATCCAGACGCAAAATCGGTGCACTTGGAACAATTCCGGGAGTGCCCGAGTGAATGGCGCGACGACGCATTGGCCGCGAAATGGAAGAAGGTGCGCACCGTTCGTCGTGTCGTCACAGGCGCGCTCGAGATCGAGCGCCGCGAAAAGCGCATAGGCTCGTCGCTGGAGGCGGCGCCGTTTGTTCACATTACGGACGACCTGCTACGCGATTCGATCGAAGGGCTCGACATGGCCGAGATCTGCATCACGTCGGGAATCTCGGTTTCGTCGCGGCCCGCTCCCGCCGGTGCCTTTACGCTTGGCGATGTGAACGGTGTTTCCGTCGTTCCGGCGATGGCTGAGGGACGCAAATGTGCTCGCTCGTGGCGGGTGACATCCGATGTCGGATCGGACCCCGAATTTCCCGATGTCTCGGCGCGAGACGCCGACGCGCTTCGGGAACTGAAATCGCTGGGACGGTTTTGAGACCCGGGGAAAATTCCGCGCGCATTGATGATCTGAGCGTTTTTCGCTAGAGGATCATCAATTCGCCGAATTTTCCGGTCAGCGCGGGGGCCTGAAAGCGGGCGTCCCGGCAACAAGGAACGGCATCATCGTGATCAAATCGCAGAACGGTATAGTGGCACTTCGCGCACCGGTGGCTCTTTTTGCGGCGGCGTTTGTGCTCTCGGGATGCCTTGGCCCGACCTACGGCACCGATCGAACGGCTGGAGAGCAACTGGTCGATGACCTGAGCGAGATCGTGTCGCTTAGAGGCGAAAGACCGGAACCCATTGATTATACCCCCCGACCCGGCCTGGTGAAGCCGGCGGACACGGCAACCCTCCCGGAGCCGCAGCAGAACATTGCGGACGCATCGGGGGAATGGCCGGAATCTCCGGAGGAACGGTTGGCGCGCATTCGTCAGGAAGCGGACGAGGGCACGATCCGGCCCGGACTTGCGAAGAAAGCGGGACTTTCGGAGCAGCCGAAATTTCCCGGCACGGGTGCGGGAGAGAGCCTGCGTGATCGCGGTGACACGCCGACTGAGGTCGCGAAGAGCCGCACTCTGATCAAGCAACAGCAGCACGAAGAGGTTACGGTCGCAGCCGCGGCGCCGGCAAGGAGAACCTACCTGACCGATCCGCCGGTTGAGTATCGTCAGCCGGCGGACACTGCCGCCTATGGCGATCTTGGCGAAACGGAATCGGCGAAGGAGCGTGCACGCAAGAAAGCGGCCGCCGATCCGAAGAGCGGGTGGCGTCGGTTGGTTCCCTGGCTCTAGTCTTCAGGGCCGCGCTTCGTCTGAAAAAAAGCGCGCAGCATCGCGGCGGATTCGGCCTCGCCGATGGCCGGGTAAATTTCGGGTGAATGGTGGCAGGTTGGATTTGCGAAAAAGCGCACGCCGGACGTGACGGCCCCGCCCTTCGGATCCTCGGCGCCGAAATACAGACGGCGGATGCGTGCGAACGAGATCGCGGCCGCGCACATCGCGCACGGTTCGAGCGTCACATAGAGATCGCAACCTTCGAGGCGCTCCTGACCGAGCGCGCCGCATGCGTCGCGAATCGCCAGAACTTCGGCGTGCGCTGTCGGGTCGTTCAGTTCACGGGTTCGGTTGCCGGCTTCGCTGATAACCTCCCCTCTGCGGATGATGACTGCTCCAATCGGAACCTCGCCGCGTTCTTCGGCGAGTCTGGCCTGGGCGACCGCGCGGTCCATGAGTGTCGGCCGCATGGCGGGTTCCTGCGCGTTCGATGCCAAACTTTCTCTCGCATGCATGAGGCTCGCCTGTTATCGAGCCGGTGAATGAGGCAAACAGCATATGGCGAATGATGACAAGCCCCGTGGGCGTTCCCACAAGCCGCGCGCGAGCGACGGCCCCCGGGACGACCGGCGCAAGAACGGGCAGCGCGGCAAAGATAACGAGCGCGGGGGCGACAAGCCCGGGCTCCGTTCGCGTGGGTTCAAGGACCGCGGCCCGGGCGCAGGTGCGTCCGGAAAGCCGGGCGCGGAACGTTCACGTGGCTTCAAGGGCAAGCCGGACGGAATGCGGCCGCATTCTGAGTCGCGCGAGGCCGTCGAGGAAACCTCGCAGCAGGGTGAACCGGAACGCATAGCGAAATATCTGGCGCGCGCCGGTGTCGCCTCGCGTCGCGATGCGGAGCGGATGATCGAGGACGGCCGGATCACCCTGAATGGAAAGAAGCTGGATTCACCGGCTGTCAAGGTGACACCGGTCGACACGATCCTCGTTGATGGCAAGCCAATGCCGGAAATCGAACGGACAAGGCTGTGGCTTTATCACAAGCCCGCGGGCCTGGTTACGACGAACCGGGATCCCGAGGGCCGCCCGACTGTATTTGACCGTCTGCCGAAGGATCTTCCGCGGGTCCTGACGGTTGGACGACTGGACATCAACACCGAAGGCCTTCTTCTGCTGACCAATGACGGTGGGTTGTCGCGCATGCTGGAATTGCCGCAGACCGGCTGGCTGCGCCGCTACCGTGTCCGGGCGCATGGCCGCGTCGACCAGCGCCGTCTCGACGAGTTGAAGAACGGCATCGCGGTCGATGGTGTGTTCTATGGTGCGATCGATGCCGAAATTGAACGAGAGCAGGGCTCCAATGTCTGGATCACGGTCGGGCTGCGCGAAGGCAAGAACCGCGAGGTCAAGAACGTCATGGGCGCGCTCGGCCTCGAGGTTAACCGGCTGATCCGCATCTCCTACGGCCCCTTCCAGTTGGGCGATCTCGCGGAGGGTGCGGTGCAGGAAATTCGCGGAAAGACCCTGCGCGACCAGCTTGGCGCCCGCCTGATCGCCGAGTCCGGTGCGAACTTCGACGCGCCGGTTCGCGCCCCGTTCTCCAACAAGCCCGTGGAAGCCCGTGAGGAGGACACGCGAAGGGTCGAGGTGGAAAAGCGCGGCGACTGGGTGCGCTCCAGCCCCTCCCGGCCCGATGGCCGGAAGGGCGGGAAATCGGTCGGGCGGGACGACGCCCTGGCGCGTCTCGACACCCGCAAGCCGCAGCCGAAAGGCGCGAAGCCGGGACAGAAGGACGTCAAGGCCGGGCCGAAGGGCGGCAAGGGCGATGCGCCGGCGGAGCAGCGCAAGAACCGTTCGTCGAATGTCTGGATGGCGCCGGGCGCGCGGCCGCAAAGCGACAGACCGCGTCCAAGGCCGGCCGGCGCAGGCAAGCCGCGCGGCCCCAGGAAACGCGGCTGACCGGTGCGCATTGTCGGCGGCAAATTTCGCGGGCGGACGCTCGCCTCGCCGAAGGCTGGCGCGGACGCGATCCGTCCGACCGCCGACAGGACACGCGAGAGCCTGTTCAACATCCTGGCCCATGGCTGGCCGGATGTGCTGGAAGGCGCCCGGGTGCTTGATCTCTTCGCCGGAACCGGTGCCGTCGGCATCGAGGCATTGTCGCGCGGCGCGGCGATGGCGCTGTTCATCGAGCAGTCCGCCGGGGGCCGGGGTCTCATTCGCGCCAATATCGAGGCGTTTGGCCTGCAGGGCGTGACGAAGCTGTTCCGGCGGGACGCGACACGCATGGGCGATATTGGTACAATGGAACCGTTCGATCTCGTCTTTGCCGACCCGCCCTATGGCCGGGGCCTGGCGGAAAGGGCGCTGGTGTCACTCAGGGAGGGCGGATGGCTGCGCGCGGACGCCTTGCTGGTCGTCGAGGAGACGTCGGCCGCGAACTTCGCCGCGCCGGATGGGTTCCGGCTGGCCGACGAGCGTCGCTTCGGAGACACCACCATGCACTTCATGACGATCGCGTGAAATGAGCAAGACGACGAAAACCAGCGTCACGGTTGACAGTGGCGGCACCGGCGATCCGACCGTTGCGGTCGCGTTCGGCGGCGGCGGCGCGCGCGGCCTGTCGCATATTCACGTGATTGAGGCCCTCGATGAACTCGGCATACGGCCTGTGGCGATCAGCGGCGCGTCGATCGGCGCGATGATGGGTGCGGCGATGGCGAGCGGCATGTCGGGCCGCGACATCCGCGACTATACGCTCGGTATGCTCGGCAACCGGGCCGACGTGCTCGCGCGGATCTGGCGGCTCAGGCCCTCCAGCTTCTCCGACATGGTGGATCGCGGCTTCAGGATCGGTCAGTTTGACGTCGAGCGCATCGTCCGCAATTTCCTGCCGGAGAGCATTCCGCACGATTTTTCGAAGCTGGAGATCCCGCTTTGCGTCGTCGCAACGGATTTCTTCGGCCACCACGAGACGGTCATTCGCGATGGCGATCTCTGGTCGGCGATCGCGGCCTCTGCGGCAATCCCGGCGCTTTTCAGGCCCGTCCGGCGTGATGGGCGCATATATATCGACGGCGGCATCTTCAATCCGGTCCCCTATGATCACATCCTCGACAAGGCCGACATCACGGTCGGAATCGACGTTGTGGGCACCCCCCGTGGCGACCCGCGCCGTATCCCCAAGACGATCGACAGTCTCTACGGCACGTCGCAGCTCATGATGCGTTCGATCCTCACGTTGAAGCTCCAGTTGCAGGCGCCGGACGTCTTCATAAAGCCGCCGGTATCGAATTTCCGGGTGATGGATTTCCTCAAGGCGCGTCAGATCATCGAGGCCACGATGCCGGTGCATGACGAGACCAAACGCAAGATCGAGCGCGCCATCGAGGACCGGATACGGAAATCCGCCTAGAAGCATGGCCCTGGCCAGCCCAGCGCCGCGCGCCTTCACCGAGTCGCCGAGCCGCGTCTTGCTGTCCGACGGAATCAGCATGTGCGGGAGCAGGCCCTCCGTTCAGTTGAAGCTGGCGACGGCAATCTCGATCACAGTGCCGGCGTGGTCGCGCGGTCGTGAATTTGGCCTTTCCGCGTTCAAACCGGACTGGCGGGAATTATCGGTTGTCGGCCCGTTTTGTGGTCACGATCGTTCCTTCACCCGGCCCGCCTCAGCGCTCTCATCCGTCTGTTCCCCGGTGTTGATGATGCGTGCCTCGCGCTTCGGCTTGATCAGCGGTTCAGGCGACGCGGGACGCGTACGCACCATGTCGTTGCCTGCAAAGATACCTTCGGATTGCTGGATCCGCAGGCGCTCGGCATCGCGTTTCTCGACCTCTTCCATGATCGCTTGCGCGAGCTCGTCGGAGGCCCCAAGCATTTCCAGGGTCCGCCGGCCGAACTCCAGCCCGGACTTGAACGTCTCCCGCATTTCGTACTGAACGCCCTTCGCCCGCAGTTCGAGGGTGTGCGTGCGGTCGTAGGACCGTACGAAAAGTATTGCGTCGGGGTACTCGGACTGGACGAGGTCTACAACCTTGTCGGTGATTTCCTTCTTCTGGGTGCAGACGGCGACGATCTTCGCGCGTTTGATCCCCGCCGCTTCGAGCACGTCCTTGCGCGTGCCGTCGCCGAAATAGATCCGAAAGCCGAATTTCTGGGCCGAGCGTACCCGGTCCGCGGAGTGGTCGATAATCGTCACGTCGGAACCGCCCGAGAGTAGGATTTGTGAGGCGATTTGTCCGAAGCGCGAGAAACCGACCATGAGAACGTCCGCACCGCCCGCACCCTCGAAACTCTCTTCCATTTGCTCGCCTGTTTCGTTGCGGAGAAATTTCTGGCCGAGCGCGACGCTTAGCGGGGTCAGTGCCATCGTCAAAGTCACGACGGAAATGAGCTGCGAGGCGACGTCGAGGGAAAATATTCCGAGCGCTGCCGCCGCTGAAAACAGGACGAAACCGAATTCCCCGCCTTGGGGGAGAATGAGAGCTGTTCGCACGCTGACGTCGTGGTCCGCTCCAAAGACCCGGCAAAGACCGTAGATGATCACCGCCTTCACGGCCATCAGAACCGGCACCGCCGCGAGGATGGCAATCCAGTTTTCGAGGATGACGGAAATTTCCAGAGACATTCCGATCGCCATGAAGAACAGACCGAGCAGCAGGCCGCGAAACGGTTCGATGTCGGCCTCGAGTTCGTGGCGGTAGGACGATTCGGCGAGCATGACGCCGGCAATGAACGCGCCCATCGCCATGGAGAGACCGGCGACCTGCATCAGCATGGCAGCCCCCAGAACGACCAACAGCGCCGCCGCGATCATCGCCTCGCGAGCGCCGGTATTGCCGATGATCTGAAAGAGGGGATTGAGCAGGAAACGGCCCGCGAACACCAGCGCGGCAACTGCCGCGATAGCTGTCAGAAAGGCCTGAAGATCGTTGCCGCCGCTGTCCGGTCCGGCAGGTGCCAGAAACGGCAACAGCGCCAGCAGCGGAACGATGGCCAGATCCTGAAACAGGAGAATGGCAAATGACTTCCTGCCATGCCTGCGATTGATCTCGCCGCGCTCCTCCAGCACCTGGAGCGCGAACGCCGTCGAGGAGAGCGCCAGACCAAAACCGATTGCGACGGCGGAGTTGAGAGCAAATCCGGCGAGATACATGGCCAGCAAGGTGATCGCCACGCCGCTGACAAAGACCTGGGCAAGCCCGAGCCCGAAAATGTCCTTGCGCAGGCTCCAGAGGCGCGAGGGTTTTAGTTCGAGCCCGATGATGAAAAGAAGAAAAACGACCCCCAGTTCGGCGATGGAAAGGATTTCTTCGCCCTCGGTAACCATCCGGCTGAGAGGTCCGATCACCACGCCGGCGGCGAGATAGCCGAGGACGGTCCCGAGCCCTATGCGCTTGAACAGGGGCGCCGCAATCACTGCCCCGCCAAGCAGCATCACGGCATCGCTGAAGAAACCGGGTGTCGATCCGCCTGCCATCCATTGCTCCCATGCCGTGGATTTGGGTGCGCCGATATTTCGATCGCGCCTTGATGCCTTCGCCTCAGGGCCATACATGACTGCCAACTGAACGTCCGGCAATTTTTTATTCGGTTTTTGCCCAAGGGCAAACACGCCGCCCACTGGAGACGGAATGGAAGACCATACGCAAAGCCTGATCGACAGGGCTTCGTCGCTCGTCGATGCGGCCCGAACAGCCGGCGCTGATGCCGCCGACGCGGTCGTCGCCCGCTCAAGCGCGAAGAGCGTTTCCGTCCGTCTCGGCAAGGTCGAGGGGACGGACGCGTCCGAAAGCGATAATTTCTCGCTTCGCGTTTTTGTCGGAAACAGGGTCGCCAGCATTTCCGCGAACCGGATCGATGACAGCACGGCGCTTGCCGAACGTGCCGTCGCGATGGCGCGGGTGTCTCCGGAGGACCGGTTCAACACCCTTGCGCCTGAGGATCGTCTGGCCCGCAAACTTCCCGATCTCGATCTTTTTGACGAAACGGACGTGGCCGCCGACAGGTTGACCCGGGACGCGCTCGACATGGAGGACGCGGCGCGCTCCGTCGAGGGCGTTTCCAATTCCTCCGGCGCAAATGCTTCTGCCGGATCCGGTGGCATGGTCCTGGTGACTTCGCACGGGTTCTCGGGTTCGTATCGCCGCTCCGGGTTTTCCCGCTCCGTCAGCGTGATTGCCGGCAGCGGCACGGAAATGGAGCGGGACTACGACTATTCGTCCAAATTGTTCTTTCGCGACTTGCGGTCTCCCGAGGAGATCGGGCGCGAGGCCGGTGAACGCACGGTTCGCAGGCTTGGCCCGCGCAAGGTGCCGACGCAAACAGTCACTGCGGTCTACGATCCGCGGGTTGCCCGCGGAGTGCTCGGGCACCTTTCCTCGGCCATAAACGGCGCATCGGTGGCCCGCAAGACCAGCTTTCTGCGTGACATGATGGATCGTCAGGTCGCAAACAGCACTGTAACCGTGGTCGACGAACCACTGAAAATTCGAGGCCAGGCGTCGCGCCCATTTGATGGTGAGGGAGTTTCCGCGAAGACGCTGAAGATGGTCGATGAGGGGATGCTCAGGCACTGGTTTCTGTCGACGTCGATTGCCGCGGAACTTGGCCTTGAAACGAACGGGCGCGGTGCGCGGAACGGAACGACGGTCTCCGCCTCCTCGACCAATCTCGTGCTCGAGCCGGGCGATGCGAGCCCCGAGGACATGATGAAGTCGATCGGAACCGGCTTTTATGTCACTGAGGTGTTCGGGCAGGGCGTGAATATGGTGACCGGCGAGTATAGCCGTGGCGCGTCGGGTTTCTGGATCGAGGACGGCGAGATCGCCTTTCCGGTGTCCGAAGTCACGATCGCCTCGAACCTGCGTGACATGTTCTTGCGCATGGTTCCCGCCAACGATCTCGATCGGGACTATGCGACCGCCGCCCCCACACTCATGATCGAGGGCATGACCCTCGCGGGACAGTAGGTCCGTTGGAAAAAATTCACACGCCCCAAGACAGCACCCCGCTGGCCCAGGCTGACCTCGATCTTATAAGCGCCGCCGCCGCCGAGGCCGGTTGCATCGCCATGCGCTATTTCAGGGGCGACAGGGCGATGGATGTTCAGTGGAAGAACGGCTCGTCTCCGGTCAGCGCCGGCGATTTTGCCGTCGATCGATTTTTGCGCGAGAAGCTCACACTTGCCCGACCCGGTTACGGCTGGCTTTCGGAAGAGACGACCGACGAACGGCCCGAGACCCGTCAGAGCGCCTCTCGGACCTTCGTAGTCGATCCGATCGACGGCACGCGTGCTTATATCGACGGGCGCGACACATGGTGTATTTCCGTCGCGATCGTGGAAAACGGTGTGTCCATCGCCGGTGTTCTCGAGTGTCCGGCGCTTGGACTGAGATACGATGCCGTTGCGGGAGGCGGATCCCGCCGCAACGGTGAGCCGCTGCGGATGAAGCCGGTAGCGGAAAAGCCGCTTATCGCCGCGCCAAGGGCCATCCTGGCCGAAATCGACGCGGCGTATCCCGGCGGCTACCGCCAGCATCCCCACGTTCCCTCGCTTGCCTACCGACTTGCGCTAATCGCGGATGGGTCGATCGATGCCACAGTGGTCAAGCCGAAGGCCCATGACTGGGACATAGCCGCTGCGGGGCTTCTGATAAGCGAGGCCGGAGGCATACTTCGCGCCCTGGACGGTCAGCCGCTTGTGCTCAATGCGAGAAATGTGGTGAAACCGGCGCTTGTCGCTGGAAGAGCCGAGGTGGTCGCGCCTATGTTCGGTGTTGTGACAGAAGACACGTTCGGATAAGCGTCGCAACAAATATTTCAAGTTTGAAGGTTTGAATGAGATGCCTGAGAAGCCGCAGGGCAAACAACTCCTGCACTTGGTTTTCGGCGGCGAACTGGAGTCGCTGAAGGATTTGAAGTTCCGGGATCTGGATTCGCTCGATATCGTCGGTATCTACCCCGATTACCAGAGCGCGCAGGCCGCCTGGAAGGCGAAGGCCCAGCAGACGGTCGACAACGCGCACATGCGCTACTTCGTCGTCCATTTGCACCGGTTGCTGGAACCTGAAGGCGATACCTAGAACAGGGGCCATCGGCTTCGCTGGCGCGATTTCGGGCCGCCTGCCGAGCAGGCCGGAGCCGTTCGAGTGGAAGCGGAAGCCGGCGTCCGGCGAATATGCGATGGACAGAGAAAATACGTTTCGCACAAGACATGATCCCGGCATTCGCTGGACGAAACGGCTGTGGCGCAAGGTCCGCGCTCCGCTCGCCCGATCGCAATTCGCCGCCGACGGCCTCGCCTTCCTGGTCGTCGCCTATTTGCGCTTGGTCTACCGGACGAACCGGTTCGTACGCTTCGACAGGGAGCGCGTGGACGAGATCGTCGCCCACCACACCCCCTTCATCGTCACTTGCTGGCACGGCCAGCATTTCCTCGTGCCGTTTTTCGGCCGCGGCGGACACCCCTCGGTGATCATGGTCTCGCGCAGCAACGACGCCGAGCTGAATGCGCGCGTGGTCGAGCGCCTCGGCTTTCAGACCGTACGGGCTTCCGGGGGCCGGGACCGGAAGGCGGCCCACGAGAAGGGCGCCGTTCGAGGTCTGGTCGCGCTGCGCAATCATCTGCGCGCCGGGCGTTCCGTCTCGATGATCGCCGATATTCCTCACGGCGTTCCTCGGGAGGCGGGAAAGGGCATCATAAGTCTGGCGCGGATGAGCGGCGCACCGATCGTGCCGGTCGCCTATGCGTCGTCGCGCCGGCGGTTGTTCGCCAATGCTTGGGATAAGGCGGCGTTAAACCTCCCATTCGGAAAAGCCGCGTTTTGTGTCGGCGAACTGATCGATGTTCCCGCCGACGCCGACGATGAAATCATGGAGGCGCGGCGCCAAGACCTTGAAAATACTCTGAATTCGGCAACAGAACAGGCTTATGCAGCCGTGGACGGTACGCCGTGAGCGAACGTTGGGCCCGCGCCGCGCTGCAGACCTATCGCTGGCTCGGCTCGGCTTTTTACCCCTTTATCGGCACTTACGTCGCCATCCGAGCCTCGCGCGGCAAAGAAGAACACGGCAGGCGGCGCGAACGCTACGGTCGAAACACGATTTCGCGACCGGAGGGGTCGCTTGTCTGGGTTCACGCTGCCAGCGTTGGGGAAACGGGGGCGGTCGCCGCATTGATTGCGCGACTGCGCGGTCTGGGCATAGAGGTTGTTCTCACGACCGGTACGGTGACGTCAGCGAACTTCGCGCGTGAAAGGCTGGGCGAAGACCTTCTCCACCAATACGTTCCGTTGGATATTAAGCCGGCGGTTAGCCGTTTCTTGCACTACTGGAAGCCGGATCTTGCGATCTTCGCAGAGTCGGAGATCTGGCCGATGACGATTCTGGAATTGGGTGCACGGCGCATTCCGCAGGTCCTCATCAACGGGCGCATGTCCGATCGCTCCTTTAAGCGCTGGAAGAAGCGCTTGGCCCTTGCGGAATCGCTGTTTGAGAACCTTTCTCATGTCGCCGCGCAGACGGAGTTGGATGCTGAGCGATTCCGGACGCTCGGCGCCAGACCGGTGACGGTTACCGGAAACCTGAAAGTCGACGTCGAGCTGCCGCCTGTTGACAATGCTGTTCTAAATTCGCTGTTGGGGGCGATGGAGGGGAGGCCCCGCTGGGCTGCCATCTCTACTCACGAAGGCGAGGAGGTGATTTCCGCCAAGGTGCACCGCGCCCTCAGGAAGTTTTGGCCAGGGCTTCTAACCATCGTCGTTCCTCGTCATCCCGACCGCGCTCCCGCGCTGCGCAAGATGTTTGAAGAACATGGGCTGAAAGTCTGCCATCGTAGCGAGGACACGGAACTGACCTCCGATGCGGATGTGTTTCTGGGCGACTCTATCGGCGAAATGGGGCTTTATCTTCGGTTGACGGACATCGCGTTTGTCGGCAAGTCGCTATCCGGAACAGGCGGACAGAACCCGCTTGAACCGGCGATGCTGGGAACGGCGATACTGAGTGGCCCGAACGTTTCAAGCTTCGCCGAGATCTATGACCGGCTGTGCGAAGCAAAGGGCGCGCGCATCGTCGCTGACGAAACACTGCTTGCAAAGACGGTGCACCATCTGCTCTTGCAGCCGAAAGCCTGCGCGGCGATGGCTCGGGCGGGGGCGCGTGTCGTAGACGATTTAAGCGGGGCGCTGGACCTAACCTGGCAATCGCTCGACCCCTATATCCACCCGCTTCGCGTTCAGGCGGCGCTGAAGAAAAATGCCCGCGACGACGGGGAAGACGGCGTCAACGATCGCCAGACACAGGAATTTGGTCATGGCTGGACATGAGGCGCCGCCATTCTGGTATCACCCGACCGGCTGGCAGGCGAGAGCGCTTGCCCCACTCTCCTGGGTATATGGTTCGATCGCGCGAATGCGCATGGACCGCGCCAGGCCGCGTAGCGTCGCGGCCCCGGTTCTGTGCATCGGCAACCTCACAGTCGGCGGGTCCGGAAAGACGCCGACCGCGATTGCACTTGCCAAGGCGGCTCGAAAGGGAGGCTTCACTCCCGGATTTCTCGCGCGGGGATATGGCGGAACGCATCAGAAGCCTCACCGCGTCGATGCGGACCAGGATTCCGCCAAGGCAGTGGGTGACGAGCCGTTGTTGCTGGCACGCACTGCGCCCACCGTCATCGCGCGCAATCGAGGGGCCGGCGCACGTCAACTGGTGGATTGCGGCGTGAATTTCATCGTCATGGACGATGGCTTCCAGAGCAGAACCGTTCATATCGACTACTCGGTGATCACAATCGACGCTCGTCGTGGAGTGGGCAATGGCGCGGTTATTCCGGCGGGGCCTCTCCGCGCGCCGCTCGTCGACCAGATGCGTCATGCGAACGCTGTCCTGCGTATCGGCGACGGCGATGCGGGGGACGGTATTGTTCGCGCGGCCGCGCGCGCCGCAAAACCCTCCTATCGTGCCCGTCTCGCGCCCCGGGGACATGACTCACTCTCGCGCAAGCGCGTACTGGCCTTCGCCGGTATCGGCGATCCGGGCAAGTTCTACGACACGCTGACCCAAGCGGGATGCTGGATTTCCGCCAAGCGGGACTTTCCCGATCACCACGTCTATACCGCTCGCGATGCTCGGGACCTGTTGGACCAAGCCGCGGCACAGGGGCTGCTGCTCGTGACGACGGAAAAGGACGCGGTGCGGCTCAACCACGCTGAGGGTGCACTTGGAGAACTGGGCCGGAAGATCCGCACGGTTAGTGTCGACCTCGAATTTGAGGACCCTTCCGTGCCCCGGGCGCTTGTCGAGGCCACCGTCCGTAATTACGACGAGCGGCGGCTTCACAGACGCTAGCGTTCCCGCTCCGCGGCCGAATCCGCTATGACCGATTCATAAATTCCAGTTCGCGTCTAAGCGACGCCTCAACGTCAGCGTAAGCTTCCTGCCGTTCAACATTCCAGTATTTCAACTCGTCGAGAGGTATCGGCTTGCCGGTAACGGCGCACCTAACAAACGTCCCCGGCGCAAGGACCTGATAGTCGGCGTCGAGGTATCGAATTTTGGCTTCCGCTGCGTTTGGTTTTTCGAAGATGTTCATTTTTTTGGGCCCGGAGTGGAAGTTAAAGCAATTGCCGCGCAATTGGAATGGAGCAAATCGGGGGATTTCAGCGGCGCCCGAATAGCCGCTCTAGATCGGTAAGTTTCAACTCGATGAATGTCGGGCGACCGTGGTTGCAGGTGCCGGAGCCTGGCGTGCGCTCCATCTGGCGAAGCAGCGCATTCATTTCCTCAGGGCGCATGCGGCGCCCTGAACGCACTGAGCCGTGACACGCCATCGAGGACGCCATCCGTTCGATGTTGTCCTTTACCCGCAAGACTCCCTTGCCGTCAGAAAGATCGTCGGCGAGATCGCGAAGCAATCCCTGCGTATCCACCTCGCCCAGCATCGCGGGCGTGGCGCGCACCGCGATCGCGCCCGGTCCGAAACGCTCGACCTCCAATCCGAACCGCGCAAGCGTCTCGGATTCCGCAGCCAGCCGGTCCACGTCCTCGACCGGCAGGTCGACGATCTCAGGCACCAACAGCATCTGCGATGGCAAGCAGCGGTCGGCAAGGGCATTTTTCAGCGCCTCGAAGACCAGACGTTCGTGAGCGGCGTGTTGGTCGACGATGATCAGGCTCTCTCGTGTCTGCGCTATGATGAAATTCTCGTGCACCTGTGCCCGCGCCGCGCCGAGCGGGTGACTTTCGGCCCCGGTATCGAGCGAACCGTCGCGCGCGTCCGCCGAAGGCTGTGTCACCCCGCTGAAACATGCTTGCCTCTGTTCGGCGAATCCGGATGGATAGTCCTGAGGCCGGTTTACGAGCGTCGAGACTGCTCCGTTGAGCTGCGCTGCCGCGTCGGGAGCCTCCCGCCGGTATGACGGTGCGCCGCCCGGCCTGAATGACGAATTCATCGCCTCGGATGCCGAGGTGGAGCCGCGAACACCCTCTTCGGCGAGCGCGCGGCGCACGGCCGAGATAATCAGTGCCCTGATCAATCCGGGATCGCGAAACCGCACTTCGGCTTTGGCGGGGTGAACATTGACGTCGACAAGACGCGGATCGAGTTCGAGGAACAGCGCGCAGACAGCGTGCCGGTCCCGGGCGAGCATGTCGGAATACGCGCCCCGGAGCGCGCCGACCAACTGCTTGTCGCGCACCGGGCGACCATTCACATAAATGAACTGGTGCGAGGAGTTCGCCCGATTGAATGAGGGAAGGCTGCTCAGTCCGGCTAGTCGCACTCCTTCCTTTTCCGCGCTGATTTCCACCGCGTTTTCGCGGAAATCACGGCCCAGGATCTGAGCGACGCGAGCGCCCAGCGCATCGCCGTTTGTACCTGTTGCCGGCAATTCAAGCGTCGAGCGATCATCGCCGGACAGGCTGAACGTTACACCTGGCCAAGGGATCGCCAGGCGTTTGACCATTTCGGTGATGGCGTTCGCCTCGGCCCGGTCTGACTTGAGGAATTTGAGACGGGCGGGCACGTTCAGGAACAGACCGGTGACTTCGACCATCGTGCCGCAATTGCCCGCGGCAGGGCGTGGCGGGGAAAGGGTCCCCCCGTCGACCACGATCTCGCTCCCGGTCTCGCTTGCGCGGTGCCGGGACCGAACCGTAAGGCGCGAAACCGAGCCGATCGAGGGGAGTGCCTCGCCGCGAAATCCGAGGGTGGCAATGGCCGTCAAGTCCCGATCCATCTTCGACGTGCAGTGGCGCGAGACGGCGAGAGGAAGATCGGCGGGCTCCATCCCAAGCCCATCATCGGTGACCCGCAGAAGCGTCTTGCCGCCGCCGCTCGTCAGAATCTCGATACGGCTTGCGCCGGCGTCGAGCGCGTTCTCGATCAGTTCCTTAACCGCATTGGCAGGTCGCTCGATGACCTCACCGGCAGCGATCTGGTTGACGATCGTTTCGTCGAGCTTGTGAATCGTTGACATTGCCGGCGACTATAGCGGCTGCCGATGTAGCGCGAAACTGCCGCTGGTATCTGTCAACGAATTGGGTTGTAAGACAGGGGCCAATGCCCGCGCCAGCTGATCCTGAAAATGCTCCACCGTAGCGCCGCTGCCGCTCAGCATCAGCCATTCAGTCCACAGGTTTGCGGCCATCGGATGGGCAATGGCGTAGCCCTGCACGTCGCCGCAGCCGATCTCGCGCAGGGTATCGACTTCGGCCTCGGTCTCTGCGCCTTCCGCCACAACCGCGATGTTGAGGTCCTGCGCGAGATCGACAAAGAAAACGAAAAGAATTTGGCGGACTTGCCCAGATGGTGAAGAAGTTGATAATTCACCACGATTGCCTCGCGCGGTTGCCGCAAAGGCAAAAGCCGATAACAAGACCTTGTATCGACGAACTTTCTTGGGAGGAAAGCAATGAACGTCAAATCTTTTGGCCAGCGCCTTATCGGCGCGGCAACCGCGCTCGTGCTTGGCGCGGGTATCTCAGCGGGACTTGGTGCGCCCGCCTACGCGCAGGACGTAACTTTGCGGATGCACCAGTTCCTCCCGCCGCAAGCAACGGTTCCGGCGAAATTCCTTATCCCGTGGGCGGAAAAGGTCGGTGAAGATTCCAATGGTCGCATCAAGGTCGAAGTTTATTCGGCGATGGCGCTTGGAGGGAAACCGCCGGAGTTGATCTCCCAGGTGCGCGATGGCGCGGTGGACATCGTCTGGACCGTTGCCGGTTACACGCCGGGCCTGTTCAGTCGAGTTGAGGTATTCGAACTGCCGTTCATCGCTACCAACGCGGAAGCCACCTCGCGCGCATTCTGGGATCTGTTCGAGTCCGACATGAAGGACACGGATTTCGCCGACTTCAAGATCTTGGCGACTTGGGTTCACGGCCCGGGCGTGATCCACGGAAAGGGGGAAGGCGTTCAAAGTCTGGAAGATATGCAGGGCAAGAAGGTGCGCGGCCCGACCCGCGTCATCAACGGCCTGCTGGCAAAGCTCGGCGCCACAGCTGTGGGCATGCCCGTTCCGGCGATCCCCGAGGCGCTGTCGAAGGGTGTGATCGACGCCACCGTCATTCCTTGGGAAGTGACGCGTGCATTGAAGGTCGCCGAATTGACGGAAACTCATACCGAGTTTGCAGGCGACCGGATGCTCTACACGGCGGCCTTCGTCCTTGCCATGAACAAGGCGAAATACGATTCGCTCCCCGACGATCTAAAGGCAATCATCGATGCGAATTCGGGAGCCGAGGTTTCGGCCCTGGCCGGAAGGGTGATGCAGGAGGCCGACAAACCGTCGCGCGATTTTGCCGTAGAGCAGGGAAACAAGATGGTGACCATTGATGGAGCGGAACTCGAAAAATGGAAGCAGGCTGCCCAGCCGGTGGTTGACGAGTGGATCGCCGAGATGGAGGGTAAGGACATCGACGGTGCAGCCTTGCTCGATAAGGCGCGCGCCGCGATCGATGGTTACTCGAACCAGTAACGGATCGCGCGCTTGAAATCTCAAAGCAGGTCCAAGCCATGACGACTGGAGTTGATCGTGGCCTCCCCGCCGATATGCGCGAAATTGGCGAAAGCTTCGCCGTGTCTGGGCAAATTTCGCTGGCCCACGTGCGGGCGATCGCCGACGCTGGATTTTCCGTCATAATCTGCAACCGGCCCGATGGCGAGGCGCCGGATCAGCCGGGCGCCGCTCAGATCGAGACCGAGGCGAGGCGCCTCGGTCTCGCCTTCCACTATATCCCGGTCTTCCATTCCGGACTGACTTCCGAAAACGTGGAGGCGACAAGGCGGGCTGTCTCGCAGGCGGACGGCCCAATCTTCGCGTATTGCCGCTCAGGCGCGCGTTCCAGCAATTTGCATGCGCTCACGATGAGCTGACGACCTCCAATCAACGGTTCTACCGCCCGCGGGCAGGTTGACGTCGAAGGCGGGGCCGACCAAATGCAACCGAAACAATTAACGTTTCGGTTTGCATAACAAAATCTATAATTTAGATCCCCAGCATCTATGAATTGCTTAGCCTTGAATGAAGACAGTAGTCTTCAGAGATAGAATACTTTTTTATTGTTGTAAAACTGGCCATGTGCTCGGTTTTCGGAATTTATCGTCGGGGGCGGCGCCGTGTATTTTATTCCTCCCAGATTGCACCACAGGCAATTTTTCTCTGACCAGCGGACCTTTCATAAGATGCGCGACCTTTCGCAATTGTGTCGCAGCCTGAGGATAGTCGCAGCCGTCATGGTGTTGCTGGCGGCGAACTTCAGCGTGCCGCTCGCCTCTGCCGCATCGCTGAACGGGCTGAACGGTCGGCCATCGGTATCTTTCGAGCAGGACGCACAGCTCCTGACGTTCGATGCGTCAGATATGACCGATCTGGATGGTCTCGTAACCTATCGCTGGTCGCTGGTCGGTCGACCTTTCGCAAGCGCTGCCGTCATTCGGGGCGCGGCGGCCCCCGTGGCGTTCGTCCAGGTCGATGTTCCGGGACAATATACAATCGAACTTGCGCGAACGGTCGACGGCGTCGTTCAGCCGCCGATCTCGCTGGTCGCAACCACCGACAATCTCGAGCCCGTTGCAGCCATTGGCGCTGAAGGCGGTCACGCCCCGGTCTCCCCTGGAATGCCCGTGCGGCTGACAGGTGCCGGTTCGTACGACCAGTTCCCGGATGGCGAGCTATCGTTCCGGTGGACGTTTTCGTCGCTGCCTGCCGGTTCGGCTGCCGTGTTCGACAATCCGCTTGGGCTGCGCGCCGCTTTTACGCCCGATCTGCCGGGAGAATACGAAGTCACGCTCACCGTATCGGATCCGGACGGGCTCGAGGCCACAGACACGATCCGGCTGGCGACGGGACAAGGCCTCGCGAGCGCGTCGGCAGGGGCCGATGTGCCGGTAACCGCTGGAGAACCGGTGCTGATCGACGCCTTTGGATCGACACATTCCGCCGGCGTGCCTCTTCTTGCCGCTTGGTCGGTTGTCTCAAGGCCGCCGGGAAGTCTCGCGGATTTGGAAAGCGGAGGCTCGATCGATCCCCCTCAGCCCGGCCGTCACCAACTGACGCCGGACGTGGATGGATTGTACGTGCTGCGTGCTGACCTTTCCGAAGGCGGGTCGGCGGCCGCCGACACGGTAATCGTGGCCGTCAATGCGAACGTGCGCCCAATCGCCGAGGCAGGCGCCGACCGCGTGATCGCCACCGGTGCACAAGCTCTTCTCGACGCAACAGGTTCGACGGATGCAAATGGCGATAACCTGGCCGTTCGCTGGGACCTGATCCATGCTCCGGCGGGAAGCGCCGCAGTAATCCTGCACGCCGACCAGCCCAAAGCAACACTTACCACAGACATGGCGGGTGACTACCTCGTTCAGCTATCGGTTTCCGACGGCGCCAGCACCAGCCGAGACACTGTCCTGCTCACCAGCGGGTTTGTAAGTCCGGTCGCGCGCGCCGGCCGCGATGCCGTTCTGCCGAAGTCCGGCGTCGTGCAGCTAGATGGAACCAGGTCTGCAGGCGTTTCCCGGTTCCCACTCGACGGGATGTGGTCGATCTCAAATCTTGCCGACGCGAGGGCGGCTACGTTGGGAGATATCGTCCGGCCGGATGCTCTGGCTGCCTCCGCCGAATTCGCGATCGATCCGGCGGGTTACTACAATCCCGCTCGCGGCCTTTCCGACTACAACCTGGTTGTTTTTCAAAACGCCCTGATGCGCTCCCAGGTCCATGGCGCTGCATTCGTCGGCGGTCAATTGAACGGTCAGTCGGCAGGGTTCGGCTACGGACTGGGGAGCGACGCCGGCGGCGAGGTGATCCTGACGGTCGGGGGGCACATCAACGGCAATCCGAAGACCGTAACCAATGGCGGCAGTGTGCGTGCCGGTCTCGCCCCCAATGCGCACATCAATTTCGAGGGCGGTGGCGAGATGATCATCGACCCAACGGTTGATGTAGCCCCACTGCAGGCGGAGTTGGAGGCGTTTTCTGTTCAGCTTCGCGAGGAAGCGCCGACATCTGTTGTCAGCCTGCCTGCCGCTCAGCCCTTGGCCGTGACCTTCAATGCCGTTCCGAACGCCGACGGCGTCGCCGTATTCGATATTTCCGACGGCAACGACCTGTTCGACGACAGCAAGGTGCGGTCGATAGACATTTCGATGAACGGTGCCGAGGCGGTCGTCATCAATGTCGGTGGGAAAAACGTAAAGGTCAGACAGGCGAATTTTGTCGGCGCGTTCGAAAGTGATCTGGTCCGGGGCCGTGTCTTGTGGAACTTCCATGGCGCCAGCAATGTCAATATAGACCGCGAGTTCTCGGGAAGCCTGCTTGCACCCGGTGCGATGGTCCACGTCAACGCACGTATGACCGGCGCGGTCGTTGCCCGCCAACTCATTCAACGTGCGGCGATCGCAATGCCCGTCTTCACCGGCGCCCCTGCCTTTGCCGAGGTGCCCGATCCGGTGACTGCCGCGGTCCTGCAACTGCGTGTCGATGATAACGGGTACTCGGATGTTGACACGCTGCTCGCAACAACCGCAAACATTGCGCCGATTGCCGACATAGATGTCTCGGCCGCGGACGTGAATGTCGGAACACTCGTGTCGCTGTCGGCGGCCTCATCCGCGGATGCCAATGGAGATGCCCTTGAGGCACGGTGGTCGCTCGTCATGCGACCGGCAGGAAGCGCGGCCACAATTATTGGTGCTGGAGATACAGTTTCTCTCACGCCGGATCGCCGCGGCACTTACGTTGCTCAATTGATCGTCCACGACGGAGCGCTCGCCAGTGCACCGGCCACGCTTGCTATCGTGGCCGCCAACCGGCCGCCGGTCATCACATCCACGCCGGTTGGGGAGGGCATCGAAGGCGAGCCTTACCTGTACACGGCGCAAGCCGATGATCCGGATGGGGACTCGCTGGCATGGGCGCTCGTCCGGGCGCCGGCCGGCATGTCCGTTTCATCGACTTCCGGCGAGATTTCTTGGACACCCGACGAGCCGGGCAGCTTTGACGTGGCTCTGCGCGTCTCCGATGGATACGGCGGTATCGATCTCCAGTCCTTCACGATCGTGGTCTCGCCCGCCACGCTCATCAATCCGCCGGTCGTATCGGCGATTGGCGATCTTACGGTGCGGCCCGGCGAAACCGTGACCGTCGCGGTCGCGGCCAGCGACCCGGACGGCGATACCCTGTCCTTCTGGGCGCCCGCACTGCCTCCCGGCGCATCGCTTGACGCGAAGACGGGCATTTTCGAGTTTTCCGCCGTCGCCGAAGCGCCCGCGCAACACCCCGTGACGATTATCGTATCGGATGGAATTCTGACGACGTCGGTGAATTTCAACGTCATCGTCGTGGGATGGCCGGAAACGGATCCAACCCTTTTCTCCGGCCGCGTGCTGGACGCGCAGGATTTCGCCAACGGCCTTGAGACGCCTGTTACAGGTGCGGCGGTGACGCTCAACGGTGTCAGCGTAACAACAGCAGCGGATGGCGGTTTCGCATTCAGCGCTCTTGCCGCCGCTCAGGTGGGCGAACAAATCGTGCTGGCCGACGGGACCGCCGCAACGCCGCCGGCTGTCGGCGGGGTCTATGGCGCCGCGAGCAGACGAGTCAGGATATACGAACACGCGCCGAACCTGTTGGCAGCGCCCCTACTTCTGTCCCGCTTCAACGGTGAGGGAGTGGTCGCGACGGAAATCGACGACGATTTACCGCCGAATTTGCGGACCTGTTCCATCACGCGCTACGAGTCCGCCGACGGCTCCGCGATCCCGCTTGCCGCGCTCGCGCTCGTCGCCCCGGACACCGTCGCGCCCGGCACCGCGATGACCATCTGGTCGCGCGCCGAAAGCGCCGCCACCTATGCGGCAGCCGGCTCGGCAACCGTGGGCGCTGACGGCACGACGCTTGAAAACGTCGTCGGAACGGTTGCTTCGGGGAGCGGCGTCTTCGTCACGCCCCTCGCACTGTCCGGCCAGGAATCCGCGCTCCAGCCTTTCGACAGCTATGTCCCGTCGCTGCTCGGCGAGGGCAACATGCAGACCGGCTTCTCGCTGCCGTCCTATTCCTCGCTCGGGCAGAACCGCGCGCCGTCCTTCCTTTACAATTCAGTCGCCGCCAATCCGCGCCCGATCGTTACCGCCGATATCACTATCCCGGCCAGGGCGGCGCTGACCGGCACGCTGGAGGCGGAACTCTACGTCAATGGTCAAAAGGCGCCAGGCGTCACGGTCATCGACCTGACGACAGCCGAAAATCCGGCATCGGCGCTGCCGGTCGAGGACACCGATGCGGCCGTGTCGGTTTCGGTGTCGTTCGACGGCTCGGCCTTCGCGACGGGAGCCTATCCCTACGAATTGTATGTGTTCGCGGGCGGCACCTGCGCTGCCGCGGCGGCAAGGACCGAAGGTCGGGTTTTCGTCAACAATCGTTCTTCCACGCCCTACGGCTCCGGCTGGAAACCGACCGAGTTGCAGACCCTCGTCACCCAGCCGGACGGATCGGTGCTGATCGAGGAAGCAGACGGCGGCTTGAGCCTGTTCGAGGTGGGTAACGCCGTAGAGAGCTTCGACAAACTGTCGCTTCGCTACGATATCGAGGGCGGACATGCCGCGAGCGTTGGCGATCTGAACGGTGACGGCCGCCTCGATTTTGTAACCGCAGCCTCGAATTCCGGCGATGTTGTGGTCTTCCTGAACGAGGGTGGCGTCGATTTTCAACGCGCTCACGATCTTCCTCTCGCCGATCCGGTCGTCGCGCCCACCGATCCGCAAGTGGTCTACACGCCTGAGATCACCGATCTCACGCTTGGCGATGTGAGTGGGGATGGAATTCTCGATCTCGTCGTCAGTCGTCAATTCAACGGCGGGATCAGCGTCGCACTCGGACGCGGCGACGGGAGCTTCGGAACATTCTCGTCCGCGACCGCTGGATCCGGCACGTATAACAGCGTCAAGATAGCGGATGTGGATGGCGATCGGGTCGCCGATATCGTCGGGCTTTCGGCGTACATAGGTTTCTACGCCACTCCGCACGTCATTCTCAACGATCGCAACGGCGGCTTTGAGCCTCCCATCATCGTCCACACGACGCCGCAACGCCACACGCGCTTCAACGTGATCGACCTCGATGACGACGGCGACAGCGATATCGTCCTCGACGGGGCGCGGGCGCTTCTCAACGACGGCTCGGCAAACTTCGATGAACGTCAATTCAAACTCTTCGGCACCGTCGAGCTCCTCAATCCGGTAGCCGATGTCACGCGAATCCGCGGGTTCGATGGCGTCGTATCCGTTTCTCTCGGCAGCGACCAGATCGGCATTGCCGTCTTCGATCGCGTCACAAGGCGGTTCAACGCCGCTCAGACGATTCCGCTTCCGTCGCCTGCGCTTCGCGGCGCCGGGGTGCGCTTCGTTGATCTCAACGGCGACGGCTTGGACGATATCCTGCTTAACGAAGGCGGCGGAAGTTCGCTGGCCTATGCCATTTATGCGACCGCCGACGGAGATTTCGGCGGGCTCAATCTGCTGCCGATCGGCCACCCTCTGTTCGAGGTGCGCGCGGCCGATTTTGACGATGACGGCGCTTCGGACCTGTTGTCGGTCGATCGCTACGACATCTTCCTCGATTACGGAAATGCGACGGGGGCGGAGAACATCCGCGTTCCGTTCGGCGATTTCTCTGCGCTGGCGCGCGACGCCGGCGGCTTCGTGCGCCGCTACAAGGATGGCACCGAAATCGCCTTCGACGAATTCGGGCGGCAGACATCGGTCACCGACGCCAACGGCAACGTCACCGCCTATGCCTACGACGCCGATGGCCGTCTCGTTTCCATCACCGATCCTGTCGGCGAACAGACGCTCTACACCTACTTGGGCGGCCGGCTTGCCAGCGTCACATCGCCCGACGGCCGCGTCACCACCTTCGAATACGACGCATCCGGGCGGATGATCGCACTGGAAGAACCCGACTCCTCGCAGCAATTGTTCAGCTACGATGCAAACGGCCGTCTGGTCTCCGAAACGGACAAGCGCGGTTTCGAGACGACGCATCTCTACGGTGCCGCGGGAAGGTTCCTCGCCTCGACCTACCCGGACGGCGCGTCGAACGCGATTTCGGCGGCCCGCTCACTCGGGCTCGATTCGCTCGGCGGCGACACCGGCACCTTCGTCTCGCCGGAAGACCGGATCACGACGGTCGCCGACGCAAGGGGCAACGAGTCGGTGATGGAGGTCAACCAATGGGGCGGCGTCGTTCGCCGCGTCGATCCGCTCGGCCGCGAGTACCGTTTCGAGCGCAATGAAGACAATCTCGTCGTTACGGCGTTCGTGCCCCTCGACGGCGCGAACGCCGGCTTTCGCGAGACCGGCTTCGCCTATGACAGCGACGGCAACCTGGTCGAGCAGACCGATGCTGTCGGGGCCGGCGAAGAGCGCACGCAGCGCTGGGTGTATGGAACAGAGTTTTCCCGCCTCGTGGAGAAGATCGATGCCGGCGGGTTCACCACCACCTATGATTACGACGCCAGGGGCAACCTGCTGACGGAGACCGACCCCAATGGCGGGGTGACGGCGCACACCTACAATGAACGCGGCCAGAAGCTGACCACCACAGACCGTCGCGGCAATGTGACCACGGTAACCTACGATGCGCGCGGTCTGCTCGGCACGCTGACGGACCCCGCCGGCTTTGCCACCCGCCACGTGTATGACCTGGCAGGCAACCTGCGCCTCCAGATCAGGGGCGAGGGCACCCCCGAGGAACAGCGTGTTTCCTACGAGTACGACCCGCTGAACCGCGTCACGCGCATGCTGAATGGCGAGGCGGAAATTACCGAATACGGCTACGACACGGCTGGAAATCCCGTGCTGGTCCGCGACGCCACCGGTATCGAGGCGTCGCGGAGCTACGACAGCCGCAACCGGCTGACGTCGGTCGCCGATCCGGCGTCCGGCACGACGGTCATGGGATATGACGCCGACAACAATCTCACCTCGGTGATCGCCTCGGACGGCACCGCGACCGCGATGACCTACGACGCCGTCAACCGGGTCACCGACACGACGGACGCGCTCGGCATCACGAGGCGCGTCGCTTATGACGCGCGCGACAACGCCATCGCGATAACCGACGGCCGCGGCAACACCACGACGTTCGAATACGATCTGCTGGATCGCGTGACCGCCCGCACCAATCCGCTCGGCAACAGATGGGGCTTCGGCTACGACGCGCGCGGCCTGCGCACGTCCACCGCCAAACCCGATGGCCGCAGCTTGGCATTCGGTTATGACAATCTTCAGCGGCTGACGATCGTTATCGCCGACGGCCGTTTTATCCAGCGGCGCTACGCCTACGACGCGGAGGGCAATCTGACGGCGATGGGGACAGGCGGAGGGTTCGGCTGGGGCTTTGAATACGATGCGCGCAACCAGATCATCTCTTCCGCGGAGCCGCGCGTCGATTCCATCTATGCGAACATCTCGGGCCTGACCTACGCCTACGACGCCCACGGCCGGCGGGTCTCGATGTCGCAGCCGGCGGCACGCGCCGAAACGCTCTATGCCTGGGACAAGGCCGACCGCCTCGTCACGGTGACCGGGCCGTCCGGCAAGGCGATATCGCTCGGCTATGACGGTGCTGGCCGGCGGTCCTCCATCGCCTTTCCGAACGGCCTGACGACGGAGCTATCCTTCCAGACCCCGTTCGCCGCTGCGCCGGGCACGACGGGACGCCTCGCCTCGATCGCGCACGGCCTCGACGCCGCCGGCCAGACCGGCACGGCGCTGAACGGTCTGCTCGGCACCTTCTCCTATGGCTATGACGTCAAGGGCAATATCACCGGCATCGCCGAAAGCGGAACCCCGGCCCGGACCCGCAACTACGCGCTCGATGCGATCGAGCGGCTGACAGCGGTCACCGACGGCGGCGGCGGGCCGCTGGAAAGCTACACGCTGGACGAGGAGGGCAACCGCATCGTCTCGCACCTGTCGTCCTTCCACGTCACCGATTCGGCCAACCGGCTGACCGAGGATGCGGGCCACGCCTACGAATACGACGTCAACGGCAATCTGGTGCGCAAGACCGTGAAGGCGAGCGGCGAGACCTGGCGCTACGGCTATTCGGTGTTCGACGAACTGGTCCGGGCGACGAAACACGCTTCGCCCGATCCGGCAGCCCCGCCGGTGCTGACCAAGCGGTGGGACTACGATCCGCTCGGCCGCCGGGCGCGCGAATACGGCCCTTCGGGCAACCGGGTGTTCCATCACGACGGCGAACAGGTCGCGATGGAATGGACCTTCGCATCCGGTCTGCGCTCGCGCGCCATCCGCTGGTACACCCATTCCGACGTGACCGACGATCTTCTGGCGATCACCGGCCTCGATCCGGCGGCCGACACCTTCGTCAATCGCGGCCTGTTGCCTGCCGGCACGTCATATTACGCCCACACCGACCACCAGGGTTCGGTGCGCGCGGTGACCGACGATGCCGGCACGGTGATCAACGAATATTCCTACGATTCCTACGGCAACGCCGAGACGGCGGTGGAATCGCTGCCGCAGTTGTTCCGCTATACGGCGCGCGAATACGACCCCGAGACCGGCCTCTACCACTACCGCGCCCGCACCTACGATCCGGCGACCGGGAGGTTCCTGCAGGAGGATCCGATCTGGTTCGCCGCCGGCGATCTCAACATTTACCGCTACGTCTGGAACAGTCCGGTCAACTGGGTCGATCCGACGGGACTGAGTCCGTCAAACGAGCAGACACAGACTTCAGGTATCGGACTTCGTGCCATGGGCGCGGTCGCGATGACAGGAGATCGGGTCAACTGCCTGTTCGGAATTGCAGCGTCGGCGATCGCGGCCATCGACGCGGTTCAGACGGGCGATGGCGGAGATATCGTCGAAACCGCCGTCCTCATGGGCGAAACGGCCATGGAGTGCGGCTTCAAGGTTCGGGCGAAAGCCAGGCCGGGAAATCGTTGTACAGGACCGGGTAGCGGGGGCGGATTCAGGCAAGCCGCGCTGACCCTTGGCCGGATGATCGGAAATTCGTTTACCGAGGGCACGCCGGTTCTGACCCGCGCGGGCTTCCGCCCGATTGAGGAAATCCAGGTCGGAGAGGAAATCGGAGCGATCGACGAGAAAACCGGCGAGCGGGTTTGGCGCAAGGTCGTCGAACGTCTCTCGCGCCAGGCCCCGGAAGTGCTCCAGATCACGGTCGAGGACGCGGCGGGCAACCGCAATACGATCACCGCGACGCCGGAGCACCCCTTCCACGTCGAGGACTGGGACGGATCTGTCGAGACGGTCGTCGCCATCCTCAACGGCACGGACGGGCTGCCCGCGCACATGCTGATGCCGTCGGACGGTAAGACGCGGTTCGGCGACTGGGTGAAGGCCGGCGCGCTGAAGCGGGGCGACCGCATCTCGACGCTGTTCTCCGTCGGCCCGACCGTGGAAAACGCCAAGTCGCTCGATGCGGCAAGGGAAAGCCGCCCGATTGGCGGTGACGCGCTTTCGGCGCTCAAGGCGGCCAATGACAACGAACCGGTGACGGTCCGCGAGATCTTGCGCGATCAGGACGCCGCCCGCGTCTACAATTTCGAGATCGAGAGCCTGCCCGGCGAGATCACCCACAACTACATGGTGGGCGACGACGCGCTATGGGTGCATAACGCAACGAAACACCCGCGATTGCCGGGCCGCGTCCTACGCCGTCTGTGGGAACAGTATTGGCAACAACCTTGGCCGCTGGACGAGAGTGGACGAAATCAAGATGCGTGCCACATAATCGCCCTCGCGGACGGGGGAAATAACAGTCCGACGAATATTACACCTATGCCACGTCGCGATCATGTCCGACAACATATCGCAAATGGTGACTTTAGGCGGTGGGGAAAACGAGCCCATGGAGGAACTGATTGACAAAGGAAATGCCCGCTGGATTCCACGGCATCGCAGATTTTGGTTTTTGGGAGCAAATGTCTGCTGTGGAGCGCAGGCCATATGGCGTTTTGCTCCAAGCGGCTCACCGCTATTTAGGAACGCTAAAGTGGTTTGGAGATTGCACAGGTTTTTGGCTCGGTCTCGCAGAGCCTGATCTGGTTGGTGTTTTTCTTTATCGGCGCAAGCCGGTCGATAACATCCCTGAGTTCCACTGGATCATCGCAGGCCCGAGGTGGCCATTCCCAGTATGGAGTGCAGATGGGTCAGACGAAAAAGAAAGCCGGAATCAACACTATTCTGGCTTGCCGGCTGCCTATATCTGGACCGGCCATCCTGATTTCGCCGACCCGGACTCCGCCCAGACACCGGCGGCGGCGCTGGAGTCGTATACAAATGTAATCCAGGACTGGGTTGATGCGGTGAAAGTAGGCGGAGACCTCTCGAAGGTGTTTCCTGTAGATATTCCTGAAGGAAAAGCGCCACGGGAATATGCTTTTGACGTGGAAAAGTTACTAGATAGAATTAGGGAAGACCTATTACCGAAATACGCTGAGAATTTGCGCTAGGACGAGGGCGGCAAGGCATCGTGACCGCCCGCCCCGTTCGTCGGCCTGCTGTTGAGTCAAAGGATCATCGCCGCGGGCTGATTCCTGACCGGCCGCTGACTTCGCGGCGCGCGAATACGATCCCGAGACGGGCCTCTACCACTACCGCGCCCGCGCCTACGATCCGGCGACCGGGAGGTTCCTGCAGGAGGATCCGATCGGGTTCGCGGCGGGTGATCTCGACATTTACCGCTATGTCTGAAACAACCCGGTCAACTGGCTCGATCCGAGCGGGTTGGCCGTTGGTGGGGAGGGGCTCATTCTGGGCTCGCTCGGCATCAAGGCGCTACTTGGCGGAAATATTGCTGACGAGGCCGATTTCGCCAGCGGCGGCAGCACCGCGCAATTCCTCCGGCAGGGGAGCAACAACGCGCTCAGCGACACATCCGGCACCATCAACTGCACGTTCTTCACGCTCGCTGATATTGTTGCGAAGGCAGGCCGGATCAGGTCATCACCGGCGTCAATGATAGTTGTGGGGGGGGGATGTTGAGCCGGTTGAACCAGACGAAAACGATGAGATGGAGGTTGCTGGGCTTGGCGGCTGTCAATTCGGGCGGCGTACGCGGGCAGCGTTGCGATTTGTACTTGAATTCTCGACGCTGGAGCCGGGACCGAAAAACTGCGATGTCAGCGAAACACCACCACCCATCGTGACAATAGACCCCAATCCGCCAAAAATGCCCCTTCCTCCATATGTAAAGTTGGACTGACGCAGAACATGATGACCAACGACAATCACTTGCTGATGAAGGAGAAAATCGATTCCGCTATCGCTGACGAAAAAGGCGCTAGAGCACAACTTTGGGCGGCGATACGCAGGAGAGGCTCCTTCAAGGAGAGTAGCGTTATTGCGAGTTTTAGAAACTATTTAGAAAAAGAGATGTACAAACATTCACACGTAATGTGCATTATTGCACATGAGATTGGAATTGATGAAGACGTGAAGATGTTTATCGAAAACGGAAAATATTATACTCCTTCTAAATATAGATTAGCGCAAATATATTTTATAAAAGGAAATAATATTGAATATATAAAAACATTATCTGATGCAGCAAATCGCGGACATATTTTGGCAAAGAGAGATATACTATACAACGCTCTTAGAGAGAATGAAATAAGTAGAATGACGTTCGTAATGGAAAGAGCTAAGCTATTAATTTCGGGTTTTTTGAGATCCTTTTCGTCGCCAGGACACCCAACGACAGTCCGGGATTTTTAGGAAGGCAACCGTGTCTTACACCTCTCGTTCTTCCATGTTACCGATCCGGCCGCCCCGCCGGCGCTGACCAAGCTGTGGGACTGCGATCCGCTTGAACGGTGGATGGAAACGATGCGGACCCAACGCCAGACCCCGGGTTCTCGCATTGTCGCCCAACCCCGAAAGGCGCTAGACTTGGCCGGCAGGAAGGCGAGTCGACCGTGCAGGCAGTTCTGAGCGATGTTTACGACTGGTGGTCGCGCACCATGCGCGGGTTCGTCGGTGCGCGCGGGGGGGCCCCGCGCGGGCCGGTGGCGGTCCTGCGGCGGGACCGGCTCGACGTGTTTCGCGGCCCCGCCGACGACGCGCCTGCCGCAGTGCCGCTCGACGATCTCCAGACAGGGCTTGCGAGCCTGCGCCGTGGCCGCGGCGCTGTACGCGGGCCGGTCACGTTGCAACTTGATGAGGGCCGCTTCATCACCCGCCGCCTGTCCGGCTTTACCGTCCCCCTCAGCCGCCAGCGCGCCATGGCCGCGATCGATCTCGGCGGGTCTACGCCGTTTCGTGTCGAAGAGGTCCATGCCGTCCTGACGGAGCCGCCGGCGGCACGCCAGGCGCCGCCCTCCGAGTACCACATCATCCGCCGGTCGGTGATCGACCCGGTCGTCGCCGCGCTGGCGGCGGCGCGGTTGCCGGTCAGGGCTATCGCGTTGACCGCCGGGGACGGGCCGGTCCTGCCGCTACGCGGCGCTGATTTGGCGCGGCTCACCGGCCGCACCCGGGCGCGCTCCTTCGCTCACGCGTCGGCCATCGCCGCCATGGCTCTGATCGCTGTTGCAACCGCGGGAAGCTTCGCCCACGCATGGTGGCGCTATGATACCGCGATTGCCGAGACGCGCGCGATCTCCGCGCCGCTGCAGGCTCGCGCCGTACGCGTGCGCAAGGCGCTCGACGAGCGCGAGAATCGCATGGCCGTCCTGTCGGCCTTGCGTACGGAAATCGCCGAGAGCCGGACGGCCACCGAAGTCTGGGAGGAGGTGACGCGCGTCCTGCCCGATTCCGCATGGCTCACCGACATGACGATCGCCGAGGACACGGTTCGCCTGTCCGGCTTCTCGCGCGCGGCGCCGGCGATCATCGCGCCGCTGGAGGGCTCCGGCATGTTCTCCAACGCCGAGTTCACCGCGCCGGTGGTGCGGGTTCCCGGCCAGGCGGGGCAACGTTTCTCCCTTCGCATGGACGTGCCGGCCCGATGAACGGATTGCTGACGGGATTGATGAATGCACCACGTGGCCTGCAGAGGGCGGCGGCGATCATGCTGCTCATTGCGTTCGCCGGGCTCGCCGCCGGCTCGGTCGCAGCCATGGCCAGTCTGTTGAACGCGAAACATGCCGAACTCCAGGCGCTTCGCGACACCGCCGGCCGCTTCGCCCGGGTGGCGGCGCTTGAGGAGAGCCTGAAGGCTTCGCTCGGCGCACTCGAGAACGGCAAGGACCGCTCGCTGTTCGTCGAGGCGGAGAGCGCCGCGATCGCCAGGGCCGCGCTGCAGAGCAGGCTTGGTGCGATAGCGGCAAAGCACAAGCTGTCGGTCGTGTCCGTCGGGGGGCTGCCGGATCGCGACGAAAACGGCTACCAGTTGATCGGCCTGCGCGCCGATGTGGTTGGCCGGTTCGAGGCAGTCCATGGCACGGTGCTCGATATCGAGGGCGACCTGCCGCCGCTTTTCATTCGGGAATTGACGTTGCGCTTGAACGGTCCGCCGGGGGGACCTGACACGCCAGCGGTCCAGATCACCGCGCAGATCCAGCTCTATGCGGCCTATCGCGCACCGGCAACAGCATCGGCTCGCGAAACGCGGCGGGCGGAGTTGGCGCCATGATCCGGATGCTTCTATTCGGAGGAACTGCGATCTTCTTGATGGCCCTGGGCGCGTTCAATCTTATGCTCGCGCAAAGCCCGCCCGATACCTCTCCGCTCGCGTCGGCCTCCGCAGCGGAAATTTCTGCTGCGACACCGCAGAATGAACCGGATATCGCACGACGCAACTTCGCCATCACACACACCCGGAATCGGCCCCTCTTCGTGGCGACCCGCCGGGCGTATGTTGCACCGCCAAAGCCACCGCCACCGAAGCAGCAGGTTCAGCAGGCTACGCCCGTGCAGCCCGCCCCCGCCCCTCCGACCCCGCCCCCCGATGTCCGGCTTTTCGGCGTCGAGATCACGCCATCCGGGAATCGGGCATTGGTATCGCACGGTAATCAGGCGACGGCCGAGTGGTTGAGCGAAGGAGCCGACATTCGCGGCTGGTCACTTTCTACGGTCGAGGGGGACAGAATTGTGCTGATCCGGGAGGAACAGCGCCAGATTGTCGACCTCTATCCGCCGGATGGGTGACCTGGATGGCATGTTCGATCAAACCCCTTCTGACACGCCGTTCAGGCCGCGATGCTGGAATGGCGCTTTTCGCGGTGCTCGCCTTCCTGATCCTGATAGCCGCTGCGATCACGCCGATATCGGTATCGGCGCATATCGACGCACTGGTAACCCGCAACTCGATCCGCGAGACGCAGGACCGGTTCGCGGTGGAGGGTATCGTGCGGCTGGCGGGCGCGGTATATGCCGAGCGCGCGTATGCATTGCGCGGTCGCCCCAACGTAAAAATGCCCTCCCGCATCGCATGTTTCGACGATGGCCGCGAAAGCAACATCACCTTCGCCTTCCTGAATCACAGCGGACTGGTGGATTTGAACGCCGCGTCGCCTGAATTGCTGGAGGTCGGATTCCGCGCATTGGGTGTGGAGGCGGGCCGGGCATCCGCATTGGCCGTGGAGGCGGAGCGCTATCGATCCGCCGAGCCGCCCGATGGAGGGGGGGGCGATCAGCGGTACAAGCGTGCGCCGTTCGAAACCGTATTCGAACTCGGTGATCTTGCCTCCGGTGACAAGCGCCTCTCCAGCGCGCTTCTCTATCAGGCCGCCCCATCCGTTTTCACGATCCACTCGAAGAGCGGAACGCTCGACACTTCCGTAGCGCCGGTTGCGGTCGCATCTGCTGCGAGAACACTGGGAACGCGTGACGCGCCGTATTTGGTAGAGGATGGCGGCAGGCTGCCCGCTCTGACCATCATTGCGGCCGTTCGGCGTCCCGGAAGGCCGGATGTGACGGCGAGCGGCGTCTACGCGGTGGAATTGAGCGAGGACGCGGCGGCGGTTCGTATCCTTGAACCCATGCGGCTCCGCTCGGCAGATAGCGATGCGGAACCGGCGGACACTGCCCGCGCCGGATGCGATACGCTTTTTGCACCGCCCTTGCGTCAAGCGATGTTTGAGGTTTTGCGATGAATTACGCTGCTGACAGAACCGGCGCGGATGCTTTTGTCGAATCGCTTGTCCAGAGCGGCACATTCACCGCCGAGGCCGCGCGGCGCCTGAGAACGGCCTATGCCGCGACAAGTCATCCCTTCGACACTGTCGTCATCGAACTCGGCCTGATGCGCGAGGAAGCGCTCGCTCAAGCACTCGCCGCACATTTTCGAACCGAGTATGTCGATGCGCCTGACAAGACGGCGAATATGATGACATGCGAGGCCCTAGGCCTCGAGTTCCTGACCTCTCGCGCGGTGGTTCCTGCGGGCGAAGACGAGACCGGACGACCGGTGTTTCTCGTCGCCGATCCGTTCGACGGCGAAACGCTGGATATGGTCAGCTACCATGTGGACAGACCGATCGCGGTGCAGACCGCGACGCGCGGCGCAATCAATACGTTCCTCGCCAGCATCGCGCGAAATGCGGATGCCCCGCTCGAAGATCACACAGAGGTGTCATCCGCATCGGACAGCGATCTTGAGCGTCTCAAGGATTTCGCGCGGCAGGCACCGATCGTGCGGCTGGTGGCTCGCATCGTGCAATTTGCCGTCGATGGCAATGCGACGGATATTCACATCGAACCGGCGGTGAACGAGATTCGGATACGAGTTCGCGTGGATGGAATGCTGAAGGTCGCCGAGACCGCGCCGCTCTCACAGCTTCCGGGCATTGCAACGCGCATCAAACTGCTGGCCGGGCTGGATATCGCCGAACGTCGGCTTCCTCAGGATGGCCGGATGCGCGTCGCGGTGCGCGGCCAGGAAATCGATCTGCGTGTCTCCGTCGTGCCGACCATCCACGGCGAAACGATGGTCCTGCGCATTCTCGACCGCAGTGTCGTGGCGCTCGATCTTGCAACCTTGGGCTATGACCCCGCATCCAGCACGCAGCTAGAGGAGATTGCCCGCTGTCAAAATGGCATCGTGCTGGTAACCGGGCCGACGGGCAGCGGAAAGACCACGACGCTATATGCGCTCCTGTCTCTTCTGAGCAATTCATCGGTCAAGATATTTACTGTCGAAGACCCCGTGGAATACCGGATGGATGGCGTCACCCAGCTTCAGATCCAGCCGTCCATTGATCTCACCTTTGCCCGAGCGCTGCGTTCTGTCTTGCGGCAGGACCCCGACATCATACTGGTGGGCGAGATCCGCGACCGGGAGACCGCCGAGATCGCCATCCAGGCCGCGTTGACTGGCCATCTCGTGCTCTCCACATTGCACACCAACAGCGCGGTGGGTGCGGTAACACGCCTCCGTGACATGGGCATTCCAGACTATCTGATCGGCGCGACCGTTCGCGGTATGGTTGGTCAGCGTTTGTTGCGCAGGACATGTTCGTGCCGCAGCCCGGACCCGTCGTCGGTCTGTCCGAAATGCAACGGAACCGGCTATCACGGCCGGACCGCCACGTTCGAAATCGCGAGGGTTAGCGAGAGGTTGGGCCGAGACATTAGCAGTGGTGCGCCTGAAACCGCGCTTCTGGATACACTGGTTGCCGGTGGGATGACCCCGATCCAGATCCATGCCGAGCACCTGGTTAGCTCAGGGTTGACGGACAGGGCGGAGATGATGCGGGTCATCCAGCTCGATGGGACCGCTGGACCATGAAGTTTCGTTACCGTGCATATCTTACCAATGGAGCCGTGGACATCGGTGAGGTGAATGCGCGCGACCGCGCCGAGGCGCTGAAGGAGTTGGTGGCGGCGGGAAAATCCGTTTTTGATATCGAGGACGCCGAGGTTTCCGTGTCCCCGGCGTTCAAACCTGCCCGATCGCGATCGCTGTTCCGGTTTCGACGCAGGCAGAAGCCGGAAAGCCTTTTCGTGGAAATGTCGGTGCTGATGCGCGCCGGCATGACTGTCGTGCAGGCACTCGCGGCTATCGCGGAAGGCGAGGAGCCCGGGCCGAGACGCGAGCTCCTTCAAGAAATTCTCGCGGCGGTCACGTCGGGCAAGGACGCGGCGACCGCTTTCTCCCAGGCGAAGGTTTTCAGAAGTGATGCCCTTTCGTTGATTGCGAGCGGAGACGCGGCTGGCAATCTCGGCGAGGTATTTGCACTTCTTGCGACCGAGCACGAGGCGCGCGAGAAACACCGCGCCCGAATTCGCGAGGCGATTGCCTATCCTGTCTTCCTGCTGTTCATGATGACCGGCGCGGTCGGGCTTCTGACCTTCGTTCTCGTGCCTGCAATCGAGCCGATTTTTGATGGGTCACAAGCGGAAATGCCGGCGATCGTCGCCGCTTTGGTCGTGCTGCGAACGACACTGACCGATTGGGCTCTGCCGTTGGCGATTGGCCTCGCGGCAATCACAGCATCGGTCGTTGTTTCACCGAGTTTTCGCAAAGCACTGGCGGGACTTTTCTTCCGCGTCACGGGCCGCATTCCACTGCTCGGACCGATTCGCCGCAATCTGGAACTGGCGCGTTATCTGAGCAGTCTATCCATGCTTCTGCGCGGGGGTGCATCCATGGCGAGCGCTTTGGCCCTGTCGGCAAAGGGTTGCAACGATCAGGCGATCCGAAGCCGGATGGAAGCCGTGCATGACGAGGTCGCACATGGGCAGCGGCTAGCGACCGCGATTCGTGAAACTGGCCTCTTTGGCCCCAAGGTCGTGTCTCTGGTTACTGCTGGAGACAGCGTCAACCGGTTGCCTGATGTGACTGCGAGCGCAGCTTCCATTATCGACGCCGAAGCCCGCCAGCGCATCGGTGTTCTGCTGGCGTTGATGACCCCCGCAATCACCATTCTTCTGGGCATCATGATCGGAGGGCTTGTTCTTTCCATCATGTCGGCATTGCTCAGCATCAACTCGGCTGCGTTGCCGTGATGCTTGCCCCTCGGACACGCGGCCGGCCCCTTTGCCCCGAGAACGGCTTTACCCTGGCCGAAATGTTGGTCGTGATTGCAATCGCGGGACTGGTCGGTTTGACGGTTTCGCAAAGTGCCGTGTTCCTTCGCAAGGCGACAACGAAGGCTGCTGCCGATACGATCGCGGCGGAAATGCGCAAGGTCGCACTCCAGGCGGTCACGCAGGGTACGGCACGCTCGATAAGAGTGGATGTGAAGAACGGACTGGTCTTTGGAGATGGACCGGAACCGGTCTTTTCGGCCTCTGAGAACTTTGCGCTTGAGATAACGACTGCCGCCGAACTGGCGGAGACCGGCGATGCCGGGCGGATTCTTTTCTTTCCCGACGGTATATCGAGCGGCGGCGAAGTGCGCATAATCGGCGGAGGTGGAAGAGGAAATGCTGTGTCGGTGAATTGGCTCACGGGCTCGATCGCAACGCGAGCGATCGAATGAAGGGCGGCACCCGAAGAAAGGATAGACGAGCACCGGAAGCGGGCTTTACGCTACTCGAGACAATTGTCGCACTCCTCATCCTCGCCTTGGCCCTGGGTACGGCGGTCCAGTCGGTGGCGCTGGCGAGCAGCCGGCTCGGGATGTCCGACCACGCGCGCGACATTGAAGAGGTCGCCCGCCGCACGCTTGCTTCCTTGGCCGCGACCCCGCCAAGGCCAGGGCGAACAGAGGGTGTCGACCGCAACTCCGGCCTGCATTGGGTTATCGAGGCCCGCGCGGTGCCTGGGCTCGAAACACAATCGGCAAGCCACATCGTCCTTACGTTGACAAGCGGCACAATTCGACGGCTGAGACACCGCTTCGAGACGATGGTCCTCGGGCAGGCTGACACATGACTGCGCCTCGTCCGACAGGGCACGGGCATGCCGGCTGGGTACAGGCACAAAATTGGCAGGCCGGTTTCGGCCTCTTGGAGGTTCTTATCGTTCTCATGATCACAGGCGCCATGGGCTTGGTCATGATGTCGATGCTTTCGCAGATAAGGCCGTTGAGCGAAAAGCAGGTACAGGTCGAAAATATTCAATCGCTTCAGGCAGTCGTGCGACACGTCGCTCGTACGATTGAGAGCGCGGAGATGCTTGTCTTGGCGCCCCAGGGCGAGAAGGCAGGCGGGTTGTATCTTGATGGCGAAGCGGATTCGATCCGTTTCGCGGCGGTGGCTCGCCGAGGGGTGCGGACCACTGGTCTCGCCGAGATTCAGTTCACAGTCGACAGAAGCGGAAGGAAACCTCGTTTGGTCCAGTTGGTGAAGGACAAGCGGGAGCGCGGGGATGTCCAGAAGATCATTCTGGCGGACGGGATCAGATCCGTGAAGTTCGGGTATGCCGAAGGCAGTGCCACACGATCCGATCCAGAGAATTGGCAAAACGTTTGGTCGACGAACGCGAAGCTGCCGTCCGCGATCGCAGTATCCGTGGTACAGGAACGGAATGGCTCCGAACCGATCGCGCTGCGCGCTGTCGCCGTCCCGCTAGCGCGGTGATCCGGCTACTGCGCCCTGAATTCCAGGTCCGCGTTGAGACCTTCGCCGCCCTCGATATTGTCCTGACCGAGCGAACTGATCACAACGCCCCCGGTGTCGGCGGAAACGCTGTAGCCGAAGGGATTTCCCCACGCGTCGCGCAGCGCACCATCGCCCTTGATATAGGGTCCGTTCCACGTTGTGCTGCCGGCCGGCGCTTGAACCAGAGCGGAAAGTCCCGGCTCTTCGGCCGGATATGCGCCGTGATCGAGATAGTAAAGTTCGAGCGCGCTTCCGATGCTCCGCATTTGCGCGGTCGTCGTCGAGACCCGCGCCGATCCGAGATAGCGGAGCACCTGCGGTGTCGCAAGCGCTGCGACCAGCCCGATGATCGCGAGCACGACCAGAAGCTCGACGAGCGTGAACCCATCTTCGCCAAGGCGGGGTGAACGCCGGAACGTCGTCACCGGTAGTGACTTGCGATTTGGCAGCTTGATCATACGAAGGCGACCTCGATCATCCATGTAATGAAAAGTCCTATAGCAAGAAACGGTCCGAACGGCAGTCGGTAAGATCTGATTGTTTTGCGTCGCGCCGAGGCGAGTATCAGAATGGCGCAGAGAGCGGTGGCCGACGAGACGAGCAAGAAGACCGGGAACAGGCTCGGGTGAAACCATGCAGCGCTCGCGCCAGCCATCTTGACGTCGCCGAGACCGAGACCGACGCGTGATGAAAGGCGAAGATGAAGGGCTCGGACTATCCAGAAGAGCGTAAACCCGCCCGCGGCGGCCGCCAGTTGAAGTGGAACAGAATGAACGTCGCGGATCCACCAGAACACCAAGCCACCGGCAAGCAGGGCAAGGTTTGCCAAGTCCGGAATTCGAAGTTCCCGCAGGTCCACCACAACGATCACGGCCAGGATCCCCAGCAGGACCATCGCAAAACCGGACTCCAGGCTGGATAGGTCCGGATTCAATACTTCAGCCGGTTCAGATCGCGCTGAAGCTGTGTCTTACCCTGCCGGCGTGGCGTGAGCGCGGAGTTGAAGCCTAGACGGTTTCGGAATTCCGAGGTGACGTCGCGCGCCTCGTAAAGGTTTCGCACAACTCGTGGACGAATGAAAATAATTAGTTCCGTTCGAATGATCGAATCCGTCTTGTTCTTGAACAGATTACCCACGATTGGGATGTCGCCGACGATGGGCACCTGTCCGCGCTCGAGGCTGTTCTGTTCCTGGATAAGCCCGCCGAGTGCGAGACTCTCGCCATCATTTACGAGCACCTTTGTCGATATTTTACGCTGCTGGATCGTTGGCGAGTCGATACCAGATGTCGTGGTCCGCACCACATTGCTGACTTCCTGCTCAATATCCAGCAGCACCCGGCCGCTCGCGTTTACGCGCGGAAGAACGGAGAGGATGATGCCGGTGTCTTTCAGCGTGACCGAATTGATCACCGGTGCATCCGCCGCCCCGACGGACGTCGCCTGCTGCGTCACAATCGGCACCTGGTCTCCGACTTGAAGCAGCGCCTTCTGATTGTTCAACGCGAGGATGTTAGGCGACGAGACGATGTTGACGTCTGTAAGGCTCGCGAGTGCGTTGAGCGTAATCTGAACATTGTCGGTAACGAACGCGAAGGAAGACCCGGGGAAGGCCGGGCCCGCGAAACCGTTCGCCACGTCCGATAGATTGAGGGAAAAGTTACCGCTTTCGACCGCCCAGCGCAGGCCGAACTTCAGCTCGTCGTTCAGGCGGACCTCGGCAATGACCGCCTCCAGGAGCACCTGGATAGGTGCCACATCGAGTTGTCGGAGAATTTGCTCGATGCGCTCATATTCACGCGCGGTGGTGGAAATCAGCAGCGCATTGTTTTCGACATCCGCAACGATCGACGGAACACCCTCGGCGCTTGGAGAGCCGTCATCCTCCGATCCGGTAAATGCCGTGACGCCTTCGTCGCCATCGATGGATACGGCGACCAGATCCGGGGCGACAGCGGCGCCCACAGACTGCGTCTCGCCACTGGAACGCCCGGCTAGCACCGACTGCAGAACTTCCGCCAACTCTGGTGCCGGGCGGTTCTGGATATTGTAGACGAACAATTGCTCGTCGTTCGTGCTGGCAAGCCGGTCAAGTTTGTCTATCCATGTTGCGGCACGCCGTAGATAGCTGGCGCGCGACGTGATTACGAGAACGGAATTAAGGCGGTCGTTGGCGACGAAGCGGATAACGCCCGATCCGTCCTCTACCCCGAAGATCGTTTCCAGTTCCTTGGCGACGGCGTCCGGTCTTGCGGCGCGGAGCGGATGAAGCGCGACCGACTGGCCATGCATCCAGTCGACATCGAACACGCCGATCGCATCCCGCATGGCCTGCAGGTCCGGGGCAGTGCCGGCAAGTACGAGATGGTTCCGTCTTGTGTCGGCTCTCAAGATGGCGCCGCTGCGCGAAATCGGCTCCAGGATGGTTTGCATCTCTTCGGCGCCGATATTCGTCAACTCGATGACTTGAACCATGATCCCGGGACCGTTCGGTGAGACCGACGGAACGCTGACGGCTGGTGTCGATGCAAGCGCTTCATTGGAGGGAACAATCTGGAAGCCGCTACCGCGGCGCACTACAGACGCGCCGTTGACGGCGAGTGCGGTTTCGAACAACTCCACGAGTGTTTCCCGCTCAACCGGCGCGCTCGTCTGCAGTGAGATCGTGCCGGTGACGCGATTATCGATCGTGTAATTCACCCCCAGAGTGTCACCGAGAACCGTCTTGGCGGCCGCGGCGATGGGGGCTTCCACAAGGTTTAGCGTATAGCCATCCTCGCCGTCGCGCGTTTGGCCGGATTCCACATATGGCGCGCGCGACGAAACAAAACTTCCCGATCCCTCCTGGTACACGCCCTGAAAGTCGCGTCGGGCATGCCCACTCCCAGCAAGAACGCGCGAGCGAGAGTCGCCGCTCGCGCGCCTCGGAGCGCCGCTGTTCTCGAGGCCGCGCAAACTGTCAGAAAACAGATCATCCACGGTCATGCGTGAGGTCGTCGTACACGACGCAAGCAGAAAGATACTGGCAAAAAATGCTATTACCTTCCCGGTCTGGTGCGCTAATCTCGGCAATAAATCACTCGCAAACAATCCATGAGCGAAAACCCGCGGCCAATCCGGGCGTTCTCATCAAGCCGCATTTGCGCCACTTACCTAAGGCAGTAGAATTATTCGCTCGAGGACATTCGGCGGCAATGGTCGCCACCACTTGTACCCAGAAAGATAGCTGGAAATGAAAATCTCGCGTCATTTTCAACAGTCTTTGGTCGCGGCGGACAATAAGAATGTCCCGATTTGGTGCCAAAGCGCCATTGGAAGGCCGCACTGCTAAGTATTAGCTGACAACTGGCATGTGATTCGGATGTAGGGAAACGGGCCGGAGCAACTGCCCCGGCCGAGAGTTATTGTTGGATGCCGGCAACTGCCTACTGGCGAGCGACTTCCTGGAACACGCCTTCCCTGACCACCGAGATGATGATGTCATCGGAACCCTGGTGCTTGCCGGGACCGTATTCGACTTCGTTACCGGCAACCGCATCTCTGTATTTCAGCGATTCGAGGCCTTGCTGGAACGACGCGGCATTCAGGTCCTGTCCGGCCGCCTCGAGCCCCTTGACCAGCGCTTGCGCCGCCGAGTTGCCGAGGATCGCTGCCATGCCCGGTTCTTCGCCGTCATACTTGGCCTTGTAGGCGTCATACCAGGCCTTGACCTCCGGATCGTCCATACGCGGCTTGTAGTCGGCCCAGCCTGCGGCCGCGTAGTAGCCTTCCGTGATGCCACCTGGCTGCGCCGCGATCGCTTCGTGGAACGCCGCCGAACTTCCGAGAAAAGTCACGTCCGTCCAGCCGATCTTCTTGGCGGTGGCGACGGCGACAATGGTCTGGCGCACGCCCAGTGCCGTGGCAACGATGTCGCAGCCGGCATCCTTGAGCTTGGTAAGCGCGCCGACGAACTCGCCCTCGTCTGGCTTGTGTGTCGTCTCGGCTGCCCATGTTTTACCGAGTTCTTCCGCCTTGGTCTTGGCGCCCGACTGGATTTCCTTGCCGAAATCCGACGGGATGTACATGGCGCACACTTCCTCGGCGCCCTTCTCCTTAACAAGATGATCGATGCCGGCGAGCATCTGGTCGTAATAGGAAGACGTGCCGGCGTATTTATAAGTCGTGTCGCCGGACAGCATCTCTTTGGAAGAGGTGAGGGGCGAGAGGTTGGCGACCTGCTTGGCCTCCATCAATGGAAATCCGGCCAGATTCATCGGAGTGCCGAGATTGAGGATCATCGCAAAGGCCTGATCGGAGTTGATCAACTTGTTGAAGTTCGCCATCGCTTTGGGCATCTGGTACTGGTGATCCTCCACCACGAAGCGGATTTTGCGCCCGTGGATGCCCCCCGAATCATTGGCCTCGTCGAACACCATTTGCGCAGCCTTGATCGCCTGCACGTTGAACGGCGCAAAGATCCCCGAAAGATCGCCGTTCGAGCCGATCACCACTTCAGTATCCGTGACGCCCTGTTCGGCGACCGCGGCGCCTGCCAGCGCCAGCGAGCACACCCCTCCGAAAAGCGATTTCGTGATTGTCCATTTCATCTCGTTCTCCTCCCTGAGTTTGAAATAGATTTCTTGTGTCAGTCGTACATCTGCTCGATCAAAGCATGGTGTTTCCTTTCCACGAAGCCGCGCTTCAGCTTCATCGTTGCCGTCAGCTCTTCGTCTTCTGCCGTCAGCAACACGTCGATCAGGCGGAAATCCTTGATCTGTTCGACGCGCGCGAAGTCCCGGTTCGTCTCCTCCATTACGTCCCGGATCAGCATCTGGACCTCGGTGGTGGCACACAGTGACCGGAAATCGCTGAACGGAACCCGGTGCTCCTGGGCATATTTCTCTACGTTCTCCTGATCGATCATGATCAGGCAGGTCAGGTATTTGCGTTTGTCGCCGATCACGACGGCATCAGAGATGTAAGGCGAAAACTTAAGGCGATTTTCGATCTCGGCAGGTGTGATGTTCTTGCCGCCCGCCGTGATGATGATGTCCTTGAGGCGTCCGGTGATCCTGACGAAACCGTCGGGGGTCATTTCGCCGACGTCGCCGGTGCGAAGCCAGCCATCCTCGGTAAATGTCTCGGCGGTTTTGTCAGGCTTTCGCCAGTATCCCTGGAAGACATTGCCGGCCCTGTACTGAATCTCGCCGTCATCGGCAATACGTACCTCCGCGCCTTTTACGGGCCGACCCACGGTGCCGACCGAATTCGCATCGGTCGTGTTGGTAGATATCAGGCTGGTCGTTTCGGTCATGCCGTATCCCTCGTACAGCGGAATTCCCACCGCCCTGAACCAGCGCAGCAGATCGGGTGAGATCGGCGCCGCTCCGGAAGAACAGCGCCGCACGCGATCCATTCCCAACATTCTGCGCATGTTGGAGAGGACGGCGAAATTCCAGAAGCGATAGGCGATCGCGATGCCGACGGGAACCGGTTGACCCGCAAGCTCATGGCGCACCTTCCGCAGGCCGGTGTCGACGGCCCGGCGGAAGGCCCAGCGCTGCAGGCCGGTGGCCTCGTTCACCAGGATCGTCACTCGCGAATAGAGCTTTTCCCAGAGGCGCGGAACGGCGATGAACGTGTGCGGCGAGACCTCCTGAACGTTGTCGAACACCGTCTCCGGGCTCTCGGCGAAGTTGATCGTGTTTCGCGACGCGATCGGCAGGAAGCCCGAGAACACCCGTTCGAACACGTGGCAGAGCGGCAGAAAGCAGACTTGCTCATCGGTCTCAAGGCTCGGCGTATTATGCATGGCCGCGCATAGTGAGAAGAAGATATTGGAGTGACTGATCATCGCGCCTTTCGGCGCGCCGGTGGTTCCGGAAGTGTAGATCAGGATCGCGGTGTCGTCCGGCGCGGCCTTTGCGATCTCCTCTTCAAACTGTTCCGGATTGCCCTTCAAATGAGCCCGCCCGTGCGCGTAAAGCTCGTCCAGAAACATGACCCGTTCGTGACTGAAATCAAACAGGCCGTCCGGATCGATCACGATCGCTTTTTCCAGATGGGCCATCCGGTCCTGGACCTCGAGAAACTTGTCGAGTTGCTCATCGTTCTCAACGATCAGAAAGCGGCTGGCTGAATCGTTGATCAGATATTCGAGCTGTGCAGGCGAGTCCGTCGTGTAGATGCCGCAGCTGATGCCGCCCACACATTGGATTGCGATATCGCAGTAGACCCACTCCTTGTTGTCTTCGGAAAGAATCGAAACGACGTCACCCCGCTTCAGTCCCAGCGAGATCAGCCCGAGCCCGATCAGACGCACATGCTCCCAGAAATCGGCCCACGAAAAAGACAACCAGATGCCGAGGTCCTTTTCGCGGTGGGCTGTCCTCTGGCCCAGCGCTTTGCAGCGCGACTCGAACAGTTGCGGAAGGGTGACGTGACCGTCGATCAGGTAAGGTCTTTCGGTCAGGTCAGCATTCATCAAAATGCCGTTGACCGATTCCTGCTTCGGAAGCGCCCGATGAACGTTCAAAGTCTTGCCTCCATCTTACCGCCAGGTCTTCTTTTGTTTCCAGCGCTTCTGCCCGCGCTGGCTGTCGGTCTGCACTCCGAGATAGAATTCCTGAACGTCCTTTGACCGTTTCAGGGTCTCGGCCGTTCCGTCGATAACGATACGGCCAAGGTCCATGACGTAGCCGTAATCAGCCACGTCGAGCGCCGCCTTTGCGTTCTGCTCGACCAATAGCATCGTAACGCCTTGTTCTCGGTTGAGCCTGCGTATGATCGTCAGGATCTCCCTTACAAGAAGCGGCGAAAGGCCGAGGCTCGGTTCGTCGAGCAGCATGAGTTTCGGCCGCGACATCAATCCGCGGGCGATCGCCAGCATCTGCTGCTGGCCGCCGGACAGCGTCCCGGCCTGCTGGTGCCGCCGGTCTTTCAGAATCGGAAAATAGGAAAACACCATGTCGAGGTCTTCCTGAACCGCCTTCGCGCCATCGCTTCGCGTGAAGGCGCCCATCGCCAAATTGTCTTCGAGGCTCAATAGCGGAAACACTTCACGGCCCTCGGGAATATGGACGATACCAGCCCGAACGACGCGCTCCGGAGCCATTCCGGTGATGTTCGTCCCCCGATAGATTATCTTCCCCTTCTGCGGATCCATGACGCCGGAGATCGTTTTCATCAGAGTCGATTTGCCCGCGCCGTTTGCTCCCAGAACTGTGACCACCCTGCCTTCGGGAACGACCAATGAGACGCCCCGGATCGCCATGATGGGTCCGTAGAAGCTCTCGAGATTGTCGATGCGCAGTACGAAGTCGGGATCCTTGATATGCGCTTCCATCGAGGCCGTCGTCATTCCGCTGCCTCCCTGTCCGCCGTATCGCCGGCGCCGAGATAAGCCTCGAGAACGGCCGGGTGGGATTGTACCTCGTCCGGCGTTCCAAGCGCCAGCTTGTGGCCGTCTGCCATGGCCAGCACCCGATCCGAGACTGAAGAAACCAGATGCATGTCGTGTTCGACCATCAGCACCGTGATGCCCATCTGTTTCTTGATGTCCTCAATCCAATAGGCCATGTCGCGCGTTTCCTCCACCGACAGGCCGGAGGCGGGTTCGTCGAGCAGCAACAGGCGGGGTTTTGTCGCGAGCGCGCGGCCGAGCTCGACAACCTTGCGGACGCCATAGGGCAAGCCGGCGATGCGTTTTTCCCGGTAGGGCTGCAGGTCTAGGAAGTCGATTACCTCCTCGACGGCGTGTCGGTGCTGCCGTTCCTGGTCACGCACGAAAGGCGTGAACGCAATCTCGGTTAGAAGATTGGACTTGCGGAAGCGATGCCGCCCGATGAGCAGGTTTTCGAGGACCGTGGCCTGGTCGAAGAGTTCGATGTTCTGAAACGTCCGCGCCACACCTAGGCCGGCGAGATCGTGAGAGGGATGCTGAACCAGATCATCGCCGGCCAACCGGATCTTGCCCTCCACCGGATCATAAAAACGGGAGATAAGGTTGAATGCTGTGGACTTGCCTGCGCCGTTTGGCCCGACGATCGCGAAAACCTCGCCATTTTCAACAGTGAAGCTGAGCCGATCGACGGCGACAAGTCCACCGAAACTCAATGTAACGTTATCGAACTCGAGAAGCGGGCTCATCGCATCCGCTCCGTTTTAAGATAGCTCTTCTGGCGTCTGAACATGTTCTTCCGGTAGAACGGAAAGAGCTCGAAATACGTCCTGATCTTCAGCCATCGTCCGTAGATCCCCATTGGCTCAAACAGGATGAAGGCAATCAGGATCATCGCGAAGACGGCCGTCTCGAGGCCCGATATGGCAACTGACCCGCCGCCGGTCATGCCGCTGACCCAGTCACGCAGGAACGACAGGGCCTGCGGAAGAAATACCACCACCATTGCGCCGAAAAAGGCGCCGTGGATGGTGCCAAGTCCGCCGATCACGATCATCAGCAGCATTTGAATGGAGATGATGACCGTGAAATTTTCGTGGGTGATGACGCCGGAATAATGGCCCATGAGGGCACCGGCCAAGCCTGTGATCCCCGTCGAAAGTCCGAACGCGAGCGCTTTTGTGCGCGGTACGTTCACGCCCATTGCTTGGGCGGAAATTTCCGAGTCGCGCACCGCCGCGAATGCACGTCCGAGCGGCGACCGGAGCAGGTTGCGGTAAAAATAGACGACCAGCAGCGTGACCGCGAGCGTCAGCCAATAGAACGCATCTGGATTGATATAGCGGTTGATGGCGTAGCCGAAGATAGTAATGTCGGCGGCGAACATCCCGCCCACGCCGCCCGTCAGCGGCTCGGCGATAACAATGAAATCCTCGACCAGAATCGAGACGGCGAGCGTCGCGATCGCAAGATAGATGCCGTGAAGCCGGGTTGTGGGGATGGCCAGCAGGACACCGGCCGCGCCTGCAATCAGTCCCGCTAACGGGAAGCTGACAAGAAAGGGCAGTCCTGCCCGCTGCTGCAGGATGACGTTGGCATAGGCGCCGATCGCAAGAAATGCGGCGTGGCCAAGCGATGCCTGTCCGGTCTGGCCGACGAGGATCATCAGCCCCATCCCGGCGATCGCCCAGATCAGCATGTTCGTCATCTCGCCGATCAGGAAGCTGCCGAGAAGCAGCGGCAGCGCCAACACCCCTGTGAGGAGCAGAACGTACCAGGTCGCCTGCGCACGATGCCGAAACATGCCGATGTCATGATCGTAGGAGGTCTTGAAAACGACGCGCATCAGACCTTTTTCCTGTGAACTTGGGCCAGGATGCCGTGTGGCCGGAACACGAGCACGAGGAATAAAAGCAGATACGGCGCGATCTGGCTGTAGCCGGCCGCTACATAGCGGCTGGCGAACGGCTCGATCACCCCGACGATGATACCGCCGAGCAGCGCGCCGGGCAGGCTTCCCATGCCGCCGATCACGGCAGCAGCGAACGCCTTGATGCCGAGCAGGCCGGCAGAGGGATCGATAGAGCCCTTCGATGCGTAGAGCACGCCGGCGATCGTGGCGGTCACTCCTGCAAGGCCCCAGATGAGCGACTGAACGCGCCGGACCGGGATGCCCATATAGTATGCCGCCAGCTGGTTCTGCGACGATGCCTGCATCGCGACGCCCAGTTTCGTGCGGTTGAAAAACAAGAAAAGCACGACGGTCAGAGCCACTGTGGCGATGACCACGACCGCCTCATCGACGCCGAGCACTACGCCGCCGAAGCGCAGGTCCTGCCCCGCATAGGGCGTCTCGAGCGATTGCGGTTCGTGACCGAAGATCGTGCCCGCCGCGAAGCGCATCACGAAGCCGAGGGCAATGGTCAGGATTACCACCGCAATCTGCGCCTCGCCGAACATGCGGCGGATAACAATCAGATCGAGCAGATACCCGAACACACCCATCAGCGCGATGGCTAGGGGGACCGCGATCCAGAACGGCAAATCCATGTAACCTGTATTGGTGAGCCCGAGCGTGATGAACGCTCCCAGCATCATCATGTCGCCCTGCGCGAAGTTTATCGCCTCGGTAGCCTTGTAGATCAGCACGAATCCGAGCGCGATCAGCCCGTAGATGCACCCGTTCGCAAGGCCGCTCACAAGGAGCTGCAGAATGTCCAAAGCGTTTCTCCTCCCACGCCTCCGAACCCGTTATGTATCTGCCGCATCCTTACAAGCGGCCGGCGGAACGGATACCGCCGCAGTCTCCTCACGGAACAATGAACACCTTGCCATTTGGAACCGCAAGCGCGCCAGGCAACCCTTCCATTGCTTCCTCGAGCGATAGCCGCGCCGAGATGTCGGTTGACCAGTTGCCCGTCAGAAATTGCTTCTGAACCTCCATGACGGCTGCGATGCGTCCTTCCTCTCCCGCCTCGCGCATCCAGCGCACGAGCCAGAAGCCCTCGATGCGTTTGCCGAGGAAGATCATATGGCCGGGTTCCTTGATGACCGGCAGGCTCTCATCGAGCCGCCCGTAAATGATCCAACGCGCTCCGCCACCCATTGCGTGGAATATCGTCGCGGCAAGATCACCGGTGACCGCGTCGAGGAAAATCCGTGGCTTTTCCTCGCGCAGGATTTCCGCCATCCGAGCATGAAAATCCGCTGCCTTTTCGTTGAGTGCGTGCACAGCGCCAAGCGCTTTCAGCGGCTCAATCTGTTCGTCGCGGCGAACCGTGACGATTGGGCGATATCCCTCCTGTGCCGCCAGCCCGATGATCAGTTTGCAAAGCTGGCTCGCTCCAGCGGTCATGACGAAGGATTTCTGGCCCTCGTCTTTGACGATCCCGAACATGGCGATCGCGGTCATCGGGTTGACGATCAGCGCCGCACCGTCCTCGTCCCGGATACCTTCCATCAGCGGAATGCAGACCGATGCGTCGGTGATCGCGTATTCCGCCCAAGTGCCTGAACCCGTGCCGGTGAACGCCACGCGCTTACCGACCAGCCCTTCGCCTGCGGCCTTGCCCCCAACCACTTCGCCAACGCCCTCGAACCCAGCGGGGACGCCTTCGCGCCTTGGCTGCCCGTACATCCCCTTGATGAACATTACGTCAGAGGGGTTGACCGAGGCCGCAGCAACCTTGACGACCACTTGGTCGTCGCCCGGCTCGGGTACGGCGATCTCCTCAAGCGCGACGTAGGGCGCCATCGTTTCGAGCTTGAAAGGCTCCGGCTTGTCGGTGAAGCCGCTATGCAACTGCACCAGCGCCTTCATCCTGCTCGGCAACTCACTCATTGGTCTGCCCTCCTTGGGCAATCAGTACGTGTTTTCCCGAGGCGCCGCGTGACAGGATCTGCTTCAATGCGTCTCCCGCTGAGGAAAGCGGATGCTCGCCGCCGATCAACGGCTCGATTTTGCCCGCTGCATACCAATCGAATAGTTCGCGCACATTGGCTGCATATGCTTCCGGCTCTCTCCGGATGAACTCGCCCCAAAAAACGCCAACGACGCTGTAGTTCTTCACGAGTGTCAGATTGACCGGAAGCTTCGGAATGTCGCCCGAGGCAAAGCCGATCACCAGCAGACGGCCATTCCAGGCCATCCGGCGCGCCAAAGCGCTGAATGCCTCGCCGCCGACCGTATCGAAGGCGACATCGACGCCCTTGCCACCGGTACGCGCCTTTAGCTCCTCTGACAGATTGTCGTAGCCGATCGCCTCGTCCGCACCGGCCTTGGTCGCGGACTTGCGTTTTTCCGGGGTCGAGGCGACTGCGATCACGCGCGCGCCCATCGCCTTGCCGATCTGCACTGCGGCAAATCCGGTCAGACCGCTCGCTCCGAGCACGCACAGTGTTTCGCCCTCCGCCAGCACAGCGCGCTGTTTCAGCGCGTAATGCGCCGTGCCGTAACCCGTCAGCAGCGCGGTCGCATGCGAAGCCGGCATGCTGTCCGGTAAAGGCATCGCTTGCCGTTCGTCGATCAGGACTTTCTCGGCATATCCGCCCAGCATCGAAATCGCGGCGACCCGGTCGCCCGGCTTGAACCGTTTGGCATCGGGGCTCGCGGAAACGACCCTTCCGACAACCTCCATCCCGGGAACGAAAGGCAACGGAGGTTTCATTTGGTAGAGGCCCTGCACCAGCAGACCGTCCGGATAGTTGATGCCGATCGCCTCCTGCTCGACGACGATGCCGCGACCGACCGCCTTCGGGTCCGGCACCTCGCAGTACTCGAGGCGGTCGAGCGGTCCGAATTCCCTGGCGACGATTGCTCTCAAGTTCAGACCTTTTCCTGCGTGTAACGGCGCAGCTCGTTGCGGGCGACTTGCCGCCGGTGCACCGCGTCGGGACCGTCGGCCAGGCGCAGGGTTCTGAGATGAGTCCACATGCGCGCAAGCGGCGTGTCCTGGCTCACCCCCTGGCCGCCATGCATCTGCACCGCCTCGTCCGTGATCTTCAACGCGACCTGTGGCGCCACCACCTTTATCTGGCTGATCCATGGCGCGGCCGCGCGCGCATCCCCCTGATCCATCATCCATGCCGCCTTGAGACAGAGCAGCCGCGCCATTTCGATCTCCATCCGCGCTTCGGCGATGATGTCGAAATTCGCGCCAAGCTGCGCCAGCGGCCTGCCGAACGCTTCACGCCTTACCGACCGCCGGCACATAAGTTCCAGCGCACGCTCGGCCTGTCCGATGGCGCGCATGCAGTGGTGAATGCGTCCGGGGCCGAGACGTCCCTGCGCGATCTCGAAGCCGCGTCCCTCGCCAAGCAGCAGGTTGCCTGCCGGTACACGCACATCCTCGAACTTGAGATGCATGTGTCCGTGTGGCGCGTCGTCGTCGCCATAGACCTGCATCGGCCGGATCCTGCTGATGCCAGGCGTTTCCGCGGGAACGAGGATCATCGAATGACGCTGATGCCTGGGTGTCTCGTCATCACCGGTGCGAACCATGACAATGTAGATTGCGCAGCGCGGGTCACCGGCGCCCGATGCCCACCATTTCTCGCCATTTATGATGTATTGATCACCGTCGCGGATGCACGACATCTCCACATTTGTCGCGTCGGAGGATGCGACGTCCGGTTCGGTCATGAGATAGGCTGACCTGATGTCGCCTTCGAGAAGCGGATTTAGCCATCGGGCCTTGTGTTCTTCTGTCCCGTAGCGCTCCAGAACCTCCATGTTACCGGTATCCGGAGCGGAACAGTTGAAGATCTCGGCTGCCAAATGGCTCTTGCCCATCTCTTCGGCGAGGTAGGCATATTCGACGGTCGTCAGGCCGTAGCCGCGTTCGGAATCGGTAAGCCAGAAATTCCAGAGGCCCTTTTCTCTAGCCTTTGCTTTCAGGTCTTCGAGAATTTCGGATTGCCGGGAGGTGTGCGACCAACGATCTCCGACCGCGACCTCTGCCAGAAACTCGTCGTCGAGCGGCAGAATATCCTCTGCGATCATTGTTTTGACCTGATCGAGAAGTGGCTTCAACCGCTCGGTGATTCCGAGATCCATCGAGGTCATGCGGCCATCGCCTTTCTTTCCCCGAGGCCGGCCATGGCAAAATCCACGGTCTGGGCGACCAGCCTTTCGCGGTCGGCTTCGGTTTCATCCTCCCGGGGCGAATACCAGATTACCGGCGAGTTCAACGTCATCAGGAAGAGTTGCAGGGCGACGGACGGGTTGGGATAATCCAGCATGCCGTCCCGCCTCGCCGCCTCCATCACAGGTCTGAACACTTCGCCATAAGTATTGCGTGCGCGTGCCAGCGCGTCGAGCGCCTCACGCTGCCCCGGTGTTGTCGCGCCGCGCAAATGCATCTCGACTCCCTCCCACACCACCCGCTGGAACGCCTTGGTCGAAAGGATCGTCCGGGTATGAGCGGAGGCAAGCCGGCGGAGCTTTTCGACCGGCGCGTAATCCCGTTCAAGAATTGGCTCGACAGCTTCGCTCAGCATTGCCATGCCGGATCGGAACACCGCGGCGAACAGATCTGCCTTCGATCTGAAATGATGATAAACCCGACCCTTGGTCGCGCCCACCCCGCGCGCGACTTCGTCTATGGATGTGGCGTCGTAACCCCGCTCCTCAAAACACCGGGCGGCCACCGACAGGATATCCGCCGGCGGATGATCGATTACGGTCGCTATCTCGGTCTGCGGCACTGCTTCTCCCGCAAATTCCTCCCGGTGACCGTCTTGACCCGACGGCTTTACGGCCAGTCGCCAATGGAACATACTACTGAGTATGATGTCAACGAGCAGCGCGGTTTCGAAGGTGCCGCAGCACGGGAAGGGGAGGGACAATGAGTTTTGCGGAAGAACTGTTTTCCGTTGCGGGAAAGCGTGCGCTTGTGACGGGCGGGGCGACGGGAATCGGCCGCATGGCGGCAGACGCCCTCGTGCGAGGCGGCGCATCCGTTCTGATTGCCTCCCGCAAGGGCGATGACTGCGCCCGCGTAGCCGGGGAACTCAATGCCTTGGACGCGCCAGGCAAGGCGGAGGGCTTAGCCGGAGACGTCTCATCCGAAAAGGGTGTCGCGGTATTGGCCAATGCGGTGAGGGAACGCGGCGATGCGCTCCATATCCTGATCAACAATGCCGGGCTCACTTGGGGTGAGCCGTTCGAGACGTTTCCCTACAAGGCATGGGCGCGAATCTTCGACGTCAACGTGACCGGCTTGTTCCAGCTGACGCGGGAATTGACTCCCCTTCTTGAAAAAGCGGCGAGTGATGACGATCCGTCCCGTGTCATCAATCTGGGGTCTGTGATGGGCACGCAGCCGCTTGCCGAGGGCGCTTATTCCTACACGGCTTCCAAGGCGGCGGTGCATCATCTGACGCGCACCTTGGCAATCGAGTTCGCGCGCCGGCGCATCACCGTCAATGCCTTCGCCCCCGGCCCCTTTCAGAGCAAGATGACTGCTTTTGCGACCGGCTCCGACGAAAAGGCCGCTAAGGTCGGAAAACGTGTCCCGCTGGGCCGCATCGGAGCGCCGTCCGACATTGCTGGCGCGACGCTGTTCCTTTGTTCCAGGGCTGGAGCCTATGTTACCGGCGCGATCCTGCCGATCGACGGAGGTCAATCCGTCCAGCATGGTGTGGCTCTTTTCTCGGAGTAATCCGCATGAATGTTGCGCGAACCGATCTCGACGAGGCAGCGCTCGGTCGATATCTCGAAGCGAACCTGGACGGTTTTCACGGCCTGAAATCCGTGACGAAGTTCAAATCCGGACAATCGAATCCGACCTACCGCCTCGATGCCGAAAGCGGCGTCTATGTGCTGCGGGCAAAGCCTGCGGGCAAGTTGTTGAAATCGGCCCACATGGTCGATCGCGAGTTCCGTGTCATGCAGGCGCTTGCCGGCACGTCCGTGCCGGTGCCGCGTATGCTTCATCTGAGCGCGGAGGGTGCTGACAGTCCGATCGGACGCATGTTCTTTGTGATGCAGTATCTGGAAGGCCGGATTTTTTGGGACCCGGCACTTCCTGAGGCCCGAGATGCCGAGGAGCGAGCCGCTATCTACGACCAGATGAACCTGGTTCTTGCCGCCTTGCATGAGGTCGATATCGAAATCGCGGGATTGACGGACTTTGGCAAGCCGGGAAACTACTTCGAGCGGCAGTTGTCGCGCTGGACCAAACAGTACCGCGCATCCGAGACGGCATCGATTGCCGATATGGAGACCGTGATCGGTTGGCTGGAAGAACACCTTCCGCCGGACGATGGCCAGGTGTCGCTCGTGCATGGCGACTATCGCCTGGACAACATGATCTTCGCCGCCGGTGAACCCAGGGTGATGGCGGTTCTTGATTGGGAACTGTCGACACTCGGTCATCCCTATGCCGATCTTGCCTACCAATGCATGCAGTGGCGCCTGCCGCACAAGGGCGATTTTCGCGGCCTCGGCGGTGTCGACCGGGAGTCGCTTGGAATTCCCGGCGAAGAAAATTATGTGCGCCGCTATTGCGAGCGGCGCGGTATCGCCCGGATCGACAACTGGAAGTTCTATCTTGCGTTTTCGTTTTTTCGCATCGCTGCCATTCTTCAGGGTGTCTACAAGCGGTCGCTCGACGGCAACGCCTCCAATCCTCAAAAGGCAAAACTGTACGGAATGGCGGTTCCCGTCATTGCAGGCATTGCGGTGAACACCCTTTCGGAGGACGCCCGCTTATGACCGCGTTCCAAGGCCTGACGGCGATCGTCACCGGCGCGTCGCGCGGCTTCGGCTTGCGGACGGCTCTGAGGTTGTATGAAGCAGGCGCGAACCTCGTTCTCTCCGACCTTATGGATGATCCCGGTAATATATTTTCGGAATTCAGACAGGATCGGTGGACATACCTTCCCGGCGACATCTCTGACGAGGATACCAGCCAGGATCTTGTTGCGCTTGCTCTAGAGACGTTTGGCCGGCTGGATATTGCTGTCAACAATGCCGGAATTGCGCAATCGAACGTTGCTCTGCCGTTCGTTTCCTCCGAGGAAGCGCGGCGCATCATCGATGTCGATTTGATGGGTGTCTTTTTCGCGCTAAAGCATCAGATTCCGGCGATGGTGAAGCGACATAAGAAGGACGGTTCGACCGGTTGTATCGTCAATATCGCGTCGGTTGCCGGGGTCAGCGGAGCGCCGACCCTTTCCGTTTATGCCGCAGCCAAGCATGGCGTCGTGGGGCTGACGCGCAGCGCCGCAGCTGAATGCGCCCGGCTTGGGGTCCGCGTCAACGCCGTCTGTCCATCGTTCGCGAAGACCGACATGGTTCTGGGTGCAATCGACGCAGCGCCGTCCGGTCGCGAGGCTGCTGTGGCCGAGCTCGTGCGCGGCGTGCCGATGCGGCGGCTCGCAGAAATTGATGAAGTGGTCGAAGCAGTAATTTTCGCTGCGAACCCGGCGAACAGTTTCATGACGGGCCAGGCGATTGCTATCGATGGTGGCATTACAGCGCTGTAAATCGAAAGTCCGTGTCGACTTTTTGCTTTCGCACCTTTTCGTTTTCGCGCATTTTGTATAGAGATCGTGTGAAAGCGCGCAGTCTCACGCGAAGGCGTTGCGGCGGAATATGACGGGAGTTCAAGGTGCCTGACACTTCAACCTGCGATGTTTTCGTCATCGGAGGCGGGATCAATGGCTGCGGTATCGCCCGCGACGCTGCCGGGCGCGGCTACTCCGTTTATCTTGCCGAGATGAATGATCTGGCTTCGGGAACTTCGTCGTGGTCGACCAAGCTGATCCACGGCGGCTTGCGCTACCTCGAGCACTACGAATTCCGTCTGGTGCGCGAAGCGTTGATGGAGCGAGAAGTTCTCTGGAACATGGCGCCACACATCATCTGGCCGCTTCGCTTTGTTCTGCCGTACCACAAGGGCATGCGACCCGCGTGGCTTTTGCGTCTCGGGCTGTTTCTCTACGACCACATCGGGGGCCGGAAGGAACTTCCGCCCACCAAGGTCCTCGACCTGAAGGAGGATGAGGCCGGCAGGCCGTTGAAGCCGGAATTTCAGAAGGCATTCGAATATTCCGACTGTTGGGTCAACGACGCTCGGCTTGTTGTGTTGAACGCGCGAGACGCGGCCGATCGCGGCGCGACCATTCGCACGCGCGCGAAGGTGGTCGCTGCCGAACGGGCAGCCGATGATTGGAAGGTCACCGTGGAGGACACGGTGAGTGGCGCCCGCGATATCGTCATGGCGAAACTCATGGTCAATGCGGCGGGTCCGTGGGTCGACGAAATTCTCGCGAATGCTGTCGGCAAGAACGATGCGCACAATGTGCGGCTGGTGCAGGGTAGCCACATCGTCATCAAGCGCAAGTTTGATCATGACCGCGCCTATTTCTTTCAGAACGCGGACGGACGAATATTCTTCGCGATCCCGTACGAGACCGATTTCACCTTGGTCGGAACGACCGACCAGGATTACCACGGCGAACCGGGAGACGTTTCCATCTCGGATCAGGAGATCGACTATCTCTGCGAGGGCGCGAGTTCCTATTTCCGCGAGCCGGTAGGGCGCGGCGATATCGTCTGGACATATTCCGGCATCCGGCCGCTCTACGATGATGGTGCTTCGAAAGCTCAGGAGGCGACCCGGGATTATGTCCTGAAGGAAGACAGCGGAAACGATAGGGCGCCGCTGATCAATATCTTCGGTGGAAAGATCACGACTTATCGGCGGCTTGGCGAGTCGATGCTTGAAAAGATCGCGGCGTTGATCGGCGAACGCGGTAAGTCTTGGACGTCGGGTGCCGTACTGCCGGGCGGGGATTTTCCGGCGACGGAGTTTCGGGCGCACGTGGCGGCCTTAAAGCGCGATTACCCATTCTTGAACGACAGGGACGCAACCCGCTATTCGCGGGTGTATGGCACACGAGCGCGTGACATCCTGGGTGCCTCACGGTCAAGCGAGCAGCTCGGGCGTGACTTTGGCAGCGGACTTAAGGAGGCTGAAGTGCGCTATCTTATCGAGCAGGAATGGGCGCTCGCAGCCGATGATATATTATGGCGGCGGACGAAGCTTGGCCTCAAGCTGAACGAAGGGCAGGTGACCGCGTTGGAGGCGTTCATGAAGGAACTTCTCGGTGATCGATACGCGCAACCGACCTGATCCTCTCAGTCTACGATCGGATCGGTTTTGATACGCTTACCGACCATAAAGGCATCGGCGCTTGCCTTCGTCGCGATCAGTTCGGCGAACCGTTTAAAATCCTGGGGCAGCACGCATAGTGCGATTGCTTCGACGTCGGGCCGTGACGCAAGGAAATTCTCGATGCTGTCGTAAAAATCGACGCCGTCGAGTGTTGGCGTGTCTGCTGACGGAGGCGGGAAGGTGGAAACGCCCGCATTTTGGATACAGGGCACGTGTTGGTCGCGCGCGATCTTGCCTATTCCTGCGATCGCGACGTTCATCGGCTTCAAATCGCTCAACGCACTTCGCCTTTCGCTCTTACGCGACACCGCCCCGCGTTTGCGTGGGCGCTGACCTCTGCCATGCCGGGACACTTTTCGCAGGTTCATCAAATGGTTAGAAGATACGCAGGCCATCGTTGCTTTATTCCTTTGATTGCGCAATCCTGATCTCTTGTCAAAGCAGGGAGATAAGCATGAAGAGTCTATTGCGGACATTTGCAGCGGGTGTTCTAGCCCTTAGCGCCCAAACGGCGGTCGCAGAAGAAACATTCATCACGATTGGCACGGGCGGTCAGACAGGCGTGTACTACGTGGTCGGACAGTCGATCTGCCGGCTGGTGAATCGCGGAAGCGCCGAGCACAATATCAAATGTACTGCGCCATCGACCGGTGGTTCGATCGACAACATCAACGCGATCAAGAACGGTGACCGCCAGATGGGTGTCGCCCAGTCAGACTGGCAGTTCCACGCCTATAACGGCTCGTCGAAATTCGAAGGCGAAAAGTTCGATAAGCTGCGCGCGGTGTTCTCGGTGCATGGCGAGCCATTTACCGTTGTCGCGCGCTCGGATGCCGGCATAGATTCGTTTGACGATTTGAAGGGTAAACGCGTCAACATCGGGAACCCCGGTTCCGGCCAGCGCGCTACAATGGATGTCGTCCTCGAGAAAAAGGGTTGGACGATCGACGATTTTTCGCTGGCCTCCGAATTGAAGGCCGCCGAACAGGCCGGTGCGCTTGGCGACAACAAGATTGATGCGATGATCTACACGGTCGGCCATCCCGCAGGTGCGATCCAGGAAGCGACAACCACGACGGATGCCAAGCTGATCCCGGTTGAAGGCGAAGCGATCGACAAACTCGTTTCCGAGAACCCCTATTACGCGAAGGCCACCATTCCGGGCGGCATGTACAAGGGCACCGACTCCGACGTAAGCACCTTCGGCGTGAAGGCGACCTTCGTTTCCTCTGAAGACGTGCCCGAAGAGGTGATTTATCAGGTTGTGAAGGCCGTGTTCGACAATTTTGACCGCTTCAAAAAGCTGCATCCCGCCTTCGAGAATCTGACCGAGGAACAGATGATCAAGGACGGCCTGTCGGCGCCGCTGCATGCCGGTGCCGAACGTTACTACAAGGAACGTGGCTGGATGTAAGTCCGGCTGACCCCGCGCAGTCTTCTGCGCGGGGCCTTTGATATTGCGATGCGGCAAGTGCCGTATCCGCACGGTGGCACGGGGGCCGAAGCGGGGCAAGGACGATGGCGGATGCGGTGCAGAATGAGGCTCACAGAGGCCTGACGCAGGCGGAGATCGACGCACTTGTCGCCGAAGCGGACACGGGCGGTCGATCCGCCGGCCCGGGGATCGCCAAGTTGATCGCCGGCATCGCGCTGGCGTGGTCGCTGTTCCAGCTTTGGTTTGCCTCCCCGCTGCCGTTCGTACTCGGCATCGGCGTGTTCAACGACACCGAGGCGCGCTCTATACACTTGGCGTTTGCGGTTGTTCTCGCCTTCCTCGCCTTTCCGCCGGGCAACTCTGCGCTGCAACGCGTTCTCGGCGTCGCCACGCCGCTTGTTCTTGGCGGTCTGCTCGCCATTTCGGCCCAAGACACGTTTCCGGTCTGGGTCGTTCTCGTCATCACCGTGCTGGTGGCGGGCGCCTGCGCATTGCCAACCCGCAGCGACCGTATCGCGATCCACGAATGGATTCTTGCAGCCGTCGGAGGCTTTTGCGCGGCCTATTTGTTTATTTACTACGGACCGATTGCCGACCGCGTCGGCCAGCCGATCTTTCTCGACTATGTCGTCTCTATTGCAGGCCTGTTGCTGCTGCTGGAGGCGACGCGACGTTCCCTCGGGCCGGCGCTAGTGATTGTTGCCTCGCTTTTTCTCGTTTACACAGTTTTGGGGCCGTATATGCCGGAGATCATTGCCCACAAGGGCAACAATCTACGTGAGATCATCAACCACCACTGGATCACCACGGAGGGCGTGTTCGGCATTGCGCTCGGTGTTTCAACCTCGTTCGTGTTCCTTTTCGTGCTCTTCGGGGCGCTTCTGGATAAGGCCGGAGCGGGCAATTACTTCATTCAAGTGGCATTTTCGCTTATGGGGCACATGAAGGGCGGACCGGCGAAGGCGGCCGTCGTTTCCTCGGCGATGACCGGACTTATCTCCGGCTCCTCGATTGCCAATGTGGTGACGACCGGCACCTTCACGATTCCCTTGATGAAGAAGGTGGGATTTTCTTCCGAGAAGGCCGGCGCCGTGGAGGTGGCTTCATCGGTTAACGGCCAGATCATGCCGCCTGTGATGGGCGCGGCGGCTTTCCTCATGGTTGAATATGTCGGTATCCCCTATTTCGATGTCGTCAAGCACGCGTTTCTTCCGGCGCTGATCTCCTATATCGCGCTCGTCTATATTGTTCATCTGGAGGCGGCGAAGGCCGGGATGAAAGGGCTTCCGCGGCCTTATGAGCCGGGCCCCCTGATGCGCCGCCTGGTAGGCATCGTCTTCGGCGTTCTCGTCCTGTCTGCAGTGTCTCTTGGCGTCTACTACGGCATGGGCTGGATTCGTCCGACCTTCGGCGCGGCATCGCCCTATGTGATCTTCGTCTGTCTGACCGCCGTCTATGTGGCGTTGGTCGCCTTCGGCTCCAACTATCCCGAACCGAAGATGGACGATCCCAACGCTCCGGTCGCGAAGCTGCCTCTGCCGGGCCCGACGATCAAGTCGGGGCTGCATTTCATTCTGCCCGTGATCGTTCTTGTCTGGGCGTTGATGGTGGAGCGGCTGTCGCCCGGCTTATCCGCATTCTGGGCCTCTGCCTTCATGATCTTCATACTGCTGACCCAGAGGCCCTTGTTTGCTCTTTTCCGGCGCGAGGGGGATCTAGGTGCCGCAGTGCGGCGGGGGTTTCACGAATTGATCGACGGCTTGATCTCGGGCGCCCGCAACATGATCGGTATCGGCATCGCGACGGCGACCGCAGGCATCATCGTGGGCGCGGTCTCGCAAACAGGTGTTGGTTCGGCACTCGCGGATGTCGTGGAAGTCCTGTCTGGCGGCAATCTCTTGGCGATCCTGTTCCTCACCGCGATCCTGTCGCTGATCCTCGGCATGGGCCTGCCGACGACGGCAAACTATATTGTCGTCTCGGCGCTTCTTGCGCCGGTGATCGTCACGCTCGGTCAGGAAAACGGCCTTTTGGTGCCGTTGATCGCTGTCCATCTCTTCGTTTTCTATTTCGGAATCATGGCCGACGTTACGCCGCCTGTTGGCCTCGCCTCGTTTGCCGCCGCCGCGGTTTCCGGCGGCGATCCCATCCGCACCGGCTTCGTTGCTTTCTTCTATTCCCTACGAACAGCGGCGCTGCCCTTCCTGTTCATCTTCAACACCGAACTGCTGCTTATCAATGTCGGTTGGATCCAGGGAATTTTCATTTTCATCATCGCTACCGTGGCCATGTTGCTTTTCGCTGCCGCCACCCAGGGCTGGTTCCTTACACGCAACCGCGTTTGGGAAAGCATCGCGTTGCTGGTTCTCGCTTTCACCTTCTTCAGGCCGGGCTTTTGGATGGACATGGTCTATCCGCCGTATGAAGAGGTCGCTCCTGCGCAGATTGTAGCTGCTGCGGGCGACGTACCCTCCGGTGAGAAACTGCGCCTGCGCATCGCCGGTCTGGACGATGTCGGCGAGATGCGGGAATGGGTCGTCTTGCTGGCGCTGCCTGACGGCTCATCTGGGGAGGAACGGATAGAGGGAGCGGGGCTGACGCTTATGGAGCGGGACGGCAAGACCATTATCGACGATGTTGGCTTTGGGTCGCCCGCGCAGGAAGTCGGTCTCGACTGGGATCAGGAAATCGTCCGCGTTCTGAAACCTGCCGAACAACCGTCCAAATACCTGATCTATCTTCCGGCGCTGCTGCTTCTCGCGCTTGTCGTGTGGTTACAGCGCCGCCGGGCGCCGGCATCGAGTCCGCCGCGCCGTGAAGAACTTGCCGAGGCCTGAGAAAGGATCCGGTCATGTACAAATCTATCCTGCTACCCATCGATCTGGCACACGAGAGCTCCTGGAAAAAGGCAATCCCCGTTGCCCGAAAGCTCGTCGAAGCTTTCGGAGCTGACTTGCATATCGTTACAGTCGTGCAGGACATCCGTACGGCAATGGTCGCGCAGTATTTTCCGGACGACTACGAGCAGAAGATCGCCAGAAAGGCCGCCGAGGAATTGACGGCACTGGTTGATCGCGAACTTGCCGGTATCACTGCCGTGGAGCACGTGGCTGCGGGGCAGGTCTACCGTGAGATCGTCCGGGTCGCGGAGGTGGAGGGGTGCGACCTCATCGTCATGGCGTCGCACCGTCCGGAACTGGCCGATTTGTTGATCGGGCCGAATGCTGATCATGTCGCGCGCCATACTTCTGCGTCTGTGATGATCGTCCGGCCCTAGCCCGTCGCGTTCAGGAGAAGATCGCATCATGAGTTCCCATGTTTTCGGCCGCGCCACTGTCGGGCAACTTCCCGTGGCGGCAAGGGGGGATGGCTGTTACATTATCGACGCCGACGGAAAGCGTTATTTCGACGGATCCGGAGGTGCCGCAGTCTCGTGCCTCGGCCATTCTGACGCCGCTGTCGCCAACGCCATCAAATCGCAGTTGGACAAGATCGCCTTTGCCCACACCGGTTTCTTCACCTCCGAGCCGGCCGAGCAACTCGCCGATCGGCTGATCGAGAACGCACCGCAGGGGCTTGAGCGCGTTTATTTCGTATCAGGCGGCTCTGAGGCGGTCGAAGCGGCAATTAAACTCGCGCGGCAGTACTTCCTCGAGATCGGTCAACCGGACCGTCATCGTGTCATTGCCCGCCGGCAAAGCTATCACGGCAACACGCTCGGCGCTCTGGCTGCCGGGGGTAATGAATGGCGCCGCCGGCAATTTGCCCCGCTGCTGGTTGAAACCTCCCATATTTCGCCCTGTTATGAGTATCGCGACCGCTGCTCTGACGAGAGCGCATACGAATATGGACAGCGGGTGGCGAATGAACTTGAAGAAGAGATTCAGCGGCTAGGGGCAGAGTCCGTGCTGGCATTCATCGCCGAGCCGGTGGTCGGCGCGACAGCCGGAGCCGTGCCGCCCGTTGAGGGGTATTACAGAAGGATTCGGGAGATCTGCGACGCCAACGGGATCCTCCTTATCTTGGATGAGGTCATGTGCGGAATGGGGCGCACGGGGACTCTCTTCGCATGTGAGCAAGACCGTATATCGCCGGATATCGCGGTGATCGCGAAAGGGCTGGGCGCCGGCTACCAGCCAATCGGAGCCATGCTGTGCTCCGGAGCGATATACGAAGCCATTGCCGCCGGAACGGGCTTCTTCCAGCATGGCCATACCTATATGGGACATCCGCTGGCGACCGCCGCCTCGCGTGCGGTCCTGGGCGCCATTCTCGACCGCGGTCTGCTAGCGAACGTCAACGATAAGGGACGGAAACTGCGCGCCGAACTGGAACTGGTGTTCGGGCAGCACCCGAATGTGGGCGATATTCGTGGGCGAGGGCTGTTTCTGGGACTGGAGTTCGTCGAGGATCGCGAGACGAAGGCGCCTTTCGATCCCTCCCGGAAGATAGCCGCGAATCTCAAGAAGCGAGCCTTTGAGGCCGGGTTGATTTGCTATCCGATGAGCGGCACCATCGACGGTGCCCGGGGCGACCATATGTTGCTTGCGCCGCCCTTCATCATCGAGGAGCGCCAAATTGACGAGGTCGTTGGCAAACTGGACACTGCCTTCAAGGCAGTTTTTTGAGCAGGGGGTGCTCAGCCCCCGTCGAGGCAATTCCGGGATCGTTGAGGATCAAGAAACCGTCTCGAAATCAAGATGGCGACAAACCCGTTTTCCCATTGTATCATGCCCTTACGGCAGGGTTGCGCTCCACGTAACCGGCCAGATCAGGCCACGTGAGCGTCGGCCCGCCGGACCCAGTCCAGGAGGGATGACATGGCGGCTTTTCACGTTTTAAGCGGTGCTCAGGGAGCGGTCGCGGATCCGGAAGTCCGGCGTATTGATTTCAATGACGTATTTGATGCTCTTCGGCGGGGTCTGGACGATTTTTGGGAGAAGCCGTCGCACTATGTCTTTATATGCATAGTCTACCCGATCATTGGTTTGCTGCTGCTGAGTTGGGCGTCCACCGGCCAGGTATTGCAACTCATTTTCCCGCTGATTGCCGGATTTGCTCTGCTGGGGCCGCTCGCTGCCATCGGTCTGTACGAAATTAGCCGGCGGCGGGAGGCTGGCATGGACACATCGTGGCGACACGCGTTGGAAGTCCGCCGTTCCCCCGCAGTTCCCTCGATCATCGCTGTCGGCCTGATGTTGACAGTCATCTTCTTGGCGTGGCTCGTGACGGCCCAGGCGATTTATGCCCAATTTTATGGTTCGGCCGGTCCGGACTCCTTCGTTGCATTTGTCTTCGACGTGTTAACGACCGAGCGGGGCTGGACCATGCTCGTTACCGGAAACCTCATAGGCTTCCTGTTCGCACTTGTGGTGCTCGCGACAACGTCGGTGGCCTTTCCGCTGTTGCTGGACCAGGATGTAGGCGCCTCTTCGGCGATCAGGACCTCTCTGCGCGTTATTCAGACCAATCCCGCGCCGTTGCTCCTGTGGGGATTCATCGTCGCCGCGATGCTGGCGGTTGGCTCACTGCCTCTTTTCGCCGGACTCGCGGTGGTTGTCCCGATCTTGGGCCACGCGACGTGGCACCTCTACCGGAAGGCTGTGGTCTCGCCGACTGCCGAGGCGCGGAGCAAGAAGAAGGCATAAGACCTTCCGATCGTCGGAACGTCCGGTCACCCTCCACCGACGAAGGACATCGTCCGCATTAGCGCGGTGTAGTCGGATTCGATGGCCATGATCGCGACGAAAACAAGCACCGCCACCGGCGGCAGCAATATGGCGTACACGAGCGCCAGCCGCTCCCAGACCATATGCATGAAGACAGCGACGATCAGCCCCGCCTTCAACATCATGAAGACGATGATCAAGCTCCAGCGCAGAAAACCCTCAAAGCCCACATAATCGACGAAATAGGAGCAGGCGCTGAGCACGAAGAGCCAGAACCAGACGATCAGATAGAGCCGGATCGGATGGTGCTGGCCATGCTCGACCGCCGCGGCCGCTTGCGGGACGTCATGTGCGTGTGTTGCCGGTGCCGACATGCCTTACCTCACCACAGATAGAAGAATGCGAAAATGAACACCCAGACCAGATCGACGAAGTGCCAGTAGAGGCCCATGATTTCGACCTGCTCGTAATCGCCGCGCCGGCTGGTGAAGAAGCCCCGGTCGCCGCGGTCATATTCGCCGCGCCAGACCTTGCGTGCGACGATGAGTAGGAAGATCACGCCGATAGTCACGTGAGTACCGTGAAAGCCGGTGATCATGAAGAACGTGGCGCCGAATTGTGCGGCGCCAAAGGGGTTTCCCCATGGCCGCACGCCTTCACTGATCAGCTTCGTCCATTCGAAGGCCTGCATGCCCACGAACGTTGCGCCCATCAGGGCGGTGAACAACATCAGCACCACCGTCGCGCCCCGTCTGCGCTGATAGGCGCAATTCACCGCCATCGCCATGGTTCCGCTCGAGGAAATCAGCACGAAGGTCATGATCGCGATCAGGATGAGGGGAACATCGGAACCGCCGATCTGCAATCCGAAAACTTTACTTGCGTCCGGCCACGGCACCACCGTCGACATCCGCGCAGTCATGTAGGCGAGGAGGAAGCAACCGAATATGAAGGTGTCTGAGAGCAGGAATATCCACATCATGGCCTTCCCCCATGATGCCGTCTTGAAGGCGCGCTGATCGGAAGCCCAGTCGGCGGCGACACCGGCTATCCCCGGACGGCGCGGCCTTGAGGTTGCGTGATTGGCGGTGGTGTCAGCCATGGTTTGTATCCCTCATCACGTCAACACTTGCTTGCAGATAGCAATGAAATCGCCGGCCCAGCCGGCCAGCAGCACCAAAAGCCCCAACCATACGAAGAGGAGGAAATGCCAGTACATCGCGCATAGCTCGACACGGAGTTGCAACTGTCCGCTGATCGGAGCTTGCGCCGACAGGGCAACGAGTGTGAAGCCGAGCGCGATCAGGCCGCCGATGATGTGCAAGCCATGCATGCCTGTCAAAAGGTAGAAAAATCCGTTGGCTGGGTTCACTTCCAGATAGTGTCCGGCAAGCGACAACTGCTGCCAGGCCACGAGTTGTCCGGCCAGGAAGACCAGTGTAGCGGCGCCGGCGATTGCCAGCGCAACACGCGAAATGTCAATTCGCCCATCGCGCGCCGTGCGCGCCGCGATCTCCAGGGCGATACTGGCGGCCACGAGTATCGCCGTGTTGGCCCATATGACGCTTGGCACCGGGGGCGCCTGCCAGTCGGAATACTCCATCCGCATGAAATATGCGCTCGCGAACAACGCAAACAGCGCGCCGACTACCGCCAGGAAGATCCCGAGCGCAATTTTGGCCGTCGGCATAGCCGCCTCGCCTCGGTGGGAGGGGTCGACGGCCAAGCCCTGCTCGGTCCATGGCTTCGACAACAGTCGTTGCTGAGAGAGCCACCAGAGGGAGAATCCAAAAACCACGAGCAGGAAGACGAGGATCACACTCATGCGGGCCTCGGCGCCTTGATGCCGGTCCCCGGATCGTTCTGGGCGATGAAGTCCTGCGAAGCGCCGGGGACGCTGTAGTCGTAGGCCCACCGATAGACGACGGGCACGTGATCGCCCCAGTTTCCGTGCGGCGGGGGCGTTGTAGGTGTTTGCCACTCAAGGCTGGTCGCGCGCCACGGATTGCCGCCAGCCTCCCGCCCGTGACGGAGACTCCAGAATATGTTGAAGAGGAACACGATCTGGGCGAACCCGACGATCAGCGCCGCCATGGTGATGAACGCATTCAGATCCTGGACCGAGTCCGGGACGAACGCCGTGTCGCCTATCTCCGGGTAGCGGCGTGGCACCCCGACCAGGCCGACATAGTGCATCGGAAAGAAGATCGCATAGGCGCCCAGGAACGTGACCCAGAAATGGAATTGGGCCATTCCTTCATGGAACATTCTGCCAGTGATCTTCGGATACCAGTGATAGATTGCGCCGAAAATCACGAGGATCGGAGCCACGCCCATGACCATGTGGAAATGCGCCACTACGAACATCGTGTCCGACAATGGAACGTCGACGACGACATTGCCGAGAAACAGGCCGGTAAGACCGCCATTGACGAAGGTGACGATGAAGGCGAGGGCAAACAGCATCGGCACCCGCAGATGAATGTCGCCGCGCCAAAGCGTGAGGACCCAGTTGTAGACCTTGATCGCCGTCGGAATGGCGATAATCAAGGTGGTTGTGGCGAAGAAGAAGCCGAACCAGGGATGCATGCCGCTGACATACATGTGGTGCGCCCAGACCACGAATGAGAGGGCACCGATAATGATGATCGCCCAGACCATCATGCGGTAGCCAAAGATGTTCTTGCGGGCGTGCGTGCTGATGAGATCGGAGACGATACCGAAGGCCGGCAGCGCGACGATGTAGACCTCCGGGTGGCCGAAGAACCAGAACAAATGCTGAAAGAGGATCGGACTGCCTCCGCCGTAGCTGAGTTGCTCGCCCGCATCCACCAGCGCCGGCATGAAGAAGCTGGTGCCTAGTAACCGGTCGAACAGCATCATCACGCAGGCGACGAAGAGCGCCGGAAACGCGAGCAGCGCCATCACGGTGGCTGTGAAAATGCCCCAGACGGTAAGCGGAAGGCGCATAAGCGTCATGCCGCGTGTGCGCCCCTGGATCACGGTCACCACGTAATTCAGGCCGCCCATGGTGAAGCCGATGATAAAGAGAATGAGCGAGACCAGCATCAGGATGATACCCGCTCCCTGTCCGCCCGGCGTTCCGCTCAGAATCGCCTGCGGCGGGTACAGCGTCCAGCCGGCTCCGGTTGGCCCGCCCGGCGCAAAAAAGCTGACCACGAGAACCAGCACCGCAAGCAGGTAGATCCAGTAGCTGAGCATGTTGATGTAGGGGAAGACCATGTCGCGTGCCCCGACCATCAGCGGGATCAGGTAATTTCCGAAACCACCGAGGAACAGCGCGGTCAGTAGATAGATCACCATGATCATGCCGTGCATGGTCACGAACTGGTAATAGGCCTCAGGCGTGATGAAATCGAACGTGCCCGGAAATCCGAGTTGCAGCCGCATAAGCCACGACAGCACCAGCGCCACGAAACCGATGGCGATTGCGGTACCGGAATACTGGATCGCGATGGTCTTGGCGTCTTGGGAAAAGACGTAGGTCGTCCACCAGCTTTTGGGGTGGTAAAGCTCGAGTTCGGGCACCTCCGCCGGGGGAACGCCGCTCTCGTCATGCGGTGTTACATCGACCATCGCTTCCAGCTCCCTAGCTTCCCTCTAGCGATGCCCGAACGACAATCGTCGGGCCTCCTTCGTTACGCTGTCTTCATCCCCGTCATCGTGCGGCGCCGCCTCCGGCTGCCCCGATCTTCACAGGACCGGAAATCTCCGCGAAGGTCTGTTGGCTGGCCAGCCACGCCTGATAATCCTGCTCGGAATCGACGAACACTGCGCCGCGCATGTAGCCGTGACCGACCCCGCAGAGTTCGGCGCAGAGGACTTCGAATTCGCCCGTCCTGGTCGGCGTGAACCAGAAGTGAGTAACCATGCCGGGCACCATGTCCATCTTCGCCCTGAACTCAGGCACGTAAAAATCGTGGAGCACGTCGATGGAGCGCAGCAATACCTTGACCGGCCGGTCAATCGGCAGATGCAGTGCATCGGCCTCCACGATGACATCGTCCTGACCGTTGACGTCGTCAGGATCGACGCCAAGCGGATTGTCATAGCTGACCAGCTTGTTGCTCGATTTGCCGAGTATCCCGTCTTCTCCGGGTAGCCGGTAATTCCACTGCCACTGCTGCGCGACCACCTCGATCTCGGTCGCTTCATCCGGCACCGTTACGAATTGCGACCAGACGATCAGGCCTGGCGCAAGCATGGCCGCGACGCCTACCGCCGTGATGCCGGTCAGCCACAGTTCCAGTTTACGGCTTTCAGGTTCGTAAGCGGCCTTTGCGCCTTCCCTGTGTCGGAAACGAAAAACGCAGTACGCCATGAATACAACGACGGCGGTGAAGACCACGCCGGTGATCCAGAACGTGACGATCAATGTCTGATCGATGTAACCCCAATTAGAGGCGATGGGCGTCCACCACCACGGACTGAGCACGTGGAAAACGATTGAGCCCAAGGCTACCAGTACGAGAACGATCGCAACCGTCATGCTTCGCACCTCCCGCCTTCCCGCAGGATCCCGACCCCCGGGAAGTGGCGGCATCATAGTCTGGAATTGAATTACTTCAAACCCTGCGTCACTTTCGCCTCCAAGACAATGGAGTTTAGGCATCAGGCGGCCGTTCGTGGCCCTATCGTTTCCAGTGAGGCGCCAGAGCCCCTCTCCGACCGCTTCCACCAGTAGCTTCTCAGCCTTTGAATTCGCGTGCGATCTCCCTTGCCTGCCGGACGAGGATGCTGGCGTCCACGTCGACGGCGGTAAAGACCGTGCCGAGATCCAGGCACCTGCGCACAAACTCCTTATCCAGCGATAGAATGCCGGCCGGTTTCCCGGCTTTGCGGATCCTCTCGATGGCCACTTCGATCGCACGCTCGACTTCTGGATGACCTGTGTTGCCGGAATGGCCCATCGATGCGGATAGATCGGCAGGGCCGACGAAAATTCCGTCGACGCCGTCGACTGCGGCGATCGCTTCGATTTCGTCCAGCGCAGACTTGGTCTCGACCTGGACGAGAAGACACAATTCTTTCTCTGCGTGCGTGGCGTAATCGTCAACCGCGCCGTATCGCGTCGCTCGTGTTAGACCGGCAAAACCGCGAACACCCCGCGGTGCATAACGCATGGCGTCGACTGCAGCTTTGGCTTCATTGGCATTTTGCACATAAGGGATGAGCAGCGTCTGTGCGCCGGCGTCGAGCAACCGTTTGATCAGCACGACATCGTTGCTGGCCGGCCGCACGACCAGGCTGGCCGGGTAGGGCGCGGCGGCCTGCAACTGTTCGAACACCGTCATGGGGTCGCCGACCGAATGCTCCGTATCGAATAGCAGCCAGTCATAACCGCATGTGGCGAGAAGCTCGGCGGTGAAGCCTGAAGGCAGGGTCACCCACAGGCCGATCTGCTGGCGACCCTCGGCAATCGCTCTCTTGAAGTCATTGCGTGGAATGTCCATTTGCCGTGCCCTTTTCCGGATTCGTTGCCGCTTGCCGCCGAGACCGGTCCGTTCAATATCTGATTTTCGATACGCTGCGCAGTTTTTCCGGCGTTGCGGCGGGAAGTCCAAAGAACTCCAGATAGGCCGGGATCTGCTCGAAAAGCATATCGGTCCCGACCAGGGTTGCGCACCCCCTGCCGCGCGCCGCGGCCAGGAACGGCGTTTCTTCCCGTTGCATGACGACTTCGCCGACAAATGACGTCGATGCGATGCGCTCGACCGGCATCGGCATCGGATCCCCCTCATTCATGCCGAGCGGAGTCGCGTTGACCAAAATGTCCCAGCCCGCCGGATCATTGGACCCCGTCGATATCGCAATATCGGGATAGTGGCCGCGGACATTCGCTGCGACTTTCTCCGCCGCGGCGACCTGGGTGTCGAAAAGACCGAGACGCGTAACTCCGGCCTTGGCAAGGGATGCCGCGATTGCGGATCCCACGCCCCCACTGCCGACAACGAGCGCGGTGGCGCCGGCTGCGGTTCGCCCCTTGTGCTGCATGCCGCGCACAAAGCCCTCGCCATCGAAAATGTCGCCGATGAGCCGGCCGGCCTCGTCGCGCTTTACCGCGTTGCACGCACCGCACACCCGGACAGACGGGCTCGCTTTGTCGAGCAGTCCGACCGTCATCACCTTGTGTGGCATGGTGATCAGCGCGCCTTGGATGTTTCGTAGTTTGAAAATCAGGCGAAGAAAGGCTGGATAGTCCTCCGCTTCGCATCCCATGGGCACGACGACGGTGTCGATCCCAATTGCCTCGAACCACGGATTGTAGATCATCGGCGATTTGAAGCTTTCGGTCGGCACGCCGATATGGGCGATGATTTGCGTGCGCCCGGAGATCAATTCGGAGTTCCCGAAACATTCGCCGCCAAGGGGCGCTGAAGGCTGGTAGTCTGACCGGTTGTGGCAGATTTTTTGACGGCATCGACTACACGAAGCGCTTCCAGTCCATCACGGCCCGAGCAGAGCGGCATTTCCTCGCCTCTTATGACAGACGCGAACTGGCGGATCTGATGCACCAACGGATCTCCGAAATCATGCGTCAGCTGCTCGGCACATAAAGGCTCCCACCAACTGCGTTTTCCGCGATTCCTCCATACCCTCAATCCTGGCAGTTCAAGCGATCCGTGGGTGCCGCCGATCATGTAGCAAACCTGATTGGTCGGTGGATAAGCCGGGTTCTCGCGTGCGGTCGTTTCCCAACTCCAGGGCGCGACGATCGTATCGGAAACATTGATGGTGCCAAGCACGCCGTCCGCAAAACGCAGAGCAATGACGCTGGTTTCCTCAACCGGATTCTTACGAACGGAGCTCGAAACCATCGCGTAAACGGTCTCGATAGCACCGGCGAGGTAATGCAGTACGTCGATGTCGTGGATGAGGTTGAGAAAAACCGGCCCCGCGCCCGGCTCTCTGCGCCACCCAGCCTCGAAATACTCCTCCGGCTTGTAGAGCCAGGCATTCACGTGGACGGAGATGACACGACCGATGGCGCCCGCTTCGAGCTCGGCCCTGGCGCGGCGGATCAAGGGATTGTGACGCCGGTGATGACCGGTCAGAAGGGCAACGCCCGCTTTCTCTGCCGCGGCAACGACGGTTTCTGCCGCCCCGACATCGACTGCGAAGGGCTTCTCGACGAGCGCGGGAATACCAGCGGTTATGCAGGCCATTGCACCCTCGGAATGCATCTGGTTCGGCGTGGCAAGAATCACCCCGTCTGGGTGCTCGCCGCTGAAAAGTGCGTCGAGTGACCGGTGCCAGGGCACACCGTACTGCTCGGCAAGCGCTTCCCCGGACGGCACCGGGTCGACGATCGCGCAAAGGCCGATATCAGCACCAGCGGCCCGGATGGCCTCGGCATGACGTTTGCCTACAAGACCGGCACCGGCCACCGCTATGGATATTGGTCTCCCCACCGGTCACGCTCCTGTTTTTGCCTTACCGGATTTGAGACGCTCGCTATGAAAACGGAAAGTCCGTTTCTCGGGGGGATAAATATCCAGCTTGCAGCCTACGCGAATGGTATGAGGCACGATTAGATGTCCTTGTCGGGGGAAAGCGAGTCCCGGCTGCCATGCCGTATTCTCCAAGCGGTCGTCGGAGTTCATAAATTTCCTATATTATTATTTATGTCCTATATTCATAAATGCAGTCAAGACGAGTTGTCGGAGGAAATCAGGTGATCGAGGTGGCGAAGCACGACACGATCGGCGACACCGCCTATCGAAATATCCGCAACGATATCATTTTTGGCAGGTTGAAACCGAGCGAGAGGTTGCGGCTCGAACCGCTTCGCAGGCGTTACAATGTCAGTGTCACAACCCTTCGAGAAATCCTCAACCGCTTGACCTCGGACGGATTTGTGGTGGCCGAAGGTCAGAAGGGCTTCGAGGTCGCGCCGGTCTCCGACAGCGATTTGAGGGAAGTCGCAGATCTGCGTATCTTGCTCGAATGTCATGCACTGGAGCGTTCGTTTGCCCAAGGCGATCTCGATTGGGAGGCCGGGGTGGTGGCCGCTTATCACAAGCTCCACGTGCTGGAAAAACAGATGATGGCAGGAGAAACCTCGGTCCGGGAGAACTGGAAAAATGCAGACTGGCAGTTCCATCGCGCTCTGATCGGGGGATGCGGGTCGCGAAGGTTGATGGAATTGCACGGGTCTGTCTTCGATAAATATCTGCGATATCAGATGCTTACACTGACGTTCCGGGGTGAGAAGGCGGCTGCGGAACACAGGTCCCTTCTGGATGCGGCGCTTGCGCATGACGCCGCCGCCGCGGCACGAGTGCTCAGGGACCATATCCTCGGCGGCGTCGAACACAGCATCGCTAATCGGGAGCCCGGCAAGAAATAGGAACGCCGATACATCCGCGTTTTTATCCTATAAAAACTATTTTATATGGCGATGGCCGTTGACTCGGGCGATCCCCCGTCGATAATCCCACGCGGAGTGCAAGTCTCGACTTTCTTCAACCGGGAGGAACCACATGAAGAAGTATATGACCCGCCGCGCCTTTGCGGCGACAACCGTCGCCCTTGCGGCATTTTCGGGAATTTCGATCGCCTCGTCCGCGTTCGCGCAGGACAAGGTGACGTTGCGCATGTCGACACCGGCCTCGGAAACCGATCAGCGCTCTGTCGCTCTTGCTGAGGTCTTCGCGCCGGCGGTGGCGGAATTCGCCGTCTATGAACCGCACTACAATGCCTCGTTGATCGCGCAGGGTAGTGAGCTTGAGGCGATCGCGTCGGGCGATCTGGAGATGTCCATTGCTTCAGCACAAGAACTCGCGACGTTCTTTCCCGAATTCTCGATCTTCGCTACGGGCTATGTTCATCAGGATGCCGCCCATCAGGTCGCGGTCTTCAATGATCCGCTGATGGAACCGTTCAAACAGAAGGTCGAGGACGAACTCGGCGTGAAGCTTCTGTCAGTCATGTATCTCGGCCGCCGCCATGTGAACCTCCGTCAGACGAAGGACGAACTGACCGTCATGAGGCCGGAGGATCTGGCTGGCGTGAATCTGCGCATGCCGGGCACCGACGCCTGGCAGTTCCTGGGCAAGGCTCTCGGCGCCAACCCGACGCCGATGGCCTTCACCGAAGTGTACACCGCGCTCTCCACCGGCTCGGTCGACGGCCAGGACAATCCGTTGCCGACGGTCGTTGACGCAAAGTTCTATGAGGTGACAAATCAGATCGTGCTGACGTCACACCTTGTCGATCTCAACTACGTCGCCTTTTCGAAAGCTGTTTGGGACTCCCTGACGCCCGAGCAGCAGGCAACGGTTCAGGAGGCGGCTGACGCAGCAGCAGAAAGCGGGCGTCAGGCGCAGCTCAAGAAGGAGGAGGACCTCGTCTCGTTCCTGAAAGAGCAGGGGCTCGAGATCTACGAACCCGATCTGGAGGCTTTCCGCACGCACGTGCAGGCCCAGTATGCGGGAACCGAATTCTCCGAGTCCTGGCCGGACGGCGTGCTCGAGAAGATCAACGCCTTGGGCAACTGATCGCGGCCTGACCGATCAGCGGAGAATCTCGCATGACCCCGTTGTCAAAATGGTTCATGCGGGGTGCGGAGTTCGTGGCGGCCATGATGATGGCCGCCATGTTCCTGACCTTCATCCTTCAGATCGCGGTCCGCTATACAGCCCGCCTGCAGTGGCTGGGCGAAGCGGTTCCGTTTCTCGATCCCAGCCTGTACGGCTGGACCCTCGAATTTTGCTTGGCGCTCTGGGTCTGGGTGGTCTTCTGGGGCAACGCTTTCATCGTGCGCGAGCGTGATCATGTCACCTTCGACATGCTCTATCTCCACGTAAATCCGGCTATCCGCAAATGGTTTGCGATCATTTCCGGACTGGCGATCTTTGCCGGGCTCCTTTGGTCCCTGGAGCCGACATGGGACAAATTTTATATTCTGCGGCTGAAAAAGACGGCAACGCTCAAGGCGCTGTTCGGCGACTCCATTCGCATGCGCGACATCTATTCCATCTACATCGTCTTCCTGGGGGTCGTGTCGCTGCGTTACGGATGGCGCGCATGGGTTTCGTTCCGGCACGGGGCCGAGACTGATCTGCATCACCATGACGAGACGGCGAGTCGATGACGATCGAGTTCGTCTTTTGCCTCGCCACTCTGTTCTTCCTCGCCGGCATTGGCGCACCAATCGCCTATTCGATCCTGCTTGCCTCATTCGTCTATCTCGCGGCCGGAGGTCAGGGTGTCGGCATCGCCGGAAAGGTCCTGATGGATGGGCTCTACCAGAGCTTCATCCTCTTGGCCGTGCCGCTCTTCATCATCGCCGCCAACATCATGAACGCTGGCACGATCTCAGAGCGCCTTCTGCAGTTCTGCGTCGCTGCGGTCGGTCGGTTTAGAGGCGGCCTTGGACACGTCAATGTCGTCGCCTCGCTGATCTTTTCTGGCATGTCGGGTTCGGCTGTCGCCGATGCAGCGGGCATCGGAAAGATCATCATTGAGATGATGACGAGGAGCGGGCACTACACCAAAGGTTACGCTGCGGCGATCACGGCGGCGTCCGCCACGATTGGGCCGATCATTCCGCCCTCCATACCGATGGTGCTCTACGCGCTCGTCTCGAACACCTCGATCGGATACCTCTTCTTGGGCGGTATCCTGCCCGGCATATTCATGGGCGCCGTGTTGATGGCGATGAATACATATCTTTCCCACCGGCGCGGCTTCCTGGTCGAGGACCCCGTTCCCTTGCGCGATCTGCCTCGCCATACGGCAAACGCGTTTCCCGCGCTGTTGATGCCGGCGATCTTGCTTTACGGCATCTATGGCGGAATCACGACGCCGACGGAGGCTGCGGCCGTTGCGGCGTTCTATGCCTTGCTTCTTGCCTCGCTTTTTTATCGCGCGCTCTCCATCCGCGCCCTATACGGTATCCTCGTCGACAGCGCGCGTTCCTCGGCGGCCGTTGGCATCGTCATCGGCGGTGCCTTGATCCTCAATTACGTCGTGGCCTCGGAAAACATCCCGAACATGATGGCGCGGACGCTCGTGGGCCTCGATGTCCATCCGCTTGTCTTCCTCCTCGGCGTGAATGTGCTCTTTCTGCTGCTTGGCTGCGTGCTCGATGCAACGACGATCATTCTCGTCATCATTCCGCTGTTCCTGCCGACCTGCCGCGAACTTGGGATCGATCTCGTGCATTTCGGTGTCGTTGCCGTGGTCAATTGCATGATCGGCCTCATCACGCCGCCCTACGGCATTCTCCTCTTCGTCATCAACGCCGTCACCCGCATCCCGCTGCTCGAGATCATCGGCGAGATCTGGGCGTTTCTCGGGGTCCTGATTGTGGCATTGCTGGTCCTCATCATGGTGCCCGACATCGTGCTCTGGCTGCCTCGGCTGCTGGGATATCACGGATAGGCGGATGAAAACTTCGATCGCCACGGTCTCGATTTCGGGAGATCTTGCGGAGAAACTTGCGGCTATCGCCGCCGCCGGCTTCGATGGCGTCGAGATTTTCGAGAATGATTTCCTGGCCTTCGACGGCGGGCCGCGCGAGGTCGGGCAGATGGTGCGCGATCACGGACTGGAAATTTCGCTTTTTCAGCCGTTCCGCGATTTCGAGGGCATGCCGGATCCGCAGCGCAGCCGCACTTTTGACCGCGCCGAACGAAAGCTCGACCTGATGGGCGAACTCGGGGCGGATCTCGTGTTGGTTTGCTCCACCGTTTCGCCGCTTGCGCTCGGCGGCATCGACCGCGCCGCCGACGATTTCCGCGAGCTCGGAGAAGGGGCGGCGAAACGCGGCATCCGTGTCGGCTACGAGGCGCTCGCCTGGGGGCGGCATGTCAGCGATCATCGCGACGCTTGGGAAATCGTGCGGCGCGCCGACCACGCGAATGTCGGCCTGATCCTCGATTCCTTCCACACCCTGGCCCGAAAGATCGATCCAGATACGATCCGTTCCATTCCGGGAGACCGCATCTTCTTCGTGCAGCTGGCCGATGCGCCGAAGATCGAAATGGATCTGCTCTACTGGTCCCGTCATTTCCGCAACATGCCGGGCGAGGGCGATCTCGATGTCACCGGCTTCATGCGCGCGGTTGCCGCGACAGGTTATGACGGGGTGCTTTCGCTGGAGATATTCAACGACCAGTTCCGCGGAGGCTCGCCGAAATCGATTTCCGTCGACGGCCACCGCTCGCTCGTCTACCTGATGGACCGCGTGCGCCGGTTCGAACCGGATATTCGCATCGCCGTCTCCGACATGCCCGACCGGATCGAAGTGGAAGGGGTGGAGTTCGTCGAGTTCGCCGCCGACGAGGACGAGGCCGCGCAACTGGCCGCAATGCTGCATACGCTCGGTTTTGCGCGTGCTGGTCGGCATATTTCGAAGGACGTCGAGCTCTGGCGGCAGGGCGGCGTCAACATTGTCATCAACACTGAGCGCGAGGGATTTGCACATTCGTCCTACGTCGTGCATGGGACGAATGTCTGCGACATCGGTTTGAAGGTGGAGGATGCGGCCGCGACGGTCGAGCGCGCCAGGGCGCTTGGGGCTGACCCGTTCGAACAAATCGTGGGCCCGGGCGAATTGAAAATTCCGGCGATCCGCGGTGTAGGCGGTGGCGTGATGCATTTCATCGACGGCAAAACCGACCTGGCCCACGTCTGGGATATCGAGTTCAGGTCCGTCGCCGACGAAACATCGCCGAAGGACGCCGGACTAGTGCGGATCGATCATATTGCCCAGACGATGAATTACGAAGAAATGCTCACCTGGCTGCTTTTCTACACGTCGATTTTCGAAACCCGCAAAACGCCGATGGTCGACGTGGTCGATCCCGCCGGCTTGGTGCGCAGCCAGGCGATCGAGAACGATAACGGTTTACTGCGCATCACGCTGAACGGCGCGGAAAACCGGCGCACGCTCGCCGGCCATTTCATCGCGGAAAGCTTCGGCTCGGCGGTCCAGCACATTGCCTTCGCGAGCGAGGACATCTTCGTGACAGCCGAAGCGCTCGCCGCTAACGGATTCGCTCCGCTTCCAATCTCACCGAATTACTACGACGATCTCGATGCCCGGTTCGGCCTGGAGCAGGCGCTGCTCGACCGTATGAAGGAGGCCAACATCCTCTACGACCGCGACGATCACGGTGAATACTTCCAGCTTTACAGCCGCAATTACGGCGAAGGCTTCTTCTTCGAGCTCGTCGAGCGGCGCGGAGGTTATTCCGGCTATGGCGCGGCCAACGCGCAGTTCCGCATCGCCGCGCAACAGCGCCGGATGCGGGCCAAGGGCATGCCAAAATTATAGGCGGCGACGCAGCCCGGTCGCCACGTCCCTCAGCGCCACGGCCGCGGTCGCCGAGCCGGGTACCTTGAGGGTCAGCCACGTTATGCCAGGTCCTTGCGCCGGAACCCTCCACGGTCTTGTGGGGCAACCTCCGAGGCCGGCCCGGAACCCTGCATCGTGAAACTTCGGGGACTGCTATTCCATAGGCCTGTCGCGCCGAGGTATCCTGGCGACGACGGCCAGCGTGAAGGCAAATGACTCAACTTCCCGTCATTCCTGAGGTAAGCGCAACCGGACGCCCCTGAGCGAGGGACATGTTTGCCGCTTCGGCCAACGCCAACGCGTTCACCCCGTCCTGAACGGTTACCGGCACCTTTTTGCCTTCGACGCACGCGTCGACGAATGCCGACCATTCGATCGCATAGGCGCGCATGTAGCGTTCGAGGAAAAAGAAGACCGGCTTGGCGGACACAATGCCGGCGGCAGTGGATTTGACGAGGGTGTTTTCGATCTCGTTGTCGGCCGCCAGGGCGCCTTCGGAGCCGAGCACTTCGACCCGCTGGTCATAGCCGTAGGGCGCGCGGCGTGAGTTTCGGATGGTGGCGATCCGCCCATCGGCGTAAGTCAGAACTGCGACGGCGGTATCCACGTCGCCCGCCCTGGCGATCTCGGGATCGATGAGGCAGGAGCCGTGTGCCATCACCGAGTTGGGCATTCCGAACAGGAACGCGCACATGTCGAAATCGTGGATCATCATATCCCGGTAGAGACCGCCCGACATCTGTATATAACTGACCGGCGGCGGTGCCGGATCGTATGACGTGACGGTCAGAAGTTCGGCCCTGCCGATCTCGCCGGCATCGAGCGCACCTTTCAGAGCGGCGAAACTTGGATCGAAACGCCGGTTGAAGGCCATCATAACCGGCTTGTCATGGCCGGCGGCTACCTTCCGGACCGCCAACGCGCGGTCCAGAGACAGGTCGATGGGCTTTTCGCAGAATATCGCTTTCCCCGCCTTGACGCCGGCTTCGATCAAGTCGGCGTGGGTGTTGGTCGACGACGCGATCAGGATAGCATCGATGCGCTCGTCGGCGAGGATATCGTCGGCGGAGCGGGCTTCGATGCCGTACTCCTTTGCTAGCGCTCCGGCGGCTTTCGTCATCACATCGGTGACGGCGACGAGTTCCGAGCGGGGATCCATTTTGATCGAGGCGGCGTGGACCTTGCCGATCCGGCCGGCGCCAAACAGGGCGACTTTCATGGGAGCGTTCCTTTCAGTGAATGGCGTAACGACCCGCCAAGGCGCTGCCACGGACTTGCACAGTCAGCAGATCGTGATGGGGTCGGGTAGGAGCGGGACGAACTGCTGCAAATTAGAATCATATTCCATGTTTGTCAGGGTTCGATATAGGGTCAAATCGAAAGTTATCGCCGCCCCTGCCGGGTGATGAAAGCCCACCCACTGGCTAACGCCGTCATCGCGCAAATAGGTCGAACGATTCCCCATCCCGCAGGCGCCGTGCATCGTTCACGCGGGATGCTCGAACCTCGTAGGGGCGATCTGGCCCCCACGGTGGCGAGAGCCCAGGCTCTCGGGCGATGATGCGTTGCCACACGCGGAAACGCTGTCGGAACCGGCGAGGTTGTTTTCGGCTAAGCGCGTAATGCTAAGCTATCACCACCCCTTCGGTTGGATCATCGAGGATGGCGCACACACCGGTCGCTCGGTGGTCCGGCGCAAAACGATAGTTTCCCTGAGCGCGTACGCGCGGATGTATTGACCGTAGCGGGGATCCTGATGAATGCATCGACCTCGATGCAGTCACGATGGACTATTCCGAGAGACAATGGCTATGCTGAACATCCGTCATCCGATCTTTTTACCTCTTTGGCCACGGGTTCTGGTAACAACGCTGACAGGCAGTTGGGCCCTCCTTGAATTGGTCATGGGAAACACTCTCTGGGCGCTGCTTTTCGGGGTCATCGCGCTTTACTGCGCTTACGAGTTCTTTGTCGCCTTTGATCCCGCCAACTACGAGGACAGGGATGACTGATCTTCTTAGAAAGCCTTTTGGGATCCGCGGCCAGGTGCATCGGATCACACCTGAGAGCGCCGGTTGGCGCTACGTCGGTTTCTCGCTTTACCGGTTGAGACCAGGGGACACCGCCACCGAATTGACCGGCGACGATGAGATCATCCTCGTCATGGTCGAGGGGATTGCCAGGATCACCGGGGCGGGTCAGGACTGGGGTGTCCTGGGCGACCGCATGGACGTCTTCGAGAAGACGCCTCCTCACTGCCTCTACCTGCCCAACGGGACCGAATGGGCTGCGGCTGCCCAGACCGATTGCGTACTCGCCGTGTGCTCCGCGCCCGGTCGAGGCGGGCACGAAGCCCGCCGCATCGGGCCGGACGGCATTACCCTGACCGAGCGCGGAAAAGGCACCAACACCCGCCATATCCACAACATCGCGATGGAGAATGAAGACTATGCCGACAGCCTGCTGGTGACGGAAGTCTTTACGCCCGCGGGCCACTGGTCCTCCTACCCGAGCCACCGCCACGACGAGGACGATTATCCGCGCATCACCTACCTGGAAGAGACGTATTACCACCGGCTGAACCCTTCGGACGGCTTCGGCATCCAACGTGTCTATACTGACGACGGACGGCTGGACGAGACGATGGCTGTTTCCGACGGAGATGTGGTGCTCGTCCCGCGCGGCCACCATCCCTGCGGTGCCCCCTACGGTTTCGAAATGTACTATCTCAATGTCATGGCCGGTCCCTTGCGCAAGTGGCGCTTCGTTCCCGCGCCACAGGTCGAGTGGATCATGAAACGCGATGCCTGAACGTCACGCGCCTGCATTAAAGAGGTGCCGCTCCGCTCGCACTGTCACAGGATCCAGTAACCCGCTTCAGCACACGGAAGAGGTCCGGCGCCTCGGCGGCCATGAAGTCGTGGCAGATGCCGGCTCCGGCGCGTATCGCCGCGAAATGGCCGCGGGCGGTTAACACCTCCATCCGGCAATCATCGATCGCGCGGTCTGGGATGACGTCCGGCGGCGGGTGAAGGCAGCTTTCGGACTGCAGAGGAGCGAACCAGGGTCAGGAAGATATCGCCGCTCGCAGGCACGCTCTTCGAGGAGACCAGGGATTGTCTTGCGCCACGCCATGCTAACAAGAAGGGCAGGAGGTATCCCTATATTTCGCGGCAAAAACGCGGTCTCCCGGGGGGCGGTAGGCTACATACTTTTGATTTTTGCGACTATCCAGGGCAAGTAAAATTATCTAAACGAGCTAGGGTCAGGACTCATTGATCAGAGCCAGAAGATGACGGCGGCTGCGATGCAGATGGCCGAGAAGAAGGTGTGGGC
>NZ_JAINFK010000012.1 GCF_019966575.1 Oricola cellulosilytica | reverse complement strand
CTCGTCGATCACGCCGATGATCTTGGCGATCTCGCCCGACGCGTTCTCGATCCGGCCCATCGCCTCGACGGCGTCGGAGACGACCTTGGTCGACGCGTCGCTCGCCGACTTCGCCTCGGCCGCCTTGGTGGTGGCCTCCTGGGCGCGTTCCGACGACTCCTTCACCGTCGCGGTGATCTCCTCGAGCGAGGCCGAGGTTTCCTCCAGCGCCGCGGCCTGCTGCTCGGTGCGGCCCGACAGGCTTTCCACCGCCGTGCGCATTTCGCCCGCATTGGCGTGGATGGTATCGATGTTGTTTCGGACTTCCGCCAGAGTATCGGAAAGCTTTTCAACCGATGCGTTGAACGAAGTCCTGAGACCGTCGAGACCCTCTCCGAACGGCTCGTCCAGTCGGGTTGTCAGATCGCCTTCGGCAAGGCGGTCAAGGGCTTCACCCATCTGGCTGACGGTCGCCTCGAGTTCGCGCTTTTGCTCGGCTTCCCGTTTCTGTTCGGCCTCGGTGCGCGATCGCGCGTCCGCGTCGCGTGCCTGTTCCGCTTCCCGCTCGTCCGCCGCCCTCTTCTGGATGAGCGCCTGATAGGCTTCGAACGCAGTGGCGATCTCGCCGATCTCGTCCTTGCGGCCCTTGCCGGCAATCTCGACTTCGGTGTTGCCTTCCGAGAGCGCCTTCAGCGCCGACGCGGTCGCTGTCAAAGGTTTTCCGACTGAACGCGCGACAAAGATGACGATGAGGCCGATGATCAGGATTGCCAGCGCGCCGACGACGGCAACCGCGACAATCACGGCATTCCTCTCCTGCTGCATCCTTTCCAGCGTGCGCGCCTTCAAATCGTCAAGGAAGGTCTTGATCTCTTTGAACTCAGGCTCGAGATGTTCGAAAATCTCGGACAGTTCGGCGCGCAAGGCGAGTTCCTCCAACTTCGCCTCCGCGAATTTGTGAAAGTCGGACTGATAGGCATCGATGTAGGAGAATATCTCATTTCGAACTCCGGCCGAGCCGAACATCGCTATGGGAAATGCCTTGAACTCGGCCATGCGTTCGTCCAGCCGCCCGATATATTTCTCGTCGAGCCGCATGATGAAGTCTTTCTCATGCCGGCGCATCATCAGCATCTTGACCGTCAGTTCCGGCTGGCCGAGCGTTTTCAGGGGCACCTCGGCATTGTGCGCGGCGCTCCGCAGCGCGCCCTGCATCCCGCTCTCTTCGTCCACACCCAGGAGGTGCTCTAGTTCGACCAGTTCCTCGAACTTGCCAACATAGGCATCGAAATCCTTCTCCAGCCGGTCGACCAGATCGTCCATCTGGCCCGGGAAATCGTTTCGCAGAAGTGACGCGAGTTCCGTCAGGTCGGCAGCCGCCCTGTCGGTCAATTGCCGGTGATGTTCGACCTCCTCCTCGTCACCGTTGAGCAGGAAATTCTTCTGTGCGCGTTGTGCATGGAGCATGGAGATATCCATGTCGGCTTCCAGCTCGAAAATGTGTTCCGCTTCTGCAAGCAGTTCTCTCTCATGTTCGAGTACCCGGTCCCCGATATAGAAAACCGATCCGACCAGCAGCATTCCTGCCATTGCGATCGGGGCGAGAAGAAAAATACGCGTCTTCAGTTTCATGATACGAACCTGCTGGTTGCTTGTCTGGAAATTTATTCGACCGTTCATCGGTCGGATCAGACACGCATCATGCAGTCCGGCACCGCGGCAAAATCGCCCACGATAAATTACAGGGCAACAATATGCCTGATTTCGTTATGGACTTGTTAACGGCGACCCAAGGGAAGGTGATCGTTGTTTTCCTCGTGCGTTTCGCCTCGGTCCGGGGGCGCTGCGCCCCGCCCCCTTCCTCGCCAACCTTGTGAGAAGAACTGGCCCGAAAGACCGGAAGGGCCAAGAACGTTGATAAGTTTTTTGCCCGGTTCTCGCTAACCCGTTGTCCTGACTGGTTATTATATTTTTTCCGCATAAAACTTATCCACACCTCCCGAGCCTGCCGCATACTGTTCCCGTCTCTCGCAGGAAGCCTGGGTGCACACCGGTACAAAGGGAGAGGCCGGCGCCTGACGGGGCGGGGAGAGGTCCCTGCCTGGGTGATGAGCCCCCACGTCGGGCCGGAAGAAG
>NZ_JAINFK010000011.1 GCF_019966575.1 Oricola cellulosilytica | reverse complement strand
CTCGTCGATCACGCCGATGATCTTGGCGATCTCGCCCGACGCGTTCTCGATCCGGCCCATCGCCTCGACGGCGTCGGCGACGACCTTGGTCGAGGAGTCGCTGGCCGATTTCGCCTCGGCGGCCTTGGTGGTGGCCTCCTGGGCGCGGTCCGAGGAGCTCTTGACGGTGGAGGTGATCTCCTCGAGCGAGGCCGAGGTTTCCTCCAGCGCCGCGGCCTGCTGCTCGGTGCGGCTCGACAGGTTCTCCACCGCCGAACGCATCTCGCCGGCGTTGGAATGGATCGTGTCGATGTTGACCTTCACCTCCGACAGCGTTTCGGCCAGCTTTTCGACCGACTCGTTGAAGTCGACGCGCAGGCGGTCGAGACCTTCGCCGAACGGCTTGTCGATATGCGCGGTCAGATTACCTTCGGACAATTGCTGCAGTCCGCCGGCCAGCGCTTCGATCGCCTCGTTGAGGGTCGCGGCTTCGGCCGCCTTTGCGGCTTCGCGCTCGGCGCGTTCCTTTTCGGTCAGGTTGCGGTTTTCGTCTGCCTCGCGCTCCATGCGCTGCTTGTCGATTGCGGCGTCCCGGAACTTCACAAGCGATCCCGCCATATCGCCGAGTTCATCCATACGGCCTTCTGCGGGAATATCGATCTCGAGATCGCCTTCGGTCAACCCGTTCATGGCGCGGGTCATTGCGCCAAGCGGCCGGACCACACTGGCCCGCAGATAGAACCATGACGCTATGACCAGAGCCACCGCAAGGCCGAGGATGCCGAACATGACGTTCGAGGCGAAGGAGAAGACCTGCACCGGCTCGGCCGCCTGTTTCTGAGCGCCTTCGATGTTGGCTTCCAGCATGGCCTCGATGATCGGCCGCATTTCGGAATAGATCCGGGTGAATTCGCCGTTGCTCAGTTCGTTGGCTTCGACGTCGTTGTTCGAGCGGCTCAATTCGATGATCCGGTTGTTGATCTCGAAGAGCTGCTTGAGTTTTTCCTTATAGGACATAAAGGCCGCCGTCTCTGCGCCTGGATCGACCGTTTCCTCGTATTTGTCCAGATGGGGTTTGATGCCGGTCTGCTCTTCGGCCATCGTAGCCTCGAACCGGTTCATCGCCTCTTCATTGGGTGCAATGATGTGCCCTTTTTGCGCTAAGTACATCTCATTCACACTTTTGGTAATTTCATTGAGAGTTATGACAGACATGAAATAATCTTCATACATCTCGTCCCCGGAATAGCGTAGATCTCGCATTCCATTGTATCCGACAAACCCCACGCCGAGTACGGTTGCAAACAAGATTGCAAACACGATCACTACACGGGTCATAACTGTCAATTTCAACTTGATACTGTTCATTTTCTTGAACTTCCCAACATCAGATTGATAGGCATCCAATAGAATACAAGACGAGCGGCAACGACTCCTTGGAGGGAGTCCTCGTCGGTGGTCCGAACTCGGCTGGATTACGAACACACGGGCGCGCTAAGGCCGCGCTGGGCAGACATCGCCCAAGAGTACCCGCATGCAAGATATGGCGAGGGAAGCTTAACAAATAGGAAAGGCTGACAATTAACCCCGGCCTTTATCGGGGGGAGGGAGCGATAATCTTGGTCTTCCTGTGGCGGGCGGGGCGCCGGGGGGAGATCGATGGGCGCGACGGTTGGAAACACCTCCGCCACGCGGATTGGCATCGCGCGGAAACTGAGGCCGCTTTCATATGATAACAACCGGGTGAATCTGTCGATTCACCCGGTTTCTGCTTGAATTGAGCTGGAACCGCCGAGCGGTTCGCCGCGGGCTCAGGCGGCGATGTCGTCGACGTGGATGCCGATCAGTGGCTCGGGATCGAGGAAGCAGATCATCTGCTTTTCAAGCGCGACGATTGCCTTGGCCAGCGCCTTCTGCTCCTCGGGCAGGACATCGGGAACCGGCTGAAGATCCGATTTCCTGATCCGGATCATGTCCGACACGCTCTCCACCAGCAGGCCGAACAGGGTAGCGCCCTGGTCGATCACGATGATCGCGCTCCGTTCCGTTGGCTCGGCCGCTTGCAGCCCGATTCTGATCGCGGCGTCGACCACCGGTATTACGGTTCCCCGCAGGTTGATCACGCCCAGCACATGGGGCGGGGAATGGGGCATGCTGGTGCAAGGCGCCCATCCCCGGATCTCCCGGACGGCCATGATGTCGACACAGTAGATCTGGTCTCCAAGACGGAACGAGATGATGTCTATCGACATCTCCTGTCCGGCATCGATTGCTTCGACCGCATCCATCAGAAGTCCTCCCATTCCTGCGCTATAGCTGCATTGCCCTCGGTCCCGCCGGAGAAGGCCTTGCGAACCTTGTTGAACATGCTCTTCGCGGGAGATTTGCGAGCGGTCGCGTCCTTGCCCTCGTCATTGGCCGCTAGAACAGGCTTGGCCGGGCCTTTTCCCGCATTGTCGTTGACGGCAAAGCCCGCGATGAGCTCGGACAGTCCGGTCGCATCTTCCGCAAGACGGTGCGTGACGGCGGTGGTTTCTTCCACCATCGCCGCGTTCTGCTGGGTCACCTGGTCCATCTGGCCGACGGCCGC
>NZ_JAINFK010000010.1 GCF_019966575.1 Oricola cellulosilytica | reverse complement strand
TCGCCTTCTTCTGTCGCTGGCGGCAGGCCGATCTCCGGGACCACCTTCCAGGCGGCCATGACGATCAGGCGGCGCAAGGCGAATTCGGCGGGGCGAAGGATCGACAGGATCTCCAGATAGAGCCCGCGCGGCAGGGTCTCGACCGGCCGGCCCCACAGGATCCCGGCCATGGTGACGAGCCGCGCGGCAAGCGCGTCGAGCGCATCGCCGTAATGTTCCACCGACCCTTCCCAGTCGAAACCCATCCCTGCCTCCTTCGGCAACAAACACGGGACGGATTATCCGGGAGGTTTCGGGGGTGTGGATAAAAAAGCGCGAAGAAAATGCGAAGTGTGAGGGAGGACGGCCCGGCGGATAGGAAAACCGAATGCGCCTTAGCGCCCCACTTACCTCAGTTTGCTACCGAATTCGGCCATCGCCGCGATCACTGGTTCGATGCGTTTACCAGCATCCGTCAGTTCGTATTCCGTCTTCGGAGGTACGGTCGGATAAACAGTCTTGGCAACCAGCCCGGCTCCGCACAACATATCAAGCCTCGCAGCCAGCATACGCGGGCTGATGCCGGCAAGCGATCGGGCCAGTTCCGAATAACGCTTCTTGCCTGACAGCAAATCTCGAATGATCAGCGTCGTCCATTTGCCACCGATAATGTCATTCGCTCGTGCCACCGGGCAGTCTGTGTCGCAGACACCATTGAAATCGCTGATCTTTTTCATTCGTTAAGCTATACTTTTTGTAACTACTTCACTTTCTATAGTTATATATCTACCTTGCTGCAAGCGTTTAAACGTGAGGAGCGATATTTATGACAAGACTGAAAGCTATTCTCTGGGTGGTTGCCGTCTCGCAGCTGGTGCTCGGCGCGCTCACGCTGCTGGTACCCGGTCCCTTCTTCGACTGGATGGGCCTGAGCGTGCCGCCGATCGACAACAACTACATGCTGGGTATGCTGTCGTCGCGCTTCATCGCCTATGGAATAGGCATGGCGGCACTCGCCCGTCAGGCGACGCCGGACTTGTTCTGGATCCGCAACATGGTGCTCATCCAGGCTTTGGATTTCGGGGTTGGCGCATACTATGTGGCAACCGGAACGATCGGCATCGCGGTCGCCGCGTTTCCGATGGTCAATGCCGCGATTTTTGCCACCCTTCTCTCGGTCTGGAGCCCTCGTGGGGAGCCTGCCGGGTCGGCGGCAGCCTGACCCTAAAAATAAGGACGTTGAGATCAACGCGATTGGCCTGTTTGGGCACCTTTGAACAAAAAACCCGGCGTTTCCGCCGGGTTATTCTTACTCGATGCCAATCCGGATCAGCTATCCAGGAAGCTCCTTAGCTTCCGGCTCCGCGACGGATGCTTGAGCTTCCTGAGGGCCTTGGCCTCGATCTGGCGAATGCGTTCGCGTGTCACCGAGAACTGCTGGCCGACCTCCTCGAGCGTGTGGTCGGTGTTCATACCGATGCCGAAACGCATTCTAAGCACGCGCTCCTCGCGCGGGGTCAGCGAGGCGAGCACGCGGGTGGTCGTCTCGCGCAGATTGGCCTGGATGGCGGCGTCGATCGGCAGGACGGCGTTCTTGTCCTCGATGAAGTCGCCGAGATGCGAATCCTCCTCGTCGCCGACCGGCGTCTCCAGCGAGATCGGCTCCTTGGCGATCTTCAGGACCTTGCGGACCTTTTCCAGCGGCATGGCGAGCTTTTCGGAGAGTTCCTCCGGCGTCGGCTCGCGGCCGATCTCGTGCAGCATCTGGCGCGACGTGCGGACGATCTTGTTGATCGTCTCGATCATGTGCACCGGAATGCGGATGGTGCGGGCCTGGTCGGCGATCGAGCGGGTGATCGCCTGCCTGATCCACCAGGTGGCGTAGGTGGAGAACTTGTAGCCGCGGCGGTACTCGAACTTGTCGACCGCCTTCATCAGGCCGATATTGCCTTCCTGAATCAAATCGAGGAATTGCAGGCCGCGGTTGGTGTATTTCTTGGCAATGGAGATCACCAGCCGGAGGTTGGCCTCGACCATCTCCTTCTTGGCGATCCGGGCCTCGCGCTCACCCTTCTGGACCTGATTGACGATCTTGCGGAACTCGGCGACGGAGATGCCGGTCTCCGTCGACAGTTCCTGGATCTCGGAGCGCAGTTCGTCGATGGCCGCCAGTTCCTTGGCGAATTCACGCCAGCCGCGTGCCGACAGGCCGCTGACACGCTCACGCCAGTTCGGGTCGAGTTCGGAGCCGTGATATTCCTTCAGGAATTCCTCGCGCGACACGCCGTAGCTCTCGGCGAGGCGCAGCAGGCGGCCCTCGTTCTGCACCAGGCGCTTGTTGATCGAGTAGAGCTGCTCGACCAGCGATTCGATGCGCTGGTTGTTGAGCGACAACGACTTCACGTCGGTGATCAACTCGTCCTTGAGGCTCTTGAGACGCTTTTGCTGGCTCGGCGACAGCGCGTCGGTCGTCGAGTCCGCCAGCGAGCTTTCGACGTGCTGGTCCTGCAGCTTGCGCAGCTTGGAATAGGTCGAGGCGATGGTGTCGAGCGTTTCCATCACGCCTTCGCGCAGTTCGGCCTCCATCGCCGCAAGCGAGAGGTTGACCTCGTCCTCCTCTTCGTCTTCCTCCGGCTGGCCTTCCCCGCCGACATCGGTGACGTCGTCGTGGCGGCGCGGGGCGCGCAGCGCGCGTTCCTTCTCCTCGCGCTCCTTCTTGGCCTGCTCGATTTCCTCGGGAGTCGGGACCTTGGGCACCTGTTTGGCCTCGGGGCCGGCATAGGTGGCCTCGAGGTCGATGATGTCGCGGAGCAGGATGTTGCCTTCGTTGAGTTCCTCGCGCCAGATGATGATCGCCTGGAAGGTCAGCGGGCTTTCGCAAAGCCCGGCGATCATGGTTTCGCGCCCGGCCTCGATGCGCTTGGCGATGGCGATCTCGCCCTCGCGCGACAGCAGTTCCACCGTGCCCATCTCGCGCAGATACATGCGCACCGGGTCGTCGGTGCGGTCCGTCGGCTCTTTCTTCTTGGCGGTGGTGGCGACGGCGCTGCCCGACGACGTCGCCAGTTCGGTTGACGTCTCGCCGTCACCGTCGCCGTCACTGTTGTTGTCGTTATCGTTGTCGCTGTCGACCTCGTCGTCCTCGACGACGTTGATCCCCATCTCCGACAGCGTCGACATGGTATCCTCGATCTGCTCGGAGGTGACTTCCTCGGAGGGAAGCACGGCGTTGAGCTCATCCATCGTCACGTAACCGCGCTTCTTGGCGAGCTTGAGCATCTTCTTGACGCTGTCGGCACTGAGGTCCAGAAGCGGGCCGTCAGAAGCCTGTTCGGGCGCGGTTGCGGCTTCGGTTTTTTCTTTTGTCTTGGTTGCCATAAAAGTTCAGTCTCCGGCGGGCACGGGCTGCAGCCTCCGTTCCGCCTGTTCGCGTCCATCCGACGGGATGAAACCGTTTGTCCGACCTTGCGAGTTCAAGCGTCAGCCTTAGGCCAACCACCTTAATCGCCAATTAACTCTATCTAGGTGCCCTCGCCGCCAATCCAAGCTTTGCTCGCACGCAACTGCCTTGTAACGTCCGACACAAGGGGCCCCAATCCGGAAACCCCTTGATTCCCGCGATTCGCCGGGCCGTCAACACCTCCGCGGCAGAAAAATTGCGCAACGGCAACGTGGCCGCCGGCGGCAAGGCCCTCAAAACGAGCGCATCGGACGGCCCGAGGAGACGCCGAATCCGTCGACAAGCGCCTCCAGCGAATTGGCCGTGTCGATCTCCTTCTGGATGTCGGCGAGGCGGTTGTAGTCGAGTTCGTCGCCATCGCTCGCGCACGCCGCCTCGGCAGCGCGGAGCTCGCGCTTCAGGCTGCGGGCGCGGCGATGCAGGTGCAGCGCCTGGCGGAATCCTTCCCGCGCGTCCTCGAAGGCCGCCTCCCCCGTCGCAGTCCACAGCCGGGCCCGGCGGATCAGCGCGTCGAGCGTCGCTATCGTTTGCATCTGGCCGGCCAGCGCCGGATGCTCGAGCAGCGCCTCGCGCGTCCTCGGGCGCGACGTCGCACAGACGTCGAGGATGGCGCCGCGCAACCGCTCGAGGCCGCCATGGCCCAGATCAAGGCCGGTGAAGTCATCGAAATGCTCCGCGAGCAAGTCCGGATGGCAGAGCACGGCGGAAACCAGTGCGGCCTCGCGCAGCGGCATGTTGTCGACCGCCGCGCTCAGGAGGCGCGAGCGTGTCAGGCTTTCGGAGATCGCAAGCCGCCCGCCGGCCATTCCGGCGCGGCCCTTCCGAGGGCCATAGGCGTCCCGGCCCCCCTTGCCGCCGTGGCGCGATTGCGAGACCGGGCCGAAATGGGCCGCGATGCGCTCGCGGATCGCCTGGCCGTAATGGCGCCGCACGCTTTCATCGCGGATCGTGCCCGCGGCGTCGCGTAGCAGCCGCTCGAGTTCGGCGCGCCGTTCGGGGGTGTCGAACACCTTGCCGCTGGTTTCGCGCGACCACAGCATGTCGGCAAGCGGCTTAGCACCCGCAAGGATCGCGGTGAAGGCGTGCGACCCGCCCTGCCTGACCAGATCGTCGGGGTCCTTTCCGTCCGGGAGAAGCGCATAGCGGACCGAACGCCCGGGCTTCAGGCCGGGGAGCGCCAGATCGAGCGAGCGCCAAGCTGCGCGCACGCCCGCCTTGTCGCCGTCGAAGCAAAGCACCGGCTCCGGCGTCAGCCGCCAGAGCATTTCCAGCTGGTTTTCGGTCAGGGCCGTGCCAAGCGGCGCGACCGCGTTGGCGATGCCGGCCTGATCGAGGGCGATCACGTCCATGTAGCCCTCGACCGCGACGATGGTGCCTGCCTCGCGGGCTACTTCGCGCGCGCGGCGGTAATTGTAGAGCACGTTGCCCTTGTGAAAGAGCTCCGTTTCCGGCGAATTCAGATATTTTGCCGGCACGTCGGGGGACAGGGCGCGACCGCCGAAGGCGATGGTACGGCCGCGCGCGTCCTCGATCGGGAACATGATGCGGTCGCGGAAACGGTCGTAGGACACCGGAATGTCATCGCGGAACACAACCAGCCCGCAAGCCTCGATCTGGTCCTTTGCCGCCCCCCTGGAGGCGAGATGCTCCTTCAGCCCATTGCGGCTGTCGGGCGCATAACCGAGGCGGAACTTCTTCTGCGTGGTGCCTGACAGTCCCCGGTCGCGCAGATAGGCGCGCGCCTTCGCTCCCGCCGACGCCTGAAGCTGCGCCTCGAAATAGGCGACCGCCATCTCCATCACGTCAGAGAGCGTCGAGCGCGCCTGCTCACGCCGTTCCGCCTCCGGATCGCGCTCCGGCATCGGGACCCCGGCCAGGTCGGCGATCTGGCGCACCGCTTCGGGAAACGGCGTACCCTCCAGCTCTGTCAAGAAGCGGAAATGATCGCCGGAGACGCCGCAGCCGAAACAGTAATAGCGTCCCTTCTTGTCCTCGCAGTGGAAGCTCGGCGTCTTCTCGCCGTGAAACGGACAGCACGCCCAATAATCACCGCGCTGCGCATTGGTCTTGCGCTTGTCCCAAGGCACGCGCTTGCCGATCACGTCCGAAATCGGAACGCGATCGCGTATCTCGTCCAGAAAGGATTGCGGAAAACGCATTGCCGGCCTCAGGGAATCTGCGACCACCTATACAGGGGCACGCGGCGTGACGCCACGCCCTTGGCGGAGGTTCCTCGCAATTCACAGACAGCAGTTCTAACGCCTAGCCGCGATGCTACGCTCGCGAAAATATTTGAGAAATGCGTTTATCTTGGCGGCGGTATTGGAACTCGGGTTGAATTCGATGCCGGCACGATAAAGCTTGCTCCAGCGCACGGTTCCGTCGAGATAGCCAAGCGCCTTGCACGCTATCTGGATACTTTCTCCGTTCACAAGCGTATTGGGCGTTTCGGTGGCTATGCAGATTCCGGTGGTGGAAATATCCACCACGGAAGCGCGATACCGCTTCCGGCACGTACTGGCCAAGACGCCAAAACGCGCGAGATGCCGCTCACTAGAACGTTTCTGTTCTGTTCTCGCTTGGACCAAGATGGTGCCTTTCGCAATCATCCCAACCCCGTGTCCCAAGCGAAATTGTTGGCGAAAAAGAATAAATTCGCCTTAAGAGCCCAATGCAAATGTTCGTAGTGCGGCTATGTATTTCCGGCGAAAATGCAGGGCCGGCAGTTTCCCGCATTATGTCAGATCAGCAACTTCACCCTTTAAAATGCTTGAAAAAAGCCGCGATCTTGGCCGCGTTGTTGGAACTTGCAGCGAACTCGATGCCCACGCGATCTGGCCTCACCCAGCGAACCGCTCCATTAATGCATCCCAGTTCCCCGCAATGGATCTCAACCTGATTTCCGGGCTCTTGATCGGCCGTGCTGTGCATCTCCAGTCCTATTCCGGACATCGAAAGGTCCTGGACCATGGCGCCATCGATCTTCATTCCGTTGGAAATTTTCGCGAACATCCGCGTCTCGAGGCGCGCATGGCGACGTCGACTGGATTGATCATCACCGCTCATCTCCCCCTCCTGCCAATGGAACAATGAGAAAAATTGTACATGCCCTAAAGTAATATGCGGTTAATTCCGGCGGCGGAATTCACTGTAAATCCGCCAATGCGCCCACTAGCGGCCCGGAGCGGTCCACGCCAGCTTGTCGGACTCTTCGCGCGGTGCCAAAACGGCATTCGCTGCACAGACAGGCGACCTCCCGACCGCCGCCATGCCCACAACAAAGCGTTCAAGGAAACCCAAGATGCTTAATTACCTGACCCTCATATTCATCTGCCAGCTCGCCGGCGAGGCGTTCGTGGTTGCGGTCGGGCTCCCTGTGCCCGGCCCCGTCATGGGAATGGCGCTTCTGTTCGCCGGGCTGATGATCCATGGCGGCATACCGGAGGATCTGCAGAAGGTGGGCGGCGCGCTGCTCGCCAACCTGTCGCTGCTGTTCGTCCCGGCCGGAACCGGCATCATGGTGCATCTCTCATTGCTCACGGGAGACGGAATTGCAGTTTCCGTCGCGCTGGTCGTCTCGACCGTCGCGACCATCGCCGTGACCGGGCTGCTGATGCAATTCCTGACCGCCCGCAAAGGGAGCGCGAAATCCGATGCCGAGTGATCTTCCAGCAGATCTGAAGGACGTCTGGGTCTATCTCTCGGCGAGCCCGCTTCTCCATCTCACACTGACGCTGGTCGCATACCAGGCCGGGATGTGGATATACACGCGAGGCAAGCTTAACCCTCTGCTCAATCCGGTGCTGTTCGCGGTGGTGGTGCTGGTCGCGATTCTGTTAGCTACCGGAACGAGTTACGAGACGTTCTTTGAAGGTGCGCAATTTGTGCATTTCCTGCTCGGGCCGGCCACCGTGTCGCTTGCGATTCCCCTCTACCGCCAATTCCACCGGGTGCGCGAATCCGGCATGGCCATCGCGGTCAGCCTGCTAAGCGGTGCGGCGACGGCGGCCATCAGCGCCATGGCGATCGCCTGGGCGCTCGGCGCGGCACGCACCACTGTTATCTCCATCGGGCCGAAATCGGTCACGGCCCCCGTTGCCATGGGCATTTCCGACAATCTCGGCGGATTGCCGTCGCTGACAGCAGTGATGGTGATCGCCACAGGAATCCTCGGGGCCGCCCTTGGCCCGCTGGTGCTGGACGCCGTCCGAGTGAAGGACTGGGCCTCGCGCGGTTTCGCCATGGGGACCGGAGCCCACGGCATCGGCACGGCGCGGGCGCTGCAGGTGAACGAGATCGCGGGCGCATTCTCCGGCCTCGCCATGGGGCTGAACGCCTTGGCAACCGCAATACTTCTGCCGCTTCTATGGGCGCTTTTCTTCTAGTATTGAGCCACCCCTGCCTGTTGGGGGCGCCGAATCGAACGACTTATTGGCGAAGGATGTTCTTCACCACGCCGCTGGCCTTGCCAAAATCCATCTGGCCCGGAAAGCGCTGCTTGAGTGTCGACATGCATTTGCCAACGTCGCGCAGGCCCTCGGCACCGGTCTCGTCGACGACGCTCTTGCACGCCTGCTCGACCTCATCCTCGCCCAATTGCTTGGGCAGAAATTCCAGAATTACCGTTGATTCCCGGCGCTCCTGATCGGCCAGTTCGAGGCGTCCCGCCTGCTCGTAGGCATCCACCGATTCACGGCGCTGCTTGATCATCTTCGTCAGGATTTCGGTGATCTCCTCGTCGGAGACCGGGTCCTTGCCAGCAGAGCGATTGGCAATGTCGCGATCCTTCACCGCGGCGCAAATCAGTCGCAGTGTCGAAATCCGGGTTTTGTCCTGGGATTTTTGAGCATCTTTCAGCGCAGCTTGTATCGCTTCGCGCATCATAACAACTCCTTGATAGCACGCGGAACATAGCGCTGTTCGATAGGCGAAGCAAGCGCAGAACATGGTCCTAAGCTTTTGATATCTCTGTCTATTCCATTTCCTGGCCTAAGGTTCTGCAGCGCCGTGCCACAGAATCGCCGCAAACCGCGTGGGCGCCATGCAGAGGCCAAATACTGCCCGGATATCAATCTGAGCGGTGTTTTCAGACCGGGGATATGGTGATAGAGCCCCGCCTCGGCAAGGTGCCTCAATTCACTGTTTCGAGATCGACGACGATGCATGACTCCACCGCTCAAAGCTCTCCCGTCACGCCGCCCTGGGCTACGGAGCCTGCCACGGCGATACTGGTTCTGGCGGATGGAACGGTTCTGGAGGGAAAAGGTTTCGGCGCGCCGGGCGCCGTCGAGGCGGAAGTCTGCTTCAACACGGCGATCACCGGCTACCAGGAAATCCTCACCGATCCGTCCTACGCCGGACAGATCGTGACGTTCACCTTTCCGCATATCGGCAATATCGGAGCCAATGACGAGGATATCGAGGATCTGACGCCGGCGCGGCGCACCGGTGCGGTGGGGGCGATCTTCAAGGCCGACATCACCGACCCCTCGAACTACCGCTCCGCCGGACATCTGGACGCCTGGCTGAAGGCGCGCGGCATCGTCGCCCTGGCGGGCATCGACACGCGGGCCCTGACTGCCCACATCCGCGAAAACGGCGTGGCCAACGCGGTGATCGCACACGATCCGAAGGGACAGTTCGACATCGGGGCGATGAAGCAGCGCGCCGCCGAATGGAGCGGCCTCGTCGGGCTCGACCTCGCCAAGGACGCGGCTTCCGGCCAGTCGTCGCAGTGGAGCGTGACGCCGTGGAAGTGGGACGAGGGTTTCGGCGTCAACACCGCCGAGGACGTGCACATCGTGGCTCTCGATTATGGCGTGAAACGCAACATTCTGCGCCTCATGGCCGGTCTGGATGCGAAGGTGACGGTGCTCCCCGGAACGGCGAGCGCCGAAGAGGTGCTGGCGCATAACCCTGACGGCATCTTCCTGTCGAACGGGCCGGGCGATCCGGCTGCAACCGGCGAATATGCCGTACCGGTGATCCGTGAACTGATCGAAACAGGCATTCCCGTGTTCGGCATCTGTCTCGGTCACCAGATGCTGGCGCTGGCGCTCGGCGCGAAGACGGTGAAGATGCACCAGGGCCACCACGGGGCCAACCATCCGGTGAAAGACCACACCACGGGCAAGGTCGAGATCGTGTCGATGAACCACGGTTTCGCGGTCGATTCCGCTTCTCTTCCCAAAGGTATCACCGAAACCCATGTTTCGCTGTTCGACGGCACCAATTGCGGCCTCGCCGTCGACGGAAAGCCGGTCTTCTCGGTGCAGCACCACCCCGAGGCCTCCCCCGGCCCGCAGGACAGCCACTACCTGTTCCGCCGGTTCCTCAACCTTATCCGGCAGAGAAACGGCGAAGCGGCGGTGGCCGAGCGCTGAACCGGATTTCGATTGCGCACTACCCTCTTGCGCGCAATCGGATAAGCTAACCCCATGGGTTCGTTCGATATTCGCCAATTGATCGCACAGGGCGCCGATTTCGCCGGCTCGCTGGAGCGCTATCTCGCCCAGCCCTGGACGCTTTATCAGTTGCTGATCATCGCGGTCTGCTTCGCGGTTTCCTACCTGCTGTCGCTGAAGATCGAACCGGCGCTCGAAGGCCGTGCGCGGCAAATCAAGGGCAATCCAGGCCTGCTGCGCGTCATCGCCGCATTCATGCGGCGCACGGAATGGATCCTGTTCATCGTCGCGTTGATGATCATCCGCGAGGTGCTGCTGGCGACGACATGGCCGAGCCGCAGCTACCTGCTGTCGCTTGCGCTCATCCTCGCCCTGACGTGGCTCGCCGCATCGGTTCTCACGCGCATCATCCGCAACAGGGCGCTGGCGCGTTTCGTGGCGCTGTGCGTCTTCCTGTATGTCGCGGCCGGCATTCTCGGCATCCGCGACACGCTCGAGATCGCGCTTGAATCGGTTGCCGTCGATCTCGGCGATTTCCGCCTTTCCGCGCTGTTCGTATTGCGGACGATCGTCGTTACCGCCGTTCTGCTGTGGACCGCGCATCTGGCCGGAAAATTCTTCCAGAACCGCATCGAAGCCACATCGGAACTGTCGCCGTCCTTCAAGGTTCTGGCCGGCAAGGTCGTCAGCATCACGCTGACGGTGCTCGCCGGCGTGATCGCGCTCAATGCGGTAGGCATCGACCTTACCGCTCTGACCATCTTTTCCGGCGCCGTCGGCGTCGGCATCGGCTTCGGCCTGCAAAAGGTCGTGTCGAACTTCATATCCGGCGTGATCATCCTGATCGACAAGTCGATCAAGCCCGGCGACACGATCGAGCTGGGAGACACGTTCGGATGGATCCGCGAGTTGCGCGCGCGCTTCGTGTCGGTGATCACGCGCGACGGACGCGAATACCTGATCCCGAACGAGGACTTCATCACCCAGCAGGTCGTGAACTGGTCGTTTTCGGACAACTTCATCCGGCTCGACGTCGATTTCGGCGTCTCCTACGACAGCGATCCGCATGAGGTCACCCGCATCGCCATCGAGGCGGCGCAAACCGTGGAGCGCGTCGTCGACGCCAAACGGCCGGTCTGCTGGCTGACCGCGTTCGGCTCGTCTTCGCTCGATTTCAAGCTGCGCTTCTGGATCACCGACCCGCAGGGCGGGCTGACCAATATCCGCGGCCAGGTGCTGCTGGCCCTGTGGGATGCCTTCAAGGAAGCTGGCATCGCCATTCCATTCCCGCACCGCGAGATCATCATGCGCACGCCGGTGGAAATCCGCCAGCCGGAATAGGATCCGACAGCCCCGCCCGCCATACCCGCGCGCGCCAACGCCGGGGACCATGCGATCCCCGGCAATGCGTTTTCGATACGACCGGCAAGGCGCCAGATCAGAAGTCCTCCCAATTGTCTTGTTTCACAGCGGCGTTGCCGCCGAAGGCCTGCTTGACCTTGTTCATCACCGACTTGGCCGGGGATTTGGATGGCGCGCGTTCGCCGTCATTCTCCCCAACCACCGCAAGCGCCGGAGCCGATCTCTCCGACCGCAAGCCGCCGGACGAGGGCACGGCGAAGCGGCCGACCAGAGCGGTGAGGCTGTCGGCGTCGCCTGCAAGACGATGGGTCACGGCCGTGGTTTCCTCGACCATGGCGGCGTTCTGCTGGGTGACCTTGTCCATCTGGCCGACAGCCGAGTTGATTTCCGCGAGGCCTGTCGCCTGCTCGCGGGCCGCCTTGGCGATCGAGGCGATATGATCGTTGATGTCGGTGACCTGCTCGGCGATCTTCGTCAGCGCCTCGCCGGTCGCCTTGACCAGCCCGACGCCGCCCTCCACCTCGTCGGTGGACTTGTCGATCAGCGCCTTGATCTCCTTGGCCGCGGTGGCAGAGCGCTGGGCCAGCTCCCGCACTTCCTGGGCGACGACGGCAAAGCCCTTGCCGGCTTCCCCGGCGCGGGCGGCCTCGACGCCGGCGTTGAGCGCCAAGAGGTTGGTCTGGAAGGCGATCTCGTCGATCACGCCGATGATCTTGGCGATCTCTCCGGAAGCGTTCTCGATCCGGCCCATCGCCTCGACGGCGTCGGAGACCACCCTGGCGGACGAATCGGACGCTGACTTGGCCTCGGCGGCCTTGCGGGTGGCCTCGTCGGCGCGCTCCGACGACGAATTGACCGTGGCGGTGATCTCCTCGAGCGAGGCCGAGGTCTCCTCCAGCGAGGCGGCCTGCTGCTCGGTACGGCTAGACAGTTGCTCCACGGCCGACCGCATCTCGCCGGCATTGGAATGGATGGTGTCGATGTTGACCTTTACCTCGGACAGCGTTTCGGAAAGCTTTTCGACCGATTCGTTGAAGTCGACGCGCAGGCGGTCCAGGCTTTCCGTGAACGGCTTGTCGATACGCGCGGTCAGATCGCCAGCGGACAGTTGCTGCAGTCCACCGGCCAGCGCCTCGATCGCCTCGTTGAGGGTGGCCGCCTCGGCGGCCTTGGCGGCCTCGCGCTCCGCGCGTTCCTTATCGGTCAGGTCGCGGTTTTCCTCGGCCTCGCGCTCCATGCGTTCCTTATCGACAGCCGCCTGCTGGAGCACCAGCACCGACTGCGCCATCAATCCAATTTCGTCGCTGCGTTCCGCTCCCTTGATCTCACGCGACAGGTCGCCGTCCGCCACCGCCTTCATGTCATCCCTTAGGCCGGCGAGAGACCGGATGATACCGCGGGTGACCAACGCCATCATACCGCAGACGAGGACCAGAAAGACAATCGCCGCCGTCGACTGATAAATCTTGGAGTTTTCAGCCGCTGTCTCGGCACTGCCGAGTTTCATGCGAACATGTTCAATCCCCAGCTCGGCCAATCGCTGCAGATTATCCAGGATCCTCTCTCCGCCGCCGTCGATGGCGTCGTCAATCGCCGCGAATTCGGCTTGCGAAGCATTGTTTTTGATCAGTTCAGGAAGTTGTACCTGTATTGCCTCAGCCACTTCCTCAAGATCGGCGGAGAAGGTTTCCATAAGCTCCGGACGATTGACCATGTTCGCAATATGGCTGGCGGACCGGGTTCCCTCGCGGATCGTCTTGAGGGCGGCGGCAACGGTTTCGGCCCGTTCGGGCAACATGACGCCTTCGTCACGGTCGATGATCGTGTCCATGGCGGCCAGCACCATTTCCAGACCGGCGATGCGCATTTCCTCGATGTTTCGGATTTCGACATTCATCGCCCGCCCTCCCTGAACGGCTTCGACGGAAGTCGAACCAGAGACCCAGCCGATTGCGACAAGACCGATAAAGCCGGCAGCGGTAACCACGCCGATGGCGATCAGTTTCGCCCGAATACTTGCTTCGAGCAGTCCCCGGAATATGCGCATCGATTCTTCTCCTCACTCGCTGTCGCGTGAGCGTGTTCTTTGCGCTCATCGCCGGATTTCCCAAAATGTCTGGATGTTCCCGACCGGCACGTCATCGCCGCTGTCTACGCGGACGTCATGTCCCAAAGGAAACCGAAAGGTTCGGTGGGCCAGTATTTGCCCGCTTCCATTAAGGTTTCGTTACCCACGGTCGGCGAGCGCGGGTGCCAAATCCGAGCAATCCGGCACAAAAAAAGCCGGAGATCAGAGGATCCCCGGCCATGCGTTGCCGAATACCGTGTCGGGCGCGGTCAGAACTCTTCCCACTCGTCCGGCTTCAGCGCGTTATTGCCGCTGACAGGCGGAAGCTTGGCCGCTTGGTGAACCGCGCCGCGGCTTTCGGCGGCGGTCGCGGTTCTTTCTTCCGGGGCCGCCTCCGCGGCGCCGAGCTTGAACCGCCGCAGAAGCCGGTTCAGAGCGTCCGCCTCGCCAGCCAGGCTGTGGCCTGCGGCGGTCGATTCCTCCACCATTGCCGCGTTCTGCTGCGTGCCCTTGTCGATCTCGGAAATCGCCTGATTGACCTCCTGCAAGGTGGTCGACTGTTCCTTAACGGCCTCGACAATTGATGTGACGTTGGTGCTCACCTGCTGCACCTCGGCGACGATCCCTTCCAGAGTTCTTCCCGTCTCGCCGACAAGTTCAGCGCCGTTCTTTACCTGCTCGGCTGAGGCGTCGATCAGGGACTTGATCTCCTTGGCCGCATTAGCCGAGCGCTGGGCCAGTTCACGCACTTCCTGGGCGACGACGGCAAAGCCCTTGCCGGCCTCCCCGGCGCGGGCTGCCTCAACGCCGGCATTGAGCGCCAGCAGGTTTGTCTGGAAGGCGATTTCATCAATCATGCCGATGATATTGCCAATCTTCTTGGACGATTCCTCAATCGCTCCCATTGCAGCGACGGCTTCCCGGACGACCTCCCCCGAGCGCTCGGCGGATGTGCGCGTTTTGGCAACCAGCGAACCGGCTTCGTCGGCGCTCGCGGCCGTTTCCTTGACCGACGCCGTCACCTCCTCGACAGCTGCTGCAGTCTCCTCAACGGAAGCCGCCTGCTGTTCGGTGCGCCGCGACAGATCATCAGTTGCGGAACGGATCTCCGCGGCGCCACTGTCAATTGCCGCGGCGTTGGTACCGACCTGCCGGAGGGCACCGCGCAGTTGCTTGATGGAATGGTTGAAATCGGTACGCAGTTGCTCAAGCGAGGCAATGAAGGGCTCTTCGATCGACCGCTCGAGGTTGCCCTTGGCCAGGCGCTGCAGCGCGTCACCGATCTCCTTGACGGCGTGAATCCGGCCCGTGATATCGGTGGCAAACTTGACGATCTTCATGATCTTGCCGTTCATATCGAAGATCGGGTTGTAAGTTGCCTGGATCCAGACTTCCCTGCCTCCCTTTCCGAAACGCTGGAACTCGGCCGCTTCGAATTCTCCGTTGCGCAGCTTCTCCCAAAAGGCCTTGTATTCCTCGCTGCGGCTATAGGAAGGAGCGACAAACATCGAATGGTGCTTGCCCTTGATCTCTGACAGCTCATAACCCATCGCGGCACAGAAATTCTCGTTGGCGTCGAGGATGTTGCCTTTCGTGTCGAATTCGATCACCGCCTGGGAGCGCGAAACAGCCGCGATCTTCCCTTCGTCTTCCGCAGCTTTCAGCTTGGCTTCGGTGATGTCGGTCGCAAATTTTACAACCTTGTAGGGCTTGCCGTTGCGACCGGCGATCGGATTGTAGCTGGCCTGGATCCAGATCTCCCTGCCGCCCTTGGCGAAGCGCCTGTATTCGCGCGCGTCGAATTCGCCGCGGCGAAAACCCTCCCAAAATTCCCTGTATTCGCTGCTTTTGGCGTATTCGGGATCGACAAACATCGAATGGTGCTTGCCGACAATTTCGTTGCGGTCGTAACCCATCGCCGCACAGAAATTTTCATTCGCGTTCAAGATGTTTCCTGACAAGTCAAACTCGATGATCGCAAGCGACCGATTCATCGCAGCAAGCACCGATGCAGAGTCTCCACTCTTCGCAAGAAGGTCACTGAGCACTTTGATTTCTCCCCAAAGCAGACCGATCCGGGAGCGAGTTCGTCACTGCCGAAGGTTTTTTTTATGCGACATGTTGGGCAACCAACAAAACGGACGTGGGCTTCATGCCACAGGTAACGTACCGCCCGTAATGTCCCGAGTTGTTACGTGACGGAATTAATAAATGCTGAATTTCCCCTCAATCGACCAGAATTCAGAGGTCACAATCGGGGGCTATTTTTAACGGGGTAGTATTTCTGCCCCGGGGCTGCATAAAAAACCCGGGCCGGATCGGGAGATCCGCCCGGGTGCCCGAGGAGCGCACCGGAAGCAGGCCCGGTGGCTCGCGGGGGTGTTAGCCGACCGGACGGGTCATGCGGCTAACTCTTCCAACGTGGCGCCAACGAGCGGTTCGGGATCGAGGAAACAGATCATCTGTTCCTCAAGCGCGACGATCGCCTTGGCAAGCGCCCGCTGCGATTCCGGGAGCACGTCGGGAACAGGCTGCAGGTCCGATCCCTTGATGGTGATCATGTCCGACACCGCCTCCACCAGCAATCCGACCAGCTTCTCGCCCTGATCGATGACGATGATCGCGCTGCGCTCGGACGGATTGGCCGGTGGAAGGCCAATCCGAACGGCCACGTCGATGACCGGGATCACGAGTCCGCGCAGATTGATCACGCCGAGTACGTGCGGGGGGGAATGCGGCATGCTGGTGCAAGGCACCCATCCCCTGATCTCCCGGACGGCCATGATGTCGACGCAGTAGACCTGATCGCCAAGATGGAACGAGATGATCTCGATGAACCGCTCCCGTGCAGTGTCCTGATCCTCAGCCATCAGAAGTCCTCCCACTCCTCGGCGACCGCCGCGTTGCCAGAGAATGCCCGCTTGACCTTGCTCATCATGGATTTCGCCGGGGACTTGACCGGAGCGTCATTCTCGTCGTTGGCCGCGGCCGGCCGCGAGGCGGACGCTTTCCCTCCAGCCATCGTGAAGCGGCCGACCAGGGCTGTGAGCCCGTCGGCATCGCTTGCGAGGCGGTGCGTGACGGCGGTGGTTTCCTCCACCATCGCCGCGTTCTGCTGGGTCACCTGGTCCATCTGGCCGACGGCGGCATTGACTTCCTGCAGGCCGGTCGACTGCTCGCGCGCCGCCGTGGCGATCGACGCGATGTGGTCGCTGATGTCGGTCACCTGCTCGGCGATCTTCGTCAGCGCCTCGCCGGTCGCCTTGACCAGTTCAACGCCGCTCTCCACCTCGTCGGTCGACTTGCCGATCAGATCCTTGATCTCCTTGGCCGCCGAGGCCGAGCGCTGCGCCAGTTCACGCACTTCCTGGGCGACGACCGCAAAGCCCTTGCCGGCTTCCCCGGCCCGTGCCGCCTCGACGCCGGCATTGAGCGCCAGAAGGTTGGTCTGGAAGGCGATCTCGTCGATCACGCCGATGATCTTGGCGATCTCTCCGGACGCGTTCTCGATCCGGCCCATCGCCTCGACGGCGTCGGAGACGACCTTGGTCGAGGAGTCGCTGGCCGATTTCGCTTCCGCCGCCTTGGTGGTGGCCTCCTGGGCGCGTTCGGACGAGCTCTTGACGGTGGAGGTGATCTCCTCCAGCGAAGCCGAGGTTTCCTCCAGCGCCGCGGCCTGCTGCTCGGTGCGGCTCGACAGGCTTTCCACTGCCGTGCGCATCTCGCCGGCATTGGCGTGGATCGTGTCGATGTTGACCTTCACCTCGGACAGCGTTTCGGCCAGTTTCTCGACCGACTCGTTGAAGTCGACGCGCAGGCGGTCCAGGCTTTCCGTGAACGGCTTGTCGATACGCGCGGTCAGATTACCTTCGGACAATTGCTGCAGTCCGCCGGCCAGCGCTTCGATCGCCTCGTTGAGAGTTGCGGCTTCGGCGGCCTTGGCGGCCTCGCGCTCGGCGCGCTCCTTTTCGGTCAGGTTGCGGTTCTCGTCCGCCTCGCGCTCCATGCGGTCCTTTTCGATCGCGGCGTTCTTGAACACCAGCACCGACTGGGCCATCTCGCCGATTTCGTCGCCGCGCCCCTCAAACGGAACGTCGACGCTGTTGTCGCCGGCCGCCAGCTTGCGCATGACCTCCGTCAGCGACGAAACGGCCGAACCGACATGGCGGGTCAGGACGAAACCGAGTACGGATGCAATTGCGACGATAAACAGCGATCCGAGAACAATCGCCCATTCCGCAAACGCGCTGGCATTATCCTTGGTGGCAGTTCGCGAAACGAGAAGTGAGCTTTCGGCCGTATCGAACTCGGCGTGGGCCGCGCGAAGCGCGTCCATCAGACCCTTGCCGGCGCCGGAAGCTTCGATTTCGCGAGCCTGCTCGACAGTGGCCGGATTCTTCATCAGCGCGATTTCGCGCTCGGCGATCTCTGTGCGCCAGTCGTTTTCAAGCTGGCCAACCTTTTGCAGCCGCGCCTGTTGGGCGGGGTTGTCTGAAGTTATTTCCAGAAGTGTTTTCAGAGCCTTTTGAAAATCAGCCTTGCCGGCGATATACGGCTCAAGGAAATTTTCGTCTCCGGAGACGAGGTATCCGCGAACGCCGGTTTCCTGATTCACGACGGACGCTATCAATGTGTCGGAATGACCGAGAACGTTGTAGGTGTGGACGTTCCAGCCGTCGGCTTCCTCGATCGTCCTCAAGCTCATGAATGCCGTTCCGGCAATCGCCAGGAACATCCCAATCAGCAGGGCAAATGTAACGGCGAACTTTGCGCCTATCTTGAATTTACTCAGTTTCATTTCGAACTTCCTCGTGAATCTTGGCAACGGAACCGGCCTCGCCCGTCCTGCGTAGTCGCAACGGAGAGCGTTAAAACGTCTCGATTTTCGAACTGATTCCACTTTTGGTGAACACGCGGGGCGCGCCAAGATTGCGCGAGGCGATCATCGCCCGAACCGTCCCGTGGGTAAAAAATGTCCAAAGAAGATTAATAAACTGGAAAGGCTGACCACAGCCGCCGCAGACACGATCACGAAAGCGTGAACAAAAGTCCGCGAAATGATGGCCGAAGAAAGTTTAGCGGTGGAGCTTACGAATCAAAGCAGTCGCGAGGTTGCCGTGACTCACACCGGATTGTTGAACGTGTCGCAATCCTCGAGCCGCCCGGACTCGAAACCCCTGGTGAACCATGTTCGACGCTGTTCCGACGTTCCGTGGTTGAAACTCTCGGGGACGACATAGCCTTGTGTCCGGCGCTGGATGGCGTCATCGCCGATCTGCGTGGCCGCGTTGAGCGCTTCCTGCAGGTCGCCGGCTTCCAGCAAGCCCTTTTGCGCCGTGAAATGCCCCCAGACGCCGGCGAAGCAATCCGCTTGCAACTCGACGCGCACCGACATCGCATTTTCCTCCGCCTGGCTCATGCGCCCGCGCATGCGGTTGAACTCGGGCAGGACGCCGATGACATTCTGAACATGATGACCGACCTCGTGAGCAAGCACATAAGCCTGCGCGAAATCGCCCGAAGCCTCGAACCGGCGCGCCAACTGGTCGAAAAAGCCGAGATCGATGTATACCCTGCGATCCCCGGGACAGTAGAACGGCCCGGTGGCTGCGCTGGCGAAACCGCAAGCCGAACGCACCTGATCCTCGAACAGCACCAGAGTCGGCTTGGGGTAATTCTTCCCGTTGGCCTGAAAGACACCATCCCAGACATCCTCGGTCTCGGCGAGGACCGTTGCAACGAACTGGGTCGTCTCGTCGTTTCGAACGGGTCCGGCCGGGGCGCGCTGCGTTTGCGGGGCGATCCGATCATAGGACGCTCCGCCGCCGGCCTGATCAAGAAGCAGCAACGGGTCGATGCCGCAGGCTTTGAGAACGAAAAACAGAACCACCATCATGACGATCCCGGACAGACTGCCGCCCCCGGTGCGGATCATCCGTCCGGTGGAGGGGATACGAACCCTGGGCGAACGGGGAAAGCCGATCGGAATGGAGCGACCGCTGCCCCTGCCACGCATGTCCTGGATGTTTCCGCTCTGGCGCCTGCCTCTCCAACGCATTGGCGTCCTCTCCAAAGTTCGTGCGATCACCTAAGACATGAACGCAGTTCGTAACGAATGGTTCAGCGTCTACGGACTGTTTTGGGAGCCAATTGCCGATCGCTCCAATCGTACCGCCGCCATTAATCCGCTGATAACCCCACCTTGCAACCATTGCCGCAAGATCAGGCACCAAAAACATGACATCGAGCCAAGACAACACGACATCCCCGGATCCGGAGGACAAACGCACAAGCCCGCGCCGGCGGGTCCTGAAGGAAGCGTTTGCCTCGTTCAACGAGCAGTTCAGCGCGGTCCCCTGCCGCGTCCGCAACATGAGCGAAAAGGGCGCGATGCTGCATTTCGACGACATGTCGCTGGTCCCGGACGAGTTCATGCTCCACGTGCCCCTCGACGGCATCAAGGTGAAATGCCGGCGAGTCAGAAATGCCGGACCCTATTGCGGGGTCGAATTCATTTCCGCCCCAGAGCGTTCCAATATGCACCGCCGCCAGATTGTCGCTCCGACGCGCGCGGATGATGAGAGCGAACGGGCACGCCCGGCGCCACGCGATGACGGCGGACAACGGGCGGCGGAAGCACCTTCGGCGCCACCCTCCCGCCGCAAGCCCACCTTCGGACGGCGAAGCTAGGTTCAGTGTTTCCGTCAGCCGCCGGCAGCGAGCTGCGCCGAGGGTCCGTCCTGCTTGACCCGCTTCCAGTGCGCCGGAGCGACGCCGACGGTCTTCTTGAAAGCCCGGCTGAACGCCGCTTCCGAACTGTAACCGGCCGCCGCGGCAATGGCTCCCAAGGTCGAGCCACCCCCCAGCAATTGCGCGGAAGCACTCTGCATGCGCCATTGCCGCAGATACGACATCGGCGAAACGCCGACAAAATTCCTGAACCGCTCTGCCAGCATCGTGCGGGAAAGCCCTGCCTCCTTGGCTAATTGGTTCATCGTCCACGCCTTCGACGGCTTCCGGTGCATCAGAGTGAGGGTCCGTCCGACATGGGGATCGCGCAATCCGGCAAACCAGCCGGTTCCATCTGGAGGCAACCTAGCCACATAGGCGCGCACAATTTCTATAAAGAGGAGTTCACTAGTCTTGCTCAGCACGGTATCGCTCCCGGGGCCCCGGGACGCCGCTTCGGTCAGCACATAATTCATAAGGCCCCGGATCGCCGGCTGATTTCTGCATTCATCGGCCCTGACATGAATGATCGGCGGCAAGGCCTCGATAAGCGGATTGAAGGGGCGGTTGTCGCAGCCGAAAAATCCGCAGAACAAGCGGGCTTTCTCCGGTCCGCCGCCGCCGGAGTCCACGACAAGTGGGAGCGCACGCCCTCCCGTGGGCAGCTGCTTCACGCTGAAATCCGGAGCGCCTTCCTCAAGGGTGCTGGCCAATCTGTGCCCGTTGCCGTGCGGAAATGCGATGAGGTCGCCACGTGAAAGCCGAACGGCATCGCTGTCTAATCCCCGAATTTTCGCCCAGCAGGCGCCGGCCGCGACTATGTGGTACCCGATAACGTGCTCACAGTTCGGCATTACCACGCGCGCAATCGCCTTCGCCGCAGGTGCCTCGGCTGCCCAAGGGGAGGTGGCACGAACGTCAAAGAAAACGGTCCCCTTTAGCCTGACCGCGCGCAAAACCTCGGATAAGACGTCTGTTTCCATCCCGCGCTCGCCCTTCCTGCTCTCGCCCGAGCGCACTCTCGGCGCGGCGACAACCAGTTCCGGACGTTCTGTCATGAACTTCGGCGGCGCGATCATGGACCCACAAAATCACCGTGTCTAGGATTCCCGCCAGTGCGAACCATCGTTCGCGCCAAGCGAAGAGGAGGCTCACCGATGAAAATCCGTGCATTTCTGACAACCGCCTCGTTGGCCCTGTTTGCAGCGTTCCCAAGCAGTGTGAGCGCAAGCGACGCGCTAATGCTCTCTCCGGGCGATCTGAACTGGTCGACCGGACCGAAGACGCTGCCGGGTGGCGCGGAGGTGACTGTGCTGTCCGGAAATCCGGGAAAGGAAGGGCCGTTCGTATTGCGCCTACGCTTTCCGGAAGGCTACGCCATTCCCGCTCACCGTCATTCGAAGGTTGAGCACGTCACCGTGCTCGAGGGCGACTTCAACTACGGTCTCGGCGACGTTCTCGACCGGGGCGCAAGCATCGAGCTCGTGACGGGTTCGTTCGTCAAAATTCCCGCCGAAACCGCGCATTTCGCGTGGACCGAAAACGGCGCTGTGATCCAGCTTCACGCGGATGGCCCGTTCGGGATCACATATCTTGATCCGAAGGACGATCCGCGGTCAGCGAGCGCTTCCAACTAAAGGGTTGTGGAGATCAGTCCGCGCGGCCGACGGCGCCGCGCGGGAGGAATGGCAAATGACACACGACAATGCGAAAACCCTAGTTCTCGGGCTCCTTCTCGGCACGGTCGGCATGTCAATCGGCCTAATGCTGGCAACCGGGCTGCAGGTCACGATGGCGCCCCCGATTACCCTGCTGCCGTTTCCGGTCGTGAACATGAGTTGGGCGTTGATGCTCTTCCTACTGGTCAGCCGGGATATGCGCACTGCCTATTTCGGGACTGTGGTGCTTGGCGTTTCCGTCGCCGGATTTCCCTTGCTGGTGTTCAGCAGTGCGCTGGGACCGGCGCCGGAAATCCGGCCCGCGCATTTCGTCGGCGTGACCACCGACATCGTTCTCGGCCTGGGTCTCGCTGTCGTAAGCGGCCGGGCCCTGCTCATGCGGGCCTAAGAGATGACAGCCGTCTTAGGCGGCTGCGTCCCTGCCTGTGACTTTCGAATTTTCGGGGTTTTCCCGCCCCGCACGTTCCCCTATAAGCGCTCGAAATCGAAACAGCCCGCAGATCAGCCCGCTCGGCATCGCCGTCGGGTTTTTTTGCAGGCGCGCGAAACGGAACTCCCATGCCGAAACGCTCCGACATCGACACCGTCCTCATCATCGGCGCGGGGCCGATCATCATCGGACAGGCGTGCGAGTTCGATTATTCAGGTACGCAAGCCTGCAAGGCGTTGAAGGAAGAGGGTTACCGCATCGTGCTGGTCAACTCGAACCCGGCGACGATCATGACCGATCCGGAACTTGCCGACGCCACCTATATCGAGCCGATCACCCCGGAAGTGGTGGCGCGCATCATCGCGCGCGAACGCAACGAGCGGCCAGACGAAAAGATGGTGCTGCTGCCGACCATGGGCGGGCAGACTGCGCTCAATACCGCGCTGTCGCTCCAGCAGATGGGCGTGCTCGAAAAATACGACGTCGAGATGATCGGCGCCAAGCCGGAGGCAATCGACAAGGCGGAAGACCGCAAGCTGTTCCGTGAGGCGATGGACCGGATCGGCCTCGAAAGCCCGCGCTCGGTTCTCGTCAACGCATCGGACATCAAGGACGCCGACCGAAAGGCGCACGAGGCACAGCGCGCGGCCCTGAAGGCCGAACACTCCGGCAAGGCGCTGGATGCCGCCCTCGACGCGCTCGAGCAGCAGTGGCGCGACGAGACCTCCGAGCGCAAGCAGCGCTACATGACGCATGCCATGGGGCTCGCCGCCCAAGCGCTCGAGGAAGTCGGCCTGCCGGCGATCATCCGTCCGTCGTTCACGCTTGGCGGCACAGGCGGCGGCATCGCCTACAATCGCTCGGAATTCTTCGAGATCGTCGAGAGTGGGCTGGACGCGTCGCCGACCACTGAAGTCCTCATAGACGAGAGCGTGCTGGGCTGGAAAGAGTACGAGATGGAGGTGGTCCGCGACAAGGCGGACAACTGCATCATCATCTGCTCAATCGAGAACGTCGATCCGATGGGCGTGCACACGGGCGATTCGATCACCGTTGCCCCTGCGCTGACGCTGACCGACAAGGAATACCAGATCATGCGCAACGCCTCGATCGCGGTGCTGCGCGAGATCGGGGTCGAGACCGGCGGATCGAACGTGCAGTTCGCCGTCAACCCCGAGACCGGGCGTCTCGTCGTCATCGAGATGAACCCGCGTGTCTCGCGCTCGTCGGCGCTCGCTTCGAAGGCTACCGGCTTCCCGATCGCCAAGATCGCGGCCAAGCTCGCGGTCGGATACACGCTCGACGAACTCGACAACGACATCACAGGCGGCGCGACGCCGGCCTCGTTCGAACCGTCGATCGACTATGTCGTGACCAAGATCCCGCGCTTTGCCTTCGAGAAGTTTCCCGGCGCAGCACCAGTGCTGACCACGGCGATGAAATCGGTCGGCGAAGTCATGGCGATCGGCCGCACATTCGCGGAGTCCTTCCAGAAGGCCCTTCGCGGCCTGGAAACCGGCCTGACCGGCCTCGACGAGATCGAGATCCCCGGACTCGACGAGGGCGACGACAAGAACGCGATCCGCGCGGCGATCGGCACGCCCACGCCCGACCGGCTACGCATGGTGGCGCAGGCCTTCCGGCTCGGCTTCACCATCGACGAGGTACACGCCGGCTGCCGGATCGACCCGTGGTTCCTCGACCAGATCAAGACGATCATCGACATGGAAGCGCGCATCCGCGAGCATGGCCTGCCGGTCGATGCCGACAACCTGCGCATGCTCAAGGCCATGGGGTTCTCGGACCAGCGGCTGGCAACCCTTTCCGGAAAGGCGGAAAAGGATGTCGCCCAGGCGCGTCATGGGCTTGGAGTACGCCCGGTCTTCAAGCGGATCGACACCTGCGCCGCGGAATTCGCATCGCCGACGGCCTACATGTATTCAACCTACGAGACGCCGTTCGCAGGCACACCGGCCAACGAGGCCGGAATCTCGGACCGGAAGAAGGTCGTCATCCTCGGCGGCGGCCCCAACCGCATCGGCCAGGGCATCGAGTTCGACTATTGCTGCTGTCACGCCGCCTTTTCGCTGCGCGATGCCGGGTTCGAAGCGATCATGATCAACTGCAACCCGGAAACGGTCTCGACGGACTACGACACGTCCGACCGGCTGTATTTCGAGCCGCTGACCGCCGAGGATGTGCTGGAGATCCTGCGCCTGGAGCAGGAAAAGGGCGAACTTCTGGGGGTTATCGTCCAGTTCGGCGGGCAGACGCCGCTCAAGCTTGCGAATGCCTTGGAGAAGGCCGGAATCCCGATTCTCGGGACGTCTCCCGACATGATCGACCTTGCGGAGGACCGTGACCGTTTCCAGAAGCTCCTGACGAGGCTCGACCTGATGCAGCCGAAGAACGGAATCGCCTATTCGGTCGAGCAGTCGCGGATGGTGGCCGCCTCGCTCGGCTACCCGCTTGTCGTGCGCCCGTCCTACGTGCTCGGCGGGCGCGCGATGCAGATCATCCGCGACAACCAAGCGCTCGATTCCTATCTGCTCGGCACCGTGCCCGAACTGATCCCGGAAGACATCAAGGCGCGCTATCCGAACGACAAGACCGGCCAGATCAACACGCTGCTCGGCTCCAATCCGCTGCTGTTCGACACCTATCTGACCGATGCGACGGAGGTCGATGTCGACTGCCTGTGCGATGGCGAGAACGTGTTCGTTTCCGGCGTGATGGAACATATCGAGGAAGCCGGCATCCATTCCGGCGACAGCGCCTGTTCGCTGCCCGTCTACTCCCTCGGCACCGGCATCGTCGAGGAACTCGAGCGCCAGACGGTCGCGCTGGCCAAGGCGCTGAATGTCGGCGGCCTGATGAATGTGCAGTACGCCATCAAGGACGGGGAGGTCTTCGTTCTGGAGGTCAATCCGCGAGCCTCGCGCACGGTACCCTTCGTCGCGAAGACCATCGGACTTCCGATCGCGAAGATTGCGGCCCGGATCATGGCCGGCGAGAAGCTCGACCCGGCGATTTCGAATTACGGCGAAAAGCGCGACATCTCCGGTCTCGATCATATCGCGGTCAAGGAAGCCGTGTTCCCGTTCTCCAAGTTCCCCGGCGTCGACACGCTGCTCGGGCCGGAAATGCGCTCTACCGGCGAGGTCATGGGCCTCAACCACGATTTCGCGGTGGCCTACGGCAAGGCGCAGCTCGGCGCGGGCGTCGACCTGCCCAAATCGGGCACGGTGTTCATCTCGGTCAAGGACAGCGACAAGGCGCGCGTGCTGGAAACCGCAAAGTTGTTCGGCGAACTCGGCTTTTCCATCGTCGCCACCGGCGGCACCCAGCGTTTTCTCGCGGAGAACGGCGTTTCTGCGGTGAAAATCAACAAGGTGCTGGAAGGCCGCCCGCATATCGAGGACGCGATCCGGAACCGGCAGGTGCAACTCGTCATCAACACGACCGAGGGCAAAAAGGCGTTGTCGGACTCCAAACCGCTGCGTCGCGCCGCGCTGATGAACAAGGTGCCCTATGTGACGACGATGGCAGGGTCCCTCGCATGCGCCAAGGCGATCCGTGCCATGGGCAAGGACGAGCTGCAGGTCAGACCGCTTCAGAGTTATTTCCACTGATAAAATAATCGCTTCACGCGAATAATTCTTCAGTGCGGCACTGTTTTCATCGGCCGAGCCCTCATCTATCCTTTCGCAAGGGCAGGAGGCAGCCATGCCGAAGAATATCGTGATCCTGTGCGATGGAACATCGAACGAAATCGCAAGAGACCGGACGAATATACTGCGCCTCTACGGATGCCTGCGAAAGAATGCCAACCAACTCGTATTTTACGATCCGGGCGTCGGTACCTTCGGCGGTGCGAATGACTGGCTAAGCTGGACGCGCAAGGCCAAGGAGATCTGGGGCCTGGCAACCGGCTGGGGCCTCGATCAGAACGTCAAGGAAGCCTATCGCTTTCTCGTCGAGAATTTCGATCCAGGGCGCGCAAAGACCGCAAAGCGGCCCGCCGTCCCGGCAGACGCCATATATATTCTCGGTTTCAGCCGCGGCGCCTACACCGCACGCGTGCTCGCCGGTTTCATCCATGCCTTCGGCGTCATGAAACGGGAAAATCTCAATCTGCTCGATTACGCATACCGGACCTACAAGGGAATAAGCGACCAAGACATCCCGCCGGACAGCGACGAGGACGATAGTAGGGATTCCGGCACCGCCTTCCGTACGATGCGACTCTACGAACGCACGCTTGACCCGCACCGGCCCGACATCGAGGCGCTCGGCTTGTTCGACACCGTTGCGTCAGTGATCGAGATGGGGCGCTGGTTCCCGCATTTGCGGACCCATCCTTTCACAAAGAAGAATCCGAGCGTCAGAGTGGTGCGGCACGCGGTCGCGATCGACGAGCGGCGCACGATGTTCAACCCGGTGCTGTGGGAGCCCGGCGGGTATTTCAGCGGACCGCCCTTCAAGAAGCGCGATCCGGAGCCGCAGGATTTCAAGGAAGTTTGGTTTTCCGGCGTGCATGGCGATGTCGGCGGCGGATACCCGGAAAAGGAAAGCGCCCAAGCGAAGCTTCCCCTGATATGGATGATTCGCGAGATCGAGGCGCTTGGTCTCAACTTCTATGAGCCGACGGTCAGGAAGATCGTGCTTGGCGAAAATCCGAAATTCCCCAAATATGTCAGACCCGGCGTTTATCAGAACCTCAACGAGTCCATGATCGGCGCCTGGCCACTGGTCGAGTTCGTGCCGCGGCGCATTCCGGCGACGTCGTTTCGCAGAAGGGGCAAGAAGGGCATCTATATACCGTTTTTCGACCTGCGTCTGATCGCCGATGACGCGACAATCCACGAATCGGTGTTCAAGCGCATGGAAAGGGACGACTCCTACAGGCCGGAAAATCTGCCGCAGAATGCTGCGCGCCACGAAGAGTCAAAGACCGCGCGTTGACTGGTCCGGTCGTCAAAAGGTTGCGGCGGGTCGCTCTCCCCTTTGCAAGGGTCTTGAAACAGCCTATAGTCGACACGAACTGAATATGCGGTTCCTGAGCTTTCGCTCCGGGGACCGTTTTCTTTTGTGCAGCCTCTAGTCGCCCCGCATTAAAGAAGTGAGACCGGCCCGAACAAGAAGAGGACAGGCCAGATGGATACAGCGCCGATGACCGCAAACGGATATGCGCAGCTGAAGGAAGAATTGCGCTGGCGCCAGCAGGAGGAACGTCCGCGCATTATCGAGGCGATCTCGGAAGCGCGCTCTCATGGCGACCTTTCGGAAAATGCGGAGTATCACGCCGCAAAGGAGGCGCAGTCGCACAATGAAGGCCGCATCGGCGAGCTGGAAGACCTCATCAGCCGCGCGGAGGTGATCGACATCTCCAAACTGTCCGGCACGAACGTGAAGTTCGGTGCCACCGTAACGCTCGCCGACGAAGACACCGATCAGGAAAAGATCTATCAGATCGTAGGCGACCAGGAGGCCGACGTTAAGGCCGGCCGTATCTCAATCTCCTCCCCGATCGCGCGCGCGCTGATCGGCAAGGAGGAAGGCGATTCGATCGAGGTTCAGGCGCCCGGCGGCGCGCACGGATACGAGATCGTCAGCGTCAAATACATCTGACGGCGGTTCATAGCCATTCGAGGTGAACCGGATCGATGGCGCATCAGAGCACTCACGAGACGGTTGACGCGCGGCGAATAGAGGTCATAGCACCGAATTTCAAAAGGCGCCTTTCGGGCGTGACAACCACGATTGTGCAGCTCGTGCCGGCGCAGCGCGCCGACGGGCTGGAAATCGCCGCGTTGGGACCGGGGCTTCCCCGCCATCTGCCGAAATTGCGCTACCGTGACCTGTGGCGGCTCCGGCGGCCGCCGCAAGCACGGGCGCAACGCGTCTGGCACGCCCGCCGCAACACTGAAATGGTTGGAGGTCTCGTTCTGCGGGACGTTTTGCGCATGCCTTTGAAGCTGGTCTTCACATCGGCTTCGCAGCGCCATCACCAGCCGTTCAGCCGCTGGCTAATCAGCAGGATGGACTATGTCGTCTCCACTTCGCGGAAAACCGCCGGATATCTGGAGCGGCCGTCCACGGTCATCCTGCACGGTATCGACCTTGCCCGTTTCAGACCGCCCGGCGAAAAATTCGCGGCCAAGCGGGCAGTCGGTCTCGATCCGAACAGGAAAATCGTCGGCTGCTTCGGCCGGGTGCGCCGCCAGAAGGGAACCGACCTGTTCGTCTCAGCCTTGGTGGAGCCGCTGCGCGCCAACCCGGACTGGATCGCCATCGTTGCAGGCCGCACCACCGAAAAGCACACCGGTTACGCGGCCGAGCTTCGGGCACGCATCGAGGGCGAGGGATTGTCTGACCGTATCCTGTTCGTTGGCGAGCACACCGATATCGAGCGCTGGTACCAGGCGCTCGATCTGTTCATCGCGCCGCAACGATGGGAAGGTTTCGGGCTCACTCCGCTGGAAGCCATGGCCTCAGGCGTGCCTGTGATCGCAACCAATGTCGGGGCATTCCCGGAACTGATCATCGAAGGCAAGACCGGCATTGTGCTGCCGGACCTAGAACCGTCAACGATGCAAGAGGCCGCAAGCCGGTTGATGAAAGATGACGGCATGCGCGCGGCCATGAGTTCGGCCGCGCTGGCACATGTTGCGGCGCATTTCTCCGTCGCACGCGAAGTGGCAGAACTGAGGGCAGTCTATGACGCCGTCTCCCCGCCGGCCGAAACGCGCGCCGGCAATGCGCCATGAACATTCGCGCTCTGGTCATCCATCTGGAGCGTGCGCGCGACAGACGCGCGCAGGTGGACCGTATTCTCGCGGAGGCTCCGGTTCCGGGCGAAGTTCTCGACGCGATGGATGCGCGAACGATCCCGGCGGAGCATCTCGGTGGCTATACGCGACAGCTCCACAAGCCGCGCTATCCCTTCGAATGCAGCAAGGCGGAGATCGCCTGTTTCCTCAGCCACCGCAAGGCGTGGCAGGCGATCGTCGACAAGGGGTTGGATGCCGGCCTGATCATCGAGGACGATGTGGAGTTCGCGCCGGGATTCAAAGAGATATACGAACATGCCTTGTCCGTGGTGCAGCCCGGCGATTTCGTTCGCTTCGCGAAAGATAACAGGGAACGAGTCCGGCGACCTCTCCTTCAGGACACCGCCTGTCACGTGTTTGTCCCGAAGACCGTGGGCCTTGGCATGCTGGCACAACTCGTGACGCGCGAGGCCGCCCGGAAGCTCCTCGCGGCCACCGAGGTCTTCGACCGGCCCGTCGATACCCTGCTGCAGATGACGTGGATCACGGGCGTCCGGATGTTGACCGTGCATCCGTCGCCGGTTCGCGACGTGTCTGAAACGCTCGGTGGAACCACCGTTCAACACGGGCGGGGGAAGCCAGCCAAACTCCGCCGTGAAATTGTGCGCCCCCTTTATCGAATTGCAATCAATCGGCGTTCGCGGCGGGAGCGACCTTAATTGCGCGCCGGATGCAGAAACACGTCATCGGGATCCGGCTCTGACCGATCCTGCTCCGCAGCATACATTTGAAGCAGCGCTGCTTCAGTCATGAACGAATAAACCGCAACTGTACGTGCCTGAATGTAGCCAGCCCATCCGCACAGAAACATTCGCCTACCGAAATATAGCCGTAAAAAATACAGCCAACCGTTGAGTAGGAGGCGTGAACGACGGGGGCCCTTCCGAGCATTGAAAAGCTGTTGTGCCTTGAGCTCAGAGTAATTGACCGCCTTTCTCATCTGCTCGCCAACGGTGAGCGCACGCCGATGCAAGAGGCGTCCCTGTTCGATTGTGCCTGTCTCTCCTTGCACTTGGAGGGCCTCGTGCACAAGACGCGTAACGTCGTAGGCCGCCTTGCCCTTTCGTGAGAGCCGAAGAATCGCATCATTCCGCACCGCCGGCGGGGCGTAACCATACCCGAAAAGGTACGGCACGAATCGGATACGCCATGCGTTAACATCCGTTCGGGCAAGATGGGCTGGAAGCGCCTCTACGAGAGCCCGGTCAGCCCGTTCGTCGGCATCAAGACACAAGCACCATTCACTCGTGCATTGCTCGAGGGCAAATTGCTTCTGACGCGCGTATCCCGGCCATTCCCGCTCGAAGAGCCGGATCGGAAAACCTTCCGCCTTTAGCGCGGTGACGATCTTCAGCGTCCTGTCCGTTGATCCAGAATCGACAATCACAATCTCGTTGCAAAATTCGAGGCTGCGTATGCAGGCCTCAATCATATTCTCTTCGTCGCGGCAGACCACATAAGCAGAGATATTCAAGACTGGGTCGGTCATCGTGAGAGCATCCGCTTTCATTCTTCAGCGCCGGTAGCGCTAACCAAAATTTGCTGAAATGACAGAAGGCTGGAACTTGCAACGTTCGCGAACCTAGCCTGCAATCTGCGCGTCCCCTTGGACTTTGCTTCGGGAGGAAGTCGCCCTTTACTTCAATTGCGCCCTGCGGCAAACAGGCGTGATGAACGGCGTGAGGCGGCGGCGATCGCCATTGGCCGGAGGTTCCCATGAAACTGCGCGATATCGAGACACGCTTTCGCCAAGCGCGGAAGCAAGTAATGAAATCCCTGACTTCTGGCAAGCGCGGCCGGAAGTTTTTGCTCGACATGATGCCCACAAACGTGATGGCCGTCACTGTTGACTGCGGGGATCACAAGATGACCGTTTCGCCGCATGAAATGATTGGCCGGCATGTCTTCGCCACCAACGCGTTTGAGCGTGGCCAACTCACGAGCCTTCTGGATATTCTCAATCGGCGCAACCTGATTTCTCCCAAAGGCAACATCCTCTTGGAGATCGGTGCAAATATCGGAACACATACCGTCTATTTCGGCTTGTCGGAACAGTTTGAGCGCATCATTTCGGTGGAGCCCGATCCGCGGAATCTGGAGTTACTTCGACGAAACGTTTCGGACAACGGGCTTTCGGATATCGTAAAGGTCGTTCCCTGCGCGGCCGGAACCGAAAAAGGCGTCCTGAATCTGAACAGGATCGATGGAAACCATGGCAATTCAAGCCTGTTGAATGAGACCTTGGCAGACGACAGCATCGCAGTGCAGGTGGAGCCAGTTTCCGGCATCCTAAAAAGCGCTGGCATCTCCGAAGCGGACCTTTCACTCGTATGGATCGATGCCGAAGGGTACGAACCGCAAATCTGCCGGAGCATGATCAATCTTATGCGTAGACAGGTTCCGATGATGGTAGAATTCTCCCCGGAATTCTACGGTCCCGCGGGCACACGAGACTTCGCGGACATGCTTGGGGACTTTTATGAGACCTGCGTGATGTTCGAACGCGCTGGGCAGCGGTTGCAGACCGTGGTGAGAACGCGCGATCTCGCTACCTTGAAGTCTCAGCGAGATATCCTGTTTGTTCCACCGGACCGACAGGTCGGGCAGTGAATACACAGTAGCCAGTGGCGGCGCAGAGATCGGCGGAGTTTCGACCGGCCGCGCCCGTCCACCGCTTCAGTGCAGGTCGACCATTCCTTCGTCCTTGACCTTGCGGATAGTCAGGGCGGTGCGGACGGTATCTACGTTTTCGGTGGCGGTCAGTTCCTCCAGAACGAAGGTCTGGAAAGTCTTGAAGTCCGGCGCGACGCAGTAAAGGAAAAAATCGCTGTCTCCAGAGGCCATCCAGGCCTTGCGCACCAGCGGCCAGCCTTGTGTCAGGGTAGCGAAAGCCTTGAGGTCGCTGTCCGACTGGTGGTGGAGGCCGATCAGGCAGAACGCCTCGATTTCCTGCCCGAGTTTCGGACCGTCGAGGATCGCGCGGTAGCCGGTGATGACGCCGGTTTCCTCCAGACGCCGGACGCGGCGGAGGCAGGGAGGCGCGGAAATGCCAACGCGGCTTGCGAGTTCCACATTGGTTATGCGCCCATCATTCTGCAATTCCCGCAAAATGGCCATGTCTATCGAATCGAGGTCGAGGGCGCCTGTCATACAAACTACCTATTGCCTGAATTTCACAGCCGCAACAAAAATGGGCGAACGGGCCGCAGATCGGAGGTTCGGCTGTGCGCAGACCGGCCGCGCACTTGCACCGCCGTGCCCCTCGCCATTACATAACGCCGAGGTCATTCAGCTTGCGGGCCGCGTCCGCACGCCAAAGAGGTTCGTCATGAGCGAAGTCAAACACAGCCCTGTTCTCATCATCGGTTCGGGTCCGGCCGGGTATACCGCTGCGATTTATGCCTCGCGCGCCATGCTGAAGCCGGTGCTCGTCGCGGGTCTGGAGCAGGGCGGCCAGTTGATGATAACGACGGAGGTCGAGAATTATCCGGGTTACGCTGAGCCGGTCCAGGGGCCGTGGATGATGGAGCAGATGCTCGAACAGGCGAAGAATGTCGGCACCGAAATCGTCAACGACATCATAACGGAAGTCGATCTCGACACGCGCCCGTTCCGGGCGACTGGCGACAGCGGGACCCTTTACACCGCCGATGCCCTCGTCATCGCGACCGGTGCGCAGGCGAAATGGCTGGGTATCGAGAGCGAACAGAAATACATGGGCTACGGCGTCTCGGCGTGCGCCACCTGCGACGGGTTCTTCTACCGCAACAAGGACGTGATCGTCGTCGGCGGCGGAAACACCGCCGTAGAGGAGGCGCTCTATCTCGCCAATCTTGCGAAATCCGTGACACTGGTTCACCGCCGTGATGAGTTGCGCTCCGAGAAGATCCTCCAGGAGCGGCTGTTCGCCAAGGAAAACGTCAAGATTATCTGGAACACCGTGCTCGACGAGATCACGGGCGAGAAGACCAACCCTGCCCTTCCCGCGGCCGTCACCGGCGCAAGGCTGAAAAACGTCAAGACGGGCGAAGTGACCGAAATGCCGGTCGATGGAATCTTCATCGCGATCGGACACGCGCCTGCCGTCTCGCTGTTCGAGGGCAAGCTCAAGCAGAAGCCGAATGGTTATCTCTGGACCGCTCCCGATTCCACTGTCACGAGCGTGCCCGGCGTGTTCGCTGCCGGTGATGTGACGGACGATATCTACAGACAGGCCGTAACCGCGGCCGGACTTGGCTGCATGGCCGCGCTCGAGGCGGAGAAATGGCTGGCCGCGCAGGAAGTGCAACTCGAAGCCGCAGAATAGGGCTTTACGGGGGACGCCATGCCGATGGACTGGGACAAGTTGCGCGTCTTTCACGCGGCGGCGGAAGTCGGCTCGTTCACCCATGCCGGCGAAAAGCTGCACATGTCGCAGTCAGCCGTGAGCCGGCAGGTATCCGCGCTGGAGCATGAGGTCGGCGTCACGCTGTTCAACCGCCATGCCCGCGGGCTGGTCCTGACCGAGCAGGGTGAACTGCTCTACCGGACGGCGAATGACGTATTCGTCAAGCTGGAGACGGTGCGCGCGCAACTCTCCGATTCCACGGAAAGGCCGTCCGGCCAGTTGCGAGTCACGACAACGATCGGGCTCGGCTCGGGCTGGCTGACCTACCGGGTCCAGGATTTTCTCGAGCTCTATCCGGACGTTCAGTTGCATCTGATGCTGTCGAACGAGGAGCTCGATCTGAACATGCGGCAGGCCGACTGCGCGATCCGCTTGCGCCAGCCGCAGCAGCCGGACCTGATCCAGCGCAAGCTGTTCACCGTGCATTTTCACGTCTTTGCCTCACCCGCCTACATGAACAAGCACGGGCGTCCAGAGACCTTGGCAGACCTCGACAAGCACCGTATCGTCAGTTTCGGCGAGCCCGCTCCGGCATATCTCATGGAGATGCGCAAGTTCCTCACACTGGGCCGTGACGGCGAGGAGCCGCGCGTGCCGGTACTCGAGATCAATTCGGTGATGTCGATCAAGCGTGCGGTGCAACGAGGCGCTGGCATCGCCATGCTTCCCGATTATGCGGTCGAGCCCGATGCGGGCCTCGTCCAGTTGTTGCCAAATGTCGAACTTCCCTCGTTTGACACCTATTTCGTCTATCCGGAGGCGATGCGATCGAGCGCCAAACTCCAAGCGTTCCGGGATTTCCTGATCACCAAGGCTCGAGGCTGGGAATACTGAGCGGGATTTTCGGCCCGGCGTAAAGAGCAAGCACGCTCCTCAAGCAGCTATGCGTTTTTTGCATATGTGCATTGCACAATAAATGATTGAATTTCGGACTGCAGGGACGCATATACAATCCATCAAGAACACGCCGTATCCTCCTCCCACGGCAGTTCGAGATTTAGAATGCGAAGGCTATCCTCCTCCCAGCCTTCTCATCACCGAGACCGGGCCGCTATCCTCCTCCCAGCGCGCCCGGTCTTTTCTTATCCGATGTCACGCGGCCGCAGCCTCCCTTATCAAATCGGCCGCCTTCTCCGCGATCATCATTGCCGGGGCATTGGTGTTCCCACCGATCAAGTTCGGCATGATTGATACGTCGACGACACGGAGGCTGTTCACGCCGTATACACGCAATTGCGGGTCCACCACCGACCTCTCGTCGAGACCCATCTTGCAAGTGCCGGAAGGGTGATAGACCGTGTCAGCACGTGACCGGATATGGGCCATCAACTCGTCATCCGTCTTGACGCCGTCTAGATAAACCTCTCGCAAGCGGTAAGGTGATAGTGCCGGCGCCTCCAGGATGCGGCGGGTGATCTTGGCGCCGTGGAGCAGCAAAGCGGCATCGCGTTCGTCGGACAGAAACTTCGGATCGATGAGCGGGGCGGCGGAAGGATCGCCGCTGGCCAAGGAAACCTCCCCGCGTGAATGCGGCCGGAGAACGCAAACATGGCAGGAGTAACCGTAACCGAGATGCAGTTTTCGCGAATGATCGTCAACCAGTGCCGCCACGAAATGCAGTTGAAGATCAGGCCTGATCTGTGAGGGGTCGGACCTGACGAACGCGCCCGCCTCCGCACCGGGCGACGCAACGATGCCACTGCCGTCACGGCGCCAGCGCGCGATGTCGCGGACAATCTTCCACGCGCCAATAGGGCCAAGGCCGAGCACGTCTGTGTCGCGGGTTTTCCATCCGAGAACGAAGTCGACATGATCCTGCAGGTTCTTGCCGACCCCAGGCAAATCATGCCGGACCTCTATCCCGTGTTGTCTCAGTTCCGCGGCCGGCCCGATCCCTGACAGCATCAGCAATTGCGGAGAATTGAATGCGCCGCCACAGAGGATCACCTCCCGCCGCGCGGCGACGGTCATTTCGTCCGTCCCCTTGCGATATGCGAGCCCTGTGGCGCGCCGCCCGTCGAACTCAACCCGGGAGACCAACGCCCTCGTGACGACCTTCAAGTTCGGCCGGTTCATGACCGGATGGAGATAGGCTGCAGCGGCCGAGCAGCGCTCTCCTTCACGCTTGCCTCCGTGGAATTGCGTAACCTGATAAATCCCAGCCCCTTCCTGCTCAGGACCGTTGAAATCGGCATTGCGGGAAAGCTGCATTTGTGTACAGGCGTCGACGAACGCCTGCGAGACCGGTCGCACGGATTTCTGCTCCGAGACATGCAAGGGACCATCCGCGCCATGCAATCTGTCGCCACCACGTTCGTTCCGCTCCGAATTGCGGAAGTAGGGCAGCACATCGTCCCAAGCCCAGCCGGTGCATCCATCGGCCGCCCAGCCGTCGTAATCAGAAGGGTGGCCGCGGACATACAGCATGGCATTGATGGCGCTTGATCCGCCAAGAGCGCGCCCGCGCGGCTGGTAGCCTCTGCGTCCGTTCAGTCCCGGCTGCGGCACGGTCTGATAAGCCCAGTTGTTGAACTTGCCGTATCCCGGCAACATGGTGATGACGCCGAGCGGCGCCCGGATCAAGAGATCCTTGCCTTCACCGCCCGCCTCGATCAGGCAGACAGTCACCTTGGGGTCTTCGCTCAGGCGCGCGGCAAGCGCCGATCCGGCCGACCCCCCACCGGCGATCGCATAGTCGAATTCCATCGCTTCCCCCACCTGGCGCCTCCTCCCGTTTGACAGAGCGCCACTCTATCGCCGGCATCGATCGCGACAAGCCGGTCGTTGTAAAACTACCGCATCACGTTGCGCGCAGGGGCAAAAGGCCGGGGCGGAGGATGTCAGGATCCCACGGAGACCGGTTCGCTCGCCTTCAGTCGCGACAAGTATTCAGCAATGTCGTCCGCCGTGTAGGGTTTCTGGATAACGGGAAATTCGCTCCAGTTTCCCGTCAACCCCTTGGCGCCATATCCGGTGGTGAACACAATCGGCATGCCCGCTCCGGACAGACGCTCGGCCTGCGGGAAGACTTCCGCTCCGGCGAGGTTGATGTCGAGGATCGCCAAATCGGCCTCGACACCGCCGTCGACCATAGTCTCGAGTTCATCGAGGCGCATGACGGGACCTATGACCGTATGGCCGAGATCCTCGAGGATCGATTCCAGATTGATCGCGACGAGCGTCTCGTCCTCGACGACGAGCACCGACAAGCCTGCGTGGGGGCCGTCCCGATTCGATGAGACGTGGTTCATTCGTTGTCATCCGTAAGTTCGTTTTCATCCAGCACGACGGTGCACGAAAATCCGTCCGCCGCGTAATCGGGTTCGTAGACCCCACGCAATTCACCCCGGACGATGCCCTCGATCAGCCGTGTTCCGAAGCCCTTGCGATCCGGCTCGCGAACCGTTGGACCGCCGGTTTCGCGCCATTTCAAGGTCAGCTGACCATTCTTTGTCCGGCTCCACTCAAGATCGATCCTGCCCTCCTCCGTGGACAGGGAACCGTATTTTACCGCATTGGTGGCGAGTTCATGGATCAGCATCGCAACAGCGATGGATGCCTTCGGAGTCAGGCCTAGTGAAGGACCCGAAATGCTGACGCGACCCCGATCGTGCACGCTCAGTTCCTGCCGGATAACCTCCCGAAGATCGGCGCTCGTCCACTCTTGCAGGCTCAGTACGTTGTGAGCCTTGGAGAGTGCGGCAAGCCGCGCCTCGATGTCCATCCTCGCCTGATCCTGCCCCTTTGCAGAGCGAAGCGTCTGCGAGACAATAGACTGGACCGCTGCGAGCGTGTTCTTGACCCGGTGGTTGAGTTCGGCAAGCAGCAATTGCTGACGCTTCTGTGTCTTGACCGCCTGGGTGCGATCCATACCCTGAACGAATACCCCGGTAATGGCACCATCATGATCGCGGATCGCATCGTAGGAAAAGTCGAGAAACATCTCCTTCGGCTCCCCCCCGTTCAGCGGCTGGAGCACAAAGCGCATTTCTTCACCGTGAAACGGTTCGCCAGTGCGATAGACCTTGTCCATCAACGCGACAAAACCCTGCTCGCCGCTTTCCGGTACGACCTCGAGAACGGTCCGTCCGACGAGGTTGCGATCTCCGAGGAGGCGCAGGCAGGCATCGTTGGCGAAGGTGCATAAATGGTCTTCCCCCGAAAAAACTGCGATGAAGCCGGGCGCGAGCTGGAAGAGCCGCCGGAAATCGGTGCTTTCAGCAAGCAGAGCGCGGTGCTGCTGCTCTGCCTCGCGGGCCCGCTCGAGCAGTTGCGTTTCACCGGAACGAAAGGGAAGAGAGGCCGCCTGCCGAATATTGACCATTTCGGTCACGTCGACCGTGTTCTGCATAATGTGCGAAACCTGGCCGTCGCTCCCGAAGATCGGCGTGTGAACCGCGGTCCAATAACGCTTGTCCATGCCCCCTCCAAGCTCGGCAGGGCGTGGAATATCATAGGGGATGTAAGCCAGCGTGTCGGTATCGCCGGTCTCGAGAACGAGTTCGAGGGACTGGCGCAGGCGGCGTCCTCCTTCGCCTTCGTTCGGAAACATTTCGAAAAGGTTTCGGCCAAGCAGTTCGTCACGGCGCCGCATGGTGACCGCTTCATAGGCGGCATTCAAGGCAACATAGCACAGCTCCCGGTCGAGCAGCATATGCGGGCTCGGCAGGGCGTCGAAAACGGCCTGAAAATCAAGCGTATCGGTGGCTGTTCCAGATGTCAGCAAGCAGAAATCCTCGCACCCCAACTGGATTGAAAAGCGCGAAGAGCGAATTGGTTCCAATGGGTTGCGGAAATTTTCTACCGCGTCAGTGGACTTGCCGAATGGAAGAGCCTCGACCGTCAGTCGCTCGTACCCGACTGTAAATTGTCAGGATATCTGTGAATCTCGACGATGCTTTCGGGAATTAACGGGTTAAAGGTTCCGAATCGGTTAGGTTGACAGAGTCAATTGGTTCTGCTTTTGTTCTTTTTCTTTGGGGAGATTGCCATGAATGTTGAATTGCCAAGTCCTGCGCTGGATTTGCTGAATTCGACAGGCGGAAAGGCGTTTCAAACCGTGCTCGCTGATCCTCCCTGGCGTTTCATAAATAGAACGGGGAAAGTTGCGCCCGAGCATAGGCGGCTAAGCCGCTACGAAACGATGACAACCGACGACATCTGCGCGCTTCCAGTCAAGGCGCTGACGGTCGATCCGGCGCACCTTTACCTTTGGGTTCCGAATGCCCTCCTGCCTGATGGACTCCGCGTGATGGAGGCTTGGGGATTCCAATACAAATCTAACATCGTATGGCATAAAATCCGGAAGGACGGCGGTTCTGATGGCCGCGGCGTCGGCTTCTATTTTCGGAATGTAACAGAACTACTTCTGTTCGGTGTTCGTGGAAAAAACGCGCGCACGCTTCCTCCAGCTCGGAGTCAGGTTAACATGATGCAGTCGCGCAAAAGGGAGCACTCTCGCAAACCAGACGAGCAATACGACCTCATCGAGGATTGTTCGCCCGCGCCATTTCTGGAACTGTTCGCTCGTGGAACACGACCCGGATGGACTTATTGGGGCAATCAGGCGGATGAAAGCTATAAGCCTACTTGGAAGACCTATGCCTATAACTCGGCGGCGGAATGAGCCTAATTGCAGACGAAGGGCTAATACCGGGCTGGCGGTGCTATAACTGGCGCAATGCGCGGGCTCTTCTGGAGCATGCTTTTGCCAATGAGTGGCATGATCTTATTGAGGTGTTATCTGCCTTCCAACTTACTCACTCCCAACTGGCCGCGAAAGGCGGAAACAAAACCGAAATTGCCGGGGCTTTGGACAGCGAGTTCTATAAACGGGGCTGGGTAGAGAAGCAGTTTCATACGGCCATATCGGTCGACGGGGTCACTGAAGAATCGCCTACGCACGACATTGACTGCTATCGCAATCGCGTCGCTATGGAACTCGAATGGAACAACAAGGACCCTTTTTACGACCGTGACTTAAACAACTTTCGCCTACTTTTTGATTTACGTGTGGTGGATGTAGGCGTCATGGTCACGCGCTCCACTGAGCTTATGCAATGGCTTCGTGCCAATCATAAAATGCTCGACAAGGCATCGGGAACTTACGGCGCATCGACAACCCATTTTGGTAAATTAGAACCCCGAATCCTAGGCGGCGGCGCAGGGGGCTGCCCAGTTTTCGTATTTGCCATGACCGAGCAGTTGTATATCGATGACCGCTGACTACCTAGTCAGCCGCTTGTAGGTCACACGCTTCGGGTTGACGCTTTCCGGACCGAGGCGTCTGATCTTGTCCTGCTCGTAATCCTCGAAGTTGCCCTCGAACCATTCGACATGGCTGTCGCCCTCGAAGGCGAGGATGTGCGTGGCGAGGCGGTCGAGAAACATGCGGTCGTGGCTGATGATGACGGCGCAGCCGGCGAAATTTTCCAGCGCGTCTTCCAGCGCGCCCAACGTCTCGGTGTCGAGGTCGTTGGTCGGCTCGTCGAGAAGTACGACGTTGCCGCCTTCCTTGAGAAGCTTGGCAAGATGGACACGGTTGCGCTGGCCACCCGAAAGCGTGCCGACCTTCTGCTGCTGGTCGCCGCCCTTGAAGTTGAACGAGCCGCAATAGGCCCTTGAATTCACTTCATGTTTGCCAAGCTTGATGATGTCGTTGCCGCCCGAAATCTCTTCCCAGACGGTCTTGTTCGGATCTAGCGAATCGCGGCTCTGGTCGACATAGGAAAGGTTCACCGTCTCTCCGATGGTGATCTGACCGCCGTCCGGCTTCTCCTGGCCGGTGATCATCCGGAACAGGGTCGTCTTGCCGGCGCCGTTGGGGCCGATCACGCCGACGATGCCGCCGGGTGGCAGCTTGAAATCCAGATCGTCGATCAGCAGGCGTTCGCCGTACCCCTTGGTGAGATCATCGGCCTCGATCACCTCATTGCCGAGCCGCTGGCCAGCCGGAATGACGATTTGCGCGTCGCCCGGCCGCCGCTCATTGGCGCTCTTCACCAGTTCATCATAGGCCCTGATGCGCGCCTTGGACTTCGCCTGTCGGGCTTTGGGGCTGGACGCGATCCACTTCTGCTCGCTCGACAGGGCGCGCTTGCGGGCCGCCTCTTCGCGGCCTTCCTGCTCCATGCGCTTGGCCTTTGCGGCCAGATAGGCAGTGTAGTTGCCTTCGTACGGAATGCCCCGGCCGCGATCGAGTTCGAGTATCCAGCCGGTCACGTTGTCGAGGAAGTAGCGGTCGTGGGTGATCATGAGCACGGAACCGGGATATTCGCGCAGGTGCTTTTCGAGCCAGGCAATGGTCTCGGCATCGAGATGGTTGGTCGGCTCGTCGAGAAGCAGCAGGTCGGGTTGGCGCAGCAGCAACTGGCAAAGCGCGACGCGACGCTTCTCGCCGCCCGAGAGATTGTCGATCGAGGCGTCGCCCGGCGGGCAGCGCAGCGCCTCCATGGCCATCTCGACCTGGCTTTCGAGATCCCACAGGTTCTGGCTATCGATGATGTCCTGAAGCTTCGCCCCCTCTTCCGCCGTCTCGTCGGAATAATTCATCATCAGTTCGTTGTAGCGGTCGAGAATGGCCTTCTTGTCCGCAACGCCCTCCATGACGTTGCCGAGCACGTTCAGGCTTTCGTCGAGCTGCGGCTCCTGCGGCAGATATCCGCGGGTCGCGCCTTCGGCGATCCACGCCTCCCCGGTATATTCGTTGTCGAGCCCGGCCATGATGCGGAGTACGGTCGACTTGCCCGCGCCGTTCGGTCCGAGGATGCCGATCTTGGCGTCCGGGTAGAATGACAGGTGGATATTCTCGAGAACCTTCTTTGAGCCGTAGGCCTTGTTGAGACCTGACATGTGATAAATGAATTGGCGCGCCACGCAGTGTCTTCCTGTCTTGCTTGTTCGTGCGAAAACCGCACGGAGGGTTTTGGCGCTGTTTAGGCGAAGGCGCCTGTGCACTCAATGGTTCGCTGCGCTCCCCCAGCGATATTCCGGCGTGGCCAGGAAAAAACGCGAAAATGCGACCGCTCGCCGATCCCGCAAATGCGTGCGCAGTCTGCATCGATGAAGATTCGCTCTGCAACAAGCAATCTACCGGCTGCGGTCATGTTCAAGCATGGTCTTGAGGCGCTCGGAGGGCGTCTTGTTTCAATGACAACCCGGCGCAAGAAGCAAAACCGGAGGAGAGACAATGAAAACCGGAACCCGAACAATGGCGATCTCACTCGCATCGCTCGTTATGCTTGCGACCACCTCGCCGATGCAGGCGGGCGAAGCAAGTCTCGATGACATTCGCGCCGCCACCGAGAAATACAAGGACGTGGATCAGGCGCTGGCGGACGGATACATTCCCGACCCGAAGGGGCACTGCGTGTCGGCGGCAGCGGAAGGACTTCCTGCCGAATGGGGCGCAATGGGAATCCATTATCTGCATCCGGCGCGGCTCAAGATATCCGCGCCAGAACCCCGCGTGAATGGCGCTTCAACGCATACCGACTTCCTGCAGCCCTCGATCATCATATATGAGCCGCAGGCCGATGGCTCGCTGGAACTTGTGGCCGTTGAAAACCTCGTCTGGGTGAAGGCATGGGAAGCCGCCGGCAACACCAAGCCGCCGATGTTCGGCGACCGGGAGTGGGACCTGATGGCGGACGACCCCGCTACGGAAGCCGACGAAGCGCATGGCTTCGAGCCGCATTATGACCAGCATGTCTGGATTTTCCGGGACAATCCTAACGGCGTTGCGGCTCCGTTCAACCCGGCCGTGACGTGCGAACACCACACCCAGAAGCAGGCCAAGAATTAAGCCAATCGTCCGCGCCGAAGCGATAGGGCTTCGGCGCGGGACTTGCGGTCTTCGGCCCGCAACCCGTCTGCACTTCCCATCTGACAGAATGACCGCAATCCGCCCGGCGCTGGGGCCGGTCTCACATGCCGCCCGGAGGCAAGGCGAAGGCGTCCGGGGCGGTCACGTCGATCCGATATAGGCGAAAGCGCGATGCATTGTCGGGGTTTACCGGAACCAGACCCGGGACATCCTGGCCCTGAACCAGTGCCCGATAGAGCCGCGCACCGGAAAGGTCATGGCCGCCGTCGCGCCGGCACACGGCCAGATAGTCGAACGGCTCCAGTCCTTCGCGGCGCTCTGCCGAATTCTCGCCGGCAAACGCCAGCGCGACGCGGCGGATCCCAGGCGAAGCGCGGTGGAAGGGTAACGCCGCCACGGTGTGGCCGTAGGGCTCCTCGGCGATGGCAAAGGCAAGACCCAAGGGCGTCATTATGCGGCCGGCCGGCGCTTCAGCCAGGACCGACATGTCCTCGCCCTTGCAACGGTCATCGGCCATCAGGTCGAAGGCGTCGAGCGTGAATGGCGCCGGCGGAAACGCCGTCAGCCAGAACATCACCAGTATCGGAGGTAGGGCGAATGCCCCAAGCAAGCGCCAGTTCATACCGCCGCCCGCCGCCGTGCCGATCAGAAGCGGAATCAACAGCGGCACGAAAGCCGCCGGGAAGGTTATGAAACGAATCTGCACGAAACCCGCCAGGGTGGCGACGGCGGAGACGAGCCAGACGATAGCCAAGCCGTAGCGGCCGGAGCGCATGCCGCGCCAAACCACCGGAACAGCAAGGACGTTCAACAGGGCGAAGATGCCGAGCATCGAGGTCAGGTTCAACACCCCCGTCTCGAGGAGATAGGCGACACCGCCTTCCTGTTGTACCCGATCGAGCCAGAAGGCGCGGCTGACCGGATCGATCATCTGATAGGGTCCATCAAGACAAGCGGGGAATGCAACGGCCAGCGCGATACCGGCAGCGGTGGCAGGCACGGCAAGCGAGGCGAGGCGCCAGACAACCGCGTGGTCGCGTGAAAGGACGCCTATTCTCCAGGAAAGTGGCGTCAGCGCCGCCACGGCGCCGCCGAGGAGAATGGCGCTCACCCAGAATGCGGAAAGCGCATCGCAGGCATTATCGGCAACCACGGACGGACCGGCGAGCGCAAAGGCAACCGGAAGTGCCGACAGGCCGAATGCCCAGCCGAGCGCTTGCAGACGCAGACGGGCATCATCGAATTGCAGCGCTGCAACCAGCGCCAAGGCCCCCAACGCAACAGCGATGAATGGGAGGGTTTCCAGCCCAATGGAGATGGAGAGCGTCGCGGCGACGCCCGCCAGAAGACCGCCGCGGACGGGACGCGGGTCGGCAATGCCGGAAAGCAGCGCCATCATCAGCACCAACTGGAGGCCGTGATGGTCGATCCGCCCGGGAACGAAGTTCCAAAGGGCGAAGCTCATCAGGCATGCGGCAAGGACGGACTGCACAGGGGTAATGCCGCCGTCGGTGATGAACCGCATCGTGCGGACAGCGAACATGCCGAGCATGACGAACAACAAGGGTGGCCAGATCATCCGGGCGAGCGAAAGGGCCGCGTCGTCTCCCAGAAAGGGCCTCAGGGCAAGTGTCGTCAGATAGTAGGGTAGGTCGACCAGCCGCGACCAAGGCGAGACGTAATCCTGCGGCATGGCGATGAAGGGCATCCGCCGGTCGAACCATTGACCGTCCGCGACGAGATCGCGGATCTGAAGGGCACGCATGCGGTCGTCCACGTCGATCAGGAACCCGACGCCATCGGCAATATCTAGCCCCATGACCAGGAACCCTGCCGCCAGAAACCCGAACAGCGGCCACAGCCGCGCCACTGCCCGGTTTTTGCGGGAGTTATTCATTTGCCGCATTTTCGCAGAGCCGGTCGGTGTTGCTTCGGATCGCCCGAAGGATGCTCCGCAAAGCATTTCAAAGCCGTTAAATCGCGCCCGCTTCAGCCCAGGACCTGATGCCTGGGCATGGACGCTTGACAGGAGGCCGCGTGGACGGGCAGTTGGATCGCTCAACCGGTTCGGTTTGTTCATGCGATTTTCCCGGAACAGCACACTCGACAGCGCCACGGGCGCGTCGCTCAATCTCTATCACGAGCCGACCCCCGGGACGGCACTCGGCGTCATCCAGATCAATCATGGCCTCGCCGAACATGCCGGGCGCTACGCGAAATTCGCGAAGCGTTTGGCGGCCGCAAGTTTCCACGTCTATGCGCAAGATCATCGCGGCCATGGTAAAACAAAAGCCCCCGGTGCGCGGCTCGGCGTATTTTCCAACGAGGGCGACGGAGGAACGAAGGTCCTTGACGACGTTGCTTCGGTCCACGCGCATATCGCGGACCAGCACGCCGGCCTGCCCGTGTTCATTTTCGGCCATTCGATGGGTGGACTCATCACCATGAACTACGTCTTGCGGAACCCGTCCGGCCTTGCGGGCGCGGCGGTCTGGAATGCCAACTTCTCCGGCGGGATTGCCGGCCGCATCGCGCAAGGGTTGCTGCGTTGGGAACGGCTGCGGCTCGGTTCGGACGTGCCGTCGCGAATTCTGCCGGCGCTGACGTTCGGAACGTGGGCCAAGTCGGTCAAGGACCGGCGCACCGATTTCGACTGGCTTTCGCATGACGAAAAGATCGTCGACGCCTATATCGCCGACCCGCATTGCGGTTGGCCCGCAAGCGTCGGAATGTGGCAGGACGTGTTCGCCCTGATCTATGGCGGGGCCGAGGTGCGTGATGCGTCGTCAGCGGTCAAGGCGTTACCTCTCCATCTGGCCGGCGGCGGGGAAGATCCGGCGACGAACCGGGCCAAGGCTGTCAGCGAGCAGGCCGGGCGGTTGCGGGCAGCCGGCTTTGCCGATGTCACCTTGAAGATCTACCCGGACTTCCGTCACGAAACGCTCAACGAGATCGGCGGCGAAAAAGCCGTGGACGATCTGATCGGGTGGATCCGCCAGAAGGCGTCCGCATGACCCGTCGCCGCGATGCGCGCAACCCCGCACTCATCATCTTGCTGATGTGCGCGACACTCACGGTCATGGCGGGCGCGACCATCGCTCCGTCGCTGCCGGGCCTGCAGGACCACTTCGCTTCGTTGCCGGAGGCCGGAACGCTCGTACCTCTGGTTTTGACGGTTCCCGGCCTCGCGATCGCGCTGATGTCGCCGATCGCCGGGTTTCTGGCGGACCACCTGCCGAAGCGCCGACTGCTCGCCGCGGGAATCGTGCTCTACGTGATCGCCGGCTCCTCGGGACTCTATCTCGATTTGATTGGCCACATTCTCGTTGGCCGTGCATTTCTTGGCGTCGCGGTCGCCGGCGTCATGACGTCGTCTATGGCGCTGATTGCCAGCCTGTACACTGATGCCGAGCGCGCGCGCATTCTCGGCTTCCAGGCTGCCGCGATGAGTTTCGGAGGAGTCGTGTTCATACTCGCGGGTGGATTTCTGGCCGACCTTCACTGGCGCGGGCCGTTCGCCGTCTATCTCGCGCCGATGGTGCTGATCCCTCTGATCTTCCTGAAAGTTCCGCGGGGCGAGCGCGTACGGGACCCGATGGACGATGGACATCCGGCAATCAGATTTCCGTGGCGTTTCGCCGGAATCGTCTATTTCGGCGCATTCGCAAACTTTCTGGTGTTTTACACGCTGCCGCTCAAGCTCCCCTTCCTGTTTCGTGTCCTCGGAATCGAGCAGGCATCGGTCGCGGGCATGGCGATCGCATTGCTGACACTGGCCTCGGGCCTGACCTCCCTCTCTTATGGACGGCTGCGTGGCGGAATCGCGCCCGGCATCATCGCCGCCGGTGCCTTTGCCGTCCTTGCCGTCTGCTTCACTGTGATGGCCGTCATCCCACCCCTGCCCGTGGTGTTTGGCCTCATGATCTTTGTGGGGATCGCGTCCGGCACGATTCTCCCGAACGCCACGACATGGCTCTACAGCCGAATTCCGCCGCAGATGCGAGGGCGGGCTGCCGGGTATATGACAATGTCGGTGTTCACGGCGCAGTTTCTGTCGGCACCGATTGCAGCCTATCTGGAGCCAATCGGCGGTCTGAGCGCAATTTACGCATTCGCAGCGGCGATGGCGACCGTTAGCGCCGTGTTTTACCTTGCGCTGGGACCTCGTGTCCGATCCGGGCAGCAGGCTCCCGACACCAGGTAGCGCTTCGGAACACTTTCCGAGTCTAGCCGTGGCCGGTTTCTTCCACCCCTCTTCCACCGGACACGGCCGACCACATCGGCGCTAAGACCGAGTTGGCCAGGGGCATAAGAAGGAGGCCGAGCGCGAGTCCGAATATGCCGTCCAGGGTCGCTTTCACGAGCCATTCGACCGCTCCCTGGGCGGCCGGAATTACATGACCGGCGGCGACGGCGATTTCCTCTATCTGGTGTCCGAGCCAATCGAAACCGAGCGATTCCATGCCATGGATCACAATCGAACCGCCCACCCAAAGCATCGCGGCCGTGCCGACCGTCGTCAGCAGTTTGAGAAAGCTCGGCATCGCCTTGACGATACCTCGACCGAGCGCGCGAGTGGCAGCGAAACGGCCCTCCTCCGCCATATGCAAGCCGCCGTCGTCCGCCTTCACGATCAGCGCGACACTGCCATATATCGCAATCGTGATTCCGACAGCTGCAGCGGCAAGCGTAGCCGCCTCCATCCAGAAACCGGTTTCGGGAATGGCCGCCAGAATGATAGTCATGATCTCGGCAGAGAGGATGAAATCCGTTTTGATGGCGCCGGCCACTTTTTCCTGCTCGAGGTGCAAGGGATTTTCTGGTGTCGCCGCAGCGGCTTTCGCATCCGGACTTTGCTCCGGTTGAAACACGTGTACGACCTTCTCAGCACCCTCGAAACACAGGTATGCGCCGCCGAGCATGAGAAGCGGCATGATCGCCCAAGGGGCGAACGCGGAGAGTAAAAGCGCCGCCGGCAAGAGAATGAGCAGCTTGTTGCGAAATGAGCCCTTGGCGATCTTCCAAACGATCGGCAATTCGCGAGCGGGTTCGAATCCGTGAATAAATTTCGGCGTCACTGCCGCATCGTCGATTACCGCACCCGACGCCTTTGCGCTCGCCTTCACGGCCTGAGTCATTACGTCGTCGACAGATGTCGCCGCCACCTTTGCAATCGCTGCAACATCATCGAGAAGGGCCAGAAGACCGCTCATGTCCGGTTCTCTCCATTTCAGTCGGAATGAGACGCCCTGGAAAGTTCCACAGCGCCCGGAACACTGAAACTCCCACAGATCACTCCGTGCGGTCCACCCCAATCTGTGTCGGCGGCGCACCGCAATTCCACACGCTCGGCAAGATACTTGCCGCGCCGGGCCCGCCTTTTGCCTGTAACCAGAATGCAGGGTGACGCACACGGTTCCGTTTGATAGTCCACTTTTCGCCAACAGGGCGTTTGCCCAAATCCTGAGGATGCACCAGATGAGCTTCATTCCTGCACTTGCCAAGGACCGGGCGGCGGGTGCCGGCCGCCCGCTGGCAGGTGTCAGGATCATTGAACTTGCGCGCATCCTGGCCGGGCCCTGGGCCGGCCAGACGCTTGCCGATCTCGGCGCTGATGTTATCAAGGTTGAGGAGCCCAAGGCCGGCGACGACACGCGCCGCTGGGGACCACCCTTCATTATGGGGGCTGACGGCGAGGATCTGTCGGCCGCGTACTTCCATGCTTGCAATCGCGGCAAGCGTTCGATCGCACTCGATTTCAAGAAGGACGAGGATCGAGACCTGCTGATCGGGCTGATCACCGGCGCGGACGTGGTGATCGAGAATTTCAAGGCCGGCACGCTGGCGCGGTACGGGCTCGACTACGTCAGTCTCAAGAAGCGGAACCCGAGGCTTGTCTATTGCTCGATCACGGGGTTCGGCCTTAGCGGGCCGAAATCCGATCTGGCGGGCTACGACTTCATCATCCAGGGCATGTCGGGGCTGATGTCGGTGACCGGTGAGCCGAACGGCATGCCCCAGAAGGTCGGCGTTGCATTCGCAGACATCTTTACAGGGTTGTACGCGGTGATCGCCATACAGGGCGCGCTGATGCAAGCGCGCGAGACCGGCAAGGGGGCGCATATCGACATGGCGCTGCTCGACTCGCTGGCGGGTGTGCTGGCAAACCAGAACCTGAACTTCCTTGCCACCGGGACACCCCCGCAGCGGCTCGGCAACGCGCACCCCAACATCGCGCCCTATGAGGTCTTTGCTGTCTGCGACGGGCACCTGATCCTCGCAGTGGGGAACGACGGCCAGTTCGCTCGCCTCTGCGGGATGCTCGGCCGGCCGGAACTTTCGCAGGACGTCCGGTTTTCCACCAATCGCGCCCGCGTCGAAAACCGGCCGGCATTGCGGGGCGAACTGGATCCGCTTCTTGCCGCGCGCTCACGCGATCAGGTGCTCGGGGATTGCGGGAAACTTGGTATCCCGGCGGGTCCTATCAACTCCATCGCCGACATGTTCGCCGACCCGCAAATCATCGCCCGGGAACTTTCCCTCGACCTTCGCGACCGCGATGGAAACACCGTGCCGGGCGTCGCCAGCCCGATGGTCATTGACGGCAGACGCATGGTGAGCGATCAGCCCAGCCCGCGTCTCGACGAGCATGGTGCCGAAATTCGTGATGAGGCGGCCGGCCACACGAGGAAAGACCCCGCCTAAGCGGCCACGCGGAGATATCCGAATCTCGTGCCCGGGCGGAGATGCCGCCCTATCCGTCCGGCGTGCTCTTACTCGGCAGGATGCTCGTTCAGATAGGCGATCACGTCGGCGATCTCGTCTTCCTTCTTGAGACCGGCAAAGGCCATCTTGGTGCCTTTCACCTTGTCGCGCGGCTTGGCCAGGTACTCCGACAGGCTCGGCACGTCCCAGACGAGTCCTCCCTCCCCAGCCTCGACCATCGCGCTGGAATATCTAAAATCCTCGACGGTTCCCGCGGTGCGGCCGATTACGCCCACGAGATGCGGGCCCACTTTGTTCTTCGCCTCGTCGGCAACGTGGCAAGCCTTGCACTTGTTGAAGACCTTCTCGCCGGCGGCCGGATCGCCGGAGATTTCCTGGGCACCCGCAACGGTTGCGACCATGCTCATGGCCAGTGCTGATATAATGACCGGTTTCAAGGCAGATTGCTCCTCTTCACTGTCGGAAGGAAGCAATCTGAACCCGCGGCCCAGCGATTTGCAAGGGCGAAACGTTATTACGCGACGGCTCTTGCGAGGGCGCACTGGGACCAGAGGTCGCACAGGGCGGATGCGAGGTGGGCGATGTCG